>NZ_JBQEPE010000001.1:0-258952 GCF_052056515.1 Microbacterium sp. 22195
GCCGATGGTACTGCAGGGGGGACCCTGTGGGAGAGTAGGACACCGCCGGACTTCTCTTAAGTAAGATGGCCACCCAGGGTTGGGTGGCCATCTTGCGTTAACAAGCAAAAAGGGAGTCAGAATGTCGGATGAGCAGCGGGACCGCCGAGACGGTGAGGGCGCGCGCGATCGACGTTCGGGCTCCGAGCGCAAGCCGCGATACTCGGACTCCTCCTCGAGGTCGCCTCGCCGCAACGACGCCGGCAGCTCCCGTGATGGTGAGCGTCGGCCGTACGGCGATCGCAACCAGGGCGAACGTCGCCCTTACGGCGACCGCGACCGCAGCCGGGGGGACCGACCGTACCGTGGTGACCGTCCGCAGGGCGAGCGCCGCCCATATGGTGACCGTCCGCAGGGCGAGCGCCGCCCGTACGGTGACCGTCCGCAGGGTGAGCGTCGCCCATATGGTGACCGTCCGCAGGGTGAGCGTCGCCCGTACGGTGACCGCCCCCAGGGTGAGCGTCGCTCTTTCGGTGATCGTGATCGCAGCCAGGGCGACCGCCCGTACCGTGGCGACCGCCCGCAGGGAGAGCGCCGTCCTTACGGTGATCGTGATCGCAGCCAGGGCGACCGCCCGTACCGCGGTGACCGCCCGCAGGGAGAGCGTCGTCCGTATGGTGACCGTCCTCAGGGTGAGCGCCGTTCGTTCGGTGATCGTGATCGCGGCCAGGGTGACCGTCCGTATCGTGGTGACCGTCCGCAGGGTGAGCGTCGCTCGTTCGGTGACCGCGACCGCAGCCAGGGCGACCGTCCCCAGGGTGAGCGTCGTCCCTATGGCGAGCGTCCTCAGGGTGACCGTCTCCAGGGCGACCGCCCTTACCGTGGTGACCGCCCGCAGGGCGAGCGTCGCTCCTTCGGGGACCGCGATCGTGATCGCGGCGAGCGTCCGTCCTACCGGGACCGTCCGCGTGGCGGTGCCGATCGCCCGGTCAACGAATTCGCACCGGTGCGCGAGCGCATCGAGGAGCCGCCGATCCCCGAGGAGATCACCGCGCGTGACCTGCACCCCTCGGCGCGCAACGAGCTGAAGACCCTCAGCAAGGAGAACGCCGACCAGACGGCCCGCCACCTGGCGATGGCCGCGCAGCTGATCGACGAGGAGCCGGAGCGCGCGCACGCGCACGCCCTGGCGGCATCCCGTCGTGCCGGCCGCATTCCGGTGGTGCGCTCCACCCTCGCGATCACCGCGTACGGCATCGGCGACTTCGCCCTCGCCCTTCGGGAGCTTCGCACCTACCGGCGTCTCTCCGGCAAGGACGACATGATCGCCCTGATCGTCGACAGCGAGCGCGGTGTCGGTCGGCCGGACCGCGCCCTCGAGGAGGGCCGTGCCGTGGATCGCTCGGCGCTCGAGCCCGAGGTCCGCGTCGCGCTGGCGATCGCCATGTCCGGTGCCAGGCTCGACCGTGGTGAGACCGAGCTCGCGCTCGGCGAACTCGAGATCCCGGAACTCGACCCCGATCGCGCGTTCGAGTGGAGCCCCGCACTCTTCTCGGCGCGCGCGGCGGTGCTCGAGGACCTCGGCCGCACCGACGAGGCGGCGTTCTGGACCGAGCGCGCCGACGTCGCAGCATCCGCTCTGGGCCTCGACGGCCAGTTCGACGAGATGATCGTCGAGGACGGTCTGATCGAGGACTTCGACGAGGACTACGAAGACGAGGACGACGTGGACGAGTCCGGTGACGTCGACGAGTCCGAGGACGCCGAGGCTCCCGAGTCGGACGAGCCCTCCGACGCTGCGGAGGCCGAGACCGCGACGACCTCCGACGACGCATCTGCCGACGTGCCTGAGAACGGCACCGATCGTGAGCCGGAGTCCGAGGCCTGATGGCGCTGTTCCGCCGCATGAAGTCGGCGCCCACTCCGCTGACCGACCGTGACGCACTGCTCGCCGACCTCGACGGGGTGGTCTATGCCGGACCCGGTGCCCTCCCGTACGCGATCGAGAGCCTGAACCGCGCCGCCGAACAGCTGCGCCTGGGGTACATCACGAACAACGCATCCCGCACGGATGCCGCGGTCGCCGCGCACCTGAGCGAGCTGGGCCTCACCGTGGCTCCTGCCGACGTCGTGACGAGCCCGCAGGCGGCCATGCGGCTGCTCGCGACCATGGTGCCGGCGCCCGCGACGATCCTCATCGTCGGGGGAGACGGCCTGGTCGACGAGGCGCACAAGGCCGGATACACGGTCACCCGCAGCGCCGAGGACTCGCCGGCCGCGGTCGTGCAGGGCTTCGCCCCCGAAGTGGGCTGGACCGATCTCGCTGAAGCCGCGTTCGCGCTGCAGGTGCCGGAGGAGGAGGGCGGGATCCCGTGGATCTCGACCAACACCGACTGGACGATCCCGCGCGATCGCGGCGTGGCCCCGGGCAACGGCACGCTCGTCTCCGCCGTGCACACCGCGATCGGCCGGCTCTCGATCGTCGCGGGCAAGCCCGAGAAGCCCATCTTCGAGGTGGCCGTCGAGCGCTTCAGCGCGCAGCGCCCCCTCTTCATCGGCGACCGGCTCGACACCGACATCGCCGGCGCCGCCCGTGCCGGCATCGACTCCGCGCTGGTCCTGACGGGCATCGACCGTCCCAAGCACGTTCTCGCCGCTCCGCAGGGCTCGCGTCCCGACTACATCCTCAGCGACCTGCGCGAACTGCACGAGCCGTATCCGGAGACGATCGAGAAGAACGGCGTCTTCACCGTGAACGATGCCGCCGTGCGCGTGGTCGATGCGGACGTGCAGATCGTGTCCGAGGGCTCGTCGCAGATCGACCTGCTGCGCGCCGGCGCGGCCGCGATCTGGGCGACGGGCCTGATGATCTACGCGTTCCGGGTGCCGGAGCGGCTGTACGCGGATCCGTTCCACAAGCCCTGAGACCCGCACGGTCTCCGTTCGTTTCCACAGGCCCTGAGCGTCTCCCTCTGCTCGTCGGCGGTGCGCGTTACAGTGGTCGGATGGAGCACACGCGCGACGAGCCGGCCGACGCCCTGTGGAGTCGGCTGCGGTTGATCGAGGGGCAGCCCCTCGACTCCCGCGCTGATGCCTACGGATCCCTGCACGACGAGCTCATGAAGCGACTCGAGAGCGCTCCTCGAGGCGACGCCGCCCCGGGAACGCGATGACCAGACTCGATGCGGCCCTCGCGGCGCGGGGCCTGGCCCGCTCGCGCTCGCACGCCGCGACCCTCATCGCCGACGGCCTCGTCCGGGTCGCCGGTCACCCCGTCGTGAAGGCCTCGACGCCCGTCACCGACGACACCGAGATCCGCGTCGACGGAGCCGACCACTACGTCAGCCGCGGCGCCCACAAGCTCATCGCGGCACTCGACGGCTTCGCCATCGACGTCCACGGCAGGCTCGCCCTCGACATGGGCGCCTCGACGGGCGGGTTCACGCAGGTGCTCCGCGAGCGCGGTGCACGGCGCGTGCTCGCGGTCGACGTCGGTCACGGCCAGCTGGCCCCGTCCATCGCCGCGGATGCCGGCGTCACGTCGGTCGAGGGATTCAACGTGCGGCACATGACCGCGGAGAGCCTCACAGAAGCCACGGGCGAGCCGGCCCGACCCGAGCTCGTGGTCGGCGACCTCTCCTTCATCTCCCTGGAGCACGTGCTGCCGGCCGTCGCCGGCGTGATCGCGCCCGGCGGTGACGCCGTGCTGCTGGTGAAGCCCCAGTTCGAGGTGGGCCGCACGGCCATCAAGGGAGGGCTCGTCACCAAACCCGCCCTGCGGGTGGACGCGGTCGAGCGCACCCTGTGGACCGCGCACGACAGCGGGCTGGGCGTGCTCGGCATCCTGGCCTCGCCCATCCTCGGCACGCACGGCAACGCCGAATACCTGGTGCACCTCGCGCCCGGCCGCGGCACGGATCCGTCAGAATGGTCGGAGCAGATCGCACACGTGGCAGGAGGACGATGAACGAGCGCCGGATCCTGGTCGTCGCCCACGCGAAGCGGCCCGACACGGTCGATGCGGCCCTGCGCGTGATCGACGCACTGCACCAGGCGGGCGCGGTCCCCGTGCTCGCGGCCCCCGATCGTGAGGAGCTCTCCGACGTCGACGCCCGGTTCGCCGAGATCGCGCAGCTCGGCGAGGACGTGGCGGCAGAGGATCTCGAACTGGCGATCGTCCTCGGCGGCGACGGCACGATCCTGCGCGCGGCCGAACTGGTCCGCGACTCCGGAGCGCCCGTGCTCGGCATCAACATGGGGCACGTCGGCTTCCTGGCCGAGATCGACCGCGACGACATGGACGCCGCCGTGCACCGGGTCATCGCGCGCGACTACGAGGTCGAGGAGCGCATGGCGCTCTCGGTGCGCGTGAAGGACGTCGAGGGCACGGTCGTCTACGAGACGTGGGCCCTGAACGAGGCCACCGTCGAGAAGGCCAGCCGGGAGCGGATGATCGAGGTCGTCATCGAGATCGACGGGCTGCCGCTGTCGAGCTTCGGATGCGACGGGATGGTCGTCTCCACGCCGACAGGCTCCACCGCCTACAACTTCTCCGCCGGCGGACCCGTGATCTGGCCGACCGTGGAGGCCATCGCCGTCGTGCCGCTGTCGGCGCACGCGCTGTTCGCGAAGCCGCTCGTGGTCGGACCCGAGGCATCCGTCGCGATCGAGATGCTCGAGCGCACCAGCGGCACCGGCATCCTGTGGTGCGACGGCAGACGCTCGCACGACCTTCCGCCCGGAGCGCGCGTCATCGTGCGCCGGTCGTCACGGCCGGTGCGGCTCGCGCGACTGCATCCGACCGCGTTCACGAACCGCCTGGTCCGCAAGTTCCAGCTGCCCGTCGCAGGATGGCGAGGTGCCTCGTGATCGATGAGATGCGCATCCGCGGCCTGGGCGTCATCGATGACGCCGTGCTGCCGCTGGGTCCTGGGTTCACCGCCGTCACCGGCGAGACCGGTGCGGGCAAGACCATGGTCGTCACCGGACTTGGCCTGCTGCTCGGTGCCAGGGCGGATTCGTCCGCCGTGCGCGCCGGAGCCTCCCAGGCATCCGTCGCGGGTGTCTGGCTCGTGCCGCCGCACGGGCCGGTCGCCGACATCGTCACGGATGCCGGCGGCGAGCTCGAACCCGCCGGCGACGCCTCCGAGCTGTACGTCTCGCGCACGCTGAGCGCCGAGGGGCGCAGCCGCGCGAGCGTGGGCGGCCGTGCCGCCCCGGCCTCCGTGCTCTCCGCCCTCGCGGATGAGCTGGTGGTCGTGCACGGCCAGTCCGATCAGCTGCGCCTGCGGTCGGCATCCGCTCAGCGCGACGCCCTCGACCGCTTCGGCGGCGAGCGGATCGCGACCGCGCTGGCCGAGTACACCGAACGCTTCCAGGCCTGGCGGGCGCTGGATGCCGAGATCGCCGAGCTCACCGAGAACCGCGACCGTCGCGCAGCCGAGGCCGCGCAGCTGCGCGAGCAGCTCGCCGAGATCGAGCAGCTCGAGCCCGAGGCGGGGGAGGACGTCTCCCTGAACGAGCGCGCCGAGCGCCTCGCGAACGCGGAGGAGCTGCGGCTGTCCGCGTCCCAGGCACGCACCGCGCTCTCCAGCGAGGACGACGAGCCCGACGTGGCCGGACTCGTCGCCGAGGCGCGACGCGCCCTGGAGCGGGCCGCCGACCCGCAGCTCACTGAGATCGCGGAGATCCTCGCCGATCTCGGCTACCGGGCCGCCGACCTCGCGGGGCAGCTGTCCACCTACCTCGCCGACCTCGACGAGTCGGGCCCGCACGAGCTGGCGGCGGTCGAGGAGCGCCGTGCGGCGATCGGCGGGCTGATCAGACAGCACGGCTCCCTGGAGCAGGCGCTCGAGGTGTGGCGGACGGGTTCGCTGCGCCTGGCCGAGCTCGACGACGACGGCGACCGCATCGAGCGGCTCACCGCCCAGGCATCCGAGGCGCGCAGCGCGCTCGACGCCGCCGCCGACGCGCTCACCGCAGCCCGCACCGACGCCGCCGTGCGCCTGTCGGACGCCGTCACCGAGGAGCTGCACGCCCTCGCGATGCCGGATGCCCGGCTCGAAGCGCGGGTCTCGCCCGGCACCGAATCCGCGCACGGACGCGACGACGTCGCGATCCTGCTCGCCCCGCACCCCGGCGCCGAGCCGCGCTCCGTGTCGCGCGGCGCCTCGGGTGGCGAGCTGTCCCGCGTCATGCTCGCCATCGAGGTCGTCATCGCCGGCACCGACCCGGTCCCGACGTTCGTGTTCGACGAGGTCGACGCCGGCATCGGCGGTGCCGCCGCGATCGAGGTCGGCCGCAGGCTCGCGCAGCTCGCCCGCACCTCGCAGGTGATCGCGGTCACCCACCTCGCCCAGGTCGCCGCATTCGCGACCAACCACCTGTCCGTCGTGAAGTCGAACGACGGCTCCGTCACCGCCTCCAGCGTCACGCGACTCTCGGGCGAGCAGCGCGAGGCCGAGATGGCGCGACTGCTCTCCGGGCTCGCCGATTCGGATGCCGCGCTCAGCCACGCCCGTGAACTCCTGAGCCTCGGCTCGGGAACGAACTGATAGGATAAAAGCCCGTGATGAACTCTTCTGTTGCGGGGCCCAAGAACGACACCACTCGACACATCTTCGTGACAGGCGGTGTCGTTTCGTCGTTGGGGAAGGGTCTCACGGCGGCCAGCCTGGGCAACCTCCTCACCGCCCGCGGACTGCGCGTGGTCATGCAGAAGCTCGACCCGTACCTGAACGTGGACCCGGGCACCATGAACCCGTTCGAGCACGGCGAGGTGTTCGTCACCGACGACGGCGCCGAGACGGACCTCGACATCGGTCACTACGAGCGCTTCCTCGGGATCGAGCTCTCCCGCGCGGCCAACGTGACCACCGGCCAGATCTACTCGCAGGTGATCGCCAAGGAGCGGCGCGGCGACTACCTCGGCGCCACCGTGCAGGTCATCCCGCACATCACCGACGAGATCAAGCGCCGCATGCGCCTGCAGGCCACCGAGGAGCCCCGCCCCGACGTGATCATCACCGAGGTCGGCGGCACCGTCGGCGACATCGAGTCGCAGCCCTTCCTCGAGTCCGCTCGTCAGCTGCGCCACGAGCTCGGCCGCGGCAACGTGTTCTTCGTGCACGTCTCGCTGGTGCCCTTCATGGGCGCCTCCGGCGAGCAGAAGACCAAGCCGACCCAGCACTCCGTCGCCGCCCTGCGTCAGGTCGGCATCCAGCCCGACGCCCTCGTGCTGCGCAGCGACCGCCCGGTCAGCGAGAGCAACCGCAACAAGATCGCCCTGATGTGCGACGTCGACACCGAGGGCGTCGTCAACACGGTCGATCTGCCGAGCATCTACGACATCCCGTCCACCCTGAACGATCAGGGCCTGGATGCGTACATCATCTCCAAGCTGGGCCTGGCCGAGCGCGCAGGCGAGGTCGACTGGACCCGCTGGAACCAGGTTCTGCACGCCGTGCACAACCCCAAGCACGAGGTCACGATCGGCTTGGTCGGCAAGTACATCGACCTGCCCGACGCGTACCTGTCCGTGACCGAGGCGCTCAAGGCCGGGGGCTTCGCGCACGAGACCAAGGTCAACATCCGCTGGATCGCCTCGGACACCTGCGAGACCCCGGAGGGCGCCGCGAAGAACCTCGGCGACCTGGACGGCATCCTCGTGCCCGGCGGCTTCGGCATCCGGGGCATCGAGGGCAAGCTGGGCGCGCTGCGCTTCGCGCGTGAGCAGGGCATCCCCACGCTCGGCATCTGCCTCGGCCTGCAGTGCATGGTCATCGAGTACGGCCGCCACGTCGCCGGAATCGCAGGGGCGTCGTCGACCGAGTTCGACCCTGAGACCGCCGAGCCCATCATCGCGACCATGGCCGAGCAGGTCGAGATCCTCGACGGCGGCGACCTGGGCGGCACCATGCGCCTGGGCCTGTACGAGGCCGCCCTCGCCGAGGGCTCGCTGGCCCGCGAGCTGTACGGCGCGGACACGGCCTCCGAGCGTCACCGTCACCGCTACGAGGTGAACAACTCCTACCGTGACCGCCTCACCGACGCCGGGCTGGTGTTCTCCGGCCTGAACCCCGACCTCGACCTGGTCGAGTACGTCGAGCTCCCGCGCGATGTGCACCCGTACTACATCGCCACGCAGGCGCACCCCGAGCTGCGCTCGCGCCCGACCGCGCCGCACCCGCTGTTCCGCGGCCTGATCGGCGCCGCCATCGAGCGGCACCGCTCCAGCGAGCTGTTCGGCGATGACGAGTCCTGATCCTTCGGGAGAAGGCCTGCGGGACGAGCCCTTCGAGCCCGAGGTCCTCTCCAGCGAGATCGGGTTCCGAGGAGCCGTGTGGAACGTGCTCGATGAGCGCGTGGCGTACGGCGACGGTGAGATCCGCCGCCAGTACGTCGCGCACACGGGCGCCGTGGCCGTCGTCGCGATCGACGATCAGGACCGCGTGCTGCTGATCCAGCAGTACCGGCATCCGATCCGGCACCGCGACTGGGAGCTGCCCGCGGGCCTGCTCGACATCCCGGGGGAGAACCCCATGGTCGCCGCGCAGCGCGAGCTGGCGGAGGAGGCCGACATCACCGCCGAGCACTGGGAGCACCTCGTCTCGAGCTGGACGACTCCGGGCGGCAACGACGAGATGATCCACGTCTACCTCGCCACCGGCATCGGCGCTGCCGCCGCCGCGCACGCGCGGGAGGACGAGGAGGCCGACATCCGCGTGGAGTGGGTGCCGCTGGTGGATGCCGTGGATGCCGTGCTCGAAGGACGGATGCACAACGGCATCCTCTCCATCGGCGTGCTCGCGGCCGCGACGAAGCGCGACCGCCGCTGACGACATGCAGCTCGACCGTGCGCTGAACGCCTACCTGCGGCACATCACGATCGAGCGCGGCCTCTCCGAGCACTCGATCGCCGCCTACCGCCGCGACCTGAACGCGTACATTGACTGGCTCCGTGAGCGGGGGATCGAGTCGACCGAGGGCATCACCCAGGCGGTGGTGGCGGAGTTCATCGCCGAGCGCTCCGCGGCCGAGCCGCCGCCGGCGGCGACCAGTCTCGCCCGGTTGCAGTCCTCGGTGCGGGGCTGGCACCGCTTCCTCGCCAGGGAGGGCATCGAGGAGGACGACCCCACCGGTCGGATGCGCCCTCCGAAGACCCCGCAGCGGTTGCCGAAGGCGCTGACGATCGAGCAGGTCGAACGGCTCCTCGCCGCACCCTCGCCGGAGGATCCGATGGGCATCCGCGACCGCGCCCTGCTCGAGCTGCTCTACGCGACCGGCGCCCGCGTGTCCGAGGCCGTGTCGCTGGATGTGGACGACCTCTCCTACGGCGACGTGCTGCGCCTGCGCGGCAAGGGCGACAAGGAGCGCATCGTCCCGGTGGGCTCCTACGCCCGTGCCGCCGTCGACGCGTACCTGACCAGGGTGCGCCCAGGACTGGCGGCGAAGGGGCGCGCGACCGCCCGGCTGTTCCTGGGTGCGCGAGGCGCCCCGCTGTCGCGACAGAGCGCCTGGCTGATCATCCGAGCCGCGGCCGAGAAGGCGCAGATCACCGTGGAGGTCTCGCCCCACACGCTGCGCCACTCCTTCGCCACGCACCTGCTGCAGGGCGGCGCCGACGTCCGCGTCGTGCAGGAGCTGCTGGGTCATGCATCCGTCGCCACGACGCAGATCTATACCCACGTCTCGGTCGACACCCTGCGGGACGTCTACGCGACCTCTCATCCGCGGGCGACCTAGCCCTTCGACAGGCTCAGGGACCCAGATTTAATGGATTGAAGTCAGACCATTGACAGCTTTCGGTGGATGAGGCCAGAATCGCTCCAAACGCTCCCTCCACTGAAAGCAGGTAGCACTTCCATGAGCGAATCCACAAAGGCTGTGGGGACCGGCCCCGTCGACGATGACGCCGCCGCCCTCGCCGAACTCGGCTACAAGCAGGAACTCCATCGCGGGATGTCGGGCTTCTCGAACTTCGCGGTGTCGTTCTCGATCATCTCGATCCTTGCCGGCTGCATCACGTCCTTCAACATCGCGCTGAAGTCGGGGGGACCGAGCGCGATCACCATCGGATGGCCGCTGGTCGGCGTCTTCGTGCTGTGCGTCGCGCTGGCGATGGCGGAGGTCTGCTCCCGCTATCCCACCGCCGGCGGCCTGTACTTCTGGGCCGGACGCCTGGCCAAGAAGAACAAGCGCCAGTGGGCCTGGTTCGTCGGGTGGTACAACTTCCTCGGCGAGGTCGCGGTGACCGCCGCCATCGACTACGGCGCGGCCGCCACCATGATGGCCTTCGCCAACCTGATGTGGGGGACCGAGGTCACCGCGCTGAACACCTTCCTGCTGTTCGTGGTGCTGATCGTCGTCCACGGCCTGCTGAACACCTTCGGCGTGAACCTGGTGAGCCTGCTCTCCTCGGTGTCGGCGTGGTGGCACATCGTCGGCGTCGTGATCATCGTCGCCGTGCTGTGGATCATGCCCTCGCAGCACCAGGACGTCGCCTGGACTTTCACCACCTGGCACAACGAGACCGGCTGGGGCTTCGGCCCCTACGTGTTCCTGATGGGCCTGCTGATGGCCCAGTACACCTACACCGGCTACGACGCCTCTGCGCATGTCGCGGAGGAGACCAAGAACGCCTCGGTCGCGGCGCCGAAGGGCATCGTGATGAGCGTGCTGATCTCGATCATCGGCGGCTGGATCCTGCTGTACACGATCGTCGCGGCGATCCAGGACGGCAGCGAGGCGGGGCTGTCGAAGATCGTCGGCACGGGTCTCGGCTCGGGCCCGGCGCAGATCTTCATGGACGCGCTGAACAACCCCGACGTCGCGAAGTTCCTGCTGTTCATCGTGTGCGGCGCGCAGTTCTTCTGCGGCATGGCATCCGTCACCGCCAACTCGCGGATGAGCTACGCGTTCTCGCGGGACAACGCGATCCCCGGCGCTCGGCTGTGGGCGCAGGTGAACAAGCGCACCGGCACGCCGACCAACTCGATCTGGTTGTGCGTGGTGCTGTCGATCGTCGTCACGGTCCCCGCGCTGTTCAACACGACCGCGTACGCCGCCGTCACCTCCATCGCGGTGATCGGCCTGTACATCGCCTACGTGACCCCGGTGTTCCTGCGCCGGCTGAACCCGGCGTTCCAGCCTGGTCCGTGGAACCTCGGCCGCTGGAGCGCTCTGATCGGCTGGATCGCGGTGGTCTGGGTGGTGTTCATCGTCATCCTGTTCGTGCTGCCGCCGGTCACCCCGATCACGGTCGACACGTTCAACTACGCGCCGATCGCCGTCGCCGTCGTCGCCATCCTGTCGATCGTGCTGTGGTACGCCTACGGCAAGCGCGACTTCATGAACAGCAGCGCAGAGGCCGAGCACCTCACCAAGTCCGCGGACACGCTGCTCGACGAGTGAGTGCGACCGGACGACGATGATGGACTCCCTCCTGGTGGACGCCGCGCTGCACCCGGTGCGCGGGCAGATGGCCTTCGAATCCTGCGTGGAGCAGCTCGGATCGGCCATCCAGCTCGGCATCTTCCGGGTGGGCGAGAAGCTGCCCGGCGAGCGCGACCTCGCCGAGCGGCTGAACGTCTCGCGCGCCACACTCCGGGAGGCCATCAGCGCCCTCCGCGCCGCCGGGCTCGTTTCGACGACCCGGGGACGCGGAGGGGGCACCGTCGTCGAGCCACCGAAGGAGGCGTGGCCGGCCGGCCAGCATCCGCCCCGCCGAGCCGAGATCGACGACCTGATCATCTTCCGCTCGGTGATCGAACCGGGCGCGGCGCACCGCGCCGCTCTCACCGACCTCACCGACGAGCAGCGGCAGCTGCTGCAGACCGGCCTCGCCGAGGTCGACGCCGCCGAGACGCCCGCCGACTACCGGCAGGCGGATGCCAGGCTCCACCTCGCCATCAGCACCGTCTGCGGCTCGGACGAGCTCGCGCACGCCTGCAGCGGCGTGCAGGCGAAGATCCACCAGCTGCTCGCCGAGATCCCATTCCTCAAGAAGAACATCGAACACGCCGACGCCGAGCACCGGGAGATCGTCATGGCGATCCTCGACGGCGACGCCGAGCGTGCGCGCCGTGTCATGGCAGCGCACTGCGACGCCACGGCCGCACTCCTGAAGGGCCTTCTGAAATGAGCACGATGAACATCACCCCCACACCTCCCCGCAACGATCGGATGCTGACCGTCGACCGTCTGCGCGGAATGATCCTGGAGGGGGAGATCGACACGGTCGTCCTCGCCTTCACCGACATGCAGGGCCGCCTGCAGGGCAAGCTGCTGCACGCCCGCTTCTTCCTCGACTCCGTGCTGGGCCACGGCACCGAGGGCTGCAACTACCTGCTCGCCGTCGACGTCGACATGAACACGGTCGACGGCTACGACCACGCGTCCTGGGCGAGCGGCTACGGTGACATGGAGTTCATCCCCGACCTGTCGACGATCCGGCTGATGCCGCACCGCCCTGGCAGTGTGCTGATCCAGTGCGACCTGACCAGCACGACCGGCGAGGCGGTGCGGGTGTCGCCGCGCAGCATGCTGCGCGCGCAGGTCGATCGTGCGGCGGGGCACGGCTGGAAGGCCGTCGCCGGCACCGAACTGGAGTTCGTGATCTACAACACGCCCTACGAGAAGGCGTGGGACGACGGCTACCGCAACCTGATCCCGGCCAACCGGTACAACATCGACTACTCCATCCTGGGCTCCTCGATCGTCGAGCCGCTGCTGCGCGACATCCGCAACACCATGTACTCCTCGGGACTGACGGTCGAGTCGGCCAAGGGGGAGTGCAACTTCGGCCAGCACGAGATCGCGTTCCTGTTCGACGAGGTGATCGCGACCGCCGACAACCACTCGTACTACAAGACCGCGGCCAAGGACATCGCCCGTCAGCACGGCCAGTCGATCACGTTCATGGCCAAGCCGAACCAGCGCGAGGGCAACTCCTGTCACGTGCACATGTCGCTGCGCGGCAAGGACGACGACGGCCTGGTCTTCTGGGACGAGCAGAACGGCCGCCGCTCCGCGGTGTACGACCACTTCATCGCCGGCGTGCTGGCGACCATGCGCGAGTTCACGCTGTTCTACGCACCGAACATCAACTCCTACAAGCGCTTCGTGAAGGGCTCGTTCGCGCCCACGTCCGTCGCGTGGGGCATCGACAACCGCACCACCGCGGTGCGGCTGGTCGGCAGCGGGAAGAGCGCCCGGATGGAGAACCGCCTCCCCGGCGGCGACATGAACCCGTATCTCGGGCTGGCGGCGATGCTCGCCGGCGGCCTGTACGGCATCGAGAACGAGCTCTCGCTCGAGGCGGAGACCCGCGGCAACGCCTACGAGTCGGGGGCGCCGGTCGTGCCGACAACCATGCACGAGGCCCGTGACACGCTGGCGAACTCCGAGATCGCCGCGCAGGTGTTCGGCGAGGACGTCGTCCGGCACTACGTGCATTACGCGGATGTCGAGATCGAGGCCTTCGACGCCGCCGTCACCGATTGGGAGCTGACCCGCGGATTCGAGAGGCTGTGAGCATGAGGATCCCCACCACCCCGTTCGGCGCCGGCGGCGCCTTCACGGTGCTGAACCCCGCGACCGGCGCTGCCGTCGCCACCGTCCCGCAGGCCGATCTCGCCGAGACGGATGCGGCGATCGAGCGCGCGCATCGCGCTTATCCCGCGTGGCGCGCCATCGCTCCCGCGGAGCGGGCCCGGCTGATGCGCTCGTTCGCCTCGGTCGTCGACGCGCACATCGACGAGCTTGCCGACCTCGAGGTCGCAGGAGCGGGGCACACCATCGGCAACGCCCGCTGGGAGGCGGGCAACGTCCGCGACGTGCTGAACTACTACAGCGCTGCGCCCGAGCGGCACTTCGGCAGGCAGATCCCGGTACCGGGCGGTGTGGACATCACGTTCCACGAACCGCTCGGCGTGGTCGGCATCATCGTGCCGTGGAACTTCCCCATGCCGATCGCCGGCTGGGGCTTCGGCCCGGCTCTCGCGGCAGGCAACACCGTCGTGCTCAAGCCAGCCGAGCTCACCCCGCTCACCGCCATGCGTCTCGGCGAGCTGGCGCTCGAAGCGGGCATCCCGGAGGGCGTGTTCACCGTCATCCCGGGCAAGGGCCGGATCGTCGGCGACCGTTTCGTGACGCATCCACTGGTGCGCAAGGTGTGCTTCACCGGCTCCACCGACGTCGGCAAGGGCATCATGCGCGGCTGCGCGGACCAGGTCAAGCGGCTGACGCTGGAGCTCGGCGGCAAGAACGCGAACATCGTCTTCGAGGACGCCGACCTCGAACGGGCTGCGGCATCCGCGCCCGGAGCAGGCCTCGACAACGCGGGGCAGGACTGCTGCGCCCGCTCGCGCATCCTCGTGCAGCAGAGCGTCTACGATCGGTTCCTGGAGCTGCTGCAGCCCGCCGTGGAGTCGTTCCGCGTGAAGGATCCCGCTGCCGAGGACGCGGAGATGGGGCCGCTCATCTCGGCGAAGCAGCGCGATTCGGTCGCCGACGCGCTGGTGGGCGCCGATGTCGCGTTCCGCGGTCAGGCTCCGGACGCCTCCAGCGGGTACTGGCTCGCCCCGACCGTGGTCATGCCGCGGGGAGCGTCCGATCCGGTGTGGTCGCAGGAACTGTTCGGCCCGGTGCTGGCCGTCATGCCGTTCACCGACGAAGCGGACGCCATCGCCAAGGCCAACGACACCGAGTACGGCCTGTCCGGCTCGATCTTCACCCGCGACGTCGGCCGTGCGCTGCGCGTCGCGCGCGGCGTGGAGAGCGGCAACCTGTCGGTGAACTCGCACTCCTCGGTGCGCTACTGGACCCCGTTCGGCGGGTTCAAGCAGTCGGGTCTGGGGCGCGAGCTCGGACCGGATGCACCGGACTCCTTCTCCGAGGTGAAGAACGTCTTCATCTCGACCGACAATTGATCAGATCTCAGGAAAGACGACAGGGAGAACAGATGGGAAAGCTGGACGGCAAGGTCGGCGTCATCACCGGCGGATGCAGCGGGATCGGCCTCGCGACGGCGAGGAAGTTCGTCGCGGAGGGCGCCAAGGTCGTGATCGGCGACCTCGATGAGGTGAACGGTCCGCGCATCGCCGAGGAGCTCGACGGCGTGTTCGTGAAGGTGAACGTCACGGACCAGGCCGAGGTCGAGAACCTGTTCAAGGTCGCGAACGACACCTACGGTCACATCGACATCGCCTTCAACAACGCCGGCATCTCCCCGGCATCCGACGACTCGATCCTGAAGACCGGCATCGACGCCTGGAACCTGGTGCAGGACGTCAACCTCACCAGCGTCTACTACTGCTGCAAGGCCGTGCTCCCGTACATGCTCGAACAGGGCAAGGGCTCGATCATCAACACGGCGTCGTTCGTCGCGATCATGGGAGCAGCCACCTCGCAGATCTCGTACACGGCGTCCAAGGGCGGCGTGCTGGCGATGACCCGTGAGCTGGGCGTGCAGTTCGCGCGCAAGGGCATCCGCGTGAATGCGCTCTGCCCCGGCCCGGTGAACACGCCGCTGCTGCAGGAGCTGTTCGCGAAGGACCCCGAGCGGGCCGCGCGCCGGCTGATCCACGTGCCCATGGGACGCTTCGCCGAGCCGGAGGAGATCGCGAACGCGGTAGCCTTCCTGGGCAGCGACGAATCCAGCTTCATCACCGCGATGGACTTCCTTGTGGACGGAGGTCTGTCCAACGCCTACGTCACACCCCTGGAGAGCGACTTTGAGTGATCCTTCGCCGGAGCAGGCGGCCGTGCGGCCCGTCATCGGCATCAGCACCTACCGGCAGCTGGCCAACTGGGGCGACTGGCGCCACATCCCGGCCGACCTGCTGCCCGCCGACTATGCGCTCTCGGTCGAGCGCGCCGGCGGCGTGCCGGTGCTGCTCCCGCCGCTCGGCTCGCCCGAGTCCGCGCGGATCGCACTGAGCCGGATCGACGGTCTGCTGATAGCGGGCGGGGCGGACATCAACCCCGCCCGCTACGGGCAGGAGCCCCACGAGCACGTCACCACCTGGTACGACGACCGGGATGCCTGGGAGCTGTGGCTGCTCGCGGAGGCGGATCGGGAGCGGCTGCCGACGCTGGGCATCTGCCGCGGGATGCAGATGATGGCGGTGGCCGCCGGCGGATCGCTGGTGCAGCACCTGCCGGACGTCGTCGGGCACGGCGATCACGGGGGCACCCCGGCCGGGTACAGCTCGACCGACGTCACGGTCGACGGCGAAGGGCGTATCGCGGCGCTGATCGCCGATCGTCTGACGGTGCCGAGCCACCATCATCAGGCGGTCGACGAGCACCCCGGGTTCCGTGTGGTCGCCCGCGACGGCGACGGGGTCGTGCAGGCCATGGAGGCCGACGGTGATCGTTTCGCGGTGGGGGTGCAGTGGCATCCGGAGACCGCCGACGACTCGGGCGTCTTCGACGGGCTGGTGGCCGCGGCCCGGGAGCGCGCCGCGCGCCGAGGCTGAGCCGGAGGGCCCTGCCGCTAGACTCGAGCAAGCACGACGAGCAGGAGAACCGGTGGCGGACAAGGTGACGAAGACCAAGTCGAAGGCGACGAAGGGGGACGACCTCCCGATCGGCCCGACGGGTCGCCCGTACCACGGCTTCGACGCCCCTGCGCCGCTGGACTCGCACGGCCCCGCGCGCATCATCGCGCTGTGCAACCAGAAGGGCGGCGTCGGCAAGACGACTACGTCGATCAACCTGGCCGCTTCTCTCGCCGAGTACGGTCGCCGGGTGCTCGCCGTCGACTTCGACCCGCAGGGCGCGCTCTCGGCCGGACTCGGCATCACTGTGCACGACGTGCCGACGGTCTACGACCTGCTGCTGGACACCAAGCGCGACCCGCGCGAGGCGATCGTGCAGTCCTCGACCCCGAACCTCGACGTGCTGCCGGCGAACATCGACCTGTCCGCCGCCGAGGTGCACCTGGTCAACGAGGTCGCCCGCGAGACGATCCTCGCCCGCGTGCTGCGGCACGTGGCGGGGGAGTACGACGTCATCCTGATCGACTGCCAGCCCTCGCTCGGGCTGCTCACCGTCAACGCCCTGACGGCCGCGCACGGCGTGCTCATCCCGCTGGAATGCGAGTTCTTCGCGCTGCGCGGCGTGGCCCTGCTCATCGAGACGATCGACAAGGTGCGTGACCGGCTGAACCCGTCGATCAAGCTCGACGGGCTGCTCGCCACCATGTACGACCCGCGCACGCTGCACTCCCGTGAGGTGCTGGAGCGCGTCGTCGAGGCCTTCGGCGACGACGTGCTCGAGACCGTGATCGGCCGCACCGTGAAGTTCCCCGACGCCTCGGTGTCGGGCGTGCCCATCACCGAGTTCGCGCCGGAGCACGCAGCCGCCCAGGCCTACCTGCGACTGGCGCGGGAGCTGGTCGCCCGTGGCGCCGTCGCCTGAGGACGCTTCGACGGGCCCGGTGGACCAGGATGCGGATGCATCCGGGTTCCGGGTCTCGCTGTCGAACTTCGACGGCCCGTTCGACCTGCTGCTGAACCTGATCTCCAAGCACGAGCTGGACATCACCGAGGTGTCGCTGAGCAGGGTGACGAACGAGTTCATCTCGTACCTGCGCGATCTCGACGGGCCGGACGAGCTGGACCAGGCGTCCGAGTTCCTCGTCGTCGCCGCGACCCTGCTGGACATGAAGGTGGCGGGGCTGCTGCCGCAGGGCGAACTGGTGGATGCGGAGTCCGTCGCGCTGCTCGAGGCCCGCGACCTGCTGTTCGCCCGGCTGCTGCAGTACCGCGCCTTCAAGGAGGTCTCCGCCTGGTTCGCGCGCTGCCTGCAGCGGGAGGACCGGCGGCACGTGCGGGCGGCACCGCTCGACGAGAAGCACCGCAGGAAGACCCCGGAGCTGGTGTGGTCGCTGAGCGTCGACGACTTCGCAGCGCTAGCGCTGCTGGCGTTCGCGCCGAAGGAGATCCCCTCGGTGGGGCTCGATCACCTGCACGCGCCACTGGTCAGCATCCGGGAGCAGGCGGCCGTCGTCGTCACGCTGCTGCGCAGCACCGACTCGCTGACGTTCCGCGAACTGGTGAGCGGGGTGAGCGAGCCCGGTATCGTCGTGGCACGCTTCATCTCGGTGCTCGAGCTGTACCGGCACGCCGCGCTCTCTTTCGAGCAGCTCGAGCCGCTGGGCGAGCTGACCCTGCGCTGGTCGGCGGAGAACTGGTCGGATGAGCAGCTGGCGACGCTCGGCGCGGACTACGACAGGTGAGCGGATCATGACAGATGAGGATGCCCGGATGAGTGAGGATGCCGTCCTCGAGACGACCCTGGAGACGCCGCTGAGCGAGCGCGTCGAGGCGATCCTGCTGATCGTCGACGAGCCGATCGCCCTGGTCGCCCTCGCGGCGGCCGTGCACGCGCCCGTCCCCGCCGTGCGGCAGACGCTCGAGACGCTGGTCGACGACTATGACGGCCGCGGCACCGGGCCGCGGCGCGGATTCGAGCTGCGCGAGGTGGGTGGCGGCTGGCGCCTCTACGTCCGCGAGGACCACGACGACCTGGTCGCGGACTTCATCGGCGGGCAGGCGCCCGCGCGCCTGTCGCAGGCGGCGCTGGAGACCCTGGCCGTCATCGCCTACAAGCAGCCGGTCACGCGAGGGCAGGTGGCGTCCATCCGCGCCGTGAACGTGGACTCGGTCGTGCGCACGCTGCTGGCGCGCGGACTGATCACCGAGCTGTTCGCCGACTCCGAGACCGGCGCGATCAACTACGGCACCACCGACCAGCTGCTGCAGCATCTGGGGATCAACTCGATCGACGAGCTGCCCCCGATCTCACCGCTGCTGGACGACGGCGCCGACGGCTTCGATGAAGGAGTGGTCCGATGAGGATTTCGCGGCGAGAGTATGCCGGGGCTGGATTCCGGGCCGACGGCTTCGATGAGGGAGTGACCCGATGAGCGACGAGATGTCCCAGGACGGTGTGCGGCTGCAGAAGGCGCTGGCCAATGCGGGCGTCGCGTCGCGACGCGTGATCGAGCAGTACATCGTCGAGGGGCGCATCCGGGTGAACGGACGCACGGTCAGCGAGCTCGGCACCCGCATCGACCCGGAGACCGATCTGATCGACGTGGACGGCACAGCCGTGCAGCTGGACGTGTCCAAGCGGTACGTCATGCTCAACAAGCCCACCGGCATCTACAGCACCATGCGCGACGAGAAGGGCCGCCCCGACCTGCGCCGCTTCACGAAGGAGTGGGAGGAGCGCCTCTACAACGTCGGCCGGCTGGATGCCGAGACCAGCGGGCTGCTGATCCTCACCAACGACGGCGAGCTCGCGCACGTGCTCGCGCACCCCTCGTTCGGCGTGACGAAGGTGTACATCGCGAAGGTCACCGGCACGGTGACCGCGCAGACCATCGCCAAGCTGACCCGCGGCTTCGACCTGGAGGACGGCCCGATCAAGGCCGACAAGGCTCGGCTGCTGGACGCGTCGCGGGGGAGCAGCCTGGTGGAGCTGACCCTGCACTCCGGGCGGAACCGGATCGTGCGTCGCATGATGGCCGCCGTCGGTCATCCGGTCGAGGAGCTCGTGCGTCGCCAGTTCGGTCCGCTGCACCTGGGAACTCTCCCGGTCGGGAAGGCCAGGGAGCTGACTAAAATCGAACGAGGCGCATTGCTGACTCTGTCGCGCCAGGACACACCTGCGGCCGCGGGAGATGACGACAAGCAGGAGACCGAGTGAGCGACACCACGAACGCCCGCGCATCGCGCGTGTCGGGCACCGTGCGCATCGTCGGCGCGGGCCTGCTCGGCGCGAGCATCGGACACGCGCTGCGGTCGCACGACGTGGACGTGGTGCTCTCCGACGCCTCGCCCTCGCAGCTGCGGCTCGCGATCGACTACGGAGCAGGACGTGCGGCGCGCGACGACGATGCTCCTAACCTGATCGTGGTGGCGGTGCCGCCGGACGTGACCGCCGACGTCATCCAGGCGGAGCTCGAGGCGCACCCGGATGCCGTGGTGACCGACGTCGCGAGCGTGAAGCTGGAGCCGTACCAGGAGCTGCGCCGTCGCGGCGTGGACCTCACCCGTTACATCGGCTCGCATCCGCTCGCGGGACGTGAGCGCGGCGGGGCGATCTCGGCGCGCGCCGACCTGTTCATCGGCCGTCCGTGGGTGGTGTGCCGCGACGAGGAGACCCGTGCCGCCGACCTCGCACTGGTCGAGGCGCTCGCGCTGGACCTCGGTGCCACGCCGCTGGAGATGACCCCGGAGGAGCACGATCGCTCCGTCGCGCTGACCTCGCACGTGCCCCAGGTGGTGGCGAGCCTGCTGGCCGCCCGTCTCGCGGATGCCGATGCTGACGCGCTGCAGCTGGCGGGCCAGGGCGTGCGCGACACGACTCGCATCGCGGCATCCGCCCCCGAGCTGTGGGTGCAGATCCTGAGCGCGAACGCCGAGCCCGTCGTCGAGGTGCTCGACGCGCTCGCATCCGATCTGCGCGCCGTCTCCGATGCGCTGCGCGAGCCGGACGCGCCGGGCGCGCGCCGTGCGGTGGCGGATGCCATCCGGCAGGGCAACGAGGGCGTGGAACGGCTCCCGGGCAAGCACGGCCAGAACCGCCGCTTCGAGCAGCTCATCGTCATGGTCGACGACACCCCCGGCCAGCTGGGCCGCCTGTTCGGCGAGCTGGGCGAGCTGGGCGTGAACGTGGAGGACCTGCGCCTGGAGCACTCGCCCGGGGCGCAGTTCGGCCTGGCGGACATCAGCGTGGCGCCGGCCGCGCTGCGCGGCGCCATCGAGGGCCTGGAAGCACGTGGCTGGCGGATTGCAGGGAACACCAATGACTGACGCGCACAAGTTCATCGCGATCGACGGGCCCGCCGGGTCCGGCAAGTCCAGCGTCTCCAAGGCCGTGGCGCGTCGCCTCGGCTACGGCTACCTCGACACCGGCGCCGCCTACCGTGCGCTCGCCTGGCATGTTCTGGAGCGCGGAGCGGACACCGCGGATGCCGAGGCCGTGCGCTCCGCAGCATCCGAGTTCCCCCTGTCGCAGCAGCTCGACGCCGACGACCGCCGCGTGCTGGTCGGCGGCGTCGACGTGACCGACGCGATCCGCGATCCCCGCGTGTCCGCCGCGGTGAGCGGCGTGGCGCGCGTGCCCGAGGTGCGCGTGCAGGTGAACGAGATCTTCCGGCGGATGGTGGCGGAGTCCGCCTATCCCGCCGTGGTCGTCGAGGGCCGTGACATCACGACCGTCGTCGCCCCGGATGCGCCGGTGCGCATCCTGCTGACCGCCGCACCCGAGGTGCGCGCCGCCCGCCGTGCGGGCGAGCTCGCCGGCTCGGACGCGGCCGCCGTCGGTGAGGCCATGCGCAAGCGCGATGCCTCCGACAGCAGCGTCGTCGACTTCCTCAACGCCGCCCCCGGCGTGACGGTGGTCGACTCCACGCACCTGGATTTCACACAGACCATCGACGCCGTGCTCGCAGTGATCGAGCGCGCCTTCGATGCCGACAAGGAGCCCCACCATGGCTGATGAAGAGTACGAGGGCGGCCCCGACCACCTCGCCGAGAAGATGGCCGAGCTCGACGAGCAGCTGGCCGACCAGCGCGCCGACCTCATGCGCGCGACCCTCGCCGACTACGACCTGGACGAGGAGGACGCGCACCTGCTCGAGGGCGTGACCCTCGGCGAGGACGGCATCACGGTCATGCCGGCGCTGCCGGTCGTGGCGATCGTGGGCCGGCCGAACGTGGGCAAGTCGGCGCTGGTGAACCGCATCCTCGGCCGCCGCGAGGCGGTCGTGGAGGACACTCCCGGCGTCACGCGCGACCGCGTCACCTACAAGGCCGAGTGGATGGAGCGGCGCTTCTCGCTCGTCGACACCGGCGGGTGGGAGCCCGATGCAAAGGGCATCGACCGCTCCGTGGCAGCGCAGGCGGAGGTCGCGATCGATCTGGCCGACATGGTGCTGTTCGTCGTCGACGCGAAGGTGGGCGCCACCTCCACCGACGAGCACGTCGTCAAGCTGCTGCGCAAGAGCGGCAAGCCGGTGTTCCTCATCGCGAACAAGATCGACGATGCGCGGCAGGAGCCCGAGGCGGCTGCGCTGTGGAACCTGGGCCTGGGGGAGCCGTACCCCGTCTCCGCCATCCACGGACGCGGCGTCGCCGACCTGCTGGACATGATCGTGGAGAAGCTGCCCGAGGTCTCGGCGGTGGCCAAGGCCGAGATCGGCGGACCGCGCCGCGTGGCGATCCTGGGCCGGCCGAACGTCGGCAAGTCCTCGCTGCTCAACAAGGCGGCCAAGGAGGAGCGCGTGGTCGTCAACGACCTCGCGGGCACCACGCGCGACCCGGTGGACGAGATCGTCGAGCTGGGCGGCAAGATGTGGCGGCTGGTCGACACCGCCGGCATCCGTCGTCGTGTGCACCTGCAGCAGGGCGCCGACTTCTACGCCTCGCTGCGCACCTCCGCGGCGCTGGAGAAGGCCGAGGTCGCGATCGTCGTCCTCGACGTGAGCCAGCCGATCAGCGTGCAGGACCTCAACATCATCGACATGGTGCTGGAGTCGGGCCGTGCCCTGGTGCTCGCGTTCAACAAGTGGGATCGCCTGTCGGACGACGACATGGAGAACTCCGACCGCCGCCGGTACCTGGAGCGCGAGATCGAGCAGGACCTGGCGCACGTCGCGTGGGCTCCGCGCGTGAACATCTCGGCGAAGACCGGATGGCACTTCGACAAGCTCGTGCCCGCCCTGGAGCGCGCGCTGGAGAACTGGGACCGCCGTATCCCGACCGGCAAGTTCAACGCGTTCATCACCGAGCTCGTGGCCGCGCACCCGCACCCGCTGCGGGGCGGCAAGCAGCCGCGCATCCTGTTCGGAACTCAGGCGTCGACCCGTCCGCCGACATTCGTGCTGTTCACGACGGGCTTCCTCGACCCGGGCTACCGCCGGTTCGTGCAGCGTCGCCTGCGCGAGCTGTACTCCTTCGAGGGCACGCCGATCGTGATCAACATGCGCGTACGGGAGCGCCGGCAGCGCTGACGCTCTCTGAGGCAGAATGGGGAGCGGATGCCATGATCCCGGCATCCGTTCCCGCCTGGCCCACGAGGCCCGCCGAAGGAGACTGCGATGACGCACACCCTGCCCCTGCCCGACTTCGCCCACGAGCGCGTGGAGGTGACGACGGGATGCCGCAGCGGACTGTTCATCGCCGTCGCTCTGCACTCCTCGGTGCTCGGCTCCGCCCTCGGCGGGGCGCGGCTGTGGACCTACCCGCACTGGAGCGACGCCCTCGGCGACGCCCTGCGCCTTTCGGCCGCGATGACGCTGAAGAACGCCGCGGCCGGTCTGGATGCGGGTGGCGGCAAGTCCGTCATCCGTCTGGAGCCGGGGCAGACCCTGGATGCCGACCAGCGTCGCGCCGCGTTCCTCGACCTCGGCGACGCCGTGGAGCTGATGGGCGGGCTGTACCGCACCGCGGAGGATGTGGGCTCGACGACCGAGGACATGCTCACCGTGAGCGAGCGCACGCAGCATGTGGTCGGGCTGCCGTCGACCGTCGGTGGTTCGGGTGAGCCCGCAGGGCCGACGAGTCTCGGCGTGTACGCCTCGCTGCAGGCGGTGCTGGAGCGCGTCACCGGATCGGCATCCGCCGAAGGGCGTCGGGTGACGATCTCGGGCCTCGGGCAGGTCGGCGGACGACTCGCCGCGCGCCTGGCGGAGCAGGGCGCGCAGCTGACCGTGACCGACATCAATCCCGTGCGGCGCTCGTTCGCCGAGGAGATCGGTGCGACCTGGGTCGAGCCGGGCACCGAGCACCTGGTCCCCGGCGACGTGTTCGTTCCCGCCGGCATCGGCGGTGTGCTGACCGACGAGGTCATCGACGCGCTGGATGTGAAGGCCGTGTGCGGTCCGGCGAACAACCCGCTGGCGGACCGCTCCGGCGCGGATCGCCTCGCCGGGCGCGGCATCCTGTACGCGCCCGACTTCGTCGTCAACGCGGGCGGCGTGATCTACCTCGATCTGGAGGCGAAGCAGCTCGGCACGAGCGACGAGATCATGGCCCGCGTCGCCGCGATCGGCGACACCGTGCGCACGATCCTGGACGACGCGGAGGAGCGTGGTGTCACGCCCCTGCAGGCGGCCGAGGAGCTCGCCGCGTCGCGGCTGCGTGCGGGCGCCGCGGTGGGCGCACGGTAACGTCCGAACCGGCTGACGAGAGGATGACGATGGGCGACAGTGTGCGGCACGAGGTCGAGGTGCTCGTCTCGGTCAGCGATGAGGATGCCGTCGACCTGCGGCATCTGCTCGGGCTGCTGTCGACGACCGCCGTGTTCGATCGGACTCGCATCGAGTCGATGATCACGCACGATGCGACGGAGATGCTGGTCGTCCGCGAGCAGGGGCGGATCGTCGGCATGACGACGATCGTCACGTTCCCGCTCCCGACGGGCATTCGCGGGATCGTCGAGGATGTCGCCGTCCACGAGTCGATGCGCGGGAAGGGGATCGCCCGTCTGCTGCTGGAGCGGGCGACCCTTCTCGCGCGCGAACGCGGGCTGAGAACACTGGACCTGACCTCACGCCCGTCGCGCGAGGCGGCGCTGCGGCTGTACGAATCCGTCGGGTTCGTCCGCCGCGACACGAACGTGCTGCGGTACGCCCCGGATGCCTTGGGCTGACTCACTTCGTCTTCGTGGCCGCTGCGCCGTGCAGCTGTGAAAGGCTGAACGGGTGACGATCATTCCTGTGCAACCCGGTGAGCCGCGCCGTCCGGACGGACCGCGGGACCCGGGGGATGCATGGGTCGTCGCCGAGTCGGGCGAGCGGTACTGGGGTCGATTCGGCGCCGCCGGTGTGCTCGCGTTCGACCCCGAGCGCGGCGTGCTGCTGCAGCATCGGGTGGGTTGGAGCCATTTCGGCGGCACCTGGGGCATTCCCGGCGGCGCGCTGCATGAGGGCGAGTCCGCGCGTGACGGCGCGCTGCGCGAGGCGCAGGAGGAGGCGGGGATCCCGGATGGCGCCCTGCGGGCACGGTTCGCGAGCGTGCTGGATCTGCGGATCTGGTCGTACACGACCGTGGTCGCCGACGTGGTGTCGTCGTTCGAGCCGGTGATCAGCGACCCCGAGAGCCTCGCGCTGGAGTGGGTGCCCGTGGACGAGGTGGATCAGCGTCCGCTGCATCCCGGGTTCGGCGCGGCGTGGCCGATGCTGCGCGCCCTGCTGTCTGCGCGACCTGCGGTCGTCGTCGATGCGGCCAACGTCGTGGGCTCCGTGCCGGACGGATGGTGGAAGGACCGTGCTGGTGCGGCGGAGCGACTGCGCGAGCGGCTGTCTACGTGGACGGCCAGGGGAGTGGTCGCGCCCGACCTCGGTGTCGCGGCGGACCTCTGGTATCCGCCGGTGTCGTTGGTCGTGGAGGGCGAGGCGCGGGAGATCCCGGATGCCGTGGATGAGCGCGTCGTGACGCTGCGCGCGTCCGGTGCGGGCGACGACGCGATCGTCGACGAGGCGCGGCGGCTGCGCGATGGCGGGTTCGTCGTGACGGCCATCACGAGTGACCGCGGTCTGCGTGCACGCCTCGAGGAGCTCGGGGCCCAGGTGCAGTCGTCGGGCTGGCTGCTGGAGCGGCTGGACTGAGGACGTGAGCGAGGCGCTCGATGCCATGCTTGCGGGAGTTCGCGGGCTCTCGGTGGCGCATCGCGCAGCACTCATCGCCATCGACGGTGTGGACGGCAGCGGCAAGACGACGTTCACCGCACGGCTCGTCGACTCGCTGCGACCGTCATCTGTGACGGTCGTCCATGCTGACGATCATCTGAACCCGCCCGAGATCCGGCACGCGAGAGGCCGATCCTCGCCTGAGGGCTTCTGGCTCGACACATACGATCTGCCGTCGATGATCGCGGCGGTGGACGATGCTTGTCGTGCCTCGGATGACGGAACCTTCGTGATCGTGGAGGGCATGTTCCTGCATCGTGAGGAGCTGAGAGACCGGTGGGACTTCTCCGTGTTCCTCGACGTCCCCTTCGCGGTGACGGCTGCTCGCATGGCGGAGAGGGACGGGACGAATCCCAATCCTGAGCATGTCGGCATGCGCCGGTACGTGGGAGGACAACGCCTGTACTTCGGTGCGGCATCGCCATGGCGTCATGCTGACCTGATCGTCGACAACTCGGCTCATGATGCGCGAGTGATCGAGGCGGAGAGCAGCTTCGCAGCCACGGCCGGGAAACCTCCGCATCCCGGCAGTGGGCCGTTCGCGCACCGACGGGCGCTGTGATTCCTCCAGACGGCATCGACGGGCGCCCGACGATGCCTGTTGGCGCTCCACGGCATCGCAGAACCGAGTATCGACGTTGCCGGTCGCAGGGGGGTGTCGACGAGCCTTCCATCTGTGATTCAGAAGGGGGAGCCGGCTTGCTGGGCGGTCTGGGGTCTGTGCCACAGACCAGTCGGTTCGGTCTCGGATGGGACGAACATGACGCGTCTGGGTGCGGGATCGGGGTGGGTGCGTCCGGTGGGGCTGACCCACTCGACGGTCTGATCCTCGGTCTGCCTCGCGGTCCAGCGAGCGAAGTCGGGGAGGTCGGGATGCTTGAGGGCGTGGTGGGTCTTGCAGAAGTACGCGAGATTCTCGATGGAGGTCTTGCCGCCGAGGGCCCAGTCGAGGTTATGGTCTGACTCGCATCGGTGGATGGGCATGCGGCAGCCGGGGAACCGGCAGTGCTGATCTCGGGCCCTGAGGAACCTGCGCATCGGTTCCGTCGGCGTATAGGTGTCGGTCTCGGCGATCATCCCGCCCGGGTTCAGGAACAACCGGGTCCACCCTGTGTTCGCGCCGGCGAGGGTGCGGGCGGTGTCCGGGTGGAGGGGCCCGTGACTGTCGAGTTCGGCAGGCTTGTTGTCCTCACCGTGGAGGGTGGTGGCCGCGACGGTGACCTGGACGGTCGCGCGGATGCTCCCCAGCGCGGTCCCGTGCGCATCCGATGGGTTCGTGGTGAGAAGCAGGTCGGTGAGCAGGTCCGCGCGCAGCTGGTCGTACGTGCGCGGGTCGTCGGAGAGGTGGATGATGCACGGACTGTCCGGATCGACGTTCGGGTCCGTCCAGTGGTTCAGGTCCGGTTCCTGCCGCGGCCCACCAGGATCCGGATCATCCTCATCGGGCCAGAACCCGTCCGAGTCCAGCCGTTGTTTCAGGTAATCGCCGAAGTGATCATCCGAGGTGTCATCGACGTCGGAGTTCGAACCGCCGATGCTGTTCGTCGCGTCGTCGGTGCCCGCTGTCGGGCCGGCCGGGCCCGCAATCGCGGTGGCCTGACCTGCAGCAGTGGAGCGGCCCTCGTCCTCCTGTGAGGTGAGGGCATCGCCGCGGGCGATCTCCGCGAACAGGGCCTGCTCGGCACGGTCCGCGGCGGTGAACTCGGCTTCCCATGCTGCCCACTCCTCCGCGGACGGTTCGTGTGGCGGCAGGGTCGGGTCGCGGTCTTCCCGGTGGCCGGAGAGGTGGCGCGCCATCCGGGTGAGTCGGTCGTGGATCGCCACCGCGAGGACCTCGGGCAGCACCGCCTGCAACAGCGCCAGCCCGTCGCCGACGGAGCGGATCGTGACCGTCCGTTCGTCGAAGGCCTTCGTGTGCTGCTCCACCACCGTCGCACCGGCCAGGGCCGCGGCGACCTGACGGGCGTGTGCTCGGGTGCGGGCGGCGGTGTCATGCTCGGCGATCTCCAGGGCAGCCTGCTCGTACAAACCCAGCGTGTCCGGGGTGACCTCGCCGGTATCGATCGCTTCACGCACCGGCTGAGACTCGGCCAGCAGGTGCCGCACATGAGCGGGCGTGATTCGCCCGTCCTGGAAGGCCGCACGGATGGCCGGGAACTGCGCCAGCATCCGGGCATCCGTGAACGAGTACTCCATCGCGCCCTTGGAGACGTGTCCGGCCGCGGAGTACTCGGCGAGCATGGAGCGTTCGATCACGCCCTGATGCCCTGGCGCGGTGGCGTTCTCCTCCTCGAACAGCTCCCACCGCTCAGCGAGCAGTTCGGCGGCTTCGGCCTGCAGACGGGCGATCTGCCGCTGCTTCGACACCCACGCCTCCAGCAGCGCGTCACGCCGCTGGAGGAGAGAGTCGAGTCCCGTCATCATGCATCCAGTGTAGTACAAATATTCGAATAATGGAAGCGACTCGAGCGCCGTTTTCTTCTGATGATCTGGACTTCCCGATCACGCGCATGCCGGTTCAGCCCGTTCATCCCGCTTCAGGCGCCGCGTTCTCAGAGATCGTCGCGCCCGCGCAGGCGGTCGATCTCGCGGCGCTCGCGCTTGGTCGGTCGACCTGCACCGCGATCCCGGACGGCGAGCATGGCCACCGGATCACGCGGCGGCGTGCGGTCGTCGTAGGCGGTGGCCGCCACGGGTGCTCCGACGCGCTTGGTCAGGGTCTGCCGCACGATGAGGATCCGGTCGAATCCGGAGATCCGCACCCGCACTTCGTCTCCGGGCTTCACAGTCTGTGCGGCCTTGATGCGCTCTCCGTTCACGCGCACATGCCCCGCACGCACCGCTGTGGTGGCGGCGGATCGGGTCTTGTAGACGCGGATCGCCCAGAGCCAGCTGTCGATGCGCGCCGGCTTCACGGCATCCGTCATCTCTGCGTCCTTCCGGCGAGCGTCCCGAGCACACCCCACACGATCAGTCCCTGTCCGATCGTGTAGGTGATCATGACCGCCGGTCCCATCCACGCGGGCAGGCCTTCCGGCAGGAACAGCCGGAAGGCGAGGATCGAGTCGCTGGCGAGGAAGAAGGCGCCGCCGATGGTGACGATCGGGTGGCAGCGTGCCGCGGTCGCAGCTGTGCCTGCGAGGACGAGCCCGTACGCGGCCACGGCGGGGAAGAGGTCGCCGGTGTGCGGGCCGAGGATCGCGAGCATCCCGACCCACCACGCGACATAGATCAGTGTCCACCACGGGAGGCGACGGACGCGCGCGAAGCGGAGGAACAGTGCGATGTACGCGATGTGCGCGATGCCGAAGAAGCCCAGCATGAGAGGCAGCTCCGGCAATGCCGGAAAGAAGGCTCCGGCGGAGTCTCCGAGCCAGGAGAAGAACAGGGCTGCGAGCAGGAGCGCGATGACCACCCGCGGGCGCAGCCGGGGAGCCGCATAAGCGACGGGAATCGCCAGCAGGGGCATCAGCCACAGCTTGGTCGGGGGTGCGAGAGGGCTGTCCAGGGCGATGGCGGTGACGTGGATGAGCGCGAGGGCGACGTAGGGAATCCACGTGATGACATCGAGCGGGCGCGCTGTGCGCGGCATCCGCTCCGGTCGACCTGCGCGAGAGACGGCCGGCGAGCTCACGACTCGACCGTCACGGCGGCGACGGTGCCGTCGGCGGCGAGGTGCGCGGCGGGCCAGTAGCCCTCGGGGAAGTGCTGGCCGCAGGTGTCCACGAAGTGCAGCACGATCTCGTCGTCGGCGGATGCCTCGATGGCCTCGAGTCGCAGGTCGGACGCGCCCTCATCCAGTTCGTGCGGCTCGGGCTCGACATCGCTGAAGTGGGTGATCACGGCATCCGAGGCGCGACGGCGGATGCTGTCGATATCGGCGACCACCGAGCGCAGGCGGGGGAGCCGGGCACGCACGTCGTCGACCTCGGGGCCGTCGATCATCAGCTCGACGTGCGCGTCGCCGTCGTCGACGCTGCCCGCATACCAGTCGTGGACCGCGACGGTGCCGTCGTCGAAGGTGCTCTCGGCGCGGGTGAGGAGGCCGAGGTCGGGGTCGTCGATCGGCGGATGCTGTGCGCTCATGGCTTCACGGTAGCGCGGACGGTCATCCCAGCTCGCGCACCACGAGGACACGGCCGCGGGTGAGTGCTTCGGTCTGGCGGAATCCGTGCGCGAGGAAGGTGGAGAGCGTGCCGTGGAAGAGGTCGTTGGAGTGATGCGTGCCCTCGGAGGTGTCCACGGGATACGCCTCGATGAGGCGCGCGCCGGCCTCGCGCGCGTAGTCGATGGCAGCGTCGAGCAGCTGGGCGCTGAGGCCTATCCCGCGGTGATCGCGTCTGATGACGAAGCAGGTCACCGCCCACACGCTCGCGTCGTCCAGCGGTTCGGCGGTGGCGGCGACGATGGCCCGGGTGCGGACGATGCGCGTCTGCGCGCTGCGCGGTCCGATCCGGATCCAGCCCGCGGCCTCACCGTCGACGTAGGCGATGAGTCCGGGTGGGGGACCGGCCGCGATCTCGTCGTGCAGCATGTCGCGCCGCTGCTCGACCGTGGTGGACTGCCACTCCGCATTGCTCGCGACCGGCCAGATGCACTGGCAGCTGCGACCGTCGCCGCCTCCAGAGAGGGAGTGCTGCACGTCGTCCCACCGGCTGATCGTCGCGCGTTCCGTGGTGATCGAGGTCATGCAGGGCACGCTACGCGGAGCCTCGGACATCGGCAACGGGCCGTTCGCGCCACGCCCGGTTTCGCCGGTTCGCGAGCACGGTTCGAGTGGGCTAGGATTGTGGAGTTGCCCGCGCTCCGGTGCGGATCACAACGGGCTGTGGCGCAGCTTGGTAGCGCACTTGACTGGGGGTCAAGGGGTCGCAGGTTCAAATCCTGTCAGCCCGACCGAAACGCACGAGGAGGGTCTCGATCCGCGAGGATCGGGGCCCTCCTCGTGCGTTTACTCGCACCTGTGAAGAGCGGCCACGCGGCGCCGAGAGGCTCCGCGCGCCGCTTCTGCGCGCAACGCAAGTCGATGTCGATTGCGAGCGCAGAGTGGTCTCCTGAGGCTCGAGTCCAGGCGGTCAGACAGTGCCCTCCTCGACCCAAGACCCGGCGTTGTATATGCCGATCCGCATGGCCTGTTCCGCGAGGTTTCGAAGGTCCTGATCGCTGACGTGGTTCGCCTTGAGTACGCCCACGACCGACTGCAATTCGTGAGCGGTGTGCCAATCGGCTTGATTCATCTGCGCGAGGCGACGGGTGACGATCTGGGCGATCCTGTCTGGATGCGCGCTGACGACGGCTGGCGGAAGATCGTCAAACGTGGAGTGCTCGCCGAGCGGTCCCGGCGCAGAGTCGGTGAGTTCGAGAGCCTCCAGGGCGATTCCGCCGCTCGTCCGGAGCGCCAAGTCGCCCCACGCTGTACGTTCTTGCACGGGAATCATGCTGGGCGGCTGGGAGAGGCGGCCTCGGAGGCTCTCGGCAATCCACGCACTCCAAGCGTTCGTCGATTCCGCTTCGTCGATGTCGTGGAGCACGTCGGTCATCGCATTGATGAAGCTACAGACTTGCGCAGGTTCGGTGAGGCGGGCGAGAAAGGCCGACGCATCGATAACGTCTGCCCCCGATCGGATGCAGATCGACGCCATCATCCACCAATACTGGCGCTCAAGACCGTGGTCGGAGCCCAGGTCGGCGATCAGGACGTGGGCCGAAGTCAGCTGCTGCCAGAAGCCGGCCTCCAGCATCGCATCGTTGGCTCGGGGGTGGTGTAAGTAGCTCTTCCAGGCCTGCATCGCTCTTTCACCTGTCGTGGCGTCGAACAATGGAAAGAGCTGCTCGCGTGCGAACGTGGGGTCAGCGCCGAATATGAAGTAGGTGTCCGCGGCGATGATCGCCAGGCTCGCGCGGGTTGCGTTGTCAGCGGGATCCAGCAGCCTTGCCGCGGCCCCTTTGTCAGCGGTGGAGAGCCCGCGCCAATCGTCTCCTTCCACTGTCCACCGAACGCGCACGCGGTTGACCCAGTATTGGGCGAGGACTCCAGGCCAGGTGTTGAGTCCGAGCATCAGCCAATCTTGGGAGTCGTGTTCCTCCATCTCGGGAGCATGCGTGCGCCACACAGCGCTTGCTAGCTCATCGAGCCGAACCAGCACCGCTTCCGAGTGCTCGAGTGCTTTGCTGTCTACGGCCGAGAGGAAAAAATCGCTGATCGAACGGGCGAGTCGCGGGTCGATGATGAGGTCTCGGAGTGGTGCGAGCGCCGATTGGATCTGCTGGTCCGTGAGCGTCGCGTTGCCGAGTCCGGTGATGATCGCGGCCCTGAAGTCGCTCTCCCAATCGGTGTTTTCCGAGACGATCGGCTCTCCGAGGAGTGCCAGACCAACGTCCGGTCGGCTCTCGATCGCCGCCTGCATGACGGCACACCCGCCTTGCCAAGTCGGTCCATCGAGCGCGTCGTCGACGTACGACTGATCGACGGCCAGTGCAACGGCACCCCCAGGGCCGTGCGCGTCGAATGCGCCGACAAACTCGTCGGCGGTGAATGGTGCTGCCTCCTCGACCCAGCTGCCCGAGTCCATCCAATGGTCGAAGTCGGGATGCGGGCGCACTCCGATGGTCGGTCGGTGCTCTCGGATGGCGGCAACGGCGCGTTCAAGTTCGTCCCATTCGTTGACGTAGCGTGTGAGCCACTCGACGATGTCAAAGATGCATCTTTCGTGCAGTTGCTCTTCGCGCTCGGGTCCGAGGCCAAATGGTGGAGGACCTATGAGGACATGTTCGAGGAGCAGCTCTCGATCGACGTCCTCCAGGTTCGGCGCGATCGTCGCAAGAAGTCGGAAGACCTCGTGCTTACTGTGATGGTCGTAGAGCTGCGATCCTGCAAGTAGCATCAAGAGCTTGTCGTGGGCGCTCATGGCGGGATGCTCAGTGACGAGGTGGAGACCCAGCCGACGGAAGAGTGCGAAGTCGCTTTTCAGCCAGCGTTCGATGATGGAACCGTCTGTTCCGATTAGTTCCACGCTTGTGTCTCGAAGGGCGTCGACTAGGGTGCTTTCGTAATCTCGGAACTGATTCTGATCGTGCGGTTCAATGGCTGAGCGCCGACGCGACCAACTGTCCCAAGACCTGTTCGGCTCGCACGTTGCTAGCAACTCGTATGCATCGTTCAGAGACTGTTCGAATATCTGAAGGATGGAGGTAGCGCCCGCCGGAAGGCCCTCGCGCACTGCATTCCAGAGTTGCTGCAAATCTGACGTCGAGCTTGACCACCTCACACTTGGTTTGGTCCGGTCGTGTGCTTCGGTCTCTTCGAGATACCAGGGCCGCTCCATCTTGAATTGAAGCCGAGGTTGGAGTGCGCGCCGCAGAAGGGGAAGTGCGGACACACCGCGCACCGTCGGTCGGTGCAGGATGTTCCACGTTTCTTCGGGGTCCTCATCATGTGTTCGCAGCGCAGTTGCCACGATGACGGTCCATCTTGTCGCCAACTCCGGTGAGGACTCGCGGAGGCCATAGGCGGCGTAGGCGATCGCGTGGCGCAGTCGAGCGCACACGATCGGTCCTTGTCTCGCAAGGGTAGCAAGCGCCAGATCCGTCATCTCGGGGTCAGCCACATAGCGGTCAGCAAACCACTGCGCCAGCACTTGGCTTTCGTCAGTCGTGTGCTGCCCTGGGGTGAACAACGACAAGAACGCCGGCTGCTGCTCAGCCCAAAGAAGCCACTCCTTGCCGCGCGCCTTCTCGCTGAAGGCCCTGACGCCAGCGGGAAGATTGAGCGCCGCGGCAAGGTAGTCAGCCTCGACCGGCAGCTTGGGTGGTCCACCGCTGACGATGTCGTGGACCCTGGTGCGATGATCGAGCTGGCCCATTTCGAGTCGGCGCGCCCATTCGTCTAGCGCCGTCGTCAGTGCGACGTGTTTGGCTGCCTTCGGATAGTCGATCGGGGTGATACGTAGGTCGTTCCACTTCGGGTCGTCCGGAGTGTGTGTAAGCGCGAACCTCTTCGTGGTGGGCGGCAGTCCTCGTGCAAGATACTTCATCACGGCGTCGCTGTGGCTGTAGCCGACGAACAGGACAGTGCGATTGAGAAACAGATCCGTGACGAATCGCCTTGCCCATCCATCAAAGAGATACGCGCGGCCGAAATCATCGTCGGTGATCACGAGTTCTGCCGCGGGGCGCGAAACACGGCCGTGGAGGTACACGAGCCCTGTGAAGTCGCGCCCGAGGGGTACTGCGGGCCCGTTGTAGACGTCGCCAATCTCGATCGCGAGCTCCGCGGCGGCGGTCGAGAGGTGTTCGTCGTAGTTCGTGCTTACGATGCGGATGGTGCCGCACGCCCTACTAAGCCGAACGATTGCGCGGTGTGTGTCGTTGGGATTCGAGGTTGGCGTGGCGATGATGGAGCGGGCGCGCTCTCTCACCGTGGGATCGGAATCACACAATCGCCCAATGAATGCATCGGGCTCCAGTCGCTCATCCCACTTGACGCCTGTCGTTACGGCCAGTTGTGCGGCTAGCTCGGTGAACGAGGGGAGGCCCGATGGTGGGTTCATAGAGGCTCCGGCACCGATGAACAGGACTAGATCGCCGGCGGCGGCCGCATTGATGAGGGCTTCGGGCAAGTCGACGTCGTCGGTGATTCTCATAGCTCTACTTACTACCGCATGGTGATAGACCGCCGTCGATGCGTGGGGACGGGATAGAGCTCATCAACGCGCCATCGATTGGCGGTGAGCCGTGACCGCCCCTCAGGCCCACAGGCCACGTCGTCTGGCGCACTAGTTCTTCCGGCCTTCCTTCTTCGCGTCGCGGAGATGCTCGCGATAGTGGGCCCGTACCGCGTCGTACTGCCGGTCGGTCAACGATGCAAGATAGGTCACGGCGTCGCCGGACCACACGTGTGCTGCACCGTTGCTGTGCTTCCAGGCGTATGTGGTGTTGGTCCGAAGCGCTTCCTTCTAGCACATGGCCTGATGGTCGTACGACGTGATTGGCCGGCCCTTGCGCTTCTCATTGACCTTCTTGAGTAGCTCCGTTGCGCTGAAGGGATGCGTCTGGTTTGGGTCCGTCTTTCGGATCGCGATCCGCCCGTCAGCAGTTGGTGATACCGCGACCACGAGGTCGGCGCTCGTCATCTTCTTCTGCGACTGCATGTGGATGTCGTAGATCGTCGCCACTCGCCCCATGTCCCCGCCGGAGGCTTGGGTATCGTCCATCAAGGACCGTAGTTCGTTGATGAATTCCTCTACCTCGGCGACCATCGCGGCGTCCTTGTTGACCCTCATGAACTGGACTGCGTCGGCAGGCGGCGTCGCGCCAAGCGGTAGCAGTTGCCACGTCATTGATTCGGCAAGGTCTTTCTTGAATTTCGCCAGCACAAAATCTCGGTAGTTCAGAACATTTTGTTGAAGGAACGGGTAGACGACTGCGCCGAGTCCGTGCGCGTTGTACAGGTGGATCGCACGGTCGCGATATTCGGCGAGAGCCTTCACGTTAGCGGTCACCGCGGCGCCGTCCACTTCCGGGGGCCACAGCGTGTTGGCGTTCATTCGCCCGAGTGCGTCGTCGATCCCGATCGAGCGGTGGCGCTCGCCACGTTCCTTCTTGTAGAAGATGGACCGGTTCGTTTGCCGCAGGGCCGCCTTGAGCGCCAGTTCCCACGCGTTGACGATGAGCATCACGGTCACTTCGTCGCGATAGGTCATCTGCGGCTTGTTGTAGATCTCCACCGCGGAGAGCATCGCGGCGAGGGAGTTGTCGACCAGGCGTTTGATCGAAACGTATGGCGCGCTCATGCTTCGGGCTCTTCTGCGGCGCTGGTTGCCGGGGCGTCAGCGGGAGTACTCCAACGCCACGTGATCTCGTCAGCTGACGCTCGTCCGTAGTCCTCCAGCCCGAGATTTCGCTTGCAGGAGGCCAGTGCCGTTCCCAGGAGTCCTTGGTAGTTGTGCTCCCAACGCCAGGGGTGGCCTTCCGACATCGGCGGGTGCGAGAGGTCAGGCCCCGTCAGGACCAGGGGCACGTTGGGAGCGAGATCACCTCGGGATGTCTTCACGAGGCGTGACCGCTCCACTCGTGCCTTGAGTGCGGAGCGCTCGGCTTCGTTGAACTCATCTTTCATCGTGGCGAACAGCGTGACGGTCCGGACTCCTGCCTGCGAGAGACGCTTCTCGAGGAGCTCAAGGTTGAGGACGTCGTTCTCGTCAATCCGGCTGTGTGTCTTCACTTCTCCCAACACGACTGTCCAGTCGCGGTCGGGAAGATAGACCGCTACGTCTATTTCAATCTTCTTCCCGCCGGCAGCGACTTCGAGTCCCAAGACGTGGGGCATCATGGCTTCTTCCACGTGTCGAAACTGTCGTAGCAACGAGGCGGTGGCGAGGACCGAGACCAGGGAGTCAACTTGGTCAGGCCGTAGATGGGCAGCAAGTCGATAGCGCCATTCGGGCCTGACCAGGGAGTGCGATAGCGCCAAGTTGAACTGCTCACCGCACAGCTCGCACTCGACGCGCGTGGCGAGGTCGTCGGCGGACAACCAGCGATTAACACGGCAATGAGCGCATTGGACTCGGCTCGTCGGCACAAACAGGCCGGTATTTAGCAGGCTGCGGACTTCCCCCACGCCGTAGTCCTTCTGGTCCCTGTAGAACCAGCCAGGCCACAGGCCCTTGTTGTCGATGAAGATGCGGCGTAGGTGATCGAGGTGGAGCCCCTCGCCCTTCCGCGCTGTCTCAGACAGAACCGCGCGCGCCCCGGGCTGGTTGAAGAGGCCACCAAATGGGCCGCCTAGCCGTTCGGCGGCACGGGATTGGAACTTGCCGATGTCAGATTGCGAGACCTCAACTGAGGGGTCGTCGAAGAGGCGTTGGAAGACATCAAGGTTAGAAGCGAAGGCCAGCGGTGCCGTGTCGGCGGTGGCGTCGACGCCCATCACCTGTGCTGTCGCTGCAGAGCGCCTCTGCCTGATCCCTCGCAAGTTGGCGGTGTGCTCAAGTAGCTGGGAGTGTCGACGGTACGGCGGGATGGCCACCGTGAGTCGAGGATCGTGCCCCAGCGAAGTATGGGGTTGCAACTCGGCGGCGATGATGCCTCGCCATATGGACGAAGGTCGGTCCACGAGCGGCAGTTCGGGAAGCGGGACCTCAACCATTTGCGACGTCGGTCGGGAGTCCTGGCTGAACGACCGCGAGAAGCGTGTCGTGATTCCAGGGAAGAAGTCCCTTGGCCATGGGATCTCGGCCTCATGGCTGATCGTCGCTCCGAGTTGAGCAGCCCGTGCGTTGAGGAGGTCGAGCAAGGCGCCGTCTGCGTCCTCTGCGCCGCACACCAGCAGCACCTCCCGTGACGTCGGATTAGGCCCCCCCGACATCCTCGTCTGCGTAGGCAGTGGGCTGGCTAGTAGAGCTTCCAAGGTGTCAGTCGCGGCACCCGCGGGGATCGCTGTGACGTCGACGCCCATTGCCCGGAGGTTCCAATAGTCGACGACATCGTGTGTGTTGCCAGGACGGAGTACCAGGACTCCTCCGGTACGGTTTCGATGTTCTGCTCCGAACAACGTCAGGTGGCTGGCAGTGGCATGGACTAGACCGGACGTCGACTGCGACGGGTCAAGCGCCAGCGCCTCCGCCACCGAGACGCCCTCTGCCGGATCTGGTCGATCGGACAGCGGTGGGAGGCCGAACATCGCAGCATAGGCGAGATCATCGGGATCCTCGTCCGACCAATGAGGTTGCGCCACCCATTTCGCGACATCGACCAACTCGCCCCACTTGAGAAGACCGTGCCGGATCGATGTCTCGGGATCGTCGACGAGCGGTCCGTATTCTCCGTAGCCTTGCCATGCCCATCCTGGGGAGCGAAGGAACTTCTGCAGCTCTTCGTCATCGATGTCGGAGTACAACGAGTCGACGTCGAACGCGGCGGCCTGTTCTTTGAGCCGGTCGATGCCATCGTTCACGTTCAGCAACGGCATGTAGATGCCACCCCATACTGCGCTCAGGGCTCGGATCGTCCCACGGACCGCGGACGGGTCCGCGGTGTCCAGGACTATTCCGACACGCCACGGACGCAGAACCACCTTGCCCGTTGTCAGAGCAGCCTCCGAAGCCACGAGTGACCCCCTTTCTAGCAGAGGGTGGCGGCCTTGCCCTACCTCGTGCATTCGTTCTGACCGGTTACGGATCTAGCGAGCCGTCACCTCTAGGTTGGCATCGCCCGGCGACCAAGAGGAGTATCCGTCGAGACGCGCCGCGTCCGAGCGGCAGCAGGAGGTCTCTGGCGGGCGGCACCGAGGGGACCAAGAGGGGACCACAATCATGCGATTCCCTGCATCCCATGCATTGCAGGGCAACCGCTGAGTCGCAGAATCATGCGGAAGTTTCCCCGAGCGAGGCTGTTCTGCCACCTGGGGGTCAAGGGGTCGCAGGTTCAAATCCTGTCAGCCCGACCGAAACGCACGAGGAGGGTCTCGATCCGCAAGGATCGGGGCCCTCCTCGTGCGTTTACTCGCACCTGTGAAGAGGCGCCACGCGGCACTGAGAGGCTCCTCACGCCGGACCGGGCGGCGCCTGCACAATGCCCGGACCCGACGATGCGCATCAGGTCCGGGCCGCTGACGATCGAGCCGGACGAACCATGCGCGTTCGGTGACGATCTCGGCGAGGCTACGCGCATCGAGAGCAGCATCCAGCTGGGATCCGTCGGCATCGGTGTGACGCCGAATCGACCCATGATCGGGCATCACTGGAGAGAGTGGAGCCCCGGGCCGTGAAGGATCTCGTCCGAGCCCGTAGGCTCAGACGATGAGGTTTCGGGGGCATTCTCGACCCGCCATCGTTGTGGCATGGGGTCTCGTTGCGATGACGATGATGGTGGGGCTGACCGGCTGCTTCGGATGGAGCGTCTCGAAGGCCGGGCCGACGGGATCCGCCGAAGGAGCTGCGGGCAATTCGTCGCTGAGCGATGCCGGTGCTGAGCGCATCCAGAGAAACGGCAGCGCGAACTTCGACTGGAGCAGCGGCCGGCTGCTCCTGCAGGACATCGGATTGACCGGGGCGTCCGACTTCGCGAACGCCGTGAGCGCCAGAGACCGTGCGCACCCGATCGCGGTCACCATCCACGCCCCGAAGACGACCATCCGGGTGCCGAGCGACCGCATCCTCCCTTATGTCGCCCCCGGTTCCGACGAGATCGGTGAGTTATGGCTCACAGTCAGAGCCGAAGACGATGAGCAGTTCGTGACGTTCGTCCGCGACTACGCGTCGGTTGCGGGCATAGAGAGCGACGGTCTGAGCGCGTGGATCACCGGTTACGCGGCCGATCCTCGCTCGACCTGCGGCGCCCTGGGCTACAACACCCCGGTGGGTACCGCCACCGGCCTCGATGTCTGGCTCGAGATGTCCTGCAAGTGGGACTCGGAACCGCGTCGCTTCGTCTCCGTGCATGTCGCACCTCCGGAGCTCTGACCTGCGGCAGCCCGGCTCTTCTCACGATCATCGCCGATCCGCTGGTCAGAGCACCTCCATGTTGAGAGTGACTCCTTCGGCAGTGCAGGAGCCCGAGGCGCTGAGGAAGAACCTGCTCGCCTGATCCCTGTCCTCCTGGGACGGCCCGGCGGGGTCGGTGTACTGCAAGACGACGATGCTCATCGAGATCAGCAGACCCTTGACCTGGTCGTCGGCAGCCTCCTGCCCTGCGGCGTCGAACTCGGAGTAGAGGTCGACGAGCGCGTCGTTGTCCTTCGGGTCGGTCTGCGCCAGCCGGTGGTCGAGCTCGTTGAACTTCTCGCACGACTCCTTGACGCTCACCGTTTCGGCGGATGCCGTCGGTTTCGGCGGCTTGGGTGGCGTTGTCGGTTCCGGCTGTGCCGCAGAGCACCCGGTGAGGAGCGCGACCGCGGCGACGGCCAGTGCGAAAGCGTACTTGGGCATGATTCTTCCTCCGGTGCTGCGGGATGGTACTGCTGAGCGTCATCGCGGTGACGTCATTTCCTCGGGTGCTCGTTCCTCCGGGTCCGGACGTACCAGATCAGCAGGCCGATCAGGAGCAGGAGCATGATCGTGCCGAAGATGCAGCATCCGATCAACGCCCACGTGATGCTGCTGTCTCCAGTGACGGCCATGGTGAGCACATCGAAGGCGATCATGCCCCCGCTGCTGCCGGCGGCAGGGCGAATGCTGGAACCGTTCAGCGCGACGATCGAGCATGCGATCCATGCCGCCCACACGACGAGAAGCGTCCAGAGAACGCCTTTCAGGCCCGATCGCATTCGTGGAGTGGGCTCGGGTGGGGTGTCTTGCCCGGTCTCGGGCTGCGGATGCTCGGTCACGGGATCGGGTGAGACGTGAGGAACTCACGGTAGCTGGTGAGCGTCCCCGTCCCGCTGTATCCGAGGCTCTCCGGCCCGAGCGCGTCCTGCCCATCGGCCGCGATCACCTGGATGTACAAGCTCACCTCCGGATCGCCCTCAGCCGCCTCCACGATCGCGGGAAATGCGGATGACATCAGCTCCTTCAGCAGGGCTTCGTCGTTCGTGTCCGCCTGGATGAGCACATCCGCGGTCCGGCCCATACCGGCGATCGTCTTGTAGTTGCTCTCGACGCTGGACACGTGGGGAAGAGAATCGACGGCGTTCCTGTACTCGTCGGCGTGCTCCGCATCAGACGTACCGCCGCCGAGCGGCGCGCAGGCCGCCAACGCCAGCGGGAGCATTGCCGAGATCACGGCTCCGACGGCGGTACGCGCTCGGCTCGCGCTGTTCGCCGGCCCGTTCTTCGTGCGTGGGGACGGAGTACGGCGCATGAGGCTCAGCTTACTGATCGACCCGATCGGCGCCGCGAAGCGCCCCCGGGATGCGACGATCTCACTGATCCTGCGCGGGCATCCGCTCCTCTGCCGATGCGTGGAGAGCACGTCCTCCGCCTCCGTCATGGTCCTTCGCCTCCGTTATGGTGGGGAGCATGGAGCCGAATGGCACAGAAGCCCCGGTCGGCGCACCTGGCGAGTCCGGCAAGAACGTCGTGAACCGCCGTCCCCGGGTGGGGGAGATCGCCGACACGCTGCGCGAGCGGATCATCTCGGGGGAGCTGCAGCCCGGCGAGCGGCTGGTCGAGCAGACGCTCGCGAACGATCTGCGGGTGTCGCGGATGCCGATCCGTGAGGCGCTCAACATCCTGCGCGGCCAGGGCTTCGTCTCGGCGATCCCGAACCGCGGAATGGTCGTGCGACCGCTCTCCGATCAGGACATCGAGAACCTGTTCGAGGTCCGTGAGGTGCTCGATGCGCTGACGGCGCGACGTGCGGCCGAGCGGGCGACCGACTGGGAGATCGAGCAGCTGCGCCTGGCGCTCGAGCGTGGCGCCCCGTCTGCCGGTCCCGGGGCGACGGATGCGCACGGCCGCATCAACCAGGGCTTTCACGACGTGCTCACCGCCGCCGCGCACAACGACCTGCTCGTGACGATCAACGAGCCGATCGAGGGGCGCCTGCAGTGGCTGGTGAGCCGGTTCGATCACCCGGCGACGTACCACCAGGAGCACCTCGAGATCTTCGACGCGATCCGGCGCCGCGACCCCGATGCGGCGGCCGCGGCCGCACTCGCGCACCTTCGCACGAGCCACGAGCTGTGGCGCTCCTCGCAGGCGCGCGACCGGGCGCAGATCGCCCGCGCCCGCTGACGCGGCTCACCCGCACCCTCCGGCCGGCGCTGCGCCCAAGCCGCCCGAGGCGCGGCCTTCTCGCGGGGGAGACTCGTCCATCTCGAAAAAGTGTATGCAATCTGTCAGATTCGTATACACTTTCACGAGAGCGATCCGTCAGCCGCAGATCGTCCCGTGTCGGCAAGGAGCCAGCGTGGTCCTACAGAACTCTTCCTCACTCATCGAGCGCATGGACAGGCTGCCCGTCAACAGGGCGCACTGGAAGATCGCCATGATCGGCGGCCTCGGCCTGCTGTTCGACGGCATGGACGGCTCGCTGGTCTCGTACATCCTCCCGATCCTGCGCGAGAAATGGGCGCTCGACGGACTGCAGTCGGGTCTGATCGGCAGCTCGCTGCTGATCGGCATGCTCATCGGCGCGCTCACCGCCGGCCCGATCAGCGACCGGATCGGTCGCCGCCGGGTGATGATGTGGGCGCTGCTGCTCTTCACCCTCGCCACCTTCGTCGCGGCGTTCTCGATGAACTGGCAGATGTTCTTCCTGCTGCGCGTCCTGGCGGGCATCGGCATCGGCGCGGAATCGGCGGTCATCCCCACCTACGTCGCCGAACTCATCCCCGCAAAGCGCAGGGGCCTCTTCGCTGGCGCCGTCGCAGGATTCCTCGCCTTCGGCTACGTCCTCGCCTCGCTGATCGGGTACTTCGTCGTCGCGCGGTTCGACGACGGCTGGCGCTACGGGCAGATCATCACCGCGATTCCGGTGCTGCTGGTGCTCTGGTGGCGTCGCGCGATGCCCGAATCGCCGCGCTGGCTGCTCTCGCGCGGCTCGTACGACAAGGCGGAGCAGATCGTCGGCGGCATCGAGCGCGGCGTGCTCGTCCCCGTGACCTCGCCGCTCTCCTGGAAGGCGCAGGGAGATGGGACGAATCGTCCCGCGAAGCTGATCCAGCATCACGAACTGCTGGGGCGCGATCTGCTCGGGCGCACCCTGCTGCTGTGGCTGATCTGGATGTCGCTCACATTCTCGTTCTTCGGGTTCTTCAGCTGGATCCCCTCGCTGCTGGTCGATCGCGGTCTGACGGTGACGACGAGCTTCAGCTACGTGCTGCTCATGACCATCGCCCAGATCCCCGGCTACTACGGCGCCGCCTGGCTCAACGAGAAGATCGGACGCAAGACCAACATCGCCCTGTTCCTCGCGATCGGCACGGCCGGAGCCTGGCTGCTGTCGCAGTCGGTCGACCCCTGGCAGGTCATCGCCTCCGGCGCCCTGCTCTCGGCCGGCATGAACGGGACCTACGCCGCCCTGTACGCCTACACCCCCGAGGTGTATCCGACGCGCCTGCGGGCGACCGGCATGGGCATGGCCTCGGCTGTCGGCCGCATCGGGGGCATCGCCGCACCGATCATCATCGGCGTGTCCCAGCAGGCCCTCGGATTCGCGGGCGTCTTCATCATGATCATGAGCGTGCTCGCCGTCACCGCGGTGCTCGTCGTCGTCTTCGGCGTCTCGACGAAGGGACGCTCACTCGAATCCCTCACCGAATCCGTGCCCATCGTGGCCCAGAAGGAGAACTGACCAGGATGCCCATCCGCTCCGACAGCACATGTCCCGCCGCTCCGATCGCGCTGGTCGGCGCCCGGGTGCTCGACACCGACGCGAACGCGCTCAGCGGACCCGCCGTCGTCCTGCTGCGGGACGGGACCATCGACGAGGTGCGGGAGGGAGCGGCCACGGCGCCTGCAGGCGCGGATGCCGTGGACGTGACGGGCATGGTGCTCCTGCCCGGTCTGATCGACGCACACGTGCACGTGACCCAGGCGGGCACGCATGCCGAGATCCACGACTGGGACTCCAGCTACCACGTGGCGCGCAGCGCCCGCGAGATGGAGCACATGCTGCGGCGCGGATTCACGACCGTGCGCGACATGGGCGGCGCCGAGACCGGGCTGGCGCGCGCGGTGGAGGAGCGCCTGTTCACCGGGCCGCGGTTGCTCGCGGGCGGTCCGATCTTCTCGCCGACGGGCGGGCACGGGCTCACGCACACCGTCGACGGGGAGGTCGAGCTGCGGAAGGCGCTCCGCGCGCAGTTCCGCGACGGCGCCGACCACATCAAGCTCACCGTCTCGGGCGGCGTCATCGCCAAGATGCGGATCGAGGCGCTCGGCTTCTCGGAGGACGAGCTGCGAGCCGCTGTCGACGAGGCCCGGCTGGCCAAGCGCTACATCGGGGCGCACGCCTACACCGCTGAGGCCGTGAACCGGGCGCTGCGGCTCGGCGTGCGAACCATCGAGCACGGCACCTACCTCGACGACGAGTCGATCCGGCTGCTCACCGAACTCGAGGACGTGCATCTCGTGCCCACCCTCGTGGCGCTGTGGGGCATGCTGCAGGGCGAGTCGCGCGGCACGATCGGGGACGACGCCCGCCAGTCGGTGCAGGATCTCTTCGAGGTCGGCCTGGAGACCCTGAAGACCGCGGAGAGCGCCGGTGTGTCGATCGGGTTCGGCACGGATCTGCACGGCAGCGGTCAGCGCCTGCAGCTCGAGGAGATCAGGATCCGGGCGCGCGTGCAGACGCCGGAGGCGATCCTGCGATCGCTCACGATCTCCGGGGCCGATATCGTGCGACGCGCGGATCGGATCGGCCGGGTCGCGCCGGGATACGACGCGGACCTGCTGCTCGTCGACGCCGATCCGCGCGTCGACCTGGACGCGATCGCGGATGCCACCAGGCCGCGCATGGTGATCACCGCGGGGGAGATCGTCGACTGAGGTGAGAGCTCAACCCCACAGCTGCCCGCCGCGCGCCCGTGCCACGACGATCCCGCGCTGCGACGTCGGGAACCGGTCCAGCATGGCGCGCAGCTCCGCTGCGTCGACGTCGGCGCCGAACGCCTCGGCTCCCGGTTCCAGCATGATCCCGGATGCCAGGGGACCGGCGATCACGGGATCGAATCCGACGGCATCCACGAGCTGCGAGACGAGTGCGACATCGTCCGCCGCGTCGCCGCAGATGGCGATCGCGCGCCGGTCGGGATCGCCCGCCGGTCGCGCATCGTCCTCGAGGTCCTGATAGCCCATGTGCCCGAGCGCCTTCACCACGCGAGCGCCCGCCAGATGCGCCTGCACCAGCTCGCTGGTCGAGGTGCGCGGATCGGTCAGATCGGGGCGGATGCCGTCCGCGCCCCACCAGTAGTTCATGGCGTCGATCACGAGCATCCCGCGCAGCAGGTCGGCGGGCAGCGTGCGGTATGCGCCGAGCGGGAGCGCCAGCACCACGGCATCCGCTTCGGTCGCGATCCGCTCGACCGTCACGGCCTGCGCGCCGAGAGCGGCCATCGCACGCGCGATCGGCGCCGGATCACCGGAGCGCGCGACCAGCACGCGATACCCTGCGGAGACCGCGAGCGCCGCCAGCACCGAACCCAGCCGCCCCGCGCCGATGATGCCGAGCGTGCGGATGCGATCCATCCCGCCATCGTATGTCCGGGCATGCCGGTCGAGGTCATGGAGCCCGCCCTGCGCCCGACTACCGTGGAACCGGCGCTCCCGATGCGCCGGTCGATCGACGCCGATCGACCGCATCCGACATTCGCGAAATCAGGTCATGTCCTCTCGACGCAACCGCGTGCTCTCCGCCTGGGCGGTGCACGCCTTCACCCTCACCGGGGTCATCTGGGCGACCCTCGCCCTGCTGGCCCTGTTCGACGACGACCCCAAGCTCATGTGGCTGTACCTGGGCATCGCCCTGGTCGTCGACGGCGTGGACGGCACGCTGGCCCGCAAGGCCGAGGTGCGCACCTACGCGCCGCACTTCGACGGGGTGATCCTCGACTCGATCATCGACTATCTGACCTGGACGCTGATCCCCGCGCTGTTCCTGTTCCGCACGGGTCTGCTCGGCGAGGGCGCGCTCGCCGTCATCCTGCTGCTGCTCATCACCGTGTCGTCGATGTTCTGCTACGCCAACACGAAGATGAAGACCGGGGACTACTACTTCCTCGGCTTCCCCGCGGCCTGGAACGTGGTCGCGCTCGCGATCTGGCTGCTGGATGCCGGAACCGCGGTCAACGCGATCATCGTGGTCGTGCTGGCGCTGCTGACCTGGGCGCCGATCGCGTTCGTGCATCCGCTGCGGGTCGCGCGGTTCCGAACGCTGAACCTCATCGCGACCGCGGTGTGGATCCTGGCATCCGCTGCCCTCGTGATCGCCTACCCGACCGGCGAGCCCTGGATCGCCGTCGTCTGGGTGCTCTCGGGCGCCTGGGTGATCCTGACCGGCATCATCCGCACGGTCGCGGCGACCCGCGCGCTGCGGTAGCGCCGGCGCAGAGCCCGCTCCTGCAGGTACTTGACCACCTCGATCGAGATGCTCGCGATCGTGAGCGCGGCGATGACGGCCACCACGAACGGCGGGTAGTCACGTCCGTGCATCCAGAAGTAGACGTACGGCGCGGCGAAGGTCGTGATGGTGGTGAGCGTCGCCAGCATCCGGATCCACCGGCGCGGGGCGAACAGCATCGCCAGCACGCCCCAGGTGTACGGCACCGCGGTGAGGATGTCGATCATCCAGAGCACGAGCAGACTGCCGTGGAACTGCGGGATGAACGCCACAGGCAGGGCGCGCAGCGCGGAGTAGATGCCGACGGCCAGGTACACCGGCACGCTCGGGTCACCCATCAGACGGCGGAGCGGATGCATGCGCCGGACGGGTGCATCCGGTGGAAGCAGGCGCATCGCCGCGCGCGGGACGTGCCTGGTCGGCATCCCGGTGAGCGCCTCGGCCGTCTCGGCGGGAGCGGATGCCAGGCAGAACCGCAGCAGCTGCACGACGTTCACCGCGTGCAGCGCGTCGTCGTCCTGCGGGGCGTCGTCGACGGAATGGACGAGCCCCGGCAGATCGTCGGCGAGCAGCGCGCCGTCCGCGGGTGATGCGATTTCGACGAACAGCATCCGGATGCCGTGCTCGAGCGCCTCGCGCAGCACGATGACGCGCTGGAGGGGATCGCGTAGCCGCGCGGTCTCGACGAAGCGGGTGTTCCGCGGGCCGAGCTCGGCGAGACGAGGCACGCCGGCGACCGCGCAGATCGCGTCGGGCCGCAGCGCCCGCGACGCGATGCGCGGGTCGGCGGCGAGTGCCTCGGGGGAGACGAGCAGCTTCTGCTGCATGCGACGCAACCAGGGGCTGCGCGCGGGCCTTCTGCTCCCCATACCCGAAGCCTAGCGGGAGCGCGCTGACCGTCCGCCGTGGCAGCGGCTGCGGGCGTGGCCGGTCCGAGGCGCGGGCGCTAGCGCGCCGCCGAGGTCATCCGCTGAACGCCGCCGGGAGGCCCGCAGCGTGGCGGACCTCCCGACGGTGCCGCGGCTATGCGGCGATCAGCTCGTGCCGTGCCGCCATCGTCCGTCGCACGTCGAAGCTGGAGTCGAAGCGTGCGGCGGGCAGGGCGTCGAGCACGGCGAGGTCCTCATCGGAGAGGCCATCCCGTGTCGCCTCGCGGACGAGGTCGTCGGTCGTGGCCGGGTACTCCATCCCGGCGAGGAAACGGTCGAGACGGGAGACGGATGCGGTCATCATGTCATTCCTTTCCACGGAGGCGGGAGGGCCGGGCGCCCGAGCGCGCCCGGCCCTCGCCGTCAGGCCGCGATCTCCTCGCGGTGCTCCGACGACTCCACGGCGATCTTGCGCGGCTTAGCCCGCTCGCTCACCGGGATGACGACGGTGAGGACGCCGTTCTCGTAGGAGGCGCTGATGCGGTCGACGTCGACGCCGTCTCCCAGGGTGAACTGGCGCAGGAACATTCCCGAGCTGCGCTCACGCGTGAGCCAGCGGGAGCCCTCGCCGGTGTCGGCGGTGCGCTGCGCGCGGATGGACAGCTGGGACCCGTCGACGTCGACGTCGATCGATCCGGGGTCGACGCCGGGGAGATCCGCATGCAGGACGTAGGCGTCCCCGTCGCGGAAGAGGTCCACCGGCATCAGTCGAGGCGATCGAACGGAATCCAGCACGCTCGCAGCAAAACGATCGAGCTGGCTGATCGGATCGAATGTCATTCCCATGGTGTACTCCTTTCGATCTGCCCGTGAGACGGGCTCAGGTGGAGGATGCAGGGGATCTGCATCCGAAGGTGTAGATTTGTTATAGATCAAGACACCGAAAATCGCAACCCAATCGGAGAAGTCTCAGACATGACAGAACCTGACAGGGCCACACCGCTCTACGGGATCGCCGTGGCCGCCCAGCTCGTGGACATGCCCGAGGCCACGCTGCGCCTCTTCGAGCGACACGGCCTGCTCGATCCGCATCGCAGTGACGGCGGCACCCGGCGCTACAGCGGCAACGACATCGACCGTCTGCGCAGGGTCGGGCGACTGCGCGACGAGGGCATGAACCTCGCCGGGATCGGACGCGTGCTGGAGCTCGAGGACGAGAACGCCGGGTTGCGCGCGGAGCTGGCCGCCGAAAGGGCCGAATCCGACGAGTGATCCGCCGGGGCGTCAGGCGTTCAGGCCCAGGCGGCCTCGGTGACGCGCGGCGGGTGAGCGCCGGCGTCGTACACGCGCACCCAGTGCACCTCGACCGCGATGACCGCGAAGCCGTCGGCCAGAGCGCGCGATCCGGGGAAGCGCGCACTGTAGGCCTCGCCCAGACGTCGCCGCTCGTCGTCGACGCTCACGCGCGCTCGGCCCTCGAGCTGCACGGTCACGTCGGCGTCGGTGACCACGACCGCCACCCGCGGGCGGGCGCGGACGTTCGCGACCTTCCGGGAGCTCTCGAGGGCGTCGAGCACCAGGAGCCCGTCGTCCGTCGCGGTCAGCCCCACGAAGGCGGCCTGCGGCTCGGCATCCGACCCGACCGACGCGACCACGCCCGCTCCGCAGGTGCGGACGAACTGCGCGACGGCGGAGCGGTCAGCGGCATCGAAGCTCATGAGTCCGACGATAGGGGCAGCGCGCGCTCCCAGGAGGCGACGCCGCCGGGGACGACGCGGAAAAGCGGGTGGGGCCGAGGCTGCTCGTGAGCCCACCGCTCGGCATCCGCCGGACTTCGCACCCGCAGCTTCGCTCCGAGATGCTCCCACTCCAACGCGAGCTGCCCTTCGGCCACATCGAGGATCGCGCCAGGGGTCGACGGGGAGATGATCCGGGACCGATCGAAGCGATAGCCGCGGGCATCCGCCTCGTCGGCCACCCCGCTGAGGTACGCGCCCACCGCAGAGAGCGGATCGGGTGCGGCGCGGAACCGCTCCAACTGCGGATGCCGCTGATATCCCCGGGTGCGCCCGGCGAGCACCGCCTGTGCCAGCAGCGCCTCGCGCCAGCAGGCCACCAGTGCGGCCCGGTCGAGCTGCGAGGGGTGCACCGACCAGAGCCTCATGCCGAGACCTCATTCCGGGCTTCGGCATCCTGCGATGCCTCGGGCTGCTCGGCATCGCGCCGGGCCAGCCGGGAGGGCCACCAGATGACGCGGCCGAGATCGTAGGAGAGCGCCGGCACCAGCAGGGAGCGCACCACGAAGGTGTCCAGCAGCACGCCGAACGCCACGATGAACGCGATCTGCACCAGGAACAGGATCGGGATCACGGACAGCGCCGCGAAAGTCGCCGCCAGCACCAGACCCGCCGAGGTGATCACTCCGCCGGTCACCGAGAGGCCGCGCAGGATGCCCTCGCGTGTGCCGTGGCGGCGGGACTCCTCGCGCACCCGCGTCATCAGGAAGATGTTGTAGTCGATGCCCAGTGCGACCAGGAACACGAAGCCGAACAGCGGCACCGCCGGGTCGGCTCCGGGAAAGCGGAACACGCCGTTGAACACCAGCGCCGCGACGCCCATCGCCGACCCGAACGACAGCACCGTGGTGAGGATGAGCAGCACGGGGGCGACGACCGCCCGCAGCAGCAGCATGAGGATGAGCAGGATCACGCCGAGGATCACCGGGATGATCAGGTTGCGATCGTGGATCGACGCCGCGTTCGTGTCGACGGCGGTGGCGGTGACCCCGCCCACCAGGGCATCCGTGCCGTTCAGGTCTGCCCGCAGCCGCTCGACGGTGCGCTCCGCGGACGCGGAATCCGCGGCATCCGTCAGCGTGCCCTGCAGCAGCACCCGGCCGTCGACGACCGTGGGCTCAGGTGCGGGGGTGCCGGGAGGACCGAAGGCGGTGATGCCGTCCTCGGTGATCGGGGCGCTGCCGGACGGCGAGTCCGACGCCGTCACGGAGACGCCGTCGACGCCGTCGTCCGCGAGCAGCACGTCGGCGACGTCCTGCAGTCGCGACTCCTCCGCGAGCACGTAGACCGGGCTCCCGGAGCCTCCGGGGAAGTGCTCGCCGAGCACGGCCTGCCCGTCCCGCGCCTCGGACGTGCCGAGCACGAGGTCGGACTGCGGCACTCCGCCGGCATCGAGCTGCACCGCGCCCGCGGCGGCCACCGCGAGCACGAGTGCGGTCGGGATCCAGATCGCGCGGGGGTGACGGCGGATGCCCCGCGCCAGCCGCGGCCACAGGCCCCGGCCCTGCAACGCGTCGGCCTGCATCGTGAGGCCCGGTTCGAAGGCGGGCCGGCGCGGCCAGAACGCCGCCCGCCCGGCGAGACCCAGCAGCGCGGGCAGCAGCGTGAGCGCGGCGAGCATGGCGAACACGATGCCGATCGCCGCGACCGGGCCCAGGGTGCTGTTCGACTTCAGATCGCTCAGCAGGAGGCACAGCAGACCTGCGATCACCGTGCCGCCGGAGGCGAGGATCGGCTCGAAGGCGCCCTTCCACGCTGCGCGCACGGCCGTCCAGCGGTTCTCGGTGGTGAGCAGCTCCTCGCGGAACCGGGCGACCAGCAGCAGCGAGTAGTCCGTCGCGGCGCCGATAACCAGGATGAACAGGATGCCCTGGGTCTGGCCGCTCAGCAGCAGGATACCGAGCTTCGCGGCCCACCACACGACCAGGAGCGCGACGCACAGGGCGAACATGCTGGTGCACAACACGATCAGGGGCAGCAGGAGCGAGCGGTACACGATCACGAGGATCACGAGCACGGCCAGCAGAGCCACCAGCAGCAGGATGCCGTCGATGCCGGAGAACCCGGCGAGGAGGTCCGCGGTGAACCCGGCCGGTCCCGTGATGTGCACGGTGACGCCGTCGGGCACGCTCTTGCGCAGATCGGCCGACAGCGCGGCGGTGACCTCGCCGACCTCGGCATCCGCGTCGATCGGCACGAACGCCTGCGCGGCCAGACCGTCGTCCGAGACCAGCACAGGGGAGGAGCCGCCCTTCACGCCTTCGGCGGCGGTCGCATCCTCGAGCCCGGCGGCGAGCTCGTCCTTGAGGGCGTCGTCGATCTTGGCATCGGATGAGAAGACGACCACGGCCGGGATCGAGTCGGAACCGAGGAAGTTGCCCAGCGACTTCTGCACCTCGGTGGCCGCCGCCGAATCCGGCAGGTAGGCGGTGGCGTCGTTGGACGAGACCTCGTCGATCTTCCCGAACAGCGGTCCGCCGAGGCCGGCTCCCACCAGCCACAGCAGGATGAGCGCGGACGAGAACAGGACTCGTGGCCAGGTGCGGTGCGTCTTCTCGGTGCTGTGCGACATGCCGGGCCCTTCTTCGCTGGAATCAAGAAGAGGATATTGCTAGCCAAGCTAGAAAACAACTCGGCGTGAATAGAGGAAAAGCTAGAATGCAGGGCATGCGAGAGGAATCCGCCGCAACGGGCACTCCGGCCGAAGGCGACCGGACGACGCAGACGCCCGACGGCCTTGCCGATGCCGACGTCTACGACGTCGACTACAGCGATCCGGACCAGATGCTGGTCGATCGCGAGGGCATGCCGGCCGTCGACGTGCGGCAGATCACCGAGCTGATGTCGTCGCTGGGGGAGCTCCGCGACGCGGAGGAGCGGCTCTCCGAGGCCTCGCGCCGCTATATGCGGCTCAACGACACCGACATGCGAGCCCTGCACTACCTGATCGTGTGCGCCCACCGCGGGATCCTCGCGACCCCCGGCGGCATCGCCCACCATCTGCGCATATCGTCGGCCTCGACCACCAAGCTCCTCGACAGGCTGGAGCGCGGCGGGCACATCGTGCGTGCACCGCACCCCACCGACCGGCGGGCGCTGGCGATCTCGATCACCCCGCAGACGCATCAGGCCGCCATGGAGACGGTGGGCAGGCAGCAGGCGAAGCGCTTCTACGCGGCGGCCAGACTCACCGCAGCCGAGCGCGATGTGGTGATCCGCTTCCTGAGGGACATGGCGCGCGAGATCGCACCCGGCGACGAGGCGTGGACTCAGCAGCAGCCGGAGGACTGACCGCCGCCCCGCCCACCGAGCGCTCGCGGTGCCTAGAGTGTGGTCATGGAGAAGAATCGAGCGGAGGAGCCCGAGCGGCCGGCCGCCGTCGACGCCGAGGAGGCGCTGCGCGAGGCCGACGCTGCTGCGGGCGCCGCGAAGGCCGAGGCGAATCGCTGGGGCGGCGCGGACAAGAAGCCCACCGAGCCGAAGGACCGCTTCTGGTGAGCTGGGACGAGATCACCGAGCCCCGGCGGCGAGACGAGCTGATCGCGGCGGCCGTCGCCCGCGCGTACGGGGCGAAGGCCGCGGCCGAGCGGCAGGAGACCCCGGCCCCCGAGTCGCCCTCCGGCGAGATCTGGTCGACCGACGACGGCGCCGCGACCGTGTGGGCCATCCCTGGCGAAGGCGAGGTGGTGCTCGCCGATGTGCACACCGCCGAGCAGGACCCCGAGGCGGTCTGGACGCTTCTCGAAGACCTGGCGGTCGTGGCGGGCTGGACGGGCATCTGGCATTTCAGCTCCTTCAGCGGCGACGCCTTCATGGCCGCGCTCGCCGAATCCGCGGACGCTCGCCGCGTCGCGACGAAGATGCGCGTCGAAGTGGCTGAGGTGCCGGCGCCGAGCGGCATCCGACTGCATCCGATGGACGACGCGGACTACGCAGCCTTCCGCGATGCGTCGGATGAGGAGTACGCCCAGGAGCGCTTCGACTCCGGCGCCGACCCGACGATCGAGGCCGCGCGCCGGACCACGGCCGAGCAGATGCTCGAGCTGCTGCCCGACGGGCTGCAGACGTCGGGGAACCGATTCTGGACCGTCCGCGACGGCGATGACCGGAGTGCGGGGATCCTGTGGCTGCATCTGCGCGAGAACCTTGGGTTCATCTACGACATCGCCATGGATGAGGATCGTCGGGGACAGGGACTCGGCACGCAGACGCTGCGCGCAGCGGCGGCGGAGACGGCGCGCGCGGGGCTCGGCGTGCTGGCCCTGAACGTCTTCGGCAGCAACCCGGGCGCGCGACGGCTGTACGAGCGCGAGGGATACCGCGTCACCGAGTCGCTCTGGTCGGTCCCGATCCCGCGGCGCTGACGGCATCATCCGGCGTCGGCGCGGACCCCGCGATCGTGGATGCACGGGGCCGCACCGCGCTCGACGATGCCGGTGCCGTCACCCGTCCTGCAGTATCCGCAGCACCTCGTCGGCCGTGATCTCCCCACCCGTCGCATCGGTGTGCTGCTGCACCCGCACCGCAAGCTCGACCTGCTCCTCGCGTGTGAGCTGGATGCCGTGCGCCGCCTCCAGGAGGTGCGCGATGCCGCCCTTCCCCGATTGCGAGTTGACGCGGATGACGGCCTCGTAGCCTCGACCGATGTCGGCCGGGTCGATCGGCAAGTAGGGAACGCGCCAGGCGATCTCGCTCTCGCTGCGCCCCTCCGCGGCCGCACGGCTCCGGTGCTCGGCCAGTCCCTTGCGGATCGCGTCCTGGTGCGTGCCGCTGAACGCCGTGTGCACCAGCGATCCGGCATACGGATGCCGCGGGTGCACCTCGATGCGATTGCACTCCTCGACCGTCGTGCGGATCTCGTCGATGTCCGAGAAGTCGATCATCGGGTCGATGCCCTGGGTGTGCAGGTTCAGGGCGAGCGTCACGAGGTCGACGTTCCCCGTGCGCTCGCCGTTGCCGAAGAGGCAGCCCTCCACGCGCTGGGCCCCTGCGAGCATCGCCAGCTCCGCGCACGCGACGCCGGTGCCGCGATCGTTGTGCGGATGCACTGAGAGGATCACGGAATCCCGCCGTGCGAGACTGCGGTGCATGTACTCGATCTGATCCGCGTAGACGTTCGGCGTGGCGATCTCCACCGTGGCCGGCAGGTTGATGATCACGGGGCGATCAGGCGACGCATCCCACAGTGCGGTCATCGCGTCGCAGATCTCCAGCACGTAGTCGGGCTCGGTCTGGTTGAACACCTCGGGGGAGAACTCGAAGCGGACGTTCGGCAGATCGCCCGCGGCCTCGAGCACGTCCCGGCCACCGCCCAGGATCAGCTCCCGCAGCTCGCTCCGGCTGCGGCCCAGCACCACATCGCGCCAGATCGGAGCGGTGGCCGTGTAGAGGTGGATGACGACATCGTTCCGGATGCCGCGAATCGCGGCGGCTGTGCGCTGGATGAGGTCCCGTCGGGCGGGCGTGAACACCACGATCGTGACATCATCCGGTGCCAGAGCGGTCTCGGCGAGCAGCCGCACGAAGTCGTAGTCGGTCTGCGAGGCGGACGGGTAGCCCACCTCGATCTCCTTGTAGCCCATCGCGACCATGAGCTCGAAGAAGCGGCGCTTGCGCTGCGGGCTCATCGGCTCGGCGAGGGCCTGATTGCCGTCGCGCAGGTCGACGGGAACCCACAGGGGCGCCGTGGTCGGGCGTCGGGCGGGCCATTGCCGCTCGTCTCCGAGGGGCACCGACACGCGGGAGAAGGCATCGGAGTACCGGTGCGAGGGCATCGGCGAATGCCGTTGCCGGTTCCACGCCGGCGCGACTCGCTCGGAGTCGGCGGCGGGGAAGGGAGGAGTGATGGATGCGGACATGGTTCTCTTCTTCCGGTCTGGTGAGTGCGACCGGCCTGGGGACGTCGAGGCTCCACGACGGGGAGCCGATCGAACTAGGCCCCGTCGTGGCGACGAAGGAGGAGACCCTGGTGATGCATGGCTAGACTGTAACACAACTCCTCAGACAAGCAGATGGGTTGAGATGGCACAGGTGATGCGCGAGACACTGGCTGACCGGGCGGCGCAGCTGCTGCTCGACCGGATCCGGAGCGGGGAATGGGCGCTCGGAGAGAGACTGCCCGGCGAGACCACGCTCGCGCCCCAGCTCGGAGTCGGCCGATCCACGGTGCGCGAGGCGATCCGCCAGCTCGCCGCGAAGAGCGTGCTGCAGACCCGGCAGGGCGCAGGCGTCTTCCTGACCGCCCTCGACGTGCGGAGCGACTGGGACGACGTGCTGCGCCGGGCCGACATCCTCGCCGTCATCGAGACGCGGACCGCGATCGAGAGCGAGGCCGCGGATCTCGCCGCCCGGCGACGCACGCAGGCGGACCTCCGCGCCCTGCGGCAGGCGCTCGCGGGGCGTGATGCATCTCGGGCCGCAGCCCGCGCCTCGCGCCGCGCCGCGTCGATCGAGGGGCACGTCGACGCCGACCTGGCGCTGCACAGGTGCATCGTCGTCGCCGCGCACAACCCGGTCCTGCTCGACCTGTACGACAGCCTCACACCGCGACTGCGTCAGGCGATGATCGACATGCTCAGGATGCGCCGGTCGTTCGGCGATGACGACGACCACGAGGCTCACGTGGATCTGGTCGAAGCGGTGGTGGGCAGGAGGTCGTCGGAGGCGTCAGCGCTCAGCCGGGCGCACCTCGCCGGACTCGCCGAGGCGATCGCATGACCCATCGTGATGCGGACACGGCAAGAGCCGTGAAGCGCGGCTGAGCGTCACGCGACGTCTGTCCGGGCGCGCCGTTCACCGGAAGTCGCGGGAGCGGTGTGCGAGGCCGGTGCGCAGATCCTCGAAGGCGTCGGCGAGCACGTTCGCGACGCCCTCCGGGGAGCGCTCCAGGATGCCGCGGACGATGAGCGCGGGGGAGTCGCGGGCGACCCGCCGGTAGCGCCCCCAGACGCCGGCCGAGCAGATCACGTTGACCAGCCCGTGCTCGTCCTCCAGGTTCAGGAAGGTGATGCCGCTGGCCGTCGCCGGCCGCTGCCGGTGCGTGACCACGCCCGCCACCTCGATGCGGCGACCGGACTCGTGCGTGCGCAGCTGCTGAGAGGTGAGCACGCCGCGCTCGATGAGGGCATCCCGCAGGTGAGCCATCGGGTGGTCGTCGGTGGAGACCCCGGTGGCCCACAGATCCGCCGCCAGGCGCTCGTACCCCGACTGGTCGGCGAACAGCGGCGGCTGCACGGCGATCGCCGTGCCCGGCAGGAAGCGTGCGCGATCCTCGGCGGCGGCCCCCGCCAGCCAGATCGCCTCGCGCCTGCTCAGGCCGAGACACTCGAAGGCGCCGGCGGTGGCGAGCGCCTCGAGCTGTGCAGCCGTGGCATCCGTGCGCCGCACCAGATCGTGCAGATCGCGGAACGGCCCGCGCTCATCCCGCGCGGCCACGATCCGCTCCGCCAGCTTCTCGCCGATCCCGCGCACGCCGGACAGCCCCAGGCGCACTGCGAACCGGCCGTCCCGGCGGTGTGCCGCGGATTCGTCGGGGGCGGTGCGGTCGAAGCGCTGCGGCGTCGGCGGATCGGGAGTGATCAGGCAGGAGTCCAGGCCGGTCGGCGCGTCGCCGTCCTCGATCCGCTCGAGCCCGTCCAGCACCCCTGAAGCGTGCAGGTCGGGTCGCAGCACCTGTACGCCGTGATGACGGGCATCGGCAGTGAGTGACGACGCCGAGTAGAACCCCATCGGCTGCGAGCGCAGCAACCCCGCCAGGAACGCCGCCGGGTAGTGCAGCTTCAGCCAGGAGCTGGCGTACACCAGCAGCGCGAACGACAGCGAGTGCGACTCGGCGAAGCCGAAGTTCGAGAACGCCTGGATCTGCGCGTAGATGCGATCCGAGACGTCCTCGTCCAGGCCTCTGCGCCGCATGCCGGCGTAGAGCTTCTCCCGGACCCTCTCGATCTTCTCCAGGCCGCGCTTGGAGCCCATCGCCCGGCGCAGCAGGTCGGCCTCGTCTGCGGTGCAGTCGCCGATCGCGGTGGCCATCTGGATGAGCTGCTCCTGGAAGATCGGCACGCCGAGGGTGCGCTTCAGGATGTCCTCCAGATCCGGATGCGGATAGGGGATCTCGAACGGCACAGGCTCTTCGCCCCGCTTCAGGCGCTCCCGGTTCTCGGCATCCACCCGATCCTTCTCGGCCTTGCGGCGCACGAACGGATGCACGGCCCCGCCCTGGATGGGGCCGGGGCGGATCAGTGCGATCTGGATGGCCAGCTCGTAGAACTCCCTGGGCTGCAGGCGGGGCAGCAGTCCCATCTGCGCCCGGGACTCGACCTGGAACACCCCGATCGAGTCCGCCCGGCACAGCATGTCGTAGACCGCCGGCTCCTCCTTGGGGAGGGTCTCCAGCGACCACTCCTCGCCGGTGGACTCGCGGACGAGATCGAAGCAGTGCCGGAGGGCCGACAGCATGCCGAGCCCCAGCAGGTCGAACTTCACCAGCCCCATCGAGGCGGAGTCGTCCTTGTCCCACTGGATCACCGTGCGATTCGGCATCCGGGCGTGCTCGACCGGTACCACCTCGCCGACCGGACGATCGGTGAGCACCATCCCGCCCGAATGGATGCCGAGATGCCGGGGTGCACGGATGAGTGCGTCCGCGTAGGCGAGCACATCGTCGGGGATGTCGTGCCCCTCCACCGGCTCCAGACCCGCGCCCCAGCCGTCGACCTGCTTGGACCAGGCGTCCTGCTGGCCGGGCGAGTACCCGAGCGCCCGGGCCATGTCGCGCACGGCGTTCTTGGGACGGTACTGGATGACGTTCGCGACCTGCGCAGCGCGCTCCCGGCCGTACTTCTCATACACCCACTGGATGATCTCCTCCCGCCGGCCGGAGTCGAAATCCACGTCGATGTCCGGTTCCTCGCTGCGGGTCGTGGCGAGGAAGCGTTCGAAGGGCAGCCGGTACAGGATGGGGTCGACCGCCGTGATCCCCAGCAGATAGCAGACCGCGCTCGCCGCCGCCGATCCGCGGCCCTGGCAGAGGATGCCGCGATCCTTGGCCTCCTTCACGATCCCGTGCACGATGAGGAAGTAGCCGGGGAAGTCCTTCTCCTCGATGACATCCAGCTCGCGCTCGATGCGCTGCCTGCCCTTCTCATCCAGGGTCGGGTACTTCTGCGGCACGGCGGCCTGGACGAGCGCCCGCAGGTGACTCATCGGGGTCTCGCCGTCCGGGACCTCCTGCCGGGGGAGGGCCGGCTTCGCCCGGTGCAGCGGGAAGGCGCACTCCTCCGCGATGCGCAGCCCGTGCGATATCGCTCCCGGATAGCGCCGGAATCGGGCCGTCATCTCCGCGCCGCTGCGCAGATGCGCGCCGCCGTGCGAGGGCAGCCAACCGTCCAGGTCGTCCATGCTGCGCACCGCGCGCACCGCCGCCACAGCCTCGGCGAGCCGGGAGCCCGCAGGCTCCGCATAGTGGGTGTTGCCTGTGGCCACCACGGGCAGCCGCAGCCGCCTCGCGATCTCGGCGAGCGCGTCGTTGCGGCGGGTGTCGAGGGGGTCGCCATGGTCGAACAGCTCCACGGCGACATGATCGGGGCCGAACAGATCGATCAGGTGCTGCAGCGGTGCTCGGGCGTCGCCGCGCTCCAGGCCGCGTCGCACCGCCCCTTTGCGGCATCCGGTGAGCACCGTCCAGTGCCCGTCCGCTCGCGCGGCGAGCTCCTCGAGGTCGTAGACCGGCCGTCCCTTCTCGCCGCCGCGCAGCTGAGCGGCCGAGATCGCCCCGGAGAGTCGGTGGTAACCCTCCTCGCCGTGGACGATGACGAGCAGATGGTCGCCCTCCGGGTCGGGGGTGCCGCGCTGCGGAGCGGAGAGCCCCAGTGACAGCTCGGCGCCGTACACGGTCTGCACCTTCGCCTTCATCGCCTCGGCCACTTCGGCGAAACGGGAGGCGCCGTAGAAGCCGTCGTGGTCGGTGAGGGCGAGAGCGGTGAGGCCCAGCCTCTCTGCTTCTGCGACGAGATCTTCAGGGGAGGACGTGCCGTCGAGGAAGGAGTACCAGGAATGCGCGTGCAGTTCCGCATAGGGGACGGCGTCGGCGGGGCGGGGGACCGGGGTGAGAGGCGTGCGCGAACGGCGCCGGCTGACAGGACCGGGATCGGAACGTGGACGCACAGGCTCGGCGTGCACCGGATGCTCGGCGCTGAGTGTGCGCTCCAGCTCCGTCCAGGAGAGATCCGGGTTGTGCCAGCCCATCAGCGGTACCTCCCCTCGGCCCACCAGTCGCCCTCGGAGTGCAGCACCAGCCAGGCCCGGTGCTGCCGGTCCAGCAACTGGAAGCGATGCCCGGAACGGCTCCGTCCGGCATCCCAGCGGTGCTCGTGCACCGGCCAGGGGCCCGCCCAGCCGATCACCTCGCTGTCGTCGATGAGCGCAGGCGGGCAGGACAGTTCGCCGCGCTCGCCGATGCTGATCGGCGCGCCCTCGGCGCCCGTGACCCGCACCGGGCGCAGGGGCGTGAACACCTCGGCGGGCAGGGGATCCGGCAGGCTCCCCGGCCAGGGCTGCGCAGGATCGCGCTCCACGACGGCGCGCTCGCCCCATGGAGTCAGCACCTGGCGATCCGCCAGCAGGCGCCCGCCGGAGACGCTCGCGGTGGCGACCCCGGTGTGCCCGAGCAGCGTCTGCACCCGCGAGACGGCGTGGTGCAGGCGCTCATCAGTGCCGGATCCGAACAGCCCCGGCTGATGATGTGCGGCGTCGTCCACCGCGACCGGGGCGATCCGCACGCCGACGATCCCGCGGAAGGCGTGCGCGGCGTCGGCATCCGCTCCGGCATCAGGGGAGGCGGCGGCGAGGGATTCGAGCTGCCAGCGCACCCGGTCCACGAGGTCCGAGGCGTCGAAGCAGGTGGGGTGCAGCCAGGTGCGCGAGAACACCGCCCCGTCATCGTCGCCGAGGTCGATGCGGACCTCGGTGCACACCACGGAGGCATCGGCGAGGGCGAGCATCACGGCGTCCGCGGTCTGACGCACGGCGAAGGCGATCTGGTCGGACTGTCCCAGCGGCGTCTCGAACTCGATCTCCCTCGCCAGCTGAGGATCGGGCCGCCGCGGGGTCGGAGGCCGGGAATCCGCACCCCGGGCCAGGGCGTGCAGCCGGGCGCCGTGCTCGCCGAAGCGCTCCCGCACCGCCAGGGGTTCGAGGGCGGCGAACCCGCCCAGCGTGCTGATGCCCAGCCGCCTCAGCAGATCCGCCAGCTGCGGCTCGTTCAGCACCTGCAGCGGAAGCGGGGCGAGGAACTCCCGCGCCTGCCCGGAGGGGATCAGCGCCCACCCCGCCTCGCCCGCGCCGCGGGCCGCCAGCTCGGCGGTGAACATCCCGTCCGCGACCCCGATGCGGGTCTCGGCGTACCCCGCCTCGGCGAGGATCCCGAGCAGCGCGGCCGCGGCCTCGCCCTCGCCGCCGTGGTACCGCGAGATCCCGCGGGAGCGCAGGGCGGCGAGGCCCGGCCGCAGCAGGTGCGCACCGGGGGCGTGCGACTCGATCAGACGCAGCACCGGCAGGAAGGCGCGCTCGTCCTGAGCGGTGTCGTGCGGCAGCATCCGCAGCTCCGGCATCCGGCTCTGCGCGAGCCGTCTGCGCTGGCCGACGCGCACCCCGTGCGCCCGTGCCGATGCCGTGCACGCCGTGACGACCCCGCCGTGCACGAGCGCGGTGGGCGGATGCGGGGGAGCGGCGCCCAGGGCGGCGCGCAGCGGCCAGTCCGGGAACCACAGCACGTGCATCCGTGCGACGGCAGGAGCGTCCACCTCGCCACCGTCCATCACGCCACCGCCCAGAGTCGACGGTCGGGCGCGCCGTCGTGCCGGGGCGCGGCATCCGGGACGTGCACGGCCTCGACGCTGCCGAGCGCTCCGGGCAGCTGCACGCGCAGGCTCTGCGGCCGCGGCGTCGTGCGGGTCTGCGCGGTGAGGGTCACGGTGCGGTCCGACAGCAGACCCCACCCCTCGCCGAGTCCCTCCCAGTGCGGGTCGTGCAGGCTGATCATGCCCTCGCTCTGCGGCCAGGGCGAGGCGGCCAGCACCGTGCATCCGCGGTCGCGCAGCCGGGCGGCCAGTCGGGCGGCATCCGCATCCCCGACCCGCGATCCGGGATTGACCGCGATCAGCGGCACCACCTCGGCCAGGGCCGAGACGACCGCCAGCCATCTCTCCCCGGGCTCGGGGACCAGGATCAGCCGGGACAGCTCGACACCGAAGGATGCGGCGGCCTCGAGACCCAGCGTGGGCATGCCCACCGCGGCGCACCAGCTGCCGCGCTGGGAGACCGTGCTCATCAGTGCGAAGATCAGGCTCGGCGAGGGCGACACCGAGTAGACCGTGCCGGTCTGCAGCCCCCGCTCGGGGAGCAGCTCCTGCAGCACGGGGTGCAGCGGGAGCACCGCGTCATCGCTGCGTCGGCGCTGCATCCGCGCGATCTCGCGGCGCAGCCGCAGCACGTCCCCCGCACGTTCATCGGCGGGGGAGAGCGCCGTCATCGTACTGATCCCCATGCATCCATCCTCGAAGAAAGATTCGAACAATTCAAGTCCATATCGAAGCGTAGATCGCACATCCGACATCGCCGAGTCGGCCGTCTCGTCTACGCTGGACCCATGCGGATCGAGTTCGAGAGCGAGGTCACGCGCTGGAGTGCGCGGGTGGATTCGTGGTTCTTCGCGACGCTGCCCGAGGACCTCTCCCTCGAGATCCGCGAGCTGCCCGCACCGCCGCGCGGCTTCGGTTCGCTGCGCGTGAGAGCGAGGATCGGCCTGACCGGCTGGGACACCTCGATCTTCTTCAGCGGGACGGCGTTCGTGCTGCCGCTGAAGAAGCAGGTGCGCGATGCGCAGGGGATCGAGGAGGGCGGCGTTGTCCTGGTCGATCTCGACATCCTCGAGGTCTGAGGCCCGTCGCCCGGTTGTCCACAGGGCATCGGCGGGCCTCGGCGGATTCGCCTAGCCTTCCAGCATGACCCTCCACGCCGTCGTCGTGCTGCTCGTGCACCTCGCGCTGGCCGGCGTGGGGCTGTGGCTCGTCGTCATCGACGTCCGCGAGCATAGGCTGCCCAACCGCATCGTGCTGCCCGTGCTCGGCGCGCTGATCGTGCTGCTGATCCTCGAGGGGGTCGCCACGGGGGATGCCGGACGGATGCTGCGCGCCCTGCTCGGCGGACTCGCCCTCGGCGTCTTCTACGCCCTGATGCACCTCGGATCGAAGCAGGGGATGGGCGGCGGCGATGTGAAGCTCGCCGCCGTGATCGGGGTGGTGCTCGCCTGGCACGGCTGGTGGACGCTGCTGCTCGGTGCGGCGGCGGCCTTCGTGCTGGGCGCCGTGTTCGCGATCGTGCTCATGATGCTGAAGCGGGCGGACCGCTCCACCCGCATCGCCTTCGGGCCGTGGATGATCCTCGGCGCGGCGCTCGCGATCGCGGCGACCTGACGACGGGCGGACGGGCCTCGCCGCGTTGTCCCCGCAGGGGGCTACTCTGAGCACATGGCACTCGCACGACTCCACGGCGGCCCGCTCGACGGGCAGATCCTCCCGCTCGGCGACGATACGGACGACAGGCTGATCCTGCCCTACAGCGAGACGCAGATCGTCTACAGCCGTCGTGGCGAGCCGCAGAACACCGGAACGACCGACGGGCCCACCGAGATCGACTTCTGGTACGTCGAGTCCCTAGAGGACATCAACCCGGCCGATGTCTGATTCCGCTCCGTCCCGCTCGGTCGAGATCGAGCGCAAGTACGACGCGGATGCCGACACGGCGCTGCCGGACTGGACGAGCGTCCCCGGCGTGACCGCGGTGAGCGAGGGCGAGCTGCGTGAGCTCGACGCGCGCTACCTCGACACCTCTGACCGCGCTCTCGCGCAGCGCGGATTCGCGCTGCGCCGGCGCACCGGGGGACCGGATGCCGGCTGGCACGTCAAGGGCCCGCGTCAGGGCGATGGCCGGGTGGAGCTCGGCTGGCCGCTGGACGAGGACGGTCGGATGCCGGATGCCGTGGCCGAGACGGTCGCCCAGTGGACCTCGGACGAACTGGTGCAGATCGCCCGCATCGAGAACACCCGGACGGCGTACCACCTGGAGGGCGAGGGCGGTGTGATCGCCGAGTTCGTCGACGACCGCGTGCGCGCCACGGATCTGACGACCGGCACGCAGCGCGTGTGGCGGGAGTGGGAGATGGAGCTCGGGCAGGCGGCGCCAGCCGACGAGCAGGGACGCGAGGCGTTCTTCGCGGCCGTCGAGCAGGCGGTGCTCGCCGCCGGCGGTCGTCCGCCGTCGTCCGGCTCCAAGCTCGCCCGCGCCCTCGGGTTCTGAGACCAGACGGCATCCGCCCCGGAACCACGAGAGCCCGGGTCGTGCTCACGCACGCCCGGGCTCTCGTCGTGTGGAGCTCAGAGGTTGATCATGTGCCCCGCGAGGCCGTGGAAGCCCTCCTGCAGGGCCTCCGACAGGGTCGGGTGGGTGTGCACGTTGCGCGCGGCCTCGAGAGCGGTGAGGTCCCACTTCTGCGCGAGCGTCAGCTCGGGGAGGAGCTCGGAGACGTCCGGTCCGATCAGGTGGCCGCCGATGAGCTCGAGGTGCTCGGCATCCGCGATCAGCTTGACGAAGCCGACCGGCTCGCCCAGGCCGTTGGCCTTGCCGTTGGCGCTGAACGGGAACTTCGCGACCTTGATCTCGCGACCCTCCGCGCGCGCCTGCTCCTCGGTGAGACCGAAGCTGGCGACCTGCGGCTGGCAGAACGTGGCGCGCGGCATCATCCGGTAGTCGCCCAGCGTCTGGGTCTCGGCCTTGCCGATGGTCTCGGCGGCCACGACCGCCTGCGCCTCGGCCACGTGGGCCAGCTGCAGCTTGGCGGTCACGTCGCCGATGGCGTAGATGCCCTCGACGTTCGTGCGCATGTGGTCGTCGATGTCGATCGCGCCGCGCTCGGTGAGCTTGACGCCGGTGTTCTCCAGGCCGTAGCCGTTCACGTTCGGCGCGAAGCCGACGGACATGAGCACCTTGCCGGCGGTGATCTCACCGGGCTGGCCGTCGCGCGTCTCGTAGGTGACGTGCACGGAGGAGCCGTTGTCGGTGACGGTCTTCACCGCGGTGGAGGTGAGGATGTCGACGCCGAGCTTCTTGTACTGCTTCTGGATCTCCTTGGAGACCTCCACGTCCTCGTTCGGGAGGGCGCGGTCGAGGAACTCGATGATCGTGACCTTCACGCCGTAGTTCGACAGCACGTAGCCGAACTCCATGCCGATGGCGCCGGCGCCGACGATGACGATGGACTCGGGCAGGTCGCGGGTGAGGATCTGCTCCTCGAAGGTGACGACGTTCTCGCTCAGCTGTACGCCCGGAAGCAGGCGCACCGTCGAACCGGTGGCGATGATGACGTTGTCGAAGGTGACCTCTTCGGTCGTGCCGTCCGACTTGGCGACCGAGATCGCCTTCGGGCCGGTGAAGGTGCCGCGGCCGTCGTACTCGGTGACCTTGTTCTTCTTCATCAGGAAGTGGATGCCCTTGACGTGGGTGTTCGCCACCGTACGGCTGCGGTCGAACGCCGCACCGAAGTCGAAGTGCACGTCACCCGAGATGCCGAAGAACTCGGCCTTGTGGTTGAACGTGTGCGCGATCTCCGCGTTCTTCAGGAGCGACTTCGAGGGGATGCAGCCCACGTTGAGGCAGATCCCTCCCCAGTACTTCTCCTCGATGATGGCGGTGGACAGGCCGAGCTGCGCGCTGCGGACGGCGGCGACGTAGCCGCCAGGGCCCGCGCCGAGGATGACGACATCGTAATGTGGCATGTCACCAAGCCTATCGTCTGCGCCGTGCGCGGGAGCGGTCGCGCGACCGGATCGCGACGCAGATCGCCCTCCCGAGCACCCGATCGCATCAGATAGGCTGAAGGACCGGAGGAGGGAGCCCCGTGACAGACGACAGCACGATCGGCGCCGGAGGCGCGATCCACCGCAATGGCGAAGTGCGGCACGACGTGACGCAGACGTTCGGCCATGAGTCCGACCTGTCCTTCGTGCCGTTCGGTGCGGATCTGACCGAGGCGGAGAGCGCGGCCATCGCCGCCCTGCCTGCAGGCTCCGCGCTGCTGCTGGTGCGCGCCGGCGCTCTCGCCGGGGCCCGCTACCTTCTCGACGCGGACGTGACGACCGTCGGCCGGCACCCCGAGGCCGACATCTTCTTCGACGACGTGACCGTGTCGCGCCGTCACGCCGAGATCACCCGTGCGGGCGGCGCCTTCGAGATCATCGACCAGCGCTCCCTCAACGGCACCTATGTGAACGGCGAGCGGGTCGACCGCAGCGAGCTGGCCAACGGCTACGAGCTGCGCATCGGCAAGTTCCGGATGAACTTCTTCGCATCCCCGATCGACCTCGCGGCGGCGAACGCCTGATGGCGGCGGCCGGCGCCGCCCGGGAGCGCTCCGCGCCCTCTGGGCTCCTCAGCATCGGCCAGGTCCTGGCCCGGCTCACGCCCGAGTTCTCGCAGCTGACCTCGAGCAAGCTCCGCTTCCTCGAGGTGCAGGGCATCGTCACCCCGTCCCGCACGGAGTCCGGGTACCGGAAGTTCTCGGCTCACGACGTCGAACGCCTGCGCACCGCGCTCACGCTGCAGCGCGACCACTACCTCCCGCTCAGCGTGATCCGCGAGCAGCTCGACGAGGCCGAGGCCAAGGGGCAGGGCTGGGCCGACATCGTGCCCCGCTCGATCACCCCGCCCGCGCGCCGGCATCGCCGTGACGAGCTGCTGGCGCGCACCGGCGCGACCGCGCAGCTGCTGAACGACTCCATCAGCGCCGGGCTCATCTCGGCGTCGGAGTCCTACGGCGAGGAGGTCGCCTCCCTGCTCTCCGGTCTGGTCGCGCTCGCCCGCCACGGCATCGAGCCGCGGCACCTGCGCAGCCTGCGCCAGAACGCCGAGCGCGAGGCGGCGCTGATCGAGTCGGCGCTGTCGACTCTGCTGCGGCGCACGGATGCCGCATCCCGCGGGCGGGCCGCGGAGCTGGCCCCCGAGCTGGCCACGCGCATCGACGAGGTGCGCAGCCTCATGGTGCGTCAGGCGCTCGATCGCGCGCTTTCGTAACGAACCGGTTGCGACACACCTTCGGCGCGGTGCGGATGTCATTGCCGGTGCCGGGGTGAGGCCCTAGCGTTGAGGTATTCGTTCAGGAGAGGACAGACGTATGAATGCGGATGAGCTGACAGGCGACCCGCGGTTCGTGACCGAGCTCCTCTTCACGGACGGCCTTCCCGCCATGGATGACGAGGTCGGCTACCGCGGGGCGGTCGCCGCGCGGGCAGCGGGCATCACGTACCGCCAGCTGGACTACTGGGCGCGCACCGAACTGGTCGTCCCCACCGTGCGCGGCGCATCCGGCTCCGGCTCCCAGCGCCTCTACGGCTTCCGGGACATCCTCGTGCTCAAGCTGGTGAAGCGGCTCCTGGACACGGGCATCTCGCTGCAGCAGATCCGCACCGCGGTCGAGCAGCTGCGGGCCGCCGGCATCCGCGACCTGGCGGGCACCACGCTGATGAGCGACGGCGCCTCGGTCTACCTGTGCACCTCGAACGACGAGGTCATCGACCTGGTCAGCCGTGGTCAGGGAGTGTTCGGCATCGCCGTGGGCAAGGTGCTGCGCGAGGTGGAGTCCACCCTCGTCGAGTTCGACCCGACGGCTCCGGACCCGGTCGACGAGCTCGCCGCACGGCGCTCCAAGCGCACGGCGTGAACCGCCCCTGAGACGAGGAAACGCACTCCCGAGGGAGTGCGTTTCGCTTTGTGCCGCGTGGTGAGCGTCAGGCCTGCGCGCCGGCCTCCGGCACGGCGACGCGGCCGGCGCGGATGATGCGGTCCAGCAGCTGGTCGAAGTCGGCCGCGAGCTCCTGAGCGGAGTCGCCCGGCCAGATGTGCAGCGGCTTGGCGGCACCCTGCGCCTGCTGCAGAGAGGTGCGCTCGGGCAGCTGAGGCGCCAGCACGAGCGGGCCGAACATGTCGCGGAGCTCCTTGATGCGGAACTGGTGCTCGATGGACTGCGGACGCACGCGGTTGACGACGATGCCGAGGGGCTGCAGGCGAGGGGAGAGACCCCGACGGATCTCCTCGATGGCGCGCAGTGCGCGGTCGGCGGCGGCGACCGAGAACAGGCCGGGCTCGGTGACGACCATGACGCGGTCGCTCGCGGCCCACGCGGTGCGGGTGAGGGCGTTCAGCGACGGCGCGCAGTCGATCAGGACGAGGTCGTACTCGCTCTCGACGGTGGCCAGCGCCTCCTCGAGCTTCCAGACGTCGCGCACGCTGGGGTGCGGGCCGTCGAAGTTGATCGCGGACGGGCTACCGATCAGCAGATCGATCGTGCCCGGGTGCACCTTCGCCCAGCCGCTGGTGGTGATCGCCTGGCGGACCACCTTCTCCTTGGGGTTCTCCAAGACGTCGGCGATGTTCAGTCGGCCGGCGATCTGGATGTCCATGCCCGTGGAGACATCCGACTGCGGGTCGAGGTCGACCACGAGAGTACGGATGCCGCGGGCGAAGGCGGCGGAAGCGAGACCGAGGGTCACGGTCGTCTTGCCGACGCCTCCCTTGAGGGAGCTGACGCTGAGTACGTGCACGACCTACACGTTACCGTGCCGTTGCCGTGAGTCTCCTCCGTGCCCCGCAGGTCGGCTTCACATGGCGGAGTCGAGGTGCGGCACACGTTAGTGTGGGGACACACTCAGCCTCCGCTCCGCGCGCGGCATCCGGCGCGCGACGACCTCAGAAGAGGTGTGCATGTTCCAGAAGATCCTGGTGGCCAACCGTGGTGAGATCGCGATCCGCGCATTCCGCGCGGCGTACGAGGTGGGGGCTCGGACCGTCGCCGTGTTCCCGTATGAGGACCGGGGCTCGCTGCACCGGCTGAAGGCGGACGAGGCGTACGAGATCGGCGAGCGCGGACACCCCGTCCAGGCCTACCTCGACGTGGACGGGATCATCGCCGTGGCGCTCGACGCCGGTGCCGATGCGATCTACCCGGGCTACGGATTCCTCTCCGAGAACCCCGAGCTGGCCGAGAAGGCCGCCGCGGCGGGCATCACCTTCATCGGTCCGCCCGCGCAGGTGCTCGAGATGGCGGGCAACAAGGTGGAGGCCAAGCGGCACGCGGTGGAGGCCGGCGTCCCCGTGCTGCGCTCGACCGAGGCATCCGACGACGTCGAGGCGCTGGTCGCGCAGTCCGACGAGATCGGGTTCCCGCTGTTCGCGAAGGCCGTCGCCGGAGGCGGCGGCCGCGGAATGCGCCGTGTGGAGACCAAGGGCGAGCTCGCGCCGGCGCTGGCCGAGGCCATGCGCGAGGCGGGGGCCGCGTTCGGCGATTCGCGGATGTTCCTGGAGCAGGCGGTGCTGCGCCCCCGGCACATCGAGGTGCAGATCCTGGCCGACGGTCAGGGGAACACCGTGCACCTGTTCGAGCGGGACTGCTCGGTGCAGCGCCGACACCAGAAGGTGATCGAGATCGCCCCCGCGCCGAACCTCGACGAGAAGACCCGCAGCGACCTGCATCGTCATGCGATCGCGTTCGCGCGGTCGATCGGCTACCAGAACGCGGGAACGGTCGAGTTCTTGCTCGAGACGGCCGGACCCCGCACGGGGGAGGTCGTCTTCATCGAGATGAACCCCCGCATCCAGGTCGAGCACACGGTGACCGAGGAGGTCACCGACGTCGACCTCGTCCGTGCGCAGATGCAGATCGCGAACGGCGCGACCCTCGCCGATCTCGATCTCGAGCAGGACGACATCCAGCTGCGCGGCGCCGCGCTGCAGTGCCGCATCACGACCGAGGACCCGACGCAGGGCTTCCGGCCGGACACGGGGAAGATCACCACCTACCGCTCGCCGGGCGGCGCCGGCATCCGTCTCGACGGCGGGACCACGGCTGCGGGCTCCCAGATCAGCCCCTACTTCGACTCGATGCTCTCCAAGCTGACCTGTCGCGGGCGCTCGTTCAACAGTGCGGTCTCCCGCGCACGACGCGCACTGGCCGAGTTCCGCATCCGCGGCGTGTCGACGAACATCCCCTTCCTGCAGGCCGTGCTGGACGACCCCTCCTTCGCGGCGGGCGACCTGTCCACCTCGTTCATCGACGAGCGTCCCGAGCTGCTGCGCGGGCGGGTCTCGAAGGACCGCGGATCGAAGATCCTGCGGTGGCTCGTGGACGTCACGGTGAACAAGCCCAACGGCGAGAACCCGCTGGCCCTGCCGCCCGCGCACAAGCTCCCCGCGCTCGACCTCGGCGTCGAGCCTCCCGCGGGCTCGCGCCAGCGGCTGCAGGAGCTGGGCCCGGCCGGCTTCGCGGCGGCGCTGCGCGAGCAGAAGGCACTCGCCGTCACCGAGACGACGTTCCGCGACGCGCACCAGTCACTGCTGGCCACGCGCGTGCGCACCAGCGATCTCGTCGCGGTGGCGCCGTACGTCGCCCGCATGACCCCGCAGCTGCTCTCGGTGGAGGCCTGGGGCGGCGCGACCTACGACGTCGCACTGCGCTTCCTCGGCGAGGACCCGTGGGAGCGACTGGCGGCACTGCGCACGGCGCTGCCGAACATCAACATCCAGATGCTGCTGCGCGGGCGCAACACCGTCGGGTACACGCCCTACCCCACAGAGGTGACCGACGCGTTCGTGCGCGAGGCCGCCGCGACAGGCGTGGACATCTTCCGCATCTTCGACGCGCTCAACGACGTGTCCCAGATGCGCCCCGCGATCGACGCGGTACTGGGCACCGGCACCGCGGTCGCGGAGGCGGCGCTCTGCTACACGGGTGACCTGCTCGATCCCGCCGAGGACCTGTACACGCTGGACTACTACCTGCGCCTCGCCGAACAGATCGTGGACGCGGGCGCGCACGTGATCGGCATCAAGGACATGGCCGGTCTGCTGCGTCCTGCAGCGGCCGCGAAGCTCGTGACGGCGCTGCGCGAGCGGTTCGACCAGCCCGTGCACGTGCACACGCACGACACCGCCGGCGGCCAGCTGGCGACCCTGCTCGCTGCGAGCGGAGCCGGAGCGGATGCCGTGGACGTGGCGTCCGCGCCGATGTCGGGCACCACCAGCCAGCCGTCCCTGTCGGCGCTGATCGCGGCGCTCGCGCACACCGAGCGCGACACCGGCATCGATCTTCAGGCGGCATCGGACCTGGAGCCGTACTGGGAGGCGATGCGTCACCTGTACCGCCCGTTCGAGTCGGGCCTGCCGAGCCCCACCGGGCGCGTGTACCACCACGAGATCCCCGGCGGGCAGCTGTCGAACCTGCGTCAGCAGGCCATCGCGCTGGGGCTGGCCGACGACTTCGAGCTCATCGAGGACATGTACGCCGCGGCGAACGACATCCTCGGCCGCGTGCCGAAGGTGACTCCGTCCTCCAAGGTGGTCGGAGACCTGGCGCTGCACCTCGCAGCGGTCAAGGCGGACCCCGCCGACTTCGCCGCGAACCCGGAGCGCTACGACATCCCGGACTCCGTCGTCGGGTTCATGGCCGGTGAGCTGGGCGACCTGCCCGGCGGATGGCCGGAGCCGTTCCGCAGCAAGGTGCTCGCGGGCCGCGCCGCGAAGACGGGGATCACGCCCATCACGGACGCCCAGCAGGCGGCTCTCGACGGCACGTCAGCGGAGCGCCGCGGGATGCTCAACGAGCTGCTGTTCCCCGCGCCCACGAAGATCTTCCGGCAGAACCGCGAGGAGTTCGGCGACCTGTCGGTGCTGGACACCTCCGACTACCTCTACGGACTCGTCCCCGGCGTCGAGCACGCGGTCGAGATCGAACGAGGCGTGCGACTGTACGTCGGGCTCGAGGCGATCGGCGAGGCGGACCCGAAGGGCGTGCGCACCGTCATGACGACGCTGAACGGTCAGCTGCGGCCGGTGTCCGTGCGCGATCGCTCGATCGTCGTCGACGCCCACGAGACCGAGAAGGCGGACACCTCCAAGCCGGGCCAGATCGCCGCGCCGTTCTCCGGCGCGGTCACGCTGAAGGTCGAGGAGGGCGCGGTCGTGAAGGCCGGCGATGCGGTCGCGTCGATCGAGGCGATGAAGATGGAGGCGGCCATCACGACGTCGGTCGACGGTGTGGTGGAGCGGCTCGCGATCGACCAGACCCAGCAGGTCGACGCCGGTGATCTTTTGGTCGTGGTCCGTCCCTCGCACTAACCTTGGGCGGGCGCCCATCCGCGCCGGAGCTTGGAGTTGGTACCGTGACGCCGAAGAACAACGTGGATCCCGAGGGGGACGATTCGCTGGGCGTGCTCGACGACACCGCGTCGTCGGACACGATCGCGTTCGGCCTGCACGAGGGCACGGCACAGGTCAGCGTGGCGCTGCCGACCGGCGGCGAGGACGACGATCTCGTCGACGACGAGGTGATCGGCGGTGAGGTCGTGTCCGACCTCATCATCGACACCTCCGCCGTCGCCGACGCCGACGTGCTCGCCCGCATCAGCCGGGATGCGCCCGAGATCGTCATCGAGCTGCCCGCCGAGGAGCTGCCGGCCGCGGCTGAGACCGGCGACGCAGCTCCCGTCGACCCGGAGATCGTCACCGAGCTCGTGATGGAGACGGACGACCCCGTCATCGAGCCGGGTGACGCCGTGGCGGATGCCGATGACATCGTCGACGCGGACGTCGTGCCCGACGCCGCCGGCGCGGCGACCGACGGCGCGGACACAGCCGGCGCGGAGGCCGACGGTGTCGAGACCGTGGCGGATGCTGCCGTGGAGAACCTCACGGATGCCGATGTCGAGCCCGTGACCGAGGCGGACGCCGTTGCGGGGGAGGCCGCACCGGTACCCGCGCCCAAGCCGGGCATCCGTCCGGAGCCCGTGCTCCTCCCGCCTGTGACCGCTGCGCGAGGCCGGAAGGCGGTGCGCAAGCCCGCTAAGTCGAAGAAGAAGGCCGAGCAGTCGAAGAGCGGGTCGCAGCTCGACGAAGCGGCACCGGCCGCTGCGGAGGCCGCACCCGTCGCCGAGGGTGTCTCCGTCGCGACGCCCGAGCAGGTTGCGACGTCAGAGACCGCGGCGAAGCCCGAGCAGCCCGTGCCGTCCACGAAGTCCGAGCCGCAGATCGATGAGGCGGGATCGGAGCCCGTCGAGACCGCTGCGAGTCCCGCATCCGTCGATGAGTCCGCACCGAGCCCGGTGCAGAGCGCGGAGACCGACGCCTCGGAGCTCGCCACCCTGGAATCGGCCGTCGCCGCAGCCAAGGCCGAACTGCGCGAGGCGATGTCGCCCACGCGCCCCCTGACCAAGACGGAGACCCGTCCGGCGGCAGCCGAGACGACAGAGGAGAACCGCCCCGTGGCGACTGACGACGCGAAGCCCGCAGCATCCGAGATCGCCCGGACGGACTCCGTGCCGCCCCGGCCCGCCTCCGTGCCGACCCGGCCCGCGGCCGAGGTCGCCCTCACCTCCAAGCGCCTGGACGACCTGGGCGACGCCGGCCGGGAGAGCGCCGACCTGCTCACGGCCGACCGCCTGCTCGACCCCTCCCGGATCACCAAGCCGGAGCCGGAGGGCACGTGGAGCCACCTGCTGTACGCCGTCTCCGGCGGGCGCATCAACGTCGGCGACAGCCGCAAGGCGCGCGAGCGCAAGATGCTCAGCGCGCGCATCGCCGCGCCGATGTCCGGCACCGCGCGTTTCGTGCCGGTGCTGTCGCGCAAGGGCGGGGTCGGCAAGACCACCGTCACCGCACTGCTCGGCATGGCGCTGGCGGATGCCCGTGACGACCGCGTCATCGCCGTGGACGCCAACCCCGATCGCGGAACGCTCGCGGAGCGCGTGGTCGGCGGCCACACCAAGTCGGTGCGCGATCTCGTGCGGGCGCAGCACGACATCCGCGGCTTCCACGACATCTCCGCGCTGGTCGCGCGAGACCACACCCGGCTGGACGTGCTCGCCTCCGACGCCGATCCGCGCGTCTCGGAGGCCTTCGGCGACGCGGACTACCGTGACGTCGCGGCGGTGGCGGCGCAGTACTACTCGCTGGTCCTGACCGACTCGGGCACCGGCATCGTGCACTCCGTGATGGGGGCCACGCTCGACCTGGCCGACCAGATCGTCGTCGTCTCCGGGCTCAGCGTCGATGAGGCCCGGCTGGCGTCGGAGACGCTGACCTGGCTGGAGACGAACGGCCACGCGCAGCTCGCGCGCGAGGCCATCGTGGTGCTGAACCAGTCGACGCCCGGCACCCCGCTCGTGCGCCTGAGCGAGCTCGAGGCGCACTTCTCCACCCGGGCGAAGCACGTGCTGCGCATCCCGTACGATCCTCAGATCGCCGGCGGCGGACCCATCGACTTCGCCAGCCTGCAGCCCGAGACCCGGCGTGCGGCCCGCGAGATCGCGGCCACGCTCGTCGAGGGCCTGCGGGTGAAGGCCGCCTGATGGCCGTCCGCGAGATCCGCCTCTACGGCGACCCCGTGCTGCGCCAGGTGTGCGCCCCGATCGAGCAGATCGACGACGGCGTGCGCGCCCTGATCACCGACCTCGTCGACACCGTCGAGCTGCCCGGCCGCGCAGGCGTCGCCGCGAACCAGATCGGCGTCGCGCTGCGCGCGTTCAGCTACAACATCGACGGCGACATCGGCTACGTCATCAATCCGGTGCTGGTCGAGGTGCGCGGCGAGGCGGTCGAGATCGGGGAGGGATGCCTGTCGGTGCCCGGCCTGTGGCACGACACGCCCCGTCACCCGTGGGCCCGGGTCGAGGGCATCGACCTGGACGGCAACCCGGTCGTGCTGGAGGGGGAGGGGCTGCTCGCCCAGGCCCTGCAGCACGAGACCGACCACCTGGACGGCATGGTGTACCTGGGCAGGCTCCAGGGGGAGACCCGGAAGACCGCGATGCGGCAGGTGCGCGAGAGCGACTGGTTCTGACTCGGATGCAGATGAGGCCCTCCGCGGTGCGCGGAGGGCCTCATCGTCTGTCGGTGCTGAGGATCAGCCCAGCGGCGTCGTGGTGGTGTGCACGGGGGCCTCGTAGATCTCGGCGATCTGGTCGGCGAAGTCCGCGAGGATCACGTTGCGCTTGATGGACATCTTCGGCGTCAGGTGACCGCTCGCCTCGGTCCACTCCACGGGCAGGATCGTGAACTTGCGGATCGACTCGGCGCGCGAGACCGACTTGTTCGCGCGGTCGATCGCGCGCTGCACCTCGGCGTGCACCGCGGGGTTCTTCGCAGCATCCGCCAGCGACATGTCCGCGGGGAGCCCGTTGTTGGCCAGCCAGGTCGGCAGCATCTCGGTGTCCAGCGTCACCAGTGCCGCGATGAACGGCTTCTGATCTCCGACCACGACGACCTGCCCGACGATCGGGTTCGCGCGGATCGGGTCCTCGAGCACGGCCGGGGCGACGTTCTTGCCGCCGGCGGTCACGATGATCTCCTTCTTGCGACCCGTGATCGTCAGGAAGCCGTCCGAGTCGAAGGAGCCCAGGTCGCCGGTGCGGAACCAGCCGTCGTGGAACGCGGCGGCGGTCGCCTCGGGGTTGTTCCAGTACTCCTTGAACACGCAGATGCCGCGGACCTCGATCTCGCCGTCGTCGGCGAGACGGATGCCGACGCCGGGGAGCACGGGACCGACCGTGCCGATCTTGAAGCCGTCCTCGCGGTTCACGGTCGCCGGCGCGGTCGTCTCGGTGAGACCGTAGCCCTCGAGGATGACCACGCCGAGGCTGCGGAAGAAGTGCCCGAGGCGGTCGCCCAGCGGAGCGGAACCCGAGACGGCGTAGACGACGTTGCCGCCCATGGCCTGGCGCAGCTTGGAGTACACCAGCTTGTCGAACAGGGCGAACTTCAGCTTCAGGCCGAGTGGCACCTTCTCACCGCGCTCCTGCAGTGTGGAGTGCTCGATCGCGGTGGCGGCGGCTGCGCGGAAGATCTTGCCCTTGCCGCCGGCCTCGGCCTTCTGCTCTGCCGAGTTGTACACCTTCTCGAACACGCGGGGGACTGCGAGCAGCAGCGACGGCTTGAAGGAGCCCAGCGAGGCGAGCAGCTGCTTGGTGTCGGGCTGATGCCCCACGCGCACGCCCGCGTGGATGTAGAGCATCGACATGAACCGGGCGAACACGTGCGCGAGGGTGATGAACAGCAGGGTCGAGGCGCCGGGGGTGTAGACGACGTGCTTGAGCGACTCGGCGGCGTTCCGCGAGAGCTCGACGAAGTTGCTGTGCGTGAGCACGCAGCCCTTCGGGCGGCCGGTCGATCCGGAGGTGTAGATCAGGGTCGCGATGTCGGAGCCGACCGCCAGGTTGCGGCGGCGCTCGATCTCGGCGTCCTCGATCTCCGCGCCCTTCGCGGTGAGCGCGTCGATCGCGCCCAGGTGCAGCTGCCACACCTCGCGCACCAGCGGCAGGTCGCCGCGCACCTCGTCCACGCGGGCGAAGTGCTCGGGGGACTCGACGATCAGCGCGATCGCCCCGGAGTCCTCCATGATCCACTGGATCTGCGCGGGTGAGCTGGTCTCGTAGACCGGGACCATGACGGCGCCCGCGTAGAACAGCGCGAAGTCGACGAGGGTCCACTCGTAGGTGGTCTGCGCGATGAAGCCGACCTTCTCGCCGGGCTGGATGCCTGCGGCCACGAACCCCTTGGCGAGGGCGATCACCGCCGTCTCGAAGTCCTTGGCGGAGATGTCGCGCCAGCCGGCGCCGTCGGGAACGGAGAAGATGGCCAGATCCGGCGTCTCCTTGGCGCGGATCGCGAGCAGATCGGACGCGTTCGCCTCGGGATCGGCGGGAACGATGGCGGGGGCTTCGAACTGGGTCACGGCAGCTCCTTCGGTACCGGATTGACGGGTGACACCCCGAGTCTAGGTCATGGCATCCAGTCGCAGAAAACTTGAAACTCGGTCGCGAGGGTGGCCGCGAGGCTAGACTTCTGCACGATGTTCTACTGGCTGATGAAGTACGTCGCGATCGGGCCGCTGGTCAAGGCGATCTTCCGACCCTGGATCGTGGGGCGCGACAACGTGCCCGCGTCGGGTGCTGCCATCCTCGCGAGCAACCACCTCTCCTTCGCCGACTCGATCTTCCTGCCGCTGCTGCTGGACCGGCCGATGTCCTTCCTCGCCAAGAGCGACTACTTCACCGGCCGCGGCCTCAAGGGATGGGCCACCAAGGTGTTCATGAAGGGGACCGGCCAGATCCCCATCGACCGCTCCGGCGGCAAGGCATCCGAGGCGTCCCTCAACACCGGCCTGCAGATCCTGGGCCGGGGAGACCTGCTCGGCATCTATCCCGAGGGCACCCGCAGCCCCGACGGCAAGCTGTACCGCGGTCGCACGGGCCTGGCTCGCATGGCACTGGAGGCGAAGGTCCCGGTGATCCCCGTCGTGATGGTCGACACAGACGTCATCATGCCGATCGGGCAGAGCATCCCGAACGTGGGACGCGTGGGCGTGCTGATCGGGGAGCCCCTGGACTTCTCCCGCTATGCGGGCATGGAGAACGACCGCTACATCCTGCGCGCCGTCACCGACGAGATCATGATCGCGCTGCAGCGGCTGGGCGCCCAGGAGTACGACGACGTGTACGCCTCCACGGTGAAGGACCGGCTGCCGCAGAAGGCCCGGCGCCGCTGAGCCGCAGGCCCGTCACAGCGCGGGGAGCGACCTCGGGCGGACACTAAGCTGGGTGGATGCTTCCCTCGCACCCTGAACTCGACGCGTGGCGGTCCCTTCCGATCAAGCAGCAGCCGCAGTGGCCCGACGCCGAGCGGGTGGCGGAGGTGTCCTCGCAGATCGCGACGCTGCCGCCGCTGGTCTTCGCCGGTGAGGTCGACAACCTCCGCACCAGGCTGGCCAGAGCGGCCTCGGGCAACGCCTTCCTGCTGCAGGGCGGCGACTGCGCCGAGACCTTCGCGGGTGCGACGGCCGATCAGATCCGCAACCGCATCAAGACCGTGCTGCAGATGGCCGTCGTGCTCACCTACGGCGCCTCGATGCCGGTGGTGAAGATGGGGCGAATGGCCGGCCAGTTCGCCAAGCCGCGCTCCAGCGACACCGAGACCCGCGGCGACGTCACGCTGCCGGCCTACCGCGGCGACATCGTCAACGGATACGACTTCACCGAGAAGTCCCGTCAGCCGGATCCCGGACGTCTGCTGCAGGGCTACCACATGGCCTCGTCCACGCTGAACCTCATCCGGGCGTTCACGCAGGGCGGTTTCGCCGACCTGCGTGAGGTGCACTCCTGGAACAAGGGCTTCGCGCAGAACCCGGCCAACCAGCGCTACGAGCGCATGGCGGCCGAGATCGACCGGGCCATCAAGTTCATGGAGGCGGCCGGCGCCGACTTCGACGAGCTCAAGCGCGTCGAGTTCTTCACCGGGCACGAGGGTCTGTTGATGGACTACGAGCGCCCCATGACGCGCATCGACTCCCGCACGGGCACGCCGTACAACACCTCGGCGCACTTCCTGTGGATCGGGGAGCGCACCCGCGACCTCGACGACGCGCACGTCGACTACTTCTCGCACATCCGCAACCCCATCGGCGTCAAGCTCGGCCCCACCACGTCGCCCGACACCGCTCTCGCGCTGATCGACAAGCTCGACCCGAACCGCGAGCCCGGGCGTCTCACCTTCATCACCCGGATGGGTGCGGGGAAGATCCGGGATGCCCTGCCGCCGCTGCTGCAGGCGGTCAAGGACTCCGGCGCCACCCCGCTGTGGGTGACCGACCCCATGCACGGCAACGGCATCACCACCTCGACCGGCTACAAGACCCGCCGCTTCGATGACGTGGTCGACGAGGTGCGCGGCTTCTTCGAGGCGCACCGCGCCGTGGGCACGTTCCCCGGCGGCATCCACGTCGAGCTCACCGGCGACGACGTCACCGAGTGCCTGGGCGGTTCGGAGCACATCGACGAGGCCTCCCTCGCGACGCGCTACGAGAGCCTGTGCGACCCTCGTCTGAACCACATGCAGAGCCTGGAGCTGGCGTTCCTCGTGGCCGAGGAGCTCGAGAAGCGCTGACCCTCGGCGGGTGGCTCCGCGGATGCTGACCGTCGCCGCGAGCGGCTGTCAGCATCCGCGGGGCGATCAGCCCTGCAGCTTGAGGGTGAGCTTGACCGTGCCGCCCTTGGGCAGCGTTCCGTCCCCGGGCTTCTGCTCGATGACCGTCGCGAGGTCGCCGAAACCGGGAAGATCGCCCCAGCCCTGGTAGGACGCCTTCAGGCCGATGCTCTCGAGCTTGGCCTTGGCCTTGGTGAGCGTCATGCCGACGACGTTCGGAACGGTGATCGGCTGCGGGCCCTTGGAGACCGTCAGCGTGACGGTGTCGTCGGGGCGCCAGCTGCCGCCGCCCTGGCGCTCCGCGCTCTGCGCGATCACGGAGCCCTTGGCGACGGTGTCGCTCCAGTCCTCCGGCGTCTCCGAGTTCACGTTCAGCCGGGCGGATTCCAGGATCTGCTTCGCCTCGTCGAGCGGCTTGCCGACGACGCTCGGGACCGGACCCAGGGAGACCTGGATCTGCGCCTTGTCGCCCTCGAAGACCTCGCAGCCGTCACCGCAGGCGTAGGGCTCGCCGCCCGCGCGCGGGGTGATCCGCACGTTCAGCACGAGGTTCGGGCCCAGCTTGTCGAAGTACTCCTCGACGTTCTTGTCGACCTTGAGGTTGTTGGCGTCGAGCTTCTGACGTGCGGCGGACTCGGTCAGTCCGGACAGTGCGCCGATGGTGTGCTTGGCGGGGCCCGACGACACGATCAGCGTGACAGTGCTCTCCTTCTCGACGCGCTCGCCCGCCCCGGGGTCGGAGTCGATCACGTCGCCGGCGGGCACGTTGAGGTCGGACTTCGCGGTCGTGGTGGACTTCAGGTTCTCGGCGGCGATGGCCTTCTCGGCATCCGCCAGCGGCATCCCTGCGACGGTCGGGACGGCGATCAGCGATCCGGGCCCGGAGCCGAACCACCAGCCGATCCCGCCCGCCGCGACGGCGAGGAGCAGCACCAGTGAGAGCAGCAGCGCCCCCCGCGCGCGCCGCCGTGCGGTGCGCTGCCGCAGGCGCGCGCCGTTGTCGACGGACTCCGCGGCCACGGGAGCGGTGGGGTCGGAGATGACCGCCGTGCCCATCGGGAGGATCTTGGTGACCGCTCCGGAATCGTGCCCCGATGAAGGCGCGACGGTCGCCGTCGGCACGGGCGTCACGCCGAGCTCGCGCTCGATCTCGCGCAGGCGATCGAGCATCGCCTGCGCGTTCAGCGGGCGCTCGTCGGGCGACTTCTCGGTCGCCCAGAGCACGAGCTCGTCGAGCTGCTCGGGCACTCCGGGGTTGCGGACGCTGGGGCGCGGCACCTGCTCTGTGGCGTGCTGGAACGCGATCTGCATGGGCTGCTCGCCCTTGTACGGCTGTTCGCCGACGAGCATCTCGTACAGCATGATGCCCAGCGCGTAGATGTCGCTGCGGGCATCCGCCGTCCCGCGGGTGACGAGCTCGGGCGCCAGGTACGCGATCGTGCCCAGCAGCTGCGCTCCGGTGGCGGTGTTCGCGGTGGTGGCGCGGGCGAGCCCGAAGTCCCCGATCTTGATGCGGCCGTCCTCCGCGAGCAGCACGTTCTCGGGCTTGACGTCGCGGTGCACGATCCCGGCGCGGTGCGCCGCGGCGAGACCGGCGAGGATAGCGTCCATGATCGTGATCGTCTGGGCCACGGTCAGCCGCTTCTGCTCGCGCATCAGCTCGCGCAGGGTGATGCCGGGCAGGTACTCCATCACCAGGTAGGCGAGGTCGCCGTCCTGGCCCTGGTCGAACACGTTCACGACATGCGGATCGGCCAGCCGTGCCGCCGATCGGGCCTCCTGGATGAACCTGCTCTGGAAGGCGGAGTCGTCGCTCAGATGGGCGTGCATCACCTTCAAGGCGATGCGTCGTTCCAGGCGCATGTCGGTGGCGACGTAGACCGTCGCCATGCCGCCGCGTGCGATCCGTGCTCGCACCCGGTACCGGCCGTCGACAAGCCGCCCGATGAGGGGGTCGGCCTGCGCAGTGTTCACAGCACGAGTCTATGAAGAACAGGCTGTGAGCCCGGGCAACGGCGCACCTGCGACAGGTTTCGATCCGGTGACGACTGGCGCGTCACCGCAGCGTCGCGACCCACTTGTGGGCCTGCTGCTCCCAGAGTCCGTAGCGATCCGGGTAGGCCGAGACCTGCACGGACTGCGCCGCGTCCGTGAACGACTTGCCCTGCCAGCCCGAGATGTCGAGCAGGCCCTTGCTGGCGATGCCGTTCGGGTCGCCCGCACCGCCGTAGAACACGCGGATGCTGCGATCGGCGTTCAGGATCTGCTCGGGCGTTCCCCATCCCTGACTGGGGCGCTGCTGGAAGAGGCCGAGGGAGTCGCGGTCGCCGTGGTCCAGATTGCGCATGGTGGACTCGACCATCGCGGTCGCCAGTGCGATGGCGATGCCGCGGTCGGGAACGCCCAGTTCGCGGCCGATCTGGATGATGCGCACCGCGTTCGCGCGCTGGGCGGCGTCGAGGTCGGCGGAGCGCTGCGCCGGTGCCGGGGGAGCGAGGCGGAGCGTCTGGCCCGGGTAGATGATGCTGCCTGTGCCGAGTCCGTTGGCCTGCAGGAGCGCGGACACCGTGGTGCCGTACTTCTTCGCGATGCCGAACAGCGTGTCGCCGCGTGCCACGGTGTGAGCGGGCGGTGCCGCAGCGGGTGCCGGTGCCGCAGCGGGTGCGGGTGCGGTGGCGGGCGCCGGGGCGGCAGCGGGAGCCGCCGACGCGCCGACATTGAGCTTCTGCCCGGGGAAGATCGCCGCGGAGCGGCCCAGCCCGTTCGCGGCGATGATGTTCGCGACGGTGGTGCCGTACTTGCGCGCGATCGCGTACACCGTGTCGCCGCGCACCACGGTGTGCACGGCGCCAGTCGCCGCGGCGGGTGCGGCGGCGGCGGCGGGCGCTGCACCGGGAGCGAGGCGCAGGGTCTGGCCGGGGTAGATCACGGAACGCCAGCCCAGGCCGTTCCAGGCGAGGACGTCCGCCGGTCGCAGGCCGTTGCGGATCGCGATGCTGGAGACCGTGTCGCCGGGTCGGACGACATAGGAGGTCGGGCGGGCGGCCGCGTGCACCGCCGCCGTCACGGGGCGCGGTGCGACGGAAGGGAGCACGCCTGCCGGCACGGGTGCGCTGCGCACGGGTTCGGCGGCGTCGGCGGGTGCGGCCGTGAGCACGGCGGCGAGTGCTCCGATGACCGCCGCGGGTGCGCCGAATCGGATTGCGCCGGTGCGAGTCGAAAGATTATGCATGCGATTCCCCCTGGTGATCCTGAAGACACGCTGACACGTATGTAAAGAGTTGTCAACAGAAGTGGCTGCTGTTACTGGAGTGAATCGAGTTCCCGATGATGTCGGAAGGGAGGTGGGATGAGATAGTGGAGACGTGTCTGAGAACGCCGCTGAAACCGCCGACTGGCTGACCATTCCCGACCTGGCCGAGGTACTCGGCGAGACGCCTGGTCGTGTGCGCCGGCTGCTCGACGAGCGCTATCTGATCGGCTCGCGCCGCAACGGCGCGTTCGCCGTGCCGGCCGTCTTCATCGTCGACCGTCGCCCGCTCACCTCGCTCCGTGGCACGGTGATCGCCCTGCAGGATGCTGGATTCAGCGACGACGAGGCCATCGACTGGCTGCTCGCCGAGGAGGACACGCTCGGGCGCACCCCGATCGCGGCTCTGCTCGACGGGCACAAGAGCGAAGTGCGTCGCATCGCACGCACCCTCGCCTGAGCGTCCCCTTCGTCGCACGGGCGGCCGGCTGAGCGCCGGCTCCAGCCCGGTCTCACGCAGAGCGAGCGATCGCGGCATCCGCCAGCGCGCGAAGATCGTCGGCCGCATCGCCATCGATGTCCGCCGCCGCCAGGGCCCGCTCGGCATCCGAGGTGAAGCCGGCGATCATCTCCTCGATCCGCGCCACCGCACCGGTCTCCTCGATGAGACGCTGCAGCGCGGCGACGTCGTCGGGGGAGAGGCGCTGGTCGCCGAGGGCCCCATCCAGCGCGCCGCGGTCCGCGGCGGACAGCCTCTCGCGGGCGACGGCGATCAGCGCCGTGCGCTTGCCCTCCCGCAGGTCGTCGCCGGCGGGCTTGCCCGTGAGGCGCGGGTCGCCGAAGACGCCGAGCATGTCGTCGCGCAGCTGGAAGGCCATCCCGATCGGATGCCCGAAGGCGCGCAGCGACGCCAGCAGCGGCTCGTCGGCACCGGCCAGCGTGGCGCCGAGCAGCAGCGGCTCGGTCACGCTGTAACGCGCGGACTTCAGCGATGCGACGCGCAGGGCGCGCTCCAGCAGCGCCTCCGGCTCGCTCACGCTCCATGCGGACTCCTCGGTGATGTCGAGCATCTGCCCGACCGTCACGTCACGGCGCATGCGTGCGTACTCGGCCCTCGTCGCCGCGGCATGCGGATGCCCCTGCAGCGCCTCCTCGAGCAGATCATCGCTCCAGGCCACCAGCAGATCGCCCAGCAGCACCGCCGACGAGCGGCCGAACGCCTCGGCGTCGCCCGCCCACCCGGCGGCCCGGTGAGCGGCCTCGAGCTCGCGGTGGGACGCAGGGCGTCCGCGTCGGGTGTCGGAGTTGTCGATCAGGTCGTCGTGCACGAGCGCCGCGGACTGGAAGATCTCCAGGGCCGAGCAGAGTCCCCACAGCGGGGCGGCATCGGCATCCGGAGCCGGTGCGGCCGCTCGCCAGCCCGCATGGCAGAAGCGGGCGCGCAGGCGCTTCCCACCGAGCAGAGTGGTCCGCGCCGCGTCCAGGAAGAGCACGGCATCCGGGCCGTAGTCGGCCGCGTCGGCCTGCATTCGGATGAGAAAGCTCTCAAGGCGTGCGGCGACGGCGTCCGAGACGAGGGTGGAGGGCACGATTCCCAGCCTAGATGCAGGAATTCGACGGCGCCCGGCTAGCCGCTCGCTCTTCGAGGCGAGTAGAGTGGATAGAACGAACCAAGGGGGTCGGAGATGCCTCTTTCCGAACAAGAGCAGCGCATGCTCGACGAGATGGAACGCCATCTCCTTCAGCACGATGCCGATGTCGTCACGGCGCCGTCCGGTGATCGTGCACTCAGCTACCGCAACCTGATCTACGGTGCGCTCCTGCTGCTGGTCGGCGTGGGCGGTCTGATCGCCGCCGTCGTCGCGAGCGGGCGCATCGGAGCCGTCGGCAGCATCATCATCGGTGTGGTCGCGTTCCTCGCGATGCTGGGTGGAGCGATCCTCGCCTTCACGCCCGTCCGCCGTCCGCTCGACGGGTCCCGTCCCGATGGCGCTCCGCGCGCGCAGCGATCACGCGACTCCTCGTTCATGGATCGGATGAACGATCGATGGGACAGGCGACAGGATGAGCGCTGATCCCCAGTGATGATCTGACCCTCAGACGAAGCCCGGATGCAGAGCATCCGGGCTTTTTCGTGTCCTGACGCGCCGCATCCTCCCTTTTCCCTCCACCAGCCCTCCACCGTCCTCCACCCCCGTGATCCCGCGAGATCACGGGGGTTTCTGCGTTCCGAGTCGGCGGAAGGCTGGGAATGAGCCCAGATCGTCGTAGGAAAGTGGAGGGAAGTGGAGTAAAGTGGTGCGCACCTCGAGTTGGCCGGACGCAGAGGGGGTGATTTGGCCGATGCTGCTGGGGACGCACACTCCGAAGCTCGATGACAAGGGCCGTGTGATCCTTCCCGCGAAGTTCCGCGAGGACCTCGCCGGCGGCATCGTCGTGACCCGAGGCCAGGAGCACTGCCTGTACGTCTTCAGCACCGCCGAGTTCGAGGCGCAGCACGAGAAGATCCGTCAGGCCCCGCTCACCGACAAGCAGGCCCGCAGCTTCCTGCGCATGTTCCTCTCGGGGGCGAGCCAGGAGATGCCCGACAGCCAGAACCGCATCACCATCCCCGGCCATCTGCGTCAGTACGCCGGACTGGAGAAGGAACTGGTCGTCACCGGAGTCGGCGCCCACGCCGAGATCTGGGACGCGTCCGCCTGGAACGCGTACCTGGAGAGCAACGAAGAGTCCTACTCAGATCTGGAACAGGAGGTGATTCCCGGATTGTTCTGACCACGGCTGTGATGCCTCGCCGCTCTGCCCCGACACACTTCCCCGGTGCCGGGTCGAGCGGAGAGGAATCAGAGCCGGAGGTCACGGGATAGAAGACGATGAGCCTCCGCGACATCCACACCCCAGTGCTCCTCGAGCGCTGCATCGAGCTGCTCGCCCCCGCGCTGGCGCACGACGGCGCCGTGCTGGTCGACGCCACCCTCGGGATGGGAGGGCACTCCGAGGCCTTCCTGGAGCGCTTCCCGCACATCCGGCTGATCGGCCTGGACCGCGACACCGACGCGCTGCGCATCGCGGGGGAGCGGCTGGCGCCGTTCGGTGACCGCGTCACCCTCGTGCACAGCGTGTACGACGAGATCGGTCTGCACGCGCAGGGCGCGTCCGCCATCCTGTTCGACCTGGGTGTGTCCTCGCTGCAGCTCGACGAGGCCGACCGCGGTTTCGCCTACTCCAAGGACGCGCCGCTGGACATGCGGATGGATCAGACCAAGGGGCGCACGGCCGCGACCATCCTGGCCGAGTACAGCGAGGGACAGCTGCGCCGCATCTTCGAGCGCTACGGCGAGGAGAAGCTCGCGGGACGCTACGCCCGGTTCATCGTCGCGGCGCGCGCCGAGAAGCCGCTCACCCGATCCGGCGAGCTGGTCGACCTGCTGGTCGCTGCGACGCCCGCGGCGGCCCAGCGTGCCGGACACCCCGCCAAGCGCGTCTTCCAGGCGCTGCGCATCGAGGTCAACTCCGAGCTGAGCGTGCTGGCCGACGCCATCCCGTCGGCGATGGATGCTCTGAACGTGGGCGGTCGCATCGCGATCATGGCGTACCAGTCCCTCGAGGACCGCCTCGTCAAGCAGGCGTTCGCGGCGGCATCCGCATCGACCGCGCCCGCAGGGCTCCCCGTCGAGCTGCCGGAGCACGCCCCCCGCTTCCGCATCCTGACCAAGGGCGCTGAGCTCGCGGGCGAGGAGGAGCGTGCCCGCAACCCGCGTGCCATCCCGGTGCGACTGCGCGCCGCCGAGAAGCTCAGGGAGTCGGCATGAGCCTGTTGAACGTCCGCGTCCAGCCGCGCACCGAGACGCGCCCCGCACCCGCACGCCGGCTGCGGGCGGTCACCGCGCCCGCAGGGCTGCGCCGACCGAAGCTCGCCTATGCGGCTCTCGCCGTCGGCGGGGCGCTGGCGATCGGCGCCGCGCAGATGATCGTGTCGCTCGCCTCGACTCAGGATGCCTTCGCGCTGGCGAAGCTGAACAACCAGCAGCACGAGCTGAGCCTGCAGAAGCAGGCGCTGGGCGATGAGCTGGTGGCGCTGAACTCGCCGCAGGCACTCGCGGCCAGGGCGGATGCCATGGGTCTCGTCGTCGCGGGAGCCGCGTCGTACCTCCGGCTCAGCGACGGCGCCGTGCTCGGCGCCGGGGACGCCGCGTCCTGGGTCTCGACGGTCACGCCGAACGGGCCCACGAAGGTCGGCAACGCCCTGCTCGCGCCGCCCCCCTCGGCATCCACCGAGACGCCGGCAGACGGCGCCGACGCTCAAGGCAGCACGGCCGACGGCGTGCCGGCGGACGGTGCTCCGGCAGCCGATTCGACCGCTCAGGACGCCGCGACCCAGCCCGACCTGCCTCCCGCCATCACCGACGGCCTGCCCTCGCCGACCACCCGCTAGTCCCAGGATGGAGACCGCCGCATGACGACTCGAGCAACACGCGGAACGCGACGGCGCACGGTCGTCGCACTCGCCGTCATCCTGGCCGTGCTGTCGGCCTTCGTCTTCCGGCTCATCGACATCCAGGTCGTGCACGCCGATGACAACGTCGCCGCCTCGCTGAGCAAGCTGGGCGGCTCGAGCCCGGTGCCCGGTGCCCGCGGCGACATCGTCGACGAGGACGGCACGGTGCTGGCCTCGGACGCGTTCGTGTACGACGCGCAGCTGGACCCCAAGCTCATCGACGACTACGAGAAGCAGACCGATCCCAAGAAGAAGCCGAAGATGCCGTGGGCGGAGGCCAGTGAGAAGATCGCCGCGATCGTCGGGATGACCGGCGACGACGTGCGCAAGCTCGTCTCGGATGCCCTCGCGAAGAACCCGAACAGCCAGTACGCCAAGCTGAAGAACGGACTGTCCACCGAGAAGTACCTCGCACTGCGTGACCTGGGGCTGGCCTACGTGTACAGCAAGGCGCGCGCCATCCGGGTGTACCCGAACGGCGCGGTCGCCGGGAACATCGTCGGCTTCCTCAACGGCGAGGGCAAGGCGCAGTACGGCATCGAGCGGATGGATCAGCAGTGCCTGGCCGCCACGAACGGCTCGATCAGCTACAAGAAGGGCCAGGGCGGCGTGCGGATCCCCGGCAGCGAGCGGATCGTCGGAGCCGTGGACGGCGGCACGGTCAAGCTCACCCTCGACAGCGACCTGCAGTGGTACCTGCAGCAGATGATCGGCGAGCAGGCGCAGCGCCAGGGCGCCAAGGCCGCGACCGCCACGGTGGTCGAGGTGAAGACCGGCAAGATCCGGGCGGCTGCGGAATACCCCTCCGTCGACCCCAACAACGTCAACACGGTGGACCCGGAGTACTGGCGCTCGCACATCTTCTCGGATGCGTATGAGCCCGGATCGACGTTCAAGGCCATCACGGCCGCGACCGTGATCGACCAGGGCAAGGCCACTCCGCTGTCGCATGTCACCGTGCCGGCGCGGGAGAAGTTCCCCAACGGCACGGTCATCAACGACGCCTTCCCGCACCCCGTGTACGACTACACCCTCGCCGGGGCGCTCATCGACTCGTCGAACGTCGGCCTCTCGAAGTTCGGCACCCAGGTCGATCCGGCCACCCGCGCCGAGTACCTGGAGCGCTTCGGCGTGGGCCAGAAGACCGCCATCGGCTTCCCCGCCGAGCAGTCCGGCCTCCTCCGGGATCCCGCGAAGTGGGACGGCACGACCATGTACACCACGACGTTCGGTCAGGCGTTCACCGTCACCCCGGCGCAGATCGCCGGCGCTTACCAGGCGCTCGCGAACGACGGGAAGAAGATCGACCTGTCCCTGGTGGAGTCCTGCACCGACGCCGACGGCACGGTGCACGAGGCCACCGCACCGCAGAGCGAGCAGATCATCAAGCCCGAGACCGCGGCCGCTGTGCGGCAGATGCTGGAGAACGTGGCCGTGCAGGGCGGCAACGCCAAGACGACCAAGGTCGACGGGTATCGGATCGGTCTCAAGACCGGTACCGCGCAGAAGACCGACGGGCACGGGAAGTACAAGAGCGGCGTCTTCTTCACCAGCATGGTGGGCATCGCCCCGATCGAGGACCCGCAGTACGTCGTCGTGGTCACTCTGGACGAGCCGACTAAGATGAGGAGTTCCGCCGCGAACGCCGCGGCGTTCCAGCAGGCGATGACCCAGGTGCTCAAGACCTACCACGTCGCGCCCTCGTCGGAGCCGATGGGCCCGCTGCTTCCGAAATTCAACTGAACGGCGTTCGGCCGTGCATGGAGATGCCACATGATCGCTCTCTCACTCGCTGAGATCGCGGAGATCCTGGGCGGTGAGCTGCGCCTCGCCGGTGCGGACACCGCTGCGACGGTCGTCGACGGCGCCGTCGACACCGATTCCCGGGAGATGACGGCAGGGTCGATCTTCGTCGCCAAGCCGGGCGAGACCACCGACGGACACCGCTTCGTCGGCGCCGCGGTGGAGGCGGGCGCCGTGCTGGCCATCGTGGAGCACCCCGTCGACGTCGAGGTCTCGCAGATCGTCGTCGCGGACGCCGTGCAGGCGCTGGCCGATCTCGCCAGGGCGGTCGTCGCGCGCGTGCGTGCCGCAGGCTCCCTCCGGATCGTCGGCATCACCGGATCCAACGGCAAGACCACGACCAAGAACCTCCTCGCCCGCATCTTGCAGGACGAGGGCGAGACCGTCGCCCCCATCCGCTCGTACAACAACGAGGTCGGCGCACCGCTGACCATGCTGCGCGTCACCGACACCACCCGCTTCCTCGTCAGCGAGTTCGGCGCGGCGGGTGAGGGCAGCATCGCGCGCCTGGCCGGGCTCGTCGAGCCGGACGTCGCCGTGGTCCTCATGGTGGGCCTCGCCCACGCCGGAGGGTTCGGTGGCATCGAGGCCACGGCGCGGGCGAAGTCCGAGCTCGTGCTCGCCGCTCGCGCCGGCGGGACGGCGGTGCTGAACATCGACGATCCGCGGGTCTGGGCCATGCACGACATCGCCGACGAGCGCGGCATGACGACCGTCGCCTTCGGCCAGGCTCCGGACGCCGACGTGCGCGCCGAGGACATCGCGGTCTCGGCCGACGGCACATCCTGCACCGTCATCCGCGGCGATGAGCGCCTGCCGCTGCATCTCCAGGTGCTCGGTGCGCATCATGTCTCCAACGCCCTCGCCGCCATCGCGGCGGCGGGCGTGCTCGGCGTACCCGCAGCCACGGCGATCTCCCGTCTCGAGACCGTCGAGGTGGCGGAGCGCTGGCGCATGCAGCCGATGGGCAATGAGCGCGTGCGCATCATCAACGACGCGTACAACGCCAGCCCCGACTCCATGGCGGCCGCCCTTCGCACGCTCGCGCAGATCACCGGCCCGGACGAGCGAACGGTCGCCGTCCTCGGCGCCATGAGCGAGCTCGGCGAGTCCGCGGGGGAGGAGCACGACCGGATCGGGCTGCTGGCCGTGCGGCTGAACATCCAGCGCATCGTCGTCGTCGGCGCCGAGGCCCGCCGTCTCTACCTCGCCGCCGTCGGCGAGGGGTCCTGGGACAGCGAGGCGGTTCACCTCCCCGATCAGGAGGCCGCCTTCGAATATCTGAAGAACGAGCTGCGCGACGGCGATCGCGTGCTCGTGAAATCGTCGAACTCCGTCGGGCTCCGGCATCTCGGCGATCGTCTGGGAGAATTGTTCTCGTGAGGTCCTTGCTTATGGCGACGGCGATTTCGCTCGCCTTCTCGCTCTTCCTGACCCCGGTGTTCCTGAAGCTGTTCCGCAGGATCGGCTGGGGGCAGGTCATCCGCACCCCCGAGGACATCGCCAACCCCAGCCACCAGGCCAAGCGGGGCACGCCCACCATGGGCGGTGTCATCTTCATCCTCGGCACCATCGTCGGCTACTTCGCCGGAACCTTCTTCGGGGGCATGACGCCCGGCCTGTCCGCGATCCTCGTGCTGTGGCTGATGGTCGGCTTCGGCGTGGTCGGCTTCATCGACGACTACATGAAGGTCCGCAGCCAGCGCAGCCTGGGGCTGTCGGGATGGCGCAAGATCATCGGCCAGCTGGCGGTCCTCATCCCGTTCGGCGTGGTCGCGCTGAACTTCCCGAACTCCTTCGGCCAGACGCCGGCCAGCGGGTCCGTGTCGCTGTTCCGGGACATCGCCTGGCTCAACCTGTTCGCCTTCGGCGCGGTGCTCGGCTGGATCCTCTACCTCATCTGGATCTCCGTGATCGGCGTCGCCACGTCCAACAGCGTCAACCTCACCGACGGCCTGGACGGACTCGCCGCCGGCTCCGGCATCTTCGTCGTCGGCTCCTACGGTCTCATCGCGTTCTGGCAGTTCAAGCAGTCCTGCGTGGGCGAGGGGGCGAACACCGTCGGATGCTACGAGGTGCGCGAGCCCCTGAACCTGGCGATCGTGGCGGCGGCGTTCGCCGGCGGCCTGATCGGATTCCTGTGGTGGAACGCGCCCAAGGCCAAGGTCTTCATGGGTGACGTGGGCTCGATGGCGATCGGCGGCGTCGTCGCCGCGATGGCGATCCTCACCCGCACCGAACTGCTGCTGTTCGTGATCGCCGGCATCTTCGTGCTGTCCTCGGGCTCGGTCATCCTGCAGCGCGCGTACTTCAAGCTCACCCGCGGCAAGCGGCTGTTCCTGATGAGCCCGTTCCATCACCACCTGGAGATGCGCGGATGGGCCGAGGTCACCATCGTCGTGCGGCTGTGGATCATCGCGGGCCTGCTGGCGGCGACCGCGGTCGGTCTGTTCTACGTCAACTGGTTCGCCCAGGCCTCGAACGGCTGACGCGATGGCATCCGAACGTCTCGAAGGCCTGACCAGCTGGCACTCCGACTGGACCGGCCTGCGCGTCGCCGTGCTCGGCCTGTCCGTCACCGGCTTCTCCGCCGCCGACACGCTCACCGAGCTCGGTGCCGAGGTGCTCGTGCTCTCCGAGGACGCGTCCGAGGAGTACGCGCGCCTCGTGCCCGTGATCGGCGCCCGGCTCGAGCTGGGCCCGCTCTCCGAGGTGCCCGCCGTCCTGAAGGACTTCGCGCCGGACGTGGTCCTCGCCTCGCCCGGGTTCCCGCCCTCGCACCCGGTGATCCGCTGGGCCAAGGAGAACGGCATCGCGCTGTGGGGCGACGTCGAGCTGGCCTGGCGGGTCCGCGACAAGGTGCTGCGCGCCGACGGCACCCCGGCCGAGTGGGTGCTGATCACCGGCACCAACGGCAAGACCACCACCACCCAGCTGACCGCGACCCTGCTCGACGCGGGCGGACTGCGCGCGGCGCCGTGCGGCAACATCGGGGTCCCGGTGCTGGATGCCGTTCGGGATCCGGGCGGCTTCGACGTCCTGGTGGTCGAGCTCTCCAGCCATCAGCTCTGGTACATCGGGCAGTCGGCTCCGGCCGGTCAGCTCGTCCCGTACTCCGCGACCTGTCTCAACCTCGCCGACGATCACCTCGTCTGGCACGGCAGCGCCGACGCGTACCGTGCGGCCAAGGCGTTCGTCTACCGTCACACGAAGGTCGCCTGCGTCTACAACAAGTCGGACCTCGCCACCCTGCGGATGGTCGAGGAGGCGGATGTCACCGAGGGTGCCCGCGCCATCGGCTTCGACCTCGGGACTCCGGGGCCGAGCGACCTGGGCGTCGTCGACGGGATCCTCGTCGACCGGGCGTTCCACGACGACCGCAGGCACAGCGCGCTGGAGCTCACGACGGTGGACGCGCTGCGCGCCGCGGGCCTGGCCGCACCGCACGTCGTGCAGAACATCCTCGCGGCATCCGCCCTCGCCAGGTCGCTGGGAGTGGAGCCGGCGGACATCCGCGATGCGCTGCAGACCTTCAGGATGGACGCCCACCGCATCGAGATCGTGGCGGAGCACCACGGCATCCGCTGGGTCGACGACTCCAAGGCGACCAATCCGCATGCCGCGGCCTCCTCGCTGCGGGCCTATCCCGGCGCGATCTGGATCGTGGGCGGCGACCTCAAGGGCGTCGACCTCGGGGATCTCGTCGCGCACGCCGGCGGCACCGCGGGCGGCGCGATCGTGATCGGGGTGGACCGCGAGCCCGTCCTGGCGGCATTCCGGCGACACGCGCCGCACGTGCCGGTCCAGGAGGTCGTCCCCGCTGAGACTGGAGGGGTCATGGACCGCGTGGTGGAGATCGCGTCGGAGATGATCGACGGCGAGGGCACGGTTCTGCTGGCTCCCGCGGCGGCATCCTTCGACCAGTTCTCCAGCTACGCGGATCGGGGAGAGCGCTTCGCCACGGCGGTGCGCGAATGGATCGGACGGGGGAGCGCTGATGACGCAGACGACTCACCCACCGCGCACTGAGAGCGCTGACGGCGCCGAACGCACCGGCGCCGCGAGCAGGGGACTCTCCGCCCGCGTCTCGCTCGGAAGGCTGTTCACGCCGCCCTCGACCGAGTTCGTGATGATCGCGTCGACCGCCGTGCTGCTCACCATCTTCGGGGTGGTGATGGTGCTGTCGGCGACCAGTGCGAAGCCGACCGCGCCGTACGCGGACGCGCTGCGGCAGGGGATGTTCGCGGCCATCGGCATCCCGCTGATGTTCATCGTCAGCAGGCTGCCGGTCGCGTTCTTCAAGAAGGTCGCCTGGCCGATGCTCATCTTCGGCGTGCTGTTCCAGCTGCTCGTGTTCGTCCCCGGTCTGGGCGTGTCCTCCTACGGCAACAAGAACTGGATCAGGGTCGCCGGCGTGCAGCTGCAGCCCTCCGAGTTCCTCAAGCTCGCGCTGGCCGTCTGGATCGCGTTCGTGCTGATGCGCAAGCAGTCCAAGCTCGGCACCTGGCATCAGGTGTTCATCCCCGTCGTACCCGTCGCGGTGCTGGCGATCGGGACGGTGCTCGCCGGAGACGACCTCGGCACCGTGATGGTGCTGGTGCTCGTCGTGCTCGGATGCCTGTTCTTCTCCGGAGCGAAGCTGCGGCTGTTCATCATCCCGGCGATCCTCGGCGTGATCGGCGTGCTGGCCTTCGCGCTGACCAGCAGCAACCGCATGAATCGCATCCTGGCGGCATTCGACCAGTCGAAGTGCGATCCCGAGAAGGAGTGCTACCAGGCCGTGCACGGCATGTGGGGCATGGCCAACGGAGGGATCTTCGGCGTCGGGCTCGGCAACTCCCAGGAGAAGTACTGGCTGCCCGCAGCCTCGAACGACTACATCTTCGCCATCGTCGGCGAGGAGCTGGGACTGCTGGGATGCCTGCTGGTGCTCGTGCTGTTCGGCGTCTTCGCGGTCGGCGCCTTCCACATCATCCGCCGCACGTCCGACCCGTTCGTGCGCATCGCGGCGGGCGGCATCACGGTCTGGATCATCGGCCAGGCCCTGTTCAACATCGGCGTCGTCGTGCGCATCTTCCCCGTCATGGGCGTTCCGCTGCCGTTCATGTCGCAGGGCGGCACGTCGCTGCTCTCGGCCATGATGGCGTGCGGCATCCTGCTGGCCTTCGCGCGCACGATACCGGCGAAGCAGAAGGACGCCGTCGCGGCGCCCCGGAACGCGACCGGGACACGCGGCAGCGCCGCGCCCCGCAAGACCGCGGCAGGCCGCGAGAGCATCGCACCCCGAAAAGGCGCCGCATCCCGAAAGGGTAAGGTCGCCAGGTGACCACCTATCTTCTGGCCGGCGGAGGCACCGCCGGCCATGTCAATCCGCTGCTCGCCGTCGGTGATCTGCTCCGCGAGCGCGACGGCGACGACGTGCTCGTGCTGGGCACCCGGGAGGGCCTCGAGTCGCGTCTTGTCCCCGCCCGGGGGTACCGGCTGCTGATCGTCGACAAGGTTCCCTTCCCGCGCCGTCCGAACCGGGCCGCGCTGGCGTTCCCGGCCCGCTTCCGCCGCGCCGTCGCGCAGGTCCGCGCGCACATCCGCACCCATGGTGTGGATGTCGTCGTCGGCTTCGGCGGGTACGCCGCAGCTCCCGCCTACGTCGCCGCGCGCCGGGAGCGGATCCCCTTCGTGGTGCACGAGGCCAACGCCAAGCCGGGCCTCGCCAACGTGCTGGGCGCGCGTCGCGCCGCGGGCGTCGGCGTCGCCTTCGAGGGCACGCCACTCAAGCGCGGCGAGGTCGTGGGGATGCCGCTCCGCCGTGAGGTCGTCGAGCTGGACCGCGCCGCGAGCCGTGCCGAGGCCGCCGAGGAGTTCGGGCTGGACGCCGACCGACCCGTGCTGCTGGTGTTCGGCGGCTCACTGGGCGCGCTGCGCCTGAACGAGGCGTTCGCCGGTGCCTGGCGCGATGTGCTCGACGCCGGATGGCAGCTGCTGCACGTCACGGGGGAGCGCAGCGACCTGGTGGACCCCGGAGTGCCGGGATACACGATGCGCCGCTATGTCGACCGCATGGACCTGGCCTTCGCCCTCGCCGATCTGATCGTGTCGCGCTCCGGCTCGGCGACCGTGAGCGAGATCAGCGCGCTCGGGCTCCCCGCACTGTACGTGCCGTACTCGGTCGGCAACGGCGAGCAGAGGCTGAACGCGGCCTCGGCCGTCGCGGCCGGTGCGGCCGTCCTGCTCGACGACGCCACCTTCGACGCGGATGCCGTGCGCACGCAGGTCGTGCCGCTGCTGGGCGACCCGGACCGGATCGCCCGGATGTCCGAGGCCGCACAGCGGGTCGGCACGCGCACCGGCACCGAGAACCTGGTCGCGCTCATCGATCGCGCACTCGCGGAAAAGTAGACTGGTGACGACATGATCAGACCCGACCTCACCCTCCCCATCCCCGAGACGATCACCTCCGCCCACTTCATCGGGATCGGCGGATCCGGGATGAGCGGCCTCGCCCGGATGTTCCTCGACGCCGGCATCCGCGTGTCCGGCTCCGACCGCGCCGACAGCGCCAACCTGCGCGCCCTCGCCGACGCCGGTGCGACCGTGCACGTCGGCCACGACGCCGCGCACCTGGGCGACGCGGACACCGTCGTGCACACCGGCGCCATCTGGCCGGAGAACCCGGAGTTCGTCACCGCCAAGCAGCGGGGGCTGCACGTGATCCACCGCTCGCAGGCGCTGCACTGGCTGATCGGCGGCCGACGCCTGGTGTCCGTCGCGGGAGCGCATGGCAAGACCACCTCCACCGGGATGCTGGTGACCGCGCTGCAGGCACTGGGAGCGGACCCGAACTTCGTCAACGGCGGAGTGATCGAGCAGCTCGGCATCTCGAGCTCCTCGGGCGCCGACGAGCTGTTCGTGATCGAGGCCGACGAGTCCGACGGCACGTTCCTGCTCTACGACACCTCGGTCGCGCTGATCACGAACGTCGACCCGGACCATCTGGACTTCTTCGGCTCCGAGGACGCCTTCTACGACGCGTTCGTGCGCTTCGGGAACGAGGCCCGCGAGGCGGTCGTGATCTCGGCGGACGACCCCGGCGCGCTGCGGGTGCACGCGGGCCTGGACCACCCGAACGTCATCACGTTCGGCCGTGCGGCGGATGCCGACCTGCGCATCGTCGACATCGACACGACGGGTCCGGTCTCGGCCACGCTCGTGCACGGTGACGACTCGGTGCGGATGCAGCTGGCAGTCCCGGGGGCGCACAACGCGATCAACGCCGCCGGCGCCGTCGCCGTGCTGATGACGCTCGGATACGGCCTCGCGGATGCCGCGGGTGCGATGGAGGGCTTCGCGGGCACGGTGCGCCGGCTCGAGCTGCACGGCGAGGCGCGCGGCGTGCGCGTGTACGACGACTACTCCCACCACCCGACCGAGGTGCGGGCCGCACTCGAGGCCATGCGCGGCGTGGCGGGCTCGGGCCGCCTGATCGCGATCCAGCAGCCGCACACGTACTCCCGCACGCAGCACATGTACCGGGAGTTCGCCGAGGTGCTGGAGGAGCTCGCCGACCACACGGTGATGCTCGACGTCTACGGTGCACGCGAGGATCCCGTGCCCGGCGTGACCGGCGAGCTCGTGAGCGGCGCGTTCGCCGACCAGGCGCACGTGCACTACGTCCCCGACTGGCAGCAGGCCGCCGACTACACCGCTCAGGTGGCGCGCGACGGCGACGTCGTGGTGACGCTCGGCTGCGGCAACGTGTACCAGATCATCCCGCAGGTGCTCGACTCCCTCCGGCGCACGCCCGAGGTCTGAGGCATGCGACGCCCCGCACCGCTCCCGGCCTCCGCGAAGGAGCCGGAGAAGGCCGAGACGTCCGCGCCTCGTCCTCGGCACGCGCCTCGACCTCAGCACAGCGCGGATGCGGACCCGGCGGACGCCCGCGACGCGAAGCGCGGAGCGCGTCCCGCCGCGGGCACGGATCCCGAGGAGGCCGACTCTGCAGCCGGCACCGCGGTGATCGAGGACGCGACGCCGGATGCCGAGGAGCAGGCTCCTCCCGTGCGCAGCAGCGACGTGTGGCGCGCGGCCCGTGCGCGGCGGAAGGCGCTGCGAGCGGAGATCCGCCGGTTCACCCAGCGGTCGCGTCGCAGGAGGATCGTCTGGTGGACCGCGATCGGCGCCGTCGTCGCGCTCGTGCTCGGCAGCGTCCTCGCGGCTTACAGTCCGCTGTTCGCCGTGGAGAAGATCACGGTGGCGGGGGCGAAGGCGCTCGATCCGGCAGCGGTGCAGAAGGCACTCGAGGGCGAGATCGGGTCTCCGCTCGCGCTGATCGACGACAGCGCGGTGAAGTCCGCGCTCACGGAGTTCCCGATGATCGAGTCGTACTCCCTGGAGGCGCGACCGCCGCACGAACTGCTGGTGCGCATCGTGGAGCGCACGCCGGTGGGAGTGGTCCGCACCGACGGGGGCTACACGCTCGTCGATGCGGCGGGGGTCGTGCTGGCCACCACGGCGGACAAGCCGGAGGGACAGCCGGTCCTGAGCATCACCGGCGGGGCGGGCTCCGCCGCCTTCCGCAGCGCGGGACTCGTCATCCGCTCCCTTCCGGCTGATCTGCGGGCGCAGGTGACCGCCGTCTCCGCGTCGACCCTCGACGACGTCACGCTGTCCCTCGCCGACGGCAAGACCGTGCTGTGGGGGAGCGAGGACGACTCCGTGACGAAGGCGCTGGTGCTGGTCGCGCTCATCAAGAACTCGCCCAAGGCGCAGAGCTTCGACGTGTCGGCGCCCTCGGTTCCGGTCGTCCGCTGAGGGATCGCGACGACACGCCGTGTCGGTGCGGGCAGCGGCGTCGGTTGCGCTTACCGTCGATGACGAGAACGCAATACCGGGAAATAGTTTAACCCTCTTCTTGAGGTTTAAGGTTTCTCCCTCGTCAGGCTCGAATAACGGAGGCCGGCCATGAGCCAGAACCAGAACTACCTCGCCGTGATCAAGGTCGTCGGCGTCGGCGGTGGCGGCGTCAACGCCGTCAACCGCATGATCGATCTCGGGCTCCGCGGGGTCGAGTTCATCGCCGTGAACACCGACGCGCAGGCGCTGCTCATGAGCGACGCCGACGTGAAGCTCGACGTGGGCCGCGAGCTCACCCGCGGGCTGGGCGCCGGTGCGGACCCCGAGGTGGGCCGTCGCGCCGCCGAGGACCACGCGGAGGAGATCGAGCAGGCGCTGACCGGCGCCGACATGGTCTTCGTCACCGCGGGAGAGGGCGGTGGCACGGGTACCGGCGGTGCGCCCGTGGTCGCGCGGATCGCCAAGTCGATCGGCGCGCTGACCATCGGTGTCGTCACGAAGCCGTTCTCCTTCGAAGGACGCCGTCGCCAGAGCCAGGCCGAGGCCGGCGTCGCCAAGCTCAAGGAAGAGGTCGACACCCTCATCGTGGTGCCGAACGACCGCCTCCTCGAGATCAGCGACCGCGGCATCTCGATGATCGAGGCGTTCGCCACGGCCGACCAGGTGCTCCTCGCCGGTGTGCAGGGCATCACCGACCTCATCACGACCCCCGGTCTGATCAACCTCGACTTCGCCGACGTCAAGTCGGTCATGCAGGGCGCCGGCTCCGCCCTGATGGGCATCGGATCCGCGCGCGGCGCGGATCGTGCGATCAAGGCCGCCGAACTCGCCGTCGAGTCCCCGCTGCTGGAGGCGTCCATCGAGGGCGCTCACGGCGTGCTGCTCTCGATCCAGGGCGGGTCGAACCTCGGCATCTTCGAGATCCACGACGCCGCCGACCTCGTCAAGGAGGCCGCGCACCCCGAGGCGAACATCATCTTCGGAACCGTCATCGACGACACCCTCGGCGACGAGGTGCGCGTCACCGTCATCGCGGCAGGGTTCGACGGCGGCGAGCCCGCTCCGCGCCTGGAGCCGTTCGACGTCAAGCGTCCCGAGGCTGCTCCGCTGCCCGAGGTGCGCGTGGACGAGAAGGCCGTCGAGGACGTCGTGGTCGAGCCGGTGAAGCCGACGGTGTCCGTCTCGGCCCCCACCAGCATCGAGCCGGCGTTCCCGGACGACGGCGACCTCGACATCCCCGAGTTCCTGAAGTGACTCTCGCGGCGCGGCTCACGGCGATCGATGACCGCATCGCCGAGGCCGCGCGGCGCGTGGGCCGCGATCCGGGGGACATCACCCGGATCGTGGTCACCAAGTTCCACCCGGCCCAGCTGGTCCGCGATCTGCGCGCCCTCGGCGTGACCGAGGTGGGTGAGAACCGCCAGCAGGAGCTCAGCGCCAAGCGCGCCGACCTCGTGGACCTGGACGACGTGCGCTGGCACTTCATCGGCCAGGCGCAGACGAACAAGGCCGCCGCGATCCGGCGGGCATCCGACGTGGTCCACTCGGTCGATCGCACGCGACTGGCGGATGCGCTGCACCGCGCCGCCGACGACGACCGCGTGCTCGACGTGCTCGTGCAGGTGAACCTCACGGAGAACGCCGGGCGCGGCGGGAGCACGCTGGCGGATGCCGAGGCGCTGGCCGAGCACGTGCTCGGCCTCGAGTCGCTCCGCCTGCGCGGGGTCATGGCCGTGGCCCCGCTGGACGAGGATCCCGCATCCGCGTTCGCGCGCCTGCGCGCGGTAGCTGACCGCATCCGCATCATCGCGCCGGAGGCGACCTGGATCTCGGCAGGCATGACCGGCGATTTCGTCCAGGCGATCGACGCCGGCGCGACACACCTGCGGATCGGCTCCGCAATCACAGGACCCCGCCCCGACCGGGGTTAACCTTTCAACCAGACCAGCCCGCATCGCTCGAACCGGAGGACACGATGGGTAACCCGCTGAAGAAGACCATGGTGTATCTCGGCCTCGCCGACGAGGAAGAGGTCTACGAGGAGGAGGCCACGCAGCCCGTGGCCCGTGCACCGCGTGAGCGCGAGGAGCACGCTCCTGCCCCCGTGACCCCGCTGCGTCGCCCCACGGCAGTGCACCAGCCGGCTGCCGGCGCGGTGAACGAGATCCTCACCGTGCACCCCAAGCAGTACCGCGACGCGCAGGTCATCGCGGAGAACTTCCGCGAGGGCGTGCCGGTGATCATCAACCTCTCGCAGATGAGCGATGCCGACGCGCGCCGTCTGATCGACTTCGCGAGCGGTCTGTCGCTGGGGCTGTACGGACGCATCGAGCGCGTCACCAGCAAGGTGTTCCTGCTGTCGCCTGAGAACATCGCGGTGTCCGGCCAGGGCGGCCTCGCCCAGGCGGAGTCCGCTTCGTTCGACTCCTGACCTTGGTGACACCCCTCAGCATCATCGGCGGCATCGCCGAGCTGGTGCTGACGCTGTACATGATCGTGCTGCTGGCCCGGCTGGTGCTGGACTACATCCCGATGTTCAATCGCGGCTGGCGTCCGAAAGGCGTCGGTCTGGTCCTGGCGGAGGCCGTCTTCACTCTGACGGACCCGCCCATCCGGTTCTTCCGCAGGGCCATCCCGCCGCTGCGGATCGGCACGATCGCGCTGGATTTCGGCTGGACCCTGACGATGATCCTCGTGATCATCCTGCTGACCGTCGCGCGTGCCTTCTGAGGTGACTTCCGAGTCGTCCTCTCATCGCGGCGCACAGGCTGGGGGGCTATGCTTGGCTCCCAGACGCGCGCCCCGGGTACGCGTCTGAAGAACACCGCGCCGTCTTCAACGACTGGCCGAAAAGAACTCATCGAAAGAGGAGCCACCCATGGCACTTACCCCGGATGACGTCGTCCACAAGGAGTTCCAGCACGTCCGCTTCAAGGACGGCTTCGACCCCGAAGAGGTCGACGACTACCTCGACGAGATCGTCGTTGAGTGGCGCAAGACCCTCGAGGAGAACAACGAGCTCAAGGCCAAGCTCGCCGCCTTCGAGTCCGGCCAGAACACGGGTCCGGTCGCTGCCGCCCCCGTCGCCGCAGCCCCGATCGCTCCGGCTCCGGCCGGCGGTGCATCCGCCACGGGAACGTCCGCAGGCATCATCGAGCTGGCGCAGCGCCTGCACGACGAGCACGTCGCAGAGGGCGAGTCCAAGCGCCGCCAGCTGATCGCCGACGCCGAGGCCGAGGTCGCCCGCATCCGCACCGAGGCCGAGGCCAAGCAGCGCGAGGAGTCCGCACGCCTGGAGCGCGAGCGCAACACGCTCGAGGGACGCATCACCGAGCTGCGCGAGTTCGAGCGCGACTACCGCGGCAAGCTCCGCGCCATGATCGAGGGTCAGCTCCGCGACCTGGACCAGAAGTCGACGTCTGACTCGACCCCTGTCTCCGCCATCGGCCTGTAGGTCGATCTTGACAGGACGTCGTCCCCTTCGTCGGTCGGCGGCCGGTGCGATCGTCGCGATTCTCGCGGCGCTCGTGCTGGCCGCCGATCAGCTTGTGAAGTACCTCACCATCCAGCACCTGCCCTCCGAGAAGGCCGTGCCGGTGCTGGGGGAGTTCCTGCAGCTGTTCTACATCCGCAACTCCGGAGCCGCCTTCTCGATCGGCGCCGGCATGACCTGGATCTTCACGATCGCGCTGGCCGTCGTCGCCGTGGTGATCGTCTGGAAGACGCTGGGCGTGCGTTCCCGGCTGTGGGCCGTGGTGCTCGGATGCCTGCTCGGCGGTGTGCTGGGCAATCTGTCCGATCGTCTCTTCCGCGAGCCCGGCTTCGCCGTGGGGCACGTGGTCGACATGATCTCGATGCCGTGGATGCTGCCGGCGATCTTCAACGTCGCGGACGTGTTCATCGTGACCGGGATGATCTCGGTGGCGCTGCTGGTGGTCGTGGGTCTCCGCCTGGACGGCACGCGAGAGCGCGATCACGCCAAGGGCGACGCGCCGACGGCGGACGCCGCGGCCGCCGCGAACGAGGCGTGAGCATGCAGAGCCGCACCCTGCCCGTCCCGGACGGGCTGGAGGGGTCCCGCGTCGACGCTGCGCTGGCGAAGATGCTGGGCTTCTCGCGGACTTTCGCCGCCGAGGTCGCCGAGGCCGGAGGCGTGACCCTCGACGGCGTGCAGCTGGGCAAGTCCGATCGGCTCCGCGCCGGAGGCTGGCTCGAGGTGAGCTGGTCGCCCAAGGAGGAGCCGCGCATCGTGCCGATCGCGGTGCCGGAGCTCGGCATCGTGCACGACGATGACGACATCGTCGTGGTCGACAAGCCCACGGGGGTGGCCGCGCATCCCTCCCTCGGCTGGGAGGGGCCCACCGTGGTCGGCGCTCTCGCCGCCGCGGGGTTCCGCATCGCGACCAGCGGTGCGCCGGAGCGGCAGGGCGTCGTCCACCGGCTCGACGTGGGAACCAGCGGCCTGATGGTCGTCGCCAAGACCGAGGCCGCCTACACGGCGCTCAAGCGCGCGTTCAAGGAGCGCACGGTCGAGAAGATCTACCACGCCGTCGTGCAGGGGCATCCGGATCCGCTCGTCGGCACGATCGACGCGCCGATCGGACGGCATCCGAACCACCACTGGAAGTTCGCCGTGGTTCCGGACGGCAAGCCCTCGGTGACCCACTATGAGACGCTCGAGGCCTTCCCCGGTGCCTCACTGCTGGAGATCCATCTGGAGACCGGCCGCACGCACCAGATCCGCGTGCACATGGCTGCGCACCGGCATCCGTGCGTCGGCGACCCGCTGTACGGCGCCGATCCCACGCTGTCCGCGCGGCTCGGCCTGACCCGGCAGTGGCTGCACGCGCATCAGCTCGCGTTCACCCACCCGGCGACGGGGGAGTGGGTGCAGTTCGAGTCGCCGTACCCGGAGGACTTCCAGCACGTGCTCGACGTGCTGCGCGGCGAGTAGCCGGCCTCAGGCCCTGAGCTCGCCGGCGGCGGCGACCACGCCGTCGATGGTGCCCAGCAGGAAGCGCACCACGTCCGCGGGGGAGGCGTCGCGCTCCACGAGCAGGCTGATCAGCGTCTCCTCCGTGAACGACACCCAGGCCCGCAGCGCGATCCTCAGCGCGGGGGAGTCCGGCGCGCCGAGCTCCGTGAACGCCTCGACCAGGCGCTCGGCGTTGCGTTCGCGGGATTCGTCCACCACACGGCGCACAGCCGAGTCTCCGCTGGCAATGCCGCGCACCAGCGAGTGGAACGTGCCCTGGTGCTGCTGCACGAACTCGGCGATGCGCAGCAGCGTGTCCTCGATGCGCTCGCGCGGCGGCAGCTCGGGGCGCGGCTCGGTGGCCAGCAGCAGGCTGTCCCTGGCGGTCGCGACCACGGCGAGGTGCATGCCCTGGCGCGTGTCGAAGTAGTGGAACAGCAGGGGGCGGGAGACGCCGGCGCGCTGCGCGAGCGCCTCCATCGTCAGCTCGTCGAGCGTGTGCTCGGCGAGGAAGTTGACGCCGATGGCGATCAGCTGCTCCCGGCGTTCGTCGGGCGTGAGACGGAGGCGACGCTCGGCGGACATGTCCCGATCCTATCGGCGCGCGGTATTGACTAGAAGTCAATGAGCGGTATTCTGGCTCGTGCGCCGATGTCGACGCGACCATCAGGAGGATCGATGAAGTTCCGCAGCCCGAAGAAGCTGATCTCGAAGGCCACCGCCTCGCACGCAGGCCGAATCACTCTGGCCGCCGTGCCGGTCGGCATCGTCGCCGCCGTGCTCATGGGCGGTGTCGCCCAGGGCCAGGTCCCGGTGTCTTTCGCCGTGTCCGGAAGCCAGTTCCAGATCAGCGCGAGCCTGCTCGAGGGCACCGGGTTCTCGCAGTACGCGGGTGTCACGAAGGACACCGAGGGCGGGGAGCACAGCGTCGCGATCGCGAACATCAAGAGCGCCACGCTCGCCGACCTCTGCCAGTCGGTGGTCTCCGAGACCCCGCTCGGCAAGGTGGGCGTGCTCATCAAGGCCGGTGGGGGCGGCAACCCCGCCAGCGCCTCCGACCTTCAGATCGGCATGACCGGCCTGAAGGGCGACGCGTCCTTCGGCAAGATCCGCATCGGCGTGGACGCGTCGACCGTGAACACCGAGTCGAAGGGCACCGCGGGCGACTTCGCCCAGGACGCCGACTCGGTCACCATCAAGAACCTGCAGCAGACCGCATGGAGCACCCAGGCGTCCGTCTTCACCCTCACGGGCATGACGCTGGAGCTCACGGACGGATCGCAGGGATGCTTCTGAGCGACGAGTTCGCTGAGTCCTCGGAGACGGCCATGACGGATGCCCAGCACGCGCCCGCCGAGTCGGGATTCCGTCACTGGCGGCGGCAGCGCCCCCTGATCGGCGGGGTGCTGCTGGTCGTGTCCGGCATCGAGATGTTCTTCTCCGGGCAGCTGGACTTCGGCGAGCTGCACATCCAGCTGGGCATCGAGGGTCTGCAGGCCACGATCATCCCCATCCTGCTGGTGCTGCTCGGCGTGCTGGCCGTGCTGATGCCCGCCCATCACGTCTTCTACGGCGTCATCGCGCTGGCCGTCGCCCTGTACTCGCTCGTGGGAGTGAACCTCGGCGGATTCGTCGTCGGGATGCTGCTGGGCTGCATCGGCGGCATCCTCGTCGTCGCCTGGATGCCCGGCAGGCTGACGCGCCGCGAGAGGCGCGCGGCGCGCCGGGACGGGCAGGTCGAGGAGCAGGACGCATGATCCGTCGCCCCGCCCGCGCCGCCTTCGCGGCGGCCGCGCTGTGCGCGCTGGTGACCCCGCTGCTGATGGGCGCGGCGGTGCCGACGGCGGTGCGGCCGGCACTGTGCATCCCGCTCATCTGGTGCCCGGCACCGACGCCGAGCCCGACTCCGAACCCCACACCGACGACGCCGGGGACCGGTGGTCAGCCGGGCATCCCGCTGCCGGGGCTGCCGCTGCCCGGCGATCCCGGCACGCAGACACCGGATGCCGGTCAGCCGACGCAGCCCGCACCGGACGCGAGCGCGACGCCGGCGCCCGCCGTGCCGGACGAGAGCGCGCCCGTGTTCACGAAGACCCCGGCGCAGATGGCCTCCAAGGGGCTGTCCTTCACAGGACTGAAGTCGATCGGCCTGGTCACCGTCCCGACCGTCGACGGGGACCGCATCCGCGTCCTGAAGATCAGCGCGGACACGATCACGATCACCGGCTTCTCGCTCTCCGTGCGTCCGCCGGAGCACGACGGTCTGGTCACCGACGCCGACACCATGTCGCTCAAGGGCGACGTCACCGTGTACCTCGGGTCGCTGACCGCGACCGGCCAGGACGGCCAGACCCTGCTCACCTTCGGGTTGGACACGCCCCCGTCGCTGGACGACGTCGAACCAGGCCTGCTGCACGTGCAGATGGGGCTGGTGGGAACGATCGCGGACTCGATCAGCTACACGAACACCGACCAGCGGATGGTCGCGAAGAAGTGAGCCGGCGGATGTCGGTGGTGTGCATCAGACTCGCAGTATGAGCATCGAGGTGCGTCCCGCGACGGAGTTCGACGACGTCGCCGCCGTCGTCGGCCCCAGGAATCCCGCATCCAACGTGTGCTTCTGCCTGAACTACCGGCTGGGCAGCACCGAGGCCAGGAAGCTGCGTGAACCGGATAGGTCCGCGAAGGTCAGGGAGCTCTGCCGGCAGGATCCGCCTCCCGGAGTGATCGCCTATCAGGAGGATCAGCCGGTCGGCTGGGCTGCGCTGCACCCCCGGCGCGAGACGAGTTTCGCGCGCAATCGCCTGATCCCGCACGTCGACGATCTGGACGTGTGGTCGCTGTGGTGCTTCCGCGTGCGTCCGGGGCATCGTGGCCAGGGCGTGATGCACGCACTGCTCGAGGGGGCGGTGGCGTACGCACGGGAACGCGGTGCTCCTGCAATCGAGGGCTATCCGGTCGACAACGGCGGCGATGCGGTGAACCTCACCATGGCGTACGTCGGCACCCGCGCACTGTTCGAGAGCGCGGGATTCGAGAAGGCCGCCGACACCGGATCGGTGCTGGACGGCTTCCCCCGCGTGCTGATGCGGCTGGACCTCAGCGCTTGACGCGTCCGCCGCGGAAATGCGCGGGATCGTCCTCCGCCATCGCCAGCGCGATCCTGCGCACATGCGCGTCGTCGACGTCGCCCATGGCGGCGAGGTCGTAGAAGCCGACCTCGGTGAGCTCGCCGTCCGCCGGATGCGGGTCGCCGGACACCCACGTGCACCGGAAGACGATGTCGGTGTAGTCCACCTGGTCGCCGTTGGCGTACGTGATCCTCGGCAGCTGATGCACCAGGGCCAGCCGATCCACCGACACGACGACCCCGGCCTCCTCCAGGCACTCCCGTGCGGCGGCATCCGCCGGTTCCTCGCCGGGCTCCACGATGCCGGCGATGCACTGCCAGGCGCCGTTGTCGGCGCGCTTGCCGAGCAGCACCTTCTCGTCGCGGAACACCACGGCAGTGGTGCCGACGAGGGGGAGCGGAGCGTGTCCGATGTGCTCGCGCAGCGCGAGGACGAAGTCGGGAGTGGCCATGGGCTCAGCGTATCGGGAGCGGCCGGCACGGCCGCATGCCCGGGTGTCGGAGGCGCCCGTAGACTCGATGCATGGCCTCCGACTCCTTCGTGCACCTCCATGTCCACAGCGAGTACTCCATGCTGGACGGTGCGGCGAAGATCGGAGCGATGACGCAGGCCGCGGCCGAGTACGGGATGCCGGCGATCGCGGTCACCGACCACGGGAACACGTTCGCGGCGTTCGAGTTCTACAACGCTGCGAAGAACGCGGGCATCAAGCCGATCATCGGTCTCGAGGCGTACATGACGCCGGGCACGCACCGCAGCGACAAGACCCGCGTGTCGTGGGGATCGCCGGATCAGAAGAGCGACGACGTCTCCGGATCGGGCGCTTACACCCACATGACGATGTGGAGCGAGACGACGCAGGGCATGCACAACCTGTTCCGCATCAGCTCGCGATCGAGCATGGAGGGCTACTACTTCAAGCCGCGCATGGACCGCGAGCTGCTGCAGACCTACGGCAAGGGGCTGATCGCCACCACCGGATGCCCGTCGGGCGAGGTGCAGACCAGGCTCCGCCTCGGGCAGTACGACGCGGCGCGGGCCGCTGCGGCGGAGTTCCAGGACATCTTCGGCAAGGAGAACTTCTTCGCGGAGATCATGGACCACGGGCTCTCGATCGAGCGCCGTGTGATGACCGACCTGCTCCGGCTGGCCAAGGACCTGAACATCCCGCTGGTCGCGACCAACGACTCGCACTACACGCACCAGCACGAGGCCGATGCGCACGAGGCGCTGCTGTGCGTGCAGTCCGGTTCGACCATGGACGACCCAAACCGGTTCAAGTTCGACGGCGACGGGTACTACATCAAGACCGCGCAGGAGATGCGCCAGCTGTTCCGCGACCACCCCGAGGCGTGCGACAACACGCTGCTGATCGCCGAGCGCTGCGAGGTCGAGTTCGACACCTCGGCGAACTACATGCCGAAGTTCCCGGTTCCCGACGGAGAGACCGAGGACAGCTGGCTGGTCAAGGAGGTCGAGGCGGGACTGCGCTACCGGTACCCGGGCGGCATCCCCGACAAGGTGCGCAAGCAGGCGGAGTACGAGCTCGGCGTCATCCTGCAGATGGGCTTCCCCGGCTACTTCCTCGTCGTCGCGGACTTCATCAACTGGGCCAAGGACAACGGCATCCGCGTCGGACCGGGCCGAGGCTCGGGAGCCGGCTCGATGGTCGCCTATGCGATGAGGATCACCGACCTCGACCCGCTCGAGCACGGCCTCATCTTCGAGCGCTTCCTCAACCCCGACCGCGTCTCGATGCCCGACTTCGACGTCGACTTCGACGACCGCCGTCGTGGCGAGGTCATCGAGTACGTCACCGAGAAGTACGGTTCCGAGCGCGTCTCGCAGATCGTCACCTACGGCACGATCAAGTCCAAGCAGGCGCTCAAGGACGCCGGCCGCGTGCTCGGGTTCCCGTTCAGCATGGGCGACCGTCTCACCAAGGCGATGCCTCCCGCCGTGATGGGCAAGGACATGCCGCTGAGCGGCATGTTCGACTCCGCGCACCCGCGCTACAAGGAGGCCAGCGAGTTCCGGGCCCTGATCGAGACCGATCCCGAGGCGAAGACCGTCTTCGATCGTGCGCTGGGCCTGGAGGGGCTGAAGCGTCAGTGGGGCGTGCACGCGGCGGGCGTGATCATGTCCTCGCACCCCCTGCTCGACATCATCCCGATCATGAAGCGCGAGCAGGACGGCCAGATCGTCACGCAGTTCGACTACCCGTCGTGCGAATCGCTGGGCCTGATCAAGATGGACTTCCTGGGGCTGCGCAACCTCACGATCATCTCCGACGCACTCGACAACATCCGCACGAACAGGGGGGAGGAGCTCGACCTCGAGCACCTCGCGCTGGACGACCGCCCTGTGTACGATCTGCTGGCCCGTGGTGACACGCTCGGCGTGTTCCAGCTCGACAGCCCGCCGCTGCGCTCCCTCATGCGCCTGATGAAGCCGGACAACTTCGGTGACATCTCGGCATTGATCGCGCTCTACCGGCCGGGCCCCATGGGTGCCAACTCGCACACCAACTACGCCCTGCGCAAGAACGGGCTGCAGGAGATCACGCCGATCCACCCGGAGCTGGAGGAACCGCTCAAGGACATCCTGCAGGAGTCCTACGGCCTGATCATCTATCAGGAGCAGGTCATGGCCATCGCGCAGAAGGTCGCCGGGTTCAGCCTCGGCCAGGCGGACATCCTGCGGCGCGCCATGGGCAAGAAGAAGAAGTCCGAGCTGGACAAGCAGTACGAGGGCTTCTCCGGCGGCATGAAGGAGCGCGGTTACGGCGAAGGCGCCATCAAGGCGCTGTGGGACATCCTGCTCCCGTTCTCGGACTATGCATTCAACAAAGCCCACTCGGCCGCATACGGATTGGTCTCGTACTGGACCGCCTACCTCAAGGCGCACTATCCGGCCGAGTACATGGCCGCGCTGCTGACCAGTGTCGGCGACTCGAAGGACAAGATGGCGCTGTACCTCAACGAGTGCCGCCGGATGGGCATCAAGGTGCTCCCGCCCGACGTGTCCGAGTCCATCAACTTCTTCGCCGCCGTCGGCGAGGACATCCGCTTCGGCCTCGGCGCCGTCCGCAACGTGGGCGGGAACGTGGTCGACGGGATCATCCAGGCCCGCAAGGAGGAGAAGTTCACCTCCTTCCACGACTTCCTCGGCAAGGTGCCGTTGCACGTGGCGAACAAGCGCACCGTGGAGTCGCTGATCAAGGCCGGCGCGTTCGACTCGATGGGCGACACCCGTCGTGCCCTGCTCGAGATCCACGAGGACGCCGTCGAGGCGGCCGTCGACCGCAAGCGGAACGAGGCGCAGGGCGCGATCGGGTTCGACTTCGACAGCCTCTACGACGACATGGAGGAGGCGGCGCCCGCGAAGGTGCCGGAGCGTCCCGAGTGGACCAAGAAGGACAAGCTCGCGTTCGAGCGCGAGATGCTGGGCCTGTACGTCTCCGATCACCCCCTGGCCGGGCTCGAGATGCCGCTGGCCAAGCACGCGTCGATCTCCATCCACGACCTGCTCACGTCGGAGGACCTGCAGGACGGCGATCAGGTGACCGTCGCGGGACTCGTCACGAGCGTGCAGCACCGCGTCGCCAAGGCCAGCGGCAACCCGTACGGCATGATCACCGTCGAGGACTTCAACGGCGAGGTGACGGTCATGTTCATGGGCAAGACCTACACCGAGTACCAGCACGTGCTGCAGCAGGACGCGATCCTCGCGGTGCGCGGACGGGTCTCACGCCGCGATGACGGGCTGAATCTGCACGCGCAGTCGGCTTTCGCACCCGACGTCGGCTCCTTCGACGCGGCGGGGCCGCTGTCGCTCCAGGTCGCCGAGCAGCGCGCCACTGAGCGGACCATGATCGACCTCGCTGAGGTGCTCCGCCGCCACGCCGGCGAGACCGAGGTGCTCCTCCGCGTGCATCGCGGCGGATCGGCGAAGGTGTTCGAGGTCCCGATGCCGGTGACCGTCTCCGCCGACCTGTTCGGCGACCTGAAGTCGCTGCTCGGCCCGACCTGCCTGGGCTGAGCGGCGGTCATGCGATGACACCGCTCCCAGCTTCCCCCGGCAGGTCTGGGTAGGATCGTGACTCGCGTGGGGACGCGACCACGACGAAAGGATCGCTCGATGAGCACCGAACACATCGGCACCGGGCCCGAAGACGTGACCGGCGGGAGCCCCTCGGACTCCGACGGAGAGCTGTGGAGCACGGACGCCGCGGCCGCAGACCGGGATCCGGTGGCGGATGAGCCCGCCTCCGAGGACGATGACGCGGTCTACTACGAGGAGCAGGTGGAGCCGGAGTACGGCATCCTCGGCTTCACGCTCCGCGAACTCATCATCGTCGGCGCCTGGGTCCTGGTCTTCGTCGTGTCCTTCTTCCCGGTGTTCGGCGGTGGCGGATCAGTGTGGACCCGCGGCATCGACTGGATCCTCACGATCGGCCTGCCCACGGTCGCCGTCTTCCTGATCGCCCTTCGCCGCTTCTCGCCCGAGGGGATCCGACGCGTGGGATCGCTCGGCATCGACCAGTTCGCCTCCGTCGCATCCTCTGTCGCAGCCGTCGCCTGGGCCCAGCTGCTCTGGCTGCAGTCCGCGGCGAGCGTCGACTCGGGCGCGTTCCTGGTCGGCTGGGTCCCGATCGTGGCGCAGCTGGCCACGCTGGCCCTGGTCGCGGCCACTGTGGCGGCGCCCCTGATCCCGCGCCTGCGCGACGACTTCGAAGGCCGGATGGAGACGCTAGCGCATCGCAACGCCAATCCCGTGCGCCCCGTGATCACCCGGCCGCGTCCTGCGGCCGTCGCCGCGCCGGCTGCGTCGGGCATGGATGCCGATGCTCCGGCGGAGCCGATCATCGAGACCGATCTCGTCATCGAGGACGACGCCGATGCCACGCGCGTCATCGAGGTGCTGCCGACCGCAGAGCCGCCCGTGACGGAGGAGCCTGCGTTCGTCCACGAGGACTCGGACGAGGTCTTCTCGCCCGCTTTCGGCGCCGAGCCGTCCCCGGAGGCGGACGCCGAGCTCGCACCGGCGTCGCCGGCCGACCCGGAGCCGCGTCAGCTCGACACCGCCTACACCGACCCGATCGGGGCACTACACGAGATCTTCGCCGCCAACGAGACCGCGGAGGAGACGGTGGCCGAGGACACGACCGTCGAGGACACGAACGGTGAGCGCGGCTTCGCGGAGAACACGACCGCGGTGCTCCCCGCGGTGGGATCGTCCTCGGACGAGCCGGCCGTCGACACCGAGGCTCCGCTGCGGCGCACCCGCAACGAGCAGGCGAGGGCCGCGGAGCACGAGACGCAGCCGTTCTGGATCCTCGCCCAGTCAGAGCGCGACGTGCTCGACGAGCACGGGCATCCGCTGTTCCGGATCGGACCCGCGGCGTGGACTCTCGTGATCGAGGACCGTGGCGGCGCCTACGTCGTACGACACGACGACGGCCGGATCGGATACCTCCACGACCTCGCAGACATCACGAAGGGCTGACATCGTGCGCACCATCGACCTCCGCGGGAAGAGCTTCTCTCCCGCGGACCTTCTCGCCGCCGTCCCGCGCGCCACTCAGGCGCGCGCCGAGGCCCTCGCCGCCGCCACGCAGATCGTCGAGGACGTGCGCTCCGGGGGAGAGGCAGCGCTGCGCGATCAGGCCGAGCGCTTCGATCGCGTGACCGGGCACGCCATCCGCGTCCCCGCCGAGCACCTCGCCGAGGCCCTGGCCTCCGTCGACCCCGAGGTGCGGGCCGCGCTGGAGACCGCGATCGAGCGAGTCCGGCGCGGATCGGCCGCCCAGGTCCCTGCGCCGCAGACCACCGACATCGGGCCGGGGGCGCGCATCACGCAGCGCTGGCAGCCGATCACCCGCGCCGGTGTGTACATCCCGGGCGGCAAGGCGCCGCTCGCCTCCAGCGTCGTCATGAACGTCGTGCCCGCCCAGGTCGCCGGCGTCACGAGCATCGCGCTCGCGTCGCCTCCGCAGGCGGGGCACGATGGCCGCGTGCACCCGACGATCCTCGCGGCCGCCGCCCTGCTGGAGGTCGAGGAGGTCTACGCGATCGGCGGCGCCGGCGCGATCGGCGCCCTCGCCTATGGCGTCTCCGAGCTCGGTCTCGACCCCGTGGACGTCGTGACCGGCCCCGGCAACAACTACGTCGCCTCGGCCAAGCGCGCCGTTGCGGGCGTCGTCGGAACCGACTCCGAGGCGGGTGCCACGGAGATCCTCATCGTCGCGGACGAGAACGCGGATGCCGATCTCGTCGCGGCCGACCTCATCAGCCAGGCCGAGCACGACGAGCAGGCCTCCGCCGTTCTCTTGACCGACTCCGCCGCCCTCGCCGAGCGCGTCGCCGAGCGGGTCACCGCGCGTGCGGAGGCCACACGCCACGCCGAGCGGGTGGCCGCGGCCCTGAGCGGACCGCAGTCCGCGATCGTTCTCGTCGACGACCGCCGGATGGCGGAGTCGTTCAGCAACGCCTACGCCCCCGAGCACCTCGAACTGCACCTGGCCGATGCTGCCGAGGCCGCGAGCCGGTTCACCAGCGCCGGCGCCGTCTTCGTCGGGGCGCAGACGCCGGTCAGCCTCGGAGACTACATGGCCGGGAGCAACCACGTCCTGCCGACCGGGGGACAGGCGCGGTACGCGTCAGGGCTGGGCGCCTACACCTTCCTCCGTCCGCAGCAGGTGATCGAGTACGACCACGATGCGCTCGCACGGGTCCGCTCCGGAGTCGTCGCGCTCGCGGACGCCGAGATCCTGCCCGCGCACGGCGAGGCCGTCGAGGCGCGATTCGCCGGGGCGTCCGGCGCGGAGCGCGCCGAGTAGGCTGGAGCATCATGCACTGCCCCTTCTGCCGGCATCCGGACTCCCGCGTCATCGACTCGCGCACGAGCGATGACGGTCTGTCGATCCGTCGTCGGCGGCAGTGCCCGGAGTGCGGAGGCCGCTTCTCGACGACCGAGACCGCGAGTCTCGTGGTGATCAAGCGCTCCGGCGTCATGGAGGCGTTCAGCCGGGACAAGGTGATCTCCGGCGTGCGCAAGGCTTGTCAGGGGCGCCCGGTGACCGAGGCCGACCTCGCCGTTCTCGCGCAGAAGGTCGAGGAGGCCATCCGTCAGACCGGGGTATCGCAGCTGGAGACGAACGAGATCGGGCTGTCGATCCTCGGGCCGCTGCGCGAGCTCGACGAGGTCGCCTATCTGCGATTCGCCAGCGTGTACCAGGAGTTCGACTCGCTGGAGGACTTCGAGCGCTCCATCAGCGAGCTGCGCGCCGATCACGCCAAGGCGGGGACGGACGCCGCGGACCGGTAATCTGGCAGGGATGTATCCGCTGCTCTTCCGCCACGTCCTGTCGCGCTTCGATCCGGAGTTCGCGCACCACGCCGCCATGGCGGTCATCCGCGTGCTCGGCGTCCCGCCGTTCTCCTGGGTGACCCGCGCGCTGACAGCGCCGTCACCGGAGCAGCAGGTGCACGCGCTCGGCCTGACGTTCCCCTCGCCGTTCGGCGTGGCAGCCGGCTTCGACAAGAACGTCGTCGGCGTGCGCGGCCTGAACGCGCTGGGCTTCGGCCACATCGAGGTCGGCACGGTGACGGCGATCCCGCAGGACGGGAATCCGAAGCCGCGGCTGTTCCGCCTCGTGCCGGACCGCGCGGTCGTCAACCGGATGGGGTTCAACAACAACGGCGCGGAGGCCGCGGAGGCGCGACTGACCAAGCTCCGCCGTCGCACCCCGCGTGCGGTGATCGGCGTGAACATCGGCAAGAGCCGCGTGGTCGCCGTCGAGGATGCGATCGCCGACTACGTGGCATCCGCCACACGCCTGGCACCGCTCGCCGACTACCTCGCCGTCAACGTCTCCTCCCCGAACACGCCCGGACTGCGCGGCCTGCAGGCCGTGGAGACCCTCGCGCCGCTGCTGCGCGCGGTGAAGGAGGCCGCGGGCGCGACGCCCCTGCTGGTGAAGATCGCGCCCGACCTGCCCGACGAGGAGATCGCCGCCATTGCACGGCTCGCCGTCGACGAGGGACTCGCCGGCATCATCTCGCACAACACCACGATCTCCCGCGACGGGCTGCGCACCGATCCGGCCGTCGTCGAGGCGGCCGGAGCCGGTGGACTCTCCGGAGCGCCCCTGAAGGAGCGCTCGCTCGAGGTCCTCGCGGTCGTCAAGGCCGCCGTCCCCGCGGACTTCTGCGTGATCGCGGTCGGCGGCGTGGAGACGGCGGACGACGTGCAGAAGCGGCTGGATGCCGGTGCGACCCTCGTACAGGGCTACACCGCGTTCCTCTACCGTGGTCCGTTCTGGGCGCGCCAGATCAACAGAGGCCTGCGCCGCTGAGCGGCACAGGCCTCGGGTGAGAGCTCTTCGTGTCAGGCGGGGTACTGACCGCGCTTGACCTGCGGCTTGGGCAGGCGCATGAAGCGCATCTGCAGGGCGCGCATCGCGGCGTACCAGCCCAGGCCCTTCTCCCGGCGCGCGGCGCCGAACTTGTCGGCTGCCTTCTTCTTCACGCGGATGCTGAGCAGAACCATGTCGCCGATGGCGAGGAGCATGTAGCCCCAGAGCGCGACCATGGCCCACAGCTGCACGTCCGCGATCGGGGTGAGGTTCAGCAGGATGACCACCAGCATGGCGGCCATCAACCACTCGGAGATGTGCCAGCCGGCGTCGACGTAATCGCGCACCCAGCGGCGCTGCGGGCCCTTGTCGCGAGCGGGGAGGTACTTGTCGTCGCCCTGCTCCATCCCGATGCGGGCCTTCTCGCGACGCGCCTGCAGGTCGGCCTTCGCGGCAGCCCTGGCCTCCTTGGTGTTCGCGACGAGGGGGCGGCGGTTCGCCGCCTCGCGCTCGGCGCGCGTCGGCGTCGCGCGGCCCTTGCCCACAGTGGGCGTCTCGGGTGCGTCGTCGTTGGCGGCGGGGGTGGCGTTGGGCACGTTCGACCTCAGTTCGGAATCGGGTTCACCTTAAGATTACTCGCATGACCTCGTCCTCATCGTCGGCTTCGCCGGCATCCGAATCCGCCGTCCTCGAAGCGGTAGCCCTCGGCATCCCCGCCGCACTCTCCGACCTCGGGAACCTCGTGCGCATCCCCGGCATCGCCTGGCCGGCCTTCGACCAGACCCAGCTGGAGCGCAGCGCGGCGGCGATCGCCGAGCTCGCGCGCGCGACCGGCGTCTTCGATGACGTGCAGGTGCTTCGCGCCCATGTCGACGACACCGAGGAGCTCGGCCAGCCGGCCGTGCTGGCCACTCGCGCCGCACGCAACGGCAAGCCCACCATCCTGCTCTACGCCCACCACGACGTGCAGCCCCCCGGGGCGGACGAGCTCTGGGACACGCCTCCGTTCGAGCCGACCGTGCGCGACGGACGCCTGTACGGGCGCGGCGCCGCCGACGACAAAGCCGGAATCATGGCGCACATCGCCTCGCTGCGTGCGGTGGCCGAGGTGCTCGGCGACGACCTGGAGCTGGGCGTCGCGCTGTTCATCGAGGGGGAGGAGGAGTACGGCTCCCGCTCCTTCGCCCGCTTCCTGCGCGACAACGCCGACGCCCTGCGTGCGGACGCCATCGTCGTGGCCGACTCCGGGAACCTGGACTCCGAGACGCCGGGACTGACGGTCTCGCTGCGCGGCAACGCGCGGTTCACGCTGCGCGTGCGCACGCTCGAGCACGCCTCGCACTCCGGCATGTTCGGCGGGGCCGTGCCGGACGCCATGATGGCGGCCGTCACGCTGCTGTCCACGCTGTGGGATGCCGACGGCGCCGTGGCCGTGGAGGGGATGACTGCCCGGGAGGGGGAGACCCCTGCCTACAGCGAGACGACGCTGCGCGATGAGACGGGCCTGCTCGCCGGCGTCTCCCCGGTCGGACGCGACGACATCCTCGGCCGGATCTGGAACAAGCCCTCGATCACAATCACCGGCATCGACGCGACGAGCGTCGCTCAGGCGTCGAACACGCTGCTGCCCGAGGTGAGCGTGGTCATCAGCGCCCGCGTCGCACCCGGGCAGGACGCGAAGGACGCCTACGCGGCGATCGAGGCGCATCTGCGCGCGCACGCGCCGTTCGGTGCCGAGCTGACCTTCACGGACGTCGACCTGGGCGACGGATTCCTCGTCGACACCTCGGGCTGGGCGGTCGAGCTCACCCGCGGGGCGATGGCCGCCGGCTACGGCAAGGACGCCGTCGATCTGGGCGTGGGCGGCTCCATCCCGTTCATCGCCGACCTCGTCCGGGAGTTCCCCGAGGCGCAGATCCTCGTGACGGGCGTCGAGGACCCGCACGCCCGCGCGCACAGCCCGAACGAGTCGCTGCACCTGGAGACGTTCCGCAACGCGGTGCGCACCGAGGCGCTGCTCCTGACCCGCATGAACAGCCGCTCCGCGGCATCCTGACGGCACCGGCGCGTGCGCGGGGAAGGCCCTCCGCGCACGCGCCGGCGGTAGGATCGAGCGTGAGCAGCCGTCCGTGCTGCACGTCTGCAAGGAGTGACATGAGCGACATCACGCTGACCGAAGAGACCACCGCCGCCCACAGCGTCTCGCTGACGGACGCGGCCGCGCAGAAGGTCAAGAGCCTGCTCGAGCAGGAGGGCCGCGACGACCTGCGTCTGCGCGTCGCCGTCCAGCCCGGCGGATGCTCCGGCCTGATCTACCAGCTCTACTTCGACGAGCGGTTCCTCGAGGGCGACGAGACCGTCGACTTCGACGGCGTCGAGGTCATCGTCGACAACATGAGCGTCCCGTACCTCGAGGGCGCCTCGATCGACTTCAAGGACACCATCTCGGAGCAGGGGTTCACCATCGACAACCCCAACGCGGCGGGCTCCTGCGCCTGCGGCGACAGCTTCCACTGAACGGTCGCCAACCTGCGTGGTTGGCGTGAATCGCATGTGAGCTTGCTCTAGACTTGAGAGCGCTCCTGTCCGAGATCTGAAAGGTGCATCGTGCCCTCGAAACGCCGCCTTCGTTGGGCCGCACTCCCTCTGGGAGTAGCGGTTGCCGTGGCCCTGGCAGGATGTTCTGCCGCTCAAACCCACGGATTCCTTCCCGGCTTCGTGGACGGTGCTCCGTCAGCCACCAACCAGACCGACCGGGTCGGCGGGCTCTGGGTGACCTCATGGGTCATCCTGCTGATCGTCGGCATCGTCACGTGGGGCCTGATGGCCTGGGCGCTGGTCATGTACCGCCGCCGCGCCGGCCAGACCGGACTGCCGGTCCAGCTGCGCTACAACATGCCGATCGAGATCCTCTACACGGTGATCCCGCTGATCCTGATCCTGGGCATGTTCTTCTTCACCGCGAAGGACCAGGCCGAGATCGAGCGGCCCTGGGCCAAGCCCGATGTGGAGATCACCGCGATCGCCAAGCAGTGGGCATGGGACTTCCAGTACGACGGTGAGGAGAAGGACAACTCCGACGCCGTCTGGACCATGGGCGTCCAGGCCGACGCCGACGCGAACGGCGACATCGATCGCTCCAAGCTGCCGACGCTGGTCCTGCCCGTCGACAAGAAGGTGACGATCGACCTCCAGTCGCGCGACGTCATCCACTCCTTCTGGATCATCGATTTCCTCTACAAGAAGGACATGTTCATCGGGAAGGACAACAGCTGGTCGTTCATCCCGACGCGCATCGGCGAGTACGACGGCAAGTGCGCCGAACTCTGCGGCGAGTACCACTCGATGATGCTGTTCAACGTCAAGGTCGTGTCGCAGGCCGACTACGACGCCTATCTGCAGACCCTTCGCGATGAGGGCAACACGGGCGACATCACCGACGCCTACGACCGCCTCGGCAATCTTCCGGGCACCGGTGCTCCGAGCACCGGCGAAGAGGAAGGGAAGTAAGTCATGACCACGACAGCTGAACCCAACATGCTGCAGGGCGTGCGCCCCACGACGATCCCGCCGCGCCAGGCCGCGCTGCTGTCCTCCACGCGCGTGGAGCAGAAGGGCAACATCGTCGTCAAGTGGATCACCTCCACCGACCACAAGACCATCGGGTACATGTACCTGATCTCCTCGGTGCTGTTCTTCCTCCTCGGCGGCGTGATGGCGCTGATCATCCGCGCCGAGCTGTTCGCGCCCGGCATGCAGATCGTGCCGACCAAGGAGCAGTACAACCAGCTGTTCACGATGCACGGCACGATCATGCTGCTGATGTTCGCGACGCCGCTGTTCGCCGGATTCGCCAACGCGGTCCTGCCGCTGCAGCTCGGTGCTCCCGACGTGGCGTTCCCGCGTCTGAACGCCTTCGCGTTCTGGCTCTTCCTGTTCGGCTCGACGATCGCGGTCGCCGGCTTCCTCACCCCGCAGGGTGCGGCCGCCTTCGGCTGGTTCGCCTACCAGCCGCTCGCGAGCGCCACGTTCTCGCCCGGCGCGGGCGGCAACCTGTGGATGCTCGGCCTCGGAATGTCCGGTTTCGGCACGATCCTCGGTGCGGTGAACTTCATCACGACCGTCATCACGATGCGCGCTCCGGGCATGACGATGTGGCGCATGCCGATCTTCTCGTGGAACACCCTGATCACGAGCCTGCTGATCCTGATGGCCTTCCCCGTGCTGGCCGCCGCGATCCTGGCCGCCGGTGCCGACCGCGTGCTCGGCTCTCACGTGTACGACCCCGCCAACGGCGGCGTCCTGCTCTGGCAGCACCTGTTCTGGTTCTTCGGCCACCCCGAGGTGTACATCATCGCGCTGCCGTTCTTCGGCATCGTCTCGGAGATCTTCCCGGTGTTCAGCCGCAAGCCGATCTTCGGATACAAGACCCTGGTCTACGCGACGATCTCGATCGCGGCCCTGTCCGTGGCCGTGTGGGCGCACCACATGTACGTCACCGGCGGCGTGCTCCTGCCGTTCTTCTCGCTGATGACGATGCTCATCGCGGTGCCGACGGGCGTGAAGATCTTCAACTGGATCGGCACGATGTGGCGAGGGTCGATCACCTTCGAGACTCCGATGGTGTTCTCGCTGGGCTTCCTCGTGTCCTTCGTCTTCGGTGGACTCACTGGCGTGATCCTGGCATCGCCGCCGCTGGACTTCCACCTCAGCGACTCGTACTTCGTCGTCGCGCACTTCCACTACGTGGTGTTCGGCACCGTCGTGTTCGCCATGTTCGCCGGGTTCTACTTCTGGTGGCCGAAGTGGACGGGCCGGATGCTGAACGAGCGCCTCGGCTACATCCACTTCTGGATGCTGTTCATCGGCTTCCACATGACCTTCCTCGTGCAGCACTGGCTGGGCGTCGACGGCATGCCGCGCCGTTACGCGGACTACTCCACGTACGACGGCTGGGAGTGGGGCAACCAGGTCTCCACCATCGGTGCGATCATCCTGGGCGCCTCGATGCTGCCGTTCTTCCTGAACGTCTGGATCACCGCGCGCAAGGCGCCGAAGGTCACCGTGGACGACCCGTGGGGCTACGGCGCATCGCTCGAGTGGGCGACGTCCTGCCCGCCGCCGCGCCACAACTTCACGTCGATCCCGCGCATCCGCAGCGAGCGGCCCGCCTTCGACCTGAACCACCCCGAGGCAGCCGAGCACCCGGTCGCCGCCGCAGCCGGAGAGGCGAAGTAACCCATGCGCAGCAACATCATCCTGTGGTGGATCATCGGAGTCTTCTTCCTGATCGTCGCGGGCGTCTACACGGGCTGGAGCCTGCTCGACGAGTACCACGGCAAGGTGGAGTGGGTCGGGACTGTCGCGCTGCTGTTCACGGCTTTCATGAGCGCCATGATCGCTGTGTACCTTCGCAAGACGTACAAGGCCCAGGGCGGCGAGCTGCCCGAGGACGTGCTCACGGCGGACATCGATGACGGTGACCCCGAGCTGGGCGAGTTCAGCCCGTGGTCCTGGTGGCCGCTGGTGCTCGCAGGCTCCGCCGGGGTCTTCATCGTCGGCCTGGCGGTCGGTCAGTTCCTCCTCCCGATCGGCCTCGCCATCTTCGTCGTGGCCATCGTCGGCTGGGTGTACGAGTACTACCGCGGTCACTTCGCCCGCTGATCCTCCATCACACGCTGAGGGGCCTCCCGGACTTTCCGGGAGGCCCCTCAGCGTTTCTGCTCGTGTGTGCTCAGGCCCGCGTGCGGACGCGGGGAACGCCGGTGAGCGGGTCGACGGGACGGCGGTGCACACCGTCGTGGTCCTCGACGGGGTAGCCCTCCCGCACCCAGTACTCGAACCCGCCGATCATCTCGCGCACCGCGTAGCCGAGCTTCGCGAACTCGAGTGCGCCCTTGGCCCCGGCGTTGCATCCGGGGCTCCAGCAGTACACGACGACCTCCGACCCGGCGGGGATCTCCTTGGGTGCGCGCTCCGCGATCTCCCGGTAGTGCATGTGCACGGCGCCGGAGACGCGTCCCTGCGCCCATGCCTCGTCGGAGCGCACGTCGACCACCGTCACCTGCTCTCCGGCCTTCAGCGCGGCGTACAGGTCGCTCGCGTCGGTCTCGTGGGCGAGCTTGGCTTCGAAATAGGCGGTGCGGTCCATGAGGCTCAGACTACGCGGCCGCCTGCCGCGGCGATCTCAGATGACGGAGTCCGTGAGGGACGCCGTCATCTGCACGCGGCGGCCGTACTCGAGCAGGCCCAGGCGCTCCTCCACAGCCACGAAACTGCGCAGGGCCTCACTGTCGGGCTCGGTCTCGATGAAGCCGCAGGAGGCGTAGAACGGGGCGTTCCAGGGCACATCGGCGTAAGTGCGGAGCGTCATGTCGTCGTGTCCGCGCCGTGCCGCCTCATCCATGGCCGCGCGCACCAGGATGCGTCCGATGCCGCGTCGCGCGTACCGGGGGAGGACCGACACCTGCTCCAGGTGGGCATGCCCGGCGAGGTCCAGGACGTGCACGAAGCCCGCCGGGGTGCCCTCGTGCTCGGCGATGAGCAGGAAGCCGGGCAGCGCGAGACGTTCGGCCGCGGCATCCGGGGCCGGCCAGTCCGTCGCCCGGAAGAGGCTGACGAGCAGCTGATCGGCGGCCTCCTCGATCTCCTCGATGCCGGCGGCATCCTCATCGACGGCGGGACGGATGCGAACGGACATGTCCTCCAGCGTATCGAGGCGCCGACACGACTGAGGCCCCCGTCCATGGGACGGGGGCCTCAGTTCGGGGGAGTCGCGGTGTTACTCGCCGTCCTCCGACTTCTTCTTGCGCGGCGCAGGATCCTTGGCGATCACGGAGCTCGGCGTGTTCGGCGTCTCGCCGATCGTCTTGTCCGGGGCCTCGATCTGGCTCTCGTCGGTCACACCCGCACGGGTGTGCGCACCGGCGATCTCCTCGGCCTCGATCTCGGCGTCGTGCGCGAGAGCGTGCTGCTGGTGCGCGTCGGCCTCCTCGATCTGAGCCTGGGTGAGCGGCTGCAGGCGGTCCTCGTAGAACCAGCGCGACAGGGAGGAACGCAGGTTCTCGTGCCACGGGATGCGACCCTTGGCGTTGGGGCGCACGACGAGCGGCTGGTAGGTCTCGTAGTCCACGAGCTTCCAGCGGTCGTACACGTCCACCGGCTGGTGCACCTCGATGAACTCACCGCCGGGAAGACGGACGATACGGCCCGACTCGTACCCGTGCAGGACGATCTCGCGGTCCTTCTTCTGCAGCGCGATGCAGATGCGCTTGGTGATGAAGTACCCGAGCACCGGGCCGACGATCAGCAGCGCCTGGAGCGTGTGGATCACGCCCTCCATGGTCAGCATGAAGTGCGTCGCCATCAGGTCGGACGAGGCCGCGGCCCACAGGACCGAGTAGAAGATCATGCCTGCGACGCCGATCGCGGTGCGGGTGGCGGCGTTGCGCGGGCGGTCGGCGATGTGGTGCTCGCGCTTGTCGCCGGTGACCCACATCTCGATGAAGGGGTAGATGGCGACGACCACGATGAACAGACCCAGCACAGCGACCGGGATCAGGATGCCCAGCGAGAGCGTGAAGTCGCCCAGCGGCACGTCCAGGTGCGGGGGAGCCAGACGCAGAGCACCGTCGGCGAAGCCGATGTACCAGTCGGGCTGGGTGCCGGCGGAGACCGGCGACGGGTCGTACGGGCCGTAGTTCCAGATCGGGTTGATCTGGAAGAACGTCGCGATCAGCACGATCGTGCCGAAGACGATGAACAGGAAGCCGCCCATCTTCGACATGTACACCGGCATCATCGGGTAGCCCACGACGTTGTCGTTCGAGCGGCCCGGGCCGGCGAACTGGGTGTGCTTGTTGATGACCATCAGCATCAGGTGCAGCGCCACGAAGGCGATGACCAGCAGCGGCAGCAGCAGGATGTGCAGCGTGTACAGGCGGCCGACGATGTCACTGCCGGGGAACTCGCCGCCGAAGATCAGGAACGAGGTCCAGGTGCCGATCAGCGGGATGCCCTTGATCATGCCGTCGATGATGCGCAGACCATTGCCCGAGAGCAGGTCGTCGGGGAGCGAGTAGCCGGTGAAGCCCTCGGCCATGGCCAGGACGAACAGCACGAAGCCGATCACCCAGTTGAGCTCGCGCGGCTTGCGGAACGCGCCCGTGAAGAACACGCGCAGCATGTGGATGCCGATGCCCGCCACGAAGACCAGAGCGGCCCAGTGGTGGATCTGGCGGACCAGCAGGCCGCCGCGCAGGTCGAACGAGATGTGCAGGGTCGACTCGAGGGCCGCCGACATCTCGATGCCGCGCATCGGCTCGTAGGCGCCCGTGTAGTGCGTGGGCACCATCGACGCCTGGAAGAAGAACGTCAGGAACGTCCCCGAGAGGAAGACGACGACGAAGCTCCACAGCGCGATCTCGCCGAGCATGAACGACCAGTGGTCGGGGAAGATCTTGCGACCGAGCTCCTTGACGAAGCCCGACAGGCTGGTGCGCTCATCGAGGTAGTTGGCTGTGCCGGCGAGGAAGCGACCGCCAAGGGGCTTGTCCCGCGACTCGGCGGGCTTGGTGTCCTCGTGAAGAGTTGCGGTGCTCAATGACGCTCCCAGAAGCTCGGGCCGACAGGTTCGTGGAAATCGCTCTGCGCGATGAGGTAGCCCTCATCGTCGACGGCGATCGGCAGCTGAGGCAGCGGACGCGACGCCGGGCCGAAGATGACCTTGGCGTGGTCGGTGACGTCGAACTGCGACTGGTGGCAGGGGCACAGCAGGTGGTGCGTCTGCTGCTCGTACAGTGCCACAGGGCATCCGACGTGCGTGCAGACCTTGGAGTACGCGACGATGCCGTCGTACGACCAGGACTTGCGCTCCTCGGATTCGATGAGCTGCTCGGGGCGAAGACGCATGAGGAGGACGATGGCTTTCGCCTTCTCCTCGAGCAGGCCGCCCTCGTGACCCAGCTCGTTGAGCCCCTCGGGGATGACGTGCACGGCCGAGCCGATGGTGATGTCCGCAGCGCGGATCGGGGTGCCGGCGGGGTCGTGGACCAGCCGGGTGCCCTTCTTCCACATGGTGTGCTTCAGCAGCGCCACCGGGTCTCCGGCGATCGGGTCCTCTTCGGTGTTGAACGGCGCGAGGCCGCGGAACAGCGTGACACCGGGGACGATCGAGGCGACCACAGCGGCGATCAGGGAGTTGCGGATCATCACGCGACGTCCGAAGCCGGACTCCTCGTTGGCGTCGGCGAACGCCTGCACGGCCGCCTCGCGAGTCGAGTCACGACCGCGGGTGGGGTGACGGTGCTCGACGAACTCCTTGTCGCTCATCAGCGACTTCGACCAGTGGATCGCGCCGATGCCGATGCTCAGCAGCGCCAGGGCGATGCCGAGACCGATGAACATGTTGTTGTAGCGCACGTCGATGAGCGCGCCGGACTCGATCGGGAACAGCATGTACGCGGCGACCGCCCAGATGCTGCCCGCCAGGGACAGGTAGAACAGCGTGTAGACGGTGCGAGCCGCGGTGCGCTCGATCTTCGGGTCCTTGTCCGTCATGCGCTGACGGTGCGGCGGCAGCCCCGGGTTCACTGCGGGGTCGCTGACTGCGACGCCCAGCCCCGGTGAGGGCTGGTAGGCCCTGTCCAGAGCCTGCGTGTCGTCGTCGTGTGCCATGGTGCTCCTCGTACGTGATTCGTCGATGAAAGTGCGTCAGTTGGACTTCGCCGTGATCCACACGGTGAGGGCGACGAGTGCGCCGATGCCGAAGATCCAGATGAACAGGCCCTCGGAGACGGGGCCGAGCGAGCCGAGCGTGAAGCCGCCGACCTGGACCTCGTTCTGCTGGAAGACGAGCGCGGCGATGATGTCGCGCTTGTCCTGGGTGCTCAGGTTCATGTCACCGAACACCGGCATGTTCTGCGGGCCCGTGACCATGGCGGCGTACATGTGCAGCGCGCTGGTCGAGGTCAGTGCCGGGGCGTACTTGCCCTCGGTGAGGGCGCCACCGGCTGCGGCGACGTTGTGGCACATCGCGCAGTTGACGCGGAAGAGCTCGGCGCCCTTGGCGAGGCTGACCTCGTCGGAGGAGTCGTCGGGGTTGGGCTTGCCCTCGGTGACCCAGCTGTCCGGGTAGGTGGGGCCGGGGGCGACGGACTGCACGTACGCGGCCACCGCGCGGATCTGCGCCTCGGTGAACTGCGGGTGCTTCTGCGGAGCCTGCGGTCCCTGCATCTGCAGCGGCATCCGGCCGGTGGACATCTGGAACTCGACGGCGAGCTCGCCCACGCCGACCAGGCTGGGGCCCTCCTTGGTTCCCTGCAGGTCCATGCCGTGGCAGGTCGCGCAGTTCGCCGTGAAGAGCTTCTGTCCGTCGGCCGCGGTCAGCTCCGTGGTGACGCTGGTCTGGGCATCCGTGGGCGATGCCATCGCGGCGGATGCGCCGGCGTACACGCCGCCCGTGAGCAGCAGACCGGCGCCGATGAGCGCGGCGGCTGCGAAGGGGCTGCGACGACCGCGCGAGCGGTGCTTCTTCTCTCGTGCCATTTCGAAAATCGCTCCGCTCTTACTTCAGGAAATAGATGACGAAGAACAGGACCACCCAGACGACGTCGACGAAGTGCCAGTAGTACGACACGACGATCGAGGAGGTCGCCTCCTTGTGGCGGAAGTTCTTCACCGCGTACGCGCGGCCGATCACGAGCACGAAGGCGATGAGACCGCCGGTGACGTGCAGGGCGTGGAAACCGGTCGTGAGGTAGAACGCGGAGGCGTACGAGTCGGCCTGGATCGGCATGCCCTCGGCGACGAGGGTGGCGTACTCCCAGACCTGGCCGCTCACGAAGATCGCGCCGAGGATGAAGGTGAGCCAGAACCACTCGACCATGCCCCAGCCGAAGAGGCGGCGGCGGCCGGCGGCGTTCACCTTGCCCTTGGCGACGTGGTAGGGCTGCAGGTCCTCCGCGGCGAACACGCCCATCTGGCAGGTGAACGACGAGATCACCAGGATGATCGTGTTCACGAGCGCGTACGGGACGTTGAGCTCCTCGGTGCGATGAGCCCAGAGCTCGGGCGAGGTGCTGCGCAGGGTGAAGTAGATCGCGAAGAGTCCCGCGAAGAACATCACCTCGCTGCCGAGCCAAACGATGGTGCCGACAGCGACCGGGTTGGGCCGCTTGATGGTTCTTGCCGCCGGGGCATGCGTCGCTGAGGTGGTCACGATCCCATTATGGCTGATTCGGCCCGACGATTCTTGCACCGCCATCGCCCGTTTCCCTGTTCGGAGCCTCTGGGCGACCTTCGAAGAGCCTGCGAATGTGCCTGGTCGCCGATGATTCCCGCAGGTCGCGGCGGAAGTCGCGACGCGTCATCTCGAATCGGCATCTCTTCGTGCCCGATTATGATCGCAGACATGCCTGACTCCCTGACCTGGCCCGATCTGCTCACCACGCTGCTCGAGAGGCGCGATCTGAGCGTCTGGGAGTCCACCTGGGCGATGCGTCAGGTCATGCAGGGCAAGGTCAGTCAGGCGCAGCTCGCCGGATTCCTGGTGGCGCTCCGCGCCAAGGGGGAGACGGTCGACGAGGTCGTGGGATTCCGCGACGCGATCCTCGAGGCGGCCGTTCCGCTCCCGGTCTCCTCCGACGTGCTGGACATCGTCGGCACGGGCGGCGACAGGGTCGGCACCGTGAACGTGTCGACGACCGCCGCCGTGATCATCGGCGCGACCGGCGTCCCGGTCGTCAAGCACGGCAACCGCGCCGCCAGCTCGTCATCCGGGTCCTCGGATGTGCTCGCCGCGCTCGGGCTGAACATCTCGCTCGACCCGGAGCAGGTCGCCTCCGTGCTCGACCGCACCGGCATCACCTTCGCGTGGGCCGCGGCGTTCCACCCCGGCTTCAAGCACGCCGGCGCGGTGCGCGCCGAACTGGCCGTGCCGACCGTCTTCAACGTGCTCGGGCCGCTGTGCAACCCCGCCCGCGCCGAGGCCAACGCGGTTGGTGTCGCCAAGCTCAACCTCGTCCCCCTGATCACGGGCGTGTTCCGCACCCGCGGTGCCACAGCACTCGTGTTCCGCGGCGATGACGGACTGGACGAGCTCACCACCACCGGCCACAGCAGGATCTGGGAGGTGGCGCGCGGGGACATCCACGAGCACGACCTGGACCCGCGCGATCTCGGCATCCCGCTGGCCGACCTGTCCGACCTGGTCGGCGGCGCTCCCGAGCACAACGCCCGGATCCTGCGGCGCACGCTCGAGGGCGAGAAGGGCGCCGTGCGCGACATCGTGCTGCTCAACGCGGCCGCGGGCATCGTCGCCTACGAGCTCTCCCACGACGCAGCGCTCACGCAGCAGCCGATCGTCGAGCGGCTGCGGGACGCCTACGCCCGCGCCGCCGAGGCCGTCGACGACGGCCGCGCGGCAGCCAAGCTGGAGACCTGGATCCAGGCCACCCGGGAGACCGCGCCCGCCTGACCGGGCGCAGCAGCATGGACGCCGTCGACGCTCTTCTCCAGATCGCCACGCTGCTGGAGCGCGAGCGCGCCTCGCGCTACCGCGCCAAGGCGTTCAGGCAGGCCGCGGCGGTGCTGGAGTCCCTGCCCGAGGACGTCGTGCACGATCCCGCGCGGCTGCGGGCGCAGAAGGGCATCGGCGATTCCACCTTCGAGGTGATCCGGCAGGCGCAGGAGGGACGCGTGCCCGACTACCTGTCCGAGCTCCGCGGCGAGGTCGAGCCCGAGCAGGTCTCCGCGCTGCGCTCCCGGCTGCGAGGGGACCTGCACAGTCACACCGACTGGTCGGACGGCACCACGCCCATCGAGACCATGGTCGCCGCCGCGCGGGCGCTCGGTCACGAGTACCTCGCGATCACCGACCACTCGCCGCGTCTGCGCGTGGCCAGGGGCCTGTCCGCCGAGCGGCTGCGCGAGCAGATCCCGCTGGTGCGCGCTCAGTCGGGTGCGGGGCTGACGGTGCTCGCGGGCATCGAGGTGGACATCCTCGAGGACGGCGGCCTGGATCAGTCGCCGGAGCTGCTGGACCAGCTGGACGTCGTGGTCGCCTCCGTGCACTCCAAGCTGAGGATGGAGGCTGCTCCCATGACGCGGCGGATGATCGCCGCGGTGTCCGATCCGCGAGTGAACGTGCTCGGTCACTGCACGGGGCGCCTGGTGCAGGGCGAGCGCGGCACCAGGCCGGCATCCGACTTCGACGCGCGGGCCGTGTTCGCGGCGTGCGCGGAGAACGGCGTGGCGGTGGAGATCAACTCCCGTCCGGAACGGCAGGACCCGCCGGACGAGCTGATCGCGATCGCGCTGCAGGAGGGATGCCTGTTCTCGATCGACTCGGATGCGCACGCACCCGGTCAGCTCTCGCTGCTCGACCACGGCGCCGCGCGGGCGGAGTCGGCGGGCGTTCCCGCCGAGCGCATCGTCACGACCTGGGGACTGGAGCGGCTGCGCGCCTGGACCGGATGACGCCGACTCGCCGGCGCCGGCCGGCGAGTCAGCGCGCCAGCGCCGCCAGAGCCCGGGTCATCGACGTCCCGAGGTTCCACTTCTCGGCCAGGGCGGCCGCGGCATCCGCCTCCGAAGGATCCAGCGCACGCAGCGGTGCGCCCGGTGCGACCACGTCGAGATCGCGCACGACCTCCACGACGGTCGGTGCGACGTCGAGATAGTCGGATGCAGCGGCGAAGCGCGCCGACGCGGCCGCGCTGAGCAGGCCGCCCTCGGCGGCCTCGCGAATGCCCCGCAGATCGCCGTGCGCCTGCAGCAGCGTGGCGGCGGACTTCTCGCCCACGCCCTTCACGCCCGGCAGCCCGTCGGAGGCGTCGCCGCGCATGGTGGCGAAGTCCGCGTACTGCGAGGGGAGCACCCCGTACTTGGCCACGACGACGGCATCCGTCACGATCTCGAGATTGCTCATCCCCCTGGCCGTGTAGATCACTCGCACGTCACGGGCGTCGTCGACGAGCTGGAACAGGTCGCGGTCGCCGGTGACGATGTCCACCGGGATGGCCGACCGGGTCGCGAGCGTGCCGATCACGTCGTCGGCCTCGTGCTCGGCCGCACCGATGATCGGGATGCCGATCGCCGCGAGCGTCTCGCGGATCAGCGGGACCTGCTGCAGCAGGGGATCGGGCACCTCCTCGACGTCGGGACCGGCCGGCACCTCCTCGACCACGCGGTGCGCCTTGTAGCTCGGGATGAGGTCGACGCGCCATTGCGGCCGCCAGTCGTCGTCCCAGCACGCGATCACCTGGGCGGGCTCGTAGAGCGTCACCAGCTTGGCGACGATGTCGAGCAGGCCGCGCACGGCGTTCACCGATGTGCCGTCGGGCGCCTTCACCTTGTCGGGCACCCCGTAGAAGGCGCGGAAGTAGAGGCTGGCGGTGTCGAGCAGCATGAGGCGATCGGTCACGGGACCAGCCTAGAGGCCGGCTCCGACAGGGGGAGCGGGACGGGGCCCGCATCTGATAACCTGGAGTGTCACTCGTGGCGAGCATCCGCGTGCCCTCGTGACACCGCAATCCCACATCCATTCGCTTCGGCACCATACTGGCACGTCGCCGGTGCCCGAGGCCTGACTCTCCATTCACAAGGACAACCCACTACATGACTAGCGCAACGACCGCCCCGGCCACCAAGCAGGTCGCGATCAACGACATCGGATCTGCCGAGGACTTCCTGGCCGCGGTCGAGAAGACCCTGAAGTTCTTCAACGACGGCGACATCATCGAGGGCACGATCGTCAAGATCGACCGCGATGAGGTTCTGCTCGACGTCGGCTACAAGACCGAGGGTGTCATCCCCTCGCGTGAGCTCTCCATCAAGCACGACGTCGACCCCAACGAGGTCGTCGCCGTCGGCGACAAGGTCGAGGCCCTCGTTCTCCAGAAGGAGGACAAGGAAGGCCGTCTGATCCTCTCCAAGAAGCGCGCGCAGTACGAGCGCGCCTGGGGCGATGTCGAGAAGATCAAGGAGAACGACGGCGTCGTCACCGGCACCGTCATCGAGGTCGTCAAGGGCGGCCTCATCGTCGACATCGGACTGCGCGGCTTCCTGCCGGCGTCGCTGATCGAGCTGCGTCGCGTCCGCGACCTCACCCCGTACCTCGGCCAGGAGCTCGAGGCGAAGATCCTCGAGCTCGACAAGAACCGCAACAACGTGGTCCTGAGCCGTCGCGCGCTGCTGGAGCAGACGCAGTCGGAGTCGCGCACCACGTTCCTGAACAACCTGCACAAGGGTCAGGTCCGCAAGGGTGTCGTGTCCTCGATCGTCAACTTCGGTGCGTTCGTCGACCTGGGCGGCGTGGACGGCCTCGTGCACGTCTCCGAGCTGTCCTGGAAGCACATCGAGCACGCCTCCGAGGTCGTCGAGGTGGGCCAGGAGGTCACCGTCGAGATCCTCGAGGTGGACCTGGACCGCGAGCGCGTCTCCCTGTCGCTGAAGGCGACGCAGGAGGACCCGTGGCAGGTCTTCGCCCGCACCCACGCGATCGGCCAGATCGCACCGGGCAAGGTCACCAAGCTCGTCCCGTTCGGCGCCTTCGTGCGCGTCGCGGACGGCATCGAGGGCCTCGTGCACATCTCCGAGCTCTCCAGCAAGCACGTCGAGCTGGCCGAGCAGGTCGTGTCGGTGGGCGAAGAGGTCTTCGTCAAGGTCATCGACATCGACCTCGAGCGTCGCCGCATCTCGCTGTCGCTGAAGCAGGCCAACGAGTCCGTCGACCCGCACGGCACCGAGTTCGACCCGGCGCTGTACGGCATGCTCGCCGAGTACGACGAGAACGGCGAGTACAAGTACCCGGAGGGCTTCGACGCCGAGACCGGTGCCTGGAAGGACGGCTTCGACGCCCAGCGCGAGGCTTGGGAGCAGGAGTACGCGGCTGCCCAGGCTCGCTGGGAGGCGCACAAGGCTCAGGTCCTCAAGGCCGCCGAGGCCGAGGCCGCCGCAGGCGACGACTTCGGTGCGGCTCAGTCGTTCTCGAGCGACTCCGCCGGTGCCGGCACCCTCGCCGACGACGAGGCTCTCGCGGCTCTGCGCGAGAAGCTCTCGGGTGGCAACGCCTGATAGTCCCTTCAACGGAACGGGCCGTCACCTCGCCTTCGGGCGGGTGGCGGCCCGTTCCGCGTCTGCGGCGGGGGTCCGAGGGCATGACAGGATAAGAGGATGCCTCTCATCGCGCTCACCGGCGGCATCGCATCGGGGAAGTCGACCATCGCAGCCCGGCTCGCCGAGCACGGCGCCGTCGTCGTGGACGCGGATCGCATCGTCCGCGATGTTCAGGCACCGGGATCGCCGGTGCTGGACGAGCTGGCGGCGGCATTCGGCGATGACGTGATCGCCGCGGACGGGTCTCTGGATCGTGCCGCGCTGGGCGCGAGGGTCTTCGGCGACCGTGCGCAGCTCGACCGGCTCAACGCCATCGTGCATCCCGCCGTCCGAGACGAGTCCGCGCGGCGGTTCGCAGCCGCCTTCGCGGCGGACCCCGACGCGGTGGTCGTCTACGACGTGCCGCTCCTGGTCGAGGCCCGTGCGGACGACCCCTGGGACCTGATCGTGGTGGCGGACGCTCCGGGCGACCTGCGTGCACGCAGACTCGTCGAGCTGCGGGGCCTGACCGAGGACGAGGCGCGGGCGCGACTGGCGTCCCAGGTCTCGGACGCCGACCGACGGGCCATCGCCGATGTCGTGATCGACACCTCGGTCTCGCTGGAGCGCACCCGCACGCAGACCGACGCGCTGTGGGAGCGGGTCCGGCCGCGGTGACGTTCACGGGCCACGCCCCGGGGACGCGCGAGTACCGGCGGCTGATCGCCGGACTGTTCTTCGCGGGCGTCGCGACGTTCGCGCAGCTGTACGCGCCGCAGGCCGTGCTCCCGCAGCTCTCGAGCGCGCTCGGGATCACGCCGGCGACCGCCGCGGTGACGGTGTCGGCCGGCACGCTGGGGATCGCGGTGGCGGTGATCCCGTGGTCGCTCGTCGCGGATCGCGTGGGGCGGGTTCCGGCGATGACCGTCGGCGTCGTCATCGCCACGGCGGTGGGCCTGATCGCGCCGCTCAGCGGCGATGTCGCCGTGCTGCTCGGCCTGCGCCTGGTCGAGGGGATCGCGCTCGGCGCCGTGCCCGCGGTGGCGCTGGCCTACCTCAGCGAGGAGGTCGACGCGCGACATGTCGCGACCGCAGCCGGCAGCTACATCGCGGGCACGACCGTCGGCGGACTCGCCGGGCGCATCGTGTCCGGGCTGGTCGGGGAATCGCTCGACTGGCGGGGAGGCGTGTGGGCCGCGGTGGGGATGTGCGCGGCATCCGCCGTCCTGTTCGTGTGGCTGACGCCGCGCGCACGGGGCTTCGTCCCAGGACGCGGTCATTCCGGCCGCGGACGGGCGGGGGAGCGCCTGCGGGCGGCGCTGACCTCGGCGCCGCTGTGGGCGCTGTACGCTCAGGGCTTCCTGCTGATGGGCGCGTTCGTCGCGGTGTACAACTACCTCGGCTTCCATCTGTCGGCACCGCCGTTCGCTCTGCCGACGTGGCTGGTGACGCTGCTGTTCCTCGCGTATCTGGCCGGCACCGCCTCCTCGCCCTGGGCCGGGCTGCTGGCATCCCGCAACGGCAGGCTCCCGGTGCTGCTCTGCTCCATCGCGGTGATGGCGATCGGCACGGCGCTCATGGCGCTGCCGTGGACGGCGGCGGTGCTCGCCGGGCTGGTGCTGTTCACCGCGGGCTTCTTCGGCGCGCACGCCGTGGCCTCGGGCTGGACCCCGGTCGCGGCCGGACCGGATGCCAGGGCGCAGGCCTCCTCGCTCTATTACTTCGCGTACTACGCCGGCTCGAGCGTGTTCGGATGGGGGCTGGGCCTGCTCTTCGGCGGTGCGGGTTGGGATGCGCTGATCATCGCGGTGCTGACGATGTGCGCGCTGGCGGGCGTGGCAGCGGCCCTCGTCCTGCGAGCTCGGCCCAGCACGGTCGGTTCGTAAGCACTGCTTACATACTGGTATCCTGGTGGTGGGGAAGTGACAACACACTGGGGATTCCGCTGTGCGGTATCAACTGCAGTTCTTTCCGGGTGCGCGAAGCAGCGCCCGTGACGCAGGTGCTGACGCCGTGACGCGACGGGCGCTCGTGCGTGCCTTCATGCACATCACGAGAACAGGAAGACCACACATGGAGACCTCCACGTCGCAGATCTCGCGCCGGACCGTCGTCAAGGGGGCGGCCTGGTCCGTTCCCGTCATCGCAGCCGCGGTCGCGGCGCCGATGGCGGTGGCCAGCACCTCGATCAACCCGAACGAGGTTCCCTCGATCGGAAAGCTCGTCGAGTCCTCCGACGGGCTGTTCCCCAATCGGTACGCCGGGTCCGCGCTCCGTCCGGACTGCAACGACAACACCTGGGGGGAGCACTTCACGTTCACGATGGTCATCTCCTACGTCGGCGGGGATCCGGGCTTCTCGATGAAGAACGCGGCGGCCGCGGGGAGCTGGACCCTCGTCGCGGCCTCGGAGAAGTCGGTCACGCTGACGTTCTCCGCCCTGGTGTACTGCAACTCCGGTATCGCCGGAGCCGACGTCAACTTCAACTCTCCCGTCGAAGCGGGCGTGGACACGATCTCCGTGCAGGCGTGGGCGGTGAACGACGCGAACACCAAGCGCTTCGAAGCGCTGGTCAACGCGAGCGGTCAGGCGGTGCTCGGCCCGCGCGCCGTCTGACGCATCCGACTCAGCCGACAGCGGCGGCGCGCTTGCGAGCGCGTCGCCGCTTCGTCATCACCACGGCCGTGATGATCAGGCCGATCAGCAGGACGAGCGCGAGGACGGGCACCACGATCGCGGCCACCGCCAGCAGGAACGAAGCCCCGTCCTCCGCTGTGCTGAGGGCGGGTGCGGCGAGGCCACCGGTCACCGAGTTCGCGGCCACGCGTCCGACGGCCTTGACCACGTGCACGGCGAGGGCGATGCCGACTCCGATCACGATCGGCACCCAGGCGTTGTCCGTGAAGAACGCGGAGGGGTCCTCGACCGCGACCGTCTGCGCGCCCGCCCCCGCTCCGAAGGCGATGCCGCCGGATGCCGGTCGCAGCACGCTCTGCACGATGTCGTTGAGGGAGTCCAGTGCAGGGATCTTGTCGGCGACGATCTCCAGCACGAGCAGGGCGCCGATCACCCACAGCGCGATGTCGCCGCTGAGCCACGACCATCCGGCCGGCAGCTGCACGGCGGGGATCAGGCGGTCCGCAAGACCGAGCAGGAACAGCGGCATCCAGGCGTTGAGGCCGGCGGACGCCGCCAGGCTGGATCCGATCAGGAACTCGATCACGGCTCCACTCTAGGTGGCGGCCGGCGCGGGGGAGGAGCGCGACCGGCCCGAGTGTCGGTGACCCCTCGTAGGCTGGAGAGCATGCAACCCACGCGCAGCGTCCGTCCCTTCGAGGTCGTCAGCGAGTACATGCCCGCAGGTGACCAGCCGCAGGCCATCGCCGAGCTCGCGGCGCGCATCAACGCGGGCGAGACCGACATCGTGCTGCTCGGCGCCACGGGCACCGGCAAGTCCGCGACCACGGCGTGGCTCATCGAGCAGGTGCAGCGGCCCACACTGGTGATGGCGCACAACAAGACGCTGGCCGCGCAGCTGGCCAACGAGTTCCGCGAGCTCATGCCGAACAACGCGGTCGAGTACTTCGTCAGCTACTACGACTACTACCAGCCCGAGGCGTACGTCCCGCAGACGGACACCTTCATCGAGAAGGACTCCTCGGTGAACGCCGAGGTGGAGCGTCTCCGGCACTCCACCACCAACTCACTGCTCAGCCGGCGCGACGTCGTGGTCGTCAGTACCGTCTCCTGCATCTACGGCCTCGGCGCGCCGGAGGAGTACCTCCGCGCCATGGTGGCCCTGCAGGTGGGGGAGCGCTACGACCGCGACGCCCTCATCCGCCAGTTCATCGCCATGCAGTACAACCGCAACGACGTGGACTTCTCACGCGGCAACTTCCGCGTGCGCGGCGACACGATCGAGATCATCCCGGTGTACGAGGAGAGCGCGATCCGGATCGAGCTCTTCGGCGACGAGATCGAGGCGCTGTACTCACTGCATCCACTCACCGGCGAGGTGATCGAGAAGCTCGATGCGGTGCCGATCTTCCCGGCATCGCACTACGTGGCCGGCACCGACGTCGTGCAGCGCGCGATCGGCACGATCGAAGCCGAGCTCGCTGATCGGCTGGCGGAACTGGAGCGGCAGGGCAAGCTGCTCGAGGCGCAGCGGCTGCGCATGCGCACGACGTTCGACCTCGAGATGCTGCAGCAGCTGGGCTTCTGCTCCGGCATCGAGAACTACTCCCGTCATCTCGACGGGCGTGAGGCGGGCGAGCCGCCGCACACGCTGCTCGACTTCTTCCCCGACGACTTCCTGCTGGTGATCGACGAGTCGCACGTGACGGTGCCGCAGATCGGCGCGATGTACGAGGGCGACGCGTCCCGGAAGCGCACGCTGGTCGAGCACGGCTTCCGGCTGCCCAGCGCCATGGACAACCGGCCGCTGCGCTGGGACGAGTTCAAGAACCGCATCGGCCAGACCGTGTACCTCTCCGCGACGCCGGGCAAGTACGAGATGGGCGTCGCCGACGGCGTCGTGGAGCAGATCATCCGCCCGACCGGTCTGATCGACCCGGAGATCATCGTCAAGCCCTCGAAGGGGCAGATCGACGACCTGCTCGAGGAGATCCGCGTCCGGGTCCAGCGGGATGAGCGCGTGCTGGTGACCACGCTCACCAAGAAGATGGCCGAGGAGCTGACGGACTTCCTCGGCGAGCACGGAGTGCGCGTCCGGTACCTGCACTCCGACGTGGACACGCTGCGTCGCGTCGAGCTGCTCACCGAGCTGCGCGCCGGCGTGTACGACGTGCTGGTCGGCATCAACCTGCTGCGCGAGGGTCTCGACCTGCCCGAGGTGTCGCTGGTGGCGATCCTGGATGCCGACAAGGAGGGCTTCCTGCGCTCGGGCACCTCGCTGATCCAGACCATCGGTCGCGCGGCTCGAAACGTGTCCGGCCAGGTGCACATGTACGCCGACAACATGACCGACTCCATGGCCAAGGCGATCGAGGAGACCGAGCGGCGCCGCGAGAAGCAGATCGCCTACAACAAGGCCAACGGCATCGACCCGCAGCCGCTGCGCAAGAGGATCGCCGACATCACCGAGGTGCTGGCGCGCGAGGCCGCCGACACGGCCGACATGCGTGCGGGGCGGAACAAGTCCGGCAAGGGCAAGTCGCCCACACCGAACCTGCGCCGCACGGGGATCGCCGCCGAGGGCGCGACGCAGCTCGAGGACACGATCACCGACCTGTCGGAGCAGATGCTCGCCGCGGCCGCCGAGCTGAAGTTCGAGCTCGCCGCACGCCTGCGCGACGAGGTGCAGGACCTGAAGAAGGAGCTGCGGGCCATGGAGAAGGCCGGACACGCCTGACCTCGATGGCGCTGCCCTGACCTTGATGGTGCTGCGCGCCTCAGGGGCAGTGCATGAGCGGCTTGGGCCCCGAGCGGTCGATCTCGTGCAGGTTCATCGGCTTCCCGCACAGCGGGCAGGCGCGTTCCGCGCGCTGTGCGGCGCTCGGCGGCGGCGTGCTCTCATAGGGTCCGACGGCTGCAGGACCCGCCAGACGGATCAGCCGGGAGTTGAACCACGCGTAGAAGCCGCCGGCTTCGCGGATGCGGGTGCGAAGCGGAGGGCGGTCTCGTTCCTCGGTCATGATGATTAGTGTACTAACTATTCGTGCACGAGTAACATCGAGACGTGACCGATGACGACGACCTCCTGCGCCTCGAGAACCAGCTGTGCTTCGCGATGGTCACGGCTGCCCGGAACGTCCTAGCCGTGTACCGGCCGATTCTCGAGCCGCTCGGCCTCACGCATCCGCAGTACCTCGTGATGCTCGCGCTCTGGGAGCGGTCTCCGCGCTCCCTCGGCGACATCGCAGACGCGCTCGCGCTCGAGCCGGCGAGCGCGTCCCCGCTCGTGAAGCGACTCGAGAAGGAAGGGCTGATCGAACGGGTGCGCAGCGAGCAGGACGAGCGGCGGCTCGACATCAGCCTGACGGACGCCGGCCGCGCCCTGCGCGCGCAGGCGCTCGACGTGCCGCGGCAGGTGATGCAGCGCGTAGGACTCGATCTGGAGGCGGTGAGCGCCCTCCGCGAGGCCCTGGGTCCGTTCAACAGGTCGCTGCGCGGCTGAGCTCCTCACGTCGCCGTCGGCCGCACCTGCCGGCTCGCATAGGGTGAAGGTGTGACGGGGGCGGTGCAGCACGACGCGCGGGAGCGGACGGATACCGTCGAGCGCGCACCCGGTGCGAGGCGGGTCCAGTCCGGGCGGCGGATGCTGCTGATCTTCTCCGCGCTCGCGCTCTTCGCCGTCGCTATGCTCGCCTCGGCCATCGCCGGGCATCCCACGATCGATCTCACGCCGGAAGGGGCCACCGCGTCGCCCCTTCCCGAGGAGAGGCCGACACCGACGACCACGCCGGGCGTGCCGCCCGCCCAGGAGGCCGGCGGATCGGATGCCGCCCTGGTCGGCATCGGCATCGTCCTCGCACTGATCGTCTCTGCGCTGGTCGTCCTCCTGCTGCTCTGGATCGTCCGCCGCGTCATCGACCTCTGGCGCAGCCGCCGGCTGCGCACGCAGCCGGGTGCGGCCACGGATGTCGAGGTCGAGGTCGTCGACGCGCCAGCGGAGTCCGAGCCCGACGCGCCCACCGTGCGCCGCGGCATCGCCGCCGCGCGGGACGCGATCGAGGCGCATCCTGCCCCGAGCGATGCCATCATCGCCGCCTGGGTGGGGCTGGAGGAGACGGCAGCGGACTCCGGGGTCGGTCGCGGCGTCAGTGAGACGCCCGCGGAGTTCACTCTGCGGATCCTGCTGCGCAGGCCGGGTATCGAGCAGCCGGCGCAGCAGCTCCTCGCCGTCTACGAGGGCGTGCGCTTCGGCGGACATCAGGGGAGCGAACAGGAACGCGCCCTCGCCTCCCGCGCGCTGGCGCTCATCGAGGAGGGCTGGCGATGAGGTGGCTGCATGCGCTGCTGATGGCGGCCGGCGTCGGTTTCCTCGCCGGCATCGGGCTCGCCGTGCTGCGCGTGCAGGTCGAGTTCGTCTGGGGCTGGTCGGTTCTCGTCGCAGCGGTCGTGCTGCTGATCGGACTGAGACTGCCGGACGATCCGCGCGTGGACGCACCGCGCCTTCCCGATCCGCCCGACTACATCGGCTCCGACGTCTCGCGTCTCGCCTGGGCCATCAACATGCACACCGACACGGCCAATGAGGCCGTCACCCGCCGGCTCCGCGCCACGCTGCGTCGCCGGCTGCAGCAGCACGGTGTGGACGTGGACGACCCGCGACAGGCATCCGCCGTCGACCGGATGCTGAGCGAGGGGCTGTGGGCGCGGCTGAACGGACGCCGCACGAGGGTGGTCGATGTCCATGCCGCGCTGGCGGCCGCGGAGCGGCTGGGCACCGATCGCCGTGACGACGCGGCCCGGCGGGACGCAGCGCAGGACCCGGAAAGACCATCGCAGAGGGAGAGCACATCATGAACTTCGCGGACATCGCCGAACTCGGCCAGCGCATCCGCGCGGCCGTGGCCACGGCGGTCGTCGGCATGGACGACCCGCTCGAGGTCGCTCTGGCCACGATCCTCGCCGGAGGGCACGTGCTGTTCGAGGACGTGCCCGGCCTCGGCAAGACCCTGGCGGCGCGCAGCCTGGCATCCGCGCTCGGCCTGTCGTTCCGGCGTCTGCAGTGCACGCCGGACATGCTCCCCGGCGATGTGACCGGATCGTACGTGTACGCCCCCGACAGCGGCGAGTTCGTCTTCCGGCGGGGGCCCATCTTCACCGGGCTGTTGCTGGCGGACGAGATCAACCGCACCACCCCGAAGACGCAGTCCGCCATGCTCGAGGCGATGGCCGAGAGGCAGGTGACCGTCGAGGGCAACAGCTTCCCTCTCGAGCCGCCCTTCCACGTCATCGCCACGGCCAACCCGATCGAGTACGAGGGAACGTACTCCCTGCCCGAGGCGCAGCTGGACCGCTTCATGGTGCGTCTCTCCGTGGGATACCTCGACCAGCAGGGCGAGACCGAGATCCTGCTCGGACGGCTGCGGCGGCAGCAGGAGGCGACGCACGTGGAGCCCGTCCTGGCTCCCGGCCAGCTGTCGCAGCTGCAGCAGGCCGTCGAGCGGATCCATGTGGACCCCGACGTCGCGGCGTACTGCGTCGCGCTGGCGGCAGCGACACGGCAGGCACAGCACGTCGCGGTCGGCGCATCCCCGCGCGGATCGCAGTCGCTCGTCCTGCTCGGGCGTGCGCTGGCGGCGCTGGACGGACGCGACTACGTGCGCCCCGACGACATCAAGCGCATCGCGGTGCCGGTGCTCGCGCACCGTCTCACCCTCACTCCGCAGGCGTGGGCGCAGGGCGTCGACCCGGCAGAGATCGTCCGCGGACTGGTCTCGTCCGTCGCCGTCCCGCCGAGCATCGCCGCCGTCCGCGGCTGAGTCATGGGCGACGCACCAGCATCCGGGGGAGCGCGGCGCGCCGGCCCGCCGCTCTTCCTCGCCGTCTTCGCCGCGGCCGGCGCGCTGATCGCGGGCGTCGTGTTCTCCCGGCCCGACGTGATCGCGATCGGAGTCCCGCTCGCCCTCTGGGCGGCCATCGCGCTCACGGTGACCGGTCGCGGTGGCGTCGATCTCCGGATCGAGCGCGCGCCGGGTGCGGAGGAGGGAGTGCTCGCCGACGACATCGTGGTGAACTCGGATGCCGAGATGGTGGAGCTGGCGGTCGCACAGGCCGGCCGCACCCGCCGAAGGCTGTTCGTCCCCGGCCGCACCCGGGTGCGGGCCACCAGCCGGCCGAGGCACTCGGGCCCGCTGACGACGGTTCAGGTAGCCGCGCGCGCCCTCGACGCGGACACCGCTCTGCTGGGGGTTCCGCGCACGCCGATCTCGCTGGTGCGGACGGTCCAGCCGATGCTGCGGCGGCTGCCGCTGCTGCCGCTGGCACCGCGCCTGACCGGTCTGCACGGCTCGCATGAGGGAGTGCGTCCCGGTCAGGGCGGAGACTTCCGCGACATCCATCCGTTCGCGCCCGGCGATGAGCTCCGACGCGTGGACTGGAAGGCGACGGCCCGTGCGGCGCGCCGACCGGGCGAACTGCTGATCCGGCGCACGAACACGCTCAGCGACGCATCCGCTGTGATCGTCATGGACACGGCCGACGACCTCGGCGAGGTGGTGGCGACGTGGGGGACGCTCGACCTGGCGCGCAGCGGGGTCACGTCGCTGGACCATGCGCGCAGCGCGGCGCGCTCGATCGCCGCGGCGACCGTCGAGCAGGGCGATCGGGTCGCGTTCCACACGCTCGCCCACGGCGGGCGGTCCGTCCGCTCCGGCGGCGGGCGCCGGCACCTCGCGCGCATCGTCGCGGAGATCTCCTCGACCGGCCGCGGTGGTGACGACGCGAGGTTCCGCAGGATGCCCCCGGTAGCGCACGGATCGATCATCTACGTGCTCTCCACGTTCTTCGACGGCGCCGCCGCCGAGATCGCCACGCGCTGGCGCGCGGCGGGGCACCGGGTCGTGGCCGTCGACATCCTGCCCGAGCTGGACGAGCACCGCCTCAGCACCGAGCGGACGCTGGCGCTGCGCGTGCTGCTCGCCGAGCGCGAGGACATGATGCATCAGCTGCGTGAGGCGGGGGTCGAGACCATGCGGTGGGCCGACGAGCCCGGGCCGCAGCTGACCGCACTGACGAGGAGCGGTCGCGTCCGCGCAGCAGGGAGGCCCCGATGAGACGCGATGACGAACTCGCCCTCGGCGTGTCCGTGCCGGGGTGGTCTCTGCCGATCGCGTCCACCGCGGTGGCGGTCGTCGCGGGGTCGATGGTCCACGCGGCGGCGGGCTGGATCATCGTGATGGGGGTGCTCTGCCTGCTCAGCGGGGCGGCGCGCGTGCTCGGCGGGCCCTGGGTCTCCGCGGTGATCCTCGTGATCGTGCTGGTCGCGTCGGATGCCGCGCCAGGGCGCACGGCGGTCGTGATCGCGGCCGTGCACCTGCTGCACGTGCTGGGGTCGCTGGCGATGGCCGTACCGCTGGGCGCGCGTGTGGCGGTGTCCGCCCTGCGGCCCACGGCGGTCCGCTTCGCGATCATGCAGGCGGCCGGACAGGCAGCCGGGGCGCTGGCGTTCCTGCTCCCGCAGGGGCGGGTGCTGCCGGCCGCCGTCGTGCTCGGGGCGCTGGCCGTGCTGGGGTTCGTGCTCGGGGCGCTGCGGATGCTGCGCGCACAGCGCGCGCACGGCTATGCGGCGTCCTCGGAGCCCAGTGTCGGTGGCCCCTCCTAGACTTGACGGGTGCCCATTGTTCCCGTCGCCTCCTCCGGAAAACTCAGTGTTCGCGGTGCCCGCGTGCACAATCTCAAGAACGTCGACATCGACATCCCGCGCGACTCGCTCGTCGTGTTCACGGGGCTGTCGGGGTCCGGCAAGTCGAGCCTGGCCTTCGACACGATCTTCGCCGAGGGGCAGCGCCGCTACGTCGAATCGCTGAGCGCGTACGCGCGCCAGTTCCTGGGCCAGGTGGACAGGCCCGACGTCGACTTCATCGAGGGCCTCAGCCCCGCGGTCTCGATCGACCAGAAGTCGACCAACCGCAACCCGCGCTCCACAGTCGGCACCATCACCGAGATCCACGACTACATGCGACTGCTGTGGGCCCGCATCGGCATCCCGCACTGCCCCGAGTGCGGTGAGCGCATCCAGCGGCAGACCGTGCAGCAGATCGCCGATCAGCTCATGGAGCTCCCCGAGCGCACCCGGTACCAGATCGTCGCGCCGGTGGTCACGCAGAAGAAGGGCGAGTTCGTCGACCTCTTCAAGGAGCTCGGCGCCAAGGGCTACTCCCGAGCGATCGTCGACGGCGACCTGATCCAGCTCGCCGAGCCGCCCGCGCTGAAGAAGAGCTACAAGCACGACATCGCCGTCGTCGTCGACCGCCTGGTCGCATCCGCCGACATCCTCGGACGCGTCACCGACTCCGTCGAGACCGCGCTGGGACTGGCCGGCGGGATCATGCAGGTCAACTTCGTCGACGAGGAGGGCGACGACGCCTGGCAGTCGTTCTCCGAGAAGCTCGCCTGCCCGAACGGACATCCGATCACCCTCACCGAGATCGAGCCGCGCACGTTCTCGTTCAACGCGCCGTTCGGCGCCTGCCCGGCGTGCTCCGGCCTCGGAACCCGGATGTCCGTCGACGTCGACCTCATGCTCGGCGACGAGGAGCTGTCGATCCGCGAGGGCGTCATCCTGCCCTGGACCACGCAGGGCAAGGGGCTGTTCCAGTACTACGAGCGCCTGCTCGAAGGTCTCGCGCGCGACCTGGACTTCTCGCTGGACACCCCCTGGAACCAGCTGCACTCCGACGTGCGCGAGGCGGTGCTGCGCGGGGACAACTACAAGGTCAGCGTCAAGTGGAAGAACCGCTACGGACGCGAGATGCGGTACACCTCCGGCTTCGAGGGCGTCGTGCCCTACATCGAGCGCCAGTACATGCAGGCGGAGTCCGACACGCAGCGCGGACGCTGGGGCGAGTACCTGCGCGAGGTGCCGTGCCCGGTCTGCGACGGGGCACGTCTCAAGCCCGAGGTGCTCGCGGTCAAGGTGCACGGCCACTCGATCGCCGAGGTCTCGAGCCTGAGTCTGGCCGACGCCAGCCGCTTCATGCACACCCTCGAGCTCACCGAGCGCGAGGCCAAGATCGCAGCCCAGGTGCTGCGCGAGATCCGGCTGCGGCTGGAGTTCCTGCTGCAGGTGGGCCTGTCGTACCTGAACCTCGGGCGCTCCGCCGGGTCGCTCTCGGGCGGTGAGGCGCAGCGCATCCGCCTCGCGACGCAGATCGGCTCCGGCCTGACCGGCGTGCTCTACGTGCTCGACGAGCCGTCGATCGGCCTGCATCAGCGCGACAACCGCCGGCTGATCGAGACCCTCGTCCGCCTCCGCGACCTCGGCAACACGCTGATCGTCGTCGAGCACGACGAGGAGACGATCGAGGCGGCCGACTGGGTGGTCGACATCGGACCGGGCGCCGGCGTCAACGGGGGAGCGGTCGTGCACTCCGGCCCCTACTCGGCGCTGCTCGCCGAGACCGAGTCGATGACCGGCGACTACCTCGCCGGCCGCCGTGAGATCGCCACGCCGAAGAAGCGCCGCAAGATCGACCGCAAGCGGATGCTGTCCGTCGTGGGCGCGCGCGCCAACAACCTGAAGAACGTGACCGCCGAGTTCCCGCTCGGTGTGCTCACCGCCGTCACGGGAGTGAGCGGCTCGGGCAAGTCGTCCCTGGTCAACGACATCCTGTACCAGGTGCTCGCCGGGCGTCTCAACGGCGCCCGCACCGTGCCAGGCAAGCACACCCGCGTCACCGGACTCGACAACCTCGACAAGGTCGTGCACGTCGACCAGGCGCCGATCGGCCGCACGCCGCGGTCGAACCCGGCCACGTACACGGGCGTCTTCGACCGCATCCGCACGCTGTTCAGCGAGACCCCCGAGGCGAAGGTGCGCGGCTATCAGCCGGGCCGGTTCAGCTTCAACGTCAAGGGCGGGCGCTGCGACGCCTGCTCGGGCGACGGCACGATCAAGATCGAGATGAACTTCCTCCCCGACGTGTACGTGGACTGCGAGGTCTGCCACGGCAAGCGGTACAACCGCGACACCCTGGCCGTGCACTACAAGGGCAAGAACATCGCCGAGGTGCTCGAGATGCCCATCGCCGAGGCCGCGGAGTTCTTCGAGCCGATCCAGGCGATCCACCGCTACATGAAGACCCTGGTCGACGTCGGCCTGGGATACGTGCGGCTCGGTCAGGCGGCCACGACGCTGTCCGGTGGCGAGGCGCAGCGCGTCAAGCTCGCCACGGAACTGCAGCGGCGCAGCAACGGCCGGAGCATCTACGTGCTCGACGAGCCGACCACCGGTCTGCACTTCGAAGACGTCCGCAAGCTCCTCGAGGTGCTGAACGGGCTCGTCGACAAGGGCAACACGGTGATCGTGATCGAGCACAACCTCGATGTGATCAAGTCGTCCGACTGGGTGATCGACCTCGGCCCGGAAGGCGGCTCCGGTGGCGGCGAGATCCTCGCCACCGGCACGCCCGAGCAGATCGCGGACGTGGAGGAGAGCCACACCGGGCGCTTCCTCGCCGAGATCCTGGGCGAGGGCCGGGCCACGCGCAAGGCGGGCTGATGGCCGACGTCCTGCCGTACAAGCCGCGGACGGGGGAGATCCCCACGGATCCCGGTGTGTACCGCTTCCGGGATGCCGACGGGCGGGTGCTGTACGTCGGCAAGGCGAAGAACCTCCGGCAGCGGCTGTCGAACTACTTCGCCCCGCTGCGCACCCTGCACGAGCGCACCCGGCGGATGGTCACGACCGCGGCTTCCGTGGAGTGGACCGTCGTCGCCACCGACGTGGATTCCCTGCAGCTGGAGTACATGTGGATCAAGGAGTTCGATCCGCCGTTCAACGTGCGCTACAAGGACGACAAGTCCTACCCGTTCATGGCGATCACGCTCGCGGACGAGGCGCCGCGGGTGATCGTCACGAGGAATCGGAAGATCCCCGGCGCGCGCTACTTCGGGCCCTACCCCAAGGTGTGGGCTGTGCACGACACGATCGACCTGATGATCAAGGCCTTCCCGATCCGCACCTGCAGCGACGCCAGCTACAAGCGGGCGATGCAGACGGGGCGTCCGTGCTTCCCCGGCCAGATCGGCAAGTGCGGCGGACCCTGCTCGATGACATGCACGATCGAGGAGCACAGGGCCATGGTCGACGACTTCGTCGCCTTCATGGCCGGCGGCGACGAGCGATTCACGAAGGACCTCACGAAGCGGATGCTCGCCGCGTCGGCCGCGATGGACTACGAGGCGGCGGCGAAGTACCGCGACAAGCTCGCGTCGATCGAGGCCGTGCTCGGCAAGAGCGCGCTCGTGCTCCCCGCCGACGAGGACGCCGATCTGTTCGGGCTGGCAGAGGACGAGCTGTCGGCGGCCGTGCACCACTTCGTGATCCGCGGGGGTCGCGTGCGCGGTGTGCGCTCGCTCGCCATCGACAAGGAGATCGACATCTCCGGCGCCGAACTCGTCGACCAGGTGCTGCAGCGCGTGTACGGCGATGCCGTCGACATCCCGCGCCGCGTGCTCGTCCCCGCGCTCCCGGACGACGCGGCCGAGCTCGAGCAGTGGCTGCGCGAGCGCCGCGGCAAGCGCGTGGAGATCGCGGTCGCGCACAGAGGCCAGCGCGCCGAGCTCATGCGCACCGCCACGCTGAACGCGCAGCAGGCGCTGCTGCGCCACAAGACCCGGCGCACCAGCGACTACGTCGCGCGCACGCAGGCCCTCACCGATCTGCAGGAGGCGCTCGGCATGAGCGAGGCCCCGCTGCGGATCGAGTGCTACGACATCTCGCACCTGAGCGGCACGAACGTCGTCGCCTCGATGGTCGTGTTCGAGGACGGGCTGCCCCGCAAGGATCAGTACCGCTCGTTCAACATCGCCGAGACCACGGACGACACCGACTCGATGTACCAGGTGCTGATGAGGAGACTCGCGCGGGTCGACGAGCCGGTGCCGGCGGATGCCGCGGATGCCGCAGTTCCGGATGCAGCCGACCCGGACGCCGAGGTGGTGGAGGCGCCCAAGCGCCGGCGCTTCGCCTACAAGCCGCAGCTGCTCTTGGTCGACGGCGGGCAGCCGCAGGTGAACGCCGCCGCACGCGCGCTGCGCGACAGCGGAAGAACCGACATCGCGCTGGCCGGCATCGCGAAGCGCCTCGAGGAGCTGTGGCTCCCGGACGACGACTTCCCGGTGATCCTGCCCCGCACCAGTGAGGCCCTCTACCTCGTGCAGCGCCTGCGCGACGAGGCCCACCGCTTCGCGATCACGCATCAGCGGCGCCGGCGGCGGCGCGACATCACCACGATCCTCAGCGAGATCCCCGGACTCGGCGAGTCGCGCATCAAGGCGCTGCTCAAGCACTTCGGTTCGGTCACGGCCCTGCGCGCGGCGACGCCGGAGCAGATCCGCGAGGTGAACGGCATCGGACCCGCCCTCGCCGACGGCATCCACGAGCATCTCTCCGGCCGTCCGGCCGCCCCGAGTCGATAGGCTGGGTCGCAGGGGAAGGGAGACGACGATGACGGCCGCAGCTGAGGGCGAGTTCCTGATCGTCACGGGCATGTCGGGCGCAGGGCGCTCGACGGCCGCGAACGCGCTCGAGGACCTCGGCTGGTACGTCGTCGACAACCTGCCGCCGCAGATCCTCCGGCCGCTGCTGGAGCTCACCGACATGGGCGGTGCCAACCTGCCCAAGATCGCCGCGGTGGTGGACGTGCGCGGACGCAACCTGTTCGACGACTTCCCCGGAGTGGCCAGGGCGCTGCGCGATCGAGGCGGTGTCAAGGTGCTCTTCCTCGACGCCTCCGACGACGTGCTGGTGCGCCGGTTCGAGTCGGTCCGGCGGCCGCATCCGCTGCAGGGCGACGGCACGCTGCTGGACGGCATCCGCACCGAGCGCAGCCGCCTGGCGCCGATCCGCGAGGCCGCCGACGTGCTCATCGACACATCGAGCCTGAACATCCACCAGCTGGCCACGCAGGTCTCCGAGATGTTCTCAGAGGAGGGCGCCGCGCGCCACCGGCTGACCTTCCTGAGCTTCGGCTTCAAGTACGGCGTCCCGACGGATGTCGACCTCGTCGCGGACATGCGCTTCCTGCCGAACCCGTTCTGGAACGAGGAGCTGCGCGACCACACCGGTCAGGACGCCGAGGTGCGCGACTACGTGCTGTCCCGGCCCGGCGCCGAGGAGTTCCTGGCCGCCTACGTGCAGGCGCTGCGCCCGGTGCTGGAGGGCTACCAGCGCGAGAACAAGAGCCACTCCACCGTGGCCATCGGATGCACGGGCGGCAAGCACCGCTCCGTCGCCATGGCGGAGGAGCTGGCCCGTCGTATCGCGGATGCGCCCGGGGTGGCCGTCAACGTCCGGCACAGGGATCTCGGGCGCGAATGATGCGCTCCGAGTCGGTGGGAGCGCCTGCGGCCTTGTAGGCTAGTCCCTTGCGTCGCGATCCGACGCCAGGATCGTGAAGGAGTCCCGTGGCACTAACCACCGACGTCAAGGCCGAGCTCGTCAGCATCCGCAATGCGCCCCCTACGGTGCGCGTCGCAGAGGTGACGACGATCCTTCGGTTCGCCGGTGGACTGCACTCGATCGCCGGCCGGGTGGCCGTCGAGGCAGAGGTCGACGCCGAGCTGCTGGCGCGCCGCGTGAGCCGCGACCTCGCCGAGATCTACGGTGTCCGCCCCGAGATCGCCCAGGTGAAGGCCAGCACCGCGCAGAGCGGCGGCGACGGCGCTCGCTGGGCCGTGCGCGTGATCGGCCCGGGGGAGACCCTCGCCCGTCAGACCGGTCTGCTGGATGCCCGTCGTCGTCCCGTGCGCGGTCTTCCGAACCGTCTGACCACCGGATCCCCTGAGGAGCTCGCCGGCATCTGGCGCGGCGCCTTCCTCGCGGCCGGATCCCTCAGCGAGCCGGGCCGCTCCGCGATGCTCGAGGTCGCCTGCCCGACCGGCGAGGCCGCGATGGCACTGGTCGGCGCCGCGCACCGTCTCGGCGTCACGGCGAAGGCGCGCGAGGTGCGCGGTCTGCCGCGTGTGGTCGTCCGCGAGGGCGAGGCCATCCGCGCGATCCTCGCCGCGATGGGTGCACGTCGCACCGCCGCGGCCTGGGAGGAGATGCGTCAGCGCCGTGAGGTGCGCGCAGGCGTGAACCGTCTCGTGAACTTCGACGACGCCAACCTGCGCCGTTCCGCGCAGGCGGCGGTCGCGGCGTGCGCGCGCGTCGAGCGCGCGCTCGAGATCCTCGGCGACGACGTCCCCGACCACCTGCGCACCGCAGGCAACCTGCGGCTCGCGCATCGCGACGCCAGCCTCGACGAGCTCGGGCACCACGCCGACCCGCCGCTCACCAAGGATGCGGTCGCCGGCCGCATCCGCCGCCTCCTCGCCATGGCCGACAAGCGCGCCCAGCAGGACGGCATCCCGGGCACCGAGGCCGCCGTCCCGGCCGGGCTCGAGGACTGACGGGACCAGACCAGACGGCCCCTGCCGACGCGTTCGACACGCGCGGGCAGGGGCCGTTCTCGTCATCCGTGGAAGGTTCCGACCGTCGCGTTGTTCACCTCAGTAGGATGTGAAACGTCTGCTTCGCGGCGCACACGGCGCCGTGGAGAACGCAAGCGCCGCGGCGCGGCGCGGATTGGATGAAATCGACATGGCGACTTACACGCTGCCCGACCTTCCCTACGACTTCGCGGCTCTCGAGCCCCACATCAGCGGCAAGATCATGGAACTCCACCATGACAAGCACCACGCCGCCTACGTCGCCGGCGCCAACGCCGCCCTCGACGCCCTCGCCGAGGCTCGCGACTCCGGCAACCTGGCCAACGTGAACAAGCTCGAGAAGGACCTCGCGTTCAACCTCGGCGGTCACGTCAACCACTCCATCTTCTGGACGAACCTGTCGCCGAACGGCGGCGGTCAGCCCGAGGGTGAGCTGAAGGCCGCCATCGACGAGTTCTTCGGCTCGTTCGAGAAGTTCCAGGCCCACTTCGCGGCTGCGGCTGCCGGCATCCAGGGCTCCGGCTGGGCCGTGCTGAGCTGGGACCCGATCGGCGCGCGCCTGATCATCCAGCAGCTGTTCGACCAGCAGGCGAACACCGCCCAGGGCACGGTGCCGCTGTTCCAGCTCGACATGTGGGAGCACGCCTTCTACCTCGACTACCTGAACGTCAAGGCGGACTACATCAAGGCGGCGTGGAACATCGCCAACTGGGAGAACGTCGCGCAGCGGTTTGAAACAGCGCGTGAGAAGACCTCCGGTCTGCTGGTACTGTCGTAAAAGATGGGCGTCCTGATGGGCGATTTGCCCATCAGGACGCCGTTGTCCGCGCAATCCGCGAAAATTACGCAATTCCCTTGTTAAGAACCAGGAGACTTTCGTGTCTGTCAAGATCGGTATCAACGGCTTCGGTCGTATCGGAAGAAACTTCCTCCGCGCAGCTCTCGCGCAGAACGCTGACCTCGAGGTCGTGGCTGTCAACGACCTCACCGACAACGCGGCACTCGCCCATCTCCTGAAGTACGACTCGGTCGGCGGCCCCCTGGGCGTCGAGGTCTCGCACGAGGGCGATGTCATCACCGTCGGCGGCAAGGCCATCAAGGTGTTCGAGGAGCGCGACCCCGCCAACCTCCCGTGGGGCGAGCTGGGCGTGGACATCGTCATCGAGTCGACCGGACGCTTCACCAAGGCCGCTGACGCCGCCAAGCACATCGCCGGTGGCGCCAAGAAGGTCATCATCTCCGCACCGGGCACCGACGTCGACGGCACCTTCGTCATGGGCGTGAACGAGGACACCTACGACGCGGCGAACCACAACATCATCTCCAACGCGTCCTGCACCACGAACTGCCTCGCGCCGCTCGCGAAGGTGTTCAACGACACCTTCGGCATCGAGCGCGGCTTCATGATGACCGCGCACGCGTACACGGCCGACCAGAACCTGCAGGACGGTCCGCACAGCGACCTGCGTCGCGCCCGCGCCGCCGCGATCAACATCGTCCCGGCCTCGACCGGCGCGGCCAAGGCCATCGGCCTGGTCCTGCCGGAGCTGAACGGCAAGCTCAGCGGCTCCTCCTACCGCGTCCCGGTTCCCACCGGCTCGATCGTGGACCTGACGATCATCGCCGACCGCGACGACCTGACCGTCGACGAGATCAACGCCGCGTACCGCGAGGCCGCTGCGGAGGGTCGCCTGAACGGCATCCTGGAGTACACCTCGGACGAGATCGTGTCGAGCGACATCCAGCTCAACGCGCACTCCTCGATCTTCGACTCCGGGCTGACCAACGTCAGCGGCAACCTGGTCAAGGTCTCCGCCTGGTACGACAACGAGTGGGGCTACTCCAACCGCCTGGTCGACCTGACCGAGTACGTGGCAGAGCGCCTCTAAGCTCATACCCATGACTCTGCGCACCCTGGAATCTCTGGGTTCCCTCGAGGGCAGGCGCGTCATCGTCCGTTGTGACCTCAACGTCCCCCTGCGGGACGGGGCCATAACGGACGATGGTCGTGTTCGGGCCTCGCTGCCGACCCTCAACGCCCTGATCAACGCCGGCGCACGCGTCATCGTGTGCTCGCACCTGGGCCGCCCCGACGGGGCGCCCGACCCGCAGTACAGCCTGGCGCCGGTGGCCCAGCGACTGTCGGAGCTGCTCGGCAAGCCGGTGGCCTTCGCCCGCGACACCGTGGGCGAGTCCGCGCGCGAGGCGGTCGCCTCGCTCGAGGACGGCGGTGTCGTCGTGCTCGAGAACCTGCGGTTCAACGCGGGGGAGACCGCGAAGGACGACGCCACGCGCGAGGCGTTCGCCCGTGAGCTCGCGGAGCTCGGCGACGCACTCGTCTCGGACGGCTTCGGCGTCGTGCACCGCAAGCAGGCCAGCGTGTACGACCTCGCGCAGATCCTGCCCTCGGCCGCCGGTCTGCTCATCGCGACCGAGCTCGACGTGCTCGACCGGCTGACCGAGAACCCGGAGCGTCCCTACACGGTGGTGCTCGGCGGTTCGAAGGTCAGCGACAAGCTCGGCGTCATCTCGCACCTGCTCCCGCGCGTGGACCGGCTGCTCGTCGGCGGAGGAATGCTGTTCACCTTCCTCGCGGCGGAGGGCCACGGCGTGGCATCCAGCCTGCTCGAGAAGGACCAGCTCGACACTGTCCGCGGATACATCGCCGAGGCGAAGGAGCGCGGGGTGGAGCTGGTGCTCCCGACCGACGTGGTCGTCGCCTCCGGCTTCGCCGCGGATGCCGCGCACGAGACGGTCGCCGCGGATGCCATCGAGCAGAGCTCGTTCGGCGCATCCGGCATCGGCCTGGACATCGGGCCGGAGACCGCGGCGCGCTTCGCCGACGCGATCCGCGACTCGAAGACCGTGTTCTGGAACGGCCCGATGGGCGTGTTCGAGTTCCCCGCCTTCGCGGCGGGCACGAAGGCGGTCGCCTCGGCGCTGACCGAGGTCGACGGTCTCGGCGTCGTCGGCGGTGGCGACTCCGCCGCGGCCGTCCGTCAGCTCGGGTTCTCCGACGATCAGTTCGGTCACATCTCGACCGGCGGCGGCGCAAGCCTCGAGTTCCTCGAGGGCAAGAAGCTACCCGGACTGGAGGTCCTCGGATGGCAGTCTCTATGAATCCGTCTGCTGCGCAGAACAGGACCCGTACCCCGCTGATCGCGGGGAACTGGAAGATGAACCTCGACCACCTGCAGGCGGTCGCCACCGTGCAGAAGCTGCACTGGACGCTGAAGGACGCCGGGCACGAGAACGGGTCCGTCGAGGTGGCGGTGTTCCCGCCGTTCACCGACATCCGATCGGTGCAGACCCTGATCGACGCGGACAAGATCCCGTTCGGTCTCGGTGCGCAGGACCTCTCCGCACACGACTCGGGCGCGTACACGGGCGAGATCTCGGGCGCGTTCCTGTCGAAGCTGGGTGTGGGATCGGTGATCATCGGGCACTCCGAGCGCCGTGAGTACCACCAGGAGAGCGACGAGCTGGTCAACGCCAAGGTGAAGGCGGCGCTGAAGCACGGCCTAGTGCCGGTGATCTGCGTCGGCGAGACCGCCGAGGACCTGGAGAGGTTCGGCAGCAGCGCCGTCCCCGTCGGCCAGCTGGAGAAGGCGCTCGAGGGCGTGCCGGCATCCGCCGACATCGTCGTCGCCTACGAGCCGGTCTGGGCCATCGGCTCCGGGCAGGCGGCCACTCCCGCACAGGCGCAGGAGGTCTGCGCGGCACTGCGTGCGGTCATCGCGCGCGTCCTGGACGACGAGGCGGCCGCGCGCACCCGCATCCTGTACGGCGGATCGGTGAAGTCCGGCAACATCGCCAGCTTCATGCGCGAACCGGACGTGGACGGCGCCCTGGTGGGCGGTGCGAGCCTGGTCGTCGACGAGTTCGCGGCCATCGTGCGCTTCCAGAAGCACGTCGGCGTGTGAGTCGGTGGGGCGCCTGCGGCGCCCCACCGTATAATCGACAGCTAGGCGGGTCGTTTCCGACCCTGGCGAAAGGCTTCAATCTCGTGCTTGTTCTCGAGTTCGTGCTGCAGGTCCTGCTGGGTATCAGCAGCGTTCTGCTGACGCTCCTCATCCTGCTCCACAAGGGCCGCGGCGGCGGCCTGTCCGACATGTTCGGCGGCGGCATGTCCGCGGCCGTCGGCTCGTCCGGCCTCGCGGAGCGGAACCTCAACCGGTTCACCGTGATCCTCGCGCTGGTGTGGTTCGTCTCCATCGTCGCGCTCGGCCTCATCACGAAGTTCTCGGTGATCTGATGGCCACCGGAGGAAACGCGATCCGCGGCACGCGGGTCGGATCGGGCCCCATGGGGGAGCAGGATCACGGCTACCACGCGGACCGCATCGCGGTGTCGTACTGGGACGGCCTGGGCAACGAGACGGTCCGCTACTTCGCCGCGGGTCTGCCCGAGGAGGAGATCCCCGACACGATCGACCACCCGCACACGGGTCTTCCGGCCGGTCGCGACCGTCAGAACCCGCCGGCTCTGGCCAAGGCCGAGCCGTACAAGACGCACCTCGCCTACGTGAAGGAGCGTCGTACGGACGAAGAGGCCGAGCAGCTGCTCGAGGACGCGCTCACGCAGCTCCGCGAGCGTCGCGGCCAGCGCTGACGCACATCACGCATTTCGCACAGGACCCCCGGGACTCGGTTCCGGGGGTCCTGTGCGTTGCGAGCGAGTGCCGGCCTCGGCGGGATCGCGTGCTCAGCTGCAGGTGCTGCCGAGGCCGAGGAGGATCACGTTGAGCGTGAAGGTCTTGGGAGGCGCGTACCAGGTCGTGTTCGGATAGCCGGTCTGGATGCTGATGCCGTAGGTTCCGCCGAGCAGGTCGGTGAGGTTCAGCAGCCCGAGCAGTTTCGCGGTGTCGTATGTGGCGGTGTACGAGTACACACCGCCCGTCTGGCCGGTCAGCGTGATCTGGCTGGTGTCGCGCGCCGTGGTGGCGTTCTTCGTGATGTCCACGCGCTGATCCGCGAGCGGCAGCGTCGACGACCAGGCGAGGTCGACCTTCTGCAGTCCGACCACGAGGGCGCTCGTGGGCTTGCAGGTCGCTCCAGTCGCGGTGGTGGGGGCGGAGACCGCAGTGACGGTCGAGGTCGTCACCGCATCGGCCGTCCAGGCGGCCTCCGTCGCGCGGAGACCGGGAAGCAGCACGCCCGTCAGGCAGAGAAGCCCGAGGGCGGTCGCCGCGACGCGCGCACGCCGTGTCATCGCTCCCGCCTCCGATGCCGGGCGATCAGGGCTGCGCCCAGGCCGGTGAGGACGGCCGCGGGGGCGGCGAGCAGTGTGGGCGACGGTCCGCCGGTCGCAGGCAGGACCGTCGCCCCGACGGTCTGCTCCACGCTGGTCTGCTCGGCCGTGGCGCGCAGGATGAGCGTCGCGGTGCCTATGGGGTCACCGCCGCCGGTGACGGAGATGCGCAGGTGCACGACACTCGGGGTCGCCTGCCGGAGGAGCGGCTTCTCGGCGCCGTCGAGCCTCAGCGGCGCGGCGGTGCCGAGGGTGGTCGCCGTGCCGGGGCATCCCGACCCCTCCCACCGGGTTGTGCAGGATCGCACGACCGTCGACAGCTCCACGCCGTGGCCTTCTCCGCGCAGGGTGATGGTCAGCTCACCGTCCGCGGGAGCGGACGCGGCGTCGATGTCGAGGTCCCAGTCGTAGGGGCGCACCGCGTCGAGCACGTGGGTGCCACCGCCGTTCGAGGTGATCGAGATCAGCTCCGCGGCCCCGGCGGGCGGGGCGGACGAGAGGGACGGCAGCACGGCGAGCATCCCGATCGCGATGCAGGAGGCGACGTGCTGACCCAAGCGACGCTCGCGCCGCGTCGCGAACCCGGGGGAGGGCGGGGCGTCGTCCGAGGGGCCCGGGGACTCGTCCTCGGCATCGGTGGGCGCCGGTCTCCGCGCGCGCGGCCAGAAGGCCCAGGTGACCAGCAGCGCGGCACCGACGGTGATGGTTCCCAGCACCCAGGGGCTGCCGAACCAGACGATGACGTATGCGAGTCCCGGCAGCGAGCCGCGCACGATCCTGGCCTCCGAGATCGTGTACGGCGCGGGGTCGGCGCTCGGGTTCGCATCGCCCTTCATCGTGATCATGCGCTGCGCCGATGTGGGGCCGGGGGAGATGTCGATGATCCGATGGGTGATCGGCAGCTCGCCCGCGCGATCGACGGTCGTCACGTCGCCGATCGCGAGATCGGATGCCGGGATCCTCTGCACGAGCGCGACCGAGCCGGCCGGGATGGTCGGTGACATGGAGCCGGTCCGGAACATGATCAGCGAGTACCCGCCGGTGAAGGCGAGGATCGTCAGCACGACGCAGACCACCCCGCCGGCGGCGGCGAGCGTGAGCAGCGTCTCGCGGAGCGCACGGCCCACGCGACCGGCGATCCGGACGGCTGCGTTCATCGGGTCACCCGGTCGTCCCGGTGAAGGTCCACGTCGGCACGACTGTCCCGCCCTGGGCTGCCGTCGTGGCCGTGGAGGGCAGGGTGAGCACGACGCAGTAGGTCACGGTGTTCGCGCCACCGCCCTGCAGGGTCGCGGGCGGCAGCTGAGCGCCGGTCGGCACCGTCGTCAGCGGCGAGGGCTGCATCGTCGCGCTGGTGGTCGTCGTCGTGCACGCCGACGGCTGCGCCACCTGCACGACGACGGCGGTGAGCGCGTTCATCAGCGCCTGATCGGCAGCACCCGGCGCGCTCGCGCTCACGTTCGTGAGGGTGATCGTGCCGCCCAGCGACCCGGACGTCTGGACCTGGATCCACGCCGCTCGGCTGACACCCGGGTACAGGCCGGTGGCGTTGAGTTGCAGAGCGGCCGGGCTTCCCGCGCCGTGCGACACGAACGGGTCGGTCTGGACCGTCCTGGACGAGACCGAGAAGGTCCCCGCCTGGACGGTCGACGAAGCGAGCTCCTGGTCCGTCCAGGCGGCCAGTGTCATCGTGAAGCCGACGCCCAGCACCAGCCCGCCGGCGAGGACGGCTCGGATGCGCCGCGATCTCAGACGTCGCGCCCGAGCACGGTGCTCGCGGCGGGTGGAGCGGAGGGCGGCTACTGCGATACCGCTTCCCACTTCCACGTCACCGTTCCCGTGTGGCCCTGCACGAGGTCCTCGGTCGCCGAGACCTTCAGGCAGAGGTTCACCGTCTGACCGGCGGTGATCGAGGTGGGGATCGCCGTGCCCGCAGCGAAGGCAGTCGCGTCGCAGCCGAAGGCGGTGGTGGCCACGGCGTCGAACGCGAGGTCGGCGGCGATGAGCGTTCCGCCGGACGCGATCGCGACGGTCTGCGTGAGATCGGCGGCCGAGCTCCCGGTGAGCTTCACGGCGTACGGGGCGTACACCGTGTCGCCGGGGGACAGGTTCGTCGGATTCACCAGGAAGGTCAGATCGGCTGCACCTGCCTCGGACGCATGATCGGCGAAGGCGGTGCCGTCGGTGGAGCCCTGGAACACGAACGAGCCCGCAGTGAAGGTGCTCTTCGCGAATTCGGAGTCGTTCCAGGCGGCCAGAGTGACCGCCGTGCCCACGCCGAGCACGAGGCCACCGGCGAGCACGGCGTAGATCCTGCGTCGGCGCAGGCCCTTCGCAGCGGATGAGGTGTCCATGAGTTTCCCTTCTCATCAGGACGGCGTGTGGGGGAGGCACGCTTTCGCGTCAGCGTAGTGACATATCGGAATATCGGGGAGGTATTCCGCAACCGATGCAGAACGGTGACCATCGCCGGGGAAACAAGAAGGCCCTCGCCGATGCGGCGAGGGCCTTGCTGGAGGGGATGACGGGAATCGAACCCGCGTCATTAGTTTGGAAGACTAAGGCTTTACCATTAAGCTACATCCCCGCTCGGCGGCCCGCTGAGCGGTGCGCCTCGTAAAGCATAGCGGACGTCGAGCGTGCTCTCGTCCGTTAGACTCGTCAAGGCCGTTCCCGTGCGCGCGGGTTCAAGCCGGGGCGTAGCTCAGCTTGGTAGAGCGCCCGCTTTGGGAGCGGGAGGTCGCAGGTTCAAATCCTGTCGCCCCGACCACGGCTACAGACTTCATGCCCGCGCCATCCCGCGCGGAAACCACAAGGAGAACACACCAGTATGGCCAACAGCACCGTCGAGAAGCTGTCCCCGACCCGGGTCAAGCTCACCATCACGGTCACCCCTGAGGACCTCAAGCCGAGCATCGAGCACGCCTACGAGCACATCGCCCAGGACGTGCAGATCCCCGGCTTCCGCAAGGGCAAGGTCCCGGCGCCGATCATCGACCAGCGCATCGGCCGCGGTGCGGTCATCGAGCACGCCGTCAACGAGGGCCTCGACAAGTTCTTCCGCGAGGCCGCCAGCGAGCACAACGTGCGCATCGTGGGCCGCCCGTCTGCCGACATCACCCAGTGGCCGAACGAGAAGGACTTCTCCGGCGACCTGCTGGTCGACGTCGAGGTCGACGTGCGTCCCGAGATCGAGATCCCGGCCTACGACGACATCACCCTCACGGTCGACGCCGTCGAGACCGACGACGCCGCCATCGATGCCGAGCTCGACGGACTGCGCGCTCGCTTCGGCACGCTGATCCCCGTCGACCGTCCGGCCGCCAAGGGCGACTTCGTCGAGCTGGACCTGGTCGCCACCATCGACGAGAACGAGATCGACCGCGCCGACGGCGTGTCCTACGAGGTCGGCTCCGGCGAGCTGCTCGAGGGCATCGACGAGGCGATCGACTCGCTGACCGCCGGTGAGCAGACCACCTTCCGCTCCAAGCTCGTCGGCGGCGACCACGCCGGCGAGGAGGCCGAGGTCTCCGTGACCGTCAAGGCCGTCAAGGAGCGCGAGCTTCCCGAGGCCGACGACGACTTCGCTCAGATGGCATCCGAGTTCGACACCATCGCCGAGCTGCGCGACAGCCTCGCCGAGCGCGTCGGCCAGCAGGGCGTCTTCACGCAGGGCGCCGCCGCTCGCGACCAGCTCATCGAGGCTCTGCTCGAGAAGGTCGAGATCCCGGTTCCCGCGCAGCTCATCGAGGACGAGGTGCACAACCACCTCGAGAACGAGAACCGTCTCGAGGACGACGTGCACCGCGCCGAGGTCGCCGAGGCCAGCGAGAAGCAGTTCCGCACGCAGGTGCTGCTGGACACGATCGCCGAGGGCGCGAACGTGCAGGTCTCGCAGGAGGAGCTGAGCCAGTACATCGTCCAGTCCGCCGCGCAGTACGGCATGGCTCCGCAGGAGTTCGTCGAGGCTCTTCAGGGCGCGGGCCAGCTTCCCGCCCTCGTCGGCGAGATCGCGCGCAACAAGGCGCTCGCCTCGGTGCTCGGCAAGGTCAAGGTCGTCGACAGCAACGGCAAGCCGGTCGACCTGTCCGAGTTCATCGGTGACGTCGACGAGGCCGAGGCCGAGGAGGCCCCCGCCGAGGAGAAGCCCGCCAAGAAGCCGGCTGCCAAGAAGGCTCCTGCGAAGAAGGCCGCCGACAAGGCCGACGACGCCGAGAAGAAGCCGGCTGCCAAGAAGGCTCCGGCCAAGAAGGCCGCCGCGAAGAAGGACGAGGCCGAGAAGGCCGAGTGATCGCGGATCGGCTCTGAAGGCCGATCAGATCTGAGAGAAGGCGGATGCTGAGGCATCCGCCTTCTCCGTGTCCGGGAGGAATCATGACCGCAGTGAGCGACGACTGGCAGAGCCGGGTGGATGCCGTATGGCAGGACGCCGACCTCACCGACGACGCGCGGATCGACGCGATCGACGCCCTGGCTCAGGAGCTGGGCCCCGATCACCCGGTCGCGCTGTTCGAGCGCGCCGGCGCCCGGGACAGCGCCGGCCGGGAGCTGGAGGCCGAGCCGCTCTACCGGGCCGCGCTCGAGGCCGGCCTCGATCCGGTGCGACGCACCAGGACCGTGATCCAGCTCGCCAGCACGATCCGCAACCTCGGCAAGGTCGACGAGGCGCTCGCGATGCTCAGGGCGGAATACGACGCGACCCGCGGTGGCGCCATGGCCGACGAGGCCGCGGCGTTCTACGCACTGGCGCTGACGTCGTCGGGCGACCCCGTGCGCGCGGCATCCGTCGCGCTGACCGCGCTCGCGCCGCACCTGAGCCGGTACACGCGCTCGGTCACCGGATACGCCGCGGAGCTGCTGGACCCGCGCGGCGAGTGACACGCTCTGTGCTCAGGGCGAACACGGCCGGGCGCCTGCGTTGTCGCCGGTAGATTCGAATCACCGAAACACGGAAACAGGAGCTGACATGGCTGAACCCCTGATGGCGACGAGCGTCTTCGACAGGCTGCTGAAGGATCGCATCATCTGGCTGGGCTCTGAGGTGCGCGATGAGAACGCGAACGAGATCTGCGCGAAGATCCTCCTTCTCGCCGCCGAGGATCCCGAGAAGGACATCTACCTCTACATCAACTCGCCCGGCGGCTCGATCACCGCGGGCATGGCCATCTACGACACCATGCAGTTCGTGCCGAACGACATCGTCACGGTCGGCATCGGCATGGCGGCGTCGATGGGCCAGCTGCTGCTGACCAGCGGCACCAAGGGCAAGCGCTACATCACGCCGAACGCGCGCGTGCTGCTGCACCAGCCGCACGGCGGCTTCGGAGGCACGGCCAGCGACATCCAGACGCAGGCGCAGCTGATCCTCTCGATGAAGCAGCGTCTCGCCGAGATCACCGCGGGGCAGACCGGCAAGACCGTCGAGCAGATCAACGAGGACGGTGACCGCGACCGCTGGTTCACCGCCGACGAGGCACTCGAGTACGGATTCGTCGACCACATCCGCGAGCACGCCAGTGACGTGCACGGCGGTGGCGGAACCGGCGCGGACAAGTAAGGCAGGACGACACACATGTACACCCCCACCTTCCGCGCCGCGGGCAACCTCCCGTCCAGCCGCTACGTGCTGCCTCAGTTCGAGGAGCGCACCGCCTACGGCTTCAAGCGCCAGGACCCGTACAACAAGCTGTTCGAGGACCGCGTGATCTTCCTCGGCGTGCAGGTCGACGACGCTTCGGCCGACGATGTGATGGCCCAGCTGCTGGTCCTGGAGAGCCAGGATTCCGAGCGGGACATCACGATGTACATCAACTCGCCCGGCGGCTCCTTCACGGCCATGACGGCGATCTACGACACCATGCAGTACGTGGCGCCGCAGATCCAGACCGTCGTGCTGGGCCAGGCGGCATCCGCGGCATCCGTGCTGCTGGCCGCCGGCGCTCCCGGCAAGCGCCTCGCTCTGCCCAACGCCCGCGTGCTGATGCACCAGCCGGCGATGGGCGAGGCGGGTCAGGGTCAGGCCTCCGACATCGAGATCCAGGCGGCGGAGATCCTCCGCATGCGCACCTGGCTCGAGGAGACCATGGCCAAGCACACCGGCCAGGACGTCGCCAAGGTGAACCGCGACATCGATCGTGACAACATCCTCTCGGCCGAGCAGGCCAAGGAGTACGGCATCGTCGATCAGGTGCTCACCTCGCGCAAGCGCGGCTGAGCGCATCATCGCAGAAGGGCGGTCCGGCATCATGCCGGGCCGCCCTTCCGCGTGTCCCCACGGATGCGCAGCCGCGCAGAGCATCCGTGCTCATCTGAGCAGATCGATGCGCGTGCGTCGGTCAGCTCCTAAGCTGGGATGCGGAAGGAGGATGCCGTGGACGACGAACTGCTCATGGTGCGAGTCGCCGAGCTCTCGTACGACGAGAACAAGACGCAGGACGAGATCGGCGCCCTCCTGGGGATCTCGCGCTGGAAGGTCGGGCGGCTGCTGGTGCAGGCCCGCGAGCGGGGGATCGTGCGCATCGAGATCGTGCATCCGCGTGCCCGCAGGCTCGGCGCCGAGCGCGCCCTCGTCGAGCGGTTCGGGCTGAAGGATGCGGTGGTCGTGCCCGCGCCGGACGATCAGGGTGCCGTCCTCGAACGCGTCGCCCGTGCCGCCGCCGACATGCTCACCGCGCTCCGGCCCGTTCCCCGTACCCTCGCCGTCAGCTGGGGCCGCACGCTCACGGCGATCGCCGACGCCCTGCCCGAGGGATGGACGCGCGGAGTCACCGTCGTCCAGGCGAACGGCGGCGTGAGCCTGAACCGGCGCTCGGGAGGCGCGGCATCCGTCGCCGTCACCATCGCCCAGCGCGGCGCCGGACAGGCGGTGCTGCTGCCCAGCCCCGCGATCCTGGAGCGCGTCGAGACCAAGCAGGCGATCGAGGCCGACCGCACCGTCGCGGCGATCCTCGACCAGGCCGCGCATGCCAACACGTTCCTGTTCACTGCGGGCCCGTGCGACCCGGCGTCCGCTCATGTCGAGAACGGATACCTGTCGGCCGACGACATCGCCGAGCTCGCCCGTCGCGGCGCGGTGGGCGATCTGCTCGGCCGCTACATCGACGCGGACGGCAATATCGTCGACCCGCAGCTCGACGCCCGCACCGTCGGCGTCGGCCTCGACCAGGTGCGCAGCGCGCCCCGATCCATCTTCGTCACCGCGGGCGCCGCCAAGCACGACATCGCGCGTACAGTCGTCAGCAACGGCCTCTGCAGCGTTCTGGTGACCGACGAATCCACTGCCCTTGCACTCTTGGAGGAGATATGACGACCACAGAGCTCGCCCGCCGCACGGCGGTCGACGTACTGGGCGGTGAGCCCGACGACGCCACCCTGCGCCGGTTCCTGCACGGACTGCCCGGCGTGGACGCCGTTGGCCTGGAGCAGCGCGCTGCCGGCCTCGGCACCCGCTCGATCAAGACGACCTCGAAGGCCTGGGCGCTGGACAAGATCATCTCGCTGATCGACCTCACCACCCTCGAGGGCGCCGACACCGCGGGCAAGGTGCGCTCGCTGGTCGCGAAGGCGAAGACCCCGGATGCCTCCGATCCGACGACCCCGCGGGTCGCCGCCGTCTGCGTGTACGGCGACATGGTCGGTCACGCCGTGGAGGCGCTCGGATCCCTGCACGGCGACCCCGACGAGGGGCGCATCTCCGTCGCGGCCGTCGCGACCGCGTTCCCCTCGGGACGCGCCTCCATCGAGGTCAAACTGGCCGACACGGCGGAAGCCGTGGCCGCGGGCGCCGACGAGATCGACATGGTGATCGATCGCGGCGCGTTCCTGGAGGGACGCTACGGGCTCGTGTTCGACCAGATCGCCCGCGTGAAGGAGGCGTGCCGCCGGGAGGACGGCAGCTACGCCTCGCTCAAGGTCATCATGGAGACCGGCGAGCTGAACACCTACGACAACATCAAGCGCGCGTCGTGGCTGTCGATCCTCGCCGGAGGCGACTTCATCAAGACGTCCACCGGCAAGGTGCAGCCCGCTGCGACCCTGCCGACCACGCTGCTCATGCTCGAGACCGTGCGCGACTGGCATCGGGCGACGGGGGAGAAGATCGGCGTGAAGCCCGCCGGCGGCATCCGCTCGTCGAAGGACGCGATCAAGTACCTCGTCACCGTCGCCGAGACCGCGGGCGAGCAGTGGCTGCAGCCGCACCTGTTCCGCTTCGGCGCGTCGAGCCTGCTCAACGACGTGCTGCTGCAGCGTCAGAAGATCACCACCGGTCACTACTCCGGTGCCGACTACGTCACCATCGACTGAGGAGCCTCATATGTCATTCCTGGAATACGCTCCCGCTCCGGAATCCAAGGCGATCCTGAAGCTCAAGGACAGCTACGGGCTGTTCATCGACGGCGAGTTCGTCGACGGCTCGGGCCCGTCCTTCCACACCATCTCGCCCGCCGACGAGAGCCGCATCGCCGAGATCGCCTCGGCATCCGATGAGGATGTCGACCGCGCCGTCGTCGCCGCGCGCCGCGCGTACGACAGGGTGTGGTCGAAGATGAGCGGCCGCGACCGCGGCAAGTACCTGTTCCGCATCGCGCGCCTCGTTCAGGAGCGCGCCCGTGAGCTGGCGGTCGCGGAGAGCCTCGACAACGGCAAGCCGATCAAGGAGAGCCGTGACGTCGACGTGCCCCTGGTCGCCGCGTGGTTCTTCTACTACGCGGGCTGGGCGGACAAGCTCGACTACGCAGGCCTGGGCGCCGACCCGAAGGCGCTGGGCGTCGCCGGTCAGATCATCCCGTGGAACTTCCCGCTTCTCATGCTGGCGTGGAAGCTCGCCCCGGCCCTCGCGGCGGGCAACACCGTGGTGCTGAAGCCCGCAGAGACCACGCCGCTGACCGCGCTGATCTTCGCCGAGATCCTGCAGCAGGCCGACCTGCCCGCGGGCGTCGTGAACATCATCACGGGTGCGGGCGCCCCCGGCGCCACGCTCGTGCGCCACCCCGACGTGGACAAGGTCGCGTTCACGGGTTCGACCGGCGTCGGCCGCGACATCGCCCGGGCGATCGCCGGCACCGACAAGCGCGTCACGCTCGAACTGGGCGGCAAGGCCGCCAACATCGTGTTCGACGACGCGCCCATCGACCAGGCCGTCGAGGGCATCGTCAACGGCATCTTCTTCAATCAGGGTCACGTGTGCTGCGCCGGCAGCCGTCTGCTGGTGCAGGAGTCGATCCACGACGAGGTCGTCGACCGGCTGAAGCACCGCCTGTCGACGCTGCGCCTGGGAGATCCGCTCGACAAGAACACCGACATCGGCGCCATCAACTCGGCCGCTCAGCTGGCCCGCATCCGCGAGCTCAGCGACATCGGCGAGGCGGAGGGCGCGGAGCGCTGGACCGCGGACTGCGCCATTCCGGAGAAGGGGTTCTGGTTCGCCCCGACGATCTTCACCGGCGTCGAGGCGTCCAGCCGCATCGCCCGCGACGAGATCTTCGGGCCGGTGCTGTCGGTGCTCACCTTCCGCACGCCCGCCGAGGCGATCGCCAAGGCGAACAACACGCCCTACGGCCTGTCGGCCGGCATCTGGAGCGACAAGGGATCCCGCATCCTCGCCGTCGCCGACCGGCTGCGCGCCGGCGTGGTGTGGGCGAACACCTTCAACCGCTTCGATCCGTCGAGCCCGTTCGGCGGCTACAAGGAATCCGGCTACGGCCGCGAGGGCGGCCGTCACGGCCTGACCGCGTACTTGAAGTCCGCAGGGCCCGCAGAGACCCGCGCGATCGCCGCCGGCGCAACGAAGAAGGGAGCATCGGCATGAGCAAGCGACTGACCGTACCGAAGACCTACAAGCTCGCGATCGGCGGGGCGTTCCCGCGCAGCGAGTCGGGCCGCACCTACGAGGTGGTCTCCGCGAAGGGCGCCTTCCTCGCCAACGCCGCCAAGGCCTCGCGCAAGGACGCCAGGGATGCCGTGGTCGCCGCGCGCGGCGCGGTGAAGGGCTGGTCGAGTGCCACCGCGTACAACCGCGGGCAGGTGCTGTACCGGGTCGCCGAGATCCTGGAGGGGCGCCGCGCCCAGTTCGTCGACGAGATCGTGAACCAGGAGGGGATCTCCGCGGCTGCGGCGGGTGCCCAGGTGGATGCCGCTGTGGACCTGTGGGTCTGGTACGCCGGCTGGTGCGACAAGTACGCGCAGGTGGGCGGCAACGCCAACCCGGTCGCGGGTCCGTACTTCAACATCTCGGTGCCCGAGCCCACCGGCGTGGTCGCGATCGTCGCCCCGCAGGACTCCGCGCTGCTCGGGCTGGTGTCGGTCATCGCGCCGGCGCTGGTCACCGGCAACACGGTGATCGCGATCGCGAGCGAGCGCTTCCCGCTCTCGGCGATCAGCCTGGCCGAGGTGCTCGCCACCAGTGACGTGCCCGGGGGAGTCGTCAACGTGCTCACCGGATCGCCGGCGGAGATCACGCCGTGGCTCGCCTCGCACGCCGACGTCAACGCCATCGATCTGGCGGGCGCGGGAGACCTGGACTGGGTCGACCTCGAGATCGCTGCCGCCGACACGCTCAAGCGCGTCCTGCGCCCCGGCGTGGTCGAGCAGAGCCTGGACCGCATCACGGCGTTCACCGAGACCAAGACGGTGTGGCACACGAAGAGCATGGTCTGACATCCGATCGGATGCTCGAGGGCCCGGTTCCGCTCACGGCGGACCGGGCCCTTCGCATGCGTGGCAATACGCCCCGGTGTCGGTGCGGGCGGTTAGGCTCGATTGACGGGATCAGAGCCCCCGCCTGATCCACAGCTTCGAGGAGGACGCGCATGGCACGCATCGGTGAGAGCGCCGACCTGTTCAAATGCTCATTCTGCGGAAAGAGCCAGAAGCAGGTGCAGCAGCTGATCGCCGGCCCCGGCGTGTACATCTGCGACGAGTGCGTCGAGCTGTGCAACGAGATCATCGAGGAGCGCATGGCCGAGGCCGGCAGCGGTCCGGTCGCGGACTTCGAACTGCCCAAGCCCCGTGAGATCTTCGCCTTCCTCGAGGAGTACGTGGTCGGCCAGGAGCTCGCGAAGCGCTCCCTCGCCGTCGCCGTCTACAACCACTACAAGCGCGTGCGCGCCCGTGGCACTCTGCAGACCGCCGAGCAGAAGGCCGAGGAGGTCGAGGTCGCCAAGAGCAACATCCTCATGCTCGGCCCGACCGGCTGCGGGAAGACCTACCTCGCGCAGACCCTCGCCAAGCGTCTGAACGTGCCGTTCGCCGTGGCGGACGCCACCGCGCTCACCGAGGCCGGCTACGTCGGCGAGGATGTCGAGAACATCCTGCTCAAGCTGCTGCAGGCCGCCGACTACGACGTCAAGCGAGCCGAGACCGGCATCATCTACATCGACGAGATCGACAAGATCGCCCGCAAGGCCGAGAACCCGTCGATCACCCGTGACGTCTCGGGCGAGGGCGTGCAGCAGGCGCTGCTGAAGATCCTCGAGGGCACCGTGGCATCCGTGCCGCCGCAGGGCGGACGCAAGCACCCGCATCAGGAGTTCCTGCAGATCGACACGACGAACGTCCTGTTCATCGTCGCGGGCGCCTTCGCCGGGCTCGAGGACATCATCTCCGCGCGCGTCGGCAAGCACGGCGTCGGCTTCGGCGCCCCGCTGCACGACAAGGGCAAGGATCTCGATCTCTTCGGCGAGGTGCTCCCCGAGGACCTGCACAAGTTCGGCCTGATCCCCGAGTTCATCGGCCGCCTGCCGGTCGTCACCTCCGTGTCGCCGCTCGATCAGGATGCGCTGATCGACATCCTCACCGGCCCGCGCAACGCCCTGGTCAAGCAGTACCAGCGGATGTTCGAGATCGACGGCGTGCAGCTCGAGTTCGAAGAGGACGCGCTGCGCTCGATCGCCGATCTGGCCGTGCTGCGAAAGACCGGAGCCCGTGGTCTGCGGGCGATCCTCGAGGATGTGCTCGGACCGATCATGTTCGAGATCCCCTCGGCCGAGGACGTCACCAAGGTCATCGTCACCAAGGCCGCAGTCGAGGAGGGCGCCGCCCCGACCGTGGTGCTCTCCCGTAAGCGCAAGAGCGCCTGACCTTCGCTGCACAACCTCGCAGAGACGCGCAGCTCCGCAGGATTCCGGCCAGGATCTGCGGAGCTGCCTCTTCTGCGAGTCAGGCCGGCAGCTCAGCCGTCCAGGCCGCGCCGCTTCAGCAGCGGTGCGATCTCGGCATCCCGGCCGCGGAAGTCGCGGTAGGCCTCCAGCGGGTCCTTCGACCCGCCGACGCCGAGCAGGCGCTGCCGGAACCTGTCGCCGTTGGCCCGGGTGAGCCCGCCGTTCGAGCGGAACCACTCGACCGTGTCGGCGTCGAGCACCTCGCTCCAGATGTACGAGTAGTAGCCCGCGCTGTATCCGCCTGAGAACACGTGCGCGAAGTACGTCGACGAATACCGGGTCGGCACCAGCGGGTTCAGCAGCCCGATGTCCGAGAGAGCGGCCGCCTCGAAGGTGGCGACGTCATCGATCTCGGCTCCGGCCGTGACGCTGTGCCAGGCCTGGTCCAGCCACGCCGCCGCCAGGTACTCGCTGGTCGCATGTCCCTGGTCGAAGGCCTCGGTGGCGCGCAGGCGCTCGACGATCGCGGCATCCAGCGGCTCGCCGGTCTCGAAGTGCTTGGCGTAGTTGTCCAGCACCTCGCTCCACAGGATCCACATCTCGTTGACCTGGCTGGGGAACTCGACGAAGTCGCGGAAGACGTTGGTGCCCGCGAAGTGCGGGTAGGTCACGCGGGCGAACAGTCCGTGCAGCGCGTGCCCGAACTCGTGGAACAGCGTCGTCACCTCGTCGAGGGTCAGCAGCGTCGGATCGCCGTCGCCTGGCTGTGCGACGTTGAGGTTGTTGACCACCACGGGCAGCGTGCCGCGCAGGGCGGACTGGCTCACGATCGGGTTCATCCAGGCGCCGCCGCGCTTGGAGTCGCGCGTGTAGAGGTCGAGCACGTACAGGCCCACGGCCGACCCGTCGGCATCGTGCACCTCGAACACCCGGGCACCGGGGTGGTAGGCCACCAGGTCTTCGCGCTCGTTGAAGCTCACCCCGTACAGCTGGCCGGCGGCGAAGAACACGCCGTCGCGCAGCACCCGCTCCGCCTCGAACCACGGACGCAGGGCCGCCGTGTCGATCTCGTAACGGGCCTGGCGCACCTTCTCGGTGTAGAACGCCCAGTCGTGCGCCTCCAGCGCGAACGGCTCGGGCTCGGTGGCGTCGATGATGTCCTGCAGGGCCTCGGCCTCACGAGCGGCGTTGCGCGCAGCCGGGGCGGCCAGATCGCGCAGCATCCGCTCGACCGCATCCGGCGACCCCGCCGTCTCATCGGCGGTGATGTAGGCGGCGTGCGAGGGATACCCGAGCAGTGCGGCGCGTTCGGCGCGCAGCCGCACGATCTCGGTGAGCACGGCGCCGTTGTCGTTCGCGTTCCCGCGAGATCCGCGGGAGAGGGATGCCTCGAGGATGCGCCGCCGGCTCTCGCGCACGGTCAGGGATGACAGGTACGGGTGGCCGCTGAACAGCGGCAGGCCCACCAGGAACCTCCCGTCCTCGCCGCGGTCGGCTGCCGCACGGGCGGTCGCGCTCAGCTCGCCTGAGGTCAGACCGTCGAGCTCCGACGCGTCGTCGAAGAGCACCGCGAGATCGTTGGTGTCGTTCAGCAGGTTCTTCTCGAACGCCGTGCTGAGCGAGGACAGACGCTTGTTGAGCTCCGTGAGCCGCGCCTTGGCCTCATCGTCGAGTGCGGCGCCGGCGTGCGTCATCTCGCGGAAGTGGCGCTGCACGAGGTACCGCTGCTCGGCGTCCAGCTCCAGCTCGTCGAGCTGCGAGTGCACCTGCGAGACGCGCCAGTAGAGCTGCGAGTCCAGGCGGATGGCGTCCTCGTGCGCGGCCATCAGCGGAGCCAGCTCCTCGTCGATCGCCTGGATCTCGGGCGTCGCATCGGCGGAGCTCACGGTGTAGAAGGCGTGCGCGACGCGGTCGAGCAGCTCACCGGACCGCTCCAGCGCGACCAGCGTGTTCTCGAAGGTCGGCATCGAGCGCACCACCGTGATCGCCCGGACCTCGCGCAGCTGCTCCTCGAACGCCTGGCGGAATGCCGGCAGGTAGTGCTCCGGGCGGATCGCCGCGTAGTCGGGCAGTCCGTAGGGGAGCGCGGAGGGGGACAGCAGCGGGTTCGTGGCCTCGGTCATCCCTCGAGCCTAGGGGGTGCTGCGCGAGGTTTGACAGCCGGCCGCCTGAGCCCCACAATGATGAAAGCACTTTCGTAAGCGGTTATGAAAGTCGATTAAAAAGTGTCTTCAATGGAGAAGGGTCCGACGATGTCCGCGATCGACGTGAAGCTCGTCGCGCAGTGCCTCGCCAGCCTGCGCGACCTGGAACGCGCCACCATCACCGACCTCGCCGAGAGCACCGGCCTGTCCCGGCCGACCGTCACAGCGGCCCTCACAGCCATGACCGAATCCGGGTTGGCGATCGAGCACGAGGCGCGCGCCGCCGCCGGACGGCCCGCCCGCACGTTCTCGCCGGTCGCCGGATCACCCGTCGTCGTCGGGATCGACCTGACGCGCAGCGCCGTGCGCCTGATCGTCGCGGATCGGACCGGCCGCGTGCTGGGGCGCCAGGAGTCGGAGGTCGCCTCGCCCACCACGGACCAGCCCTCACTCGCCCCCGTGCGCACGCTGCTGCAGCAGACCCTGGAGCGGATCGGGCGGCGGCAGTCGGACGTCGCCGCCATCGGCATCGCCGCTGCGGGGCTCATCGACGAGAACGGCATCCTGATCTCGGCCCCGCAGGTCACGAGCTGGAACGGGCGCGACCTGGCCGCGATGTTCAGCGACCACTTCGGCGCCCCCGTCGTCGTCGACAACGACCTGTCCCTCGCGGCCGAGGCCGAGTCCCGCGGCGGCGCCCTGACCGACGCGGAGACCGGCGTGTACGCCCTGACCTGGCACCATGTGTCCGCTCGGGTCACCGCCTCGGGTCAGGTGCTGCGTGGCCGGCGCGGACGCGCCGGCGAGGTGGGCCTGCTCCGCGCGTTCAGCGACGTCGCCGTGCCCGACGGCGCGCTCCTCGACGCGGTCCCGCGCGTGGCGGCGGAGCTGCGTCTGCTGCGCGACGACCCGGCCGACCTGCGCGGCCTCGCCGCGCTCGAGTCCCTCAGCGCCGCCATGACCCCGGCAATGGCCGCTCTGCTGCTCACCGCCGACCCCGATGTCATCGTGCTCGGCGGAGAGCTCGGTGAGTTCGCCGACCTCATCGCGGGCCCGCTCGCCGAGGGCATCCGCGCGGCGGTGACCGGCATCGACACCGGCACGCGCATCATCCGCGGAGGCGAGCTGGGGGCGGATGCCGCGGCGCTCGGCGCCCTCGGGCTCGCCTTCGAGAAGCACTCGACCCGCATCTACGGGGTTCCGGAAGTTCCGGCGCCCGTCATCGCAATCGAACCGGAGAACGAAAAGATGACCACCGACACCGCCTCGGAGCAGGCTCCCTTCCGTGCTGCAGCGATCGGAGTCGGCGCTCGCGTCGGTCTCGCGCTTCACGTGAAGGAGGTAGGCGGCACGGTCGTGGCCGCGGTGGATCCCGACCCCCGCACGCATGAGCGCGCCGCGCGCCTGTTCGGTGACATCCCGGTGTTCGCCTCCGTCGCCGAACTGCTGGCCTCCGGCATCGAGATCGACGGCGCGTTCATCACCACCCCGGACTTCACGCACGCCGAGGTCGCGATCGAACTGCTCGAGGCGGGCGTCCCGTCGTACATCGAGAAGCCCCTCGCGATCTCGATCGAGGATGCCGATCGGATCCTCGAGACCGCGTACCGCACCGGCACCAAGGTCTACGTCGGTCACAACATGCGCCACATGCAGGTGGTGCGCATGATGAAGGATATCGTCGACCGCGGCGAGATCGGCGAGGTCAAGGCGATCTGGTGCCGGCACTTCGTCGGCCACGGTGGCGACTACTACTTCAAGGACTGGCACGCCGAGCGCGACAAGGCCATGAGCCTGCTGCTGCAGAAGGGCGCGCACGACATCGACGTGATGCACTGGATCGCGGGCACCTCCACACGGTCCGTCGTCGGCGTGGGCGACCTCGCGGTGTACGGGGACGTCACCTCCCGCCGCGACAACTCCGACCGCCGGATGGGCGATTGGTTCTCGATGCAGAACTGGCCCCCGGCATCCCAGCAGGACCTCAACCCCGTCATCGATGTCGAGGACATCTCGATGATCATGATGCGCACCGATTCCGGCGTGCTCATGAGCTACCAGCAGTGCCACTTCACGCCGGACTACTGGCGCAACTACACGGTGATCGGCACCGAGGGGCGCATCGAGAACTTCGACGACGACGCCGGTGGCGAGATCCGGCTCTGGAACGCCCGCAGCGACTACCTCGAGAAGGGGCACGTGCGCTACCCGATCGAGGACGGCGGCGACGGGGGTCACGGCGGTGCGGACCCGCTCACGGTCGCGGAGTTCGTCGAGTTCGTCCGCACCGGCGCGCCGACGGACACCAGCCCTGTGGCCGCGCGCGACGCGGTCGCCGCCGGCATCGGCGGCGCGCTGTCGATCCGCTCCCACTCCGAGCCCTTCGAGATCCCTCGGCTGAGCGACGAGATGCTCGAGTACTACGCGGCGCATCAGCCGGCCCGCACACCGGTCGGGGACTGATGCTCCGCTACGCGCTGCGGCGCATCCTGATGATGGTGCCGACCCTGATCGGGTCGACGCTCCTCGTCTATCTGCTGGTCTTCCTCATCCCCGGCGACCCGGTGGCCCGGCTCGCCGGGGGTGAGAAGCGGCTGTCGGACTCGACCATCGCAGCGATCCGCGCGCAGTACAACCTCGACGATCCCTTCTTCGTGCAGTACGCGAAGTACCTCTGGGGAGTGCTGCACGGCGACTTCGGGCACGACTTCAACGGCAATTCGGTCTCGACCCTGATCGCGACCGCGCTGCCCTACACCGTGGTGCTCGCGCTCTCGGCCTTCGTGCTGAAGCTCGTCATCGGCGTGTGCCTGGGAGTCTGGGCGGGTCTGCGGCAGGGCAGGTTCCCGGACAGGTTCAACCTGTTCTTCACGATCTTCTTCCTGGCCGTCCCCGGGTTCATCATCGCGTACTTCTCGCAGTACGTGTTCGGCATCAAACTGCACTGGCTGCCGATCTCAGGCGTGAGAGCCGGGTTCCCGCTGGCGTTCATCATGCCCGCCATGGTGCTCGCGCTCGAGACCGCTTCGCCCCTGGCGCGCCTGAGCCGCACCAGCCTCGTCGACGTGCTGCGATCGGACTACATCGTCACGGCGACGGCGAAGGGGATCGGCCCGCAGCGCATCATGTGGGTGCACGCGCTGCGCAACGCGTTCATGCCGGTGGTCACCTATCTCGGTCTGAGCATGGCGGCGCTGCTGGGCGGATCGGTCCTCATCGAGACGATCTTCAACCTCCCCGGCCTCGGCGGCACACTGGCGCGGGCCATCGACACGCAGAACGGCCCGGTGGTCGTGGGCGTCTCGGTGTTCCTGCTGCTGTTCTACCTGGTCGCCGCGCTGATCGTGGACCTGCTCTACCCGATCATCGACCCGAGGGTGCGTCATGTCTGAGTCCACCACCTCGCTCATCGTCGGCCACCGCCGACGCAGTCGTCCGCGAAGCGGGCTGCGCAGCCTGTGGAAGAGCCCGTTCTTCGACATCGCCGCACTGATCATCGCCGTCGTCACGCTGATGGCGCTCTTCCCGAGCCTGTTCACGACCATCGATCCGCGCGACTGCGATCTGTCCATGTCGCGCGTGGGGCCGGCGCCCGGACACCCGATGGGCTTCGACATCCAGGGTTGCGACTACTGGTCGAACATCGTCCACGGTGCGCGCACGTCGCTCGAGGTCGGCGTCTACACGGCCGCGATCTCCTTCGTCATCGCCCTGATCGCAGGATCGCTCGCCGGCTACTTCGGCGGGGTCACGGATTCGATCATCTCCTGGACGTCGAACGTCATCCTCGGCATCCCCGTCGGCATCGCCAGCCTGGTCATCCTGTACCAGTTCCGGTCCCGCACGGTGTGGACCATCGTGTTCGTGCTGGTGCTGTTCAGCTGGGCGGCGACCATGCGGTACATGCGCAGCTCCGTCATGCAAGTGCGCAATCTGGAGTACATCCAGGCCGCCCGCGGCCTGGGCGTCGGGCCGTGGCGCATCCTGCGCTCGCATGTGATCCCGAACGCCGTCACGCCTCTGATCGTGATGACGACGCTCTCGGTCGGAGCCGGCATGGCCGCAGAGGCGGGATTCTCGATCCTCGGTGTCGGGCTGAAGCTGCCGGCGTTCTCCTGGGGCATCCAGATCGCCCTGGCGAGCCAGGACGGCAACTGGCAGATCGCTCCGCTGCTGATGTTCTTCCCGACGCTGATGCTGGGCCTCACCACGCTCGCCTTCGTGGTGCTGGGTGAGAGCCTGCGCGACGCCCTCGACCCGAAGGCCCGCCGATGACCGCCCTGCTGGAAGTCCAGAACCTGTCCCTCGAGTTCCGCTCGCCCGGCGGCCCGCCGATCGCGGCGCTGCAGGACGTCAGCTTCTCGCTGGACCGCGGCGAGACGCTGGCCGTGCTCGGCGAGTCCGGGTCCGGCAAGAGCATCACCGCGAAGGCGATCATGGGAATTCTGCCCAAGCCCGCCTCGCACATCACCGGCGGACGAATCCTGTTCGAGGGCGACGATCTGCTGACCCTGCCCGCCGCGAGGATGCGCAAGGTGCAGGGAGCGCGCATCGCGATGGTGTTCCAGGATGCGCTGAGCGCCCTGAACCCCGTCCAGACGGTGTCCACGCAGATCGCGGAGCTCTACCGAGTGCACCGTGGCATGCCGAAGAAGCTGGCGCATGAGGCTGCGGTCGACATGATGCGCGCCGTGCGCATCCCGGATGCCGCGAACCGCGCGGACGACTACCCCTTCCAGTTCTCGGGTGGGATGCGCCAGCGCATCATGATCGCGATGGCGCTGGCCCTGGATCCCGACATCCTCATCGCGGACGAGCCGACCACCGCGCTGGACGCCACCGTGCAGGCCCAGATCCTGGAGCTGCTCGGCGAGATCACGCAGGAGCGCCGGATGGCCCTTCTGATGATCACGCACGACCTGGGCGTCGCCGGCCAGCTCGCCGACCGCGCACTGGTGATGTACGCGGGTCGTGTCGCCGAATCGGGGCCGATCGGGCCGATGTTCGACAACCCGGCGCACCCGTACACGAAGGGCCTGCTCGGCTCCATCCCGAGCGCCGCGCACCGGGGCGGCGATCTGCCCACCATCCAGGGGCTGCCGCCGGACATCGCGCAGCGCCCGCCCGGCTGCAGCTTCAACCCGCGCTGCGGGTATGCGACGGCCGAGTGCCGCACCGAGCTGCCGCTGCTCGACGTGTTCGCCCCGGAGCGGGCAGCGGCCTGCCACCACAAGCAGGAGGTGATCGCCGATGTCGCTCTTGGAGCTTGAGTCGGTGCGGCGCTTCTACAAGCAGAAGCACACGATGTTCTCCCGTGGTGCGCACGGCCAGGTGCGTGCGGTGGACGGCGTCGACTTCACCGTCGAGGAGGGCGAGACCGTCGGCCTGGTGGGGGAGTCCGGGTGCGGCAAGTCCACGCTCGCCCGCATCATCTGCGGGCTGGAGGCGCCCAGCGAGGGCACGGTGCGCTGGAACGGAGCCGACGTCTCGGCGATGTCGCACTCCGACCGGAAGTCTCTGCTGCACCGCCAGGTGCAGATGGTGTTCCAGGATCCGCACGCGTCTCTCGATCCGCGCCGTTCGGTCGGCCAGTCGATCGCGGAGGGGATCACCACGCACCGGCTTCTGCCCGCATCGAATGTGGCGGCGCGGGTCGAGGAGCTGCTCGCGCAGGTGGGTCTGAACCCCGACCACGCGCATCGCTACCCGCACGAGTTCTCCGGCGGGCAGCTCCAGCGCATCGGCATCGCCCGGGCCCTGGCGGTCGAGCCGAAGCTGCTGGTGTGCGACGAGCCGGTGTCCGCGCTGGACATCTCCGTGCGCGCGCAGGTGCTGAACCTGCTGAACCGGCTGAAACGCGAACTCGGTCTGTCGATCATCTTCATCGCGCACGACCTCGACGTCGTGCAGCACATGTCCGATCGCATCGTCACGATGTACCTGGGCAAGGTCGTCGAGCAGGGCGACTGCGACGACGTGTACGGCGCCACCGCCCACCCCTACACCCGGGCGCTGCTCTCCGCCATTCCCCGCAAGCTGGCGCCGAACGAGCGCCTGGAGCGCGTCGTGCTCGAAGGCGATCCGCCCTCGCCGATCGACCCGCCGCCCGGCTGCCCGTTCCACACCCGCTGCTATGCGGCGATCGAACGGTGCGCCACCGACGTCCCGGCTCTCGACGCCGTCCCGGGCGGACGGCCCGAGCACCGGGCATCCTGCCATCTCGCGGCGCAGATCACCCTGTCCCGTGTCGGCATGGTCTCCACGATCTCCGCCTCACCCTCCCCATCCGAAAGGAACACCTGATGAAAAGCACCACCAGCCGCATCGCGGTCGGCATCGTCGCCGCCGCAGCGTGCGCGACGATGCTGACCGGATGTCTCGGTCAGACCGCCGACGCCGGCGATGGCAAGACGTCCTTCGTCGCCGTCAACAACGGCGAGATCGGCCGCATCACCGGCGCGCAGAACCCCGGAAGCCAGATCGCCATGGCGCTCTGCGAGCCGCTGACGGGCATCGAGGAGGACGGAAAGGTCTTCATGCGCGGTGCCGAGTCGCTCGAGAGCGAGGACCAGGTGCACTGGACGGTGAAGGTCGCGGACGGCCACACCTTCTCGGATGGCACGCCGATCACCGCGAAGACCTATGTCGACACCTTCAACTTCGTCGGTGCAGGCAAGAACGGGATGCCCTCGAACTACGCGTACGGTCCGATCAAGGGCTACGACGAGCTGAACCCCGCCGAGGGCGAGGCCACCGCCACGGAGTTCTCGGGCATCAGGCTCGAGGACGAGCACACGTTCACGATCGAGATGAAGACGCCGAACAACGACGTGCCGTACATCCTCTCGCAGCTGGCGTTCTGTCCGATGCCCGAGAGCGCGTTCGCCGACCCGGTCGCCTATGACAAGAAGCCGATCGGCAACGGCGTGTACACGCTCGAGAAGCTGGACCCGCAGGTCGAGGCCGTGCTGAAGAGGGATCCGAAGTACAAGGGCTGGGTTCCGAAGGGCGCCGCCGACCAGATCACGTTCCGCGTGTACACCGACACGAACACCGCGTACCAGGACGTGGTCGCGGGCAACGCCGACGTGCTCCGCAGCCTGCCGCCGGGGCTCATCGCCCAGGGCCGGAACTCCCTCGGCGAGAAGGGCCTGACCGCGATCGACCGCAACACGCTGGAGACGTACTTCACCTGGCCGACCTACCTCGACAAGACGTATCCGCTCGAGGTGCGTCAGGCGTTCTCGATGATCGTCGACCGCGCGAGCATCTCGAAGGACCTGTTCAAGGACGCCACCGTCCCGGCGGGCTCGCTGATGCCGAACTCGGTGTCCGCCTACCGTGAGGATGCCTGCGGGCAGTACTGCACGTTCGACCCGGCTGCCGCGAAGGCGCTCATCGCGAAGTCGGGCTTCACCGGCAGCATCCCGCTGAACTACTCCTCCGAGAACACGACGGATGCCGCGACCGCACTGGCGGTCTCCAACTCCGCGAAGGAGATCGGGCTCGAGGTCGAGCCGAAGCCGGTGCCGTCTGCCGCGCTATCGGAGACGATCAACTCCTACAAGCTGGACGGCCCCGTCATCCAGCTCTGGGGCTCGTCCTTCCCGGCTGCGTCGGAGTGGATCGCATCGGTGTACGTCGACGCGAACTACCGCCTGCAGTACACGGACGCGGAGGGTCAGGCCGCCGTCGACGGCGCACTCGCCGCGCCGACCCAGGAGGAGTCCGACGCCCTCTGGCAGAAGGCGGAGGACCGCATCCTCGCCGACCAGGTGATCCAGCCCCTGTACCAGCAGGTGATGTACATCGCCCACACCGAGTGCGTGACCCCGCACGCGGCCGGAGGCGACATGCAGATCTACCGCACGCAGGTCACCTGCGGGAAGTGACCCGCTGACGGCGGATCCGGGGAGGGCCGGGACGGAGCACCTCCGTCCCGGCCCTCCCGCACGTTCAGGCGGCCAGCGCCGCCATCACCCGCTCGAGCGCCTCGGCGACCAGGCGCACCGACCGACGGTGCAGGTTCTCCGGGCGTGCCAGCACGTCGATCATGCGGTTGGTGCTGACGCCGTCGAGCGGCAGGCGCACCACGCCGGTGACGCCGGCCGCGACCGAGGTGTAGCGCGGCAGCATCCCGACCACGCCGCCGGCGGAGATCACTGCGGCCGCGACGCCGTAGTCGTTGATGCGGTGCACGATCTCGACGGGCCGGTTGGTGACGGCCGAGATGGTGCGCAGCACGTCGTCGGGGGAGTAGCCGGTGCGGCTGGTGACCCAGCGCTCTCCCACCACCTGCTCGGGCGTCAGCGAATCCCTGCCGGCGAGAGGATGCGAGGTGGCGAGCGCGACGTCGAGCGGTTCGGTCGCCAGGGGCACGGAGCGGATTCCGCTGCGCGGCCACGGCGCGCTGTGCTCCATGCGGTGCGCGAGCACCAGGTCGTAGCGTGCGGTGAGCGCGGGGAACTCGCTCTGGGCCACGTCCTCGTCGGTGAACCGGATCGTGGGCGCGTCGTCGCCGGTGCCGAGCTCGCGCACGAGCGGGCCGAACAGCGCCTGCGCAGCGCTGAGGAACCCGCTCACCGTCACCACGCCCGACGGCGCTGCCTCGAAGCGGTCCACTGCGGTGCGCGCGGCGGCCATCGCGTCGAGCGCCGTCGCGCCGGCGTCGGCGAGAACCTCGCCGGCGGGCGTCAGCACCAGCGTCCGGCCCTGCTTCCGCGTGAGCGGGGTCGTGAAGCCGCGCTGCAGCGCTGCGAGCTGCTGCGAGACAGCGGACGGCGAGACGCGCAGCGCCTCGGCCACGGCGGTGACGCTGCCCAGCGCGCCGAGCTCACGCAGGATCTGGAGCTGCTGCAGGTTCATGGTTCCAGTCAATCATGAAGACGATCTTCATCAATTGTCCAGAGAGTGGCGATTGATCTTCATGTTCGGATGCGGTCTCATCGAAGTATGAAGGCCCTTTTCAAGCCGGCGGCCGCCGCCGGCCTCGAGCTCGTCGACCGTCCGGACCCCACCGCAGGAGCTGACGAGGTCGTCATCCGGGTGCTGCGCACCGGCATCTGCGGCACCGATCTGCACATCCTCCGCTGGGACGATTGGGCGGCGTCCGCCGTGAACGCCCCGCTCACCCCCGGCCACGAGTTCTACGGCGAGGTCGTCGAGATCGGTCCGCTGGTGCGCGACATCAAGGTCGGGGACCGGGTGTCCGGCGAGGGGCACATCGTCTGCGGCACGTGCCGCAACTGCCGCGCCGGCCGCCGGCACATGTGCATCCGCACCATCGGTCTGGGTGTGCAGCGCGACGGCGCGTTCGCCGAGTACGTGTCACTGCCCGCGACCAACGTCTGGGTGCACCACGACGACGTGACTCCCGAGCTCGGCGCGATCTTCGACCCGCTCGGCAACGCCGTGCACACCGCGCTGACGTACCCGCTCGTCGGCGAGGACGTGCTGGTCACCGGCTGCGGTCCGATCGGGCTGATGTCGATCGCCGTCGCCCGGCACGCCGGAGCACGCTTCATCACGGCGACCGACGTCAGCGGCCCGCGCCTGGAGATGGCGCTGACCATGGGCGCCGACCAGGCCATCGACGTCTCCCAGCACGACATCCGCGAGGCGCAGACCGCCCTCGGCATGCGCGAGGGGTTCGACATCGGCTTCGAGATGAGCGGTGCCCCGAGTGCGCTGCCCGCCATGATCGACAACATGAACCACGGCGGCCGGATCGCCATGCTCGGCCTGCCCAGCGCCGGATTCGACATCGACTGGGGCAAGCTGGTCACGCACATGCTCACCATCAAGGGCATCTACGGCCGCGAGATGTTCGAGACCTGGAACGCCATGGGGGCCATGCTGCAGACAAGTGCCGTGCTGCGCGACTCGATCAGCCGCGTCATCGCCGAGGTCATCCCGGCGCGCGACTGGGAGAAGGGCTTCGCCGCCGCGGCATCCGCCGGCACCGGCAAGATCATCCTCGACTGGACCGAGCTGTAAGGAACCGAGATGTACACGACTTTCAAGGACCACGTGGCCGCAGAGCTGGCCGGCATCGAGGAGGCCGGGCTCACCAAGCGCGAGCGCGGCATCCGCGGCCCCCAGAGCGCCGAGATCACCGCCGACGGCACCGAGGTGCTGAACTTCTGCGCCAACAACTACCTCGGCCTCGCCGACGACCCTCGCATCGTGGATGCCGCCAAGAGCGCGCTCGACGAGTGGGGCTACGGCATGGCCAGCGTGCGCTTCATCTGCGGCACGCAGGAGCAGCACCTCGAGCTCGAGCGGCGCCTGTCGGCGTTCCTCGGCACCGACGACGCCATCCTGTACTCCTCGTGCTTCGACGCGAACGGGGGCGTCTTCGAGACCCTGTTCGGCGCAGAGGACGCCATCATCTCGGACGAGCTGAACCACGCCTCGATCATCGACGGCATCCGCCTGTCCAAGGCCCGCCGGTTCCGCTATCGCAACAGCGACATGGCGGATCTCGAGCAGCAGCTGAAGGATGCCGCGGATGCCCGCTTCCGCGTGATCGTGACCGACGGCGTGTTCTCGATGGACGGCTACATCGCCAAGCTGCCCGAGATCTGCGACCTCGCGGAGAAGTACGACGCCCTGGTGTTCGTGGACGACTCGCACGCGGTGGGCTTCATCGGCGAGAACGGCCGTGGCACTCCCGAGCTGTGCGGGGTGTCGGACCGCGTCGACATCTACACCGGCACCTTCGGCAAGGCGCTGGGCGGGGCATCCGGCGGCTACGTCGCCTCGCACCGCGACATCGTGGCGCTGCTGCGCCAGCGCTCGCGTCCGTACCTGTTCTCGAACACCCTCGCCCCGGCGATCGTCGCGGGCACGCTCACCGCGCTGGACCTGGTGGAGGGCTCCGCCGATCTGCGCGCGCGCCTTCGTGAGAACGCCGCGCTGTTCCGCAGGCGGATGACGGAGGAGGGCTTCGACCTGCAGCCGGGGGAGCACCCGATCGTGCCCGTGATGTTCGGCGACGCCGCGCTCACCGCGCGGATCGCGAAGGCGATGCAGGCGCACGGCGTGTACGTCACGGCGTTCAGCTTCCCGGTGGTGCCGCGTGGTCTCGCCCGCATCCGCGTGCAGCTCTCCGCGGCGCACACGCCGGAGCAGGTGGAGCGCTGCGTGGCCGCCTTCGTCGCGGCGCGCGCAGCGGTGGACTGAGCCTGAGGGGTATGTCGGAGCCTCCGTGCATGATCGGATCATGGATGCCGAGATCACCGCGCGACGAGGACTGATCGATCAGCTGACCGAGCAGGGGAGCATCCGCTCAGAACGGGTGCGGAGCGCGTTCGAGCGAGTGAGACGCACGGCATTCGTCCCGGACGTGCCGCTCGAGGAGGTCTACGCGGATCGCACGCATACCGTCGCGGAGGATGACGGCGTCAAGGTCAGCACTGTCTCTGCTCCTTCGATGCAGGCGCTGATGCTCGAGGTCGCCGCGCCTCTGCCCGGTGAGGACGTGCTCGAGATCGGTTCCGGGGGTTCGAACGCCGCGCTGCTGGCCGAGATGGTCGCGCCGCGCGGATCCGTCTGGACGGTGGACATCGACGAGCGGGTCGTCGAGCGCGCTCGAGCCTCGCTGGGGCGGCACCCCACGCCCGTGCCGGTGCGAGTGGATCGCATCGACGCCTGGGAGGCGGGGACGGCGATCGCGGCGGGCTCTTTCGATCTGGTCGAGTTCACCGTCGACACCTGGACGCTCCCCGCCTGGTTGCCTGACGCGCTGCCTCCAGGCGGTCGAGTGGTCGCGCCGATGAGCATCTGCGGCGTCGGATGCGGCTGGGCGCTCGAATGGGACGGCAACAGGCTGATCGGCAGGACCTCGTTCGGCGGCGGATTCGTCGGCGCGCGCGGAGCGGGTGCAGAGGGCGACGAGCCCGAGGAGATCCGGAGCGACGATGTCGTTCTCGCTCCCATCGTGATCTGGACGCAGAATGGCTGGCCTCGGTGCTGTCGCGGGAGGGGGAGGCGTCCGGTGCCGTGACGCATCAGATCATGGGATCTGAGTATCTGCCTCTCTTCCTGCGACTGCTGTGCGGATCGGAGCGCGCAGGTTCGATCCGCAGCGCATCACGGAGCAAGGCGAACGGATTCCCCGGAGCATCGTGGATGAGGACACCGGTCTGGCTCGCGGACGACGGCCTCGCGGTGATCGATCATCGTCTGGCCGGCGATGGCGTCGACGTCTTCGTGAGATCGTTCGGGTCCGATGGCCCTGTTCTCGCCGAACGGATGGCGGAGCGGCTGCGCACCTGGCAGCAGAGCGCGGGAGGCCCGGTCTTCGAGGCGACTCCCGTGGATGCCGCGCGGGAGACGGCGCCGGACGGCGTCCGTGTGCTGCGGCGCGGCCCCTGGGAGTTCCGGCTGTCGTGGCAGGGTGACGTTCCTCCTCGCGCGAGCATCCGCTGAGGGACGGCCTGCCCGGAACCCCGGTGCCGAGAAAACTCTGCAAAGAAATCCTTGCAAAGAAATATTTGCAAGAGTATCTTTGCATCTATGACGGAGCATGAAGAGGGACGGACGCTCGATGCGGGAGCGCTCAAGGCGCTCGCGCATCCGCTGCGTGTGCGCATCTACGATCTGCTCAGCGAGCGCGGTCCGCAGACCGCGAGCAGTCTCGCGGCCCTGATCGGCGAGACCTCCGGCGCCACCAGCTATCACCTGCGGGCGCTGGCCGCGAAGGATCTCATCCGCGAGGTCGAGGGACGGGGGACCGCGCGCGAGCGGTGGTGGGAGCGTCCGAAGGGGCGCATCAACCTGCCCGGTCCCGATGAGAAGATGTCGCCCGCCAACCGGGCGGCGGCGCAGATCGTCACCTCGGAGTTCTTCCGTCTGCGCCATCAGACGCTGATGGACTACCTCAACCGGTCCATCTCGGACCAGCCCGAGGAATGGCGGGATGCCGGGCTCGTGATGACCACGATGCTCGATCTCACCCCCGAGCAGATGACCGAGCTCAAGCAGGAGCTCTCCGACACGGTCGACGCCGCCATCGAGCGCTATCGCGGCCAGGAGGGCATGCCGGGAACCCGACGCGTCTCACTGCGCGCCGAGATCTTCGACCTTCCCGCGGCGAGCAGCCGCGACACGACGAATCAGGAGTGATCATGACCGCCGCAACGCTTCACCTCGCTTCACCCACGACCGCCGAGCGCGCTCTGCTGAAGATCGCCGACGCCATCACCGCGTACACCGAGAACCGCCGCCTGCTGCGCGCGGAGCGCAGGGAGATCGCACTCGACATGCTGCGTGAGCAGCAGGCCCGCAGGCAGGACCCCCGCGCCCTCGACTGCGCGCTGCTCGCGATCGGCTCGCGCCCGCGCCGCTGACGCCTCGCACCATCGCCGAGACCCCGTACTGTCGTCGAGACCCCGGCCTGCAGACGTCTGCAGGCCGGGGTCTCGGCGGTGAAACGGGGTGTGAGCGATCAGTCCTCGAACGGCCTGGCGATGACCTCGCCGGATGCCGTGAGCAGGACCTCCCACCCGGCATCCAGCTCGGCGAGGGGGCGGCCCTCCAGCCAGGTCAGGGTCCAGTGACCGGCCAGGCCGCGCGCCTCGACCTCGGCGATCGTGGGGCGCAGCTCGGCGGGGACGGATGCCGGCGGCTCCGCCCCGGTCGCCCACCGCGTTCCGAGCTGCATGATCAGGCCTCCACCGGGGCGAGCTCGATCGCGGTCACGGCGAGCTCCTCGGCCTCGGCGAAGCCCAGCTCGGCGATCCGACCCACGGCGCGCAGGTCGTCGGCCGCCGCTCGCAGCGCCTCGATCTTCGCAGCCGGAGCCGCGATCGTGGCGGTCGCCACCGGGGTCTTCTGCGAGGCCTTCGCCTCGGTCTTGGCCCGGCGGATGCCGACCAGGGCCTCGCTCGCAGTGGCGAGCACGGCGGGGTCGCCCTCGATGTCCAGTGCCTCGGGCCAGGACGCCGTGTGGATCGAGCCCTCCTCGAACCAGCTCCACGCCTCCTCGGTCGCGAACGACACGATCGGTGCGAGCAGGCGCAGCAGGGTGGACAGGGCGAGCCGTAGCGCGAGGGCGGCGGATGCCTGGCCCACGTCGGTCTGGTCGTAGGCGCGCTCCTTGACGAGCTCGAGGTAGTCGTCGCAGAACGCCCAGAAGAACGCCTCGGTGACCTCGAGGGCCTTGGCCTGGTCGTAGTTCTCGTACGCCGCGGTGGCCTCGCGAACCACCCGGTCGAGGGTGGCGAGCATCGAGGCGTCCAGAGCGTGCGTGACCTGCGCGCCCTCCGGCACCGGGAACGAGAGCACGAACTTCGCGGCGTTGAGGATCTTGATCGCGAGGCGCCGGCCGATCTTGACCTGCGTCGGGTTCTGCGGGTCGAACGCCGCGTCCATGCCCAGGCGGCTGGAGGCCGACCAGTAGCGCACGGCATCCGAGCCGTGCTTGTCGAGGATGTCGGCGGGAGTGACCACGTTGCCCTTGGACTTCGACATCTTCTTGCGGTCGGGGTCCACGATGAAGCCGGAGATCGCCGCGTTGCTCCACGGTGCGCGCTGGTCCTCGAGGGTCGAGCGCAGCATGGTGGAGAACAGCCAGGTGCGGATGATGTCCTGGCCCTGCGGGCGCAGGTCGAACGGAGCGACCAGGTTCCACAGGTCCTCGTCGCGCTGCCAGCCGCCGGCCAGCTGCGGGGTGAGCGAGGAGGTCGCCCAGGTGTCGAAGATGTCCTGCTCGGCGTCGAAGCCGCCGGGCACGCCGCGCTGCTCCGCCGTGTAGCCGGAGGGCACGTCGCTGGTCGGGTCGATCGGCAGCGAGTCGTGCGAGGGGGTGATCACGCGGTCGTAGTCGCGCTCGCCGTTCTCGTCGAGGCCGTACCAGAGCGGGATCGGCACGCCGAAGAAGCGCTGACGCGAGATCAGCCAGTCGCCGGTCAGGCCGCCGACCCAGTTCTCGTAGCGCACGCGCATGAAGTCGGGATGCCAGGCCATCTGGCGGCCGTTCTCGAGCAGGTCGTCGCGCAGCTTCTCGTCGCGGGCGCCGTTGCGGATGTACCACTGGCGGGTCGAGACGATCTCGAGGGGGCGGTCGCCCTTCTCGAAGAACTTCACGGCGTGGTTGAAGGGCTTCCCCACCTCGATGAGGTCGCCGGACGCCTGCAGCAGCTCCACGATCGACTTGCGGGCGCTGAACACGGTCTTGCCGGCGAGCTCCGCATACGCCGCCCGGCCGGCATCCGACACGATCGCCTCGGGTGCGTCGGCCAGCACGCGGCCGTCCTTGCCGAGGATCGTGCGGTTGGGCAGGTCCAGCTCGCGCCACCAGATGATGTCGGTCACGTCACCGAAGGTGCAGATCATGGCGATGCCGGAGCCCTTGTCGGGCTGCGCGAGGTGGTGCGCCAGCACGGGCACCTCGACGTCGAAGATCGGCGTGCGCACGGTGGAGCCGAAGAAGGGCTGGTAGCGCTCGTCGTCCGGGTGCGCGACCAGGGCCACGCAGGCGGCGAGCAGCTCGGGCCGGGTGGTCTCGATCTGGATGTCGCCCGATCCGTCGCTCTTGTGGAACGCGACGCGGTGGTACGCGGCCTGCTGCTCGCGGTCCTCGAGCTCGGCCTGCGCGATCGCGGAGCGGAAGTCGATGTCCCAGAGCGTCGGGGCGAGCGACTGATAGGCCTCGCCGCGCTCCAGCCCGCGCAGGAACGCCAGCTGGCTCTGCCGGATCGTGTCGTCGGAGATCGTGCGGTAGGTCTGGGTCCAGTCGACGCTGAGTCCCAGCTGGCGGAACAGGGCCTCGAACTGCTTCTCGTCCTCGATGGTCAGCTTCTCGCAGAGCTCGATGAAGTTGCGGCGGCTGATCGGCAGCTGGTCGGCGGCGCGGGAGGACTTGTTGTCGCCGCCCTCGAACGGGGGCGTGAAGTCGGGGTCGTAGGGGAGGGACGGATCGCAGCGCACGCCGTAGTAGTTCTGCACGCGGCGCTCGGTGGGCAGTCCGTTGTCGTCCCATCCCATCGGGTAGAAGACGTTCTTGCCGCGCATCCGCTCGAAGCGGGCCTTGATGTCGGTGTGCGTGTACGAGAACACGTGACCGATGTGCAGGCTGCCGGATGCCGTGGGAGGGGGAGTGTCGATCGAGTACACGCCGGTGCGGCCGGCCTCGGCGGCACGAAGGCGGTCGAACAGGAACGTCCCCTGCTCGGACCAGCGCTCACCCCACTTCGCTTCGAGACCCTCGAGTGCGGGCTTGTCGGGAATGACGGACATAGGGGTCTCCTTGAGCGATGTGTGCGGCACTGTGTGAGCGTGCCTGAGTGTGGGTTGTGGGGCGAGTCTACCGGGCATCCGCGAGTGCGACGTAGATCGACCCGGTCCAAGAAACCGCGGATAGGATGGAACGTCACCCTTTCCGCACTCTCCCGAGGTTCCCGAATGCCTTCCTTCCCTGTGCGCCGGCTTCTTCCGCTGGCGGCTCTCGCCGCAGCATCCGCACTCATCCTCAGCGCCTGCGCCGGACCCGCCACCTCCGGCGGGACGGATGCCGCGGCAGATCCCGACGCCGAGCTCAGCTGGGCGATCGAGGGCGCCAACCTCTCCAACGGCCACATGGACCCGCAGACCAGCCAGCTCGACGTCTCCGCCATGGTGCAGCGTCAGGTGCTCGACTCCCTGGTGTTCCAGGAGGCCGACGGCTCGTTCTCTCCGTGGCTCGCGAAGAGCTGGAAGGTCTCCGACGACGGCAAGACGTACACGTTCGAGCTGCGTGACGACGTGACCTTCACCGACGGCACCCCGTTCGACGCCGCGGCCGTCAAGGCGAACTTCGACCGCATCATCGACCCGAAGACCGAGTCCGCGTCCGCGGCGGCCATGCTCGGCGGCGAGCTGTACGCGGGCACCAAGGTCATCTCCGACCACACGGTCGAGGTGGACTTCACCTCTCCCTACGCGCCGTTCCTGCAGGCGGCCAGCACCGCCCAGCTCGGCTTCTGGTCGCCCAAGGTCCTCAAGGACTCGGCCGCACAGCTCAAGGCCGGCGGCCCCGACGTGAACATCGGCACCGGACCGTTCAAGCTCGCCGAGTACACGGCCGACCAGGAGATCGTCTACACCCGCAACGACGACTACGCCTGGGGCCCCGACGGCGCCAAGGCACCGAAGGTCAAGACGCTGCGCGTGGAGATCCTGCCCGAGGCCTCCGTCCGCGCCGGGGTGCTCAGCTCCGGCGAGGCGCAGGTCGCCAGCCAGCTCCCGCCGAGCACGGTGAAGCAGTTGGGCAAGGGCGTCACGGTCAGCGCCAAGGAGTACCCGGGCCTGCCGTACTCGCTGTTCCTCAACGAGAAGTACGGCGTCTTCGCCGACCAGAAGGTGCGCCAGGCGTTCGAGCTGTCGATCGACGTGGACGCCGCCGTGAAGCAGATCTTCTTCGGCGAGTTCCCGCGGGCCTGGAGCATCCTCGGCCCGACCACACCGGGCTACGACAAGGCGCTCGAGGGCACCTGGAAGTTCGACCCGGAGAAGGCGGGCCAGCTGCTCGACGAGGCCGGCTGGACCACTCGCGACGCCGAGGGCTACCGCACGAAGGACGGCAAGCGCCTGTCCGCGCGCTGGATCGCCTGGACCCCGGTCTCCGACGAGCACACGGCCATGGCGAACGCCATCCAGTCCGACCTGAAGAAGGTCGGCTTCGAGGTCGTGCGCGAGACCCTGGAGCCCGCCGCCTACAACGAGCAGTACGGTCCGAAGACCTACGACCTCACCGACTGGGACTACTCCGGCGTCGACGCCGACCTGCTGCGCAACCACCTCGGCACGGACGGGTTCCAGAACGCATCCCAGGTCAGCGACCCGGCCGTCGACAAGCTCCTGCAGGACGGCCTGTCCACCACCGATCCGGCCGCCCGCGCGGAGATCTACCAGCAAGTGCAGCAGTGGAACGCCGAGCACGTCGCGATCGTGCCGCTGTACGTCTCGTCGCTCATCACCGCGTCGGACAAGGACGTCAAGGGCCTGACCTACGACCTGTACGGGCGTCCGCAGTTCTACACCGCGAGCCTGGCCGGCTGAGTCGCGTTCCGACGTGTCGCGCGCACTGATCCGGAGCGCCGGGATCCTGGCATCCGTCGTCGTCGTCCTGTGGGGCGCGGCGACGCTCGCCTTCCTGGCGTTCCGGATCATCCCGGGCGACGCGGTCTCGGTCATGCTGGGTCCGCAGGCACAGGTGAGCGAGGAGGTCAAGGACGGCATCCGCGCCGATCTGGGCCTGGATCGTCCGCCGCTGGTGCAGTACCTGTCGTACCTCGGCGGGCTCCTGCACGGCGACCTCGGGCGGTCGTACCAGCTGCGGATGCCGGTGACCGAGGTCATCGGGCGCCAGCTCGGCCCCACGGTGCAGCTGACCGTCCTGGCGCTCCTGATCGCGCTCGTGCTGGCGCTCGCGGCGGCTCTGTTCGCCCGGCGCGGGGTCGCGCGGGGCGTGGTCGTGACAGCCGAGCTGATCGTGCTGTCATCGCCCGTGTTCTGGATCGGGCTGCTGCTGCTGGCGGTGTTCGCGTTCACGCTCGGCTGGTTCCCGGTCGCGGGGTCGCGGACACCGGCGACGCTCGTCCTGCCGGCGGTCACCCTGGCTCTTCCCGTCGCGGCCCTGATAGGGCAGGTCCTGCGCGACGGGATCGATGCGGCCGAGCGGCAGCCGTTCGCGGAGACCGTTCGAGCCCGCGGCGCGACCCCGGCTCGGCTCGTGCTGCGGCACTCCCTCCGCCACGGCGCCGCGAGCGCCCTCACCCTCACGGCGTACCTGGTCGGCTCGCTGCTCGGCGGGGCCGTGCTCGTCGAGACCGTGTTCGCGCGCCCCGGCCTCGGGCGCGTGACGCTGGCCGCGATCGTCAACCGAGACCTGCCCGTGGTCGCCGGGATCATCATGCTCAGCGCGCTCGTGTTCGTGATCGTGAACGTGGTGGTGGAGCTGCTGCATCCGCTCATCGACCCGCGCCTGGGCGCGTCGGGGCGCTTCGAGGCACCCGCGATCGGGGAGCGGCGATGAAGGCGGCCGGGCTCTGGATCGCGGGGCTGTATCTCGCGCTCGTCGCGCTGGCCGCATTCGCTCCCGATCTGCTCGCGACGCACGACCCCCTGCAGACGGATGTCCGTGCAGCGCTGCAGCCGCCCAGCGGCGCGCACCTGTTCGGCACGGATCAGTCCGGCCGGGACGTGCTCGCACGCGTCGTGCACGGCGCCGCGCGCTCGGCGGGCATCGGACTGCTCGCCACCGCACTGGCGCTCGTGACCGGCCTCGCGGTGGGTGCGCTCTCCGGCATCGCACCGCGGTGGGCGGATGCCGTGCTGATGCGCGTGACCGACATCCTCCTGGCGTTCCCGGAGTTCCTGGTCGCCCTGATCGTCGTGGCCGTGCTCGGGCCGGGCGGCGCGAACGTCGCGATCGCGGTGACCATCGCGGCCGTACCGGTGTACATCCGGCTGGCGCGCACGCAGACCCGCACGCTGCGGGTCGCCGAGCACGTCGAGGCCGCGCGGATCCTCGGGGTCGGGCGGATGCGGGCGTTCGTCCGGCACGTCGTCCCGGGTGTGCTGGGCTCCCTCAGCGTGCTCGCCACCATCGGCATCGGCTCGGCGATCCTCGCCGCCGCAGGCCTGAGCTTCCTGGGACTCGGCCCCGCCGAGCCGCAGCCCGAATGGGGGCTCATGCTCGCCGGCGGCCGCAACGTGCTGGGTCAGGCCTGGTGGATCTCGGTGTTCCCGGGGCTCGCGATCACCCTCACCGTCATCAGCGCGACCGTGCTGGGCCGGGCGCTGCGCGCGCGGATGGAAGGGCGGGCCGCATGAGCGCCGTGGACGTGCAGGGGCTGCGCATCGCGTTCGGCGGCCGCATCGTGGTGGACGATGTCTCGTTCACCGTGGAGCCCGGGGAGTGCGTGGCGATCGTCGGGGAGTCTGGCGCGGGCAAGTCGCTCACCGCCCGGGCACTGCTCGGGCTGCTCCCGGACGGGGCGTCGGCGACGACGGAGCGACTGCTGGTCGCCGGCACGGATGCCGGGCGGCTGGGGGAATCCGGATGGCGGTCGCTGCGCGGGCGCAGGATCGCCCTGGTCTCGCAGGACGCGCTGGCGGCGCTGGACCCGCTCCGGCGCATCGGGCGCGAGGTGGCCGAGCCGATGGAGATCCACGGCCTGCGTGCCGACGGCGGGCGTGTGCTCGAGCTGCTCGAGTCGGTGTCGATGCCCGACGCGGAGCGCCGGGTGCGCAGCCGGCCCCATGAGCTCTCCGGGGGTCTCCGGCAGCGCGCGCTGATCGCATCCGCGCTCGCGGCCGATCCCGAGGTGATCGTCGCCGACGAGGCGACGACGGCGCTGGATGCCACGGTGCAGGCCCGCATCCTGGAGCTCCTGCGCGGCATCGCGGACAGCGGCCGCGCTGTCGTGTTCATCAGCCACGACTTCGCGGCCGTGCGCAGGGTGGCCGACAGAGTGATCGTCATGCAGGCCGGCCGCATCGTCGAGCAGGGCGCGGTGGACGAGGTGATGCGGTCGCCCCGCAGCGATCACGCGCGCGAGCTCGTGGCGGCCAGCTCGCCGGTCCCGCGACCGGCGTCGCCGTCTTCGGGAGCACCGCTGCTTCGTGCCGTGGACCTCTCGAAGTCGTTCGACCGTCCCGCCGTCGTGGGGGCGAGCTTCGTCCTGCGGGCAGGGACCACGCTGGGTGTGGTGGGGGAGTCCGGATCGGGCAAGACGACGCTCGCACGCATGATCGTCGGCGTGCAGCATCCGGATTCCGGCGCACTCGAATGGGTCTCGCCGCAGCGGGTGCAGCTGGTGCACCAGAATCCGCTCGGTGCGTTCGATCCGCGATGGACGATCGGCCGCTCGCTGCGCGAGGCCCTGCAGGCAGCCGGTGCGCCACGCGCGCTCCGCACGAAGCGGGCGCTCGAGCTGCTCGCGGAAGTCGGCCTGGACGGCTCGCTTGCACGCCGTCGCCCCCATGAGCTCTCGGGCGGTCAGCGCCAGCGCGCCGCGATCGCCCGCGCGCTCGCCGCCGACCCGCAGGTGCTGGTCCTCGACGAGCCCGTCTCGGCCCTGGATCCGACGGTGCGACAGCGTGTGCTCGGCCTGCTCAGCAGCCTGCAGCGGGAACGCGCGCTCACGATGGTGTTCGTCTCGCACGACCTCGCGGTCGTCGCCGCGGTCAGCGACGACGTGCTGGTCATGCAGGACGGGGTGGTCGTGGAGCAGGGCGCGGTGGCCGACGTGTTCGCCGACCCCCGGCATCCGTTCACCCGGGAACTGCTCGCCGCAGGGCGCTGATCCCGCGGAACGCGATCGGGGTCGCGTCAGTCCCGCACCGAGATCCCGGCGGACGCCGCGAACGCGGGCGCCAGCAGCTCCACCTGCCGGACGCTGAGGGTCGTGCCGCGCAGCGAGCCGACGTCGAGGAACGAGAGCGCGTCCAGACCACGGAGGTCCACGTGCGAGGCCTGCAGCCCGCGGGAGTCGACCTCGTCGGCATGCGTGTCGTCGAAGGCGACGCGGGTGAGCGTGGCGCCGGGCAGATCGAGCGCGGTGATCCGGCATCCGTCGATGCGCACGTCCACGGCCTTCGTGGCTGAGAGCGTCAGGTAGTCGATGCGCACGCCGTGCAGTTCGAGCTCGTGGATGCGGGTGTCGGTCAGGTCGAGGGTGCCGATCCGGCCGCCGGAGATGCGGACCCGCCGCAGGCTGGCCGCACGTGCGGGAAGATCGGCGACGCGCAGATCCCGCATCTCGACATCCATGAGAGTGGCGCCGCGCAGGTCGAGGGAGTCGGCGCTGCCGGTGAGCACGCACTGCTCCAGGGAGGAGTGCGCCAGGTCTGCGTCGTCGTCCAGCTCGATGAGCGCGGCGATCAGGTCCGCGCTCCGGCGGGGCGGCGCGGGGGCCAGGTGATCGGGCAGATCGGGTGCGGACACGAGGGGCGGACGGAGATCCTCACTGCGGCGGGCCATGCGCTCGACTCTAGGCGAGGGCACCGACGGCTTGCCGACCTGTTGCTGCTCCGGCTATGTTGCTAGCATGCAGTCAAGTGACGCGAAGGTGCAGTTCAACGTCTATCTGCCGCCCGACGTCGTCCGCGCGGTCAAGCACCGGGCCATCGACGAGGAATCCAGCCTCTCGGCGCTGGTCGAGCGCGCGCTGCGGCAGTACCTGGAGGGGGCGGGATCGTGACGACGACCGTGCAGCAGATCGTCTACGCCCGGCACCCGGAGCGCTGGCACGCCCTCGCCGAGGTCCTCGGGTTCGTCGCACCCTACCCTCCGGAGGCCGACTGGGCCGAGTTCGACAGGGGAGGCGTGCTCGCCGTGCATCGCGAGATCGACGGTCACGCGGACGGCACCGTGGATCTGCACCTGCTGGTCGACGACCTCGACGCCGTGCAGCAGGCGCTCGCCGGGCGCGACGTCACCCGCACCGCGCTGGAGGGCGTCGGGGACATGCTGCTCGTGCGCTTTGCGTCCGGTCTCGGCATCAGCGTCTCGGCAGGCGCCCGTGCGACCGCCGGCCCGATCGCGGTGCAGCCGATCCTGTTCCAGGAGGACGTCGCCGAGGCCCGCGGCGTCCTGGAGGCGCTCGGACTTCGCCCGGACATCGTGGCCGACCGGGGCGGCTGGGCGGAGCTGCACGCGGCCGGCGGCGGATCCGTGGGAGTCCACGAGGCATCCGAGCCCGCGGTCGGCCTGGGCTTCCTCGCCGACGGCGACCTCGACGCGCTCGCCGCACGGCTGAGGGACGCCGGGTTCGAGGCATCCGTCGTCGACGAGGCGTACGCCCGCACCGTCCGCATCGCGGAACCGGACGTCTGGATCAACGGCGTCCAGACCGACCTGTACGGCTACCACCGCGAAGCCTGACCGTCCTCGCCGTGCGCTCCGCGCGGAGATGTGCGCTTCGTGCGGACGTATTTCCGGGATCTGTCCGCGGGAGGTGCACATTCCCGCGCGAAGCGCTCGCGCCGATGAGGGCCATTTCGCCTGCACAGTCGGACCTCCAGGTCGATTCGTCCACATTCGCTGGATTCCGAGTGCGGGTCGCGTCAGGGTCAAGCACCATGTCGTCATGGCTCCCCGGATCTCGGCCCTCGTCGACTTCATCTCCGACTGCGGCGGCTACGCGCGCACAGCACGGGTGACCGAGCGCGGTTTCGGCCGTCGCACGGTGGATGCCGCAGTCGCAGGCGGTCTGCTCACTCGACCGCGCCGCGGCTGGATCGCGGTGAGGAGCACGCCCCGGATGCTGCACGACGCGATGACATTCGGCCTTGTCCTGACCTGCCGCACCGCCGCGCAGCACTACGACATCTGGCTCCATGATCCGCAGGGTGAACCGCATGTCGCGGTTCCGGTGGCCCGGGGCGGTCGCGTGCCGGTCCGAGCCAAGGTGCATTGGGGTGCGCCGCTGATCCCTCGCGATCCCGACGCGCTCATCGATCCGATCGAGAACGTGCTCGCGTACATCGCCGAATGCGAGCCATTCGAGCAGGCTCTCGCCACGTGGGATTCGGCGTTCAACAAAGGCCTGGTGGAGATGGCGGCCATGTCACGTCTCCCGTTGCGCCCCGCGGCACGTCGGGTGCTGGCGGAGGCATCGCCGTTCGCGGATGCCGGACTCGAGACCTACCTGCGGACGAGATTGCGCTGGCTGCGTATGCCGCTGCGCATCCAGACGTGGATCCACGGTCATCGGGTTGATGCCCTGATCGGCGCGCGGCTCGTTCTGCAGATCGACGGGAAGCATCATGTCGGCGCGCAGCGCTCCGAGGACATCAAGCACGACGCTGAGCTGAAGCTCCTCGGGTATCACGTCATCCGGGTGTCCTACACGCAGGTGATGTTCGACTGGCCGGCCGTTCAGGACCTCATCATGCGTGCAGTCGCGCAGGGACTGCACCTCGCCGCCTGACTTTGCCGTGCGCTTCGCGCGGAGATGTGCGCTTCGTGCGGACGAATTTCCGGGATCTGTCCGCAGGAGGTGCACATTCCCGCGCGAAGCGCTCGCTCCGATCGGGGCAGAAGCCTGACCGGATGCGCGTAGAATGGCCGGACAAGCACTGATCCGGCCATCACCGGGGAGCTCTCGGAAGAACGTCCCGCCTCGGCGGGGTCACTAGAACCGAGCGGGGCAGGCCCGTCATCGCCGCAGTGAGAGTGGCTTCGCGAGAAGCACGTCGGGTGGTACCGCGGTCCGTCGCAGCACGGGTCGTCCCGGCAGCAGCATCCGCCCACGACCACTGCGAGACACGATGACCTATCCGCGCACCTCAGGCACGGCCTTCGGCCCGGCCGCCGTCACTCCGAGCCCGCGCTTCCCCGAGATCGAGACCGAGGTCCTCGACTTCTGGAAGACGGATGACACCTTCCGCGCCTCCATCGCGCAGCGCGAGGGCGCCGACGAGTGGGTCTTCTACGACGGTCCTCCCTTCGCGAACGGCCTGCCGCACTACGGCCATCTGCTCACCGGGTACGCCAAGGACCTCTTCCCGCGCTTCCAGACCATGCTCGGCAAGAAGGTCGACCGCGTGTTCGGGTGGGACACGCACGGCCTGCCCGCCGAGCTCGAGGCGATGAAGCAGCTCGGGCTCACCGAGAAGAGCGAGATCGAGGACATGGGCATCGGCGTCTTCAACGGGAAGGCGCGCGACTCCGTGCTCGCGTACACGCGCGAATGGCAGGACTACGTGACCCGTCAGGCCCGCTGGGTCGACTTCGAGCGCGGCTACAAGACGCTCGATCTCGGGTACATGGAGAGCGTGCTCTGGGCGTTCAAGACGCTCTACGACAAGGGCCTCGCCTACGAGGGCTACCGCGTGCTGCCGTACTGCTGGCGCGACGAGACGCCGCTGTCCAACCACGAGCTGCGCATGGACGACGACGTGTACCAGGACCGGCAGGACCCCTCCGTCACCGTCACGTTCCCGCTCACGGGCGCCAAGGCCGAGTCGCTCGGCCTCACCGCGGTGCGCGCCCTCGCCTGGACGACGACCCCGTGGACCCTGCCGACGAACCTGGCCCTCGTCGTGGGCCCCGACATCGAGTACGTCGTGCTCCCCGCCGGCCCGAACGGCGCCGCCGACGTCGTGACGGGGGACGACCCCGCCGAGACCGCCGCGCACCGCTACCTGCTGGCCCGCGACCTGCTGGGCGGCTACGCCAAGGACCTCGGCTACGAGTCGGCCGAGGAGGCGCTCGCCGCGGCCGACCGGTCCGTGCTCGGCAAGGAGCTCGAGGACGTCACCTACGACCGACTGTTCGACTACTACGCGGACGCCGAGACCTGGGGTACCGAGAAGGCCTGGCGCATCCTCGTCGACGACTACGTCACCACCACCGACGGCACCGGCATCGTGCACCAGGCGCCGGCCTACGGTGAGGACGACCAGCGCGTCTCCAACGCCGCGGGCATCCCGACCATCCTCTCGCTGGACGATGGCGGCAAGTTCCTGCCGAACGTCACCGATGTCGCCGGCGTGCTCTGGATGGAGGCCAACACGCCCCTGATCCGCCTGCTGCGCGCCGCGGGGCGGATGCTGCGCGAGCAGAGCTACGTGCACTCCTACCCGCACTGCTGGCGCTGCCGGAACCCCCTGATCTACAAGGCGGTCTCGAGCTGGTTCATCCGCGTGACCGACATCAAGGATCGGATGCTCGCGAACAACGAGCAGATCACCTGGGTGCCCGAGAACGTCAAGCACGGCCAGTTCGGCAAGTGGCTCGAGGGCGCGCGTGACTGGTCGATCAGCCGCAACCGCTACTGGGGCTCGCCGATCCCGATCTGGAAGAGCGATGACCCGACCTACCCCCGGGTGGACGCCTACGGCTCGCTGGAGGAGCTCGAGCGCGACTTCGGCACGCTCCCGCACAACGAGGACGGCGAGGTCGACCTTCACCGGCCGTACATCGACGACCTGACGCGGCCAAACCCCGACGACCCCACCGGAAAGTCCACGATGCGCCGCATCGAGGACGTCTTCGACGTGTGGTTCGACTCCGGTTCGATGCCCTACGCGCAGGTGCACTACCCGTTCGAGAACCAGGAGTGGTTCGACTCGCACGCCCCCGCCGACTTCATCGTGGAGTACATCGGGCAGACCCGCGGCTGGTTCTACGTGATGCACGTGCTCTCCACCGCCCTGTTCGACCGTCCGGCGTTCACCGGGGTCAGCTGCCACGGCATCGTGCTCGGCTCCGACGGCTACAAGATGTCGAAGTCGCTGCGCAACTATCCCGACGTCAGCGAGGTGCTGGACCGGGACGGCTCGGATGCCATGCGCTGGTTCCTGATGTCCAGCTCGGTGCTGCGCGGCGGGAACCTCGCGGTCACGGAGGAGGGCATCCGCGCCGGAGTTCGCGAGTTCCTGCTGCCGCTGTGGAACTCCTGGTACTTCTTCGCCACCTACGCGAACGCCGCGAAGGAAGGCGGCTACGAGGCGACCTGGCGCACCGATTCCACCGACGTGCTCGACCGTTACATCCTGGCGCGGCTCGGCGACCTCGTCCGCGATGTGCGCGCCGACCTGGAGGGCCTCGACTCGACCACGGCATCCGCTCGCCTGCGCGACTTCGCCGAGGTGCTGACGAACTGGTACATCCGCCGCTCCCGCGACCGCTTCTGGGAGGGGACCGCCACCGAGGCGTTCGACACGCTCTACACGGTGCTCGAGACTCTCACCCGGGTCGCGGCGCCGCTCGTGCCGCTGATCAGCGAGCGCATCTGGCAGGGACTGACCGGCGGGCGCAGCGTGCACCTGACGGACTGGCCGGATGCCGACGCGTTCCCCGCCGCGGATGACGTGCGCGATGCCATGGACGCCGTGCGCGAGCTTTCCAGCGTGGGCAACGCCCTGCGCAAGAAGGAGAAGCTGCGCGTGCGGCTGCCGCTCGCCCGCCTCACGGTCGTCTCGCCGCTCGCCGACGATCTCGCGCAGTTCGAGGGCATCCTCCGCGAGGAGCTCAACGTCAAGACGGTGGAGCTGGTGAAGCTCGGCGAGGACACGGCGCGCGAGTACGGCATCAGCCACCGACTGAGCGTCAACGCCCGTGCCGCCGGCCCCCGACTGGGCAAGGACGTGCAGAAGGTCATCCGCGCCGCGAAGGAGGGCTTCTGGACCGAGGACGCCGGCGTCGTGACCGCCGACGGCATCGCCCTGGAGCCGCACGAGTACGAACTCGTGCTGGAGACCACCGGGCGACCGGAGGGTGAGGCGCTCGCCGTGCTGCCCACGGGCGGGTTCGTGCTGCTCGACACCGCGACCACGCCGGAGCTGGAGGCCGAGGGCCTGGCCCGCGACGTGATCCGCGCCGTGCAGGACACCCGCAAGAAGGCCGGCTTCGACGTCAGCGACCGGATCCGCCTGCAGCTGCGCTTCGCGGATGCCGCGGATGCGGATGCCGTGGAGTCGGCGTTCGCGCTGGCGGACGTCGCGGGCGAGACCCTGGCCGTCGAGCACAGCCTGCTGCGTGCGGACGACGCGCTCGCGGACAGCGAGTTCGAGAACGTCATCGGCAAGGGCACCTACGCCAACGGCGGCGACTTCACGGTCGCCGTCGCCCGGACGGGAGCAGCGCAGTGAGCGACGTGCAGAGGGCGGACGCCGTCTACGAGAAGCTGCTGGAGCGTGCGGGGGAGCGCTGGGTGCAGCCCCGCAAGGAGCGGGTCGCCCGCATCCTCACCCTGCTCGACGACCCGCAGCGCACCTACCGCGTCGTGCACATCACCGGCACGAACGGGAAGACCTCGACCGCGCGGATGATCGAGAGCCTGCTGCGCGCCCACGGACTGCGCACCGGTCTCTTCACCAGCCCGCACCTGAAGCGCTTCACGGAGCGCATCATGATCGACGGCGAGCCGATCGCGGATGCCGCTGTGGCCGACGCGTGGGATGAGATCGAGCCTTTCGTCGGCATCGTCGACGCCGAGCTCGAGGCCGCCGGGGACGCCTCGCTGACCTTCTTCGAACTGCTCACGGTGCTCGCCTTCGTGGCGGCGGCGGATGCCCCGGTCGACGTGCTCGTGCTCGAGGTCGGCATGGGCGGTTCGTGGGACTCCACCAACACCGCGGACGGCGACGTGGCGGTGTTCGCCCCGATCGACATGGACCACGCCGACCGGCTGGGCGACACCATCGAGAAGATCGCCGAGGTCAAGGCCGGGATCATCAAGGACGGCGCAGCCGTCGTCTCCGCGGAGCAGAAGCCCGAGGCCGAGGCTGTGCTGCGCCGGGTCGCCGCAGAGAAGGGCGCGACCATCGCGTTCGAGGGCGAGGACTTCGGCCTGTCGGCGCAGAAGCTCGCCGTGGGCGGACAGATGATCAGCATCCGCGGGCTCGCAGGCGAGTACGCCGACGAGTACCTGCCGCTGTACGGCGCGCACCAGGGACACAACGCGGCCCTCGCCGTCGTCGCGGTGGAATCGCTGATCGGCGGCGGCTCGCAGCGCATCGCCGGTGAGATCATCACCGACGGGCTGCAGAACGCCACCTCTCCGGGCCGCCTGCAACTGGCCGGCATCGCGCCCACCGTGGTCGTGGATGCCGCGCACAACCCGCACGGCGCGGCGTCGCTGGCGCGCGCCCTGGACGACAGCTTCGACTTCGACGAGTGGGGGCTGGTGCTGGGCGTCTTCGCCGACAAGGACACCGCAGGCATCGTCGACACCCTGCTGCCTGCCGTCACCGAGGTGTTCGCGACCTCGCCCGACTCCGAGCGCGCCGAGGAGGCGGATGCCATCGCCGACCTGGTCGAGGAGCGCGGCCGCCGCGCGAGCGTGCACCCCACGCTCGCCGAGGCCGTCGACGCCGCGCGCGAGTGGGCGTCGGCCTCCGAGCGGCGCGCCGTCGTGATCGCCGGGTCGATCGTGCTCGCCGGCGAGGCACTGCTGCTCTCCGAGGAGGAGGACTGGAAGAGCGGATGGCGCGGATGACGGCCTCGCGCGCGCCCCGTTCCAGGACTCCGCGCACCCTCGCACAGAAGCTGGGCGCGATCGTGCTGGGCTTCGAGGCGATCGTCGTCTTCCTCGCCGGCCTGACGGTGTACGGACTGAACGTGCTGCCGCAGGGGATCCCGTCCTGGTGGGGCATCGTCGGCGGCATCGTGCTCGCCGTCGCGATGATCGCCCTGTCCGGCGCGATCGCCCGCCCGGGCGCGATCGCGATCGGGTGGGTGCTGCAGGCGCTCGTCCTGGCATCCGCCCTGCTCGTCCCCGCCATCGCGCTCGTCGCGCTGATTTTCGGCGGCATGTGGGGATATGCGACGATCGTGGGGGCCCGGATGGACCGCAGACAGGCGGACACCCACGCACAGCCCGAGACTCACACAGAGAGCGAATGACATGGCCACTGAAGAAACCCTCGTCCTCGTCAAGCCCGACGGCGTCGCCCGCGGCCTGACCGGCACGATCCTCGCCCGCATCGAGGCGAAGGGCTACGCGCTCGTCGACATCCGCCTGGTCGAGCCCGACCGCGACCTGCTGGCGGCGCACTACGCCGAGCACGAGGGCAAGCCGTTCTACGAGCCGCTCCTCGAGTTCATGATGTCCGGCCCGTCCGTGGCGATCCGCCTGGCCGGCAACCGCGTCATCGAGGGCTTCCGCTCCCTCGCCGGCACCACCGACCCGACCACGGCCGCGCCCGGCACCATCCGTGGCGACTTCGGCCGCGACTGGGGTCTGAAGGTGCAGCAGAACCTCGTGCACGGCTCGGACAGCCCCGAGTCGGCCGCTCGTGAACTCGGCATCTGGTTCAGCTGAACCCCGAGCAGACGGAAGAGGGACGCCCCGACGGGGCGTCCCTCTTTCATTGACGCAGGATCAGAAGAGGCGCAGGAGCTCGCCGATCAGATCTCCACCTGCCATGTACGACATCGCCACGATGACCGCGAAGCACAGGATCGAGGCGAGCGGCGTCCACGCCATCAGACGACCGAAGGCCTCCTGCACGGACTTCTTCTTCGACAGGGTCCCGTTCCGGCCGAGGTGCACGACCGTAGTGAGGAAGGTCGGAATCATCACGAGGTAGGTCAGACCGCACCAGGGGCAGAGCGTGTGCAGCGAGAAGAACGTCTGCCAGATGAGCCAGGCGATGAATGCGAACGCGGCGGTGATGCCGAGTCCGAACAGGCCCCAGAACCAGCGCGGGAACCGCACTCCCGCGACGACGGCGACGCCCATGACGAGCACGGCCATCCAGCCGGTGAGGCCGATGATCGGGTTCGGGAAGCCGAAGACCGAGCCCTGCCAGGACTCGAGATTCGCGCCGCACTGCACGAAGAAGCTCAGATTGCAGCCCAGCTCGGCCTTCGGGTTCTCCAGACTGATGAACTTGTCCATCGTGAGCTGGAAGGCGGCCCACCAGCCCACCACGCTCGCGATGATGAGCCAGATGCCGTACCCGATGTGCCGTGTGCGCTGTGCGGTCATATCGGGATTATCCCAGCGTTCGCTATGCGGTTCGGGTGAGGACATGACGCGCGTCGCACGCTCGGATGACACCGTCGAACGATCGGGATGCGATAATGGTCACAGGTGTCGTCGTGAGAAGTCACGGCCGCATCGACAAGACTTCGGGACCGGATGTCCCACGCGATCCAGCCACTGAGCGGATCGCATGCCGATTGAGTTCGCGGCTGCTGTTTCGCCGCACGAGTTTTCGCGGCGCACGCAGTGCCCGCGCAGGGAGCTAGCCAGAGATGGCCGATGAGAACGATGACAAGAACACCCCTACCCTCGACACGACGCCGGCGCAGCCGGTAGTCGAGGACGCCCCGGTCGCGGAGACGGACGAGTCCGTCGTCGCGGAGCCGGATGCCGCGCCCGAGGCGGCGAGCGAGTCGGCTGCCGCTCCCGTGGTGGACGCCTCCTCGACGGAGGCGACGGCGGAGGGCGAGCCCGAGTCCGGATCGTCCGCGCCCGAGACGGCGGAAGCCGAGACGCCGGCTTCCGAGCAGGCGCCAGCGGTCGAGCCATCCGCGCCGGCCGAGGGCGAGAACGCCGCAGAGGCTGAGCAGTCCGTCGAGCCGGAGCAGCCGGCCGCCGAGGCCGAGAAGCCCGCCGAGGCCGAGAAGCCTGCGGAGGCCGGGGCCCCCGCGGAGGAGAAGCCCGCAGCGCCCGAGCCCGTCACCGCAGTGAGCCTGGGGCTGCTGCCCGAGGTCTTCGTCTCCAAGGTCTCCACGCAGCTGCACTTCTACGCTCCCGAGATCGTCCCGCTGCCGGCATCCGCCGCGCACGACGACGAGGACGACGAGCGCGGCTCGGCGTTCTCGCGTCGCGGCAGCAGCACCCGTCGCCGCCGCGGCGGCGAGGGCGACGAAGGTCGCGACGAGCCGCGCCAGCGTCAGCGCACGGTCGAGTACATCACCGAGCCGAAGGCCATCAAGGGCTCCACCCGCCTCGAGGCGAAGAAGCAGCGCCGCCGCGACGGTCGCGACGCCGGCCGCCGCCGTCCGGTGGTCACCGAGGCCGAGTTCCTCGCCCGCCGCGAGGCCGTCGACCGCATGATGGTCGTGCGCGCCAAGAACGGTCGCACCCAGATCGGCGTGCTCGAGGACAACGTGCTGGTCGAGCACTACGTCGCCCGCAACCAGGACGCCTCGCTGATCGGCAACGTCTACCTCGGGCGCGTGCAGAACGTGCTGCCGAGCATGGAGGCCGCCTTCGTCGACATCGGCCGCGGCCGCAATGCCGTGCTCTACTCCGGCGAGGTGGACTGGGACGCCGTCGAGACGGGCAACCAGCCGCGCCGCATCGAGCTCGCCCTCAAGCCCGGCGACCGCGTGCTCGTCCAGGTCACCAAGGACCCGGTCGGACACAAGGGCGCCCGCCTGACGAGCCAGATCTCGCTGCCCGGCCGGTACCTGGTGTACGTGCCCGGCGGCTCCATGAACGGCATCTCGCGCAAGCTGCCCGACAACGAGCGGGCCCGCCTCAAGCGCATCCTCAAGGAGGTGCTGCCGGAGTCGTCCGGCGTGATCGTCCGCACCGCGGCCGAGGGCGCGACCGAGGAGCAGCTGACGCGCGACGTGCAGCGGCTCACCTCGCAGTGGGAGCACATCCAGAAGCTCGTGCAGACCCAGCAGGCGCCCGCGCTGCTGCACGCCGAGCCCGACCTGCTGGTGAAGATCGTCCGCGATGTCTTCAACGAGGACTTCACCCGGATGACCATCCAGGGCGACGACGCGCACCGCACCATCAGCGCCTACCTCGAGAGCGTGGCTCCCGACCTGCTGGAGCGGGTCGAGACCTACACCGACGAGGTGGACCCGTTCGACGCGTACCGCATCACCGAGCAGATCGAGAAGGCCCTGGACCGCAAGGTCTGGCTGCCCTCGGGCGGTTCGCTGGTGATCGACCGCACCGAGGCGATGACGGTGGTCGACGTCAACACCGGTAAGTTCGTCGGCTCGGGCGGAAACCTCGAGGAGACCGTCACCAAGAACAACCTCGAGGCCGCCGAGGAGATCGTGCGCCAGCTGCGCCTGCGCGACATCGGCGGCATCATCGTCGTCGACTTCATCGACATGGTGCTCGAGTCCAACCGCGACCTCGTGCTGCGCCGCCTGGTGGAGTGCCTGAGCCGCGACCGCACGAAGCACCAGGTCGCCGAGGTCACCTCGCTCGGGCTCGTGCAGATGACCCGCAAGAAGCTCGGCCTGGGGCTGCTGGAGACCTTCAGCGAGCCCTGCGAGGTGTGCGCCGGCCGGGGTGTCGTCGTGCACCACGACCCGGTCGTCAAGCACCGCGGCGGCCCCGCCGGCAGCAGCCAGGGGCGTCGCTCGCGCGGCTCCTCCGCTCCGCAGCAGGCTCCGCAGGCCGCTCCCGCTCAGCCGGCTGCAGCGGCGAACGGCGGCACCCACAGCATCACCGAGGGCGCGAAGTCGGCTCTCGCCGCGATCGCGGCCTCCACGATCGCGCCGACCACAGGCGAGGTGCCCGTGGTGGCGCAGGAAGCCCCCGAGGCTCCTGAGGCGCCCGAGCGGCCCAAGAAGAGCCGTCGCAAGCGCGGCGGTGAGCGCCGTGGGCCGAAGACCGAGGCCGAGCAGCTGCTCGACTCCGTGCTCGACGCGCTGCCCGAGCCGAAGGCTCCCGGTCAGGGACGCAACCGCCGCCGCGTGACCACGGCGATGCTCACCGCCGGCTCGGCGTCCGCCCAGTCGGCATCCGACTCAGTGTCGATCCCTGCCCCGGACGCGCAGTCCTGAGGCGATCAGCCGCCTTGTGAGCTCCTTGCCGCCGACGTGCACAGCGCCGGCGGCGAGGAGCCGCGGCAGCGCGTCCTCGGGGACGTCGTAGTGGTCCAGGTCGAAGGCGCGCCGGGGGAGTCCCTGCGCCGCCGCGAACGCATGCAGCTCGCCGAGGTCCGCGTCGGAGACCAGGTGGGCCCAGAGCCGTCCGTGCGCCGGCCAGATCGGGTCGTCGACGAGAACGGTCATGTCGCGATCCTAGGCCCGTGACACACCCCGCCGCTCACTTTGCGGCATGGCCTCGCTTCAGGTAAAGTAGTCCTTTGGTGCGAGACCCCTGTCTGCTCCCCGGGCGGCAGGAGAAGTCTTGCGTCCGCACCCTTCGCGAAGGCGTCGTACGCAAGCAGAAGTCTTCCCGTGAGATTCCCGGAGCAGTCCGCTCCCCAACGAAACAGGTATGAAGTGGTTTACGCAGTAGTGCGCGCCGGTGGCCGGCAGGAGAAGGTCGAGGTCGGTACGATCGTTCAGCTCGACCGTGTTCAGGCTGCCCAGGGCGAGAAGATCGAGCTTCCCGCCGTGCTTCTCGTCGACGGTGCCACGGTGACCACCGACGCGGACAAGCTGGCGAAGGTCAAGGTCACGGCTGAGGTCCTCGGCGATCTCCGCGGCCCGAAGATCATCATCCAGAAGTACAAGAACAAGACCGGCTACAAGAAGCGCCAGGGCCACCGTCAGGACCTGACCCGCGTCAAGATCACCGGCATCAAGTAAGCACGAAGAGGAGCTGAGAAATGGCACACAAGAAGGGTGCGAGCTCGACCCGCAACGGTCGTGACTCCAACGCACAGCGACTCGGCGTGAAGCGCTTCGGCGGCCAGGCCGTCAACGCCGGCGAGATCCTCGTCCGTCAGCGCGGCACGCACTTCCACCCCGGCGTGAACGTCGGCCGTGGCGGCGACGACACGCTGTTCGCCCTCGAGGCGGGCGCTGTGGAGTTCGGCACGAAGGGCGGCCGCAAGGTCGTCAACATCGTCGCTGCCGCTCAGTAAGCGCAGCACACACTCTCGGAACGGGGCGGGCTTCGGCTCGCCCCTTCCTGCGTATAGGCCCCTCCGTCAGGCTCAGGGGCCATCTTCACAAGGAGCACCCATGGTCACGTTCGTGGACACCGTCACACTGCACCTGCGTGCGGGCAAGGGCGGCAACGGCTGCGTCTCGGTGAAGCGCGAGAAGTTCAAGCCTCTCGGCGGACCGGACGGCGGCAACGGCGGCGACGGCGGCGACATCGTGCTGGTCGCCGACCCCCAGGTGACCACGCTCCTGTCGTACCACCACTCGCCGCACCGCAGCAGCGGCAACGGCGGCTTCGGCATGGGCGACCACCGATCCGGCTACGACGGCGAGACCCTCGAGCTGCCCGTGCCGCTGGGCACCGTGGTGAAGTCGGTCGACGGCGAGGTCCTGCACGACATGGTCACGCCCGGCGAGCGCTACGTCGTCGCCGAGGGCGGACGCGGAGGCCTCGGCAACGCGTCGCTGGCCTCTCCCAAGCGCAAGGCGCCCGGCTTCGCGCTGCTCGGCACCCCCGGCTACGAGGGCGCCATCCAGCTCGAGCTGAAGACCGTCGCCGACGTGGCGCTGGTCGGCTATCCCTCGGCGGGCAAGTCCAGCCTGATCGCGGCGATGTCGGCCGCGCGTCCCAAGATCGCCGACTACCCGTTCACCACGCTGCACCCGAATCTCGGAGTCGTGCAGGCCGGCGACAGCCGGTACACCGTCGCCGACGTGCCCGGCCTCATCGAGGGCGCCAGCGAGGGCCGCGGACTCGGACTGGAGTTCCTCCGCCACGTCGAGCGCTGCAGCGCCCTGCTGCACGTGCTGGACTGCGCCACGCTGGAGCCCGGGCGCGACCCGCTCTCCGATCTGGACGTGATCCTGGCCGAACTCGCCGCCTACGAGGTCCCCGAGGGACAGGTCCCGCTCCTGGAGCGTCCTCAGCTGGTCGCCCTGAACAAGGTCGACGTGCCCGAGGCGCGCGAACTGGCCGACATGGTCCGCGCCGACATCGAGGCGCGCGGCTTCCGCGTGTTCGAGATCTCGACCGTCTCGCGCGAAGGTCTGCGTCCGCTCAGCTTCGCCCTGGCCGAGCTCGTCGACGAGCATCGTGCGGCCACGGCGGTCGAGACCCCGCCCGAGCGCGTCGTCATCCGCCCGAAGGGCATGAAGGAGGAGTTCACGATCCGCGTCGAGGGCGGCACGTACGGCAACGTCTACCGCGTGATCGGCGAGAAGCCCGTGCGCTGGGTGCAGCAGACCGACTTCCAGAACGAGGAGGCCGTGGGCTACCTCGGCGACCGTCTCGAGCGCCTCGGCGTGGAGGACGCTCTGGTCAAGGCCGGTGCGGAGCCCGGCTCCACCGTCATGATCGGCACCGGCGACAACAGCGTCGTGTTCGACTGGGAGCCGTCCATCGCCTCCACGGCCGAGCTGATGGCCTCGCCGCGCGGCACCGACATCCGCATCGGCGGCAGCAGCCGCCGCACCACCAGCGAGCGCCGCGAGAAGTACTACGAGCGGATGGACGCCAAGGCGGCCGCCCGTGCGGAGCTCGAGGAGCAGCGACTCGCATCCCGCGAGGGCGAGGAATGAGCGCGCAGACCCGCGCAGACCTCGCCACCGCCAGGCGCATCGTCGTCAAGGTCGGCTCCTCGTCCATCAGCGGCGAGGCGTCCTGGCGGATCCCGATGATCGTCCAGGCACTGGCGAGCGCGCACCGCCGCGGCGTCGAGGTGATCCTGGTGTCCTCGGGCGCCATCGCCACGGGCATCCCGGTGCTCGACCTCGATTCGCGCCCCACCGACCTGGCGACCCAGCAGGCCGCGGCAGCGGTCGGGCAGAACCTGCTCGTGTTCCGGTACCAGGAGGCGCTGCGTCCCTTCCGGATCGTCGCGGGACAGGTGCTGCTGACGACCGGCGACCTGGAGAACGCGACCTCGCGCAGCAATGCCCGGCGCGCGATGGACCGGATGCTGGCGCTCGGCGTGCTGCCGATCGTCAACGAGAACGACACCGTCGCCACCCAGGAGATCCGCTTCGGCGACAACGACCGGCTCGCCGCACTCGTCGCCCAGCTGCTGCACGCCGACGCCCTGGTGCTGCTCAGCGACGTGGAGTCGCTGTACACCAAGCCGCCGACCGACCCGGACGCGCGGCCGATCGACACCGTCGCGCCCGACGCCGACCTGGCCGGACTCGAGTTCGGGGCATCCGTCGTGAACAGCGTCGGAACCGGGGGAGCGGCCACCAAGGTCTCCGCCGCGCGGATGGCAGCCGCATCCGGCATCGGAGTGATGGTGACCAGCGCGGATCTGATCGGCAAGGCGCTCGAGGGCGCCGCGATCGGCACCTGGTTCGAACCGGCCGTCACGGCCTGATCCCGTGGGTCATACGGCGCCAGCGTCCGTGCCGCCGTCGATACACTGACCGGATGAGCACTCCCGCCGCAGGCGACCTCACCGCCGATTCCGCACAGCAGCGCCTTGCGCGCGCCAAGGAGGCGTCCCGATCGATCGCCCGACTCACCAGCGGCGAGAAGGGCGCGGCACTGGAGAGCATCGCGCGCGCGATCGAGGCGAACGTCGAGCGCATCGTCACCGCGAACGGGCTGGACATCGAGCACGGCCGGGAGAACGCCATCGGGGATGCCCTGATCGACCGGCTGCGTCTGGACGAGAAGCGGGTGACGGCGCTGGCATCCGCTGTGCGCGACGTGGCGGCGCTCCCCGACCCGATCGGACAGGTGCTGGGCGGCCACCGGATGCCGAACGGCATCGCCCTCGAGCAGGTGCGCGTGCCGTTCGGCGTGGTGGGCGCGATCTACGAGGCCCGCCCCAACGTGACCGTCGACATTGCGGCGCTCGCGCTGCGCGCGGGCAACGCCGTGGTCCTGCGTGGAGGCAGCGCCGCGCGGATGTCCAACACCGTCCTCGTGGAGCTGATGCGCGAGGCTCTGGATGCCGTGGGCGTGGATCGCGAGGCGATCCAGACCGTGGACGACTTCGGCCGGGACGGTGCGAAGGCACTGATGCACGGCCGCGGCTTCGTCGACGTGCTGGTGCCGCGGGGGAGCGCCTCGCTCATCGAGACGGTGGTCACGGAGTCGACGGTGCCCGTGATCGAGACCGGCGCCGGCGTGGTGCACATCGTGCTCGACGAATCGGCCCCGCTGGACTGGGCGCGCGACATCGTCGTGAACGCGAAGGTGCAGCGTCCGAGCGTCTGCAACGCCGTCGAGACGGTCCTGGTCCTGCGCCAGGCGGCGCCACTGCTGGTGCCGGTCGTCGCCAGCGCGCTGCAGAGCGAGGGCGTGGCGGTGCACGGCGACGACATCGTCGCCGGTCTGGTGTCCGGTGTCATCCCGGCCACCGAGGAGGACTGGGCCACCGAGTACCTGAGCCTGGACATCTCCATGAAGGTCGTGGACACTCTCGACGATGCGCTCGCGCACATCCGCAAGTACAGCACGGGGCACACGGAGTCGATCATCACCACCGACTCCCGCAACATCGAGCGCTTCCTGGCGGAGGTGGACTCCGCCGTCGTGATGGCGAACGCGTCGACCAGGTTCACCGACGGCGGGGAGTTCGGATTCGGCGCCGAGGTGGGCATCTCCACGCAGAAGCTGCACACCCGCGGCCCGATGGGAGTCTCCGAGCTGACCAGCACCAAATGGCTGGCGCGGGGGACGGGCCAGACCCGGGGCTGAGCGCTAGACTTGTCAGGCGTTCGCCCGACCGCCCAGAAACGGAGCCAGAATGAACCTCGTCGCCCAGATCGCGATGACCGCCGCCGCGTCCGAGTCCCACAACGTCATGGGTCAGACCGTGATCTTCGGCATCATCGCGGCGATCATCTTCGCGGCGCTGGCCCTGGTCACGCTGTCGTACCGCAACGTCGCCAACCGTCACTCGGCCAAGGCCGACGCATACGCCGAGAAGCACGGCGAGGACGGCCACGGTCACTAAGGCGCACATGCAGCCATCCACTGCTCGAGCACCGCGCATCGGCGTGATGGGCGGTACTTTCGACCCCATCCACCATGGGCACCTGGTCGCCGCGAGCGAGGTGGCGCACTCGTTCGACCTCGATGAGGTCGTGTTCGTCCCCACCGGCGAGCCCTGGCAGAAGCAGAACGTCTCACCCAGCGAGCACCGCTATCTGATGACGGTCATCGCCACCGCATCCAATCCCCGCTTCACCGTCAGCCGAGTCGACATCGACCGCGACGGGCCCACCTACACGATCGACACGCTCCGCGATCTGAAGGCCGAACGGCCCGACGCGGAGCTGTTCTTCATCACGGGAGCGGATGCCGTAGCGCAGATTCTCAGTTGGAGGGACCATGATGAACTGTGGGATCTCGCCCACTTCGTCGCGGTCTCCCGACCCGGACACGTGCTCAGCACCGACGGACTGCCCACGGATGACGTGAGTCAGCTGGAGGTGCCGGCACTGACCATTTCGTCGACGGCGTGTCGTGAGCGGGTCGCTGAGGGGCAGCCCGTCTGGTATCTGGTGCCGGATGGCGTCGTCCAGTACATCGCAAAGCATCACCTGTATCGGAGCAAGGCATGAGCACATCGGAAGAGAACGGAAGGACCCTCACGCGCAAGCAGCTGCGTGAGATCCGTCTGACCGGCTCGACGCCGGTCATCAGCGAGGAGGAGGCGGCAGCCGCCGCCACGCAGCCGCCGACCACGGTGCTGCCGCGTGCCGCGCAGCCGATCGAGATCGCTCCGGCCCCGACCGCGGAACCGCCGACCCCGAACGCGCCGCTCACCCGGCGCCAGATGCGTGCCCTGGAGCACGCCCACGCCGCGGAGAGCGCCGCGGAGAGCGCCGCTGAGAGCGCCGCGCCCGCACCTGCAGTCGAGCCCGCACCCGCACCGGTCGCCGAGCCCGTCCGTGAGACGGTGCCCGCCGCCGAGGCGACGCAGACCGCACCGCCCGCCGCCGCGCAGAGCGAGCAGCCGGGCCTGGTCTCCGGTCTCCCGTCGTTCGCCCCCGCGCCCGCGCCCGCATCCGCTCCGCGCTTCGAGCCGACCCCCGTGGATCCCGCGCTCGACGACGAGCATCCGCTGTCCGTGGATCAGGAGCAGGTCGCCGCGATCTTCGAGCAGCCGATCGAGGAGCCGGCTCCCGCGCCCGTGCGCAGGGGCATCGTCCCGGAGATCATGGCCCGGGATCTGATGTTCCCCGGTGCGTCCGCGCCGGAGTCCGACGAGCTGCCCATCGTGGCGCCCGCGCCCGCGCACGCTCCCGCAGCCGCGCCCGCGGCCGCCGCACCAGTCATCCCCGAGGTCCCGGCGCAGGCCGAGCCCGAGCCCGCTCCTGCTCCCGCCCAGGAGGAGGCACCGAAGGTGGGCGCCGCGTTCGGCATCGGCGTCAAGGCCGACCACCGCGATCCCGTGGCCACCGCGCCGTTCGACGCCCTGGTCGGCGGCACCTCGTCCAGCGCGCAGCACGGCGCCTCCACCGCGCTGATCTTCACCCCGTCGCCCGGCGTCGGCTCGCTCTCGGGCCCGATCGCCTCGACCGGGGAGATCCTCGTCACCGGAACCTACGCCCTGCCCGACGGGCTGGGATCGCAGGGGCACGCGCACGGCACGACGGACGGCAAGGACATCGACGCCGTGCTCCTCGACGGCGAGCTCGCTCCCGCCTCGTCGCCCACGCCGATCGCGGCCAGCGCCGCCGTCAGCACCTCCAAGCCCGCCGGCGAGGTCATCCGCCCCCCGGCACCCGACAAGGGCAACAAGCTCATGCTCACCCTGGCGATCGTCGCGGGAACCCTGGCCGTCGTGCTGGGCGCCACCCTCGTCATCGCCTTCACCACAGGAGTCTTCGGTTGATGCAGTCCCCCGACAACGCCCTCGAGATGCTTCAGATCGCCGCAGACGCGGCGGACTCGAAGGGCGGCGAGGATCTCGTCGCGCTCAACGTCTCCGGCCCGCTTCCGCTGGTCGACATCTTCCTGCTCGTCACCGGCAACAGCGAGCGCAACGTCGCCGCTATCGCCGATGAGATCGAGGACCAGCTGCACGAGGCCGGTCACAGGCGCGTGCGCCGGGAGGGACGCGCCGAGGCGCGCTGGGTGCTGCTGGACTTCGGCGACCTCATCGTGCACGTGTTCCACTCCGAGGAGCGCGTCTACTACGGCCTCGAGCGGCTCTGGAAGGACTGCCCGGTCGTTCCGATCGAGCTGACCACGAAGGTCCCCGGGGAGTAACCTCCGCGGTTCACTCGGGACGACGCGTCCCGACGCCCGGTTCGTCGTTGGTCTCGGACATGTCCGGGATCTCGGCTTCGTCGTCCGGATCCACCTGCACGGCGTCGACCGCACCGCTGTCGGCACCGGCACCACCGGCCGGCACATCGCCGACATCTGTCGCGTCGTCGGCACCGGCCGCCAGCCGGTCGGCCTCGGCGCTGTCGATCAGGTCGGGGTCCGCATCGGGATCCAGGACCTCCTCGCCGTCGACGACCCGCGTGCCGGGTTCCGCGTCGTCATCCAGGTCGGGATCCTCGGGCAGGTAGTCGGGTGTCGGTTCGGACATGGCGTGCTCCTCTCAGAACGGATGCCGGTGACGCTACGTCCGAACGGTATGCGCGACGAGCGGGTTGACGCGCGACCGCGGTCCGGCTAGCGCGCCGCAGGAGCGTCGCCGGCCGCCGAGCGCAGCTCGCGCAGCAGCTGCAGCTGCGTCCGGTTGATCTCCATCAGCTCCTCGATCTCCCTCTTCGCGGCGAGGTTGGTGTCGTAGTCGTGCTGCGCGAGCGCCGCGGCGATGGCATCCTGCCGCTTCGCCGCGATCAGCAGGATCGCGCCCTGGAGTCCCGCGAGCATGCTGAGGAACAGGTTCAGCAGGATGTACGGGTACGGATCCCAGGCGACGGCGGTGAGGTTGACGGCCGCCCAGGCGAGCATGAACAGCACGAACACGGCGATGAACATCCACGAGCCCATCCCGTTCCGCAGTCGGTCGGCGGCTCGCTGCCCGCGGGTCAGTTGCTCGGTGTGCGAGGTGTGCCAGTTCGTCAGGGGACGTCCTGCGTCGTCGGTGCTCATGTGAGAAATATAGGCGCGAGCCGACCGTCCGGGTCGAATCGACCGGAAGCCTGGCCGGCGGCTCAGTCGCCGGACGCCGGAGTGCTGTCGATCACGAACGCCTGCGGGTGCCCGGGCAGGTAGCGCACGGTGACGGGAGCGTCATCCCAGCCCACGCTCGCGTGCGCGTCCGGGTACACGGAAGGCGTGAAGAAGTCGTTCGCGAGGGTGTACTCGGCGCCGTCCTCGGTGGTGAACGTCACCCAGTCGCCCGAGTCCATCGTGCCCGTGGTCTCGACGCCGTTCGCGTGGATGTACGCGTTCGTGACCGGCACCCCGATCAACGCCAGCAGACCGACCGCTCCGCTGACGAGCACGACGGCGAAGACGATGCGGAAGACGATCTGCCGCGTCCGCGTGAGCACCGCCGGACACGCGGATGCCGTCGGGGCCGCAAGGCCCTCCTGCTCGCGCAGCGACTGAAGCCGCGACCGGCCCCCGCGCGCGCCGCCGAAGGCGAGCATGGCGAGGCCGGTGCTGCCGAATGCGGCGATGAACACCATCGCGTAGCCGTTGGACGCGGGGAAGTTCAGAAGCCAGAAGATCGTGTCGAGCATCTCAGGCCACCGTCTCCTTCTCGATCGTGATCGCGACGGTCTTGGGGTCCTCGCGCCGGTACATCGCCCACACGGGTGAACCGACCTGCAGGCGTCCGATCGCCTGAGGATACGCGAACAGCGTCGTCTCCGCCTCCCACGGCGTCTGCCCCTCCGGGCTGATGAGGACGGTGAAGGCGAGTTCGCTCTGCCCCTCGAGGCGCTTCCCCGTGGGGCGCACGGAGAGGATGTCCGCGGGGGAGGTGATGCCGCTCGTCCTGGCCCGCACCTGCCGCGGGTCGATCAGGCCCTTCGCGATGCGCCAGTCCAGCAGAGCCTGGCGCACTGCGGGGTCCAGCGGGTCGGCCAGGGCGACCGCGTCGGGCTTCATCGAGGAGAAGCGCACGGGCAGAGGCGCCCCGATCACGAGAGAGGACTGCTCGTCCGGCGTGATCAGCATCCGCAGCTGCCCGATGAAGTCCTCGCCGGAGTCCGGGGATACGCGCACGAAGATGTCGTACTGCGGCACATCGTTGATCGTGGTGCCGGTGGCGTCGACGGCGATGACCTTGGCGACGGCGATCCGGTCGTCGGGGCGCGCGCGTCTGCGGCCGGGTCCGGCCGGGGAGAAGATCCCGAGCATCGGCAGGATGCCCCACGCGACGCCGATGAACAGAGCCGGACGGCTCGATCCGTCTCCCTGGAACGGGAGGATGGAATGACGCTGATCGATGCCGAACAACCCCTCGAGCACCCAGACGATCAACCAGGCGGAGAGCAGCAGCCAGACGAGGCGGAGGAGGTTGCGGATCACGCGCCCAGGTTATCGGCTGCGATGCGACACACCCGGCGTATCGGCACGATTCGCGAGCGCTGCGGACTCCGTAGTATGCTGAACAGGTTGCCGGGGTTCCGGTCCTGGCAGCGAAGATGGGCCTGTGGCGCAGCTGGTAGCGCACCTGCATGGCATGCAGGGGGTCAGGGGTTCGAGTCCCCTCAGGTCCACCATCGAGAAGCCCGCGAGAGATCGCGGGCTTCTTCCGTTCCAGCCCGCGCACGGGCCGTTGCGTCGCCGCCGCGTCCGCGCGAAGATGATCAGCATTGTGTGGGTGTGATGAGGAACGATGGCGTTTGCATTGAGGCGGGCTCGACAGCACGCCGAGCGTCTGTCGCTGGTCGCACTCGTTGTCGCGCTGCTCGTCGCGGGTATCGGCGGCATCGATGCGGCCGCCGAGCGGATGCTGGCGGGCGGCGCCTCGAGCGTCTTCACGGATGCCGAGCCCGGTGCCCGCACGACTCGCGTGGTCGCCGACCAGGCGTCCGACGCCGCCGCACAGGACGAGGCCGTGCGCGGGGAGATCTCCGCCGCGTTCGCGGGGGAGAAGGTGGTCGTATCACGCCGCACCACCGGCGATGTCGAACTCGCCACCGCCGGCGACACGAGTCTCAGCCTCGCGATGCTGGACGATCAGCGCCTCCCGGATCTGGCCACCCTCGTCGACGGGGCGTGGCCGCAGACGCACGATGAGATCGCCCTGCCGGTCGCCGCCGCGGACCGGCTGCATCTCGGCATCGGTGACACCGTCTCCCTCGCCGGCGACGCGGCGGGTACCGAGCTCACCCTGATCGGCACCTGGACCCCCGACGACCCCATCGATCCCGCCTGGCTCGGGGACCCGGCCGTCGTCTCAGGCGAGAACGACGGCTCGATCGGGCCGGTGCTCGTCACGGATGGAGCGATGGAGCGGTACGCCGACACGGTCACGACCACCTGGGAGGTCGCGCCGACGCGGGTCGAACCCGCCGACATCCCGGGGCTGCAGAGCGCCCTGGTCACGCTGCGGAGCCTGCCCGAGGCAGTCGATCCCCGAAACGAGCACAGCACCGCGATCCAGGGCGACCTGGGCGACACCCTGCAGCGTCTGGACGCTGCATTCGCGACCACGCGCGGCCTGCTCGTCGCACCCCTGCTGATCCTCGCGCTGCTCGGTGCGCTCGTGCTCGGTATCGTGCTGTCATCGCTGTCCGGCGCACGTGGTGAGGAACTCGCTCTGCTGCGCGCACGGGGCGCCTCCGTGCGCCGCCTCGCGCTGGCTGCCGCGGCCGAGACCTCGATCTTCGCGGGGGCGGGCGCCGTGCTCGCCCTGGCCGTGCTCGCCATCACGACGGGGCTCACCGTCGTGATGGCGTGGAGCGCAGCCGGTGCGATCGGCTTCGCCACCCTCGCATCGGCGCTATTCGCGGCGCGGCGCGCCGGTGGCGCCGACGGTGTGCGCCCGGAGGCGGAGCGCAGCGATGCCGGGGCGCGCACGCTCGCCGCGCTGCTGCTCCCGACGGCGATGGTCGTCGGCGCCGCCGCGCTGTCCTCCTGGCAGCTGTTCGCGCTCGGAGCCGTCGTGCGTGACGATGGCACGCCCGAGCCGCTCGCCGCCGCGGCTCCGGCGCTGCTGCTGATCGCGGCGAGCGCCCTCATCCCCGTCGCAGCGGCCCCGCTGGCCGCCGGCGCCGAGCGGGTGCTGCGGCGCACCCGCGGGATCGCGCCGATCCTTCCTCTGCGCCAGATCGCCCGGCGGATGGGCGGTGTCGCCGTGGCGATCCTGTGCCTCGCCCTGGCCGCAGCATCCATCGCCCTGGCTGCGACGGCTCCGTTCGTCGCGGGCAAGGCGGAGCAGCGCACGCTGACCACCCTCCTGGGCGGCGACGTCCGGCTGATCTCCGAAGGGGCGGTCGACGTGAGCGCGAACACCGCCTCGAACTGGAGCGAAGTGACCACCGCGGCTGAGGTCCTCGACACGCTCCTGACGGTGGGCGCGGACACCGGCGTGCTCGTCGCCGGGCCGGCGAGCGCCGTCGGCTTCGGCGGGCATCGCAAGGGGGACGGCGCTCCTGAGATCGACGCCGATGTCACACGACGGCTCGCCGATCGCCTCGACGCCGCGGTCGGCTCCGCGTTCACCGTGCAGATCCGCTTCGTGCCGCGACCGGTCACCGTGCGGATCGCACGCATCGTCGACAGCATCCCCGGCGCGGGCAGCGGCCTGGCGATCGCGACCGACCCGGCGGAGCTGCGAGCCGCGGACGTGGACCTTCCCGCGAACGAGCTCTGGCTGCGCAGCGAGCATCCCGTCAGGACCGCGGAACGGCTGCGCGCCCATGCGACGCAGCCCGTGCACATCCTCACCGCTGCACAGGTGAGCGTGGTTCCCCTGACCTCCGTGGCGACTCGCGTGCTCACGGCGGGAGCGCTGCTGGCCGCGCTGCTCGGCGTGATCGGGTTCATCGCCGCCACCTCGGCGATGAACCGCACGCGCCGTGGTGAGGAGCGCATGCTTCTGGCACTCGGCCTGGCACCGCATCGCCGCCGGGCGCTGAGAGCCGGCGAGGGGGCCGGCCTCGCGGCGTACGCCGTGCTGGCCGGCGCAGCCGTGGGCGCTGGCATCGCCGCGGCGGTGCTGCCGATCATGCTGGCGGCCGGCGTATGAACCGCATCCGCATGCTGATGAGGGGCGCGTCGACGACCCCGCTGCTATCGCTGCTCCTCGTAGTCGTGATCGCCGCGCTGTCCTGGGCCGGCATCGCGGCACCCGGGATGCTGGAGGCGGGTCGCACCGCGACCGTGCAGCGAGCGGTGTCATCGGTGCCGGCACTGACGCGCTGGCCGTCCGCGACGGTGCCCGGCATGCCCGCGTTCGGCGGGACAGATGCGGATGCCGGTGTCTGGCGCAGCGCCCTCAGCGCGCTCGACCGGAGCCGTCAGGAGCAGCCCGAGCCGCTGCGCGGGCTGCTCGGCGCGCCGAGGCTGTCGATGATGATCGACCCCGTGCCGACAACCGACGATGATCCCGACCGCGTGGGGCCCGTGCCGTTCAACAAGGTGGGCCTCGCGTCCGACCCCGGATTCCTGTCACGCTCGCAGCTCGTGGAAGGGCGTCTGCCGAAGCGCACCGACCCTGCGGACGGCGTGGAGATCGCGCTCACGAACAGGATCGCCGCGCAGCTGGACTGGAAGGTCGGGACGGAGCGCCAGTGGGAGGATCTGACGCTGACGCTCACCGGCACGGTGGAGCCGTCCGGTCGGGACATCGGCGACTGGACGTTCATCAACGGATCGCTCACCCCGTTGATCGAGGTGGACGGCGGCGGCAACCGCATCCTCGTCGTCGCCGGGTTCATGCATGTCGATGAGATCACCGCGCTGACCGATCGGATCAGCGACATCAAGACCAGCGCGTGGATGCCCTTCAAGGGGACCGCGATCGACGCGACGACGGCCGCGAAGGCCGCGGCGCAGCTGCGCCGGCTCGCCGCGGATCCCGCACGCATCCCTATGCACGACTCGCCGTTCTACAACGGCGGTCTGCAGTTCCGGTCCTCGCTGCCCCAGTCGATCGATGCGGGCGTCGCGCGCGCGGACGCGATGACGCCCGTCGTCACGGTCGCCGCCGTCGGTCCGACCGTCGTCGCGCTCGTCGTGCTGGCGCTGGTGAGCCGTCTGATCGCCGTGCGCCGCGTCACCGCCGCAGGTGTCCTTCGGGCACGTGGCGCGTCCCTCGGCCGGCTCGTGGCGCTGCTCGGCGGAGAGGGTGCCGTCCTGGGGGTGCTCGGCGCGGCGCTGGGAGCGGTCGTGGCCGCGGTCCGGCCGGGATGGGCGTCGGGCGCGGTGGCCGTGATCCCCGTGACGCTGGCCGCCGTGCCGATCGTGGTCCTGCCGTGGAGCGTCCTGGCGGAGGCCGAGCGCCGTGGACGGCACGACCTGGGCGGTGCGGGGAAATACCGCAGGCTCAGGCTCGCGGCGGAGATGTCGATCCTGGTCGTGACCGGTGTTCTCACCCTGCTCGTCATGACCCGCGGCGGGGGCGGGGGAGCGGACCCGCTGCTGCTCGCCCTGCTCGTGCTGCTGGGCGCCTCGGGCACCGTGCTCTCCCTGCGGCTGCTGCCGGCGCTGCTCGGGCTCGCCGAGGCCCGCGGGCGGAGTCGGGTGTCGCTCGCCGCACTGCTGGGCCCCGCCCGCGCACGACGCGACCCGGTCGTCCGCGCGGCGCCCGTGATGGCGGTGGTGGTCGGTGTGGGGGTCGCCGTGTTCTCGGTGGCGTTCGCCGCCACCGTCTCCGGCGGCATCGCCCGCGCCGCCTCGATCGGCGTGGGCGCGGACGTGCGCGTCGACGCCGCGTACATCGCGGAATCCGGGGCAGCCCGCGTCGCCGAGCTCGACGGCGTGGCGGCGATGGCCGGTCGTGGCGGCGGCTCGACCGTGGAGGTCTCCTCGGGCGCCAGACACCAGCAGGCGCGCGTGTACACGGTGGATCGGGAGGCGTTCGTGAAGGTGCAGCGGGACTCCGACGGCGCCCTGCCGCTTCCCGCGGCGCTGTCGCGGACATCCGGCGACGCCGTTCCCGTGGTCGTCTCGGAGAAGCTGGCCGCCCTGCTGGGCGCGGCCGAGGGCACGCGGCTCGAGATCGGCGGCGTACCGGCGCGCATCGTGGGAACGGCGCCCTCGCAGGCGCCGTTCGGCACAGCCGAGCAATGGCTGATCGTCGACGATGCGAACACCGAGGCGCTGGACGTGCAGGACACCGGCCTCGCGCAGCTGTTCCTCTCGCTGCGACCGGGAGCGGATGCGGATGCCGTCGGCGCAGCCGCCGCAGCTGCACTCGGCGGCGACGCGACGTCCACCACACCGGCCGCGGTGGCCGACGTCCACGAGCAGGACCCCGGCTACGGGTTCGTCCAGGGCGCCCTGCTGGCGGCGAGCGCCCTCGTCGCCGCGCTTCTCGCTCTCGCGGTCGGCGCGACCCTCGTCCTCGGCGCGGGGTCAAGGGCGCGGATGCTGGCGATCCTCGGCACCCTGGGGCACCGGCGGCGTGCGGCGGGCGGCCTGGTGCTGTGGGAGGTGGGACCCGCCCTGCTCGTGGCGCTGCCGTTCGGCGCAGTCGTCGGAATCGCCATGGCCTGGCTGGTGATCCCGCAGCTGGATCTGCGCGGATTCGTGGGCGGCGCGGACCAGCCGCCGGTCCAGCTCGGAGGCTGGTGGCCGGTGCTCGCCGTGATCGCCTTCGCCGGTCTGTCGGCGCTTGCCGTGCTGGTCGCCACGGGACTGGCCTCAAGGCTCGGCGCGGCCGACGCGATCCACGGCGACGACGAGCGGGTGCTGTGATGCACGCAGGAGAGAGGATGGACCACATGTCGGACGACGGCTCGATCGTGTGCGAGGGACTGGTGCGCATCTTCACCGCGCAGGGCGTGGAGGTGCAGGCGCTGCAGGGACTGGAACTGCGGATGTCGCGCGGGGAGATGGTCGCGCTCATCGGGGCGTCCGGATCGGGCAAGAGCACGCTGCTGGGCATCCTGGCGGGCCTGGACCGGCCCACTGCCGGGTCCGCACGGGTGGCGGGCCACGACCTGGTGACGATGAGGGGCGCGGAGCGGCTGCGCTACCGCCGGCAGAGCGTCGGCTTCGTGTGGCAGCAGTCGGCGCGCAATCTGCTGCCCTACCTGTCCGCACGGGAGAACATCGCGATGGTGCACGAGGTCGCGGGCGTCGTGCCGCGCACACGGCGTGTCGCCGTCGGCGATGAGCTGCTGGAGCTGCTGGGCGCCGCCGACGTCGCCGACCGGCATCCCGCGGAGATGTCCGGCGGACAGAGGCAGCGGGTGGCGATCGCCGTCGCCCTCGCGAACGGTCCGCGCGTGCTGCTGGCGGATGAGCCGACCGGCGAGCTCGACGAGCAGACCAGCGGCGAGGTGCTCGCCGCCATGGAGACCGTGAACCGCGAGCGCGGTGTGACGACCCTCATCGTCACGCATGATGCGGGGGTGACCGAGCATGTCGAGCGCACGGTGCGGATTCGCGACGGACGCACCTCGACGGAGACTCTGCGTCGCACGCATCTGGATGACGAGGGCCGGTCGGTGCGGATGGCGCAGGAGTACGCCGTGCTCGACCGCGCCGGGCGCATGCAGCTCCCGGCCGACTTCGTCAGCGCGCTCGAGCTGCGTGAGCGGGTGAGGCTCACGCTCGAACCCGATCACGTGCGGGTGGCGCCCGGGCACGGGCATCCGGCGCAGCGAGAATCGGATGATGCTCCCGACGAGGGGGAGGGCGGAGCATGAGCGCCGTGCTGCGGGCGGAGGGGTTGTCGAGGACATTCGCGAGCGCGGGCGGAGACGTCGTGGCGGTGCGCGAGGCCGAGCTGGCGGTCGAGCCGGGGGAGCTCGTGGTGATCGCCGGGCGTTCCGGAGCGGGGAAGACGACGCTGCTCACGATGCTGGGCGGACTCGACCGTCCGACAGCCGGCCGGGTGCTCGTGGACGGCGTCGACCTCGCCGACCCGAGGACGGACGTCGCCGCCCTGCGGGGATCGCGCATCGCGTCCATCTTCCAGACGGCGGGCCTCATCCCCGTGCTCTCGGCCGCCGAGAACGTCGAGGTGCCGCTGCGCATCCGCCGCACCGATCCGGCCGAGCGGGATCGCCGGGTCGCGGATGCCCTGCGCGACGTCGGCCTCGAGGATCACGCCAGGCAGCGGCCGGGCGAGCTGTCGGGTGGGCAGCAGCAGCGAGTCGGCATCGCACGGGCACTGGTCATGGCTCCGGGCATCCTGCTCGCCGACGAGCCGACCGCCCAGCTGGACAGCGAGACCGGTGGGCAGATCATGGAGCTCATCGCCCGACTGGTGCACGATCGGGGCACTGCGGCCGTGGTGGCCACGCATGACGCGGCGATGTTCGCCCGCGCCGACCGCGTGCTGGAACTGCACGACGGAGTGCTGCGCCGGCGCACGAGCTGAACGGCAGCGGCCGCGCCGAGCGGTAGAGAGCGCGGGGATGCCGCTGATCCGGCCCCTGTAACGAGGTGTTCACGCGCCGGGTCTGCGCCGAAACGCCCCGGAAACACAGCGCGCGTCGGCGCGAAACGCGCCGGTGGGAGTCTTGCTGCACCCGACGCTGCAGGAGCGTTCTCACTGAGAGAGGAGCGGACCCATGGATCAGGGGAACACCGCCTTCGTTTTGATTTGCGCAGCCCTCGTGCTGCTGATGACGCCAGGTCTGGCGTTCTTCTACGGCGGCCTCGTCAAGGCCAAGAGCGTGATCAGCATGATGATGATGAGCTTCGGCGCGATCGGCCTGATCGGCGTGCTGTGGGTCGTCTTCGGATATGCGATCGCGTTCCCGAGCGGCACAGGGCTGATCGCCCCGTGGACGATCGACTGGTCGGCGATCGGCCTGAACAGCCTGCTCGAGGTGCCCAAGGGCGCCGCCTACCCGCCGCTCGCCTTCGTCGGATTCCAGGCGACGTTCGCGATCATCACCGTCGCCCTCGTGTCGGGCGCGATCGCGGACCGCGCCCGGTTCGGCGCCTGGATGGTCTTCGCCGGCGTCTGGGCGACCGTCGTCTACTTCCCGGTCGCGAGCTGGGTCTTCAACTTCGGCCTGGCCGAGGACGGCAGTTTCTCCTACGGCGGCTGGATCACGAAGGGCCTGCAGGACATGCTGGGCGTCGGCGCGATCGACTTCGCGGGAGGAACAGCGGTCCACATCAACGCGGGAGCGGCAGGACTCGCGCTCGCCCTGGTGCTCGGCCGCCGCATCGGCTTCCAGAAGGGCGCCGACGTGCCGCACAACCCGCCGTTCGTGCTCCTCGGCGCGGGCCTGCTGTGGTTCGGCTGGTTCGGGTTCAACGCAGGCTCCGAGCTCGGCGCCGACGGAACCGCCTCCCTCGCGTTCGTCAACACCCTCGCCGCCCCCGCCGCGGCCCTGCTCAGCTGGCTCGTGATGGAGAAGATCCGCAACGGCAAGCCGACGTCGGTCGGAGCCGCTTCGGGTGCGGTCGCGGGTCTTGTCGCGATCACTCCGGCCTGTGCCGCCCTCACCCCGATCTGGGCGGTCGTGCTCGGTCTCCTCGCCGGCGCCGTCTGCCAGCTCGCGATCGACCTCAAGTTCAAGCTCGGCTTCGACGACTCGCTCGACGTGGTGGGCATCCACCTCATCGGCGGCATCATCGGAACGCTGTACCTCGGCTTCTTCGCCAACGACACGGGACTCATCTACAGCGGCAGCTTCGCGCAGCTCGCGGCTCAGGCGCTCGCCGCCGGAGCGGTGCTGGTGTACTCGTTCGGGCTCGCACTCGTGATCGGCTTCGTGGTCCAGAAGACCATGGGCTTCCGGGTCAAGGACGAGGACGAGATCGCCGGTCTCGACACCGTGGTCCACGGCGAAGAGGGCTACGTCCTCATCGGAGCCCGGGTCTGATCCGATGACGAGTGCAACCTTCGTTCCGGGGCCGGCCCCGACCAGGCTCACGCGCCTGCGGGACCTGCCCCGGCGAGGGCTCGTGGCCGGAGGGGGACACGTCCGTGAGATCTGCGGGCACTGGGGGGCCGGCGGCGAGTTGCACTGGATGCTGCAGCTGGTCGAGCTGCGGCGTCCGGAGGGGGTGCTCCACCTCCCGCCGGACGCCGCGCACACGCTCGCCGGCATCGGCGGGCCGCAGGTGGGCGTCGGGCCGGGAGCCGCGGTGGGGCTGCGCAAGGAGCGCGTGCTGCACTACGCGGGCGCGTTCCTCGAACTGCGACGCCCGCAGTTGCGTGCCGCAGAGCTGAGCCGCGTGCTCGTGCTCTCCTCGGTGCCGGCACGGGCGACGCCCGCGCTGGTCTTCTCGGATCTGCACGGAGCGCCGGTGCTTCCCGAGGACCTGCGAGCGATCGTGGTGCGCTCGGGGAGGGTGAGCGCGGGCGGCAGCACCGCGACGGCGATGGAGGCGCTGGTGCTCCCGGACGAGGCTCCGGGGGAGGGCGGTGTCGCAGGCCTCGGGGTCGTCGCCGACGACGCCCGGGTGCTGATGGTCGTCGGTTGAGAGCCGAGCGGATCCGAGTCCAGGCGGATCCGCTCGGCTCTGCTTCAGGCGGCGTCCTCCGCCAGGCCGATGACGATTCCGCCCGGTCCTCGGAAGTAGCACAGGCGCACGAGTCCGCGGTAGTCGACGACCTCGCCCAGCAGCTCGCCGCCGAGCGGGCCGAGGCGCGCGATCGTGTCGTCGAGATCGTCGACGGCGAACATCACCCGGTGGAACCCGAGCGTGTGGGGGATCGCCTGCACGCCTCGTCCGAGCAGCTCCGGCGCGTGATACGTCGCGAGCTCCAGCTTTCCCGGAGCACCGGGGATGCGCATCATGGCGATCTCCGATCGCATCCCGCTCAGCCCGACGACGCGTCCGGCCCATTCGCCCTCTATCAGCTGTCGTCCCTCGAGCTCCATCCCGAGCACGGTGAAGAACTCGACTGCGAGGTCGAGGTCGTCCACCACGATTCCCACATTGTCCATGCGCATGATCGCCATGCGGCCACGGTACTCCGGTGCGTGCGAGGGGCTGTCAGCTGAACACGCTCATCCCGTACAGCACGAACACGAACAGGTGAGCCGCGCCGTGCAGCGCCGTGAGACGGCGACCCAGGAACGTGGCGAGGGTCAGCAGCAGCGTCACGCCTAGCAGCAGCAGGTTCACGGGCGACTCGGCCAGCAGCACGTGCTGACCGGTGAGGAGTCCGATCGTCAGCACGGCGGGGATGGTCAGCCCCGCCGTGGAGACCAGGGCGCCGTGGCACAGGTTGCTGACGCGCTGCATCTCGCCGCCGAGAGCCGCCCGGATCGTCGTGATCGTCTCGGGCAGGAACACGATCATCGCGATCAGGATGCCCGACAGCGCGACCGGTGCTCCCAGCCTGTCCAGCCCCTCATCCAGCAGCGTCGCCATGTCGTGGGAGAGCAGCACGATCGGCAGCACCATCGTGATGAGCAGCAGCGTGCGGGCGATCAGCTCGGCACGATGCTCGAGGAGGACCGCGCCGATCGGCGCCCGCTCTGCATCGGAGGAGGACGAGGAGGAGGCCGCATGACCGGCATCCGCCGCTTCCTGGAAGTCCGCCCGCTGTGCGCCCATCTGACGCAGCAGGAAGAAGGCGTAGAGACCCACCGTCAGCAGGACGAGGGGGATCGCCTGCGCCGGGGCGTAGGCGCCCTCGCCGCCGATCAGGGCGGGCAGCGCGAACGCCACCGAGAGCAGCACGATCAGCATCCCGAGGTACAGCGAGACGCCGGTCGGGTTCGCGCGGAGATGCCGATGCCGCATCCCACCCACCAGCAGGGCGATGCCGACCACGAGGTTCATGATGATCATGGACACGGCCATCACGGAGTCGCGGGCGATCGTGGTGTGCTCGCCCGGGCCGAGCATCACCGCGGCGATCAGGATCACCTCGATCGCGGCGATGGAGATCGTCAGCACGAGGGTCCCGTACGGATCGCCGAGCCGGTGCGCGAGATGCTCCGCCTCGGTGACGACGCCGAACGCGCTCACCGTGATCACGGCGACGATGCCGCCGAGCAGCAGCCACAGCAGCCAGGCCGGCAGCGGGCCGTCCAGCGCAGGGGTGAGCGCCAGCAGCAGGAGGAAGGATCCCCAGCCCAGGACCAGCCGGAGGACGGCCGTCGGGGTGAGGACGGTGCGGAGCAGGGTTCGCATGGCGGATGCCGAATCCGCAGGGCCGTCCCCGCCTGTGATGACTCCGCACGGGTCGTCCCGGCGGTCGCTTCGTCCCCATTCTACCAAGGAACATCCCGACGCCGCCGGACGTTGGGACCCGATGTGAGCATCCTCCAGAGCGTCGTCATCGGGGCGGGCCAGGCCGGCCTGTCGGCCTCGTACCACCTCAAGCGGCTCGGCATCGAGCACGTCGTGCTGGACGCGAACGACCGCCCGGGAGGCGCGTGGCAGCACCGGTGGGATGCCCTGACCATGCAGGACGTGCACAATGTGGCCGAGCTTCCCGGAGACACCCCGCCCGCGCACACCTCCGAGCGGGCGAACCAGGCGGTGCCCCGCACCTTCGGCTCCTACCAGCGCGCGCACGATCTGCCCGTTCTCCGGCCCGTCACAGTGCGCGAGGTCGTCGACGAGGACGGCATCCTCGTGGTGCGCGCCGACCAGGGGGAGTGGCGCACTCGCACGCTGGTGAACGCGACGGGCACGTGGAGCCAGCCCTTCCTGCCGCACTACCCGGGTATGGAGACGTTCCTCGGCGAGCAGCTGCACACCGTCGACTACCCGGGCCCCGAGCATTTCCGGGGCAAGCGGGTGCTGGTCGTGGGCGGTGGCGCCTCGGCTGTGCAGTTCCTCGGGGCGCTGGCGCCGATCACCGACACCCTGTGGGTCACCCGGCGCCCGCCGGTGTGGCGCACGGACGACTTCAGCCCCGAGGCCGGGGCCGCCGCCGTCGCCCTCGTCGAGAAGCGCGTCGCGCAGGGCCTGCCGCCGGAGAGCGTGGTCAGCGTCACCGGGCTCATGCTCCGCCCGCAGGAGCGCGAGGCCCAGCGGCTCGGGGCCTATGCCGCCCGTCGCGAGATGTTCCAGAGCATCGAGCCCGACGGCGTGCGCTGGGCGGACGGCTCCTTCGAACGCGTGGACGTCATCCTCTGGGCCACGGGCTTCCGTCCCGCCATCGCGCATCTCGCGCCGCTGCACCTGCGCAGCCCGCTCGGCGGCATCCAGCTCGACCGAGCCGGGCGGGGCACGACGGCGGTGGCCGATCCGCGCATCCAGCTGGTCGGATACGGGCCGTCCGCGAGCACCATCGGCGCCAACCGTGCGGGCCGCACCGCGGCCAAGGGCGTGCAGCGCAGTCTCGCCGCCCGGGAGACGGTCAGCGTCATCGCGTAGCGTGGACGCATGCGCAGATCCGCCTGGGGAACAGCGATCGCCGCGCTCGCCGTGATCGCCCTGGTCGGCTGCGCGCCTTCGACGGCGTCGCCGCAGGCATCCGCCTCACGCACCATCACGCCCACGCCGTCGCCGACACCCACTCCGACAGTGGACCCGGTGCGGGCCGCCGTCGCCAGGATGAGTCTCGCGCAGCAGGCGTCGAGCGTGATCATGGGCACGGTGCCGGGCACCGACCCCGCCGCACTGCGCGCCTTCATGACCTCCGGGCCGGAAGGCTCCTCGCTCGGCGGCTTCATCCTGATGGGATCGAACATCGCCGCCGACGCGGCGCAGGAGAAGGCTGTCACCGACGCGCTCCGCATCGATCCCGCACTGCCCCCTCTGATCGCCATCGACCAGGAGGGCGGCTACGTCTCCCGCCTGCCCTGGGACACCCTGCCGGGCGGGCGCCGCATGCAGTCCGTGGATCCGGGTCAGGCGCAGCAGGTGTTCGCGCAGCGAGCGGCGATGATCGCCGCGACCGGGGCGAACCTCAACTTCGGCATCGTCGCCGACGTTCCCGTGAACCCGAAGTCGTTCATCGCGCCGCGTGCGCTCGGCGCGGACCCGGCATCCTCTTCGGCGCGGGTCGTGGCAGCCGTCGAGGGGGAGAAGGGGGTCGTGCTCTCCACGCTGAAGCACTTCCCGGGCCACGGAGCGACAGCCGGTGACTCGCACGTCAGCATCCCCTCGACTCCGATGGGCCTCGACGAGTGGCGGGCGGGACCGGCGGCGCCGTTCGCGGCCGGCATCGGCGCGGGCGCCGAAGTGCTCATGTTCGGGCACCTCGCCTACACGGCGGTGGACGCCGCACCAGCCTCGCTCTCAGCGCGCTGGCACGAGATCGCGCGGAACGATCTGGGATTCACGGGCCTGATGATCACCGACGACATCGGGATGCTCACCTCGTCGGGGGTCGCCGCCTACCGGGACCCGGTGGCGGATGCCGTCGCGGCGCTCGCCGCGGGGAATGACATGGTGCTGATGATCGCGGGATCGGACGCAGGGACCGCGGGGCGGATGGCCCAGGCGATCGTCACCGCGGTGCAGGACGGCACGCTGCCCGCGGAGCGGCTCCAGGATGCCGCCGAGCACGTCATGGCCCAGCGGATGGCGCTCCGACCGGCTCAGTGACCGGCGTGCGCTGCTGAGCCTGTCGGGGCACCGATCCAGGCGTGCAGGATCCGCTCCCGCATGACCGTTCCCCGGTCCGCGAACTCACGCTGCCGGCGCACGTACTCCGCCTTGCCCTCGGCGGTCTCGATGTGCACCGGCCGCACGCCCCAGGCGGACAGGTCGTAGGGCGCGGCCTCCATGTCGAGCAGCCGGATGTCGCGCGCGAGCTCGAAGGCGTCCAGCATGAGCTCACCGGGTATCAGCGGGCCCAGCTTCACCACCCACCGGTACAGGTCCATGCCCGCGTGCAGACAGCCGGGCTGCTCCAGGTCGGGCTGGGAGCCGCGCGTGAGCGGGAGACGGTTGCGGGGCACGGCATCCGGTGTGAAGAACCGGAAGGCGTCGAAGTGCGTGCAGCGCAGCTCGTGCGTCTCGACCACCGCATCCGTGCCCGCCTGGCCCAGCCGAAGGGGGACCGGATGGCGGTGCTCCTCCTCCCGGTAGACCATCGCCCATTCGTGCAGGCCGAAGCAGCCGAACTGGCCTGGGCGCGAGGCGGTGCGGCGCAGCATCCGCTCCACGAGGTCCGCGAGCTGCGGCTTCTCGGCGCGGAACAGATCTGCGTCCGGGACCACGGCGTCGCCGTCCGCGGAGGAGTACCAGCGCCACCCGGCCCGCTCCGGCGCGTCCTGCAGGACGACTCCGGCGCCCGGATGCCAGCGACGCAGCATGGCGGGCTTGTAGGAGTAGTACGTGAAGAGGAAGTCCCACACCGGATGCTTCTCGCCGCGCGCCGCGCGCTCGCGGTGCGCCGCGGTCAGCGCATCCGCTCGCGCCTCGTGCGCGCGGGCGCGCTCGGTCCACTCGTCGCGGGAGAGAGTGGTGGGCACCCCACGAGGATACGCGGCTGCGACGATCGGAGCACCGGGCCCGCCCCCGGAAACCGTCCAGCGAGCGTCCGGGATGCCGTCGTTCTCGTGCTGTTCGCCGCGTCCCGGCACCGGCGCAGGGCCCGTGAGCTCGCATTGCGCCGGACCTGGACGCACGACGGCATCCTCTCCGTCATCGTCCCCGCCCACAACGAGGCGGCGGGCATCGAGGCGGCCGTCCGCTCCATCGCGGCATCCCGCCGTCCGGTCGAGATCATCGTCGTCGACGACGGCTCGACCGACGGCACAGCCGACATCGTCGAGGCGCTGGGCCTGCCGCAGGTCACCGTGATCCGTCAGCCCAACGGCGGCAAGCCGTCGGCGCTCAACACCGGCATCGCCGTCGCCCGCGGTGAGATCGTCGTGATGGTCGACGGGGACACGGTCTTCGAGCAGGACACCGTGGAGCGGCTCATCCAGCCGTTCGCGGATCCCGCCGTCGGCGCCGTCTCGGGGAACACGAAGGTCGTCAACCGCGGCGGCGTGCTGGGCGCCTGGCAGCACATCGAGTACGTGGTCGGCTTCAACCTCGATCGCCGGCTCTTCGACGTCGCCGAGTGCATGCCCACGGTCCCGGGAGCGATCGGCGCGTTCCGCATCGAGACGCTGCGCCGCGTCGGCGGTGTGAGCGACGACACGCTCGCCGAGGACACCGACCTCACGATGGCGATCTGCCGCGACGGGTGGCGCGTGGTGTACCAGGAGGACGCGCGCGCCTGGACCGAGGCCCCGGCCTCGCTCGGCGCGCTGTGGCGGCAGCGCTACCGCTGGTGCTACGGGACCATGCAGGCGATGTGGAAGCACCGCGGCGCCGTGCTGCAGAAGGGGCCGGCCGGAAAGCTCGGACGACGGGGACTCGGGTACCTGCTCGTGCTGCAGGTGATCCTGCCGCTGTTCGCGCCCGTCGTCGACATCTTCGCCGTCTACGGTCTGCTGTTCCTGGATCCGATGCGGATCGCCGTGCTCTGGCTGGCCTTCCTCGCCCTGCAGCTGGGCATGGCCGTCTACGCGTTCCGCATGGACGGCGAGTCGCTGAAGCCGTTGTGGACGCTTCCGCTGCAGCAGGTCGTCTACCGGCAGATGATGTATCTGGTGGTGATCCAGTCGCTGTTCACCGCACTGGCGGGCACCCGGCTGCGCTGGCACCGGATGCAGCGCTACGGCACGCTCACCGTCCCGCCTGCGGTGACGACGGGCTGAGCGTCGCGCCCGCGTGCCGACGCAGGCCGTTCCGGGATCAGCTCGGGATCAGCTCGGGTCGATGATGCCGGCCTCGCCGAGAAGATCGCGCAGGCCCGCGCCGTCTTCGGCGCTCACCCACGGCACCGAGTCCGCGCTGTGCTCCACCGTCGCACGACCTCCGGCCAGCACCGCCTCGGCGGGCAGCAGGCGTCGGATCGCGACGCCTGCGACGGACTCGGGATGCTCCTCGAGGAACTCGGAGTAGATGATCTCGTCGTGCTGACCGTCATCGCCGATCAGCAGCCAGCGCACGTCGGGGAACTCCGCCGCCAGGCGACGCAGGTTCCCGGCCTTGTGCTCGCGGCCGCTGCGGAACCAGCGATCGTGCGTTGGGCCCCAGTCGGTGAGCAGCATGGCGCCCGCGGGGAAGAGGTTGCGGCTCAGGAACCGACGCAGCGTCGGCGCGATGTTCCAGGCTCCGGTCGACAGGTAGATCACCGGTGCGCCGGGGTGATCGCGGCGCAGCTGCTCGAGCAGCACCGCCATGCCCGGGACCGGGGTCCGGGCATGCTCGTCCAGCACGAAGGAGTTCCAGGCTGCGATGAACGGCCGGGGGAGCGCCGTCACCATCACGGTGTCGTCCACATCGCAGACCACGCCGAAGCGCGCGTCGTCGCCGACCACGAACACGGCGGCCTCGACGGGCTCGCTCCCCTCCACCGACATCGTGAACGTCTGCCAGCCCGGTTCGAGGTGCGCCTCGATGACCGTGTCCACAACGCCACCGCGATCGGCGACCACGTCGTGGGTGCGGCCGCCCAGGTGCACCTGCACCGAGGCGAAGCTCACCGGGATGCCGACGAACGCGCGCCAGCCGCGCACTCCGGCGCCCTCACCGCGGGCGCGCTTGGGCGGTGGCGGCACGATGAGCACCCGGCCCGTGACACGCACCCAGCCGGTTCCGCCGTAGCCGGGGAACGGAACGATCGTCGCCGAACGGCCACGCCTGCGGGCGCGGCGTTCGCGCCAGACATGGAAGCGGTGCTCGAGGCGAGCGAACCAGTGGATCTTGGCCGCTGAGGCAGAGGACATCGGGTCCAGTCTTTCACGCTTCCCGGTTCGGCTCATCCTGCATGTGGCGCTCCTCGCGCCGGGCGATGAGCTTCTTGACGACCAGCACGGCGATCAGCAGCACCGCGATGGCGCCGACGAAGACATAGCCCGCGTAGTGGATGCGCTGCGAGAGCTCGTGATAGCTGCCGGCGGCGCCCGCCGCCAGACCCACGTAGATGGTCGTCCAGACGACGCACGCGGGCAATGTCCAGGCGATGAACCGCCGGTAGGCGTAGCCGCTCATCCCGACCGTGAGGGGAACGAGCGAGTGCAGCACGGGCAGGAAGCGCGACAGGAAGATCGCGATCCCGCCGCGGCGGCGCAGATAGCGCTCGGACCGTTCCCAGTGCTGCTCGCCGATGCGTCTGCCCAGCCAGGAGGAGCGGATGTGCGGCCCCGCCCATCTGCCCAGCCAGAAACCCAGCGACTCGCCGATCAGCGCGCCGACCACGACCGCGAGTCCGAGCGCGATGCCCTCGGCCCACGAGGTGACCCCGATCGCCGCCACCAGCACGACGGTGTCGCCGGGGACGACGAGCCCGATCAGGATGCTGGTCTCCAGCATGATCGCGACGCCCGCGAGCACCGTGCGCAGGACGGGGTCGACGGACTGGACCGTCTCGATCGCCCACTGCACGAAGTCGTTCACCTCACCGAGCGTAGATGCTGTCGCAGGGATCTACGCTGTGAACGTGCCCGCCCCGCTCGAAGCCCTGCCCCTGGACGGCGCCGTCTCCGCCGAAGCGCTGTTCCTGCAGCTGTTCGCCCAGGCCGAGGCGGCGTTCTGGCTGGATGCCGGAGCGGATGCCGCGGACGGCTGGAGCATCATCGGGACGGGTGACGTCGAGAGCGATCAGCGAGCCGTGCGGGCAGTGCCGCTCGCGGCCGGCGCGGCCGCGGCATCCGGGATCCTCCCCGAACGCGCCGAGCCGCCGTTCCGCGGCGGGTGGGTCGGCTGGCTGAGCTACGAGCAGGGCGCCGAGACGCTCGGAGCGCCCGTCGCCCGGGACGATGCGGGCCGGCATGGCGGAGCTTGGGTCGCCGTCGCACGCGCTGTCGCCGTCGACCATCGCACAGGCCGTGCATTCGCCCTCGCGCCGGCGGAAACGGCATCCGCCTGGCGCGACGAGGTGCAGCGGATCCTGGCGGCGCGTCCCGCCGTGCAGCCGGTCGCGCCGGCCGGACCGCGCGAGGCCACCGCCCGGCACGGCGTCGACGAGTACATGGACATGGTGGAGCGCTGCCGCGACGCGATCGAGCGCGGAGACGCCTACCAGCTGTGCCTCACCACGCGTTTCACGGTGCCGGGGACGGTCGAACCGCTGGCGGCGTACCGGCGCCTGCGCGCCGCGACGCCCGCGCACCACGGCGGGTACATCCGCATCGGCGGGCGGCACCTGCTCAGCGCCAGCCCCGAGCAGTTCCTCTCCGTCGGCGGCGGGATCGCGTCCACCAGCCCCATCAAGGGCACCCGTCCCCGCGCCGCCGACCCCGTCGAGGATGCGCGTCTGGCCGAGGAGCTGCGGACGGATGCCAAGGAGCGGGCCGAGAACGTGATGATCGTCGACCTCATGCGCAACGACCTGTCGCACGTGGGCGAGCCCGGCACGGTGCGCGTCGAGCGGCTGTGGGAGGTCGAGTCGTACCCCGCCGTGCATCAGCTGGTCAGCACCGTGAGCGTGCGGCTGCGTGAGGGCGTCACCCTGGGGGACCTGGCGGATGCCGCCTTCCCCGCGGGCAGCATGACAGGAGCGCCGAAGCTGTCGGCCATGACGATCCTGCACGGGCTCGAGCGCGCTCCGCGCGGGGTGTACTCCGGATGCTTCGGCCATGTCGGCGTCGACGGCGGGGTCGACCTGGCGATGGTGATCCGCTCGATCGTCGTCGAGCCGGACGTCACGTACGTCGGCGCCGGGGGCGGCATCACCTGGCTGTCGAAGGCGGATGCCGAGGCGGCGGAGGTCGCGGTCAAGGCGCGCGCACCGCTGGCGGCGCTCGGCGCGGCCGTGCCCGCCGAGTGGGCGGGCATCCTCCAGTCGCGATAACCTGGAACATCCCGTTCTCCGGGGCTCCTCGCATCGTCAGATTGGTCGTTCCTTGTCCGAGCACGCGTCCGAAACCCACCCCGAATCCGCTGAGGCGATGTCCGCGCACGACATCCAGGCCAAGTGGCAGCAGTACTGGGCTGAGAACGAGACGTTCCTCGCCGGCGGCGAGGAGGACGACCGGCCGCGCAAGTACATCCTGGGGATGTTCCCGTACCCCTCCGGCGACCTGCACATGGGGCACGCGATCAACTACCTGTACCCCGACATCGTCGCGCGGTACTGGCGGCACCGCGGGCACAACGTGCTCAACCCGATCGGCTGGGACTCGTTCGGCCTGCCCGCCGAGAACGCCGCCATCAAGCGCGGCGCCGATCCGCGCGAATGGACCTACAAGAACATCGATCAGCACAAGGCCGGCTTCCGCGGCTACGGCATGTCGTACGACTGGTCGCGCGTGCTGCACACCTCCGACCCCGAGTACTACCGATGGAACCAGTGGCTGTTCCTGAAGCTGTACGAGCGCGGCCTGGCGTACCGCAAGAAGAGCGCCGTGAACTGGTGCCCGAACGACCAGACCGTGCTGGCCAACGAGCAGGTCGTCGACGGACGCTGCGAGCGCTGCGGCGCCGAGGTCGTGAAGAAGAAGCTCACGCAGTGGTACTTCCGGATCACCGACTACGCCGACCGCCTGCTGGACGACCTGGACTCCCTCGAGGGCCACTGGCCGCACAAGGTGCTGCAGATGCAGCGCAACTGGATCGGCCGCTCCACCGGTGCCGACGTCGACTTCCGCATCGAGGGCCGTGAGGAGCCGGTGACGGTGTTCTCCACCCGTCCCGACACGCTGCACGGCGCCACGTTCTTCGTGGTCGCCCCTGACGCCGATCTGGCCGCCGAGCTGGCGGCCGGCTCATCCGCAGAGGTGCGCATGCGCTTCCAGGACTACCTGGACCAGGTGCAGAAGCAGACCGAGATCGAGCGCCAGTCCACCGACCGGCCGAAGACCGGTGTGTTCCTGGAGCGCTACGCGATCAACCCGGTGAACGGCGAGAAGCTGCCGATCTGGGCCGCCGACTACGTGCTGGCCGACTACGGTCACGGCGCCGTGATGGCCGTGCCCGCGCACGACCAGCGCGACCTGGACTTCGCCCGCGCGTTCGACCTGCCGGTGAAGATCGTCGTCGACACGACGGTCGAGGGCGGTGCGAACGAGGGCGGCGATCTGGCCGAGCTCGACCCGTCCGCGACCGGCACCGCGCTGGTCGGCAACGGCCGGCTGGTGAACTCGGGCGAGATCGACGGGCTCGACAAGGCCGAGGCGATCGCCACGACCATCGAGCGGCTGCAGACGGCCGGCACGGGCCGTGCGGCCAAGAACTTCCGCCTGCGCGACTGGCTGATCTCGCGTCAGCGCTTCTGGGGCACGCCGATCCCGATGCTGCACCTGCAGGACGGCGAGGTCGTCCCGGTGCCCGAGGACCGGCTGCCGGTGACGCTGCCGAGCGTGGAGGGGCTGGACCTGCGGCCCAAGGGCACCTCGCCGCTGGGAGCGGCGGAGTCCTGGGTGCGCACGATCGACCCGGCGTCGGGCGAGCCCGCACTGCGCGATCCGGACACCATGGACACCTTCGTGGACAGCTCCTGGTACTTCCTGCGGTTCCTGTCTCCGAACAGCGACCAGTTCGCGTTCGACCCGGCCGAGGCCAAGCGGTGGGCGCCGGTCGACGGCTACTTCGGCGGCATCGAGCACGCGATCCTGCACCTGCTGTACTCGCGCTTCATCACCAAGGTGTTCTACGACCTCGGGCTGATCGACTTCCAGGAGCCGTTCTCCAACCTGGTCAACCAGGGCATGGTGCTGATGGACGGCTCGAAGATGTCCAAGAGCAAGGGCAACCTGGTCGAGCTCTCCGATCTGCTGGCGCAGTACGGCGCCGACGCCCTGCGCCTGGCGCTGGCCTTCGCCGGCCCGGTGGAGGACGACAAGGAGTGGAACGGCGTCTCGCTGTCGGGTGCGCACAAGTTCCTCGCCCGTGTCCTGCGGGTCGGGGACGAGACCGCCAGCCCGGTCGGAGCGGACGCCACTGCCGGCGACGTCACGCTGCGCCGCATCACGCACCGGCTGCGTGCGGATGCTCCCGGCCTGGTCGAGCAGACCAAGTTCAACGTGCTGGTGGCACGACTGATGGAGCTGGTGAACGGCATCCGCAAGACGATCGACACCGGTGCGGGGGCCGCCGACCCAGCGGTGCGCGAGGCCGCCGAGACCGTCGCCATGATGGTCGAGCCGATCGCCCCGCACACGGCTGAGGAGCTGTGGGCGCGTCTCGGTCACGAGCCGTCGGTGAGCGCCGTGCAGTGGCCGGACGCCGAGCCCGCTCTGCTGGTGGAGGACACCGTCACCACGGCCGTGCAGGTCAACGGCAAGGTGCGCACCACGCTCGACGTGCCAGCCGACATCTCCGAGGCCGACCTGGAGGCAGCGGCACGTGCCGACGAGAAGGTGCAGCGGGCCCTGGAGGGCAAGGAGATCGTGCGCGTCATCGTGCGCGCTCCGAAGATCGTGAACTTCGCCGTCAAGGGCTGAGACTCGCGTGGGTCGCCGACCCCGACGACGTGAGAACTCCTGCACATCCTCGTGATGTGCAGGAGTTCTCCACATCCGTCGCGATTCCCGGCATCCGGCGTCCGCGCGGATGCGTAGCGTGACGGAGTGCCCGCACCCGAACCAGCCGCTGAGGACGCCCCGTCCGAGGACGCCGCGCCGCGTCGACGACTGCGGCTGGGCATCGGGGCGGCGATCACCCTCGGTCTGGTGGTGCTGTCCGCGGCGGTCGGCTGGGGCATCCTGCGCGGACAGGCCGCGCCCATGGACGCCATCGCGCTCGACGACGGCTCGGCGACGAGCGCGGACGGGGTCGCCGTCGAGGGCGGCGGTCTGTACGTGCACGTGCTCGGCGAGGTGGCGAAGCCGGGGCTGTACATCCTGGATCCGGATGCCCGGCTCGTCGACGCCCTCGCGGCGGCGGGCGGCACGCTCGACACCGCCGACCTGCAGGCGGTGAACCTGGCGCGGCCGGTCAGCGACGGAGAGCAGATCGTCGTCCCCGCCCAGGGGACGGGGCCGGCCGCCGACGGGGGAGCAGGGGCTTCCGCGGTCGGTGCGGACGGACGTGTCGATCTGAACGCGGCGACTCAGGCCGATCTGGAGACGCTGCCGCGGATCGGACCGGCGCTCGCGCAGCGGATCCTGGACTGGCGGGAGCAGAACGGCCGGTTCCGCGCCGTGGAGGACCTGCTGGCGGTGCCGGGCATCGGCGACAAGCTGCTCGCGGGGCTGCGCGAGAAGGTGCGCGTGTGAAGGCGCGCCCCGGCATGATGGGCCCGCTGACGTGAGAGATCTGCGCACCAGCCTGCTGGCCGTGGTCCTCTGGGCGGTCGCGCTGCTGTGCATCCACGTGCCGGCGCTCGCAGTGCCTCTCGCCGGGGCGGCGGGCACCGGGGCCGCCGCGGCCGCACTGGCCGGGCGACTCGCACGTCGCCGCGTGAACGGGCTCGTCGTGCTGATGCTGCTCTGCTCCAGCGCAGTGGGGCTCGTCGTCGCCGCCGCGCAGCCTGCACGAGCGACGCTCGCCGAGTCGGACGGCAGGGCCGTGGAAGCGGTCGTGGACGTGTCGTCGTCGGCCTCCGTCGGCGCGGACGGCCGGCTGTGGTTCGACGCGCGCGCCGTGGCGCTCGGCCCTCCCGGGCAGCTCCGGCAGATCAGCGTGCCGGTGCGCGTCGGCGTCGCCCGCACGGACGGCGTCGAGATGGGTGCTCGGCTCCGCGTGACCGGGCAGGCGAAGGCCGCGGAGCCGTCCGAGCAGGCCGGCCTCGTGGTCTTCGGCGCGGATGCCGAGGTCGTGCGGCGCGCATCCGGGATCTTCGCGATCGCCGCCACCACCCGGGCCGACTTCATCGCGCGCGCGACCCGCCTGCCCGAGCCCGGCGCCGGTCTGCTTCCGGGGCTCGCGGTCGGCGACACCCGCGCGGTCTCCGAGGAGCTGAACGACGCGATGCTGGCATCCGGTCTGAGTCACCTGACGGCTGTTTCCGGCGCGAACTGCATGATCATCGTGGCCGCGGTCTTCTGGCTCGTCTCCCTCGCCGGCGGCGGGCGCACTCTGCGCGTCGTGCTCTCGCTGCTGGCTCTGGGGGCGTTCGTGGTGCTGGTGACGCCGGAGCCGAGCGTGGTGCGCGCCGCGGTGATGGCCGCGCTCGCGATGCTCAGCATCCTGCTCGGGCGGCCCAGCGCCGGTCTCGCGATGCTGTCCCTGGCCGTGTGCGGGCTGCTGATCGCCGATCCCTGGTTCGCGGCGTCACCGGGATTCGCTCTCTCCGCCGCGGCTACGGGCGCGCTGCTGGTGCTGTCGCGCCCGCTGCTGCGCGGCCTCGGCCGATGGATGCCCGCGCCGCTCGCGCTGGCGCTGTCGGTGCCGCTCGCGGCGCAGGTGGTCTGCGGGCCGATCATCGCCCTGTTCTCCGAGCAGCAGTCGCTGGTCAGCGTCCCCGCGAACCTCATCGCCGAGCCCGCCGCGCCGCTCGCGACCGTGATCGGGCTGCTGGCCTGTCTGACGGCCGCGGTCCCGCCCGTGGCGGATCTACTCGCCGCAGCGGCGTGGCTGCCCGCGGCCTGGATCGACGTGACGGCGAGGATCAGCGCCGCCCTGCCGGGAGCGACGGTGGCTGTCGTCGCCGGTCCGTTCGCCGCTCTCGTCGTAGGGCTGCTCAGCGCCGCGATCGTGATCGTGCTGGTGCGCCCGGCATCGCGTCGCCTGCGCACCGCATCGGCCGCGGTGATCGTCGTCGCGCTGGCGATCGCCGGCGGGCGGATGCTGCTCATCGGCCCCCTCGCGCCGCTGACCACCCCGTCGGAGTGGTCGATCGCGGGCTGCGACATCGGACAGGGCGACGCGGTTCTCATCCGCTCGGCGGGGCGCACCGCGCTGATCGACACCGGCCCCGATCCGGGCGCGCTGCACGAATGCCTGGCGCAGACCGGGACGACCCGGATCGATCTGCTCGTGCTCACGCATTTCGACCTCGATCACGTCGGCGGAACGCCTGCCGTGGTGGGCATGGTCGGCACCGTGCTGCACGGGCCCGTCGCCGAAGCCGACGAACGGCGGATGCTGGCGCGTCTGGCCTCGGCCGGTGCGGCGCTGCGTGACGCGAGCGCGGGGATGTCGGGGACACTCGGCGACGCGCAGTGGCGGGTGCTGTGGCCCGACGCCGATCCCGTCGTGTTCCCGTCGGGCAATGACGCCAGCGTCGTGCTCGAGATCTCGGGCGGGGGAGTGCCGCGCACGCTGCTGCTCGGCGATCTGGGCGCGGGCTCGCAACGGCTGCTGCTCTCCTCCGGCCGCATCCGCGGCGCCTTCGACGTCGTGAAGGTGGCCCATCACGGCAGCCGCGACCAGGAGCCGGCCCTGTACGCGGCTCTGCGCGCCCCTGCGGCGCTGATCAGCGTGGGGGAGGGAAACGACTACGGGCATCCGCGGGCGGAGACACTGGCGCTGCTGGACGCCGCGGGGTCGCAGGCGCTGCGCACCGATCAGCGCGGACTCGTCCTGCTCGGGCAGCGAGACGGCGAGCTGCTGGTCTGGTCGACCCGCGCTCCGCCGGACGGCTGAGCGCGGCAGCGGCCCCAGCGGCACCTCGGCCGCCGGATCGCGCGGCGTCACGTCGGTGCCCGCCGGTAGGCTGGAGCGATGGCAGCACCTCGATCGTCCTCCCGCGGCAGCGGCTCCGCAGCCAAGGGCACGAAGATCCCTCAGGTGCCGTGGCGTGAGCCGCGTCCCGCCCCGATCGTGCTGGTGTCGGGGCCGGAGGAGGTGCTCGCGGAGCGCGCCATCGCCGGTGTGCGCGACTACCTGCGCGCCGAGGACCCGGCGCTCGAGGTCAGCGACATCCGTGCCGACGACTACGCCGCGGGCACACTGCTCTCGCTCACCTCTCCCTCGCTGTTCGGCGAGCCGCGCCTGGTGCGGGTGGCCGGCGTCGAGAAGTGCACCGACGCGTTCCTGCAGGAGGCCGTGCGGTACGCCGAGAACCCGCAGGAGGGCGCGACCGTCATCCTGCGCCACACCGGAGCCAGCGTGCGCGGCAAGAAGCTGCTCGACGCCGTCCGCGCCGGCATCGGCGGCGGGATCGAGATCCCGTGCGCGGCGATCAAGCGCGACGGCGACAGGGTCGACTTCGCGGCGGGCGAGTTCAAGGCGGCGAGGAAGCGCATCGCGCCCACCGCTCTGCGCGCGCTGGTCTCGGCGTTCGCCGATGACCTCACCGAGCTCGCGGCAGCCTGCCAGCAGCTGATCGGCGACGTCGAGGGAGACATCACCGACGACGTCATCACCAAGTACTACGGCGGTCGTGTCGAGGTGTCGGCCTTCGTCGTCGCCGACACCGCCATCGCAGGCCGCTACGGCGAGGCGCTGATCGCCATGCGCCACGCGCTGGCATCCGGCGCCGATCCCGTGCCCATGGTCGCGGCCTTCGCGATGAAGCTGCGCACCATGGCGCGCGTCGCAGGCAACCGTGAGCCCAGCCGGCAGCTGGCATCTCGTCTCGGCATGAAGGACTGGCAGGTCGACCGCGCACGCCGCGACCTGCAGGGCTGGAACGAGCGGTCGCTCGGCATGGCCATCCAGGCGACTGCCCGGGCGGATGCCGAGGTCAAGGGCGCCGCGCGCGACCCGATCTTCGCGCTGGAGCGCATGATCGCGGTGATCGCTACCCGCGAGCCGTTCGGGCACTGAACCGCGTCCTCGCTGCGCGCAGAGCGCAGGGCTCGCCGGAGACGCAGAAGGCCCGCCCCGAGAGGGGCGGGCCTTCTGCGTGAATCAGCGGCTCAGAGAGCGGCGACCTGCTTGGCGATGGCCGACTTGCGGTTGCTCGCCTGGTTCTTGTGCACGACGCCCTTGCTGACGGCCTTGTCGAGCTTGACGGAAGCGACCTTGAGGGCGGCCTCAGCGGCCTCCTTGTCGCCGCCCGCGATGGCCTCACGGGTCTTGCGGACGAGGGTCTTCAGCTCGCTCTTGACGGCCTTGTTGCGCTCCTGCGCCTTCAGGTTGGTCTTGTTGCGCTTGATCTGCGACTTGATGTTTGCCACGTGTGGACACGCTTTCTGTCTGGATGTTGATCGGATGCTGCAGACGAGAGAGGGCGCCGACAGCGGTCGTGAGGGACGAACCCACACGCAAGCCAAGAGTCAATGTTACCAGCACCCCGGCGCAGTGCGAAAACGACGGCCCCTGCGCGTCGTGCCCGGCTCGGGTGACGCGCCGAGCGCGGGATTCAGTCGCGCCGAACGTGGTACCGGGTGCAGAATCGACGGTACCCGATAGACGACGACGTCAGAGGAGCCCGATGCCCGATCCGCTGTCCGCGCCCCGCATTCCCGCGGGGCTGCGCTGGTCCACCGCCACCTCCGCATTCCAGATCGAAGGGTCACGCACGGCCGACGGCCGAGGGCGCTCGATCTGGGACGACTTCGTCGACCGGCAGGGCGCGGTGATAGACGGCGGCACCGCCGAGCCCGCCTGCGACAGCTACCGGCGCACGGATGACGACATCGCGCTCCTCGCGGGCCTCGGCGTGGACGGCTACCGCTTCTCGATCCCGTGGGTGCGCATCCAACCCGGAGGATCGGGGCCCGCGAACGGCGCGGCCCTCGACCACTACGAGAGGCTCGTGGACGGACTGCTGGCGCGCGGCATCGCTCCCGAGCCCACGCTCTACCACTGGGAGCTGCCCAGCGAGATCGAGGCGGCCGGCGGCTGGCTCAGCCGCGACACCGTGTCGCGATTCGCCGACTACTCCGCGATGGTCGCCGATCGCCTGGCCGACCGGGTGGCGACCTGGTACACGATCAACGAGGCCGCCATGACCACCCTGCAGGGCTACGGGACGGGGGAGCTGGCGCCGGCGAAGCAGCTCCTGTTCGGCGCGCTGCCCACCGTGCACCATCAGCTGCTCGCGCACGCTCGCGCGGCCGCCGTCCTCCGCTCGGCGGGTGCGACACGCGTCGGCATCACCAACAACCACACCCAGGTGCTCCCCGCGGGCGGATCGGATGCCGATCTCGCGGCCGCGTACGCGTACGACCTCGTCCACAACCGGGTGTTCTCCGAACCCCTCCTGGCAGGCGCGTATCCCGACCTCGAGGCGCTCGGCCTCCCGCCGATGCCCGTGCAGGACGGCGACCTCGAGTTGATCGCGGACTCCCTGGACTTCTACGGCGTGAACTTCTACAACCCCACCACGGTCGCCGCAGCATCCGAGGACAGCCCGCTCCCGTTCGATCTGCTGCCCACCCCGGGCGCTCCGCTCACCGGCTTCGGCTGGCCGATCATGCCGGAGGCGCTGCGGGACTTCCTGGTAGACCTCTCCGAGCGGCATCCGGACATGCCGCCGATCGTGATCGGCGAGAACGGCGCCTCCTTCCCGGAGCCCGGTGACGCCGTGCGCGTGCAGGACGACGACCGCATCGCCTTCCTGTCGGCGCACATCGGCGCGGTCGCCGAGGCCGTCGCGCAGGGCGTTCGCGTCGAGGAGTACACGGTCTGGTCGTTGATGGACAACTTCGAATGGGCCGACGGGTACACGCAGCGGTTCGGGCTGGTGCACGTCGACTTCTCATCCGGAACCCGCACGCCGAAGGCCTCGTACGACTGGTACCGGGATCTCATCCGAGCCGCTCGCCCGGGCGCTGAGGGGAGCGCACGATGACCGGGACGGCGAAGGTCGGCGCCGGCTGGATGAGCCTCTTCACCCTCGCCTGGCTCACCATCTGGACCGTGCAGCTCACCCCGGTGCAGCTGCTGCTTCCCCTGCAGCTGGACACCCCCGAGGACGACTGGATCCGCGGTGTGGTGTCCTCCGGCCTGGTGCTCGGCGTCGGCGGGCTGTTCGGCATCATCGCCGGACCCGTGGTCGGCGCGATCTCCGACCGCTCCCGCTCTTCGCGCGGTCGCCGGCGTCCCTGGGCCCTGATGGGCGTCTGGGTCTCGGCGGTCTTCCTCGTGCTCACGGGCCTCGTCGATGGACCCTGGCTGGTCGGTGCCTGCTGGGTGGGCGTGTCGATCGGCGTCTCGGTGGCCTCCGCGGCCTTCACCGCTCTCATCGCCGACCAGCTCCCTCCCTCGCAGCGCGGTGCCGCATCCTCGGCGGTGGGCTCGAGCCAGGCCGTCGGCATCGTGCTGGGCGTGGGCCTGGTGGTGCTGCTCGGCCTCGGCGTGCTGGCCGGTTACCTCCTGCTGGCCGCGATCATCGCGGTGGTCGGCACGCTGACCGCGCTGATGCTGCCCGATCCGCCGGCCTCGGCATCCGAGCTGCCGCCGCGAGCCGGCGACAGGCCGCGCCTCGCGTCGCTGCGCGACCGCGACTTCGCCTGGATGCTGTGGGGCAGGCTCGTGGCCAACATCGGCAATGCGCTCGGCACGGCGCTGTTCCTGTTCTTCCTGCTGCACGGGCTGAAGCAGCCGAACGCCGAGGCGCAGGACAACCTGCTGCTGCTCATCGTCGTCTACACCGTGTTCGTCGTGATCGCCTCGGTGTTCACCGGCATCCTGTCCGACCGCACCGGGAGGCGCCGCGGGCTGACGGTCGCCGCGACCTTCGTTCAGGCGGCGTCCGGAGTCGCCATCGTCATCCTGCCGACCTTCGAGGTGACGATGATCGCCGCGGCGCTGATGGGCCTCGGGTACGGAGCGTTCTCGACGGTCGGACTGGCCTTCGCGACGGACCTGCTGCCGGACCAGCAGGACCACGCGAGGGATCTGGGGATCGTGAACGTGACCGCAGCGCTCGGCCAGCTCATCGGCCCCGTTGTCGGGGCAGGACTGGTCGCGCTGGTGGGCGGGTTCTGGCTGGTCTTCCTGATGGCGGCGGTGCTGTCGGTGGTCGGCGGCCTCATGACCGCTCTCGCACGACAGCCAGAGCCAGCTCCAGCACCGCGTTGAACACCCGCGGCCGCATGGCCGTGACCAGGTGCGTGGTGCGCGGGACCACGATCAGCTCGGCGTGCGGTGCGAGCCGGCGGAACAGCCACTCGTGCGTGCGCAGCTGGTCGAACTGACCGTTGACGAACCACAGCGGTATGCGGATGCGGGCGACCGACCTGGCGATGTCGAGCGCGGCCAGGCTCCGCAGCGCGGCGTCCTGGGCGTCGAGCGCGTAGCCGCCGGCGCCGAAGTCGGCCCTGGTCTCCTCGGGGATGGTCGCCGCGAGGATCTGCGCGGCCAGCCATTCCCCCCGGTCGGGAAGGGAGTTCATCGCACCGGCGACCAGGCGGTACGCCGCCAGCGCCGGGCCGCGGGGGAGTGCACTGCACGACGCCGCGATCAGCGCCGCGACCGGCGGCGGATCCTCGCCGCCGACGTACGCCAGTGAGAGCAGGCCGCCCATCGAATGGCCCGCCAGCAGCACGGGGCCCGCCTCGGCCGCGGTGCGGACCGCGGCGTCGATCGTGTGCAGGGCCTCGTGCAGAGTGAAGTCGCCGTCCATGCGCGTGCCGTGCCCGGGAAGGTCGACGGCGGTGGCGGGGACTCCTGCCGCCTCGAGATGGGCGAGCTGCGCGCGCCACATGGTGGCGGAGGTGCGGATGCCGTGCACCAGGACGACCTGCGGAGTCACAGTCCCAGCATAGAAAGAAGCGGGGCCGGTGGATGAACCACCGGCCCCGCTCACTGCGATCGGTCGAGAAACCCTAGGGGTTACTTCTCCCAGCCGACGTTCTCAACGGGCTGGATGCCGAAGCCGTCGAGACCCACGTAGGCCTCGGGGGTCAGGTTGGCCAGACCCTTCTTGGCTGCGGAGATCGAAGGACCGTTGTAGAGGGAGATGAGGCCCCAGCCCTCGAGGAGCTTCGGCTCGAGCTTCATCGCCGCTGCGATCTGCTTGTCGCCGTCGCCGATCTTCTCGATCTCGTGGATCTCGGCGTCGGTCTCGTCGCTCCAGACACCCGACAGGTTCAGGCCCTGGTCGGCGCCGTAGAGCTGGAACATGTCGCCGACGCCGTACGGGTCGGACGACGTGAAGCGCAGGCTCGCGACATCCCAGTTCTTGCTGTTGTAGTCAGCCGCGAACTTGTTGGGCGGGCGGACGTCGATCTTCAGATCGATGCCGACCTCCTTCTCCATCTTCTGGAACGACTGTGCAAGCGCGGCCTGCGTCGGGTCGTCGCTGAAGACGGGGTAGACGACAGACAGCTTGACGCCGTCCTTCTCGCGGATGCCGTCGGAGCCCTTCTTCCAGCCGGCGTCGTCGAGGAGCTTGTTCGCCGCCTTCGGGTCGTACTTGTAACCGGCCTTGGCGAGCGAGTCGCTGTAGCCCGGCTGGAACGAGTACATCAGGAACGAGCCCGCGGGCTCCTCGGAGTAGTCCAGGCCGTTCCAGGCGATCTTCTTCTGCTGGTCGATGTTGATCGCCTTGAAGAAGGCCTCGCGGACCTTGACGTCCTTGAACTGCGGCTTCTCGGAGTCCACCTCGACCAGCGTGTTCGCAGTCTGCTGCGCACGGTAGATCTTGATGTCCTTCATGTCCGCGACCTGGGCCAGGCGGTCCTTCGTGCCGACGCCCACCGTGTCGATCTCGCCGTTCTTGAAGGCGTTGATCGAGGCCTGGGCGTCCATGCCGGTGAAGGTCACCTTGTCGAGCATGGGCTTGTCGCCCCACCACTTGTCGTTCGGCTTGAACGAGATGAAGCCCTTGTTGGCGTCGAACTGGTCGACGGTGTACGGGCCGGCGCCCCACTCCGGGTGCGGGTTGCTCAGGAACGCCTTGTTGAACAGGTCAGGCGTGTTGATCGCGGGGTGCAGCAGGATCGTGAATCCCTTTGCGATCCACGGGTACTCGCCCTTGTAGGTCACGATGGCAGTCTTCGGCGTGTCACCCTGGGTGACGGACTCGACGTTGTCGTAGCCGCTGGTCGAGTTCGGGACGAAGCCCTCGTCGTTCGAACGGTTGGCCTTCCAGGTGGCGTCGATGGCGGTCCAGTCCATCGGGGTGCCGTCATTCCAGACTGCCTTGTCGTTGAACTTGAAGGTGATGACCGTGTTGCCGTCCTTGACTTCGTTCTTCCACTCGTCGAGGTAGGCGTCGTTCTTGTACGGCGTGCCATCCGGCTTGAACAGGATGAGCTGCGGCATGTACCACGCTGCGATGCGTGCCGTGTCCGCGCTGCCGTCGCTGTTGAACTGGTTCAGCTGCTCCGGGATCTCGTTGATCGGGAAGTTGACAGTGCCGCCCTGCTTGAGGTTCTCGCGGGGCTGCGGGTTGTAGTCAGCGAACGCCGTCTTCTTGCCGGTGTCGCCGCCCTTGTCCCCGCCGTCACCGGTGTTTCCGGTGTTGTTGGCTGCGCACCCGCTCAGAGCGAGTGCGAAAGCGCCGGTGAGTGCCAGCGCTCCCATCAGCTTGTGCTGCTTCATGGTGCTCCTTTCGCCTTTCGGCGTGTCATTAGGGAGGTTAGTTCGCATCGCGTCGCAATCGAGGCGTGCGTGAGTGAATCGTGACTAACCGTTATCGGACGGTGATCCGACGGTTACATCACCGAAATCTCAGACCGTCGCGGGCCGCGTGCTCATCGTCTCCGGGTCGAAGATCACGCGCTGACGCGTGCGCTCGATGTCCGGATCGGGGACGGGGATGGCCGACAGCAGCGCCTGCGTGTACGGGTGCTGCGGGTTGTCGAACACGTCGTCCACGTCGCCGTACTCGACGAACTCGCCGAGGTACATGACCGCGACGCGGTCCGCGATGTGGCGGATGACCGAGAGGTCGTGCGCCACGAACAGGTACGACAGGCCCAGCTTGACCTTCAGCTCGTCGAGCAGGTTGATCACGCCGGCCTGGATCGAGACGTCCAGCGCCGAGACCGGCTCGTCCAGCACGACGATCTTCGGGTTGGTCGAGAGTGCGCGGGCGATGCCGATGCGCTGCCGCTGACCACCCGAGAACGCGCCGGGGAAGCGGTCGCGGTGCGCCGGGTTCAGACCGACGAGGTCCATCAGCTCCTGCACGCGGCTGTGGATCTCGTCCTTGTTCATGCCGATGGCCTGCATGGGCTCGGCGATGATGTCGGTCACCGTCATGCGCGGGTCCAGAGCGCCCATCGGGTCCTGGAACACGATCTGGATGTCGCGGCGCAGGCTGCGCTCGACCGTCCTGCTGTGCAGGCCGTTGACGCTGGTGCCGGCGATGATGATGTCGCCGTCGGCCTGCTTCTCGAAGTCCATGATCTGCAGCAGCGTGGTGGTCTTACCGGAGCCCGACTCGCCCACGATCGCCATGGTCTCGCCCTCGCGGACGTCGAAGCTGATGCCCTTCACCGCGTGCACCTCGCCGACCTTGCGCTTGAACAGCGCGCCTTTGAGCAGCGGGAAGGTCTTGACCATGTTGCGCACCTCGAGCGTGACGGGACGCTCCTCGCGCGGAGTCCGGGTGAGGCTGCTCTCGTGCAGCTCCGGCGCCGGGTACACCGGCAGACCGCCGATGAGACCGTCCGAGTCGATCTGGTCCGCACGGATGCAGGCGGCGAGGTGGTTCTCGCCGGAATCCGACGCGATGGGCACGAGGTCCGGTTCGCGGCGGACGCACGCGTCGATCGCGATCGGGCAACGCGATGCGAACGGGCAGGCGTCGGGCAGGTCGATCAGCAGCGGCGGGTTGCCCTTGATCGGGATCAGAGGCTCCTTCTCGGCCTTGTCGACGCGCGGAATGGCTCCGAGCAGTCCGATCGAGTACGGCATCCGGGTGTTGTGGAACAGCTCGTGTGCGGGGGCGTGCTCGACGGGCTTGCCCGCGTACATCACCATCACGTCGTCGGCCGTGCGGGCCACCACGCCCATGTCGTGCGTGATCATGATCACGGCGGCGCCGGTCTCGTCCTGCGCCTTCTCGATCAGGTCGAGGATCTGCGCCTGGATGGTGACGTCGAGCGCCGTGGTGGGCTCGTCGCAGATGATCAGGCGCGGATTGTTGGCCATCGCGATCGCGATCACGACGCGCTGGCGCATTCCGCCCGAGAACTCGTGCGGGAAGGACTTCATCCGCTTCTCGGGGTTCGTGATGCCGACGACGCGCAGCAGCTCCAGCGAACGGTCCCAGGCCTCGCTCTTGGAGAGCCCGCGGTGCACGGTGAGCGCCTCGACGAGCTGGTCGCCGATCGTGAACACCGGGGTGAGCGAGGTCAGCGGGTCCTGGAAGACCATGGCCATGCCGTTGCCGCGGATCATGGACATCTGCTTGTCGGACTTGCCGAGCAGCTCCTGGCCCTCGAACTGGATGGAGCCGGTGACCTTGGCGTTCTCGTCGAGCAGGCCCATGATCGCCAGCGACGTGACGGACTTGCCCGATCCGGACTCGCCGACGATGCCGAGGGTCTTGCCCGCCTCGAGGTCGAAGGAGACGCCGCGGACGGCATCCACACGGCCCGCCTCCGAGGCGAAGCTGACCTTGAGGTCGCGGACGGAGAGAACGGTCTTCGAAGTGGGGGTGCTCATGCGCGGCCTCCAGCCGCCGAAGTGGGATCGAGGGCGTCGCGCAGGCCGTCGGCGACGAGCGCCATCGAGACGGTCAGCAGCGTCAGAGCCAGGGCGGGGAAGTAGAACAGCCACGGAGCACTGGTAACGCTGGCCGAGCCGTATCCGATCAGGGAGCCGAGGGAGACGTCAGGGGCTTTGACGCCGAAGCCGATGAATGACAGGCCGGTCTCGGTGCTGACCGCGCCGACGATACCGAGGGTGAAGTTGATCACCAGCAGCGAGCCGATGTTCGGGACCAGGTGGCGCAGCACGATGCGCATGCCCGGGACGCCCATGTAGCGCGCGGCGTCGACGTACTCGCGTTCCCGCAGCGACAGCGCCAGCGTCCAGATGACGCGGGCCGGGAAGAACCAGCTCACGAAGATCAGAGCCAGCGAGATCACGCGCCAGTCGCCGCCTGCGTCATTGGAGACGAGGGCGAGGATGAGGAAGGTCGGCACGACCATCAGGAAGTGGATGACCAGCAGCGTGACCCGTTCCACGCGACCGCGGAAATACGCGGCGGCGGTGCCCACGATGGCCGACAGCGCCGTGACGCCTACCGACACCGTGACGGCGATCATCAGCGAGCGCTGCAGGCCGACTGCCGTCTGCAGCCAGTTGTCGTTTCCGGACGCGTTGGTGCCGAACCAGTGCTCCGACGACGGACCGGTCGACAGGTTCATGAAGTCCTGGTCGTCGATCTTGTACGGCGTCAGGAGCGGGACCACGATGGAGTAGATCACCATCAGGACGAAGATCACGATGCCGGCGACGGCGGGCTTGTTGCGCATGAAGCGACGCGTGTACAGCGTCCACTTGCTCAGCTGCTTGCCGGGGATGCGCTCGGCGGTGGTGTCGGGGCCGACAGGCGGCTGCACCGCGGGGTCGATCATCTCGGTGCTCATATCAGCTCACCCTCACTCGCGGGTCGAGGACGACGACGGCGATGTCGGCCAGCAGCGCTCCGATGGCGGTCAAAGCAGCGCCGAAGGCTGCGACGGCGACCACGCCGTGCACGTCGTTTCCGTTGATGGTGGTCAGGAAGTACTGGCCCATGCCCTGCCAAGCGAAGATCCGCTCAGTCAGAATCGCGCCGGTGAAGATGCCGGGGATCGAGAATGCGACCTGCGTCGCGACCGGGATGAGCGAGGTGCGCAGCGCGTGGCGGCGGATCGCCTGCTGCTTGGTCAGGCCCTTAGCGCGCGCGGTGCGCACGTAGTCGGCGCTGATGTTGTCCAGCAGCAGGGTGCGCTGCAGGAAGTGGTACTGCGCGTAGCCGATGACCACCAGGGCGATCGTGGGCAGGATCAGATGCTGCGCGGCATCGACGATCACTGGGAAGAACCCTGTCGTCCCCTCTGTCGAGGAGCCGGTGACGAAGAACACCCGGGTGCCGACCCACTTGTTGAAGTTGATGGCCAGGATCACGACGGCGAGTGCCGCGACGATGATGTTGATGTTCATCGTGATGATCGAGATGCCCTGCCAGATGCGGTCACCGAGCTTGTACTGGCGGGAGGCCGTGTACACGCCGATCCAGATGCCCAGCAGCGTCATGATGATCGTCGCACCGAGGACGAGCTCCGCGCTGACCCACATGCGGTACGCCACCTGCTCGTTGACCGAGCCGCCCGTCGGGCTGACGCCCCAGTCCCAGCGCAGGACGATCCCGGTGAGCCAGGTCCACCACCGCTCGACCAGGGGGACGGTGTTGTCCAGGTTGCGGGGTCGGAGCAGATTCTCGATCTGCTCCGGGGACAGCGGGGGCTTTCTGCCGACGTAATTGCTGCGCGGATCGAGGAAGGACCAGGCCAGGATGTAGGTGACATTGGTCGCGACCACGATCATCAGCAGCCAGCCGAGAGCTCGGCGCACGAGATACTTGATCAAGGTGGTGATTCTTTCTCTTCTACAGCGCGCTCGGGATCTGCCGACGCAACGCTGGGTCGGGATGACATTCAAGCACCATCCACGAGATAACGCACACCGGCAGCACGGGCGGCTGTGACGGAGTCCTGTGCTCCGCGGAACCCGGTCTCCGGGTCGGGGCAACTTCGCGAGACTATCACCGCACGCGCGGAATGCGGGATTCCGGCGCGCTCTCGTAGACTTGCGGGAACCCTTCCTGCAGCATCAAGGACCTCATGTCACCCCGCGCTCTCACTCCGCTGTCGCCTGCCGCGACGCCCGCCTCGCAGATCCGCAACTTCTGCATCATCGCCCACATCGATCACGGCAAGTCCACCCTGGCCGATCGGATGCTGCAGATCACCGGCGTCGTCTCCGACCGGGACATGCGGGCCCAGTACCTGGACCGCATGGACATCGAGCGCGAGCGCGGCATCACCATCAAGAGCCAGGCCGTGCGGATGCCATGGCAGACCGACTCAGCCACAGGGACGACCGAGACGTTCGCGCTCAACATGATCGACACCCCCGGGCACGTGGACTTCACCTATGAGGTGTCCCGTTCCCTCGCCGCGTGCGAGGGCGCCATCCTGCTGGTCGATGCGGCGCAGGGCATCGAGGCGCAGACGCTGGCCAACCTGTACCTGGCGCTGGAGAACGATCTGACGATCATCCCCGTGCTCAACAAGATCGACCTGCCCGCGGCCGACCCGGACAAGTTCGCCAAGGAGCTCGCGGACCTGATCGGCGGCAGGCCCGAGGACGTGCTGCGCGTCTCGGGCAAGACCGGCGTGGGCGTCGAGGCGCTGCTGGACCGCATCGTCAGCGAGATCCCCGCCCCGGTCGGCGACGCCGACGCCCCGGCGCGCGCCATGATCTTCGACTCCGTCTACGACGCCTACCGCGGCGTGGTCACCTATGTGCGCATGGTCGACGGCCGGCTCGAGCCCCGCGAGCGCATCCAGATGATGTCGACCAGGGCCGCGCACGACCTCCTCGAGATCGGCGTCTCCAGCCCCGAGCCGACCCCCACGCAGGGACTCGGCGTCGGCGAGGTGGGCTACCTGATCACGGGCGTGAAGGATGTGCGCCAGTCGAAGGTGGGCGACACGGTCACGACGCTGCGCCGTCCTGCATCCGAGGCCCTCGCCGGCTACACCGACCCCAAGCCGATGGTGTTCTCGGGCATCTACCCGATCGACGGCAGCGACTACGCCGAGCTGCGCGAGGCGCTGGACAAGCTCAAGCTGTCGGACGCGTCGCTGCAGTACGAGCCGGAGACGTCGGTCGCACTGGGCTTCGGCTTCCGCTGCGGTTTCCTCGGCCTGCTGCACCTCGAGATCATCACCGAGCGGCTCTCCCGCGAGTTCGGCCTGGACCTCATCACCACCGCGCCCAGCGTGATCTACGAGGTCACCACCGACACGGGGGAGAAGGTGGTCGTCACCAACCCCAGCGAGTACCCGGACGGCCGGGTCGCCTCGGTGGCCGAGCCGATGGTGAAGACCGCCATCCTGCTGCCGAAGGACTACGTCGGCACGGTCATGGAGCTGTGCCAGTCCCGGCGCGGGGCGCTGCTGGGCATGGAGTACTTCTCCGAGGAGCGCGTCGAGCTGCGCTACCGGATGCCGCTCGGCGAGATCGTGTTCGACTTCTTCGACCAGCTGAAGTCCAAGACGCAGGGCTACGCGAGCCTCGACTACGAGCCCGACGGCCAGCAGGAGGCCGACCTGGTGAAGGTCGACGTGCTGCTGCAGGGCGACAAGGTCGACGCGTTCAGCGCGATCGTGCACAGGGAGAAGGCGTACGCCTACGGCACGATGATGGCCGAGCGCCTGCGCAAGCTCATCCCGCGGCAGAACTTCGAGGTGCCGATCCAGGCCGCCATCGGCGCCCGCATCATCGCCCGTGAGACCATCCGCGCCCTGCGCAAGGACGTGCTCGCCAAGTGCTACGGCGGCGACATCAGCCGCAAGCGCAAGCTGCTCGAGAAGCAGAAGGAGGGCAAGAAGCGGATGAAGATGGTCGGCCGTGTCGAGGTGCCCCAGGAGGCGTTCATCGCCGCGCTGTCGGGTGACGTCGAGGGCAAGAAGTAAGGACGGCGGCACGTCGTCGGGGTGTCGTTCAGGCACGTCGCGTAGGCTGGAGATCATGCGTCGCGGGACATTCCGAGAAGGCACTGTGGACTATGCCGCGGTCGGGGCGACGCACGCCCCCGACCTCATGCAGTATCCGCCGGAGAACAGCATCCCCGCCGAGGAGTCGTGGCGGATCGGCAGCGGCGAGGACCGGTTCCGGTCCGCAGGCGATGCGCTGCTCTCGTGGACCGCGCAGCGCGCGGCCGGCCTGCAGCTGAGCGATGTGCGACCGGCATCGGGGGACACCTACACGGGCGTCAGCTTCGACGCCGAGGGCGCCCCGATCGCGCCGAACCGCAACCAGGTCGAGCAGCGCTACGACGCCGAGGGCACGCCGTTCGTCGCCCCCGGGATGACGCTGAAGGTGCGCGGCCGGGTCAAGGGCATGCGCGCGGATGCCGAGCTGCGCGTCATCTCGGTGACCGAGGAGCGCCGCCGGATCGGGTTCGTGCTCGGAACCGTCGGCGGCTCCGTGGTGCGCGGTGAGGAGTCGTTCGACATCGACTGGCGGGACGACACCGACGAGGTGTGGTTCACCGTGCGCGCGTTCGATGCGCCCGCGGCCATGCTCTATCGCCTGCCCGGCATGGTGAAGCGCCGCCGGCGCGAACTGCTCTCCCGCTATCTCCGGGCGATCTCCCCCCTGTACGCGACGCCCATCTGATGGCCGGACCCCTGCCTCTGGGAGATCCGGCGCCCGCGGACGGCCGACTCCCGGACGGGCTCCCGGTCGATGCGACGACGCCGTTCTCCGCCTACCTGCACGTGCCGTTCTGCCGGGTGCGCTGCGGCTACTGCGACTTCAACACCTACACGTCCAGCGAACTGCGAGGGGCGCGCCAGGACGAGTACGCCGACACGCTGATCCGCGAGATCGACCTCGCCCGCGCGGTGCTGGACGAGGCCGGCGCGGTGCGACCCATGGACACCGTGTTCTTCGGCGGCGGAACTCCGACGCTCCTGCCCGCCGGTGATCTGGCGCGCATGCTCCGCACGGCATCCGACGCCTTCGGTCTGCGCGACGGCGCGGAGGTGACGGTCGAGGCGAACCCCGACACCGTCACTCCGCAGGTCGTCGAGACGCTGCTGGACGCGGGCGTCAACCGGCTCTCCATCGGCATGCAGTCCGCCGTGCCGCACGTGCTCGCGGCGCTGGACCGCACGCACGATCCCGAGAACGTGGCGACCGCGGTGTGCGCGGCACGGGAGGCCGGGCTCGACGTCAGCGTCGATCTCATCTACGGGGCGCCAGGCGAGTCGCTGTCCGACTGGGAGCGATCGCTGGACACGGCTCTCGAACTCGCGCCGGACCACATCTCGGCCTACGCGCTGATCATCGAGGACGGCACGAAGCTGGCGCGGCAGATCCGTCGCGGTGAGGTGCCCGCCCCGGACGACGACCTGCAGGCCGACATGTACGAGCTCGCCGACCGGCGGCTGTCGGATGCCGGGTTCGCCTGGTACGAGGTCAGCAACTGGGCCCGCCGGCCGGAGAACGCCTCCCGCCACAACCTCGCCTACTGGCGCGGCTCCGACTGGTGGGGCTTCGGGCCCGGTGCGCACAGTCACGTCGCGGGTCTGCGCTGGTGGAACGTCAAGCACCCGGCTGCGTACGCGCAGCGGCTGGCGCTGGGGGAGTCCCCTGCGGCCGGACGCGAGCAGCCCGATCAGCAGGCGCGCACGCTGGAGCGCGTGCTGCTGCAGAGCCGCCTGGCCGAGGGGCTGCCGATCGACGACATCGCGGAGACGCACCGCGAGCGTGTCGCCGAGCTCATCTCCGACGGACTCGTCGATGCGGCATCCGCTCTGCGCGATCGGCGGGTGCGGCTGACCCTGCGCGGACGCCTGCTGGCGGATGCCGTGGTGCGGGCCCTCACGGAGTAGCCGGACCGCCTCCGGGGACCGCGCCGTTCCGACAGAGTAGGATTGGCACTCGATAGGCAGGAGTGCCAGCGGGAGGGATGATGGTCACAGAACGAGGACTCGAAGTCCTTCGCGCGATCGTGCAGGACTATGTCGCGACCCACGAGCCCGTCGGCAGCAAGTCGATCGTCGAACGGCACGCCTTCGGGGTCTCCGCCGCCACGATCCGCAACGACATGGCGCTGCTGGAGGACGAGGACCTCATCGTCGCGCCGCACACCTCGTCGGGCCGCGTGCCGACGGACAAGGGCTACCGGCTGTTCGTGAACCACCTGGCCCAGGTGCGCCCGCTCTCCACGGGGCAGCGCAACGCGATCGAGACGTTCCTGGCCGACCCCGCCGACCTCGACGATCTGATGGCGCGCACCGTGCGGGTGCTCACCCAGCTGACCGGGCAGGTCGCGCTCGCCCAGTACCCGTCATTCGCACGCGCCAGCATCACGCACATCGAGCTGGTCGCGCTCGCGCCGAACCGGATGCTCGTGGTGCTCGTCACCGATGCAGGCGGGGTGTCGCAGCGCATCGCGCCTCTGCCGATCGACCTGGACGACGCCGACGTGGCGGTGCTGCGCGCCCAGCTGGCATCCCTCATCACCGGCCGCGCGGTCAGCGAGGCGACCGATCGGATGCAGTCCGTCGGACAGCCCGATCAGACGGTGGCGGCCCCGCGCCTGCAGCCCGCGCTGATCACGCTGGCCGCGGTGATCTCGGAGGAGCTCGCCGAGTTCAGGCAGGAGCGGCTCGTGATGGCGGGTGCCGCGACGCTCGCGCGCCGCGAGCAGGACTTCCGCGGCAGCATCCATCCGCTGCTCGAAGCCATCGAGGAGCAGGTGACGCTGCTGCGCCTGATGAGCGAGATGGTCACGGACGAGCACGGCCTGGCGACCAGCATCGGCACGGAGAACGCGCCGTTCGGGCTGGGCGAGGCCTCCATCGTGGCCAGCAACTACGCCGCCCCCGGCGGCACGGCGCGGGTCGGCGTGATGGGGCCGACGCGCATGGACTATCCGAGCAACCTCGCGGCGGCCCGTGCCGTGGCGCGCTACCTGTCGCGCATGCTCGAAGAAGACGGAACGACCCGGTGACCCCGGTGTCAGAAAGGTGATCGTGGCGGACCACTACGAAGTCCTCGGGGTGTCCCGGGACGCCACTCAGGACGAGATCAAGAAGGCGTACCGCAAGCTCGCCAGGCAACTGCACCCGGACGTGAACCCGGGTGAGGAGGCGTCCGAGCGGTTCAAGCTCGTCACGCACGCCTACGACGTGCTCGGCGACGAGGAGTCGCGCCGCCGCTACGACATGGGCGGCGACGAGAACGGCGCCGGCTTCGGCGGTTTCGGCGGCTTCGGCGACATCTTCGAGACCTTCTTCGGAGCCGCAGGCGGAGGCGGCCGCTCGGCCCGGCCGCGGTCGCGCCGGGAGCGCGGTGAGGATGCGCTGGTGCGCGTGGACCTCGACCTCGGCGACGTCGTCTTCGGCGCGCACAGGGACATCGAGGTGGACACCGCGGTGCTCTGCGAGACCTGCCAGGGCACGTGCTGCCAGCCGGGCACCTCGCCGGTCACCTGCGACGTCTGCGGCGGCTCCGGGCACGTGCAGCGCCAGGTGCGCAGCCTGCTCGGCAACGTCATCACCACGCAGCCCTGCGGCTCCTGCGAGGGCTTCGGCACGCGGATCGAGTCGCCCTGCGGCGGCTGCGCAGGCCAGGGCCGCGTGCGGACGCGTCGCACCGTCTCGCTCGACATCCCGGCCGGCGTCGAGACGGGCCTGCGGCTGCAGCTCCCGGGCTCCGGTGCCGTCGGCCGCGCGGGCGGCCCGAACGGCGACCTGTACGTCGAGGTGACCGTCGCACCGCATGCGATCTACAGCCGCGACGGGGACGACCTGCTGGCGACGCTCGAGGTCTCGATGACGGATGCCATCCTCGGCACCACCACCACGATCGAGGGACTGGACGGCGAGGTCGACCTCGAGATCCGCGCCGGCGTGCAGTCCGGCGACGTGCTGACCATCGCCGGCCGCGGGATCACCCCGCTGCGCGGCACCCAGCGCGGCGACCTGCGGGTGGGCGTGCAGGTCGTGACGCCGACCAGGCTCGACTCGGCGCAGCGCAAGCTGATCGAGGACTTCGCGAAGAAGACGAAGGCGCCGGCTCCGCAGCTGGCGCAGTTCCACCAGGGCCTGTTCTCGAAGCTGCGCGACCGCTTCCGCAGTCGCTGATCGCGCGCGGGACCCGCCGACCCCACCGACCCCTCGCCGATCGGAGCACCGTGGCGCTGCACTTCATCATCCCCGACTGCGCGGATGCCGCCGTCGGCGACGTCATCGCGCTGACCGGCGCCGAGGCCAAGCACGCCGCCGTGGTGCGACGGGTGCGGGTGGGCGAGACGATCACGCTCGGCGACGGCCGCGGAACGTGGCTGGAGGGAGTCGTCGACGACGTCGCGGCGGCGCGCGTGACCGTGCGCATCGGATCCCGCCGCAGCCACGAGGCGCCGGCCTCGCGGATCGTGCTCGCCCAGGCCCTGGCCAAGGGCGACCGTGACGAGCTCGCAGTGCAGGCCGCATGCGAACTGGGCGTCGACGAGGTCGTGCCGTGGCAGGCCGCGCGCAGCGTGTCGCGCTGGGAGGGGCCGAAGGCCGTCAAGGGCCGGCAGCGCTGGGCGACCATCGTGCGCGAGGCCGCCAAGCAGGCGCACCGCGCCTGGATCCCGGAGGTCGCCGAGGTGGAGACCACCGCGAGTCTCGCTGCTCGCGCCGTGGACGCCAGGATGCTGGTGCTCGATCCCTGGACCGACACCCCGCTCACCGGCATCCGCCCCGACGGGCGCGACATCGTGCTCGTCGTCGGGCCCGAGGGCGGGATCGCGCCGGAGGAGCTGGAGCGGCTCGAGGCAGCGGGCGCCGAGCGCGTGCGCCTGGGCGACACGGTGCTGCGCACGTCCACGGCCGGGCCTGTGGCGATCGCGCTGCTCTCGGCCAACCTGGGACGCTGGTAACTAGACTTGACCGCATGACAGAGCCCTCGATCTTCACCCGCATCCTGAACGGGGAGATCCCCGGCGAGTTCGTCGCCCAGACGGATCACCTCTTCGCCATCCGCGACATCAATCCGCAGGCACCCGTGCACGTGCTCGTCATCCCCAAGACCGAGCAGTACCGCGACGTCACCGAGCTCGCCGCGGGCGACCCGGGCCTGATGGCCGAGATGGTCGCCATGGCCAAGCAGATCGCCGTCGAGCTCGCCAACGGCGAGTACCGTCTGATCTTCAACAACGGCGCCAGCGCCGCCCAGTCCGTCTTCCACGTGCATGCGCACGTGCTCGCAGGTATCGAGGAGAACAAGCTCGTTGGCTTCTGACACTGCGTCGTCCCCTGACGACTCCGCACCGCAGTTCCCCGCCCAACCGGAGCGCACCGAGCGCATCTACGCCGACGGCGTCGCCATGGTGCAGCTGCTCGGCCCGCAGGACCGCCTGCTGCGGATGCTGGAGAAGCAGCATCCGCGCGTCCAGGTGCTCGTGCGCGGCAACGAGATCAACCTCGGCGGCTCGGCGGCCGACGTCGCCGCGGCCAAGGAGCTGGTCGAGGAGCTGCTGGAGATGACCCGCTCCGGCCACGACCTCGTCCCCAGTGACGTGGAGTACTCCGCCCGGATGCTGCGCCGCGAGGACGGGCCGCGCCCGAGCGAGGTGCTCGGCGAGGCCATCCTGTCCACGCGCGGCCGCGTGATCCGCCCCAAGACGCTCGGGCAGAAGGAGTACGTCGACGCGATCGAGGAGAACACCATCGTCTTCGGCATAGGTCCTGCCGGAACCGGCAAGACCTATCTCGCGATGGCCAAGGCCGTGCAGGCCCTGCAGCGCAAAGAGGTCGAGCGCATCATCCTCACCCGTCCCGCCGTGGAGGCGGGTGAGCGGCTCGGGTTCCTGCCCGGTTCGCTCACCGACAAGATCGACCCGTACCTGCGGCCGCTGTACGACGCCCTGAACGAGATGATGGACCCCGAGGTCGTGCCCCGCCTGATGGCGACCGGCACGATCGAAGTCGCGCCCCTCGCCTACATGCGAGGGCGCACGCTGAACAGCTCGTTCGTGGTGCTGGACGAGGCTCAGAACACCACTCCCGAGCAGATGAAGATGTTCCTGACCCGGCTCGGGTTCGGCACCAAGATGGTGGTCACGGGCGACATCACGCAGATCGACCTGCCGCAGGGCGCGTCCGGCCTGCGCCTGGTGACACGTGTGCTCGACGGGATCGACGACATCCACTTCGCCCGGCTGACCAGCGACGACGTCGTGCGTCATTCGCTGGTGGGTCGCATCGTCGACGCGTACAGCGAGTACGACGAGCGCCGCACCGCCGACCGGGTCGAGCGCGAGCAGGCGCACCAGTTCGCGAACCGCGCCGACCGCCGAGCCGGCCTGCGCCCGAACCTCCGAGACCGCAAGCCGAAACGAGGCCTGGAATGATCGAGATCAACAACGAGTCGGCCGTCGAGATCGACGAGACGGTGCTGCAGCGGCTCACCGACTTCAACCTCGAGCAGCTGCACGTCAGCGCGGATGCCGAGGTCGCGATCGTGCTCGTCGACGAGGGCGCCATGGAGGCGCTGCACGTGCAGTGGATGGACGAGCCGGGCCCGACCGACGTGCTGAGCTTTCCGATGGACGAGCTGCGTCCGGGCACCGTCGACCGGCCGACCCCTGCGGGTCTGCTGGGTGACATCGTGCTGTGCCCGCAGGTCGCCGAGACCCAAGCGCAGGCGGCCGGGCATTCCCTGATGGACGAGCTGATCCTGCTCACCACGCACGGCCTGCTGCACCTGCTGGGCTTCGACCACGCCGAGCCCGACGAGGAGCGTGAGATGTTCGGACTGCAGAAGTCTCTGATCGAGGGATTCGCGCACGCCGAACGCCGTCGATGACTCCGTTCTTCCTGCTCGCGGCAGCCGTGCTGCTGGTCTCCTTCGGCGGCCTGATGGCCGCGGTCGACGCCGCCTTCTCGGTGACCTCGAGCACGGACATCGAGGAGCTCGCCTCCGAGGGTCGCGGATCCGCGGCCCTGCACAGCATCGCCGCCGATCCGGACCCGCACGTCAACGCGGTCGCGTTCATGCGCGTGCTGTCCGAGACGACGGCCGCGGTGCTGGTGACGGTGGCGCTGGACGCGTTGCTGCCGAGCATCTGGTGGGCCATGCTGGCCGCTGCGGTTCTGATGACGGGGATCACGTTCGTGCTGGTCGGCGCCAGCCCGCGCTCGTACGGGCGGCTGCACGCCGAGGGCATCCTGCGGGCCTGGGCGCCGACGGTGCGCGGCGTGCGCATCCTGCTCGGCCCGCTGGCCCAGGCGCTCGTGCGCGCCGGCCGCCGTGTCACCCCGGGCGGCGGGCGCAGCAGCTTCGCATCCGAGGAGCAGCTGCTCAGCATGGTCGACGAGGCGGCGTCGCACGACCTCATCGAGGAGGACGACCGCGACCTCATCCACTCGGTGTTCGACTTCACCGATCAGTTCGTGCGGGCCGTCATGGTGCCGCGCACGGAGATGCTCACCGTGGATGCCGCCGAGACCACGACGGACGCGATGGAGCTGTTCCTGCGCACCGGCGTCTCGCGGATGCCCGTGGTCGACGACGAGGCCGATGACGTCGTCGGCGTGCTGTACCTGAAGGATCTCGTGCAGTTCGCCTACCGCGACGAGAGCGCCTGGCGCGGCGCACCGGTGCGGCCGATCGCGCGCCCTGCCGTGTTCGTGCCGGAGTCGATGCGTGCGGAGACGCTGCTGCAGCAGATGAAGCGGGACGCCGTGCACGTGTGCATCGTGATCGACGAGCACGGCGGCATCTCGGGTCTGGTCACCCTGGAGGACCTGATCGAGGAGCTCGTCGGCGAGATCTCCGACGAGTACGACCGCGGACCGGCCGAGGTGGTCGACCTCGGCGGCGGACGCTACCGGGTGAACTCCCGGCTCCCGCTGGAGGACGTCGGCGACCTGTTCGGGCTGGAGCTCGAGGACGAGGACGTGGACTCGATCGGCGGTCTGCTCGGCAAGGCGCTGGGTCAGATCCCGCAGCCGGGGGCGACGGCATCCGTCGACGGGCTGGTGCTCACCGGCGGGGCCTCTCGCGGCCGTGGGCGAGGGATCGCGACCGTGTTCGTGGAGCGCGCCCCGGAGGAGAATGAAGACGTCGATGGAGGACGCGCAGATGACTGACAGCACCCGAAGCGGATTCGTGACGTTCGTGGGACGGCCGAACGTCGGCAAGTCCACGCTGACCAACGCGCTGGTGGGGGAGAAGATCGCCATCACCAGCGAGAAGCCGCAGACCACGAGGCGGGCGATCCGCGGCATCCTGAACCGCCCGGACGGGCAGCTCGTGATCGTCGACACCCCCGGCATCCACAAGCCCCGCACGCTGCTCGGCGAGCGGCTGAACGACCTGGTGGATCAGGTGCTCGGCGACGTCGACGTGATCGGCTTCTGCGTGCCCGCGACCGAGAAGGTCGGCCCGGGCGATCGCCGCATCGCGGCGTCGCTGGACGGCTATCCCCGGGCGAAGAAGGTCGCGATCGTCACCAAGACGGATGCCGCCGACAAGGACGACATCATCGAGCGCCTGATGGAGGTCGACTCGCTGCGTGAGGACTGGGCCGCGGTCATCCCGCTGTCGGCGCTCGGCGACGGCTCGATGGGCCGCGATCAGCTGAACGTGCTGGCCGACGAGATGCTGCTGCTGATGCCCGAAGGGCCGCGGCTGTACGAGGACGGTGTCGTCACCGACGAGTCCGACGAGGACCGCATAGCCGAGATCATCCGCGAGGCCGCCCTGGAGGGCGTGCGCGACGAGCTGCCGCACTCGATCGCCGTGGTGGTCGACGACGTCGAGCCTCGCGAGGACAGCGACATCATCGACGTGTACGCGTCGATCGTCGTAGAGCGCGACAGTCAGAAGGCCATCATCATCGGACGCAAGGGCGCGCGTCTGCGCGATGTGGGGACCGCCGCGCGCGTGGGCATCGAGGAGCTGCTCGGCTCCCGTGTGTTCCTCAAGCTCCATGTGCGCGTGGCCAAGGAGTGGCAGCGCGACCCCAAGCAGCTCGGACGCCTCGGGTTCTGACATGGCGCCGCAGCGGACGGCCCTGCACTGGGTCGCGATCGAGCCCGGGACGCCGGACGCCTGGCGCTTCGAGGAGTACGAGGTGGCGGCGCCCGCACCCGGACAGGTCACGATCCGCGTGCGCGCCGCGGGCGTCAACCCCGCGGATGCCAAGCATGTCGCCTCCGCGCGCCCCGGCATCGAGTTCCCCGCGCCGATCGGCTACGAGGTCTCGGGCGTCGTCACCGCCGTCGGCGCGGACACCGAGATCGTCACCGGCCCGGTCGCGGTGGGCGACGAGGTGATCGCGTTCCGCGTGAGCGGGGGCTATGCCACCGAGCTGACGGTCCCGGCGCAGAAGGTGCTGCGCAAGCCCGCTGCGCTGACGCACGCCGAGGCGGCGAACCTGCTGCTGGCCGGTTCGACGGCATCCGCGATGCTGCACGCGGTCGACGCGAGACCGGGGGAGACGCTGCTGCTGCACGCGGCCTCCGGCTCCGTCGGCGCGAGCGTGCTGCAGCAGGCCGCGGCGCGCGGCATCCGGATCATCGGCACGGCGAGCCCCGCCCGCTTCGACGCGGTGCGTCGCTTCGGAGGCGTTCCGGTCCCGTACGGCGAGGGCCTGGCAGGGCGCATCCGCGCGGCGATGGAGGAGGCCGGCGTCGAGACGATCGACGCCGCGCTGGATGCGGCGGGCACGGCGGAGGCCACCGAGACATCCCTCGCTCTCGTCGGCGATCGGCGGAGGATCGTGACCATCGCGGCACCCAGGGATGCCGCCGAGCACGGATTCCAGGCGAGCTCCGGCTCGGATCCAGAGACGGCGCGCTTCCGCGACGCGGTGCGCATCCGCCTGGTCGAGGCCGCGGAACGCGGCGATCTCGTCGTGCCGATGGTGCGGGAGTACCCGCTCTCGCAGGCGCCCGAGGCGCTGCGCTTCCTGGCCGAGGGGCACCCCGGCGGGAAGATCGCCCTCGTCCCCTGACCCCGCCGGCGTCACGCGGTGAGCATTCTGCCAAGCGGGGTGTTAGCATCGTTGCATGCCTCTGGGCGGTCTGCTTCTTCTTAGCTGCCGCGACGAGTCCTGATCATCGGGCCTCTCTCGTCGCGGCGCTTGTGTTGGCCTGAGCACGTTTTCTGACAAGAAGAAGCCCCATCATGAAGAACAACCAGAAGCCCTCTTCGATGCCGATCCACAAGTACCGGCCGTTCCACGAGCAGATCCGCGTCGATCTCCCGGATCGCACCTGGCCCTCGAAGCGCATCACCGAAGCGCCCCGCTGGTGCGCGGTCGACCTGCGCGACGGCAACCAGGCCCTCATCGACCCGATGTCGCCCGAGCGCAAGCGCGTGATGTTCGAGCTGCTCGTGAGCATGGGCTACAAGGAGATCGAGGTCGGCTTCCCGTCGGCCAGCCAGACCGACTTCGACTTCGTGCGTCAGCTGATCGAGGAGGACCTGATCCCCGATGACGTCACGATCCAGGTGCTGACGCAGTGCCGCGAGCACCTCATCGAGCGCACCTACGAGGCGATCACGGGCGCCAAGCAGGCCATCGTGCACTTCTACAACTCGACCAGCGTGCTGCAGCGCGAGGTCGTTTTCCGCTCCGACCGCGACGGCGTCAAGCAGATCGCCCTGGAGGGCGCGCGCCTGTGCCGCAAGCTGGAGAAGACCATCCCCGGCACCGAGGTGTACTACGAGTACTCCCCGGAGAGCTACACGGGCACCGAGCTGGAGTACGCCGTCGAGGTGTGCAACGAGGTGATCGAGGTGCTGGAGCCCACGCCCGATCGCAAGGTGATCATCAACCTGCCCGCCACGGTCGAGATGGCCAGCCCCAACGTGTACGCCGACTCGATCGAGTGGATGCACCGGCACCTGGCGCACCGCGAGAACGTGATCCTGTCGCTGCACCCGCACAACGACCGCGGCACCGCGATCGCCGCGGCAGAGCTCGGCTACATGGCGGGAGCCGACCGCATCGAGGGATGCCTGTTCGGCAACGGCGAGCGCACCGGGAACGTCGACCTCGTCGCCCTGGGCGTGAACCTGTTCACCCAGGGGATCGACCCCCAGATCGACTTCAGCGACATCGACCAGGTCAAGCGCACGGTCGAGTACTGCAACCAGCTGCCCGTGCCCGAGCGCAGCCCGTGGGCAGGAGACCTGGTCTTCACCGCGTTCAGCGGTTCGCACCAGGACGCCATCAAGAAGGGCTTCGAGGCCATGGCCGCGAAGGCCGAGGAGCAGGGCGTCTCCGTGGACGAGATCGAGTGGGGCGTGCCGTACCTGCCGGTGGACCCGAAGGACCTGGGCCGCTCGTACGAGGCCGTCATCCGCGTGAACTCGCAGTCCGGCAAGGGCGGCGTCGCCTACCTGCTGAAGACCGACCACGCCCTCGACCTGCCGCGCAAGCTGCAGATCGAGTTCTCGGGCGTGGTGCAGGCCAAGACGGATGCCGAGGGCGGCGAGGTCACCAGCGACCAGATCTGGTCGATCTTCACCGACGAGTACCTCCCGGCCGACGACGACGCCGCCAAGTGGGGGCGCTTCGAACTGCTCGGCACGCAGACCCGCAGCGACATGACCGGCGAGGTGTCGCTCGACGTGGTGCTGCGCGACGGCGAGGAGCGCGTCGCGACCGCCGGTACCGGGAACGGCCCGATCGCGGCGTTCATCGAGATCCTGCGCGCGCGCGGCTTCGATGTGTCGCTGTACGACTACGTGGAGCACACCATGTCCAGCGGTGGCGACGCCCAGGCCGCGGCCTATGTCGAGCTGCAGGTGGACGACCACCGGCTGTGGGGCGTCGGCATCGACGGCGACATCTCGACCGCATCCCTCAAGGCGATCGTGTCCTGCGTGAACCGCTCGATCCGCACCCGTGAGGCTCAGCTCGTCCAGGCGTGATCTTCTCTCGCTGCGCTCGCCCGGTTCCTGAGCGAGCGCAGCGAGACGAAGGGCGCATCACGGCTTGATGATCGGGATCATCCCGGTCTCGGTCGCCACCTTGCGGCGGTAGAGACGGCGCTGCTCGGGCAGTGAGACGTCGTAGATCACGGCGAGCACGCGGATGACGGCGGTCACGACGATGCCGGTGATGGCGGCGGCGGTGATGTCGACGTCGAACAGGTGCATGATGACCGTGGCCGTGCATCCCACCCCGGCGGCGACCGCGTAGAGCGAGCCGACGTGCATGATGGCGACCGGCAGCCCCATCAGCACGTCGCGCAGGACGCCGCCGCCGACGGCCGCGCACACGCCGATGAACACGGCGGGGACCGGAGGGATGCCGAACGCGATGGCCTTGCTGACGCCGAACGCGCCGAACATCCCGATCACCACGGCGTCGAGCACGACGATGAAGGTGTTGATGCGGTTGAAGACCCCCGCGAGCAGCATGCCGAACAGCGCGGCGCCCGCAGCGGTGATCAGGTACCAGTTGCTCTGCAGCGTGGCCGGCGGCTGACCGATCAGGAGGTCGCGGATCAGACCGCCGCCCATGCCGATCATGATGCCGATGATCGCGACGCCCAGCCAGTCGAGACGCCGCTCGCCCTGGAAGCCGGAGGCGAACATGGCGCCCTGGATGCCGCCGAGCCCGACGCCGAGCAGATCGGCCCACAGGGGGATGGTGAAGAGCGGTTCGGTCACCCGTCCATTCTTCCCTGTGCAGGGGATAATCGTTGAGTGCCCACCTACCGAGACGAAGCGGTGGTCCTGCGCACCCACAAGCTGGGTGAGGCGGACCGCATCGTCACGATGCTCTCCCGCCGCAACGGCAAGATCCGGGCGGTCGCGAAGGGCGTGCGGCGCACCTCGTCGAAGTTCGGCTCACGGCTCGAGCCGTTCATGGTCGCCGACGTGCAGCTGTACCAGGGCCGCTCGCTGGACATCGTGCAGCAGGCCGAGTCGCTCGGTGCGTACGGGGCCGACATCGCGGTCGACTACGAGCGCTTCACCGCCGCCAGCGCCATGGTCGAGACGGCCGACCGGCTGAACGAGGCGGAGGCGACGAGCGAGCAGTACCTGCTGCTGGTCGGCGGCCTGCGGTCGCTGTCGCGCGGCGAGCATGCCGCCCGCAGCATCCTGGACTCCTACCTGCTGCGCGTGATGGCGCTGTCCGGCTGGGCGCCGGCGCTGGAGGACTGTGCGCGCTGCGGCGCGCCGGGCCCGCACTCGCACTTCGGACCCCAGCTGGGCGGGACCGTATGCGACGACTGCGCCCCGGCGGGAAGCCCGCGGATCTCGGCGTCGACGCTCGCGCTGCTGCGTGCCCTGATGGGCGGCGACTGGGCGACGGTGGATGCCGCTGCTCCGGGCGACCTCGCCGCGGCGTCCGGCACGGTGGCGGCCTATGTGCAGTATCAGCTGGAGCGCGGCATCCGATCCCTGGAGCACGTGACCTCCCTCTCCTCCGACCGACAAGGAGTCCGGTGACCCCGAAGCCCTACACGCACAAGGACGCGGTTCCGTTCCGACCGCTGGACTGGACCGGGGCTCACCCGCCGCAGTTCCCCGCCGTGCCGAACCACGTCGCGATCGTCATGGACGGCAACGGCCGCTGGGCGAACCGCAGGGGGCTCAGCCGCATCGAGGGTCACAAGGCCGGCGAGGAGGTGCTGCTCGACGTCGTCGCCGGTGCCATCCAGGCGGGTGTCAAGCATCTGTCGGTGTACGCGTTCTCCACGGAGAACTGGGCGCGCTCACCCGAGGAGGTGCGCTTCCTGATGGGCTACAACCGCGATGTGCTGCACCGGCGGCGCGACCAGCTCAATGAATGGGGCGTGCGGGTGCGATGGGCGGGGCGCAAGCCCCGGCTGTGGGGCTCGGTGATCAAGGAGCTGCAGTTCGCCGAGCAGCTGACCCGCGGGAACGACGTGCTCACGCTCACCATGTGCGTGAACTACGGCGGGCGCGTGGAGCTGGTGGACGCGATGCGCGCCCTCGCGGACGAGGTGAAGGCCGGGCGGCTCAAGCCGAGCGCCATCACCGAGAAGCAGATCCGCCGGCACCTGTACGTGCCGGACATGCCCGACGTCGACCTGTTCCTGCGCAGCTCGGGCGAGCAGCGAACCTCGAACTTCCTGCTCTGGCAGTCGGCCTACGCCGAGATGGTCTTCCTCGACACGCTGTGGCCGGACTTCTCCCGCGAGGAGCTGTGGCGCGCGATCGGGATCTACCTGTCGCGTGATCGCCGGTTCGGCGGGGCCGTGGACGCGCCGGACGCGTCGGAGTAGCGGCGTGTGGGGGTGGCCAGTACGCAAACACCCTGGTCAACCCCC
>NZ_JBQEPE010000001.1:258962-640350 GCF_052056515.1 Microbacterium sp. 22195
GGTTTGACATGCCGGGCAGCCGGCTGAGCCACCGCTCGGCCTCGCGCGGATGCGCGAAGCGCACGATCGCCAGGTGCGGGAAGCGCGCCTCGTACTCCGGCATCCGCTCCCGCCACACGTTCAACGTCTGCTGCTGCCAGCGCAGCACGTTCTCCTCGGGCGTGGTCGTGGTCGCCAGCTGCCAGAGCGTCGGCTCGCGGTTGCCGTTCCACAGCTCCCGCCGCAGGATGCTGCGCTTCAGCGTCCGCCGCCACAGGCGCCCGCGCACGATCCGGTCGGGGTAGTCGAGCCACGCGCACAGCTCAGCGCGCGGCGGCAGCACCTCGTCGACGCCCTTCGACCTGTACTGCCATTCGCTGATCCAGCGGTCGGTCGCGGCGAACGCGCGCACCTCGTCGAGGAACGACTCACGCGGCGTCCACTCCGGGCCGTGATGCAGCGCATCGAGCTCGTAGCGCGGCAGATCCGCGGCATCCGCGAGCCGGGCGGCGAACGTCGTCTTCCCGGAACCCGACACTCCGGCGACCAGCACCCGCCGCGGGCGGAAGGGGATCGGGTCGGAGGCGCTGAGCACCAGAGAAGATTACCGGGACGGAATACGATCGCGTTCCATGCCGTTGAATGGTGTTGTGAGCGAACCCATCTCCATCGACATCTGGTCCGACATCGCCTGCCCCTGGTGCTACATCGGCAAGCGCAACCTCGAGGCGGGTCTCGCCTCCACCGCGGGGGATCCCGACGCCCCGCAGGTGGAGATCACCTTCCACTCCTTCGAGCTCTCGCCCGACACCCCCGTCGACTTCGACGGCGACGAGCTCGACTTCCTCGCCGGGCACAAGGGCATGGCGCGGGAGCAGGTCGAGCAGATGCTGTCGCACGTGACCAAGGTCGCCGCCGGCGCGGGCCTGCAGTACCGCTTCGATCTGCTGCAGCACACCAACACGGTCAAGGCGCATGAGCTGCTGCACTTCGCCAAGGTGAAGGGGCTGCAGCACGAGATGGAGGAGCGGCTCATGTCCGCCTACTTCACCGAGGGCAAGCACGTCGGCCGCGTCGACGACCTGGTCGCCCTCGCCGCCGAGGTCGGCCTGGATGCCGATGAGGCCCGCTCCGCTCTGGAGTCGGCCGAATACCTGGACGCCGTCCGCGCCGACCAGGCGCAGGCGCGCGCCTACGGCATCAACGGCGTCCCGTTCTTCGTGATCGACGGCCAGTACGGCGTCAGCGGTGCGCAGCCGCCGGAGGCGTTCGAGAACGTGATCCGCGACATCTGGGCGCAGAAGCAGGGCGCGTCCGCGGAGGCCTGAGCCACCGCATCCGATCACGAGTGCGGCGGGACCCTGCCCGGGGCCCGCCGCACTCGTCGCAGGGGAGGGTCAGATCCGCTCCTGCTTCGGAGCCAGCGGCAGCGGCTCCATCGGCTGGTCGTTCGCCGTGAGGTCGATGCCCAGGTCGCGCGCGTACACGACACGCGTCTGGATCGACACGTCATCGCCGTTCTCGGTCAGCTCGAAGACCCGGCCGCCGCGGAGGCGGTTGCGCTCGGCCCCGTCCAGGCCGTAGGCGCCGAAACCGGTGCCCGGCGCGTAGCCGAGCAGCACGCCGTAGTAGTCGCCGACGTAGTCGTTGACGTGGTCGTGACCCACGAACACGCCCTTCACGTCGCCGCGCTCGAGGATCGCGTTGTACATGCCCGAGTTGATCGGACCGGGGCATTCGTCCTCGTTGCGCTCACCGATGATGCCGTGACGCGCCTTGCCGCGTGCGGCGTCCGCCGCCGTGCGGGTGTCGACGCCGCCCCACCACATGAAGCGGTGCTCCCACAGTGCGATGTGGATGAACATGAGGCCGGGGACCTTGCGGCCCAGCCGCTTCTCCAGCTGCTGCGACTGCTCGCGATACCAGGCCACCTGGTCCATGCGGATCCAGTCCCAGGTCGGGTAGCCGTCGAAGTTCTGGCCGTTGATCGCGCCGGGCGCGTAGCGGCCGGAGTCGATCAGCCACAGCGCGAACGCGTCGCGGTTCTTCTTCGCGGACGAGGCGATCGACACGATCGTGTTGCTCGTGCCGGTCAGGCCCGCCGCGTTGTCGGCGTTGACGTTGTAGTCGTACGAGCGGTAGATCTTCAGCATCCCGGCCTCGTCGACACCCGACTCGGGCAGCGAGTCCTCGTCGTGGTTGCCGTAGGTCACGGCCCACGGGATGCGCCGCGACTCCATCGGCCAGACGACGTTGTTGATGGCCTGCTTGACCTCGAGGCGCGACGCGCAGCCGCCGGAGATGACGTCGCCGTTGATGACCACGAAATCGGGCTTCTCCTGATCGAGCACCTTCTCGATCAGCTCCACCGTGCGCCGGTCGGTGAGCTCGTCGTCCTGCGTGTCGTTGAACTGCACGACCTTGAAGGTCCCGTCGGGACGGAACCGCAGCTCCCGCGCCTTCGGACCGGGCCGACCGGACGGCGCGGCGGGCGGGGTCGTGCCGGCACTCGCGGCCACAGCGGGCAGGGCCGCGCTGACGGCGCCGAGCGCTCCTGCGGTCAGGACGGTGCGCCGGCTCAGCGGCAGTCGATCAGACATTCATGGGCTCCTTCGTCTCGGGCGATGCATCGCCGCGGAGACGGTAGGAGCCGGAGATGGCCGCCGGCCGACGGGAAGGTGAACGCGGCACCCGGCCAGGGCGCATGAGCGCCTGAAGCGCTCATGAACGACGGGCGGACGCCGGATGCCCGGCTCAGCGCCCCGCAGCCACCAGGGCGTCCTCGATCGCGGACACGATCTCGGGGGCATCCGGCTTCTGCTTGGGACGGAACCGCTGCACCGAGCCGTCGGCGGAGACCAGGAACTTCTCGAAGTTCCACTCCACGCGCCCGGCCTTGCCGCCGGCGTCCGAGGTCTGCTTGAGCGCCTTGTACAGCTCGTGGGCGTTGCGGCCGTTGACCTTGACCTTGCCGTTCACGGGGAACGTGACGCCGTACGTCGTGGAGCAGAACTCCAGGATCTGCTCCATCGAACCCGGCTCCTGGCCCATGAACTGGTTGCACGGGAAGCCCACCACCGAGAAGCCGCGGTCGCCGTACTCGCGCTGCAGCTGCTCGAGCTGCTCGTACTGCGGGGTCAGGCCGCACTTGGACGCCACGTTGACCACCAGCACCACGTCCGAGCCGTAGTCGTCGAGCGTCTTCGCGGTGCCCTCCGCGTCGGAGAACGGGATCTGTCGCAGCGTCGTATCGGTCATACTCCCCACCCTAATTCCGCCGCGCCCACCGGGCGCCGACGTCTGGGAGAATGGAGGGGACATGACTCTCGCCACCGCCACGACTCCCGCGCTCCGCATCGGACCGATCGACCTCGACGTACCCGTCGTGCTCGCCCCTATGGCGGGCATCACCAACACCGCCTTCCGCCGGCTCTGCCGCGAGTACGGTGCGGGCCTCTACGTCAGCGAGATGATCACCTCCCGCGCCCTGGTGGAGCGCAACGCCGTCACGATGCGCCTGATCCAGCACCACGAGAGCGAGACCACCCGGTCGATCCAGCTGTACGGCGTGGACCCGGCCACCATCGCCGAGGCCGTCCGAATCATCGTGGCGGAGGATCGCGCCGACCACATCGACCTGAACTTCGGATGCCCGGTGCCCAAGGTCACCCGCAAGGGCGGGGGAGCGGCGCTTCCCTGGAAGATCGGCCTGTTCGCCGACATCGTCGACCGCGCCGTCAAGGCCGCGGGTGACGTGCCGCTCACGGTCAAGATGCGCAAGGGCATCAACAAGGACCACCTGACCTTCCTGGAGGCGGGACGGGCGGCGGAGGACGCCGGCGCGGCGGCCGTCGCGCTGCACGCCCGCACGGCGTCCGAGTACTACTCCGGCCACGCCGACTGGAACGCGATCGGCGAGCTCAAGCAGGCGATCACCAGCATCCCGGTGCTCGGCAACGGCGACATCTGGTCGGCCGACGACGCCGTGCGGATGATGGCGGAGACCGGTGCGGACGGAGTGGTCGTCGGACGAGGATGCCTGGGCCGGCCGTGGCTGTTCGGCGATCTGGCGCGCGCGTTCGGCGGGGAGGGCGTGCAGGTCGACGCGACGCTGCAGTTCGTCGCGCAGGCGTTCCGCCGTCACGCGGAGCTGCTGGTCGAGTTCTTCGAGGACGAGGACCGCGGATGCAAGGACGTGCGCAAGCATGTCGCCTGGTACTTCAAGGGCTATCCGGTCGGCGGTGAGCTGCGGGCGGCGCTGGCACGCGCGTCCACCCTGCAGGAGATCGACGACCTGCTCGGCACCCTCGGCGATGCGCCCTACCCCGGCATCGGTGCGGAGGGGCAGCGCGGCCGTGCCGGATCCCCGAAGCGCACGGCCCTCCCGGAGGGCTGGCTGGACTCGCGAGAGATCGGCGAGGACGTGAGCGACATGATGCGCGGAGCGGAGATCGAGAACAGTGGTGGCTGACCCGGGGTACGGCGCAGCCGACGCCGAGCGCTTCTTCGCGGAGACGCACCGCTCCGAGCGCAACGACTTCTCCCGCGACCGCGCCCGCGTGCTGCACTCGGCGGCGCTGCGGCGGCTCGCCGCCAAGACGCAGGTGCTGAGCCCGGCGTCCACGGCGGACTTCGCCCGCAACCGCCTCACGCACTCGCTCGAGGTCGCGCAGGTGGGCCGCGAGCTCGCGACCGCACTGGGCGTCTCGGAGGACGTGGTCGACACCGCCTGCCTGAGCCACGACCTCGGGCATCCGCCGTTCGGCCACAACGGCGAGCGGGCGCTGAACGACTGGGCGTCCGACATCGGCGGTTTCGAGGGCAACGCGCAGTCGCTGCGCATCCTGACCCGGCTCGAGGCGAAGGTGCTCGACGATCAGGAGCACTCGGTAGGGCTGAACCTCACCCGGGCGAGCCTCGACGCGACGTGCAAGTACCCGTGGACCATCGACAACCCGCTGCCGGATCCGGGCGGACGGCTGAAGTTCGGGGTGTACCCGGACGACGAGCCGGTCTTCCACTGGATGCGCGAGGGGGCGCCGGGACGCCTGCGCTGCATCGAGGCCGAGATCATGGACCTCAGCGACGACATCGGGTACTCGGTGCACGACTTCGAGGACGCGATCGTGAACGGCTACCTCGACGTCGCGCAGCTGTCCGATCCGGTCGAGCACCATCCGCTCGTCGGGCGGATCCAGCAGTGGGTCGGCTACGACTACACCCGCGAGGAGCTCGCGGACGCGCTGTACCGCCTGACCCGTCAGCCCATGTGGCTGAAGACCTTCGACCGCTCGCGGCAGGACCTGGCGCGGCTGAAGAACCTCACCAGCGACCTGATCGGACGCTTCGCCCGCGCATCCGTCGCCGCGACCCGCGAGGCGTATCCGGGGCCGAACCTCGCGCGCTACAGCGGGCACGTCGTCGTGCCCCGCGTCGTCGAGACCGAGATCGCAGTGCTCAAGGGCATCATGGGGCAGGCGATCGTCACGATCGACGCCCGCAAGGGCGTCTACAAGGAGCAGCGTCGCGTGCTGACCCGCCTCGCGGACGCGCTGTGGTCGACGGACTCCCTGTGGTCGGCCGGAGCCGACGCCCTCGAGCCCGCCTTCGCCGCCGACTTCCTCGCGGCGACGACGGATGCCGAGCGTGCGCGTGTGGTCGTGGACCAGGTCGCCAGCCTCACCGACCAGACCGCGGTCGACTGGCACAACCGACTGGTCGGTGAGATCGATCCCGCCGAGGTGGGCATCTGGACGCCCCGCCACGCCCGCCCCGGAGCGCACCGCCGCCCCGCGAACCGGGTGGTCGTCGAAGGGGCCGTCTGATGCCCCGGATCCTGCAGGCGGACGTCGAAGAAGTCAAGTCCCGCACCAACATCGCGGACATCGTCGGTGAGCGCGTCGCGCTGAAGTCGGCGGGCGTGGGCTCGATGAAGGGCCTGTGCCCGTTCCACGACGAGAAGAGCCCCAGCTTCCACGTGCGGCCGCAGGTGGGGTACTACCACTGCTTCGGATGCGGTGCCTCGGGAGACGTGTACTCGTTCCTGCGCGAGATGGATCACGTCAGCTTCACCGAGGCCGTCGAGCGGCTCGCGGGCCGGATCGGCTACGCGCTGCACTACGAGGACGGCGGTGCGGCGCCGGAGACCAGTGGTCGCAGCAGGCTGTATGCGGCGAACTCCGCCGCAGCGGAGTACTTCCGCGGCCAGCTGCTGAGCCCGGAGGCCGAGAGCGCCAGGCGGTTCCTGGGGGAGCGCGGCTTCGACGCGGGCGCCGCCGCGCACTTCGGGGTCGGCTACGCCCCCAAGGGCTGGGAGAACATGACCAAGGCCCTCACCGCGCAGGGCTTCACCCGCGAGGAGCTCACCAATGCGGGGCTCGTCTCGGCGGGGCAGCGCGGTGTCTACGATCGCTTCCGCGGCCGGGTGATCTGGCCCATCCGCGACGTCACCGGGCAGACCATCGGCTTCGGCGCGCGCCGGCTCTACGACGACGACAAGGGCCCGAAGTACCTGAACACCCCGGAGACGCCGCTCTACAAGAAGACGCAGGTGCTCTACGGGCTCGACCTCGCCAAGCGCGACATCGCCCGCGGAGACCCCCGTCGTGTGGTGGTCGTGGAGGGCTACACCGATGTGATGGCGTGCCATCTGGCGGGCGTGACCACCGCCATCGCCACCTGCGGCACGGCGTTCGCCGCCGAGCACATCAAGGTGCTGCGCCGGGTGATGGGCGATGACTCCGCGGCCGGTGAGGTGGTCTTCACGTTCGACGGCGACGAGGCGGGCCAGAAGGCCGCGCTGCGCGCCTTCTCGGAGGACTCCCGCTTCACCGCGCAGACGTTCGTGGCCGTGGCGCCGGACGGGCTCGACCCGTGCGACCTGCGCCTGCAGCGCGGGGATGCCGCGGTGCGCGGGCTCATGGACGCCAAGGTGCCCATGTTCGAGTTCGCGATCGACCGGAAGCTCGCCGGCTACGACCTCGCGACCGTGGAGGGGCAGGTGGGCGCGCTGCGCGCCGCCGCGCCCATCGTGGCGGAGATCCGCGACGAGCTGCTGCGGCCCGGTTACGAGCGCGTGCTGGCACGACGGCTGGGCATGGACCCGACGGCCGTGCACCATCAGGTGCAGCGCGCGGCGCGGGGAGCCGCGGCATCCGAGCGGGAGCCGCAGCGTGCACCGCAGCAATCGGCATCCGAGACGGGCGCGGAGCAGATCGCGCGGGTGCGTCTCGCCGACCTGCCGCGCACGGCGGACGTCGCCATCGAACGGGACGCGCTGATGGGCATGCTGCAGTACGGGCACCAGATCGATCAGGCGCTGCTCGATCGCGCCGTGGCCGAGCAGTTCCGGCATCCGGGCCTCGACGCCGTGCGCGAGGCGATCGCCGCCGCCCCGGACCGGACCCGGGTCGGCTGGGCGACGACCGCGGCGGATGCCGTGCGCGAGCCGTACCGGAGCCTGGCGGGCGAGCTGCTGATGATGCCGTTCCCCGCGAAGGACGAGGAGCGCGCACTGGTCTCGGCGACGGACCTGTGCCGGCGCCTTCTGCTGCGGGCGATCGACCGGGAGAAGAACGAGCTGCTGGGCGCCGTGCAGCGCGTGCCCGCCGACTCCGACGGCGGTCGGGCGCTGCGCGTGCGACTGCGGGATCTGGATCAGGAGCGGCTGCGCTTCGTCGAGTCGTGAGCGTCTGAGCGGTTTCAGCAGGCAGGATGGAGGCATGCCCGCCAATGACGCCGCCATCGACTGCTCCGACCTCGTCATCGATCGGATCGGGCACGGTGGCGTGACCCGCGCTGTGGACGGCGTCACGTTCACGGTCCGGGCGGGCGAGCTGATGTGCGTCGGCGGCGCCACGGGAGCGGGCAAGTCCACGCTCGTGTCGGCACTGGCCGGGTACGGCGACGCGTCGCTCAAGGTCGCCGGCGGTCGTGCGAGGGTGTGCGGGGTCGACGTCCGCAGGCCCGGTCGTCGGCGCCGGATGCTGACCGCGTTGAGCGGGTACATCCCGCAGAGCGCTGGTGCGAACCTGCCCCCGCGGCTCACGGTCGGCGAGGTCATCTCCGAGCCGATCACCTCGCGGGAGAAGCGGGTCAACAGTAAGGCGCTCGCGATCAGGGTCGCGTCGCTGCTGGACGAGCTGCACCTGCCTCTGGGGGCCGCGGCGAGATTCCCCTACGAGCTCAGCGCCGGCATGCGCCAGCGCGTCGCGATCGCCCGGGCCTTCATGCTGGAGCCGCACGTGCTGATCGCCGACGAACCCCTCGCCAACCTCGACCTGGAGGTGCGCCCCGTGGTGTTCGACGCGATCACGCGTCGCCGCAACGAGCAGTCGATGGCGGCGCTGCTGGTCACCAACGACGCCGCGTTCATCCGCGAGCTCGACGCGGAGGCGCTGATCCTGCGCAGCGGGCACGTGGTGGCGCGGGGGATCGGCAAGGACCTGCTCTGGTCGCCCAATTCCGAGGCGGATGCCGCGCGCTGAACGCGCCACGCCCGGGACGTCGCCCGTGTTCGGAGCACGGCGCGGAGTTTGCTAAGCTGGATGAGTTGCCCGCACAGCGGGGAACGTGATCCTCGGTAGCTCAATTGGCAGAGCAGCCGGCTGTTAACCGGCAGGTTCTTGGTTCGAGTCCAAGCCGGGGAGCCAACCCCACCGGAACCCCGCCCTCGTGGCGGGGTTTCGTCGTCTCCGGGTCGTCCGGCTGCGTTTCCCGCGCTCATCGCGGAGACGACGCGGGGGAAGCACGCACAGCATGCTTCCCCCGCGTCGAGAGCGTCGGTCCGGCTCAGATCAGGCGCCGGAGCCCTTCATCGACCCGGTCAGCTGGGACTCGTCCTTCATGTACAGCACGCACTGGATCAGGCGGTCGTCCAGCTCGTCCCACCCCTGCTCGGTGGGCGAGTAGTAGAAGTAGTCCAGCTTGGATGCTTCGACGGCGACGCCGACGAACTTGGTGAACTCCTCGCCGCACTTCGGGTCCGAGGCCGCGTCGAGTTCTTCCTCGGTGGGGAACTCGCCGTCAGGGAGCTTGAACTCCGCGTAGACCTCCTCGTCGTGCGCCTCGTCGCAGGGCACCACGTTGGTGTCGCTGAGCTCGGTGCTGCTCTGGTCGTCCTCGAACTTGCAGTCGCCGACCTTCAGTTTGAAGATGTCGATGCTCGAGCCGTCGGTGACATTGCCCTTGTCGTCGCGCTGGGCGTCACCGCTGAACAGGTTCGTCGGAACGCTGCAGCCGCTGAGGAGAGCGGTGAGGAGGATGGCCGCACCGGTCAGGGTGGTGCCGCGGAGCAGGGCTCGCTGAGAGGTCATGTGCTGGTCCTTGATCGGGGGATGGATGCTGTGAATCGCAACCCACCGTAGTGACCTGCGCGTTTCCGCGGCAAGTCGGGCCGGGGTCAGCCCTCGAGGTCGTCGACTCCGGGCATCCAGCTCGCGCCGCCGCGCGCCCAGCCCCGCTTGCGGGCGATCTTCTGCACGGTCTTCCAGTCGCCGTCCGAGAGGCGGTCGATGTAGAGGATGCCGTTGAGATGGTCGAACTCGTGCTGCATGATGCGCGCCCGCCATCCGTCCACCTCGATGCGCACGGGCGCGCCCTCGAGGTCGATGCCGGTGACCATCACGCGGTCGGAGCGGCGCAGCGGGAACCGCTCGCCGGGGAACGACAGGCATCCCTCCGACTCCTCGTCCGGGTCAGGCGAGCCGGGCTCGGGCGGTGTCATCCAGAGCACGGGGTTGATGACCTCCCCGCGCCACGGCCGGTCCTCGTCGTCGACGTAGGTGTACACGTAGATGCGCAGCGCGACGCCCACCTGCGGGGCGGCCAGGCCCACGCCCGGTGCGACGTCCATGGTCTCGTACATGTCGGCGACGAGCGTCCGGATCTCGTCGGTGATCTCGGAGACCTCGGCAGCGGGAGCATGCAGCACGGGGTCGCCCATGATGCGGATCGGAAGAACAGCCACGCCACAACCCTACTGGGCGCGTTCGGCCCGGAGGGGAGCGTCGGGCCGGGTAGGGTGAAACAGTGCAGCTTGGGGTGGGAGTCGTGACAGGAGTGAGCGATCAGCTCATCGGCGTGTTCCAGAACCCCGCGCTGCTGCTGGGCATCCCGCTGGCACTCGCGGGCGCCGTGTTCATGTCCCTCGGCGCTCAGTACCAGCACCGCGGCGTCGAGAAGGTCGAGAAGCTGACCGGCACCGAGGGGGCCTCCGGGCTCACCGGCGCCCAGATCAAGGGGCTGCTGACGCGGCCGTCCTGGATCATCGGAACGCTCATGCTGGGCTTCGCCGTGATCTGCCAGTTGAGCGCCATGGCCATCGCGCCGCTGATCGTCGTGCAGCCGCTCGGCGCCGTCGCGCTGGTCGTCACCACCCTGCTGAACGCGCGGGTGTCCGGGCACACCCCGACGAAGAAGTCACTGATCGCGATCGGCAGCTGCCTAGGCGGCATCTTCCTGTTCGTCGGCCTGGCCGCGTTCTACGCGGTGGAGCGCAAGATCAGCGACGAGGACCTGTTCACGATCCTCGCCATCCTGCTCGTGGTCATCATCGTGCTGGGCACGTGCTGGCTCATCCTCAGGCACCGCATGCGCGCGCTGTTCTACGTGATCGGCGCGGGCATCCTGTACGGCTTCGTCGCCACGCTGGCGAAGGCCGTGATCAGCCGCATCCAGAACGGCAACTTCGAGTGGCTGACCGTCGCGTGCGTCATCGCGCTGTTCGCAGCCGCCGCCGTCGGCGCCTACTTCGTCCAGTCGGCGTACAGCTCGGGCCCACCCGACCTCGTGATCGCGGGTCTCACCGTCGTCGACCCCATCGTGGCCGTGCTCATCGGCGCGCTGGTGCTCGGTGAGGCATCCGAAGCGCCCCTGCCGGTGCTGATCCTGTTCGGGATCGCCGGCGCGATCGCCGTGTTCGGTGTGTTCGGCCTCGCCCGGTACCATCCGCAGGTGCTCAGCGAGAGCCAGGAGATCGCGATCCAGCGCGGGAGCGACACGGCGACGGGCGCCGGCGGAGACGCAGCCGCCCAGGGCGTCGACACGGCGACCCACCGGCCTGGCACCTCCACCCACGACGAAGGTGCGGCTGCCCACGGCGACGCTCCGGGGAGCCGATTCCCCGGAGCCGAATCGCCTGACGCTCAGTAGTCGCGGTCGATGAGCTCCGGTGCGACCTCGGCCGCGGCGGCCTCGTCGACGAAGAACACCGTGCGGCGCCGTCCCTTGGCTCCGGCGGCCGGCACGCTCGCGTAGCTGGCGCCCGCCAGCGCCAGGCCGAGGGCAGATGCCTTGTCGGCGCCGGTCAGCACGAGCCACACCCGCTTGGAGTGGTTCAGCACCGGGCGGGTGAGCGTGACGCGCTCGGGCGGCGGCTTGGGGGAGTTGCGCACCGGAAGCACCGCGGCATCCGTCACCGTCACCTCCTGACGGTCCGGGAAGAGCGAGGCGATGTGGCCGTCGGGGCCGACGCCCAGGAAGCACACCGCGAACGACGGCCAGGCCTCGCCTGAGCGGCCGAAGCGCGCCAGCTCCGCCGCGTACGCCGCGGCCGCCTCGTCCAGGCTCAGCCCGTCCGAGGGCGCGGCGACCTCGTGGATGTTCTCCGCGGGGATGTCGAGACGATCCAGCAGCGCGCGGCGGGACTGCAGGGAGTTGCGGTCGGGGTCGTCGCGCTCCACGAAGCGCTCGTCGCCCCACCAGAAGTGCACCAGCGACCAGTCGATCGCGGCGACCCGCTCATCGTCGGCGGCTGCGGCGAGCACCGCGCCGCCCATCGAGCCTCCGGTCAGGCAGATGTGCGCGATGCGGCCGTTGCGCGTGCGCGCGACGACCCTGGTCAGGAACCGATCCGCGACGCGCGCGGCCAGACTCGCCGGGGTCGGCTCCACGACGACGCTCTTGATCGATCCCTGCACCGTGGTCACCATCGACCTCACGCTCCCTTGTCTGCGGGGCCCAGCCGCTCCCAGCCCTCCGTGATGACCCGACCGTACAGCACATCGGCGTCGAGGCGGCGCAGCTCCTCCGCGAGGCACTCCCGCAGCGTACGCCGCGGGAGGTGCAGCTCGTGGTCGGGCTGACCAGGCTGGGTGAGCACGGCCGTGCCGGGCACAGGGCGCTCGAGCAGGATGTCGCCGCTGGCGCGGGTGAGGCGCACCGACTTGATGCCCTCCTGCCAGTGCTCCGGGTCCTCGTAGGACCAGCTCACCGGAACGTCCAGCGCCATCCGCAGCCAGGCGGCCAGCAGGGCCGTCGACGGCGAGGCCGCGGCACCGCGCACCTCGACGGCGGTGACGCGCTCGAACGGCGGCTGGTCCAGCACGGCGGCCAGCTGCTCGCGCCAGTGCGTGAGGCGCGTCCAGGCCAGGTCGGTGTCGCCGGGTGCGTGGGTCCTGCCCAGCAGGGCGAGACGGTCCCGCACATCGGGGGAGGTCGCCGCATCCGTGATCCGGCGCTGCGCGATGCGCCCCAGCGGCGCGTTCGCGGCATCCGTCGGCGCCTCCTCCGGCCACCACGCCACGACGGGCGCGTCGGGGAGCAGGATGCCGGTGACCAGGCTCTCGGCGTTGCTCGCGGCGTCGCCGAAGGCGCGCAGCACGACGACCTCGCTCGCGCCGGCGTCGCCGCCGACACGGATCTGCGCGTCGAGGTGCGCCTCGCCCTCGCCGGTGATCAGCACGATCACGCGCATGGGGTGCTCGCGGGACGCGTCGTTGGCCGCGTCGATCGCGGGCTCAGCCACGCCGTTGCGGGCGATGATGAGCAGCGTCAGGACGCGCCCGAGGGCGACGGCGCCGCCCTCCTCGCGCACCTTCACCAGCTGCTTGGCGACCTGGCTGACGGTGGTGTCGGGAAGGTCGATGATCATGGGCGTCTCCAGACTCGTCCGTCACGGGCCAGCAGGGCGTCGGCGGATGCCGGGCCCCAGGAACCGGGCGCGTACTGCTCCAGCGGTCCGTGCAGCGAGGCCCAGTACTGCTCGACAGGGTCGAGGATCTTCCAGGACAGCTCGACCTCCTCGTGGCGGGGGAACAGCGGCGGATCGCCGAGGAGCACGTCCAGGATCAGGCGCTCGTACGCCTCAGGGCTGGCCTCGGTGAAGGCGTGGCCGTAGCCGAAGTCCATGGTCACGTCCCGCACGTTGGCGCCGCTGCCCGGCACCTTCGAACCGAACCGGATCGTGACGCCCTCGTCGGGCTGCACGCGGATCACGAGGGCGTTCTGGCCGAGCTCCGAGGTCTGCGCGCGGCCGAACAGGTGCTCGGGTGCGCGCTTGAACACGACCGCGATCTCGGTCACGCGGCGGCCGAGCCGCTTGCCGGTGCGCAGGTAGAAAGGCACGCCGGCCCAGCGGCGGGTGTCGATCTCGAGCTTGATGGCCGCGTAGGTCTCCGTGGAGGACTGCGGCGCCATGCCGTCCTCCTCCAGGAAGCCGTTGACCTTCTCGCCGCCCTGCCAGCCGCCGGCGTACTGTCCGCGGGCGGTGGCCAGCGAGATGTCGTCGGGCAGGCGGACCGCCTCGAGCACCTTCTCCTTCTCGGCGCGCAGGTGGTCGGCCGACATGCTGATCGGCTCCTCCATCGCGGTGAGGGCGAGCAGCTGCAGCAGGTGGTTCTGGATGACGTCGCGGGCCGCGCCGATGCCGTCGTAGTAGCCGGCACGGCCGCCCACGCCGATGTCCTCGGCCATCGTGATCTGCACGTGGTCCACGTAGTTGCGGTTCCACAGCGGCTCGTACAGCTCGTTGGCGAAGCGCAGCGCCAGGATGTTCTGCACCGTCTCCTTGCCGAGGTAGTGGTCGATGCGGAAGATCGAATCGGCCGGGAACGCGGCCTCGAGCGCGCGGTTCAGCTCGCGCGCCGTCTCCAGGTCGCTGCCGAACGGCTTCTCGATGACCACCCGGCGCCAGTGCGTGTCGTCCTGATGCTGGTCGCCGACCAGCCCGGATTCGCGCAGCTGCTTCGTCACCTCGGGGAACGCCTTGGGCGGGATGGAGAGGTAGTAGGCGTGGTTGCCCATCGTGCCGCGCTCGACGTCGAGCTTCTCGACCGTCTCGCGGAGGCGCCGGAAGGAGTCGGGATCGTCGAACGTGCCCTGCACGAAGCGGATGCCCTGCAGCAGCTGCTGCCAGGTCTCCTCGCGGAACTCGGTGCGGGCGTGCTGCTTGACGGCGTCGTAGACGACCTGGGCGAAGTCCTGGTCCTCCCAGTCGCGCCGGGCGAAGCCGACCAGAGCGAAACCGGGCGGCAGCAGCCCCCGGTTGGCGAGGTCGTACACGGCCGGCATGAGCTTCTTGCGCGACAGGTCGCCTGTCACGCCGAAGATCACCAGCGCGCTGGGACCTGCGATGCGGTTGAGACGACGGTCATCGGGATCGCGGAGCGGATTGCGTCCGCGTGAGACGGGAGCGGTCATCGGTGGGGGATATCTCCAGATCTGGGATCACTGAGCAGCGGTGAAGAGGGTGAGCACGTCGTCGACGGCATCCGTGACGGTGAGCGTGACGACGGGGCGGCCGTGCGAGACCAGCACGGCGGCGTCGCCCGCCGCCTGCGCCTCGATCAGCTGGCCGAAGGTGAAGGGGCGACCGGGGATCTCCAGATCGACGTCGGTGCGCTCGAGGATCTGCAGGAACACGCCCTGTGCGGGCCCGCCCTTGTGGTACTGCCCTGTCGAGTGCAGGAACCGGGGTCCCCAGCCGAAGGTGGCGGGGCGACCGGAGTCGGCGGCGGCGAGCTCGCGCAGTCCCTGCAGCTGCCCCAGCTCGAGCCGGTTCACGTACGCCTGGATCGAGACGTACCCGTCGGCGGGGAGCGAAGCCCAGAGCGCGTCGAGCACGCCCTCGATGGATGCCGACACCGCCAGTGCCGGGTCGCTGACCCGGACCTCCACGCCGTCCTGCACGAACGCGGGTGCACTCGGCTCCGGGCGCGCGTCGAGCAGGCCCCGTGCCGCGGCCTTCGCCGACTCCACATCGGGCTGATCGAAGGGGTTGATGCCCAGCAGATGACCGGCGATCGCGGTGGCGTGCTCCCAGAGCAGGAACAGCGCGCCGAGGCTTCCGCTGACCAGGATCTCGCCGGGGTGGCGCTCCCGCAGGTGGAACTCGTCGGCATCCTCGACGAACCGCACGATCTGCAGGTCCTTCGGGCGCGACTCGAGCTCGGGGGAGACCGGCAGCAGGACGACGGGCAGGATGCCCGTGCCGTTCTTGCCGGTGGACTCCGCGATGAGCTGCTCGATCCAGTCGGGCAGTCCCTCGATGTACGTGCCGTCGGAGACCAGGCCGAGCTTGTCGCGCCGGCTGCCGTCGGATGACGAGCCGGCGATCGCCGCGGCCAGGCGCAGCGCGGGGTTCTCCGGGGAGTCGATCGCGAACTCCAGCAGCGATGCCTCGGCCTCGTCGAGCAGCTCGGAGATGTCCACGCCGGCGAGGCCGGCGGGAACGAGGCCGAAGGCGGTCAGCGCCGAGTAGCGGCCGCCCACGTTCGGGTCGGCCCGGAACACCCGGTAGCCGGCTTCCGACGCCGACGCGTCCAGGGCGGAACCGGGGTCGGTGACGACGACGATGTGCTCGGCCGGGTCGAGGCCCAAGTCCTCGAACGCGGTCTCGAACGCGCGGCGGTGCGAATCGGTCTCCAGCGTCGTGCCGGACTTGGAGGACACCACGAGCACGGTGCGGGCGAGGTCGCCGTCGAGCGCGGCCAGCACCTGCGCCGGAGCGGTGGAGTCCAGCACGGTCAGCTCGACGCCGGCGGTGCCTGCGATCACCTCGGGCGCGAGCGACGAGCCGCCCATGCCGGAGAGCACGACCCGGTCGATGCCGCGCGCCGCGAGATCGTCGCGCAGTGCGACGATCTCGGCGACGAGCGGGCGCGACACGGAGACGGCGTCGACCCAGCCGAGCCGGGTGGACGCCTCGGCCTCGGCATCCGGACCCCACAGCGTGGGATCGCCTGCGGTGACACGTGATGCGACGAGGTCGGCGATGAGCCGGGGGACGATCTCGTCCACCGTGGCCCTGACAGGCTGCGTCACGTGCACCGCGACGGTCATCGTGCGGCTTCCAGGCCCTTGGTGACCTGCTCCAGCAGACCGTGCCAGGAGTCGATGAACTTGGCGACGCCCTCATCCTCGAGCACCTGGGTCACGTCGTCGAAGTCGACGCCGACGGACTTGAGATCCTCGAACACCTGGTGCGCCTGGGCGTAGCCGTCGGTGATGGTGTCGCCGGTGACCACACCGTGGTCGAAGGTGGCCTCGAGGGTCTTCTCCGGCATGGTGTTCACGACGCCGGCCGCGACCAGACCGGTCACGTACAGCGTGTCGGGCAGTGCCGGGTCCTTGACGCCGGTCGACGCCCACAGCGGACGCTGCAGGGTGGCGCCTGCGTCGAGCAGCGCCTTGGCGCGGTCGCTCGCGAAGGTCTTCTCGTACAGCTCGTAGGCCAGTCGTGCGTTGGCGAGGCCCGCCTTGCTGCGCAGCGCCGCCGCCTCATCGGTGCCGATGGCGGCCAGCCGCTTGTCGGTCTCCGTGTCGACGCGCGAGACGAAGAAGGACGCGACCGAGTGGATGGTCGACAGGTCGATGCCCGCCGCCTTCGCCGTCTCGAGACCGGTCAGGTACGCGTCGATGACCTCGGCGTACCGCTCCAGGCTGAAGATCAGGGTGACGTTGACGCTGATGCCGGCGCCGATCGCCGCGGCGATGGCGGGCAGGCCGGCCTTGGTCGCGGGGATCTTGACGAGCAGGTTGGGGCGGTCGACGCGCTCCCACAGCTCCTTGGCCTGGGCGATCGTGCCCTCGGTGTCGTGCGCGAGGTCGGGGGAGACCTCGATGGAGACGCGGCCGTCGACGTGGTCCGTGGCGTCGTAGACCGGACGGAACACGTCCAGCGCGTCGCGGACGTCCTGCGTGGTCGCCGCGAAGACGGCGTCGGCGGCGGATGCGCCGGACTGGGCCAGCTCGTGCACCTGCGCGTCGTACGAGGTGTCGTCGGGGTTGGTCATCGAGTTGGCGAAGATCGTCGGGTTGGTGGTCACGCCGACGACGCTGCGCGTCTCGATGAGCTGCTGGAGGTTGCCCGACTGGATGCGGGTGCGCGACAGGTCGTCGAGCCAGATGCTGACGCCGGCGGCGGAGAGATCTTCGGTGGGGGTGCTCATGCGTTCTCCTTGATGGACTCGCGTGCCGCCTCGACGACGGCCTCGGCGGTGATGCCGAACTTCTGGAACAGGGTCTTGTAGTCGGCGGAGGCGCCGAAGTGGTCGATGCCGACCGAGCGGCCGCGATCGCCGACGATGCCGCGCCAGCTGAGCACTGAGCCCGCCTCGACGGAGACGCGGGCGGTGACGGCCTTCGGCAGCACCGACTCGCGGTACGCCTCGTCCTGCTCGGCGAACCACTCCAGCGAGGGAGCGGACACCACGCGGGCGTTGATGCCCTCTGCGGCGAGCGTCTCGCGGGCGGCGACGGCCAGCTGCACCTCCGAGCCCGTGCCGATCAGGATCACGTCGGGGGTGCCGTTCGGAGCCTCGGCGAGCACGTAGGCGCCCTTGGCGGTGTTCGACGCCGAGGCGAACACATCGCCGGATGCCGCGCCCTCGCCGCGCGCGAACACGGGCACGTTCTGGCGGGTCAGCGCGATGCCGACGGGGCCGCCGTGACGGCGCAGGATCTCCAGCCACGCGGCCGAGGTCTCGTTGCCGTCGGCCGGGCGCACCACGGTGAAGTTCGGGATGGCGCGCAGCGAGGCGATCTGCTCGATCGGCTGGTGCGTGGGACCGTCCTCGCCGAGCGCGATGGAGTCGTGCGTCCACACGAACGTGCTCGGGATGTCCATCAGCGCGGCCAGGCGGACGGCGGGGCGCATGTAGTCGCTGAAGATCAGGAACGTGCCGCCGTAGGCGCGCGTCGGTCCGTGCAGCGTGATGCCGTTCAGGATCGAGCCCATCGCGTGCTCGCGGATGCCGAAGTGCAGCACGCGGCCGTAGGGGCTGCCCTTCCAGTCGTGCGTCGACCATTCGGCGGGGATGAACGAGGCGGCGCCCTCGATGGTGGTGTTGTTGGAGCCGGCGAGGTCGGCGGAGCCACCCCACAGCTCGGGCAGCTCAGCGGCAAGGGCGTTGAGCACCTTGCCGGACGCGGCGCGGGTAGACACCTCGGTGCCGCTCTCGAACACGGGAAGCGCGTCCTCGATGTTCTCGGGGAGGGCGTGCGCCTCGAGCCGGTCCAGCAGCGCCTTGCGCTCGGGGTTCGCCGCCGCCCAGGCGTCGAACGACTCCTGCCAGGCGGCGTGCGCCTCGGCGGCGCGTGCACCCAGTTCGCGGGTGTGCGCGATGACGGCGTCCTCGACGACGAAGGACTTCTCCGGGTCGAAGCCCAGCACCTTCTTGGTGGCGGCGACCTCGTCGGCGCCCAGTGCGCTGCCGTGCACGGACTCGGTGCCGGACTTGTTCGGGGCCGGCCAGCCGATGATCGTCTTCAGGATGATCAGCGACGGCTTCTCGGTCTCGGCCTTCGCCTGGGAGATGGCGTCGTCCAGCTCCTGCACGTCCTCGACGTACTGGCCGGTGCGGCGCCAGTCGACCTCGAGCACCTGCCAGCCGTAAGACTCGTAGCGCTTGCGGACGTCCTCGGTGAACGCCACGTCGGTGTCGCCCTCGATGGAGATCTGGTTGGAGTCGTAGATCGCGATCAGGTTGCCGAGCTGCTGGTGGCCGGCGAGCGACGAGGCCTCGCTGGTCACGCCCTCCTGCAGGTCGCCGTCGCCGGCGATCACGTACACGAAGTGGTCGAACGGGCTCGTGCCCGGCGCGGCATCCGGATCGAACAGACCGCGCTCGTAGCGGGCGGCGTACGCGAAGCCCACCGACGACGCCAGGCCCTGGCCCAGGGGACCGGTGGTGATCTCGATGCCCCTGGTGTGGTGGTACTCGGGGTGACCCGGCGTGAGCGAGCCCCAGGTGCGCAGCGCCTCCAGGTCGCTCAGCTCCAGGCCGAACCCGCCGAGGTACAGCTGGATGTACTGGGTGAGCGACGAGTGGCCCACCGACAGGATGAAGCGGTCGCGGCCGAGCCAGTCCACGTCGGCCGGGTCATGGCGCATCACGCGCTGGTAGAGCAGGTACGCGACCGGGGCGAGGCTCATCGCCGTCCCGGGGTGGCCGTTGCCGACCTTCTGGACGGCGTCCGCCGCCAGTACTCGGGCGGTGTCCACCGCTCGACGGTCGATCTCGTCCCACTGAAGCTCTGCCACGGTCATACTCCTTCTGACACATTCGGAGGCGCCCGTATTCCTGCGCGCTCCGCGTCGTCACGGAGAAGTGGTTGCACAGCGCAAGGGGCACGCGAGTGGTTTCAGCATACCCGCGCCATTTCACCCGCCCCAGGTGCATTTCACCGCGCTGCACCGACCGCTGCGGGCGTCTCTCCGGCACGCCGCACGCACTAGACTGGAAGGAGTGCCCGCATGCGCGCAGAAGGAGGGGATCGCGATCTCGTCGACATCGCAGACCGCTGAGACCACGTACTCGGTCGGTCAGAAGATCCGCGGTTACTTCGTTCTCACGAAGCCCCGTGTCATGGAGCTGCTGCTCGTCTCCACCGTTCCCGTGATGATCCTCGCGCTCGGCGGCCTTCCCGACCTGCGGGAGCTCTGGCTGATCATCGCCACCGTCATCGGCGGCGCGATGAGCGCGGGCTCCGCGGCATCGTTCAACATGTACCTCGACCGCGACATCGACGTGCACATGAAGCGCACCGAGAACCGGCCCCTGGTCACCGGCGAGGTGTCGCCGCGCGGAGCGCTGGTGTTCTCGTGGGCCCTCGCGGTCGCCTCCACCGTCTGGCTGCTCGCGTTCACCAACTGGCTGGCCGCGTCGCTGTCGGTGTTCGCCATCTTCTTCTACGTCGTGGTGTACACGATGATCCTCAAGCGCCGCACCGAGCAGAACATCATCTGGGGCGGCATCGCGGGATGCTTCCCCGTGCTGATCGGCTGGACCGCCGTCACCGGCTCGCTGGACTGGCCGCCGTTCGTGCTGTTCGTGCTGATCTTCCTCTGGACTCCGCCGCACTACTGGCCGCTGTCGATGAAATACAAGGACGACTACGACGACGTCGACGTGCCGATGCTCGGCGTGACGCGCCCTGCCCACCAGGTCGGACTGCAGGTCATCCTCTACGCCTGGGCGACGGTCGCGTGCTCGCTGCTGCTCGTCCCCGTCGCGCAGATGGGCATCGTGTACACGGCATCCGCTCTCGTCTTCGGCGGCTGGTTCATCTACGAGTCGCACCGTCTGTACAACCGTGCGCTGCGCGGCACCGAGCCGCGCCCGATGCGCGTGTTCCACGCGTCGATCACGTACCTGACGCTGATCTTCCTGGCCGTAGCGATCGACCCGCTCCTGCCGTTCTGATCGCGGATCGCATGAGAGAAGCCCGGCTCGTCCATGGACAAGCCGGGCTTCTCCGCATCGGTGGGGGAGGTCAGGCCCCCGCGCAGGGGTTGGTGGTCCCGACGGGCTTCTTGAGCTTCGTCACGACGACCGTGTAGGCGGCTGCGGACAGCGAGGCCAGCAGCATGTGCACTCCGACGAGCACGGGCGGCAGCCCGGTGCGCGCCTGCAGCACGCCGACGGCCACCTGCACGAGGATCGCGATGATGAGCACCAGGAGCCAGCGGCGCGGCGGCAGCGCGAGGAGCCATGCCGAGATCGCGAGCGCGAGCACCAGCGCGGCGAGCACGTAGCCGGGCCACGAGTGCACGTGCGCGAGGATGCTGGCGTCGAAGCCCTCCCGCTTGATGTTCACGTCGCCCGAGTGGGGGCCGGATCCCGTGGTGAGCACGCCGAAGAGGATGGTCAGCACGAGCGCGAGGCCGGTGATGTGGGTGAGCGCCGCGAACCAGACCGGCACGGCCCTCTCCCGCGGGCCGGGAACAGCGTCCAGGCGCACCAGGAACAGCGCGGTCACGCACACGAGCAGGAGCGAGGAGGCGTAGTGGAAGCCGACGATGAACGGGTTCAGCTCGCTGATCACGGCGAAGCCGCCCACGACGGCCTGCGCCATCACGCCGACGAGCACCAGCCATGCGAGCACCGCCAGGTCCCTGCGGACGGTGGTGCGGCGCAGCGAGTCCACCATGCCGACCAGTACGGCGAACAGCAGGGCGGCCGACATCAGTGCCGCCGAGGCCACGACGCTCAGCGCGGATGCCGCGATGTATACGCCGATGGCCAGCACGATGCCGCCGACCGCGAACCACACGGCGCGGACGACCAGGCGCCTGCCGCTCACGGCGTGCAGGGTGAGCATGAGCACGCCGAGGGCGAGCAGGCCGACCAGGCCCGTCATGGTGCGGTTGCCGAACTCGATCGCGCCGTGGATGCCCTGGACCTCGAGGATCGGCACCAGCGACTCGGGCGTGCAGAGCGGCCAGTCCGAGCATCCGAGCCCCGACCCGGTCAGGCGGACCGCGCCGCCGGTGCCGATGATGAGCACCTCGGCGAGGAAGGAGAGCCACGCCAGGACGCGGAGCGGACGTGCGATGACGACGTCGCGGGGCCCGGCGGGCGTGGGGGATTCGGTCGTGGCGGAGCTGACGGGCATGTGGCCTCCGGCTCCGCATCGTGGACGGTCGCGGCCCGTCCGCGAGGCGGAACCTGTAGAATCGGGATGGTTGTGATGGGCGCGCAGAGCGCGGCGTCCATCACTGACAGTCTAGGCGCGAGATGAGCGCCGGAATGATGGGGCCCACCAGCGGCATCCGACCCCCGCAGACTCGACGGGGGTCAGGTGTGTCGGGGCGGATGACACCGTTGCGGCCCGTTTGAGGAGAGTGTGTGATGTCGGATGTGCTGATCGACCGCCCGGAGCTGGATGGTCTGGGGGTGTACGAATTCGGCTGGCACGATCCCGACGCCGCCGGAGCGAGCGCGAGACGCGGTCTCAGCGAAGCCGTCGTGCGGGACATCTCCGCCCTGAAGTCCGAGCCGGAGTGGATGCTGAAGACCCGTCTCAAGGGACTCGCGCTCTTCGGCCGCAAGCCGATGCCGACCTGGGGCGCCGACCTCAGCGAGATCGACTTCGACCACATCAAGTACTTCGTCCGCTCCACCGAGAAGCAGGCGCAGTCCTGGGAGGACCTCCCCGAGGACATCCGCGAGACGTACGAGCGCCTGGGCATCCCCGAGGCCGAGCGCCAGCGCCTGGTCGCCGGTGTCGCCGCGCAGTACGAGTCCGAGGTCGTCTACCACCAGATCCGCGAGGACCTCGAGGCGCAGGGTGTCATCTTCATGGACACCGACACGGCGCTGCGCGAGCACCCCGAGTTCTTCGAGGAGTACTTCGGCACTGTGATCCCCGCCGGCGACAACAAGTTCGCGGCGCTGAACACGGCCGTCTGGTCGGGCGGTTCGTTCGTGTACGTCCCCAAGGGCGTGCACGTGGAGATCCCGCTGCAGGCGTACTTCCGCATCAACACCGAGAACATGGGTCAGTTCGAGCGGACCCTGATCATCGCCGACGAGGGCAGCTACGTCCACTACATCGAGGGCTGCACGGCTCCGATCTACAAGTCGGACTCGCTGCACTCGGCTGTCGTCGAGATCATCGTGAAGAAGAACGCCCGCGTGCGCTACACGACGATCCAGAACTGGTCGAACAACGTCTACAACCTCGTGACCAAGCGCGCGATCGCGCACGAGGGCGCGACGATGGAGTGGGTCGACGGCAACATCGGCTCCAAGGTCACCATGAAGTACCCGTCGATCTACCTCGTCGGCGAGCACGCCAAGGGCGAGACGCTCTCCGTGGCCTTCGCAGGCCCCGGCCAGCACCAGGACGCCGGCGCCAAGATGGTGCACCAGGCGCCGTACACGCAGTCGTCGATCGTCTCGAAGTCGATCGCGCGCGGCGGCGGTCGCTCCGGCTACCGCGGTGAGGTGCGGGTCGATCCCGCCGCCCATCACTCCTCGAACTCCGTGGTCTGCGACGCCCTGCTGGTGGACACGCAGTCCCGTTCCGACACGTACCCGTCGATCGACATCCGCGTCGACGACGTGCAGCTCGGTCACGAGGCCACCGTCTCCAAGGTCAGCGCGGAGCAGCTCTTCTACCTGCAGTCGCGCGGCATCTCCGAGACCGAGGCCATGGCCATGATCGTGCGCGGCTTCATCGAGCCCATCGCGCGCGAGCTGCCCATGGAGTACGCGATGGAACTGAACAAGCTCATCGAGATGGGCATGGAAGGCAGTGTCGGCTGAGATGACGGCCCCCACTCAGGCGCCCGCAGAGGCGCCGCACACGAACGCGCACATCGACCCCGCAGCGAGGATCGCGAACACCGGTTTCGTGCCGGTCCAGACGCGCTCCGAGCGCCCGCACTCCTTCGAGCCCGCCGATTTCGGCGCGCCCACCGGCCGCGAGGTCAACTGGAAGCACACCCCGATCGCGCAGCTCACGTCGCTGTTCGAGCCCGCTGAGGCGAACGACGGCGTGACCTACTCGGTCAGCCACGAGCAGTACCTGCGGCCCGCGCTGGCGCGCGGCACGGCACCCCGTGGCGAGTTCTTCCGCCCGGAGGACGTCGTCTCGGCCGTCGCCTGGCAGGGGGCTGCGGATGCCATGCATCTGAGCATCCCCGGCGAGGAGGTCGTCGCCGAGCCGATCGTCATCCAGATCGACGGCCAGGGCGGCCGTGCGGACGCGCACCTCGTGATCGAGGCGCTCCCGCACAGCTCGGCCACGGTCGTGCTGCGGCACGCCGGCACCGCGCAGTACGCGCAGAACGTCGAGATCATCGTCCGCGACGGCGCCAAGCTCACGCTGGTGTCCGTCCAGCAGTGGCAGGACGACGCGATCCACGCCGCCGCCCACCAGGCCCGCGTGGACCGCGACGCCGAGCTCACCCACTTCATCGTCAGCTTCGGCGGCGGCGTGGTGCGCGTGAACCCGAACGTCGAGCTCGCCGGCAGCGGCGCGGAGGGGCGCCTGTACGGCCTCTCCTTCGCGGATGCCGGTCAGCACCTGGAGAGCCAGGTCTACCTGCACCACAAGGGCCCTCACACCACCGGCGACGTGCTCTACAAGGGCGCGCTGCGGGGTGCGAGCGCGCACAGCGTGTGGATCGGCGACGTGCTGATCGGACCGGATGCCACCGGCACCGACTCCTACGAGGCGAACCGCAACCTGGTGCTCACCGAGGGCGCACGCGCCGACTCGATCCCGAACCTCGAGATCGAGACGGGTGACATCGTGGGCGCCGGCCACGCGAGTGCGACCGGTCGCTTCGACGACGAGCAGCTGTTCTACCTGCAGGCGCGAGGCATCACCGAGGCCGAGGCCCGTCGCCTGGTGGTGCTCGGGTTCCTCACCGAGGTCGTGCAGCGCATCCAGATCCCCGAGCTGCAGACAGAGCTGCTCGCCGCGATCGACGCCGAGCTGATCGGAGTCGAGGCGTGACCGCGCTGCGCGCCTGCGGCGTCAGCGAGCTGGAGCTGGACACGCCGCTGCGCGTCGAGCTCGACGGCGTGGCGATGGCGATCGTGAAGGACGCCGCAGGCGACATCCACGCGATCGGCGACCGCTGCACGCACGGCGACATCTCCCTCGCCGAGGGCTTCGTCGAGGGCGACACCCTGGAGTGCTGGGCCCACGGCTCGCGCTTCTCGCTGCTCTCCGGCAAGCCCCTCAACCTCCCCGCTTACGAGCCCGTCCCCGTCTACGTCGTCGAGATCGACGGCGACGACGTGCTCATCGACCCCACTGTCATTAAGGAAGTCTGAATGTCTGTTCTCGAGATCCGCGATCTTCATGTGACGGTCGAGACCGATCAGGGCACGACGCCGATCCTCAACGGCATCGACCTGACGATCAAGACCGGCGAGACGCACGCCATCATGGGCCCCAACGGCTCCGGCAAGTCGACCCTCGCGTACACGATCGCCGGGCACCCGAAGTACACCGTCACGCAGGGCACGATCACCTTCGACGGCGAGGACGTGCTGTCCATGAGCGTCGACGAGCGCGCCCGTGCCGGCGTGTTCCTCGCCATGCAGTACCCGGTGGAGATCCCCGGCGTCACGGTGACCAACTTCCTGCGCACCGCAAAGACCGCGCTGGACGGCGAGGCGCCCTCGATCCGTCAGTGGACCAAGGACGTCAAGGCGTCGATGACCAACCTGCGCATGGACCCGAAGTTCGCGCAGCGCAACGTCAACGAGGGCTTCTCGGGCGGCGAGAAGAAGCGCCACGAGATCCTGCAGCTCGAGGTGCTCAAGCCGAAGCTCGCCGTGCTCGACGAGACCGACTCCGGTCTCGACGTCGACGCGCTGAAGATCGTCTCCGAGGGCGTCAACCGCGCCAAGGAGGCCACCAACCTCGGCGTGCTGCTGATCACGCACTACACCCGCATCCTGCGCTACATCCGTCCGCAGTTCGTGCACGTGGTCGTCAAGGGGAAGATCGTCGAGGAGGGCGGCCCCGAGCTGGCCGACCGCCTCGAGGAGGAGGGCTACGACCGCTTCCTCGACCCCAGTGCGCCCATCGAAGCGTAGGCTGAGAGCATGACCGCAACGCTGACCGACGAGAAGTACGACGAGGTCACCGAGGCTCTGAAGGACGTCATGGATCCCGAGCTCGGGATCAACGTCGTCGACCTGGGACTGATCTACGATCTCGCCTGGGACGACGAGAACGACGCCCTGGTCATCCACATGACGCTCACCAGCGCCGGATGCCCGCTCACCGACGTGCTCGAGGAGCAGACGGCGCAGGCGCTGGACTCCGTGGTCGACCGCTTCCGGATCAACTGGGTCTGGATGCCGCCGTGGGGCCCGGAGCGGATCACCGACGACGGGCGCGACATGATGCGCGCGCTCGGCTTCGCGATTTGACATGACACGGGTCACGGCCGCGAAGCGGACTTGACGCGTGGGCATGTCAAGGTTGAGCGAACACGCCGAAGGCGAGTGAGACGAAACCCGAGAAGCGACATCGAAGGGGCACGGCCGCAGGGCTGTGCCCCTTCGGCATCCCGTTCGACTGGAGGAGATCATGACCGTCACCCCGATCCGCGCGCTCACGCTGGACGAGCTGCGGGAGCGCTCCAGCGAGAAGTGGCGGGAGTACCCCGAGGACGTGCTGCCGCTGTTCGTGGCGGAGACCGACTTCCCGCTCGCGCCCGCGATCACCACGGCGCTGGAGCGAGCTGTGCGCATCGGCGACACCGGGTACGTGGCCTCGCACACGCCGCTGGCCGCCGCCTATGCGGCGTTCGCGCAGCGTCGATTCGGGTGGACGGTCGACACCGCCCGCATCCGGTCCACCGCCGATGTCAGCATGGGCATCGTGGAGATCCTCCGACGGGTCATCCATCCGGGGGAGAGGGTGATCGTCAACCCGCCCATCTACCCGCCGTTCTTCGACCTGGTGGACGAGGCCGGCGGGGTCGCCGAGCGTGTTCCGCTGCGCGACACGGGGGAGGGCTGGGAGCTCGACCTCGCGGCGATCGAGAAGGCACTCGCCGGCGGCAGCAGGGCGGTGCTGCTCTGCAATCCGCACAATCCCACCGGCTCCGTGCACTCCGCCGAGAGCCTGGACGCACTGGCGCGCCTCGCCGAGCAGTACGGCGCCGCCGTCGTCTCCGACGAGATCCACGCGCCGCTGACCCAGCCGGATGCCGTGTTCACACCGTTCCTGGCCAGCGGCGACGCCGCTCGGCGCATCGGGTACGCCGTCACCAGCGCCAGCAAGGCCTTCAATCTCGCGGGGCTGAAGTGCGCCCTGATGATCTCGGCATCCGACGACACCACGGCCGTACTGCGCTCCCTGCCGATCGAGGTGGAGTGGCGCACCGGCCAGTTCGGGATGCTGGCGGCCGTCGCCGCGTTCTCCGACGAGAGCGATGAGTGGCTGGACGGCCTGCTGGCCGCGCTGGACGAGAACCGCAGACTGCTGGCCGACTTGCTCGAACGGCATCTGCCGGGAGCGCGCTACCGGATGCCCGATGCCGGCTACCTCGCGTGGGTCGATCTCACCGATCTCGGCTGGGGTCCGAACCCGGCCAAGCAGATCCTGCGGGAGGCGAAGGTCGCCCTGCACTTCGGCCCGGCGTTCGGCGCGCCGGGGGCCGGGCACGTGCGCGTGAACTTCGGCACGAGCCCCGAGATCCTCACCGAGGCGATCGAGCGGATCGCCCGGGCCCGCACGGCGATCGACGAGGCCGCCTCCGCGGTACGCGCGTGACCGCCGCCGCAGAGCCGACGATCTGGGATCGCAGCCGCCTCGGCATCACGGTCGGCACGGTCGTGCTGATCTTCCTCGCCGCGATCGAGTCGCTGGCGGTCACCACCGTCATGCCCATCGTCGCGCGCGACCTGGACGGCGAGGCGCTGTTCGCTGTCGCGTTCTCCGCGACGATCTCGACGGGTGTGATCGGCATGGTCGCCGTGGGGGCGTGGAGCGACAGGTCGGGCCCGCGCGCACCGCTGTACACGGCCGTGGCGCTGTTCGCGGCGGGCCTTCTCGTGTCGGGCTTCTCGTCGGACATGCACACCTTCATCCTCGGACGGCTCATCCAGGGGCTGGGGGCCGGTGGTCAGACCGTCGCCCTGTACGTCGTGGTCGCGCGCGTCTACCCGCCGCAGCTGCACGGCCGCATCTTCGCCGCGTATGCGGCGGCGTGGGTCGTGCCCTCGATGATCGGGCCGTTCCTGGCGGGCGCGGTGACCGAGTACCTGCACTGGCGGTGGACGTTCCTCGGCGTCGCGGTGCTCACCGCCGCGGCGTTCGCCCTGGTCGTGTCGCGACTGCGGGGCGTGTCGCTGGACGCGGATGCCGGGTCGGATGCAGACGGCGTCGCCGACGCGGCCGAGCCTCCGCGGGGCGGGATCGCGCTGCGGATGCTGCTCGCGGTGCTGGTCGCAGCGGGCGCGGTGACAGTCGGTCTCGCGGCGGACGCGCCCGCGGCGGCGGGCGGCCCGATCGCACTGGCCGCGGTGCTCGTCATCGGATTCTCGCTGCTTCCGCTGCTGCCGAAGGGCACGCTGCGGGCGGTCTCGGGCCTGCCCAGCACCATCCTCATGCGCGGGATCGTCGCGGGCGCGTTCTTCGCCGCAGAGGCGTACGTGCCGAAGCTGCTGATCGACCGGTTCGGTTTCTCGCCCACGGTGGCCGGACTCGCCCTCACCCTGGCCGCGATCGGCTGGTCGGGCGCGTCGGCCGTGCAGGGCCGGTACGGCGACAGGCTGGGCAGCGCGCGGATCACCTGGATCGCAGTGCTGCTCATGCTGGCCGGAGTCGCGGGGCTCCTCTTCGTGAGCGCGATCGGTGCGGATCCGTGGATCGTGATCGTGGCGTGGGGACTCGCCGGAGCGGGCATGGGGCTGCTGTATCCGCGGCTGACCGTTCTGACCCTGGCGTACTCCACCACGGCGAACGAGGGGTTCAACTCCGCGGCGCTGTCGATCTTCGAGGCATCCGGCTCTGCCGTCACGATCGCGCTGGCAGGCCTCGGCTTCGCGCTGCTGCCCGTGCTCGGCACGGGATACCTCACGGTCTACCTGCTGGCAGGGGTGCTTCTGCTGCTCTCGCTGGTGCCTGGTCTGCGGATGGGCGACGGCGCGGGAACGGTGGTCAGCGCGGAGGGCGCGCCGCGCTGAGCGAGGCGAAGGCGCGGATGCCGGCGTCGAAGACCTCGTCGGCGTGCGCGGTCGGGTCCGCGGCGTCGGGTGCGACGGCTCCGATGCTCTGCGCGTGCATGCGCTGCTGCAGCAGCGTGGTGTGCCCGAGCACGAACTCGAACACGGCGTCCGCGGCGTCGGGATCCGCATCGCCGAGCGAGGCGCCGAGAGCGTCCTGCGCGCGTCGCGTGCCGAGCCGGAGGGCATAGGTGCTCATCACGACCTCCGCGCCGTCGCGGTAGGCGAGCAGCGCGTCGCGGATGCTGCCCGCGGTGTCGGCCAGTGAGGTCGCGGCGTCCGGAGCGGGGATCGTGTCGAGGATGCGCTCGGCGACGGCCGCGAGCAGCTCCTGCTTGCTCGCGAAGTGCCAGTACAGCGCGCTGGGCTGAACATCCAGTTCGGTCGCCAGGCGACGCATGGACAGGTCGGGCAGTCCCACCCGGTCGAGCAGGCGCAGGGCGCAGTCGACCACACTGTGACGGTCGTGTCGTGCGGGAGGCATGGCTCCCAGTATAGTGAACACCGTTCAGGTGAACAGTGTTCAGGACGGCATGACCCCAGCCGTCCGAAAGGAGCCCCCGATGACCGATTCGCCACGCCCACTGGGCGCAGACCTCGCCCGTATCGCCGTCTTCGCCGCGCTGATCGTGGTGCTCGGCACCGTGACGGTGCCCGTCCCCGGCGGCGTCCCGATCACCGCGCAGACCCTCGGTGTCATGCTCGCAGGCCTCGTGCTGGGCGCCAGACGCGCGCCCCTGGCGGTGCTGGTCGTGCTCGCCCTCGCCGCCGCGGGCCTGCCCGTGCTCGCCGGCGGACGCGGGGGACTGGGCGTCTTCCTCGGCCCCACGGCGGGCTACCTGCTGGGATGGATCGCCGGGAGCATCGTGATCGGGCTGATCGCCCACCACGGCAGGTTCACCTGGTGGCGTGCGGGTCTCGGCGCGGTGCTGGGCGGCATCCTCGTGATCTACCTCTTCGGCATCCCGGTGCAGTCCCTCGTGACCGGTGTGCCGTTCGGGCCCACCGTGCTCTCCAGTCTCGTGTTCCTGCCCGGCGATCTGCTCAAGGCGGTCCTCGCCGTGGTCCTGGCCGTCGCACTGCGCCGGGCGTATCCGCGCGCGTTCCCGACCCGGGCGCGCGCCGTCGCGCATGCCGGCTGAGGCCGTCGCGACCGGCACCGCGATCAGCTGCGAGGGCATCGGTCTCACCGTCGACGGCGCCGAGCTGCTGCACGACGTCGACCTGCGACTGACCGCGGGCCGCACGGCCGTCATCGGCGCGAACGGCTCCGGCAAGTCGACCTTCGCGCGGATGCTGAACGGTCTGCGGCTTCCGACCGCGGGGAGCCTGCGGGTGCACGGCCTGGATCCGATGCGCGATGCGAAGGCGCTGCGACGCCACGTCGGCTTCGTCTTCACGAATCCGGAGGCGCAGCTCCTGATGCCGACGCCCGCGGAGGATCTCGCGCTCTCGCTGCCCGGCCTGTCGCGCTCCGATCGAACGGCCCGGGTCGCACGGATCCTCGAGGAGCACGGCCTCGCCGACCGCGCGGACGTCCCGGTCTCGGGGCTCTCGGGAGGGCAGCGGCAGCTGCTGGCCATCGCGTCCGTCCTTGCGACGCATCCGGGGCTGGTCGTCGCCGATGAGCCCACGACGCTGCTGGACCTGCGCAACGCCCGCAGGATCGGCGACCTGCTGCTGGGACTGGATGTGCCCCTCGTGCTGGTCACGCACGATCTGGAGCTGGCGGCACGGTGCGACGAGGCGGTTCTCTTCGAGGCCGGCACCGTGCGGGCCGTCGGGGTGCCCGCGGCGGTGATCGACGAGTACCGGCGGAGCTGCGCGTGATCTCGCTGTACCGGCCGGGGACCGGCATCCTGCATCGGATGCCCGCCGGTGCGAAGCTCGCCGGGCTGGCGGCCGCGGCGCTGGTGCTGTCCCTGCTGCGGCCGGGGATCCTCGGCACGGCGGTGGTGCTGGCGCTCGTCTCATCGCTGTACCCGATCGGCGGGGCGACGCTGCGCGCGCTGGGGGAGGCCTGGTGGCGGCTGCGCTGGCTGATCGTCGTGCTGGGCGGCGCGCTGTGGCTGTTCACCTCGGCCGCGGACGCCGTGCAGAGCACGGGCCGGGTCGTCGCGCTCCTGCTGCTGGCGGAGCTGGTGACCCGCACGACACGGATGGGCGACCTCCTCGAGGTCTTCCGCGCGCTGGTACGGCCGCTGCGCAGGTTCGGGGCGGATCCGGATGCGGTGGCGCTGACCCTGTCCCTGACGATCGCGATGATCCCGGTGATCGCCGGCTTCGCCACCCAGGTGCGCGACGCGCAGCGGGCCAGAGGTGTGCGGCTCGGACCGCGCGCCGTGCTGCCGCTGCTGGTGCTCACCATGAAGCACGCCGACGACGTCGGAGACGCCATGGCGGCGCGGGGGATCGCCGCATGATCCACATGGGCGGTCATGTCCTGCACGGCGCCCTGGTCGACGATCGGACGAGGTGCGCGCACTATCACGGTGCGCTCGACGTCGTGGCCCTGCGATTCCACTGCTGCGGTGCCTGGTATCCGTGCGTGCACTGCCATGACGAGGTGGCCGGGCACGACCGCACCACGTGGCCGGCATCCGACGGGGAGATGGAGGCGGCGCTGTGCGGGGTGTGCGGCACGAGCATGACCATCCGCGCCTACCGCGACGCCGAGACCTGTCCGGCGTGCGGCGCGGGGTTCAATCCCGGGTGCGCCCTGCACCACCATCTGTACTTCGACTGAGCTGCCCGGAGCTCTCACCGACCAGGCGCTCACGCGGCCACCAGCGGCGCAGCAGTGCGCTCCTGCGCCGCCCTGGCGATCCGGGGCGCTTCCGGCCGGACCATCCGCAGCGCCAGCAGCCATCCGGCCACGGCGAGAACGGCGGTCAGCGTCGTGGTTCCGTGCACGAGCAGCAGGAGCACGGCTGCCAGCGCGATCAGGACGGCTGAGGTGATGACTGCGGGGGCTGGGCTCGCGAGGGGGATCCGCTTCCCCTCGACGCGCGCGAGCGGGAGGCTGAGCGCGGCCGTCGCGGTGAAGACGATGACCAGCCAGAGCGGACGGCCCGCCCACCACTCCGGGCTCGCCGGTGCCGGCAACGACGAGCCGGTGGCCAGTGCCCACAGCGCGAGGACCCCGGCCATCGCGAGCAGCACGGGCATGTGCCACAGGTACACGGTCATCGTGCGGCGGGAGACGAACGCGGTGAACGCGGCCGGGCGCGGCCTCAGGGCGAAGCTCGCGATGCGGGTGCGCAGCAGCGAGAAGGCGGCGGTGTGCGCGATGCCGACGAGCATCAGCGCCGTGGTCGGCGGGTTGATGTTGGCGATGAGGTCGGGGGAGTGGATGCCCAGCACGAACGACCCCACGAGTGCCAGGACCGCCGTCGCGAGGACGGCGGACCGCGTGCGGCGACCGAGGGCGTCGATACGGCCGTCGGCCAGGAAGAAGCCGACCTGCTGCAGCGCCAGCCAGACGAACGCGAGGTTGGCGAAGCCCACACCGTCCGCGCCGGTGGCGGCACGGATCACATCGACCAGCACGGCGGCGCCGGAGAGTGCGGACACCGTGGCGACGGGGCGGACGTCGTGCAGGCGCAGCATCACCGGCAGCAGCGCCTGGCAGAGCAGGAAGACGCCCAGGAACCACAGCGGCTGGCCGAAGCGGTAGCCGGCCGTCGCGACCAGTTCGGCGGGCACACCGCACCGTTCGAGCACGGCGAGGAGGACTCCGACGACGGCCACCGCGACCAGCGCGGGGCGCAGCAGGCGGTGCAGGCGCCCGGCGGCGAAGCGGATGCCGTCGTCTCCGCGCTGGCGACCGCGCTGGAGCGCGATGGAACCGGAGAAGCCGCCGATCACGAAGAACAGCGGCATCACCTGCAGCAACCAGCTGACCGGCGTCAGCCACCAGCCGCTGTCGCCGGCGTTCTCGAACACCGGCCCCTGCGCGGTGACGGTCACGCCGACCATCAGCGAGTGCAGCAGGATCACGGCGATCACGCATCCGGCTCGGACGAGGTCGACGGCGGAGTCGCGGGTGGGATCGGGGAGGCGGATGCTGTGCGGCGAGGTCATGCCACGGACAGTATGGACGCGGTGCCCGCGGCCTCATCACCCCACGGGGTCGACGTGTCTCATACCGTGGTGCCGTCCTCGGTCGCGATCAGGAGGCGGGCTCGACCAGACCCGCGTCATAGGCGAGGATCACCGCGTGCACCCGGTCGCGGAGGCCGAGCTTGGCGAACACCTTGCCGACGTGGGTCTTGACGGTCTGCTCCGCGATGAACAGCTCGGCACCGATCTCGTGGTTGGAGCGCCCTCGCCCGATCAGCGTGAGCACCTCGAGCTCTCGCTCGGTGAGATCGTTCAGCGCGGTCCGGGACTGCGGTGCGCGGGGCCGGCGCGTCGAGAAGTGCTCGATCATCCTGCGCGTCACCCGCGGTGAGAGCAGCGCATCGCCGTCGGCGATCACCCGTACGGCGTGCACGAGCTCGTCAGGCAGTGCGTCCTTGAGCAGGAACCCGCTCGCGCCCGCCTCGAGAGCATCGTACACGTAGTCGTCGATGTCGAAGGTGGTGAGCATCAGGATGCGAGGCACTTTGGCCGCCGGGTACGAGGGGCCGAGGATGCGCCTGGTCGCCTCGATGCCGTCGAGGCCCGGCATCCGGACATCCATCAGGATCACGTCCGGGTCGAGCCTGGCCGACAGCGCGACGGCCTCCAATCCGTCGGCGGCCTGGCCGGTGACGCGGATGCCGTCGTGGGCGTCCAGGAGCGCGGCGAAGCCGGCGCGCACCATGGCCTGGTCGTCGGCGATGAGGACCTCGATCTTCACGGTGTTCCTTCCGGAGCGGCGGCGGGGTGGCGGGGGATGCGGGCGCTGACGAGCCAGCCGTTGCCGTCGACGCCGGCACGCAGCTCCCCGCCGAGCAGGGCCGCGCGCTCGGTCATCCCGCGCAGCCCGTGACCGCCGGATGCCGACGAAGGCGGAGCGGCGGGTGCGTTGCGCACGAGAACGGAGACGTCCTCGGCGCCGGTCGAGACCGAGACGACGATCGCCGAGCCCGGTGCGTGGCGGAGCGCGTTGCTGAGCGACTCCTGCACGATGCGGTAGACCGCGATCTGCGCGGCCACGGCGACGTCGCCGTCGACGTCCTGCGTCAGCTCCACGGCGGCTCCCGCGCGTCTGGTCGTCTCCACGAGGGCCGGGATGTCGTCGACTCCGCGCTGAGGTGCGAGCTCCGCGGTGTGATCCTCGGTGCGCAGGACTCCGAGGATGCGGCGCATCTCGCCGAGCGCTCCGCGGGCGGACGCGGCGATCGACTCGAACTCCGCGACCGCTTCGTCCGGCAGATCGGGGGCGCGGTAGCGCGCGGTCGACGCCTGCACCTGGATGAGCGACATGCTGTGCGCCACGACGTCGTGGAGCTCTCGCGCGATACGGGTCCGCTCCTCGGCGAGCTCACGGCGGGACTGCTCCAGCGCGACGTGCTCCCGCTCCCTGGAGAGCTCCGCACCGAGCCTCAGCCGCCCGGCGAGGAGCACGCCGACGAGCAGGGCGCCGGCGGCGATCGACGCGGTCACGATCAGGTCCGCGCCGGTCGCGTCGGCCGAGGTGACACCCGGCATCAGCAGCGGCGCGGTGAGGGAGGCCATCATCCCGAGCAGCAGGGCGATGAGGGAGAGGCGCCAGCCGTGCAGCACCGAGAGGATCACCACGAGCAGGACGAAGGCGATGAGCGCGGGCACCGACCACGGCCACGGTGCGAACGACGCGCGCGTCGGGGAGACGGTGAGCGGCAGCACGAACGCCGTGACGAGGAACAGAGCCAGCGCGGAGCGCGGACGGTGCACGGCGATGGCCGGCGCAGCGCACACGCCCGCACCGAGCAGGAACGCGGCGGGCACTGCGACCCCGTACAGCGCGATGTGGATGGGGACGAGCGTCGCGTAGAGCGCGACCACGAGAGCCCACAGGGCGACGATGCGCCGGGAGGGGCGTTCACGGGCGGCGCTCATGTCCGTCATCCTCCCATCACCGGGGCGCACCGTTCGGCAGCGGCATCCGCGTTCTGCGGGATCTGCGGTTCGTGCGCCCGCCTGCGGCGCCGGGCCGCGACCCGGTCGACGACGATGCCGATCGCCAGGGCGGCGATCACCCCGATCACCGCGCTGGGCAGCGGCTGTCCCTTCAGCCACTGCCCGGCCAGAAGCCCGATCGCCACGCTGTACGCCGCCCAGAGCGCGCCGCCGACGGCCGACAGCAGGAGGAAGCGGCGCCACGGATACCCCAGGGCGCCGGCGGTCATGTTCACGGCCACCCGACCGACCGGGATGTAGCGCGCGCCGAGGATCAGTCCTGCGCCGCCCCGGGTCAGCGTGCGCCGCGCGAGCTCGAACGACGATGCGACGCGGGGCCGTCGCATCCAGCGGAAGCGGTCGGTGCCCACCGCGCGGCCGATGCCGTAGGCGATGTTGTCCCCGACCATCGCGCCCAGTGCCCCCGCCGCGCACAGCAGCAGGACGTTCGCGCTTCCCGTCGTGCCGGCCACGGCGGCGGCTGCGACGAGCACCGTCTCGCTCGGCACCGGCGGGAAGAAGCCGTCGATCGCCGCCACCGCGAAGAGGATCAGGGCGATCCACGGCGACGCGACAGCCTGCAGGATGAGGTCGTTGATCATGTCCACCCGACGACGCTACGAAGGCGCCCCGAGCGGGCGCATCCCTCTGGAGTATCGTCCGCGTCATACCTCGGAGGGGGATCGTGCCGGGGCGCGAACTATACTGGGAGGCTGGCCCATCGGCCGACACCCCCTTTCTACGAACGGATACCCGCTGTGCTCGCCGTGCATGACCTCGAGATCCGCGTGGGCGCACGCGTGCTCATGTCGGATGTGTCCTTCCGCGTCTCCGACGGCGACAAGATCGGCCTCGTGGGCCGCAACGGCGCCGGGAAGACCACACTGACCAAGGTGCTCGCGGGAGACGTGCTGCCCTCGGAGGGCAAGGTCACCACCTCCGGCGAGCTCGGCTACCTGCCGCAGGACCCGCGCTCGGGCGACCCGGAGATGCTGGCGCGCACGCGCATCCTGGACGCGCGCGGCCTGGGCACGCTGCAGCTGGGCATCTCGCAGGCCTCGCACGACATGGCATCCGAGGATCCGAAGATCGCCGAGCGCGCCATGCGCAAGTTCGCGAACCTCACCGAGCGCTTCGAGGCGCTCGGCGGCTACGCGGCCGAGGCTGAGGCGGCGTCCATCGCCAACAACCTCTCCCTGCCCGACCGCATCCTCGACCAGCCGCTGAAGACCCTCTCCGGCGGTCAGCGGCGCCGCATCGAGCTCGCGCGCATCCTGTTCTCCGATGCCGGCACCATGATCCTCGACGAGCCGACCAACCACCTCGACGCGGACAGCGTCGTGTGGCTGCGCGAGTTCCTGAAGGGCTACAAGGGCGGCCTGATCGTGATCAGCCACGACGTCGAGCTCGTCGGCGAGACCGTCAACCGGGTCTTCTACCTGGATGCGAATCGCCAGGTGATCGACATCTACAACATGGGCTGGAAGCACTACCAGCGCCAGCGCGTGGCCGACGAGGAGCGCCGCAAGAAGGAGCGCGCCAACGCCGAGAAGAAGGCCACCCAGCTGCAGCTGCAGGCCGCGCGGTTCGGCGCCAAGGCGTCGAAGGCCGCCGCGGCGCACCAGATGGTCGCGCGCGCCGAGAAGCTGCTGGCTGGTCTGGACGACGTGCGCCAGGTCGACCGCGTTGCCAAGCTGCGGTTCCCGAAGCCGGCGCCCTGCGGCAAGACCCCGCTGATGGCGTCCGGACTGTCGAAGTCGTACGGCTCGCTGGAGATCTTCACGGATGTCGACCTCGCGATCGACCGCGGGTCCAAGGTGGTCGTGCTGGGGCTGAACGGCGCGGGCAAGACGACGCTGCTGCGCATCCTCGCCGGGGTGGACCAGCCGGACACCGGTCAGCTGGAGCCAGGGCACGGACTCAAGATCGGCTATTACGCGCAGGAGCACGAGAACCTCGACGTGAAGCGCTCCGTGCTGGAGAACATGATGTCGGCCGCGCCCGACATCAACGAGACCGAGGCCCGCAAGGTGCTGGGCTCGTTCCTGTTCACCGGCGACGACGTGCTCAAGCCCGCGGGCGTGCTCTCGGGCGGTGAGAAGACCCGGCTCTCGCTGGCGACCCTGGTCGTGTCGTCGGCGAACATGCTGCTGCTCGACGAGCCCACCAACAACCTCGATCCCGCCTCCCGTGAGGAGATCCTCGGGGCGCTGGCGCACTACGAGGGCGCCGTGGTGCTGGTCTCGCACGACCCCGGCGCCGTGGAGTCGCTGAACCCCGAGCGCGTGCTGATCCTGCCCGACGGCGTCGAGGACATCTGGAGCCGCGAGTACCAGGAGCTCATCGAGCTCGCGTGAGCTGTCGGGGCTGTCGGGCCCGGTCGCGGCACGCCATCATTCCGGAGAAGTGCAGTACTTCGGATGCTTCGCGCCCGAACTCTCCGCGATTCCGCACATCTCCGAGATTGTGCTCGCCTCTGCCATGGCTACGGGCGGTGGAGGCCCTGTGCCACGGCCCGCATGATGAGGTCCTGGACCACGTGCCATCGGTCCATCACCTGGCGGTAGCCGACGCGGATCACGTGATAGCCCATAAGACGCAGCTCGGCGTCGTGACGGATGTCCTCGTCGCGCTGAGCTCCCGTGTGCGCCGCGCCGTCGATCTGCAGGATCAGCCGATCTCCGATGAGGAGATCGGTGCGATGTCCCGCTATCCAGATCTGGAAGGTCAGGGGCAGCCCCAGCCATCCGAGTCGTGAACGCAGATATGTCTCCAGGCCGGAGTCCGCGAACGGAATGGCCTCTGAGAGCAGGTCTCGTGCGACGCGCTTCAGCGGCAGCCGATCCAGCACCTCCCGCTTGACGAGGCCCTTGTTCAGCGCGGACTCCCACGTGGCGAGCGCCCGCTCGTGCGGTTCGCAGTCCGCGACCAGCGCGAGAACGTTCTCTATCGGATCCTCGAGGGAGTCCGGATGCCTCGGTATCAGCGGCTTCGCCCAGTGGACGTGCACGTGTGCGGGCTTCCCACCCGGGCTCTGCGGGTCGGCACCCCAGTGCGGCCCGGGTTCCGATTCGTGTACCCACAAGCCCAGACGTCTGGCCTGTGTGACGCATGAGAGCACCGCTCCATATCGAGCGGCCTCCACTAGCATCCGCTCGGCCTCCGGCTCTGCGAGCCAGCCCTGCCTGACGCGCTGAAGCCGTCCTGTCTCGACGGCGTGGGCGATGTCGCGGCGGCTGACATGGTGCGTCTGCAGCGTGCGCGTGCGCGCAACGCCGCCGAGCGCTCGCGTGACGAGTACCGCCCGCTGCGCACGTTCTGATCGAGTCATAGCCCACAGGATGCTGCGACCAGTGTCACCGATCAGCTCACAAACCCGGCGTCTGTGCGCAACTCGGCTGGACACCCGAATTGTGGACTCGACTTGCACGAGATCCGGGGTGCACGATTTCGGAGATGTGCACGATCTCGGACTGTATCGCTGTGCGGTCTCCGAGATGATGCACATCTCCGGAGTTGTGTATCAGTCGCCGCGTCGGGCGGTGATGAAGTCGGCCTTGCCGTCGATGTAGGCGAGACGGTCGTCGGGATGCCGGACGGCCAGCGCGTGCTTGAGCGCTCCATAGGCGTCGCGGTCGGCGGGGTGCGCGCGCAGGCGATCGCGGAAGGCGAGATAGCGGCGCAGGTCCTCGGAGCCCGCCTCGACGACGTGCACGTTGGCGAGGCGGATCATGGGCTCCAGCTCGTAGCCGTACATCCGATCCGGTCGCACGTCGGTCGCGTCGCCGCGCAGCAGCATCCCCAGGCCGGTCAGCCAGCCGTCCAGCGAGGCCAGAGGGGTGCCGGAGCGCACCGCGATGCCGACGTCCAGGATCGGCTTGGCATCCAGTCCCGGCACGGATGTCGAGCCGATGTGCTCGATGGCGACGACGGATGGCGGTGCCGTCTCGGCCAGCACCTCGTGGATGCCCGCGAACGCCCGAGCCCAGGCATCCGACGCCGGTGCGAGATCCACGACTCCGCGTCGCAGTCCGAGGTCCGCGTCGCGGAGGGCGTCGGCGAGGCGCGATGCGGGCGTCCGGGGCATCCCACCAGGCTATCGGCCGGCGGGCCGGTGCCACGCTCTCGCGAGGCTCAGCGGGTTGCGGCGTCGAGAAGGGCATCCTCGTCGTCGGCGTCGCGGTCGCGACGGCGACGCGGCGGACGAGGCGCTCGCTCGCCGGCCTCCTCCTTGGCCTTGATCCTCTCGGTCCGGATCACGTAGCCGATGAAGATGAATCCCATCACCGCGAACAGGATCCACTGGATCGCGTAGGAGAGGTGCGGGCCGGGATCCTCGGCGGGCTTGTCGAAGCCGCCGAGCGCCTTCGACGGCGCGGGCTTCTCGGATGCCAGCAGTCCGTAGCCTCCGGTGATGAGGTCGGGGTTCACCTGCTCGGCGATGGCCGGAAGGCTGATCGTGGGGACCTGTCCCTTCGGAGCGCTGCGACCGGAAGCCGGCAGCTGCTCTCCGGGCTGCATCCGCACGACCACCGTGACGGTGCCGGCCGGCGGAGCAGGGGTGGATGCGGGGGAGCTGTCCTCACGGGGAGGCACCCAGCCGCGGTCGATGAGCAGCACCCGACCGTCCTCCTGGCGGAACGGCACCAGCACCTCGAACGCGCTCGTGCCGCCGTGCGGGCGGTTGCGCACGTACAGCTGCTGATCCGCGAGGTACTCGCCGCGCAGCTGGACCGGGTGCCACTCGCGCTGCGCGTCCAGCCGGCCCTCGGCGTCGACCACGTCATCGAGGGCCACGGGCTTCGCGTCGTAATTGCGCTCCACCAGCGCGATCTCGGTCGCCTTCTGGTCGTTGCGGCTGAACTGCCAGTTGGACAGGAACGCGCACGCGATCGCGAACAGGATCGCGACGACCAGGTAGCCGCTCCAGCGCAGCAGCCGCTGCCTCACTCCGGGAGCCCTTCGAAGACCTCGACCGGGAAGTCCCGAGTGCGCAGATAGTCGCTGAGGAAGCCCACATGCTCATCGCACGCCAGCCAGATCTTGCGACGGTCCTCGCTGTGGATCCGCGGATTGCGCCAGATGATGTGATGGGTCGCCGCGGCGCGGCAGTCCGCGCGTGCGCACTCGAACTGCGCTGTCACGATGCGTCGTCCCGAGGCGGAGTCGGACGGCCGCTCTCGTGGATCGTGATGACCTTCGGCGCCTCGTCGACCACGGTCGCGGGTGCATCCGCCTCGAGCTCCATCACAGGCGACTCGACGGTCGTCGGGGTGCTGTCCGCGCCGGCGTTCGCGGCGACCACGGCGATGTAGGGGAGGAAGATCGCCCCCGCCGCGAACACGAACGTCCACCACCCGATCGGCTGGACGACCGCCATGAGGATGAAGCACGCCGTGCGGATGCCCATGGTGATCGCGTAATGGCGCACCCGACGCTTCGCCTCGTCCTGCGGAGCCTCCGGGAGCGAGGTGACGGAAGGGGTGTGTCGGGTGCTTTTCACGGTGACTCAAGCCTACGCCGCGCGGGGCGCGCCGGATGCCCGCGCGCGGGTCCGAAAGGCCGGAGAGCAGCACCGCGGCTCGATAGGATGGCCTGCGTTCATCCCGACAGGCAGGAGCCCCTCATGAGCACGGACCGCGTCGTCCTCGTCACCGGCGGAAACCGCGGCATCGGCCGCGCGATCGCCGAGCGCTTCGTCCGCGACGGATACCGCGTCGCCGTGACCGCGCGCAGCGGCGAGGGCCCGGAGGGCACGCTCACCGTGCGTGCGGATGTCACGGATGCCGCAGCGGTCGACGCCGCATTCACCGAGGTGGAGCAGAAGCTCGGCCCTGTGGAGGTCGTGGTCGCGAACGCCGGCATCACCAAGGACACCCTGCTCATGCGCATGAGCGAGGAGGACTTCGACAGCGTCGTGTCGACGAACCTCGGCGGCTCGTTCCGCGTCGTCAAGCGCGCCTCGAAGGGCATGCTGCGCGCCCGGTTCGGCCGCGTCATCCTCATCTCCAGCGTGGTCGGCCTCTACGGCTCGGCCGGGCAGACCAACTACGCCGCGTCGAAGAGCGCGCTGGTCGGCTTCGCCCGTTCCCTGACCCGCGAGCTCGGAGGTCGGGGCATCACCGCGAACGTCGTGGCGCCCGGCTTCATCGAGACCGACATGACGGCCGAGCTGCCCGAGGAGACCCAGAAGCAGTACAAGGCCAGCATCCCCGCCGGCCGGTTCGCCACGCCCGACGAGGTCGCGAGCGCCGTCGTGTGGCTCGCGGGCGATGACTCCGGCTACATCTCCGGTGCCGTCATCCCCGTCGACGGCGGCCTGGGCATGGGGCACTGACCACGGAGCAGCTCATCGGCTCAGCGCCGTCCATCGGCTCACGGTCTCAGCGGTCGAGCGCCGCGACGATCTCCTGAGCGAGGACGTCGGGCTTGGAGAACTGCGGCCAGTGGCCGGTGCCGAGCTTGACGACCTCCGCGTCCTCGATCGCGCCGAACTCCTCGGCGTACGGTCCCCACTCGCTGATCGCCTGCTCGAAAGCGGCCTGGTCGAGACCGCCCATCAGCAGCGTGACGGGGACCGTGTACCGACGAGGGTCGGTCAGGCTGATCGGATCGGTCGGAACCCGTGCCGGGACGCTCAGCGCCAGCGGAGCGGTGCGAGCCCTGATCGCGTCGTCGAGGTCGTAGACGTCCTCGTCCGGGAAGTGATCCCAGCCGGGGAAGGGCACGACGCCGTCGACGACCTCGAACTCGCTGATGCCGCGGCCGGGTGCCGGCGGGACGCTGTCGACGAACACGACGCGTGCGATGCGCTCGGGTCTGGCATCCGTCGCGCCCCACACCACGTTGCCGCCGCCGGAATGCCCCACGAGCGCGACCGGTGCGTCGAACTCGTCGACACGGGAGGCGACGGCGGCGACCCAGTCGGCGATGCCGATGTCGGAGGCCGGTTCACCGACGCCCGGCATGGTCAGCGGGTGCACGCGATGGCCTGCCGCGCGCAGCGCGGGCAGCACCGCATCCCACGATGCCGCATCGAGCCAGAGACCGGGAACAAGGATGACGTCCATGGCATCCACCGTAGGCAGGGCCGCCGACATCGTCGAGTGCGAACCCGGAATCGGCGTGATCCGGGGGATCAGGGGAGCAGCGGGATGACCTCGGACAGGTCCTGAGGGCCGACCACCAGCGCCGCCGCGGCGCGGACGGCAGGCTTGGCGTTGAAGGCGATTCCGAGACCCGCCGCGCTCATCATCAGCAGATCGTTCGCACCGTCGCCGATCGCGATCGTGGCGTGCGGTGCGATGCCCAGCTCCGCCGCCCATTGCTTCAGCGAGTCGGCCTTCGCCTTCGCGTCGACGATCGCACCGTCGACCTCGCCGACGAGCCCGCCGTCCGCGGTCGCGAGACGATTCGCCCGCCAGCGGTCCACGCCCAGCTCGGGCGCCACGTGATCCAGGATCTCGTGGAAGCCGCCCGAGACGACGCCCACCACACCGCCCCGCTCATGCACCGCGGCGGTCAGGTCGCGCACCCCGGGAGTGGGCTCGATGCGTGCGCGCACCCGCTCGAATGCATCCGTCGGGACGCCCTTCAGCGCTGCGACTCGCGAGCGCAGGCTGGTCGCGAAGTCGACCTCGCCGCGCATCGCCGCCTCCGTGGCCGCCTGCACCTCCGCGCGACGTCCGGCCTCGTCGGCGAGCAGTTCGATCACCTCGTTGCGGATGAGGGTGGAATCGGCATCGAGGACGACGAGGAAGCGCGCGGTGGTCACCGCTCGAGCGTATCGGCCGGCCGAGGCCGTCGACGCACGGATGTCAGTTCAGCGGCATCCGCGGATCAGCGCGCGATGCGGACGCCCTTACCGACCACCGTGATCCCGGAGTCCGTGATCGTGAAGCCGCGCTCCAGATCGCGTTCGCGATCCACGCCGACCGTCGCGCCGTCCTCCAGCACGACGTTCTTGTCGAGCACGGCTCTGTGCACCCGAGCTCCGGCCCCCACGAGCACGCCGTCGAGCAGCACGGAGTCGGTGATCGTCGATCCACCGGATGCCAGGCTGCCCACGCCCACCACACTGCGCTCCAGGTGCGTGCCCGAGAGCACGGAGCCGGCCGACACGATGGAGTCGATCGTGTTGCCGATGCGTCCCACCGCGTCGCGCACGAACTTCGCCGGCGGCGTGTTCACGGTCTGGGTCCGGATGGGCCAGGCCGTGTTGTACAGGTTGAAGATCGGCAGGGTGGAGATGAGGTCCATGTGCGCGTCGAAGTAGGAGTCGATCGTTCCCACGTCCCGCCAGTACGAGCGGTCGCGCGGTGACGAGCCGGGGACGTCGTTCTGCTTCATGTCGTAGTAGCCCGCCTCGCCGCGCTCGACGAAGTAGGGCACGATGTCGCCGCCCATGTCGTGCCCGGAGCTGGCGGACTCGCCGTCGGCCTCCACAGCCGCGATGAGCGCGTCGGTGTCGAAGACGTAGTTGCCCATCGACACCAGCACCTCGTTGGGCGAGTCGGCGAGGCCGGTCGGATCCGTCGGCTTCTCCAGGAACTCGCGGATGCGGCCCGTCTCGGGGTCGGCGTCGATCACGCCGAACTGGGACGCCAGAGCGAGCGGCTGACGGATCCCTGCGACCGTGGCCGATGCGCCGGACGCGATGTGCGCGTCCACCATCTGCTGGAAGTCCATCCGGTACACGTGATCGGCGCCGATGACGACGACGATGTCCGGCTTCTCGTCCAGGATGAGGTTCAGGCTCTGCAGGATGGCATCCGCCGACCCGGAGAACCACCGCTTGCCGAGGCGCTGCTGCGCGGGCACCGAGGTGACGTAGGAATCGAGCAGGGCGGACATCCGCCAGTTCTGCGACACGTGCCGGTCGAGGCTGTGGGATTTGTACTGCGTCAGCACGACGACCTGCCGCAGGCCGGAGTTGATCAGGTTCGATATCGCGAAGTCGATGAGCCGGTACTGCCCTCCGAACGGCACCGCGGGTTTGGCCCGATCCGCCGTCAGGGGCATCAGACGCTTGCCCTCGCCGCCGGCGAGGATGATCCCGAAAACCTTCTTGGGTGCCGACATGGGACCACCATAGAGCCCGGAGCGGCGGATGTACTACCGTGCAGTCATGCGAGTCGACATCATCACCAAGGAATATCCGCCGGAGATCTACGGCGGTGCCGGTGTGCACGTCGCCGAGCTCGTCGCCGCGCTGCGCAGCAGCATCGACGTGCAGGTCCGCGCGTTCGGATCCGACCGTGATGAACCCGGCACGCATGCGTACCGCACTCCCGTGGAGCTCGCCGGCGCCAACGCCGCCGTGCAGACGCTCGGCACGGATCTCGTGATGGTCGGCGACATCGCCGGGGCGGATGTCGTGCACAGCCACACCTGGTACGCCAACTTCGCAGGCCACCTCGCCTCGCAGCTGCACGGCATCCCTCACGTGCTCACCGCGCACAGCCTCGAGCCGCTGCGTCCCTGGAAGGCCGAGCAGCTCGGCGGCGGGTACGCGGTCTCGAGCGGCATCGAGAAGCTCGCCTACGAGAACGCCGCCGCGATCGTGGCGGTCAGTGCGGGGATGCGCGCCGACATCCTGCGCAGCTATCCCCAGGTCGACCCGGCGCGCGTCCGCGTGATCCACAACGGCATCGACGTGGAGCGCTGGCGGCCGATCGAGAACCCGGAGTTCCTGGCGAGCATCGGCATGGACGCCGCCCGCCCGTCGGTGGTCTTCGTGGGACGCATCACGCGGCAGAAGGGACTGCCGTACCTGTTGCGGGCCGCGCAGTTGCTTCCCCCTGAGGTGCAGCTGGTGCTGTGCGCGGGCGCGCCGGACACGCCGGAGATCATGGCCGAGGTGCAGGAACTGGTGCGACTGCTGCAGCAGACCAGGCAGGGCGTGATCTGGATCGAGCGGATGCTGCCGCGCGACGAGCTGTCGGCGATCCTCACCGCGGCCACGACGTTCGTGTGCCCGTCCGTGTACGAGCCGCTGGGCATCGTCAACCTGGAGGCCATGGCGTGCGGCGCGGCCGTGGTCGGCACGCGCACCGGCGGCATCCCGGAGGTGGTGGCGGACGGCGTGACGGGCCGGATCGTGCCGATCGAGCAGCTGCAGGACGGCACGGGCACGCCGGTGGATCCCGAGCGGTTCGTCTCGGACCTCGCCGCCGCACTCACCGAGGTGACAGGCGATCCCGAGCGCGCCGCAGAGTACGGCGCGGCCGGGCGCGAGCGTGCCCGCACCGAGTTCAGCTGGGGCGCGATCGCCGACACCACCCGCGCGCTGTACGAGGAGCTGACCGCCTGAGCCGATAGGCTGGGCGTCATGTCGAGCGCCCTGGATTTCACCGATGTCGTCGTGCGCCGTGACGGTCGCGACATCGTCGATCACGTCACCTGGCAGGTCTCCGAGGATCAGCGCTGGGTGGTGCTGGGACCGAACGGGGCCGGCAAGACGACCCTGCTGCAGCTCGCCGACACGCTGATGCACCCGACGTCCGGCACGGTGACGATCCTGGGGGAGACCCTGGGGCGGACGGACGTGTTCGAGATCCGTCCGCGAATCGGCTTCGCGTCGACGGCGATGGCTCGTCGCATCCCTCGCGACGAGACCGTGCTGAACACGGTGATGACCGCGGCGTACTCGGTCATGGGCCGCTGGAACGAGGACTACGAGGGCATCGACGAGCGCCGCGCCCGTCGCGTGCTGGCGGACTGGAAGCTCGATCACCTCTCCGAGCGGCTGTTCGGCACGCTCAGCGACGGGGAGCAGAAGCGCGTCCAGATCGCCCGTGCGGTGATGACCGACCCCGAGCTGCTGCTGCTCGACGAGCCGACCGCAAGCCTGGACCTCGGCTCCCGTGAGGAGCTGCTCCAGCTGCTGAGCGGCTACGCCGCATCCCCGACAACGCCCGCCATGATCATGGTCACCCACCACGTCGAGGAGATCCCGGTGGGCTTCACGCACGTCATGCTGCTGCGTGAGGGCGGCATCGTCGCGCAGGGACCGATCGCCGAGACGCTCACGGCGGAGGCGCTCTCCGAGGCGTTCGGCATGCCGATCGCGCTGAGCGCCGAGGGCGGCCGCTACGCGGCCCGCGCCGTCAGCGCCTGAGCACGGCCGTGGAGACCCGTCGAGGGGTGCTAAAGTAGACCCTTGGTGCAATCGCACCGCAGACTTCCCTCGCTCCTGGCAGAATCCAGGGCACCACGTAAGGAATCCCATGAAGACTGACATCCACCCCGACTACCAGGCCGTCGTTTTCCGCGACCTCGGCTCGGGCGAGACCTTCCTGACCCGTTCGACGGTCACCAGCGACAAGACGATCGAGCTCGACGGCGTCGAGTACCCCGTCGTCGACGTCGAGATCTCCTCCGCGTCGCACCCGTTCTACACGGGCAAGCAGCGCATCATGGACTCGGCCGGTCGCGTCGAGAAGTTCAACCAGCGCTTCAAGAACTTCGGCGGCTCCGCTCAGAAGTAAGCAGATTCCTCGAAGGCCCCGCTCCGGCGGGGCCTTCGTCGTATCCCGGGCACGCCGATCAGACTTCGATGCGGATGCTGTCGCCGTCGATGGTCCACGGCGGATCACCCGCGGCAGGAGACGGAGCGGTGCGCTTGGTCATGCGGTCAAGCTCGACACCAGCTTCATGGGCAGTGGGGGAGAAGACGGCCTCGAGGCCGCTTGCGTAACCCCCGGCGAGGCCGCCGCCACCGACGAGGTACTTCTTCTCCAATGGCTTGGGCGAATACAGTCGGGCGAGGCCTATGCAGCCGAGGATGACCGGCAGCGCGACCAGGAGCGCTACCGTGCTCCATCCGAGGATGGTATTCAGCGGCTCATCCATGTTTCCAAGGTAGGCCGAAGATCTGCATCCGACCACTCAGCCCCGCACAGGCCAGCTGCCGTCCAGTGCCTCCGCGGGGTCGAGACGCCCCGCCTTGATGAAGTACTCCGTGAGGCTCTCGGCCTGGTCACGGGCCCAGCCGATCTGCTGAGTGTGCAGCTCGGCGGCCGTCTGCGACAGGCCGAACTCCCTGGCGAGGGCGAGCGCGACGCGCCCAGCAGCCACGGCGTCCGCCGACGCCTCGTGTGCGTCGTCGAGAGGCACGGCATAGTGCTCGGCGACGACGCTCAGGGTGCGCTTGCCGGGACGGTAGCGGTCGTACGCCTTGTCGATCACGAGCGGGTCGATGACCGGCTGCGGGTCGATCAGCGCCGGGATGCCGTGGCGTGCCGCCTCGTTCGCGAGCAGAGAGAAGTCGTAGGAGGCGTTGTATGCCACGATCGGCATACCCTGCGCGAAGAGCACGCGGAGGGCGTTGCTGATCTCCGCGACGACTTCGCCCGCCGGCCGCCCGTGCGTCCTGGCGTGCTCGGTGCTGATGCCGTGAATGGCAGCGGCGCCGTCGGGGATCGGGATGCCGGGGTCGGCGAGCCAGTCCCTCGCCGCGATCTCCCTTCCGTGCCGGTCGAGCACGCCCACATGCGCCGTGACGATGCGATCGGTGGCGACGTCGACACCGGTCGTCTCGAGGTCGAACACGCCCACTCGGGTCAGCCAGTTCGGGAGCGTCGTCGAGGTCATGGCCTCACCGTAGGACGGGGTGCCGACATCCGTCCGGCGGCCCGCCGGGATGCCCCTACACTGTGCAGGTGACCTGGACCGTGTGGCTCTCGCTGCTGCTGGCCTGCGTGGTGATCAGCTTCACGCCGGGGGCCGGCGCGATCAACACCATGAGCAACGCGCTCACGCAGGGATGGCGACGCTCGCTGTGGGGCGTTCTCGGCCAGCAGGCGGCGCTCATCGTGCATGTGGTCATCGTCGCCGCGGGTGTGGGCCTGCTGGTGTCGCAGTCGCAGCTCCTGTTCGACATCATCCGCTATGCGGGCGCCGCGTACCTGGTGTATCTCGGCATCCGCCTGATCCTCGCGAAACCGCAGGCGGAGACCATGGCGACGGCATCGCGGTCCCGTGAGCACGCGTGGTCGATCTTCCGGCGCGGATTCTGGGTGAACCTCCTCAACCCCAAGGCGATCGTGTTCTTCCTCGCGTTCGTGCCGCAGTTCGTCCGGCTCGACCAGGATCCGCTGCCGCAGTACCTGATCCTGATCGGGACGGTGATCGTCGTGGACGTGCTCGTGATGTGGTTCTTCTTCGCCGCCGCCGCGAAACCGTTCCGCCGCTTCACGCGGGACGCCCGCGGCCAGCGGATCCTGAACAGCGTCTTCGGCTCGCTGTTCATCGCCGTCGCCGGTCTGCTGTTGTTCGTGCACTGACGGATCGCGGTCTTCCTGCACAATCACCCTTCCCGCGAAGTTCTCCACGGATGCCGGGAATCGGCCTCCGGACGTCGGACGCCGCGATGCACCCTGTTCTCACCCGGGTTCGACCCGGCAACACAGGAGCAGGACATGAGCATGAGGAACGACACCATCGTGATCGCCGGGAACATCGGCAACGACCCCACCAAGAACGAGACCCGCAACGGCAAGGCCGTGATCAACTTCCGGGTCGGGACGTCGCACAACTACGTCGATCAGCGCACCGGTGAATGGGTCGAGGGCCCGACCAGCTGGTACAACGTCTCCGCGTTCGGCAACATCGCCGAGCATGCGAAGGCCTCGTTGCACCGCGGCGATCCCGTCATCGTCGTGGGGCGTCTGCGGATCCGGGACTGGGAGGCCGGCGACGGGAAGAAGGGCCGGGAGGCGGAGATCACGGCAGACGCCATCGGTCACGACCTGAACTGGGGGACCAGTGCGTTCGTGCGTCGCCAGCGCGCGACGACGGAACCTGCGCGGGTCCCGCAGCCCTCCGACGCAGACGCTTCGTCGGACGAGGCGCCCAGCGCGGACGAGGGTGACGCGTGGCGGATCGCCGGGCTGGATGTCCTCGTCGAGGACGAAGCATCCAAGGAACCCGCCTTCACGTGAGGGCTGAGTGCGTCGACGGATGGCTCCCGGTGCTGCGCCTAGACTTCTGAGCGTGCTTCGAGGGTCATCCGTCTCCGCTCCCCGCAACCGGGCGGTGACGACGATCGCCGGAGCGATGCTCATCACGGCGGCTCTCGCATCCTGTTCGGCTCCGGCCGAGAAGCCGGATCCTGCGACCTCCTCCGCCGCCCCATCGCCGTCGGCGTCCGCGGCGGAGACACCGGTGCTCGTCCCCGGCGGGACGGCGACGGAGAACCTGGCGCTGTTCACCGCGGTGACCGCGCAGGTCTGGGCATCCGATGACCGCGCCCGGGGCCGCGCGTACGTCGACGCACTCGTCGCCGCAGGTTTCCCGAAGGAGAGGATGCAGGTCACCGCCGATCGGACCACCGTCGGTCGTGCGGTGGAGAGCCTGCAGTTCTCGGTCGCATGGGGCGATAGAGAATGCCTGATCGGACAGGTCGGACCGTCCACGGGCGAGCCGGTGACGGCAGTCATGCCGCAGCTCGGCGGCGGTCGGTGCCTCGTCGGGCGAACGCGGCCGATCGACTGGTGACGACCCCTGACAGGCCGGTCGCGAAGCGGACCGGTGAAGACGGGTAGGCTGGTGTGTCGGCTCCCCGGAGCCGTTCCGCGTGCCCGCTGACTGAAGGAGAGCTGCTTCGTGGCCGAGTACATCTATTCCATGGTGCGAGCCCGCAAGGCGGTGGGCGACAAGCTCATCCTCGACGACGTCACCATGGCGTTCCTCCCCGGAGCGAAGATCGGCATGGTCGGCCCCAACGGCGCCGGAAAGTCGACCATCCTGAAGATCATGGCGGGCCTCGACACCCCGTCGAACGGCGAGGCCAAGCTCACACCGGGCTTCTCGGTCGGCATCCTCATGCAGGAGCCGGAGCTCGACGAGACCAAGACGGTGCTGGAGAACATCCAGGACGGCGTGGCGATCAAGCCCAAGCTCGACCGCTTCAACGAGATCTCCGCGCTGATGGCCGACCCCGACGCCGACTTCGACGCGCTGCTCGCCGAGATGGGCGTGCTGCAGGAGGAGATCGACGCGGCCGACGGCTGGGACCTCGACTCGCAGCTCGAGCAGGCCATGGACGCGCTGCGCACGCCGCCGGCTGATGCCGAGATCGCGCCGCTCTCCGGTGGAGAGAAGCGCCGCGTCGCGCTGGCCAAGCTGCTGCTGCAGAAGCCCGATCTGCTGCTTCTCGACGAGCCCACCAACCACCTCGACGCCGAGAGCGTGCTGTGGCTCGAGCAGCACCTTAAGGACTACAAGGGCGCCGTGATCGCCGTCACGCACGACCGGTACTTCCTCGACCACGTCGCCGAGTGGATCGCCGAGGTCGACCGCGGTCGCCTGCTCGGCTACGAGGGCAACTACTCCACCTATCTGGAGCAGAAGGCCGAGCGCCTCGACATCCAGGGCAAGAAGGACGCCAAGCTCGCCAAGCGCCTGAAAGACGAGCTCGAGTGGGTGCGCTCCAGCGCCAAGGGTCGGCAGACCAAGTCCAAGGCGCGTCTGGCTCGCTACGAGGAGATGGCGGCCGAGGCCGAGCGCACCAGGAAGCTCGACTTCGAGGAGATCCAGATCCCTGCGGGTCCGCGCCTCGGCAACATCGTCATCGAGGCGAAGAACCTGCAGAAGGGCTTCGGCGACCGGATGCTGATCGACGGGCTCAGCTTCAGCCTGCCGCCGAACGGCATCGTCGGCGTGATCGGTCCCAACGGCGTCGGAAAGACGACGCTCTTCAAGACCATCGTCGGCCTGGAGCCGCTCGACGGCGGCGATCTGAAGGTCGGCGAGACGGTCAAGATCAGCTACGTCGACCAGACGCGCGCCAACATCGACCCCAACAAGACGCTGTGGGAGGTCGTCTCCGACGGCCTCGACTTCATCACGGTCGGCAAGATCGAGATCCCCTCGCGCGCCTACGTGTCGAAGTTCGGCTTCAAGGGCCCCGACCAGCAGAAGAAGGCCGGCGTGCTCTCCGGTGGTGAGCGCAACCGCCTCAACCTCGCCCTCACGCTGAAGGAGGGCGGCAACCTGCTGCTCCTCGACGAGCCCACCAACGACCTCGACGTGGAGACGCTGAGCTCGCTGGAGAACGCGCTGCTGGAGTTCCCCGGCTGTGCCGTGGTCATCACGCACGACCGGTGGTTCCTGGACCGCATCGCCACGCACATCCTCGCCTACGAGGGCACCGACGAGAACCCGTCGCAGTGGCACTGGTTCGAGGGCAACTTCGAGGCCTACGAGAAGAACAAGATCGATCGGATGGGCCTGGAGGCGGCGCGCCCGCACCGCACCACGCACCGCAAGCTCCACCGTGACTGATTCCGAGAACGTGCAGGTGCCCGTCGAACGCATTCTGGACGACGGGCGTCTGCACATCCCCATCCAGCTGCGATGGGGCGACCTCGACGCGTTCAACCACGTCAACAACACGGCGATGCTGAAGCTGCTCGAGGAGGCGCGCGTGCGCGCCTTCTGGAAGCCGGCGCCCGGCGAGGTGGCCCCTCCCACGGCGATCCTCGACTCCGGGCTGTCCTACGGCATGCTCACGCTCATCGCGCGTCAGGAGATCGAGTACCTGGCGCCGGTGCCGTACCAGCGGCACCCGCTGGACATCCAGATGTGGTTCGGCAAGCTCGGCGGCTCCAGCATCGAGGTCTGCTACGAGGTGCGACCGGATGCCGCAGCCGAGTCGGACGTGCTGTACGCGCGCGCCACGACCGTGATCGTGCTCGTGGACGCCGCGTCGGGCCGCCCCGTGCGGCTCACGCCCGAGATGCGCTCCGCATGGGAGCCGCTGGTCGGAGAGCCGCTGGAGTACCGGCGGCGCTGAGCGCACGGTCCAGGAACCGTGCTGCCCGGAGTCAGAGCTCCGGGACCCGCACCATGATCTCCTGCGCCACGGTGGCCATCAGGACGCCGTCGCGCGTGTAGACCCGGCCCTGCGCGAGGCCGCGGCCACCGCGGGCGTTGGGGGAGTTCTGCACGTACAGCATCCACTCGTCCACGCGGCCGAAGCGGTGCCACCACATGGCGTGGTCGAGGCTCGCGACCTTCAGCCCGGGCGTCTGCCACGTGATGCCGTGGCGACGCAGGATGGATTCCTGGATCGTCATGTCGCTGAGATACGCCAGCGCCGCCCGGTGCACGCGGGGATCGTCGGGCATCGGCGCCCGCATCCGCATCCACACCGCCTGCTGCGGCACATGCTCACCGGCCACTTCGAGGAACAGCGGACCCGTCACATGCCGGATGTCGGCCGGGCGCTCGGCCAGCAGGCGTCCCGTGATCGGATGCACGGCGCCGATGAGCTCGTCGTCCGAGGGCAGCGACTCCGGGGCGGGGACGTCCTCCGGGAACGGCTCGGCATGGTCGACGCCGGGATCCTCGTCCTGGAACGACGAGATCATCGAGAAGATCGGCACACCGCCCTGGAAGGCCTGAACGCGGCGCGTGGAGAAGGAACGGCCGTCGTGGATCCGGTCGACCGCGAACGTGATGCCCTGGGTGGCATCGCCGGGACGCAGGAAGTACCCGTGCATGGAGTGCACGATCCGGTCCTCCGGAAGCGTCCGCTCGGCGGCGACCAGCGACTGCGAGAGCACCTGACCTCCGTACACGCGGCCGGTCGGCATCGCGTGCGAGACGCCGGTGAAGATGTCCTCGGTGGTGCGGGCCTCGGAGGCGTCGAGATCGAGCACCTGGAGGAGCTGGCTGACGGACCGACGGGCGTTCTCCTGAGTGCTCACGCGACTAGTTTAGAAGGGATGACCAGACCTCTCGTTCTCGCCGACGCCGACACCGCCCGCGACGTGCTGACCTTCTCCGGCCGCGCCTCGAAGGCAGGGGCCGACGGTGTCCGCCTGCAGGCGACGGGTGGCGTGCTCGCCGTCACCTCCGCCGCTCTCGCCCCGCAGGGGCTGTTCGACCAGACGCCCACGATTCTGGCGATGCGCATCGTGCACGCCGATCCCGAGCTGAGCTGCGACCTGGTCGTGGAATCGCTGACGGAGGGGCCGAATCCCGATGAGCTGGCGCTGCCGGACACGGCGCTGTCTCCGGCCTGGGCGGGCATCGCCCCACCGCGGGGCGGATGGGAGCATGTGGCCGATCTCTCGGCCGGGCTGATCGCGGAGCGCGCGCTGTGGGGGATCTCCGCCGTCGCGCACGGAAGCCCCGACGGCGCGGGCGAGGACGCCGTGCGGGCGCTCCGCGCCCGCGTCTGGGGCGAGCCCGACGAGGACCTGCGCGGTCTTCCACGTGGTGTCGCCTTCGCCGCGCACGCCTTCGGGTTCATCAGCGGCGCAGAGCAGGTGCGCGTCACGCGGTCCGGGCGATGGACTCGTCTCGCCTTCGCGCGGGGACACGTGCTCAGCCGTGGTCCGGCGGTGACAGGACTCACGGCGGTGCGGGAGACCGGTCACTGAACCGGACGGATCCTTGACCCCCGCGTTCGGGCCTGCGGAACGCGGCCCGTGCGAGCGAAGAGCAGCTCAGCGGCTCGCCGCGCGTCCCGCCTGACGCCCGGAGAACAGGCACCCGCCCAGGAACGTTCCCTCCAGCGCACGGTATCCGTGCACGCCGCCCCCGCCGAATCCGCTCGCCTCCCCGGCGGCGAACAGGCCGGGGATCGGCGTGCCGTCGGCGGCCAGGGCGCGCCCGTCCAGATCGGTCTGGATGCCGCCCAGGGATTTGCGGGTCAGCACGTGCAGCTTGACCGCGATCATGGGCCCGGCCGCAGGATCCTGCAGCCGGTGCGGGGAAGCGGTGCGGATCAGCTTGTCGCCGCGGTACGCCCGCATCGATCGCAGCATGGCGATCTGGGCATCCTTCGTGAAGTCGTTGCCGATCTCGCGGTCGCGCGCCAGGACCTCCTGGCGAGCCCGATCCACGTCCAGGGCCTCTCCTCCCGGCATCCGCTTCATCTGCGCCAGGAGGGACTCCAGATCGTTCTCGACGACGAAGTCGGCGCCCTCATCCAGGAACGACTGCACCGGACCGGTCGGGCCCTTCGCGAGGCGGGACTTCACCAGCAGCCTCACGTCCCTGCCGGTGAGGTCGGGGTTCTGCTCGCTCCCGGACAGGGCGAACTCCTTCTCCACGATCCCCCGCGAGGTGATGAACCAGGAGTGGTCGTGCCCGGTGGTGCGCAGGTGGGCGAGCGTGCCGAGCGTGTCGAACCCGGGGTACAGCGGCACGGGCAGGCGCGTGCCGGTCGCGTCCAGCCACAGCGACGAGGGGCCGGGGAGGATGCGGATGCCATGACTCGGCCACACCGGATCCCAGTTCTCGATGCCCTCCACGTAGTGCCACATCCGGTCGCCGTTGATCAGATGCGCCCCTGCCGCCTCGGAGACGGCGTGCATGGAGCCGTCGACGTAGGCGGGGACACCCGTGAGCATGTGCTCCGGAGGCGTGCCCAGCCGGTCCGGCCAGGCCGCGCGCACGAGATCGTGGTTGCCGCCGATGCCTCCGGACGCGACGATCACGGCTTCCGCGCGGATCTCGAACTCGCCGGAGCGCTCCCGCGACGAGGGGACGCCGCGCGCGGTCAGGTCGTCGGCGAGGATGTCGCCGCCTGCTCCCACCACGGCGCCGTCCTCCACGATCAGCCTCGCCACGCGGTGACGCGGAAGGATCGTCGCCCGCCCCTCGGCCTCGGCACGCTCCACGGCCGCGGCGAACGGTGCGACGATGCCGGGGCCGGTGCCCCAGGTGATGTGGAAGCGCGGCACGGAGTTGCCCGGTCCGATCGCACCGCTGCCTCCCCGCTCCGCCCAGCCCACGACGGGGAAGAAGCCGACACCGCGTTCGCGCAGCCAGCTGCGTTTCTCACCGGCGGCGAACTCCAGGTAGGCGGACGCCCAGCGGCGCGGCCACTCGTCCTCCGGCCGATCGAACCCGGCATTGCCGAACCAGTCCTGGGTGGCGAGCTCGAGGGAGTCACGGATGCCGAGCCGCCGCTGTTCTGGGGAGTCGACGAGGAACAGCCCGCCGAAGGACCACCAGGCCTGTCCGCCCAGATTCGAGCGCGGCTCCTGGTCGATGACGGTCACCCGTCTGCCGGCCTCCAGCGCTTCTGCGGCGGCGACCAGGCCGGACAGGCCCCAGCCGATGACGAGCACGTCCGTGTCGTGGGTGCGGGATGCCATGGCGACTCCTTCGTCGTCGGTGAGGGCGGGATCAGGAGGTCAGTCCGAGATCGGGACGGCGCTCCTGCGTGGGGCCGATCGTCGTCGGAGGGGGTTCGGGGGAGTCCTCGAAGGTGTTCACGAGCGAGTGCGCGGCGCGCTGCAGGTAGTCCCAGAACGTCGCGTCGTGCAGGGGTGAGAGCTGCGCCTCGTCGAGGGCGGTGCGCATGTGCGCGAGCCAGCGGTCACGGGCATCCGGGTTGACGTGGAACGGCACGTGCCGCATCCGCAGCCGCGGGTGTCCGCGGCGTTCGCTGTACGTGCCCGGCCCTCCCCAGTACTGCTCCAGGAACATCGTCAGACGCTCGGTGGCGGGGCCGAGGTCCTCCTCCGGGTACATCGGACGCATGACCGGATCCACTGCCACCTCGCGGTAGAACACCTCGACGATGCGCTGGAAGGTGGCGTGACCGCCGATCTCGTCGTAGAACGTCACTTGGCGTCGCCTTCCTTGTCGCCGGTCTTCTTGCGCCGCCAGACTCCGCGCTCGGCGACCGGGGGCACACCCGTGATCGCGTTCGGGCGGGTCTTGGGCGGGTTGGCGCCGCGTACGCGGCGCGCACCCTCCAGTCCGGAGAGGGTGACGGATGCCAGGCTGGGCACCAGCACGTCCTTCTCGGTCAGAGCCTGGCGCAGACGCGCCCTCAGCTCCTGCGCGACGTCGTCCATGGCATTGGCGCGGGTCTTCATGACCACGCGCACGACCAGCGCGTCACCGGTGACGGACTCCAGACCCCAGACCTCCGGGCGCTCGATGATGCGCGTGCGCCACTTCGGGTCCTTGGCGAGTCCCTGCGCGGTCTCCAGCATCGTGGATTCGACGAGCTCGAGATCCGCATCCGGCTGCACGCCGAGATCGATGATCGCGCGCGCCCAGCCCTGCGACATGTTGCCGATGCGCGTCACCTCGCCGTTGCGCACGTACCAGAGCGTGCCGTTCACGTCGCGCACCTGCGTGATGCGCACGCTGACGTACTCGACCACACCGGATGCCAGGCCCAGATCCACGACGTCGCCGATGCCGATCTGATCCTCGGCGACCAGGAAGAGGCCGTTCAGCACGTCCTTGACGATGTTCTGCGCGCCGAAGCCGAGGCCCGCACCCACGGCGGCGGTGAGGAGCGTCAGAGAGCCGAGCAGTGAAGGACTCAGCTGGTTGACCGTCAGCACGATCGCCACGACCACCAGGATCACGTTGACGATGTTCTGGAGGATGGTGCCGAGCGTGCGCGTGCGCTGCACCAGCCGCATGTCCGCGAGGGGCGAGCGCTCCAGCGCCTGGGTGTCGTCGACCCTGGCCTTGCTCTTGGCGCTGTCCACGATGCGCTTGACGATCCGACGGATGACGAGGCGGAGGACGAACGCCGCGGCCACGCAGGACGCGATGATGACCGCCACCCAGATCGCGTTCACGCCGACGGCACCCAGCACTTGCAGGGTCTGCTCCCAGAAGTTGAGGGGGTCTTCGGCGGCTGCGGCTGCGAGGTGGAGATTCATCATCTCGATGTTACCGAGAAGGCCTCGGCGCACACTGGGTGCGCCGAGGCCTTCTCGCAGAGTGGTCCGTGCGGATCAGTCCTCGGCGTCCCGGGACTGCGCGGCCAGAGCCCGCTCGACGTCGGCGAGGTTCTCGTGCACCAGGCGGCGCAGCGCGGGAGACGCGTCCTGATGGGACGACAGCCACGCGCGGGTCGCGTCGCGCAGCTCCACGCTGGCCAGCGACCGCGGGTACAGGCCCACGACCAGGTAGTCGGCGATCTGGTAGGTGCGACCTTCCCAGATGGGCACGAGCATGTCGAAGTACTTCGGGATGAAGTCGCCGAGCACCTCGACGCCCGAGGGGTGCACGAAGCCGAGCGCCGCCGAGCGGACGATCGTGTTCGGAAGGTCGGCATTGTCGATCAGCGACGACCAGGCCGCCTGCTTCGCCTCCGCCGTCGGCAGCGCGGCGCGTGCCTGCGCGGCGAACTCGGCGCCCTTGGACGTGTTGTCGGCGGCCAGTGCGGCGTCGATCGCGGCGGCATCCGTCGCGCCGATCGCTGCCAGGCCGTTCAGCAGCTGCCACGACAGGTCGGCGTCGATGTCCAGACCCGGCAGGGTCTCCTCGCCGGAGCGCAGTCGCCCGACGACGCCGGCGTGCTCGGGGGTGACCAGCGTGTTCGCGAACGCCGTCACCAGCTGGAGCTGGCTGTCGCTGCCGGACTCCGCCTGCTGCGCGAGCGCCCAGAGGCCGTCGGCGACCTTCTCCCGCGCCGCTGTGCGGTTCTCGGGGGTGACGTAGCTGGAGGCGGCCAGCAGCAGCTGTGAGAGCGTGGTGCGCACCGTGGTCGACTCGGTCTCGCGGCCGATGTTGCCGAGCACGAGGTCGATGTAGGCGGATGCCGGGCTCTCGGCGTCGCGGGTCTGATCCCAGGCAGCGCCCCAGACGAGCGAGCGAGCCAGCGGATCGCTGATGTCGGAGAGGTGCTCGATCGCGGTGGCCAGGGAGCGGTCGTCGAGTCGGATCTTCGCGTACGCGAGGTCCTTGTCGTTCAGGAGCACCATGTCGGGGCGCTGCAGGCCCTGCAGCTCCGGGATCTCGGTGCGGTCGCCGTCGATGTCGACCTCCACGTAGTGCGTGCGCACCAGCGCCTCGCCGTCGAGGTTGTAGAAGCCGATGCCCAGACGGTGCGGGCGGATCGTCGGGTAGTCGGCGGGAGCGGTCTGCGTGACGGCGAAACGGGTGATGACCCCGGCTGCGTCCTCGGCGATGACCGGCGCGAGCGTGTTGACGCCCGCGGTCTCCAGCCACTTCTTCGCCCAGGTGCTCAGCTCACGGCCGCTGGTGGCCTCGAGCTCGGTGAGCAGGTCGCTGAGCTCGGTGTTGCCCCAGGAGTGCTTCTGGAAGTACTGCGAGACACCGGCGAAGAACGCCTCGATGCCCACCCAGGCGGCGAGCTGCTTGAGCACCGACCCGCCCTTGGCATAGGTGATGCCGTCGAAGTTGACCTGAACGTCCTGCAGGTCGTTGATCTCGGCGACGATCGGATGCGTGGAGGGCAGCTGGTCCTGGCGGTAGGCCCAGGTCTTCTCCATGGCGGCGAAGGTCGTCCACGCCTCGGTCCACTCGGTGGCCTCGGCCGTGGCGATGGTGGACGCCCACTCGGCGAACGACTCGTTCAGCCACAGGTCGTTCCACCACTTCATGGTGACCAGATCGCCGAACCACATGTGCGCGAGCTCGTGCAGGATCGTGACGACGCGGCGCTCCTTGACGGCATCCGTCACCTTGCTGCGGAACACGTAGGTCTCGGTGAACGTGACCGCGCCTGCGTTCTCCATGGCGCCGGCGTTGAACTCCGGCACGAAGAGCTGGTCGTACTTGGCGAACGGATAGGGCACGCCGAACTTCGACTCGAAGTACGCGAAGCCCTCACGGGTCTTGTCGAAGATGTAGTCGGCGTCCAGGTGCGCCCACAGGCTCTTGCGGCCGTACACGCCGAGCGGGATGACCCGGCCAGAAGCGCTGGTGAGCTCGGAGAAGGTGGCCTCGTACGGACCCGCGATCAGGGCCGTGATGTAGGAGGAGATCCGCGGGGTGGGCTCGAAGCCCCAGGTCGCGGTCTGCTGGGTGCCGGAGTCCGTCGAGGCGTCGTGCACGATCGGCTCGGGGGTCGGCGAGTTCGACACGACCTTCCACGCGGCGGGCGCGGTGACCGTGAACTGGAACGTGGCCTTCAGATCGGGCTGCTCGAACACCGCGAACATGCGCCGCGAGTCGGGCACTTCGAACTGCGAGTAGAGGTAGACCTCGCCGTCGACGGGGTCGACGAAGCGGTGCAGGCCCTCACCGGTGTTGGTGTACAGGCAGTCGGCGTCGACGATGAGCACGTTCTCGGCCTGCAGGCCGCTCAGCGCGATGCGCGAGTCGGCGAAGGCCTCGCTCGGGTCGATCTGCTCGCCGTTGAGCGAGATCTCCCGTACCTCCTTCGCGATCAGATCGATGAAGGTCGCGCCGCCGGGGGTGGCGGTGAAGCGCACGACGCTGCGCGATCCGAACACCTCCGCGCCCTTGGTCAGGTCGAGCGAGACCTGGTAGGACTGCGTGTCGATGACGGCGCGGCGCTCCTGCGCTTCGGTACGGGTGAGGTTCTCTCCAGGCACAGCTGTTTCTCCCAGTGGTGAGGGGGTGTCGTCCCTCGTCGGCACTGCTGGCGCCGACGGCAACCCTGACAGCCTACGCCAGGCGACGTGTCGGGCAAGCGACTCCGCGCTGGCTCATAGCCGGGAGTGGAAGGATGGAGGGCGTGATCCCTGAAGCAACGGATGTCGTTCTGCACGCCTCTTCCGCAGCATCCGGGGGTGAACCGTTCATCGAGCAGCCGGTCGCGTACGACGCGATCCTCCTCGCCGGATTCGGCGGACCCGAGGGGCAGGACGAGGTCATCCCGTTCCTGCGCAACGTGACCCGCGGACGGGGCATCCCCGACGAGCGCCTCGAGGAGGTCGCGCACCACTACCGTCACTTCGGCGGGGTCAGCCCGATCAACGGACAGAACCGCGCGCTGAAGGCCGCGCTCGAGGCCGAGCTGGAGGCGCGCTCGATCGACCTGCCCGTGTACTGGGGCAATCGCAACTGGGCGCCGTATCTGGAGGACGCCGTGGCGGAGGCCGCCGGGAACGGCGACACCACGCTCCTGGCGTTCGCGACCAGCGCGTACAGCTCCTTCTCCAGCTGCCGGCAGTACCGCGAGGACTTCGCGCGCGTACTGGACGGCACGGAGTACGACGGGGTGGTCACCATCGACAAGATCCGGCCGTTCTACGACCACCCAGGTTTCGTTCAGGCGTTCGTCGAGGGCGTGCATGACGCCGTCGCCGCGTTCCTCGCCGAGGGCGTCCCCGCGGACGCCGTGCAGGTGCTGTTCTCCACGCACAGCATCCCGACGGCGGATGCCGAGCGCTCCGGCCCCCGCGACATCGACTTCGGCCCGGGCGGCGCCTACGCCGCGCAGCACGAGTCCGTCGCCGCCTGGGTGATGGATCGGGTCGCGCGGTTGCTGCCGGCCGCGGCGGACGTGCACTGGGAGCTCGTCTACCAGTCCCGCTCCGGCCCCGCCTCGCAGCCCTGGCTCGAGCCCGACGTGTGCGACGTGATCGGCGAGCTGGCCGGGCGCGGCAGGGAGGCCGTGGCGGTCGTGCCGGTCGGATTCATGAGCGACCACATGGAGGTGCTCTGGGATCTGGACACCGAGGCGAAGGAGGCCGCCGAGCAGGCCGGCCTGCGATTCACGCGGACACCCACGCCGGGAGTGTCGCCGGCGTTCGTCGCCGGCATCGTCGACCTCATCCAGGAGCGCCTGGAGGGACGCCCGAACGCCGATCGCGCGCGGGTGGCCTCGGTGGGCGGTTCGTTCGACGTCTGCCGTCCCGGATGCTGCGAGAACGTGCGCGCCGGATTCAAGCCGGCCGCCGCCGGCATCCTGCCCTGAGCGGGACGGACCGGAAAGTAGGATGGGCGCCATGCGCATCCACATCGCCACCGATCACGCCGGTCTCGACTTCTCCACCCGCCTGCAGGAGCATCTGCGCTCCGCAGGGCACGACGTGACCGATCACGGACCGGTGGAGTACGACGCGCTCGACGACTATCCGGCGTTCTGCATCCGTGCCGCGCAGGCCGTGATCGCCGACCAGACCGCGGGCGTCGAGGCGCTGGGCGTGGTGTTCGGGGGCTCGGGCAACGGCGAGCAGATCGCCGCGAACAAGGTGCAGGGCATCCGCGCGGCGCTGGTGTGGAACACCTCCACCGCGGAGCTCGCCCGCGAGCACAACGACGCCAACGTCATCTCGATCGGCGCGCGCCAGCACACCTTCGACGAGGTCACCTCGTTCATCGACACGTTCATCGGCACGCCGTTCTCGGGCGAGGAGCGCCACGCGCGGCGCATCGCCCAGATCGCCGACTTCGAGCGGGACGGATCGCTCCTCCCGGACCCGCGCGCCTGACATGCCCGAGGGTCATTCCGTCCACCGCATCGCGCGCCAGTTCGCCCGCAACTTCGTCGGACTTCCGGTGCACGCCTCCAGTCCGCAGGGCCGCTTCGCCGAGGGCGCCGCCGTGCTCGAGGGTCGCGAGATGCTGCAGGCGATGGCGGTGGGCAAGCAGATGTTCCTCGAGTTCGAGGGCGACACCTGGCTGAGGGTCCATCTCGGGCTCTACGGCGCGTGGGACTTCGCCGGGGAGATCCTGGTCGACCCCACCATCGCGTCCGCCAACGGACGGATGGGGCAGACCAATCAGCGCGGCACCGATCTGGACGGCGTGATCCTCGATGACGCGGGGGAGAACTCGCTCACCTCGATCGGCGCTCCGCGGAAGACCCGCGTGCGCGTGCGCATGTCGGAGCAGACCAAGGGGCTCGCCGATGAGGACGCCGAGTGGCCGCCGCCGGTGGTCGGCCAGGTGCGGCTGCGCCTGCTGACGGATGCCACGTGCGCCGACCTGCGCGGTCCCACCGCGTGCGCGCTGCAGACGCCGGACGAGATGCTGGCCACGGTCGCGAAGCTGGGCCCTGACCCGCTCGTGGGCGATCCCGCCGAGGGCGAGGAGCGGTTCGTCCGCATCGTGCGGCGCAAGCCCACGGCCATCGCGCTGCTGCTGATGGATCAGGCGGTCGTCAGCGGGATCGGCAACGTGTACCGCGCCGAGATGCTGTTCCGCGCGCGCCTCAACCCGCACACTCCGGGACGTGACGTACCGGAGGAGGTCGTGCGGCAGCTGTGGCGCGACTGGGTGCGGCTGCTCGCGATCGGCGTCGAGACCGGCCAGATGATGACCATGGACGACCTGTCGCCCGAGCAGTACCGGGCAGCCATGGCCAGCCGCGACGACCGGCACTGGGTGTACCACCGCGCCGGCCTGCCGTGCCGGGTGTGCGGGACGGAGATCGCGCTCGAGGAGCTCGGTGCCCGCAAGCTGTACTGGTGCCCGTTCTGCCAGCGCTGACCAGCCCGGTCTGATCGAGCGCCACGCCGGCATATTGGAACCTGAGTGCGGGCTGTGAATAGGATGGCCGAATCCCTTCGCAACGACGCACGACAGGAGAAGTCATGGACCTATCCGGCCTGCAGGCCGTTCTGGAGAACGTCAGCTCGTGGATCTGGGGGCCGTGGGTCCTCATCCCACTGCTCCTCGGAACCGGGCTCTACCTCACGTTCCGCCTCGGTGGAATCCAGTTCCTCAAGCTCGGCGCAGCCCTGCGGCTGGGCCTGTTCACCCGCAAGGACCCCGGTTCCGACGGTGACATCTCGCAGTTCCAGGCGCTGACCACGGCGCTGGCGGCGACGGTGGGCACCGGCAATATCGTCGGCGTGGCGACCGCCATCGGCATCGGCGGGCCCGGCGCCCTGTTCTGGATGTGGGTCACCGGCCTGCTGGGCATGGCGTCGAAGTACTCGGAGGCGTTCCTGGGGGTGCGCTTCCGCACCACCGATGCCGCGGGCGAGAAGTCCGGCGGTCCGCAGTACTACCTCGAGCGCGGCATCAAGAACGGGTTCGGCAAGTTCCTCGCGATCTTCTTCGCGATCTCCGCCGTGATCGCCTGCTTCGGCATCGGCAACATGACCCAGGGCAACTCGATCTCCGCGAACCTCGAGAACAGCTTCAACGTGCCCACCTGGGTCACCGGCATCGTGCTGACCGTCTTCGCGCTGCTCGTGCTGGTCGGCGGCATCAAGTCGATCGGCCGTGTCACGGCCGGACTCGTCCCGGTCATGATCATCTTCTACGTGCTCGGTGCGATCTACATCCTGATCGCCAACATCGCCGGCGTACCGGCCGCCTTCGCGCAGATCTTCAGCGAGGCCTTCACCGGCACCAGTGCCGTGGGCGGCTTTGCGGGCTCGCTCATCATCGTCGCCGTGCAGATGGGTGTCGCCCGCGGCATCTTCTCCAACGAGTCCGGCATGGGTTCGGCCGCGATCGCGGCGGCTGCGGCCAAGACCAGTCACCCGGTCCGTCAGGGGCTCGTGTCGATGACGCAGACCTTCATCGACACGATCATCGTCGTCACCTGCACCGGTCTGGTGATCATCACCACCGGAACGTGGAACAAGGTCGACGAGGCGACGGGCGAGCAGATCAGTCCCGCACTGATGACCGGCGAGGCGTTCTCGCACGGACTGCCGGGTGAATGGGGCCACTACATCGTGACGATCGGCCTGGTGCTGTTCGCGGGCTCCACGATCCTCGGCTGGTCGTACTACGGAGAGCGCAGCCTGGAGAGGCTGGTCGGGGTGAAGGCGATCATGCCCTACCGGATCATCTTCTCGCTGGTGGTGTTCATCGGCTGCACGACCGAGCTGGGCGTGGTGTGGGCGTTCTCCGACGTGATGAACGGACTGATGGCGCTGCCGAACCTGATCGGCCTGCTGGTGCTCTCGGGCCTGGTGGCGCGCGAGACCAAGAAGTACCTGACGAACGATCCCAAGCTCACGGCCACGACCGACGAGGTCAACGCCTTCATGGCGGGCGACGCGGGCTTCGAGGACTGGAAGACCCAGGCGGTCCCCGTCGTCAGGACGAGGTAGCCGCGGTGGGGGGGGGGGGGGGTGGGGGGGCCACCCCCCCCCCCCCGCCGCACGGGTCCTAATCTGGAACCATGCGCCAGAATCCGAGCTTCGCCATGACCGACATCGCCGAGCTGCGGAGGGTCATCTCGCAGAGCCCCTGGGCGACGCTGGTCGCGACCGGCGACGACGGACTGGTCGCATCGCACTACCCGGTGCTGCTGGACCCCGAGCGCGACGACCTCACGGTGGTCGGTCACGTCGGCAAGCCCGATGACCAGGTGCTGCACCTGGGGGAGCGGGAGCTGCTGCTGATCTTCCAGGGTCCCCACGGGTACATCTCGCCGAGCTGGTACGGCGACGTGCGCGCGGTGCCGACCTGGAACTACACGGCGGTGCACCTGACCGGCATCCCGGAGCTCGTCGACACCCAGGAGAACCTGAGGATCCTGGACGATCTCGTCACGCATTTCGAGCGGAGGCTGCCGCAGCCGCGCATGATGTGGCAGGCGCCGAACACCCAGGAGTTCGTGAACGCCCTGGAGATGGGCACGGTCGGATTCCGGATGACTCCCACGCGGGTCTCGGCGAAGCGCAAGCTGAGCCAGAACAAGCCGGACAGCATCGTGGAGAGCGTGATCGCCGAGCTCGACGGCAGCGGTGAGTACGCGCATCCGGCCCTGGCGGCGGAGATGCGCCGTGCGCACGAGGCACGTCTGGCGCACCGCGGATGAGCGCCGATCTGCTGATCCGGTCGGTGCGCCTCGCCGGCCCGGGGCGCGAACTGCTGCCCTTCAGTTCGCCGGAGGGCGACGATCCCGTCGACATCCTGGTCGCAGGCGGGGTGATCGCCGACATCGCGCCCGCCGGCAACCTGCGTGCCGCAGCGGAGACGCTGGACGGCGATGGCAGCTGGGTCGTGCCCGGGCTGTGGGACCACCACGTGCACACCGTACAATGGGCGCTCGACGCCCAGCGCGTGCCGCTCGGCGGAGCGACGAGCGCGGCCGAGGCGGCTCGGATGCTGTCGGGCGTCGCGCCCCTGCCGGACGGGCGGATCGTCGGCGCGGGGTTCCGTGACGGACTGTGGCCCGACCGACCCGCGCGTGCCCTTCTCGACAGCGTGACCGGCGAGCTGCCGGCGTATCTCATCAACGCCGACGTGCACAGCGTGTGGCTGAACTCCGCGGCGCTGCGACTCGAGGGATTCGACGGGGCGGACGACGACGGTGTGCTCCGCGAGGAGGACGCCTTCGAGATCTCGCGCAGGCTGAACGCCGCGGATGCAGCGACCGCCGACGCCGCCGTGCGGGCGGCCGCCGAACGCGCGGCGTCGCGGGGCGTCACCGGCATGGTCGACTTCGACATGGCCTGGAACGCCGAGGCGTGGCGGCGCAGAGCGGATGCCGGGTTCGACACCCACCGGGTCGAGTTCGCCTTCTACCAGGACGGTCTGCAGCGGGCCGTCGACGAGGGACTGCGCAGCGGCGAGGAGCTGACCGGCACCGGCGGGCTGGTGCACGTCGGCCCGCTCAAGCTCATCACCGACGGCTCGCTGGGCACGCGCACAGCGGCGTGCTCCCAGCCGTACGCGGACGACCCTGGCAACTTCGGCGTACTGACCGTCGAGCCGGACGAGCTGCGCGAACTGCTCATGCGCGCCACGGCATCCGCGATCGAGGTGGCGGTGCACGCCATCGGCGACCGTGCGGTGGCATCCGCGCTGGACGCCTTCACATACACGCAGGCACGCGGGACCATCGAGCATGCGCAGCTGGTTCGGCACGCGGATCTCGCGCGCTTCGCGCGGCTGGGCGTCGCGGCGAGTGTGCAGCCGGCGCATGCCGTGGACGATCGCGACCTCGCCGACGACCTGTGGCGCGAGCAGCAGGCGATCGCCTATCCGCTGGCCTCGCTGATGAAGGCGGGTGTGCCGCTGCGCTTCGGGTCCGATGCCCCCGTCGCCGTCCTCGATCCGTGGGCGACGATCGCCGCCGCGGTGTTCCGCACCGACGATGAGCGCGCGCCCTGGCATCCCGAGGAGCGCGTGTCCGTCGACGCGGCGCTGCGCGCGAGCGGACGCCACGGAGACGCGATGATCTCGCTGGGAGCGGTGGCCGACCTCGCTCTGTGCGGGGTGGATCCGCGCACCGCCGATCGTCAGCAGCTGGCGGCGATGCCGGTCGCCGCCACGGTCCTCGGCGGCAGGATCACGCACCGCGCCTGAACGCAGAAGGGGTGCCGGAGCTCGCGCCCCGGCACCCCTTCTGCTGCGCTCGGTCAGGCCGCGATGTGCGACACGAGGAACCAGCGGTCCTTCTCGAGGCCGCGCTGGATCTCGATCGCGACGTCCTGGCTGGTGAGGTCGACGGCATCGAGACCGTCGACGGCCGCCTTCACGTCGGCGATGATCGCGTCGATGTCCGAGATGATCGCGCGGACGAGCTCGTCGGACTGTGCGAAGCCTGCGGGAACTGCGGTGGCGCCGGCCTTCTCGGCGACCGTGCCGATGCGCGAGTCGATCGGCAGGCCGAGGGCGACGATGCGCTCCGCGGCGGTGTCGGCGAAGTCGCCGGCGTGGGCCACGATGGTGTCGAGCAGCTCGTGGACGCCCACGAAGTTCGCGCCGCGGACGTGCCAGTGCGCCTGCTTGCCGTTGACGGTCAGGGCCTCGAGTCCGAGGACCACGGGGGAGAGGAACTGAGCGGCGGCGGCTGCCACAGTCGGGTCGACGGCGGTGGTGGGAACGGTCTGTGCCTTGCTCATGAGGTCCTCCGGATGCGTTGTGAAACGAGCTTGATGTCGTCAACGCTACTCATCGGAGAACATTCCGCAACCAAGCGAAGGCAACGCTTACCCGCTCGTTCTGCCGCGTGATTCCGCGGTTCTGAGGGTAGTCTCACCTACATGAGCATCGCAGCCACGGCATCCGTCCTCGCCCTCTCCGACCGTGCCCCGCAGTTTGCGGAGGACTCCTTCGTGGCGGACGGGGCCCGCATCGTCGGGGCCGTCACCCTGGGGTCGCGCGCGAGCGTCTGGTACAACGCCGTGCTGCGCGGGGACTCCGCCCCGATCGTGGTCGGCGCGGACAGCAACGTGCAGGACAACGTGTCCGTGCATGTCGACAGCGGACATGGCGTGCAGATCGGCGAACGCGTCTCGATCGGCCACAACGCCGTCGTGCACGGCTGCACGATCGGCGACGGGTCGCTCATCGGGATGGGCGCGGTCGTGCTCAGCGGTGCGGTGATCGGCCGCGGATGCCTGGTCGCAGGCGGTGCGGTGGTGCTCGGCGGAACCGAGGTGCCGGACGGCTCGCTGGTCGCCGGCGTCCCTGCGAAGGTGCGCCGCGCACTGACCGATGAGGAGCGCCAGGGCCTCATCGACAACGCCGAGATCTACCTCGGTCACATCGACACGCATGCGGCGGCTGATTCCCGCCGCCCGTCGTGAGCGGCATACGACGTGCCGTGCGGTCCGAGCACGGGGACGGGGAGACGCCGTCGGAGAGTCCGCGGGGCGGACAGGGCGCGTTCGTCGTGCGGCGGGTCGCCCGGGGATTCTTCCGGACGTCCGCACCCGATGCGGCCGCCGGTCTGACCTTCTACGCGGTCCTCGCCCTCATCCCGGCTCTGGTGGCCGCGTTCTCGCTGATCGGCATGGTCGGGAGCAGAGGGGACGGCGTGCGAGCCGTGCTCGACGTCGCGAAGGACGTGCTGGCCCCTTCCGCGCTCGTCGGCATCGGCCGTGCGCTGGAGAAGGTGGCGTCGCTCGGCGGATCCGGCTGGGTGCTCGTGCTCTCGCTGCTCCTCGCGCTCTGGTCGGTCGCGCGCTACGTGACGGCGCTCGGTCGGGCCATCAACCGGATCTACGGCGTGCCGGAGGGGCGGGTGCTGTGGAAGGCGAAGCCGATCCACCTGCTGGTCACGCTCGCGGTGTTCGCGCTGGTGGCGCTGGCCGCCGTGATCGCGGGCCTCAGCCGGCCGCTCGCCGAGGCCCTGGGGCGGGCGCTCGGTGCCGGGGAGGTGGCGCTGAGCATCTGGGCGGTGGCCCGCTGGCCGGTGCTGGTCCTGGTGATCGTCCTGGTGATCGCCGTGCTGTACTACTTCGCGCCGAACATCGCCCATGCGCACTTCCGCCTGGTCAGCATCGGCGCTGCGGTGGCAGTGCTGGTCTTCGCGCTGACGTCGTTCGGGTTCGAGTACTACGTCGCCACTCTGGCGCACTACGACTGGATCTACGGGTCGTTCGCCGGGATCGTCATCTTCCTCGTGTGGCTGTGGATCGGCAACATGGCGCTCCTGCTGGGCGCGCTGGTCGACGCCGAGCTCGAGCGACTCCGCGAGCTCCGTGCCGGGCACCCCGCGGAGCGCGAGCTGCAGGTGGAGCTGCGTGACACCACCCGGATGGAGCGGAACGCCGAGAACGACCTGCGGGACGAGCGCGAGGCCCGACGATTCCGGCGTTCACGACGCTGACATCCCTGAGGGCGATGCGCGTGGTGCGGCACCGGTAGGCTGTTGCTCTACGGGGCGGTGGCCAAGCTGGTGAAGGCAGTGGGCTCATAACCCAACGATCGCGGGTTCAAGTCCCGCCCGCCCTACCGACATCGTCCGCTCTCATCGGCGTGCGCACGCGGTGCAGAGGGGACGATCCATCGCCGCGGGCGACCGCTTCGCGGTCCCCTACGATGGCGACATGGGCTGGGAGGGGAGGGCCATGCGACCGCCGATCGAGATCCGCATGACGAGACGGTTCTGGTTCGTCGGAGCGCTCGTGGCGGCGATGACTCTCACGGGCTGCTCGTCACCCGTCGACGTCTCCGCGGCCGAGCGCGCGACGTCGGCCACGTGCGAGTCGCTGGAGCCGCTCCCCGGCGTGAGCACGGCGTCGTGCGTCGTCGATGACGGCGGGTTCGATGCCGGGATCAGGCGGAGGACGGCGGTCGAGCTCGAGAGCGGGGCCACGGCCGAGCAGGCCCGGGCGATCGTCGCCGCCTGGCTGTCGTCAGAGCCCGGCGGCGCGGAGGAGTACGCGATCCAGGGCTCGCGTGCGACGCCCTTGCAGCTGACGGTCTCCGGACGCAGCGGGGCCTCGTTCTCCGTCGCTCCCGGCGCAGCCGCCCCGAGCGCTGCGTTCGTGCAGGAGTGGCTGGGACGCGCGACCGGGGGAGTGCCGATCGTCGCATCCGTCGCCGACTCCCACCGGATCTCCATCGCCGAGGACGGTCTCTCCCCGTCGGCGCAGGCGACGCTCGTCGACGAGTTCGGGATGCGCACGAGGACCGACGGTCTCGTGCTGGAGATCGGCAGCGGCTCCTCTGCGACGAACAGCGCCAGCTCCGTCGAGGCACCTGTACCGGCCACGCTGCACGAGGCGCTGGTGCGGTTCGAGGCGGTCTACCAGGCCCTGTCGAATGACGATCCGGCCCGCGAGCTCGCCTTCACCATGGACGTGAATCCCGGGCGACCACCGATGCTCCGCCTCCGGGTCCCGTCCGACCTGGTTCCGGCCGGCTCTCCGGGCCAGCCCATCACCCGGACACCAGGCTGGCCGACGATCCGCGCGATCCTCGAAGCCGCCGCGCCGGGCGGTGCGGACTACGGTCTGACGATCGCCGGTCGCCCGGGCGATGTGATCGGCGGCATCAGCACGTCCGGCTGCGCTCCGGATGTGCCTGGGCCCCGCCCCCGGTACGACGATGAGTTGCAGGCCGAGTGGGCGGTCATCCACGGGGCCTCTGCGTCAGGCGTCTGCGACTGAAGCCCCTGGCCCCGGTGCCCGAGGTGGACTGACCGCGCCTCAGCGCTGCTGCTCCTGGTCCGGCGCGTCGTCCTCCTGGCCTCCGTCGGCTGCTGCGTCGACCTGATCGGGGCTCCGACCGCCGTCCGTGTCGGTCTGCGGGCCTCCGATCACGCCGATCCCGACGGCCTGGTGGTCAGGTTCCGGATCGTTCCGCGGGGGAGCCTTGGGCTCTTCGTCGGGCTCCTTCTCCGTGCTCGGCTCCTCCAGCTGGTCCGTGCTGGGCTGCTGATCGTCTGCAGGTCCCTGAGTCGTGTCTGTCATGAGGGCGAGTGTCGCGCGGAGGAGACCGACGCGACAAGCGCCTTGACAGGACGTGCTCGGCCACTCCGTCAGGTGTCGCCGACGAGGCGGGCGAGCGTCTCCGCATCGTGCGGCGCGTGGCCCTGTGCGTCGTTGTCGAAGTAGACGAACACGTCGCGGCCCTCGGGAGCGGCGGAAAGGCGCCGGCAGGTGTCGGCCCACGCCCGCAGCTCGGGCTCGGTGTACCCGCTCGCGTACAGTTCGGCCGACCCGTGCAGTCTCAGATAGGCGAAGTCTGCCGTCGCCGCCTCGAACCTCGGCCAGCGTCCAGCGGTGTCGGTGGTGGCGAGCGCGATGCCGTGCGCGGTCAGGAGGGGAGGAAGCTCGGGATTCGCGAAGCTGAGCGAGCGCGGTTCGAGGGCATGTCTGAGCGGACGATCCTCGTCGATGTCCAGCCGCGCGCGGCCCTCGACCCGGTCGTCATGATCGCGGGCGAGCTCCAGCGCCTCGGCGGTCGTTCGGGGCAGCTGCGCGAGGAAGCCCTCGATCAGTGCGCGGTCGAACTCCTGTCGCTCAGGCAGCTGCCAGAGGATCGGTCCCAGGCGGTCCCCGAGCGCCAGCACCCCTGAGGCGAAGAAGTTCGCGAGTGCGGTGCGCGGCTCGCGCAGGCGCAGCATGTGCGTGATGTACCGGGAGCCCTTCACCGCGAACACGAAGCCCTCGGGGACGCTGTCCCGCCAGCGCAGGTAGCTGGCCGGCCGCTGCAGCGAGTAGAAGCTGCCATTGAGCTCGACCGTCGAGAACCGCTCGCCGATGAAGCTCAGCTCCCGGCGCTGCGCGAGCCCGCGCGGATAGAAGTCGCCGCGCCACGAGGCGTACCGCCAGCCGGAGGTGCCCACGCGGACGCGACCCCCGACCCGAGCCGGCTCCGTGTCCGTGGTCGTCATCCGTTCTCCCTCCGCCATCTCGACACGCTAGGCGGATGGCGTGCGTCCCGCACCGGGGTTGACGCCACGCATCCGCATCCCCCTACCGCGGGAGACGACCAGGAGGGATCCTGGAGGTCAGGACGAGGGGAAGGAGCGCGCATGAACGGCAGGACGGACGACGAGCTCTCCGGCCAGGCCGCCGAAGGCGACCGGCTGGAGCAGGACAGGGACCACTGGGACGAGCCGGACGATCCGGAGCGGACCGCGTCACCGGCGCTCCCGGACGGCGTCGAGGCCGACCCCGCGGATGTCGCCGAGCAGTCCATCGACGTCCCGGAGGACGCCGAGGACGAGCGCGAGCCCTGAGACCCGCGCCGCGAGTCAGCGCACGCGGCGCCCGTGCGCGAGATCGACGAGGTGCTCCAGGACGGGCCCGCCGCGGAGTCCGTTGTGCTCGTGCTCGCTGGTGACCCACGGGGTCACGCCGGGCAGCAGCCGGGCGGTCTCGAGTGAGAACTCCATCGGCACGTACACGTCGTTGACGTAGACGGCGGCGGCTCCGCGTGCATCGGATGCCTCGAGCGCGGCGCGGTCGTAGATCCTCGGCCACTCGTGCTCGGCCAGCGCCAGCGTCACGTCGCGCCACGGCTGGAACGCGGGAACGGTCTCGGTCCACTCCCGGCGCACATGCTCACCCGTGAACAGCGAGGTGTCCTCGACGAAGTCGGCCGGCTCCACCCGCTCGGCGGACCAGCGGGTGACATGCCCCGAGGCGTAACTGGACTCATGGAAGGCGAAGTACAGCGGATTGCGGCCGTCGAACGGCATGGCCGCGGCGAGGTCGTACCGGAAGGCGTTCGACGCCGGGTCCAGCTCCAGCAGCGACCAGACCGTCTGCCAGCCGTCGTTGGTGCCCAGCGCCGAGCCGAACGAGCGCAGGCGCGAGGGGGAGACCACCTCGCCGCCGGGCAGCACGATGCCGCCGGATGCTGCGAGGTCGACCAGCCGGCGCATGCGGTCGCGATGCTCGGGGAAGCGCCGGTAGTAGCGCTCCGAGGCGTCTCGCATCTTGTCGTAGCAGAGCGCGTACACCTCGTCGGGGGCGCGGTCGATCGTGCTGAGTCCGCCGGTGAAGTACACGCGGTCCAGCGACGCGGCATCCGTCGACAGATACGCGAGCGTGGTGAACCCGCCGAAGGACTGTCCGAGCACGTTCCAGGTCTCAGCGCCCAGGTGCTCCCGCACGGCCTCCGCGTCGCGCACGATCGAGTCGGCCCGCAGATGCGTGAGGTGCTCGGCGACGGCATCCGACCCGCGCTCCAGATCGCGGTCTCCGACCGGCGTCGATCGGCCGGTGCCGCGCTGGTCGAGCAGGACCACGCGGTGCTCCTTCAGAGCCGCGTCCAGCCAGGCGGGCGAAGACGAGTTCTGGAACGCGCGCGGCGCCTCGTGCCCGGGCCCTCCCTGCAGGAAGAGCAGGTACGGGAGGTCCTCGCCGCCCTCGCGGGAGACGACCGCCGCGAACACGTCGATGGTGCGGGTGTCGGTCGGGTCGCCCCACACCAGCGGGACGGTGAGGGTGTGCTCCTCGATCGTCAGGCCCTGCATGCGGCGGATCGTCGTCTTCGTCGTCATCACATCACGTTCCCGATGTAGGAGTACTTCACGAACACCTCTGCGGAGATGCCGGATTCCTCCAGCACCCCCTGCAGGGCGGTCATCATGTAGTTCGAATCCCATCCCATGTAGAGATGGCAGCCCTCGGCGAGGGTGTCCCAGTGGCCCTTCCAGGCCATCGACTCGTACAGCGGTCCGCCGTGGCGCGCACTGTAGGCGAGCGCGGCGGGCCGGTCGTCGGTCCAGGCACGCCGGAAGACGCGGTTGAACAGCGCCTTGACGTCCTTGACCTCCCAGTGCTCGCCGCGGTACTCGCAGTAGTCGAACTCGCGATCCCAGCCGGCGGGCCAGCCGCGCCGGCGCACGGCGTCCAGCACGGGCGTCAGACCGTCGTCGTCGATCTCGCCGACGTCGGGGCGCGCCCAGATGCGCACCAGCTCCGCCGAGAGCCGCACGGTCCGCTCCGAGATCGCGGCGGTGCCCCAGGCCGTGACGTCGGCCAGCTCTCGCGTGGCGGGGACGGTGCTGCGGGCATAGGCCTGATCGCGCTTGTCGGGGAAGGATGCGCCGAACACGCGCATCGTGAGCGACTCCTCGAGCAGGGTGAGGTTGCCGAGGGTCGGTGACAGGGCGCGGTGGCTGTTCTGCTCGTCCTCGCTGTACTCGGTCCACGGGCGGATCCCGTCGCCGCTCCACGTGGTGGCGGGCACCGGCGGCACGATCGCCTCGACGTCGAAGTCCGTGACGTCCTCCACACCCTCGATGCGGCCGAGCACGTATGCCGGGTGGGGGAGCTCGCCGTACTTGAGCACGGCGCTGACGCGCTCGTCGGACGGGGTGATGCGGGCGATCGCGCGCATCAGGGACTCGCGGCCCTCCGTCCGGGCGCGGCACAGGCGGGCGATCAGGCGATCGGTGGGGAGGCCGACGATGGCGCGGCGCAGGAACAGCGCCTGCACCCACTCGAGCACCTCGATCAGCTCCGCGCGGCTGATCAGCCCGCGGCGGTGGTCGCCGTAGGCGCTCATCACCAGCGGATAGGAGGTGCGCCCGAACGTGTTCACGTGCTCCAGCTGCAGCCGGATGCCGTCGTCCGGCTCGCCGGACGGGTCCAGCAGGATGCCGTAGATCTCGGCGTACTCGCGCCAGAGACCGGCATCCGCGCGCAGGTGCTCGACGTCGAGGCGGGCGAACGATCCGCGGAACGCGGCGTACACGCCGTGCTCGCCGGCGGCGTCGATCTCGCGGCCCATCGTCATCATCAGGTAGTGCCGCCAGAACGCGCCGATGGTCTCGCCGGTGTGCCGCTCGATCGGGAGCCAGAACCGCTCCTCGACGTCGAGCTGCTCTGCGTGCGAGAGGCCCATCAGGATGTAGTTGTGGATCAGCTCGTGATCCCGCAGCGGCTGGCCGGTGGAGTTCAGGCTCTCGAAGATCTGCTGCGCGTTGGCCGAGGAGCCGAGCGTGATCGAGACGTGCTCCAGCCGCTGCAGGCCCTGCCAGATCCGCGCGGCCTCGTCCGCGTGCACCTGGCTGCGGAAGAAGGCGTAGTTGTCGTCGAAGCGCGACTCCCGGTCGGCGTCGTCGCGGCGGTCCAGGACCACCGACTCGTAGAGATCGGCCCAGGCGTGGTGCGGGCGCAGCTTGGTGCGAGAGGAGTCATCGGCGCGGACCAGGACCCGCTCCAGATCGGATGCCATGACCGGGTCCGTCTCGCGGATGGTGTGGTGCAGGGCTGCGATCAGCAGCATGATCGTGGTCACGCGCTGCTGCCCGTCGATCAGCACCAGGTCGCCTCCCGCAGCGTCCTCGGCGGACAGGATCGATCCGATGAAGTGCCGGTGGTCCGCCCCTTCGCCCGCGACCGTGCGGACATCGGAGAGCAGCTTCTCGCAGGCGCCGATGTCCCAGCGGTACTGGCGCTGATACACCGGGACGACGATGTTGGTCGTGGGGGCTGCGAGCCATTCGATGGTGCCCGTCGCGGTCGCGTCGACATTGGTCGCCGTTGCCATCACTGCGTGAATCCTCCGATCAGCGGGCAGATGAACGCTGCCGGGACGAGTCTAGTCCGGCCCGATTTTCTCCGGTCGGCCTCTGGGGCGTGTCCAGGAGGCGGATGTAGGCTTACCTAAGTAGGGCCTGTTAAAACGTGCTGGCCCGCTACGAAAGGACATGACTCGGATCATGGGATACATCAAGTCCGAAGCGCTCGAGGAAAAGGGATTCGTCATCCTCGACAGCTACGCCCAGGAGCTCGACCCCAAGGAATGGCTGGACCTGGAGTACAACGACTGGAAGTCCTCGGGTGACACCCGCTTCGCCCCGCTCGCGAGCGCCAAGGGCGAGATCGAGTGCAACGGCTTCTGGAACCACAAGCCGCCGCGCACCGACAAGGACGGCGTCTGGATCGACTCGCAGGTCGAGAAGGCCCCGAACCTGACCCGCCGCGCCAAGGAGCCGGGCGCGAACGTCGGCCGCTGCCGCGTGATCGAGCTGCAGCCCACGCCCTACGGCGACTGCCTCTACAACCTTCACCAGGACGACAACAACCGTCTCAACCCGGACGGCACCGGCTGGGTCGTGCGCGGCTTCTTCAACCTGACCGACGACAAGGACAGCTTCTTCGTCCTCCGTGAGAACCGCACCGACCCCCAGGGCGAGGTGCGCATCGCGCTGCCCGCCGGCGCGCAGCTGATCATCGACACGCAGCGCCTGTGGCACGCGACCACGCACAACGGCACCGAGCCGCGCTACAACCTGATCACCTCGTGGACCTCGGGTCCTGAGCTGGACGCCTACATCGAGAAGTACCACGGCACCGACCAGCACACTCAGTTCGAGGTTCCGCAGGACGTGCTCGAGCACGGCTACGCCGAGCAGGCCCGCAAGGACGCCGCGCGTGCCGCCTACTACGCGGCCAAGGGCCAGCAGGCCAAGCTCGCGATGAGCGAGGCCTGAGTCTCCGCATCCGCATCGCAGCGGCCCCGGTCCCTCGTGGATCGGGGCCGCTGTCGCATTCGGGGGAATCACATGCTTGTCATTCCCCGGGATCTGGGCGATAATCGCCTCATAACCGCATAGCTCGCCGAGGTTCTTCGGTCAGGTCGTAGGGGAAGACGCACCTGATGAAACGGAGAGATCATGGCGACGGGATACGCACGCGGAGTGGTGTACGTCCACTCCGCCCCACGCGCGCTCTGCCCGCACCTCGAATGGGCGGTCGGACGCGCTATCGGTCGCGCCGTCAGCTTCGACTGGAGCGATCAGCCGGTGCAGTCGGGCACCCGACGCGCCGAGTTCTACTGGGATGGGCCGGTCGGCACCGGCTCCGCCATCGCGACGGCCATCCGCGGCTGGGAGCACCTGCGCTTCGAGGTCTCCGAGGACCCGACGGCTGGGAACGACGGCGGCCGCTGGATGCACACGCCCGACCTCGGCATCCACTACGCGCAGACCGACTCCGCGGGCAACGTGGTGATCGGCGAGGACCGCATCCGCTACGCGATGGAGATCGCGGCGGGGAGCATGGTCGAGCTGCAGCGGGAGCTCGACGTCGCCCTCGGCGCCGCGTGGGACGAGGAGCTCGAGCCGTTCCGTCACGCCGGCGATGATGCGCGCGTCGTGTGGCTCCACAAGGTCGGGTAGCCACAGGCCCCATGGACGTGCGGAGGAGGCCCGAGTAACGGGATCCGGTGATCACCTCCCGGATGCCGAGAAAGCGAATCCTCCGCATAACGACTGAAGCCCCCTGCGGGGAAGCAGGGGGCTTCGTCATGCCCCGGCGCTCTCGGCCTCAGATCACCGCTGTGGGCTGCAGGGGGAGGGCATCGTCGACGGTGCGGTCGCGCACGGCGGTCCATGCTGCGGCCAGCCGGTCCATCGCCGTGGTGGTGCGTTCGGGTGTGAGCGTGATTGGGATCCGGAGGCGTCGCTCCAGGACCCCTCCCAGAGCGAAACGCGGACCGGGCGGCAGGATCAGCCCGTGCTCCCGCGCGCTGAGCGCCAGCCGCGTCGAGATGGGTGCTCCGAGGTCCAGCCAGGTCGACAGGCCTCCGGGGGCGGTGGGCATCGCGAGACCGTCCATGCGGGCGACGCCCGCGGCCACGGCCTCGCGGCCCGCGTGCAGCCGCTCTCGCACATGTCCGAGGAGTGCGGGCATGTCGTCGAGCAGCTCGATGGCGATGCACTGCTCCAGCAGCGCGGTGCCCAGCTCGAACGAGGGGCGTACGGCGAGCAGCCGCGCGATGATCCCGGGCTCCGCCCTGATCCAGCCCAGGCGCATGCCGCCCCAGGCGATCTTCGACATCGACCCGATCGTGAGCACGTGGGGGCCGAATGCCCCCATCGGCACCGGGCTCCATCCACGGTCGATGTCGAGTTCTGCCGTCGTCTCGTCGACGATGAGGTGCGTGCCGGCGCTGCGTGCCGTGGCGGCGACCCGAGAGCGTGCGGCATCGGGCAGTGTGGCCCCGGTGGGGTTGTGGAAGTCGGGGATGAGGTACGCCATGTGGGGACGGCTGCGCAGCACCAGGTCCATGAGGTGAGCGGCATCCCAGCCGTCGACGTCGACCGGAGTCGGCAGCAGCCGGTAGCCGTGGCGGCGCAGCGACTCCAGCGCGTGCGGGAAGGTGGGCTGCTCGACCAGGGCCCGTTCTCCTCGTCGACCGATCGCCGCCAGGATCAGGTTCATGGCGTTCAGCGCGCCCGAGGTGATCATGATCTCCTCGGCGGATGTCGGAACGCCGCGCTGGGTGAAGCGCTGCGCGACGGCATCCCGCAGCTCCGGCAATCCCTGCAGCGAATAGCCGCTCGTGCCGCGCAGCGCGGCGAGGCGCGGCAGTGAGCGCACGGTGGCGTCGTAGAGCCCGGGGGTCGAGTCCATCGACGCGATGGAGAGGTCTATCGCGGTCTCGTCGTCGGACGGGCTCGGCGCGACGGAGCCGTTCGGCAGCGCCACCCGGGTGCCACCTCCGTGCACACGCGCCGCGTATCCGGCGGCCGCGAGCAGATCGTAGGCTCGGGTCACGGTCGAGCGCGAGCGGCGCAGCTCCGTCGCCAGTGCGCGTTCGCTGGGCAATCGCTCGCCGATGGTGATCCGCCCGTCCAGGATCAGGGCGCGGATCTGGTCCGCCAGGCCCGCGGCGCTCACCCCAGCCACGCTCTGGGCGCCGAGCTGATCGACCAGTCGTGACGTCATGTTCCCAGCATGCCGCAAAGTGGACCGAGATCAGCAGACCACTTTGTGAGGAGTGGTCTCGGTGGCGGCGCCGGATGCGGCATCAGCATGGACTCATGAACGCACGGTCGATCCTCACGCCCATCGCAGCCTCGAGTCGACGCGAGCTCGTCGAGCGACTCGCGCAGCTGCTCTCCGGGCTCATCCTGTACGGCGCGGCCATGGCGCTGATGGTGCGGGCGGGCATCGGCGTGGCGCCCTGGGACGTGCTGGCCGTGGGCATCGCCGAGCGCACGGGCCTCGCCTTCGGGGTGGTGACCTGCCTGGTGGCCGCCGTGGTGCTCCTGCTGTGGATACCGCTGCGTCAGCGGCTGGGGATCGGCACGGTGCTGAACGCCGTGCTGATCGGGCCCAGCGCCGACCTCACGCTCGGGCTGGTGCCTCCCGCGCCCTCGGTCTGGATCGGCGCGCCCATGTTCGTCGGCGGGCTGGTGCTGCTCGCATTCGCCACCGGCCTGTACATCTCCGCCGACTTCGGTCCCGGGCCGCGCGACGGGCTGATGACCGGACTGGTGGCGCGAACAGGGCGTCCTGTGTGGATGGTCCGCACCGTGCTCGAGGGAGGCGTCCTACTGATCGGCTTCCTGCTGGGCGGTCCGGTCGGAGTGGGAACCGTGCTGTTCGCGTTCGGAGTGGGGCCGCTCGTCGGCTGGTTCCTCGCGGTGTTCACCCGCATCCGGGCATCCCGCGCCCTTGCGCTCGCTCGGCCGGCGGACTGACGGCGGGAGCAGCAGGACGCCCCCGGGGAATCCACGGGGGCGTCCTGGTGTCGGCACCGGTTCAGGCGCTGCGGAACGCGACGACGGCGTTGTGGCCGCCGAAGCCGAACGAGTTGCTGATCGCGAGCAGATCGCCGTCGCCGAGCGGCTGCGGCGAGGTCGAGAGCTTGAACGGGACGGCCGGGTCGGGCTCGGTCATGTTGATGGTCGGCGGCGCGACGCGGTCGCGCACCGCGAGGATCGTGTACACGGCCTCGAGCGCGCCGGTGCCGCCCAGCAGGTGGCCGGTCGACGCCTTGGTCGCGGAGACGGGGATCTCGTCGATGCGGTCGCCGAACACGCGCTTGAGCGCCTCGTACTCGTTCGGGTCGCCGACCGGGGTGGACGTGGCGTGCGCGTTGATGTGCGAGACCTCGTCCGCGGTGGCACCCGCCTGCTCCAGCGCCTGCTCGACGGCACGGGCCGCGCCCGCACCCTCGGGGTCGTTGCCGGTGATGTGGTACGAGTCGGCGGAGACGCCGCCGCCCACCAGGTAGGCGTAGATCTTCGCGCCGCGGGCCTTGGCGTGCTCCTCGGTCTCGAGGACAAGCGCCGCACCGCCCTCGCCCATGACGAAACCGTCGCGGTCGATGGCGCCGGGACGGGAGGCGGTGGCCGGGTCGTCGTTGCGGCGGGACAGGGCCTGCGCCGAGGCGAAGGACGCCATGGTGATCGGGTGGATCGCGGACTCCGCGCCACCGGCGATGATCACGTCGGCGAGACCGTCCTGCAGGTGGTCGTAGGCGTTCGCGATCGACTCCGTGCTGGAGGCGCACGCGCTGACGACCGTGCGCGCGAAGGCCTTGGCGTTGAAGTGCAGCGACAGGTTTCCCGCACCGGCGTTGGGCATCAGCATCGGAACCGTCAGCGGCATGACGCGGCGCGGTCCCTTCTCGCGCAGCGTGTCCCAGGCGTCCAGCAGCGTCCACACGCCGCCGATGCCGGTGGCCCAGTCGATGCCGAGGCGCTCGGGAGCGACCTCGGGCGAACCGGCGTCCTCCCAGGCCTCGCGGGCGGCGATCATCGCGAACTGCGTCGAGGGGTCGAGGCGCTTGGCCTCGTGACGGGGGAGCACCTCCTCGGGACGGACGGTCGCCTCGGCGGCGAAGTGCACGGGGATCTGGTACTTCTCGATCCAGTCGTGCTCCAGCGTGCGCGTACCGGACTTGCCTGCGAGCAGATTGGCCCAGTTCTCTGGGGCCGTGCCGCCCAGAGCGGACGTGGCGCCGATACCGGTGACGACGATGCGCTTGGTCATGAAGGTCCTTCGTGAGGAGGGAGGTGGTTCGGGGAGAAGGAGGATGCCACCCCCCGCGCCGGCTGACCGGCTGCTGAGCCTGTCGAGTGCAGGGCCGGCGGGGGTGGCATCCGCGGTGGTGCTTACTCCTGGCCGGCGACGATGAAGTTGACGGCGTCGGCGACCGTCTTGAGGTTCTTGACCTCGTCGTCGGGGATGGTCACGCCGAACTTCTCCTCGGCGTTGACGACGATCGTCATCATCGAGATCGAGTCGATGTCGAGGTCGTCGGTGAACGACTTCTCCATCGCGACCTCGGATGCGTCGATGCCGGTCTCGTCGGTGACCAGCTCAGCAAGTCCTGCGAGGACCTCGTCGGTGGTGAGAGCCATGGTGTTTCCTCTTTCTCGGAATGGTTTCGGAACCGGTGAACAGTCTAGGGAAGGCGCTCCCGATCAGGGGAGCACCACCACCTGCGCGCCGAAGACGAGCCCTGCGCCGAAGCCGATCTGCAGCGCCAGACCACCGCTGAGCTCGGGGTGCTCTTCGAGCAGACGGTGGGTGGCAAGGGGGATCGAGGCGGCCGAGGTGTTGCCGGTCGTCTCGATGTCGCGTGCGATGACGGTGGTCTCGGGGAGCTTCAGCTGCTTGGCGAACTCCTCCACGATGCGCAGGTTCGCCTGGTGCGGGATGAAGGCGGCGAGGTCGGACGCCTCGATGCCGGCCTTCTCGAGGGCCTCGCGGGCGACCTTGGCCATCTCCCAGACGGCCCAGCGGAACACGCTCGGACCCTCCTGGCGGAGGGTCGGCCACGGCGAGGTCCCGTCACGGAACTCGGTGAGCGTGTGGTTCATGCCGACCAGGTCGGCCTTGGACCCGTCGGAGCCCCATACGGTGGCGGAGATGCCGGGGGTCTCACTGGGGCCGATCACCACGGCGCCTGCGCCGTCTCCGAGCAGGAAGGAGATGCTGCGGTCGGTCGGATCGACGATGTCGGACAGCTTCTCCGCGCCGACCACGACGGCGTAGTGCGCGGCGCCGGCGCGGATGAGCGCATCGGCCTGCGCGACGGCGTAGGCGTAGCCCGCGCAGGCGGCGTTGACGTCGTACGCGGCCGCGGGGTTCGCGCCGATGCGATCGGCGACGATCGCCGACACCGAGGGCGTCTGCTTGGGGTTGCTGATGGTGGCGACGATGACCAGGTCGATGTCTGCCGGGTCGACTCCGGAGCGCTGCACGGCCTCCGACGCTGCGGCGGAGGAGAGGTCGATCGCGTCGGTCTCCGGCACGGCGCGAGCACGCGTGATGATGCCGGTGCGCTGGCGGATCCACTCGTCGCTGGAGTCGATCGGGCCGACCAGGTCGTCGTTGGGGACGGCGTTCTCGCCGCGGGCGGCGCCGACGGAGTAGATCCGGGTGTGCGCGGCTCCGGTGGCCTGGGTGATGGTGGCGCTCATGCTGCTTCTCCGTTCAGCAGCGCGACTGCTGCGTCGAGGTCGTCAGGGGTCTTCACGGCGACGCTGGGCACGCCCTTCAGGCCGCGCTTGGCGAGGCCGACGAGCGCGCCGGCCGGGGCGACCTCGATGAAGCCGGTGATGCCCGCCTGGGCCATCGACTCCATGCACAGGTCCCAGCGGACCGGCGAGGACACCTGCGTGACGATGCGGTCGAGCGCGTCGCGTCCGTCGGTGACGACGGCTCCGTCGCGGTTCGACCAGAGGGTGATCGTCGGGTCGTCCGCCACGACGTCGTCGACGGCGGCGCGGAGCGTGTCCACCGCGGACCCCATGTAGGAGGTGTGGAAGGCGCCGGCGACCTGCAGCGGCATGACGCGGACGCCGCGCGGGGCGCTCTCCGCGAGCTTCGCGAGGCTCTCCAGCGCGCCGGCGGCCACGATCTGCCCGGCGACGTTGTAGTTGGCGGGGGTGAGATCCAGGTCGTCGAGCAGGGCGAGCACATCATCGGCGTCGCCGCCGAGCACCGCGCTCATGCCGGTGGGGACCTGAGTTGCGGCGTCGGCCATGGCCCGGCCGCGGATGCCGACGAGCCGCATGGCGTCGATGCCCGGAATGACACCGGCGGCCGCCACGGCGGCGAGCTCGCCGACCGAGTGGCCTGCGAGGCCGTCCGGGCGCCGCCCGGCCCTGAGCATGAGCTGCTTGCCTGCGACCATGGACGCCGCGACGATCAGCGGCTGCGCGATGCGCGTGTCGCGGATGGTGTCGGCATCCGACTCGGTGCCGTGCTTGATCAGGTCGACCTCGGCGGCATCCGAGAACTCGGCGAGCTGCTCGGCGACGCCGTCCAGCTCGAGCCAGGGTGCGAGGAATCCGGGGGTCTGGGAGCCCTGTCCAGGGCAGGCGACGACGATCACCCATCCATTCTGCCAACGATGGCGAAGAGACAGTGGATGATTCATCACAAGAATCCGCGATTCGCTTGTGCGTGGCGTACAGCGGATGCTGTGCCGCGGGTCGCGATCAGCGGCGGCGGGGTGCCGCACGGCGGCGGCTCGGCTCGGATGCTCCGATCGATCCGAGGATCAGCGCGGTCTGCAGGATCAGCGCTTCACGCGGTCCGGTGGCATCCCAGCCGATCACCTCGCTGACGCGCTTGAGGCGGTAGCGCACGGTGTTCGGGTGGACGAACAGTTCGCGGGCGGTGGCCTCGAGCGAACGCCCGTTGTCGAGATAGCTCCACAGCGTCGTCACCAGATCGGGGGAGTGCGCCTGCAGCGGTCGGAAGATCCGCTCGATCAGCGTCTGCTTGGCGAGCGTGTCGCCGGCCAGGGCGCGCTCGGGGAGCAGGTCGTCCGCCTCGACCGGGCGCGGGGCTCCTCGCCAGGCGCGCGCGACGGCGAAACCTGCCAGCGCGGCGCGTGCGCTCTGCCCCGCATCCACCAGCGCGGCGACGGGGGGACCGAGCACGACGTAACCGGGACCGAACGACGGCTCCAGGCGCTGGGCGATCTCGGCGAACGGCAGCTCCTCCTCCGTCGTCTCCTTGCCCGGAACCCGGGCGCGTCCGACGACGAGCACCAGCCGCGACCCCTGCACGCCGATCAGCACGTCCACCGAGAGGCGCCGCGCGGTGCGTCGGACCTGGTCGACGTCGAACTGCGGGGGTGTCGTGCCGACCAGCACGCACACCTCGCCGTGACCGTGCCAGCCCAGGGCCGCGATGCGGCTGGGCAGCTCCTCATCGGCCTCGCCGGTGAGGATCGAGTCCACGACGAGCGCCTCGAGCCTGGCATCCCACAACCCGCGGGCCTCGGCCGCGCGGGCGTACACGTCCGCCGACGCGAACGCGACGTCGCGGGAGTACAGCAGGATGGCCTCGCGCAGGTCCTCGCCACGGCCGGCGACGCGCTCCTCGGTCACCGCGACCGTCACGCGGATCAGCTGCAGCGTCTGCTGCAGACTGACGCTGCGCAGCAGCTCACGGGGAGCTGCGGCGAAGATGTCGGCCGCGATCCAGGGGGTGGAGGACGGGTCCTCGTACCACTGGATGAAGGATGTGATCCCCGCCTGCGCCACCAGCCCGACGGCGGACCGCCGGGCCGGTGGCATGTCGGCGTACCACGGGAGGGTGTCCTCCAGCCGCTTGATCGTCACCGTGGCGATGTCACCGGAGATCCGGCGCAGCCAGGCGAGAGTGGCGGCCTTGTCCATGGCCGACGTGGTGGGACCTGTCACAGATTCAGCTCTCGCCGCCTGCGTTTCCGCTGGAGCCCGCGTTCACGTCGTGCAGCGCGTACTTGATGATCGCGTCGCCGACGATGGAGCGCTGGATCTTGCCCTGGTCGGCCAGCGCCTGCAGGGTGCGGACGACCATCGACGGACCGTCGATCTTGAAGAAGCGACGGGCCGCGGCGCGGGTGTCGGAGAAGCCGAAGCCATCGGCGCCGAGCGTGTAGTACGGGTTCGGCACCCACTGGCGGATCTGGTCCTGCACGGCGTGCATGAAGTCGCTCGCGGCGATGACGGGACCTTCGGCGCCCTGCAGCTTCTCGGTGAGGTAGGCCGTGCGGGGCTCCTCCTCGGGGTGCAGGAAGTTGTGCTCGTCGGCCGCGAGACCGTCGTTGCGCAGCTCGCCCCACGAGGTGACCGACCACACGTCGGCGCTGATGTTCCAGTCCTTGCGGAGCAGCTCCTGCGCCTCCAGCGCCCACGGAACGCCCACGCCCGAGGCGAACAGCTGAGCCTTCAGGCCCTCGCCGGAGTCGACCGAGATGCGGTGGATGCCGCGCACGATACCGTCGACGTCCACATCCTCGGGCTCCGCTGGCTGCACGAGCGGCTCGTTGTAGACCGTCAGGTAGTACATGACGTCGGGGTTCGGGTGGTTGCCGCCGTACATCCGCTCCAGGCCCGAGCGCATGATGTGCGCGATCTCGTAGCCGTAGGCGGGGTCGTAGGACACCGTCGCCGGGTTGGTCGACGCGAGCAGCGGCGAGTGGCCGTCGGCGTGCTGCAGACCCTCACCCGTGAGGGTGGTGCGGCCCGCGGTGGCGCCGATGACGAATCCGCGCGCCATCTGGTCGCCGGCCGCCCACAGCGCGTCGCCCGTGCGCTGGTATCCGAACATCGAGTAGAAGATGTAGATCGGGATGAGCGGCTCGCCCTGCGTGGAGTACGAGGTGCCGGCGGCCGTGAACGCGGCCGTGGCGCCCGCCTCGTTGATGCCGACGTGCACGATCTGGCCCTGGGGGCTCTCCTTGTAGGCCAGCAGCAGCTCGCGGTCGACCGACGTGTAGTGCTGACCGTTCGGGTTGTAGATCTTCGCGGTCGGGAAGTACGCGTCGATGCCGAAGGTCCGCGCCTCGTCCGGGATGATCGGCACGATGCGGTTGCCGAAGTCCTTGGAGCGCAGCAGGTCCTTGAGCAGTCGGACGAACGCCATGGTGGTGGCGATCTCCTGCGTGCCGGAGCCCTTCTTCGGGAGCGCGTAGGTGGAGTCGTCCGGCAGCGTGATCGCGGTGTGGCTCGTGCGGCGCTCCGGGATGAAGCCGCCCAGGGCGCGACGGCGCTCCAGCATGTACTGGATCGTCTCGTCGTTCTCACCCGGGTGGTAGTACGGCGGCAGGTACGGGTTCTCCTCGAGCTGCGCGTCCGTGATCGGGATCTGCATGGTGTCGCGGAAGGTCTTGAGGTTCTCCAGCGTCATCTTCTTCATCTGGTGGGTCGCGTTGCGGCCCTCGAAGTGCGGACCCAGGCCGTAGCCCTTGACGGTCTTGGCGAGGATGACGGTGGGCTGGCCCTTGTGCTCGAGCGCGGCCTTGTAGGCGGCGAACACCTTGCGGTAGTCATGGCCGCCGCGGCGCAGCTGCCAGATCTGCTCGTCGGTGTAGTCCTTGACCAGGGCGGCGGCGCGCTCGTCCTTGCCGAAGAAGTGCTCGCGGATGTACGCGCCCGACTCGGCCTTGTAGGTCTGATAGTCGCCGTCCGGGGTGGCGTTCATGATGTTCAGCAGCGCGTTGTCGGTGTCGCGGGCGAGCAGGTCGTCCCACTCCCGGCCCCAGACCACCTTGATGACGTTCCAGCCGGCGCCGCGGAAGAACGACTCCAGCTCCTGGATGATCTTTCCGTTGCCTCGGACCGGGCCGTCCAGACGCTGCAGGTTGCAGTTGATCACGAAGGTGAGGTTGTCCAGGCCCTCGTTCGCCGCGACCTGCAGCTGGCCGCGGGACTCGACCTCGTCCATCTCGCCGTCGCCGAGGAAGGCCCACACGTGCTGGTCGGAGGTGTCCTTGATGCCGCGGTTGGCGAGGTACTTGTTCGACTGCGCCTGGTAGATCGCGTTGATCGGGCCCAGGCCCATCGACACGGTCGGGAACTGCCAGTAGTCCGGCATGGAGCGCGGGTGCGGGTACGAGGGTAGTGCGTGGCCCTCGTGCGACTTCTCCTGGCGGAAGCCGTCCATGTCGGCCTCGCTCAGGCGACCCTCGAGGAAGGAGCGGGCGTAGATGCCGGGGGAGGCGTGGCCCTGGATGAAGATCTGGTCTCCGCCGCCGGGGTGGTTCTGGCCGCGGAAGAAGTGGTTGAAGCCGACCTCGTAGAGCGAGGCCGCGCCGGCGTAGGTGGAGATGTGACCGCCCACGCCGATGCCCGGGCGCTGCGCGCGGTGCACGGTGATCGCGGCGTTCCAGCGGATCCAGTGCCGGTAGCGGCGCTCGATCTCCTCGTCGCCGCCGAACTCCGGCTCGTTCTCCGGAGCGATGGTGTTGATGTAGTCGGTGGTCGGCACCATCGGCACGCCGAGGTGCAGGTCCTTGGAGCGCTTCAGCAGGCTGAGCATGATCTCGCGCCCGCGACCGTGGCCCTTCGCGTCGACCAGCTCGTCGAGCGACTGCTGCCACTCGCCGGTCTCCTCCGGATCGCTGTCGAGGGGGCCCTGAGAGTACGGATCCTGATCGTGAACGGTCACGTGGAGCCTTTCGTCTTACTGGCAGGTCGTGCCAAGGAAACGGGAAGCGACGTGGGGGAGCCTTGTCGGCTCGGCACAACACGCGCTGTGCTCAGCCTATATCCGTTCGCGGGTCGGATGCCGCAACGGGCTCCCGCTAGGATCGATACCCGAGGGCCTTTAGCTCAGCTGGTAGAGCGCCACGTTTACACCGTGGATGTCGTCGGTTCGATCCCGGCAGGGCCCACATCGAGACCCCTGGCGGGCGTCCCTCCCGCGACCTAGGCTCGCGTCATGGGAACCCTGACCTTCTGCCTCAACGTCACCCTGGACGGCTGCGTCGACCACCGCGAGGGGATCGCCGATGACGAGTCGCACGCCTTCTTCACGGGCCTGATGGACGGGGCCGGCGCGATGCTGTGGGGCCGCGTCACCTACGAGATGATGGAGAGCTACTGGCCTGCCGTCGCCCGCGGCGAGGAGGAGGCTCCGCCCGCGATGTGGGAGTGGGCGGTCAAGCTCGATGCCAAGCCCAAGCACGTCGTGTCGTCGACGCGCACGGACTTCCCATGGAGCAACAGCCACCACCTTTCCGGCGATCTGCGCGAGGGCGTGCAGCGGCTCAAGGACGAGACCCCCGCGGGAGTGCTCCTGGGCAGCGGCTCGCTCGCCAACGAGCTGGACCGACTGGACCTGATCGACGAGTACCGCTTCCTCGTGCAGCCGATGATCGCCGGGCACGGCCCGACCCTGTTCCAGGGCGGACTGCCCGCCACCCGCAGGCTCGAGCTGATCTCCGCGACTCCGTTGCGCAGCGGGGCGGTCGACATGCACTACCGGCGCGCCCGCTGACCCGCGGCCTCAGTCCTCAGTGCGGAAGCCTGCCGCCTTGTGCGTGCCGTCGCAGAACGGCTTGATGGCCGAGAGCCCGCACCGGCACAGCGCCACCGTGCGTCGTCGACGGGGGATGACCTCGCCGTCCGCGGTCTGCAGCACCACGTCGCCGCGAAGCAGGAGGGGTCCGTCCGGGTAGGGCGTGATCGTCGGCTGCGGTGCGGACGCGCTCATGGAGTCACCGCCGTGCGCAGCGAGGACGACTGCCCCTCCCAGGCATCCAGCATGTGACCGGCGACGGCGCCGTCGATCGCCAGGCACGCCGCGGCGCCGAACATGATGTCCGGCAGGAGGTGCGGATGCTGCGCGGCCAGGCCGCCGGCCAGGTCGCGCGCCGCGATCTGCTCGTGGACGGCATCCGCCTCGACGTGCTCGTCGAAGTAGTCCGTGACATCGTCCTCGAACCCGAGTCGTCTCAGCCCGTCGGCGTAGAGGCGGTTCGGGATCGAGGAGGTCATCTCGAACGCGGCGAGGTGTCCCACGATCGCGCCGATCAGCCGCCGGTTCAGCCCGAACATCGACATCATGTTGAGCGAGGCCAGCGTGATCGCGGGCACGTCGTCGACGTATGCGCCGTAGGTGTCGTCCAGCCCGGCGCCGCGCAGGGCCTTCGCGAAGAGCTCGGCGTGCACCCGATCCGAGCGCCCGCCGCCGTACTCGTCCGACTGGATCTCGACGAGTGCGGCCTTGGGCGAGCCCGACAGGCGGGGAATCGCCCAGGAGTGCGGGTCCGCCTCGCGCAGCGTGTAGATCGAACGCTGCATCAGGAACTCCCGCGCCTGATCGGCGGTGGCCCGCCTCGCCAGGTGACGGGACAGGCTGGGCCCGTCGTCGGCGGCGACGAGGGCGAACAGCTCCCGCGCGACGGCGTCGGCGGTCGGCTCCGGGAGGTCCGGCACCGTGACGCGGGCACGCAGCGCCCGTTCGAATGCGCTCTCGAGCATCAGGCGAACGGCGATCAGCGCCGGCTCCCACTCGCGGTCCGCCTCGAGGCCGTCCAGGGTGCCGTACGCCGAGGCGTACAGCAGGAAGAGCGCGAGCTGGATGTCCTCGTCCGTCGTGATGCCCGAACAGGAGCGCAGGGCGGCCTCGGCCTGCCGGGCCAGCGTCTCCTGGTCGGCGGGCTCCGCGGCGGTCAGAGCGTCCAGAACGGCCTCGCCCAGCGGGCCCCGAGGACGGACGGCGGCGCCGGCGAGCGCGGGTGCGGTGATGGTCATCGATGCCCTCCCATACGTCGAGGAGGCGAGTCTCCATGACGACACCGCGCCGCGGCAGGGCCTTGACCGGGGCGTCCGTCGCGCGCTACGCGCGCGGCCGTGCCCGAGGGCGAAGTCGTTCGGGACCACCCCCAGAGCCACCCGGGTCGGAGCCCTTCCGCCTTCGCTACTTCACCGCATGACAGCTGAACGTGACGCCGCCACCGCGGTGGTGGCCCGTCGCGATGCAGACGGTGCCATCGATGATGCGTCCTTCGGATGTCGCGCGGGCATCGACCTTGTCATCCGTGCCGCGGTTGCGGGCGTGCACCCGGATCACGGGGCCGTCGCCGTGCTTCTGAACGGTCAGGGTCGCCTCGGTGACGCCGTACGGCATGGCGTCGCGGATGCGACGGTCGATCAGGTTCAACTCCTCGGGGGCGATGTCGCCGAGAGGGAAGGAGCCATCTCCTGCCGGTGTGTCATCGGACGTCAGGGCCGCGAGCAGCACGAGTGCGCCCTCGCGCCACTCCCACGATGCCCCGAAGGGATGGCTCGTGGTCGGCGCGGTGACCACGGATGTCGTCACGTCGGGAACGGCCGTGTCGGATGCTGCGGCTTCGACGTGGTCGATGGAGATCCCGAACACCTCGTCGCTCCCGGTCGTCGTGACGACAGCGCGGACCAGCGCTGCATAGTCCTCGGCGCTGATCACCTCGGCGTATTCGATCGCATAGCCGCCCCGGACCGCGTTCGAGATCTGAACGAGCCCGATCACGCCTGCGACGAGGGCGACGATCGTGAGAACACCGATGATCATTCGCCGGGGATGACGACGAAACCACGGCACGGGCGGCTGATCCTCCATGCTCACAGCACCAGAGACGCTGTCAGGCAGCGCGTCAGGCGGCGGCCTTCTTCGCCGGCCAGAGGCGGCGCGGAAGCTCGAAGAGCAGGCTCACCGGCATCCGGCGGCCCAGCAGGGCGAAGCCCGTCGAGATCGCCACGGTCGCCAGGAAGATGACCAGCAGACCCAGCGTCGGGTTGTCGAACCCGGCCTTCAGCGCGAGCCACCCCAGGGCGGCGAAGACGGGGTAGTGCGAGACGTAGTAGATCAGGGAGTACCTGCCCACGAACCGGGCGGGCGCCAGCCAGCGGGCATCCGGCGCGGCGGCGGTGAGCCGCACCAGGATCATGATCCCGAGCATCGCGGGCACCGCCGAGAGGGGCTCGTACCAGAGCGGGTCGATGAGACCGGAGTACAGGCCGACACCGATCGGGATGATCGCGAGTCCCGCCGCGAGCGGCACGCTCAGGCGCTTGGCGTACTCGTCCCAGTGCTTCTCGATGAACGCGCCCAGGAAGAAGAACGGCATCAGATAGAAGAAGCGGCGCAGCAGCTCGAGGTCGGCGGGGATCACGAACATCAGCACGAACGGCACCGCGAACAGCACCCAGATCGGCAGCCACTTCATGAGGAGCGCGATGATGTAGTACGCGAAGATGAACTGCATGAACCACAGGTAGGTGTTCCAGAAGCCGAGTTCCCACGGCATGTACTTCACCTGAGACGGCTCCGCCACGAACTCCATCGCCGCGTACACCAGCGTCCAGACGAAGATCGGCCACAGGATGCGGCGCACCTTGCCCCAGACGTACTTGCCGGTCGGCGCGTGCAGCGAGCCCGCGACCAGCAGCCCGGAGAGGAACATCAGCATCGGCATGCGGAACGGCGCGAAGAAGTTGCTCACGAACTCGAAGGCGCCGGGCACCTCGCCGATCCGGTAGGCGGTGATCTGGGTGCTGTGGTGCAGGATCACCAGCAGGATCGAGAGTCCGCGCAGCAGGTCCATCCATCCGATCCGGCGATCGTGCCGGTCCAGCGCTCGGCTGATGTCGGCGCCGCCGCCGCTGCGGTCGGTGCCACGGCGCGCCTCGGCGCGGGTCGCAGGGGCCGGGGAGGACGCGGAATCGGTGTGCTCGGACATCCCGGTCAGTATACGAGGGGGTCGCTGACGGAACCGGAGGAACGGCGGCGTGGGCGCCGCGGGATCCAGCAGGACACGTGGTCGCGATACGCCTCGTACGAGGCGCCGAACCGGGCGACGAGATCCCGCTCCTCCCACGGCCGGATGAGGTCGTTCCACACCAGCGATCCGCACAGCGCGTAGATCACGACGAGCCACGAGCCGCACATCAGGCCGACTGCCACGCCCTGCGCGATCCCGGCCATGGCCATCGGATTGCGCACGAACCGGTAAGGGCCGCCCACGACGAGCAGCCGGGCGGTCGCGACCGGCAGCGGGGTCCCGTCACCGTGCCCCGCCATCGTGACCGCCGACCAGATGCCGAGCGCGGAGGCGGCCGCGAGGAGGACGATGCCGGAGATCGCGACGGCGGGCGGGAACGGCATCCGCAGTCCCCACCGGAGCTCGACGAGCGCGATGCCCGCGGGGACGACCACGAGGCAGACGCCCCAGAAGACCACGATCTGGCCGGCCGTGCGCAGCAGCTGAGTTCGCGGGGGCGCCGACGTGGCTTCGCGCGCCCGGAACGGCCCGATCAGCAGCCACTCCGAGGGAATCCGGTTCAGCCGGACCAGCAGCAGCGCGCCCACCGAGCTGACCGACGCGGCGATCATGAGCAGGGAGCCCCACCCCGCGAGCGACGTGATCGTCGAGTACAGGGCCATCGCCGCCGTGACCAGCACGGTCCAGCCGGCCGTGATCTCGGCGGCGAGCCTCACCCCCAAAGCGGCGAGCGCAGACGCGACGACGAAGAGGGGGATGTCGACTGCGGCGACCAGTCCCGCGGAGAGGTCGCCGAGCGTCAGCATCCGGATGCCGGGGGAGAGCGCGACAGCAGCCCACCACAGCGCGCCCGCGGCGGCCTGTGCGCCGAAGTACGCGCGCCCCCAGCGAGAGTCCAGACGTGCGGTGAGGGTCACATCTCCTCGTGCGCGGCGGGGTCGGCGTCGAACAGGCGGCCGTCGGCTCGGCCCAGCGCCGTGATCGCCTCGACCTCGGCCGCGTCCAGCACGACCGCCGCGGCGGCGAGGTTGGCGCGCTGATGATCAGCCGACGACGCCTTGGGGATCGAGACGGTGCCTCGCGCGACGTGCCAGGCGATGACGGTCTGCACGGGACTGATGCCGTGCGCCTGCGCGATCTCGATGATCACGGGCTCCTCGACGACCTCCTTCGCGCGGCCCAGCGGGCTCCACGCGACAGTCAGGATGCCGCGCTCGGCGTGCAGCGCCAGAGCGTCTGACTGCGGGAAGTACGGATGCACCTCGATCTGGTTGACGACCGGCCGCACGCCCGTCTCGGCCTCGATGCGGTCGAGGTGCGCGGCGAGGAAGTTCGACACGCCGACCTGCCGGACGAGGCCGTCGCGCTGCGCGTCGACGAGCGCCCGCCACGCCTCTCCATAGAGGTCCCTGCTCGGGTTGGGCCAGTGGATCAGGTGCAGGTCCGTCGCGTCCAGGTGCAGCCGGGCTCGGCTCTCCTCGATGCTGGTGCGCGCCTTCGCGCTCTCGTGATGGCGGCCGGGAAGCTTGGTCGTGACGATGAGGTCTGAGCGGTCGACTCCGGATGCCGCCACCCCTGCGCCCACGATCCCCTCGTTCTCGTAGTTGAACGCCGTGTCGATCAGGCGGTAGCCGCCTCGGATGCCTTCGGCCACGGCATCCGCTCCGGCCTGCCCGCGCAGACCGTAGGTGCCCAGCCCGACGGCGGGGAGGGCGAAGCCGTTGTGCGCGGTGAACTGAGGGATGGCGGCCATGGGACTCCTCCGGATCGACGTGCCGCCAGCCTACGCGCCGGGCTCACGCGGTGCGCGTCGACGGGACCACCCGCACCGGATAGATTTGACAGCGTGAAAGCCACTCCCGAGAACCAGCGCACCCTGCTCGAGATCGCCGAACTCGACCGTCGGCTCCAGCAGGCGGAGCGTGCTCGCACGCAGCCCGCGCAGGGCGCACGCATCAACGAGCTCGCCGGCGTGCGCAAGCAGCAGCTGGCCGAGCTGACCTCCCTCGCGGGAGCCCTCGACGACGCGCGTGCCGAGCTGAAGCGCCTGGAGTCGGACGTGGCACTCGCGACCCAGCGCCGTGATCGGGACGGCGAGCGGCTGACCTCGGCGACCGACCCCAAGCAGGCGCAGGCGCTGGAGAACGAGATCGACAGCCTGACCCGTCGCATCTCCATGCTCGAGGACTCCGAGCTGGAGGTCATGGGGCGCGTGGAGGAGGCGCAGGCGGCCGTCGACGCCCAGCAGGCGCTGATCGACCAGACCCAGTCGGAGGGCGCCGCGCTGACCGCTGCGGCGAAGGCCGAGATGGCCGCCGCCGCGACCGAGTCCGAGCACCTCACCCGCGATCGCGCCGCTCTCGCCGGCACCGTCGCGGCAGACCTGATGGCCGAGTACGAGCGGCGCTCCGCCCGCGGCGGGATCGGCGTCGGGCTGCTGCGCCGCGGCGTCTGCGAGGGATGCCGCATGGTGCTCGCCGGCACCGACCTCACCGAGGTGCGCAAGGCCGCACCGGACGAGGTGCTCTCCTGCCCCGAGTGCGGGGCGATCCTCGTGCGCACGGAGGAGTCCGGGCTGTGACGCGCGTCCGGCGCACCGTCGCCGGTTCATGACGGGAACGACGTCGGATGTCGGTGGTAGACCGGATGCCGTGAGCTCGCCCGCACCGTCGTCGACGCCGCCGCACGTTCTGGTGGCCCGCGCCGCTGACGGACGAGGCTGGATGCTGGCCGTGCTGGAGGATCCGCTCGCGGCCGTCGAGGCGGAGCGCGTCTCGGACGAGGAGCTGCCGGATCGCGTGCGGGAGCTGGAGGAGCGTCGCTCGCCGCGCTGGACCGTGCGCTCACTGCGCACCTTCTATCCGCCGCTGCTCGCGTCCGGCATCCGGCTGCGCCGCGCGCACGACCTGCTGCTCTGCCACGCCATCCTGCGGGACACGGCATCGCTGGCCGAGCCTCTGCCCCCGTCGCCGCGGTGGGTGCGCACCGACGAGGTGCAGGACGCCGCTGTGCAACCGGGTCTGTTCGAGGTCGATCTGCCGAGCCTGCCGCGCTCCGACGACTTCGACGAGGCGCTGACGCAGTGGCGGGCCCAGCAGGGAGCTCTCGGCCGCGCGCCCGATGCCCGGCTGGCTCTGCTGTGCGCCGCCGAGTCCACCGGCGCGCTGATCGCGGAGGAGATGACCGCGGCTGGACTGCCCTGGAGCACGGCGATCCACCAGCGCATCCTGGAGGAGGCGCTGGGGGCCAAGCCGCTGCGCGGGGCGCGGCCCGCGCGCATGGCGGCTCTGGCCACGAGGATCGCGGATGCGCTGAACGACCCGGACCTGAACCCCGACAGTCCACCGCGGGTGCTGCGCGCGCTGCATCGCGTCGGGGTGTTCGTGGATTCGACCTCGAAGTGGGAGCTGTCCGAGATCGACCATCCGGTGGTGGAGCCGCTGCTGGAGTACAAGAAGCTGTCGCGGCTGTTCGCCGCCAACGGCTGGGCCTGGCTCGACGAGTGGGTGCACGAGGATCGCTTCCGGCCGGTCTACCTGACCGGAGGCGTCGTCACCGGTCGGTGGGCATCCTCGGGCGGCGGAGCGCTGCAGATCCCTCGGCAGCTGCGAACGGCCGTGCACGCCGATCCGGGCTGGACCTTCGTCGCCGCCGACGTGGCGCAGCTGGAGCCCCGCGTGCTGGCGGCGATGTCGCACGACGCCGCGATGGCGGATGCTGCGCGCGGCGCCGATCTGTACGACGGGGTCGTGCGCTCGGGTGCGGTCGCCACGCGCCAGGAGGCCAAGTATGCGGTGCTGGGAGCCATGTACGGCGCGACCACGGGCGAGAGCGGTCGCCTCGTGCCACGACTGCGCTCGGTGTATCCGCGGGCGATGGGCCTGGTGGACGCCGCGGCGCGCACCGGCGAGGAGGGCGGCGTCGTCAGCACGCTGCTGGGTCGCAGCTCCCCGCGCCCGGACGAGGCCTGGCGCCGTGCGCAGTCGCAGGCCAGCGATCCGGGTGCGGGAGGTGCGGACGAGTCGCGTGCGCGCAGCCGCGCCAGGGACCGCGGACGCTTCACCCGCAACTTCGTGGTGCAGGGTACGGCCGCGGAGTGGGCGCTGCTGTGGCTCGCCGAGATCCGGCATCGCCTGATGGCGCTGCCGGCGGCATCCGCCCCCGCCCCGGCATCCGGCCCGGTCTTCTCCACGCGGGCGCATCTGGCGTTCTTCCTGCACGACGAGGTGATCGTGCACTGCCCGGCGGAGCAGGCGGATGCCGTGGCGTCCGCCGTGCGCGGCGCCGCCGAGGCGGCGACAGCACGCCTGTTCCCCGGGTTCGCGATCGACGTGCCTCTGGATCTGCACATCAGCGCCGACGCGGGGAAGTGACGCGCGTCCCGGTAGAATCGGAGGGCGAGCGGGTCGGCCGGACGGTCGCGTGGCGCGAGAGCGCACCGAGGAACGTCCGGGCTCCGCAGGGCAGGGCGGTGGGTAACACCCACCCGGAGTGATCCGCGAGAAAGTGCCACAGAGAGAAGACCGCCCCCGTCCTCGTGACGCGGGGTAAGGGTGAAAGGGTGGTGTAAGAGACCACCGGGGGACATGGTGACATGTCCCGCCAGGTAAACCTCGCCCGGAGCAAGACCAGACAGAGGACGTCGACGCGGCCCGCCGAGTCCTCGGGTAGGTTGCTGGAGCGGCACGGCAACGTGTCGCCGAGAGAGATGGCCGTCAAGGGAGCGCGAGCTCCTGAACAGAACCCGGCGTACAGGCCGGCCCGCTCGCATTTCGACCCGTCCGACAGGGGTTCCCCGGTCGGACGGGTCTCTCCGTCTTCGGGAGAATCCCGATTCCCGCGTAATGAAAGGGCCGGCACGGCGTCTCTTCCCGTGTCGGACACGCACAGCACGCAGGGAGCACGATGAACACGCTGGCCATCCAGTTCGCGGTCGCAGCCGTGATGGTGCCCGTCGGGATCGCCGGGGCGGTGATCGCCGCGCTCAGCGCGGTCATCACCTGCGTCGTGCTGATCAGGGGGAGCGACGAGATCGGCATCCCCGTCGCCGGCTGGATCGTGGGGACGATCCTGAGCCTGGCCGCGGCCTTCGTCGAACTGACGCCCACCGTCGTCGCCGCGGGCGCCGGCGCGGTGCTGGTCGTGGTCGCGCTCGTCGTGATCGGCGGGCGACGAGCTCACTCCCGCAGGCTGCACATGCGCTGAGTCACGTGCCACCTCCACAGGCATGCGGAAGGCCCCGATCATGCGATCGGGGCCTTCCGCATGTCGTGGGTCCTAGTCCGCGGCGAGCGACGCAGCGCCGATGATGCCGGCCGCGTTGCGGTGCACGGCCGCGACGATCGGGGTGTTCAGCTCGAGCAGCGGCAGGAACTTCTCCGGATGCTTGGAGACGCCGCCGCCGACGACGAACAGGTCGGGGCTGAACAGGAACTCGATCTGGCTGTAGAACTCCTGCAGCCGCTCGCCCCAGGCTTCCCAGGACAGGCTCTCGCGCTCCATGGCGGAGTAGGCGGTCCACTTCTCGATGGACTCGCCCTCGCGCTTGATGTGGCCGAGCTCCGTGTTCGGCACGAGCACGCCGTCGTAGAGGAAGGCCGAGCCGATTCCGGTGCCGAGCGTGGTCAGGATCGTGAGCCCCATGGCATCCCGTGCCGCACCGTGGCGCGCCTCGGCGACGCCCGCGGCATCCGCGTCGTTGACGAACGCGATGTGGCGGCCCAGGCCGTCCTCGAAGAACTTCTCGGCCTCGAAGCCGACCCAGTCCTGCGCGATGTTCGCAGCTGACAGCGTCCGCCCGCGCTTGACGATCGCGGGGAAGGCCACGCCCAGCGGCAGCTGGGAACCGGTCACGCCCAGCGTGTCCAGCACCTCGCGCACGGTGTCCAGCACGTCCGCGGGGCGTGCGCCCTTGGGCGTGTCGACACGCACGCGATCCGAGTCGAGCGTGCCGTGCTCGAGGTTGACGATTCCTGCCTTGATGCCGGTGCCGCCGATGTCGACGCCGATTGCCTGCTGTGCCATGCCGAACAGCCTATCCAGATCGGTCCGGACGATTAGGATCGTGACAGATCCCGACGAAGGAGCTGACATGGCTGACGGCGACGACAAGTACTGGTACAACCTCAGCACGGGCGAGGTGGAGTTCGGCATGCTCTCCGCCGCGGTCGACCGGGTGGGTCCGTTCGACACGGCCGACGAGGCTGCGCATGCCCCGGAGAAGCTCCAGGAGAGGTCGCGGGCCTGGGCGGAGGACGACGCCGCCGACGATTCCTGGGGAAGCTCGTCCCGCGCCGGCTCCGGCGACGACGAGTGAGCATGGACAAGCAGCGCGATTTCGTCCTCCGCACGATCGAGGAGCGCGGCGTCAAGTTCGTGCGCCTGTGGTTCACCGATGTGATCGGCACCCTCAAGTCGGTCGCGATCGCGCCCGCCGAGGTGGAGGGCGCGTTCGCGGAGGGCATTGGCTTCGACGGCTCCGCGATCGAGGGCCTGACCCGCACGTTCGAGTCGGACCTGCTCGCGCAGCCCGACCCGTCCACCTTCCAGATCCTGCCGTGGCGCGGGGAGGTCGACCCGACCGCGCGGATGTTCTGCGATCTGACGACCCCGGACGGCCGCCCCGCGGTCTCCGACCCGCGCAACGTGCTGCGCCGGGCACTCGCGAAGGCGGCGGACGCCGGGTTCACGTTCTACACGCACCCGGAGATCGAGTTCTATCTGCTGAAGTCCTCGCAGGTGGGGCCGGACGGCCCCGTCCCCGTCGACTCGGCCGGCTACTTCGACAACGTTCCGGGCGGCACCGCGCACGACTTCCGGCGCAGCGCGGTGCGGATGCTGGAGGACCTCGGCATCTCGGTCGAGTACAGCCACCATGAGGGCGGTCCCGGCCAGAACGAGATCGATCTGCGCTACGCGGACGCCCTCACCATGGCCGACAACATCATGACCTTCCGCACGGTCGTGAAGGAGGTCGCGATCGAGCAGGGCGTGTACGCGACGTTCATGCCGAAGCCACTCAACAACCACCCCGGCAGCGGCATGCACACGCACCTGTCGCTGTTCGAGGGCGACGTGAACGCCTTCTACGAGGCGGGCGCGGAGTACCAGCTGTCCCTCACCGGCCGGCGGTTCATCGCGGGCCTGCTGCGGCACGCCAACGAGATCGCGGCAGTGACCAACCAGTTCGTCAACTCGTACAAGCGCCTGTGGGGCGGCGACGAGGCCCCCAGCTTCGTCACGTGGGGGCACGCGAACCGCTCGGCCCTCATCAGGGTGCCGATGTACAAGCCGAACAAGGGCCAGTCGACGCGCGTGGAGTACCGCGCCCTCGACTCCGCCGCGAACCCGTACCTCGCCTACGCGCTGATGCTGGCCGCCGGTCTGAAGGGCATCGAGGAGGAGTACGAGCTCCCGCCCGAGGCGGAGGACAACGTCTGGTCGCTGAGCGACTCGGAGCGCCGCGCCCTCGGGTACGCACCACTGCCGGCGAGCCTGGACCACGCGCTGGAGTACATGCAGGACTCCGAGCTGGTCGCAGAGACCCTGGGGGAGCAGGTCTTCAACTACGTGCTGCTGAACAAGCGCAAGGACTGGGAGGCGTACCGCGGGCAGGTCACCCCGTTCGAGCTGCAGAACAACCTCGGGTTGCTCTGAGTCCCAGTCATGGCACGACCTGATGCGTCCGTCTCGCTGTCGGCGCTGGCCCGGCTCGGCTTCGTCGAGCTGACGGCCGCGTCGGCCGCGCTCTCCGAGCTGGCCGAGCTGACCGGACTGGAGCGCGCCGAGCTCATCGACGGCCTGGGCGCCGCGGACCCGGATGCCGCTGTCGCGGGCATCCTGCGCATCGCCCGTCGCGATCCCTCCCGGGTCAGGACGGTGCTGCAGGATCCGGGTGCCCGATCGGCGCTCTGGCGGGTGCTGGGCGTCTCCGGCGGCATCGCGGACTTCTTCGCCCGGCGCCCCGAGCAGCTCGACGCGGGCCTCGTGCAGCGCGAAGAGCTGCCGACCGCGCAGGAGCTCGTCGAGACGCTGCTCGCAGCCGTCGACGCGCAGGATGGGTTCGCGCGAGCCGCCCGGCCCGAGGGCGGGCTCCGGATCGCCTACCGCCGCGCGCTGGCGGGCATCGTCGCGGCGGACACGGCATCCGCCGACCCGACAGCGGCCATCGCGGACGTCTCTGCAGCTCTCGCGGATGCCGCGGGTGCCGCGCTCGAAGCCGCTGTCGCCGTCGCCCGCGCGACCGTGACGGACGCCGGGATCCCGCGAGCGGAGGTCGCCGCGACCAGGCTGGCGATCATCGGGATGGGCAAGGCCGGCGCCCGAGAACTGAACTACCTCAGCGACGTGGACGTGATCTTCGTCGCCGGCACCGGCGATGAGCGGATCGTGAGCGAGGCGCGCGCTATCGACGTGGCGACCAGGCTCGCCCGCGAGACCATGCGTGTGCTCTCCGGCATCGACGCGGAGCCGCCGCTGTGGGAGGTGGACGCCGCCCTGCGGCCGGAGGGCAAGCAGGGCGCTCTGGTGCGGTCCCTCGCCTCGCACGAGGCCTACTACGACCGCTGGGCGAAGAGTTGGGAGTTCCAGGCGCTGCTGAAGGCGCGTCCGCTCGCCGGGGACGCGCAGCTGGGAGCCGAGTACATCGCCGCCGTGCAGCCTCGCGTGTGGACCAGCGCCGAGAGGTCGGACTTCGTCGACAGCGTTCAGCGCATGCGGGAGCGCGTCACGGACAACATCCCCGCCGATGACGTGCCGTACCAGCTCAAGCTCGGCCCTGGCGGCCTGCGCGACATCGAGTTCACGGTGCAGCTGCTGCAGCTGGTGCACGGCGTCAGCGACCCGAGCTTGCACACGCGCGGCACCCTGGAGTCGCTGGAGGCGCTGGCCGAAGGCGGCTACATCGGACGGGTCGAGGGCGCGGCGTTCGCCGAGCAGTACCGGGTGCTGCGCCTGCTCGAGCACCGCCTGCAGCTGCACGAACTGACCCGCACCCACCTGATGCCCCGCGACGACGACGGCATGCGCAGACTGGCGCGAGCCACGGGACTGGCCGACTCGGGCCCCGCCCTGCGCCAGCTGTGGGAGAACCTGCGGCGCGACGTGCGGGAGCAGCATGTCCGCCTGTTCTACCGGCCGCTGCTCGCGGCTGTGGCCTCGCTGCCCGCCGAGGAGCGTGCGCTCACCACCGGGCAGGCCGCCGATCGTCTGGCGGCCATCGGCTTCCGCGATCCGGCAGGCGCGCTGCGCCACATCGCGGCGCTGACCGCGGGCCTGAGCCGCAAGGCCAGCATCCAGCGCTACCTCATGCCGGTGATGCTGCGGTGGTTCGCAGACGGTACCGACCCGGACTACGGGTTGATCGCGTTCCGCCGGATCAGCGAGCGGCTCGGCGACACGCACTGGTTCCTGGGGATGCTGCGCGACTCGTCCGGGGCCGCAGAACGACTCACCCGTGTGCTCTCCAGCTCGCGCTACGTCGGTGAGCTCATGGAGTGGATCCCTGAGTCGGTGGCGTGGCTGGACTCCGCGAGCGATCTCACCCTGCGCAGCGGGGCGGCGCTGGACGAGGAGGCGCGGGCCATCCAGACCCGGCACGCCACGATCGGCCCGGCGATGAAGGCCGTACGGGCGCTGCGCCGCAGGGAGCTGCTGCGCACCGCCATGGGCGCGGTGCTCGATCACGTCGGCGTTCATGAGATGGCGCGAGCCATCAGCGAGATCAGCGAGGCCACGATCCAGGCCGCGCTGCGTGCGGTGCGGCGCGAGGTCGTGCCGCCCGAGGACGACGCGCTGGACTTCTCGATCATCGCGATGGGCCGCTTCGGCGGGGCCGAGCTCGGCTTCGGATCGGATGCCGATGTGCTGTTCGTCTACGAGCCGAACGGCGTCGAGCCGCAGCGTGCCCAGCAGCTGGCCGCGAGCATCGTCGCAGGCCTGCGCGAGCACTTGACCGATCACAGGCTGCCGCTCGACCTGGACGCCGACCTGCGCCCGGAGGGACGCAACGGACCGATCGTCCGGACCCTGGAGGCGTACACGCAGTACTACCGGCGCTGGTCGCTGTCCTGGGAGGCGCAGGCGCTGCTGCGCGCCCGCGGCATCGCCGGCAGCGTGAAGCTCATCGGCCGGTTCATGGAGCTCGCCGACGGCATCCGCTTCCCCGAGCAGGTCTCGCTGCAGGACGTGCGCGAGATCAAGCGCATCAAGGCACGGGTTGAGGGCGAGCGCCTGCCGCAGGGAGTGGATCCTCGCCGGCATCTCAAGCTCGGCCCCGGAACCCTCAGCGACGTGGAGTGGATGGTGCAGGTGCTGCAACTGCAGCACGGGCACCGGGTCCCCGACCTGCGGACGACCTCCACGCTGCAGGCGCTGGACGCCGCCGTGCTCGCCGACCTGCTGCCCGCCGCCGCGGCGGAGCGGCTGCGCGAGGCTTGGGTGCTGTGCAGCCGGCTGCGCTCGGCGATGACGCTGCTCACAGGCCAGACGCGCGACGTGCTGCCGGTCGACCACCGCGAGCTGGACGGCGTCGGTCGCCTGCTGGGTTACCCTGACCGCGGCGCCATGCTGCTCGAGGAGGACTATCTTCGGGTCACGCGTCGCGCCCGGCGGGTGTTCGAGACCCATTTCTACGGCTGAGAAGGAACACGAGGGGGAGTCATGTCCGAGCGCATCGGGATCGTGTGGAATCCGACGAAGATCGACGAGGCGGCGCTGAGGGATGCCGTCGAGGCCGCGTTCTCCGCGGATGACGACGTGCAGTGGTGGGAGACGTCCGCAGACGACCCCGGGCGCTCGATGGCCGAGGCCGCCGTGCGGGCCGGATGCGACGTGGTCATCGCGGTCGGCGGCGATGGCACGGTCCGGGTGGTGGCGGAGGTCATCGCGCAGCAGGGAGAAGGCGCCCCCGCGCTGGGCATCGTGCCGCAGGGCACCGGCAATCTGCTGGCCCGCAACCTCGGCATCCCGCTCGCGAGCATCCCGAAGGCGCTCACGACGATCGCCGCAGGCCGCACGCGCGACATCGACATGGGCTGGGTGCGCGCCGACGACGCGGAGGACGAGACGGGCTTCCTGGTGATGATCGGGTCGGGCCTGGACGCGCACATGCTCGCCGAGACCGACGACGATCTGAAGGACAGAGCGGGCTGGCTGGCCTACGTCGAGGCGATGGGGCGTGCTCTCACCGCCGCCGAGACGATGGAATTCACCCTCCGCATCGACGACGGGGACGAGCAGGTGCTCAGCGGCCACACCCTGCTGATCGGCAACTGCGGGGCGATCCAGGGCGGCGTGACGCTGCTTCCCGACGCCGTGCCCGACGACGGCCGGCTGGACCTGCTGCTCGTGAGCGCCGACGGCGCCGCCCAGTGGATGCAGACCCTGCGCACGATCGTCTGGGACAACGGCATCCGGCGTGTGCTCGCACGCGATGAGGAGACGGTCAGCACGGATGCCGCGCAGCACCTCTCCGGCGAGAACATCCGCGTTCGGCTCTCCATGCCGTCGGCGTTCGAGATCGACGGCGAGGAGGCCGGCGACGTCTCGGCGCTCGAGGTGCGCGTGCAGCCGGCCGCGCTCCGCGTGCTGTGCTGACGGCCACGGACCGAGGAGAGGACGGGCGCAGGATGGACGGCGGCTTCGAGGCACTCCACGGACGATGGGCGGGGCAGGAGGACGTGTACGCGACGGCGTGGACGCCGGCCGGCCGCGCGACGGCCGAGCTGCTCCTCACCCCGGGACCCGGAGGCACCCTGCTCGTGGACTACGCGGAGCATCGCGCCGACGGGGACATGACCGGGCATGGCGTGGTCTCGGACGGTGGCTGGTGGTGGTTCGACTCCTACGGGTTCGTCCCCGTCTCGGCGGGATCGTCCGCGTGGGAGGACGGCGAACTGATCCTGGAGCGCCGTTCGGAGCGCGGGCGCAACGTGATGGTCCTGGCATCCGACGGCGATCGGCTCACGATGCGGCTCGCCGCCGCACCTGCGGACGGGAAGCTTCAGCAGCTCGTCTCGGGCGTCTACCGTCGAGTGCTCGCGGACGAGTCGGCCTGACGTCGACCTCGGGCGCCGGATGCGCCCACCGGCGCGGATAGAATCGGGCGTCCCCTCTGGCAGGAGTCCCGATGCCCTCATCGCACCCGACGTTCGGCGTGCTCGCTGCGCTGCGCAGCCCGCGACAGCTCTCCCGCGAGGTGTTCGCCGGGCTGGTGACGACCCTCGCGCTGGTGCCGGAGGTGATCTCGTTCTCGGTGGTCGCCGGCGTCGACCCGATGACGAGCCTGGTGGCGTCGATCGTGCTCTGCCTGACGATGACGTTCCTCGGCGGGCGACCCGGCGTGATCACGGCCGCCGCGGGCTCCGTGGCACTGGTCATCGCGCCGCTCGTGCACGAGCACGGCGTGAAGTACGTGCTTCCGACCGTCGTCCTGGCGGGCCTCCTGCAGATCGTCTTCGGAGTCCTGGGGCTGGCCAGGCTGATGCGGTACGTGCCGAGGTCGGTCATGCTCGGGTTCGTCAACGCGCTCGGCATCCTGATCTTCGTCGCGCAGCTGCCGCACGTCATCGGAGCGGGCCTTCCGGTATGGGGTCTGTTCGCACTGACTCTCGCGATCGTGCTCCTCCTGCCGAGGCTGACCACGGCGATTCCGTCTCCACTCGTCGCGATCGTGGTGGTGACCGCGGTCGTCATCATCGGCCGGATGACCGTGCCCGACGTCGCCGACGAGGGCCCCGTCGGCGGCGGCCTGCCCGGCTTCACCCCGCTGGATGTGCCGCTGGATCTGTCGACCCTGCAGCTGATCCTGCCGACCGCGATCAGCGTGGCGCTGGTGGGGCTGATGGAATCGCTGCTGACGGCGAAGCTCGTGGACGAGATCACCGAGACCCCGTCGCACAAGGGGCGGGAGTCGTGGGCGCTCGGCGTCGCCAACATCGCCGCGGGCTTCTACGGCGGCGTCGCGGGATGCGCGATGATCGGGCAGACCGTGCTCAACGTGAAGACCAGCGGTGCGCGGACGCGGATCTCCACGTTCGTGGCGGGCGGGTTCATGCTGGCCCTCGTCACCGGGCTGAGCTCGCTGATGGGGCAGATCCCGATGGTGGCGCTGGCCGCGGTGATGATGGTCGTCGCCGTCACCACGGTCGACTGGCACAGCGTGCGTCCGTCGACGCTGCGGCGGATGCCGCTCTCGGAGACGATCGTCATGGTCGTCACCATCGGCACCGTCGTGCTGACGAGCAACCTCGCCTACGGCGTCATCGCCGGAGTCATCCTGGCGATGATCCTCTTCGCGCGCCGTGTGGCGCACGTGATCAGCGTGGAGCGGATGCCGTCCTCCGACGGCGCGAGCGTGCGCTACGCCGTGCGCGGACCGCTGTTCTTCGGCAGCAGCAACGATCTGGTCGAGCACTTCCGGTACGCCGAGGATCCGGCGTCCGTGGTCATCGACCTGGGTGCGGCGCAGATCTGGGATGCCTCGACCGTGGCCGCCCTGGACTCGATCGCGGCGCGCTACGAGCGCCGTGGGGCCACGATCAGCATCACCGGTCTCGACGCTCGCAGCGAGCGCTTCCATGGCCGCCTGAGCGGCTACCTGGGCGCCTGAGGGCCACTGGGGCTGCCGACGGGGCCGCGCCGGTCGAGGGTGTGGGGAGCTCAGTCGCGCACGAGCTTGCGGAGCAGGCGCTCGAGCTGCGAGCGTTCCTCGTCGCTGAGAGACGAGAGCAGCCGGCGCTCCGTCTGCAGATGCGCAGGATAGGCCTCATCGATGAGCGCGCGTCCCTCCGGCGTGAGCTCGACGATGCGGCCACGGGTGTCGTCCTCGCGCTGACTGCGGATCACGAGACCGGCCGCTTCGAGCCGGTCGACGCGCTTGGACGTGGCGCCGGCTGTCACCATCGTGTGCTGGGCGAGGTCGCCCTGCGAGAGCGCGAAGGGCGATCCCGCCCTGCGGAGAGCGCAGAGGACGTCGAACTCGCCCTCGCCCAGGCCGAAGCGGCGATAGTTCCTGATCAGTTCGCTCGTGAAGTCGTCGGAGATGCGCCGCATCCTCCCGATGACGGCCATCGGGCTCGGATCGAGATCCGGGCGCTCGCGACGCCACTGCTCGATGAAGGTTCCCACTCGGTCGTTCGTGCCCATGCATCCAGCATAGTTTCCGCGGAACATATAATGGTTTCCATGGAAACTAACCGCTGGCCGCGACGTGCGTGGGACAGGGCCCGGTGGCCGCTCGTCGCGGCGATCGGCCCGATCGCGTTCGGGTCGAACTACTTCGTGACGCACGAGTACCTTCCGGCCGGGTCGCCGCTGTGGGGGTCGGCGATCCGCGCGCTGCCGGCGGGGCTGGTGCTGCTGCTCGTGGCTCGACGCCTGCCGACGGGGGCGTGGTGGTGGCGTTCCGTCGTGCTCGGCACGCTCAACATGGGGCTGTTCTTCTGCCTGGTGTACGTGGCGGCCCAGCTGCTGCCGTCCAGTGTCGCCGCGTCACTGATGTCGCTGAGTCCGATCGCGATCGCGGGAGCCGCGTGGCTGCTGATCGACGAGCGGCCCGCACCGCGCGTGATCGTCGGCGCGGTGATCGGAGGTGCCGGCGTGCTGCTGATCGTCGGAACGGCGACCGGAGCCCTGGACGGGTGGGGGATCGCGGCGTCGATCGCCTCGATGCTGCTCTCGTCGATCGGCGCGATCCTCACCAGGCGCTGGCAGGACGACACTCCGGTGCTCACGGTGACCGCATGGCAGCTCGTGGTCGGAGGGCTCGAGCTGCTCGTGGCCGCAGCCGTGATCGAGGGCGCGCCTCCCGCCGTCACCCCGGTCGAGGTCGCCGCGTTCGCCTACGCGAGCCTGATCGCGACGGCCCTGGGCTTCGTCTGCTGGTTCACGGGGTTCCGCCACCTTCCGGCGGGAGTCGTCGGCGTGATCGGTCTGCTCAATCCCGTCACCGGGGTCGCGCTCGGAGTCTTCGCCGGCGGCGAGATCCTCACACCGCTCCAGGCCGTGGGCATCGCGCTCGTGCTGGTCAGCATCGCGATCGTCAACGCTCGACGCCGAACCGCCGTCGTCCTGGAGGGAGAGCGACAGGTCGTGAAGAGGCGATAGACGCCACGAGGGCCTGACTCCGGGAAGAAGTCAGGCCCTCGAGGCAGAGAGGCGCGGTTCAGACGCCGTAGTACAGCTCGAACTCGTACGGGTGCGGACGCTGCGCGATCGGCAGGATCTCCTTCTCGTACTTGTAGTCGATCCAGGTGTCGATGAGCTCCTGCGTGAACACGCCGCCCTCGAGCAGGAAGTCGTGGTCGTTGCGGAGCGCCTCGAGCGAGTCGAGCAGGGAGTTCGGCACCTGCGGGATGTTCTTGGCCTCCTCCGGGGGAAGCTCGTAGAGGTCCTTGTCGATGGGCTCCATCGGCTCGATGCGGTTCTTGATGCCGTCCAGGCCCGCCATCATCTGCGCGGCGAAGGCCAGGTACGGGTTGCCCGAGGCATCCGGCACGCGGAACTCGATGCGCTTGGCCTTCGGGTTCGAGCCCGTCAGCGGGATGCGGATCGCGGCGGAGCGGTTTCCGGCGGAGTACGCCAGGTTGACCGGGGCCTCGAAGTGCTTCACCAGGCGGTGGTAGCTGTTCAGCGTCGGGTTGGTGAAGGCCAGCACGGCGTGCGCGTGCTTGAGCAGACCGCCGATGTACCAGCGGGCGATGTCGCTGAGCTGCCCGTATCCGGCCTCGTCGAAGAACAGCGGCTTGCCGTCCAGCCACAGGGACTGGTGGGTGTGCATGCCCGAGCCGTTGTCGCCGAAGAGCGGCTTGGGCATGAACGTGACCGTCTTGCCCCACTCCTGGGCGGTGTTCTTGATGATGTACTTGAACTTCAGGATGTCGTCGGCCGCGTGCACCATGGTGTCGAAGCGGTAGTTGATCTCCTGCTGGCCCGCGGTGCCGACCTCGTGGTGCGAGCGCTCCAGGTGGAAGCCCGCGTCGATCAGGCGCAGCGTCATGTCGTCGCGCAGGTCGGCGGTCTTGTCGACCGGAGCGACCGGGAAGTATCCGCCCTTGAACGGCGTCTTGTTGCCGAGGTTGCCGCCCTCCTCCTCGCGGCCGGAGTTCCACGCCGCCTCTTCGGAGTCGACCTTGTAGAAGCTCTCGCCGGCGGTGACGGAGTAGCGCACCTCGTCGAAGATGTAGAACTCCGCCTCGGGGGCGAAGTACGCGGTATCGGCGATGCCGGTGGAGGCGAGGTACTTCTCGGCCTTCTTGGCGACCTGACGCGGGTCCTTGCTGTAGATCTCGCCGGTGCGCGGGTTGTAGATGTCGAAGACCATCACGAGGGTCTTCGCCTCGCGGAACGGGTCGAGGTACGCGGTCGTGACATCGGGGATGAGCTGCATGTCCGACTCGTGGATGGACGCGAACCCGCGGATCGAGGAGCCGTCGAACAGCTGTCCGTCCCGGAAGAAGTCCTCGTCGACCGTGGACGCCGGGATGTTGAAGTGCTGCTGCACGCCCGGAAGGTCGGTGAAACGGATGTCGAGGAACTTGACGTCGTTCTCCTCGATGTAGCGAAGGACGTCTGCGGGCTCTTTGAACATGTACGACTCCTGATCGGGTATCGGTTGCATCAACCTTACGCAGGTTATGCATTGGGAGTTTCCCAGCCGTGTCCGCCATGTTTCGGGCATGTTACGTGTGCTCGGTAGGCTGGGGGAGTGAACGACTACCCCGGTGAACGCCTCGGTCTGCCCGCCACCGGACCTCGCAGCATCGCCCGCCCCGGACGCAGGATCGGCGCGCTGGCGATCGACTACTTCGCCTCGACGCTCATCGCGCTCGGCTTCCTCGGATACGACCCGCTGGCGCTGCCCGCAGAGGCCGGCTGGCGCCAGTTCGCGCCGATGATGGTCTTCGCGGTGCTGCAGATCCTGTTCATCCCGACCGCCGGGGGGAGCCCGGGACATCGCATCCTCGGCATGCGCGTGGTCCGCTTCGGGGGCGGCTGGGTCGGGCTGTGGCGTCCGATCGTCCGCACGCTCCTGCTGGTGGTCGTCATCCCCGCCGTCATCTGGGATGCCGATCAGCGCGGTCTGCACGACAAGATCGCCGGCACGGTGCTCATCAGGTCCTGATGCTTCGACAGGCTCAGCGACCCCGTCGAGTCGGATCCCGGAGCCTGTAGAAGGGCCGGGCTCAGTCGCGCCCGCGGTTCCTCCGGCGCATCTCGCGCGGGGCACGGCCGCCCAGGAACGACTTGGCGGGATCGACGACGAAGCCGCGGCGCAGCACCTGGCGGCCGATGAGCATCCGGAAGCCCATCTCGTCGCGGTTGGTGAGCGTCACCTCGCCCTGCACGTCGTGGCCGACCAGCCGCATCCGCAGCAGCACCACGATCCGGTGCTCGGCGTGGCCGGATGAGCTGCGCACGGCGCGGCGATCGTGGACGGGGCATTCGTGCACCACGGCATCCTCCCTGGTCTCCTGCCAGGGATGAACGGCGAACCTCACCCAGTCCTCGCCGTCGCGGGTGAACTCCTCGACGTCGAACGCATGCAGCGACGAGGTCCTCGCGCCGGTGTCGATCTTGGCCTTGATCCAGTCGACACCCAGCTCGGGCAGCGACACCCACTCGCGCCACCCCGTGGACGTGTTTGAATGAGAAGACCGATTCACCCCTACATCCTGGCAGGAAACATCTGTGAAGATCGCCGTTCTCTCGCGGGCACCGCAGTCGTACTCCACCCAGCGCCTTCGCGCAGCCGCGCAGCAGCGGGGTCACACAGTGAAGGTGCTGAACACCCTGCGGTTCGCGATCGACCTGACCGCTGACGCCCCCGACCTGTTCTTCCGCGGCAGGCAGCTCAGCGACTACGACGCGATCCTGCCCCGCATCGGCAACTCCATCACGTACTTCGGCACGGCGGTGGTGCGTCAGTTCGAGCAGATGGACGTCTACACGCCGAACACCGCGAACGGCATCTCCAGCGCGCGGGACAAGCTGCGGGCCAACCAGATCCTCTCCCGCCACAACATCGCCATGCCGGCCACGGCTTTCGTGCGCAACCGCGCGGACGTGCGTCCTGCGATCGAGCGCGTGGGCGGCGCCCCCGTCGTGATCAAGCTGCTGGAGGGGACTCAGGGGATCGGCGTGATCCTCGCTCCGCAGGTGAAGGTGGCCGAGGCGATCATCGAGACGCTGCACTCCACCAAGCAGAACGTGCTGATCCAGAAGTTCATCGCCGAGAGCCGCGGACGCGACATCCGGGCCCTGGTCGTCGGAGATCGGGTCGTGGCCGCGATGCGACGGGTCGCCGAGGGCGACGAGTTCCGCTCCAACGTGCACCGCGGCGGGCGCGTGGAGCCGGTGACGCTGGACCCGGTGTACGAGCAGACCGCGGTCCGCTCCGCGCAGATCATGGGCCTGCGAGTGGCCGGTGTCGACATGCTCGAGAGCGACGAGGGCCCGCTGGTCATGGAGGTCAACTCCTCGCCCGGACTGCAGGGCATCGAGGCGGCCACCAACCTCGACGTCGCCGGCGCGATCATCGACTACATCGCGAACCAGGTGGCGTTCCCCGACATCGACATCCGTCAGCGGCTGAGCGTCTCCACCGGCTACGGCGTCGCCGAGCTCATGGTGCACAGCGGTGCGGAGCAGGTGGGCATGAAGCTGGGCGACCTGGGGCTGTGGGACCGCGACATCACGGTGCTCACCCTGCATCGGGGCGTGAGCGTCATCCCGAACCCGCGCAAGCACGTGGTGCTCGAGGCCGAGGACCGGCTGCTGTGCTTCGGCAAGCTCGAGGAGATGCGCTCGATGATCCCGGAGAAGCGTCGCCGCCGGCCCCGCGTGCGCCGCCTCCCCAAGGAGCCGCTGGGGGAGTGAATGCGGAACGGCCCCTCACTCCGCTGGAGTGAGGGGCCGTTCGCTGCGTGCAGTGCGGCGCGGATCAGCGCGGACGCTGCGCGCGGACCTTGGTGGGATCGATGCCCTTGGGGATCGGCAGCGACGAGAGCGACTGCGACACGGAGTCGATGCGGCGGATGACAGCGGCCATGGTGGCCTTGTCGATCGCCTTGGGGATCTTCTTGATGCGCTTGGCCAGGTCGGAGATCGGGACCTCGTCCTCGCCGTGGCCGACGTACAGCACGGTCACCGGCACGCCGTTGGCGACGCGCTGCGCCTTCTGACGCTCCTCGTTCACGAGGCGGGTGAGGCGACCACGGGTGCCCTCGCCGACCACGACGATGCCGCCGCGGCCGATGGCGCGGTAGACGGCCTCCTGGGTCTTCGGGTTGATCCCCACGGGGGTGTCGGATGCCTGCCAGCTGCGGCCGAGGCTGGTGCTGAGCACGTGGCCGCTGGCGCCGGGCATCCCGTCGATCTTGGCGTACATGGCCTTGGTCGACAGACGGGTCATCAGGAACATGGCGCCGAGGATGCCGAACATCAGACCGGTGACGGCCCACAGGATCAGCGAGAGCACGGCGCCGCCGCCGACAAGGAAGCCGAGGATCAGGCCGATGAGCACGCCGCCGATGAGGATGGCGAGCTGCGCCCAGGGAAGCCAGCCGTAGACCTCCCGGGTGAACCGGAACAGGGAACGGATCTGGGAGAAGAAGCCGGGACGCTTCTCAGCTTCGGGAGCACGCTTTGCCATGGGTACCAGCCTACCGAGTCATCGCCCTGTCGTTCTCCCTGCACAGCCGCGGGTATCCCGTGACTTCTCCACCATCGTCGCGATGCCGGCCCTCGCGGGTCGCAGGCATGCGCTCTCATGGAGCGATGGAGAACGTCGAGGAGCAGCATCCGGAGTCCCTGTTCGGGCTCGTGCCGGGAGCGCATCGCCTGATCCGCCGGCTCGACGGCGGGGAGTCGCCGTTCACGGGCGACCTCGTCAGCGACGGTGAGCAGAGGAGAGTGCTGATCGACGCCGCAGTGACGGAGGCGGCGCTGTGGGAGTTCGCGGACGCCGAGCACGTCGCCGGAGTGCAAGACCTCGTGCGATCCGCCGACGGTCACGGCGCATTGCTGCCCTGGTGCGTCGAACCGGCCGAGACGCTGATCGCCCGCCGGTGCGCTGCCGGACGTCCGTTGACGTCCGGCGAGATCGTCACCCTCGTCGGCAGTCTGATGCGCGGGATCGTCGAGGTGGCGGGGCGGCCGATCACCGGCCGCTGGTGGCTCGAGGACGGCGGACGTCCGGTGTTCGTCCCGGGTGAGGGGCTCTCCTGCGCGGCCGCATCGTTGGCGCTCGTCGAGCGCGTCCGAGACGAGTGCGCGGATCGCGCGATGCAGCGGATGCTGGCACGGATCGCCGTGGGGATGGCCGATCACCGGATGGTGCTGCGTGAGCTCGACGCCTGGGAGGGCGAGCTGACCGAGCTCGCCGCCCCGCGCGCCCTCGAGCGCGAAGCAGCCGAGGCGGATGCCTCCTGGCCGGCTCCGGAGCGGGTGCGCGCCCTGTCCTTCCACCGTGCCGGCCTCGCCGAGGTGGCCGGGCGGCTGGAGGAGCGGCGCTCGCTCCGGGAGCGTCTCGTGCTGGTCGGCGCACGCCTGCACGAGCGCCTGCGCGAGAGCATCCCGTCGTCGAAGCCGAGGATGTCCTCCGGCGTGGAGGCCGGCGTGGACGGTGGCGCGAGGACGCGTGCGCCGCGCGGCCGGATGCTGCTGGTCGGAGCCGGTGCGGCGGCGCTCGTGATCCTGGGCGGGTTGCTGTGGCCTGGCGGCGATGAGGATGCCGTGATGCCGCAGGCGGTCGCCGCGGATCGGCAGGCTTCGCCGTCGCCCTCGGCGTCCGAGCTCGGACAGGTCACGCAGCCTGACGAACCGCGACCCTCGGAATCCGGCGCTCCGGCGCCCGAGCAGCCGCGACCCGACCGGGAGGACGGCGATGTCGAGCGGACGGCGACGCGGTTGCTGAAGGCGATCGACGGATGCCGTGCGAAGAACGACACCGACTGCGCGACCGCGATCGTGGCGGGCGGCGCGCAGGGCGTGCTCGAACGGCTCGGAGCTGACGCCGCGGGTCGGGAGGTGACGCTGGTCGAGGACTACGGCGACATCGCGGTCACGCGACTCGGGCGCACGGCGACGAGCGGCGAGCAGATGCTCGTCCTGGTGCGGGAGAAAGACGGATGGCTGGTCCGCGACGTGTACGACGTCGCGGACCAGCCATCCGGTGGGGACTGAGCAGGCTCAGATCCCCGGCTGAATCAGATGCCCAGCGTTGCCGCGAAGTCCGCGGCCTCCAGGCGGTTCTTGATCGCGCCCAGGAAGCGCGCGGCATCCGCACCGTCGATGATGCGGTGGTCGTAGGAGATCGCCAGCCACACGTACGAACGGACCGAGATCGCATCCACGCCGTCGACCGTGACCACACCGGGGCGCTTGAACACCACGCCCGTGCCGAGGATCGCGGACTGCGGCAGGAACACCAGGGGCGTGTCGAACATCGCACCGCGCGAACCCGTGTTGGTCACCGTGAAGGTGCCGCCGGCGAGCTCGTCGGGCTTGAGCTTGTTGTCGCGGGTTCGGGCGGCGAGATCGGCGATCTCGTGCGCGATCTGCGCGATGTTCTTCGTCCCGGCGTCGCGGACGACCGGCGTGAGCAGGCCTCGCTCGGTGTCCACGGCGATCGAGATGTTCTCGGATGCCGGGTAGACGATGCTGTCGCCGTCGACCGTCGCGTTGATGATCGGGTACGCCTGCAGCGCCTCGGCAGCCGCGAGGGTGAAGAACGGCAGGAAGGAGAGCTTGTCGCCCGTCTTCTGCAGGAACTCGTCCTTCTTCGCGGTGCGGTAGGCGGCCAGGGCCGTCACATCGACCTCGACGAACGTCGTCAGCTGAGCGGTCTGCTGCATGGAGGCGACAGCGCGCTCGGCGACGACCTTGCGCAGACGCGACATCTTCTGCGTGGTGCCGCGCAGAGGCGAGACCTCGAGCGGGGCCGCGGCGGGCGCTGCCGGTGCGGCGGCGGCCGGAGCCTGCGCCTTGGCCTCGGCGGCCTTCAGCACGTCCTCCTTGCGGATGCGTCCGCCGACGCCGGTGCCCTTCACGGTGGCCAGGTCGATGCCCTGCTGGGAGGCGAGTCGACGGACCAGGGGAGTGACGTACAGCGAGTCGGATGCCTCTTCCGCAGCCGGTGCGGCCGGAGCCGGTGCGGCAGGTGCGGCCGGTGCCGGAGCGGGCGCGGCCGGAGCGGCGGCCGGTGCTGCGGGCGCAGGCGCTGCGGGCGCGGCGGCCGGTGCTGCGGGCGCTGGCGCTGCCGGGGCAGGAGCTGCCGGAGCCGGGGCGGATTCAGCGGCGGGTGCCGGAGCGGCCGGTGCCGGAGCCGCGGGCGCTGCCGGAGCAGCGGGTGCGGCCGCGGGGGCGCCCGAGCCGATGCGGGCGAGGACGGCGCCGACGGCGACCGTCTCGTCCTCGGCTGCGAGGATCTCCTGCAGCGTGCCCGCGACGGGCGAGGGGATCTCGGTGTCGACCTTGTCGGTCGAGATCTCGAGCAGGGCCTCATCGACGGCCACGTCGTCTCCGACGGCCTTCAGCCAGCGGGTGACGGTGCCCTCGGTGACGGACTCGCCCAGCTCGGGGAGCACGACGTCGGTCGCGTCGCCGGAAGCGGCCGGCGCAGCGGCGGCGGGCGCTTCGGCGGCGGGCGCTGTGGGCGCTGCGGCGGGCTCGGCCGCGGGGGCTGCCGTCGCGGCCTCGGCGGGTGCGGCCTCGGCGGCGGGCGCTGCTGCTGCGGGCGCGTCGCCGGCCGAACCGGCACCGCTGCCATCGCCGATACGGGCGAGCAGAGCGCCCACCTCGACGGTCTCGTCCTCGGCCACGAGGATCTCCTCGATGACGCCGCTGACGGGCGAGGGGATCTCGGTGTCGACCTTGTCGGTCGAGATCTCGAGCAGGCCCTCATCCGCCTGCACCGTGTCGCCGACCTGCTTCAGCCAGCGAGTGACCGTACCCTCGGTGACGCTCTCCCCAAGTGCGGGGAGGACCACGGGTGTGCTCATGACGGAGTCTCCTTCAGAAATCTGTGACGCCTCAAGCTTAGTGACCCGGGCGCCCTGTTGGTGCGGTTCAGAGTGCGTGGAGCGGTTTTCCGGCCAGAGCGAGGAAGGCCTCGCCCAGCGCCTCGCTCTGGGTGGGGTGCGCGTGGATCAGCGGAGCGATGTCCTCCGGGTGCGCCTCCCACGCGACGGCCAGCTGGCCCTCGGTGATGAGCTCGCCGACGCGGTCGCCGAGCAGGTGCACGCCGAGGACCGGGCCGTCCTTCTGGCGCACGACCTTGACCGTGCCTCCGGTGCCGATGATCTCGCTCTTGCCGTTGCCGGCCAGGTTGTACTCGTAGGAGACGACGGCGTCCGCGCCGTGGGCCGCGATCGCGGCCTCCTCGGTGATGCCCACCGATGCCACCTCGGGGCTGCAGTAGGTCACGCGGGGGATCTGCGTCTCGGGGACCGCCGCGACCTCCATGCCGGCGATGCGCTCGGCGACCGCGATGCCCTGCAGGAACCCGCGGTGCGCCAGCTGCAGGCCCGGGACGATGTCGCCCACGGCCCACAGTCCGGGGACGCCGGTGCGGAGCTGCTCGTCGACGATCACGAAGCCGCGGTCCACCGTCGCGCCCGCCTCCTCGAAGCCCAGCCCAGCGGTGGCGGGACCGCGGCCCACGGCGACCAGCAGGTAGTCGGCCGTGAACGTCTTGCCGTCCTCGAGCGTCACCGTGACCTGGTTCTCGTCCTGCTCCGCCTTCTGGAAGCGCACGCCGAGGTTGTACGAGATCCCCTTGCGGCGGAACGCGCGCTCCAGGCCCTTGCTCAGCACGATGTCCTCGTTCGGGACCAGGTGCGGCAGAGCCTCGACGATCGTGACCTCAGCGCCGAACGAGTGCCAGACGCTGGCGAACTCGACGCCGATCACGCCGCCGCCGAGGACGATGACCTTGGCGGGGATCTCGTCGAGCGCGAGCGCCTGCTCGCTGGTGAGGATCCGTCCGCCGATCTCCAGGCCGGGCAGGGTGCGGCTGTACGAGCCGGTGGCCAGCACCACGTCGGCGCCGACGTAGCGGTCGTCGCCGACGCTCACCGAGCGATCCTTCTCCAGTCGGCCCTCACCGGCGACCACGGTGATGCCGCGGGCCTTGATCAGACCCTCCAGACCCTTGAACTTCTTCGCGACGATCCCCTCGCGGTACGCGGTCACGCCGGCCGCGTCGATGCCGCCGAGGGTGGCGGTCACTCCGACGGAGGCCGCGGTGCGCACGTGATCGGCGACCTCTGCCGCGTGCAGCAGCGCCTTGGTCGGGATGCATCCGCGGTGCAGGCAGGTGCCTCCGACCTTGTCCTTCTCGATCAGCGCCACCTTCTTCCCGAGCTCCGCAGCGCGCAGGGCTGCGGCGTAGCCGCCGCTGCCGCCGCCGAGGATGACGAGGTCGAACTCGTGAACAGCCATCAGGCCTCCTTGACCGATGCGCGTGCGAACGCGATGAGAGAGCGCACCGTGGCGCCGGTGGGGCCCTTCTCCGTGAAGCCGTACGGCGAGCCGGTGTGCTCACCGGAGCCGGCGATGTCGAGGTGCACCCAGGGGATGCGGGGCGCGTCCTCGGCATCCGAGGTGCGGCCCACGAAGCGCTGCAGGAAGAGACCCGCGAACATCGAGCCGCCCGATCGGTCGGACATGTTGGAGTTGATCATGTCGGCGATGGGGGACTCCAGCAGCTCCTCCATGTACTCCGGCAGCGGCAGCTGCCAGGCCGGCTCGCCCGCCTGCTCGGAGGCGGCGAGGTACTCGGCGACCGCGGCGTCGTCGCCCATGACGCCCGTGTGGCGCTTGCCGAGCGCGGTGATGATCGCGCCGGTGAGGGTCGCGACGTCGAAGACGACATCCGGGTTCTCACGGCTCGCTGCGACCAGGCCGTCGGCCATCACCAGGCGGCCCTCCGCGTCGGTGTTCAGCACCTCTACCGTCTGACCGTCCAGCATCCGCAGCACGTCGCCGGGGCGCGTCGCGCGTCCGGACGGCATGTTGTCGGCGATGCACATCCACGCCGTGACCCGGACGGGGAGAGCCAGAGCGGCGATCGCGCGGATCGCGGCGAGCACCGTGGCGGAGCCCGCCATGTCGAACTTCATGCCGAGCATGCTCGCGGCGGGCTTGAGCGACAGGCCGCCGGTGTCGAACGTGATCCCCTTGCCGACCAGGGCGATGTGGCGGCCCGCGCCCTCGGGGGAGTAGCTGAGCTTGACCAGGCGGGGCGGGCGGTCCGAGCCGCGGCCGACGCCGATGATCCCGCCGAAGCCCTGCTCCTCGAGCTGGCTCTCGTCGAGGATCTCGACCTGCACGGGCAGGGAGGCGACCGCGTCGGCGGCGGACTGCGCGAGCTGCGCGGGGCTCTGCCACTCGGCGGGCACGGACACGAGGTCCTTCACCAGAGCGACGGCCTCCGCGACGATGCGGGCGTTCTCCAGTGCGCCGTCGCCGACCGACGGCGCATGCAGCACGAGAGCGTCCGCGCGAGCGGGCTTCTTCTCGGTGCGGTAGTCGTCGAAGCGGTATCCGCCGAGCAGAGCCCCCTCGGCTGCGGCATCCGCGAACTGCTCGAGACCGGGGGCGAACCCGATCGAGATCGTCGCGAAGCCCGTCAGGCTGCGGATCGCGGTGGCGACGGCGTCCCGCACGCTCTCGGCGCTCGGAGTCGCACCTGCGCTCACGACGGCCAGCGGGAGGTCGGTGACAGCGGGCAGGTGCACGCGCGTGTAGGCGGATGCGGTGCCCTTGTAGCCGATGGCGGACAGGGTTCCGGTCAGGCCCTCGTAGCCGTCCAGCGCGTCGTGTGCGCCTGCGGGATCGGGGATGACGAGCACTGCGGCGTCTGCAGCACTTCCAGGGAACGGATCGGTCGTGTGCGAGATCACGGGAAGCGTCATGTCTCCATCCTAGGGATCCGCCGGTTGCTCCCGGGATCACCGCGGCGACCGTGTTCGCTGTCAGCATGAGCGGCGCCCGCCCCGCCGGCACCCCGGCTCGTAGCATTGACACATGCCCTTCTCCGATGAGCTCTACGAGTCGATCGCCGGCGCGCCCGATGTGCCCACCGGCCTTCCCCTGGTGATCCTGCTCACCGGTTTCACGGATGCGGGCAATGCGGTCTCCGGGCTCATCGAGCACCTTCACGAGACCACCGACCCGCAGCCTCTGATCGTGTTCGACAACGACGTTCTGCTGGACTACCGCGCGCGGCGTCCCGTGATCGTCTTCGATCAGGACCACCTGACCGAGTTCCGCCCCGCCCGCCTCGAGCTCGCGCTGGCGCACGACGCGCTCGGCCAGCCGTTCCTGCTGCTGTCGGGCTATGAGCCCGACTTCGCCTGGAACGCGTTCACGGACGCCGTGGTGAGCTTCGCGGAGGGATTCCAGGTGTCCGCGGTCACCTGGGTGCACTCGATCGCCATGCCCGTGCCGCACACCCGTCCGCTGGGCACGACCGTCAGCGGCAACCGGCGCGACCTGATCGCCGCGCACTCGGTGTGGCGTCCGCGCACGCAGGTCCCTGCGACGGCAGGCCACCTGCTCGAGTACCGGCTCATCCAGCACGACGCGCGCGTCGCCGGTTTCGTGCTTCTCGTGCCGCACTATCTGGCCGACACGGAGTACCCGGACACCGTGATCGCCGCCGCCGACAAGCTCATGATCGCGACGGGTCTCGTGCTGCGGATGGACGAGGTGCAGGAGCGTCGCGAGGAGTACCTGACCCGCGTCGAGGAGCAGGTGCACGGCAGCGAGGAGCTGATGCAGATGGTGCACACCCTCGAACGGCGCTACGACGCCTACATGGCCGGGCGCGACGACGAGGGCGACGAGGCCGACGAGAGCTTCGACGAGCGCGACCTGCCCAGCGCGGACGAGCTCGCCGCAGAGCTGGAGCGGTATCTGGCGAACCGCAGGCCCGGCGACGACGAGAAGCGCGGCTGAGCCGACGCGCGGAGATCACCACCTGGGACGCCGCATGCCTTCATGTGTGTGATAATGGACGTCTGACCCGTTGTCAACCATCGATCCTCGTGATCCGGCTTGACAAGGGTCTTACTAGTGTCCGAAATGGCCCGGAGCGCGTGCACCGCTCCGTGAAAGGCGAAACGTGACTCCTGCCACGACCAAGAAGACCCGGACGACCACGAAGAAGACGGCCGCCGCAGAGGTCGAGACCCCCGAGGTCGAAGAGGCCGCTGAGGCGGCTGCTGCGAAGGCGCCCGCGAAGAAGGCCGCCGCCAAGAAGGCTCCCGCCAAGCGTGCGTCCAAGAAGGACGAGGCTCCCGAGGTCGACGACGAGGCCGTCGACGCGGCGGACGCGGACGACGAGGAGAACGACAAGAAGCCGGCGTTCACGGAGCCGCTGCCCACCGGCGCGATCGTGATCTCGTCCGCCGACGAGGACGACGTCCCGGTCTACTCCACCCAGATCACCGGCGCCACGGCCGACCCGGTCAAGGACTACCTGAAGCAGATCGGAAAGGTCGCGCTGCTGAACGCGGCCGAAGAGGTCGAGCTCGCCATGCGCATCGAGGCCGGCCTGTTCGCCGAGGAGAAGCTGTCGACGATGTCGGCCACCGAGAAGTCCAGCCAGCTCGGTCTCGACCTGCAGTGGGTCGCCCGCGACGGTCAGCGCGCCAAGAGCCACCTGCTCGGCGCCAACCTGCGTCTGGTCGTCTCGCTGGCGAAGCGCTACACCGGCCGCGGCATGCAGTTCCTGGATCTCATCCAGGAGGGCAACCTGGGCCTCATCCGCGCCGTCGAGAAGTTCGACTACACCAAGGGCTTCAAGTTCTCCACGTACGCCACCTGGTGGATCCGTCAGGCCATCACCCGCGCAATGGCCGACCAGGCCCGCACCATCCGCATCCCGGTGCACATGGTCGAGGTCATCAACAAGCTCGCCCGCGTTCAGCGCCAGATGCTGCAGGACCTGGGTCGCGAGCCTACGCCCGAGGAGCTCTCCCGCGAGCTGGACATGACGCCCGAGAAGGTCGTCGAGGTGCAGAAGTACGGTCGCGAGCCGATCTCGCTGCACACGCCGCTCGGCGAGGACGGCGACAGCGAGTTCGGTGACCTGATCGAGGACACCGAGGCCGTCGTGCCCGCCGACGCCGTGGGCTTCACGATGCTGCAGCGTCAGCTCGAGCAGCTCCTGGACTCCCTGTCCGAGCGCGAGGCCGGCGTGATCCGGATGCGCTTCGGCCTGGGAGACGGCCAGCCGAAGACGCTCGACCAGATCGGCGACACCTTCGGCGTGACGCGCGAGCGCATCCGCCAGATCGAGTCGAAGACCATGGCCAAGCTCCGTCACCCGAGCCGGTCGCAGTCGCTGCGGGACTACCTCGAATGATGTCGACGGCACCTCAGGCGCGCTCAGCCGGCCTGCGGTACGTCTTCCCCGTGCTGGCGGGAAAGCTCGCGCGCTTCGCGACCCGTCTGCGCGGGGGAGGCTCCGCCTTCCCCGGCTATCTCACCAACCGGCTGGCCCCGTCGCTGCTGCCCACGCTCGCGGACCAGTTCCGCTACGGCGTGGTGTTCGTGCTGGGCTCGAACGGCAAGACCACGACCACGCACATGGTCAGCGAGGTGCTGCGAGCGCACGGACTCCGGGTCTTCACGAACCCGACCGGCGCCAACCTGCCGCAGGGCGTGACCAGTGCGCTGCTCGCCGACGCCACCCTCACCGGGCGGATCAAGGCGGACGTCGCGGTGCTCGAGATCGATGAGGGCTACGCGGCCGATCTGGCCGACCGGCTCTCCCCGTCGGTCATCCTGTCGCTGAACGTGCAGGTCGACCAGCTGTACCGGTTCTACGAAACCGAGCGGGTCGCCGACATGATGCTGGACGCCTCGACGCGGGCATCCGCTCACGTCGTCGTGAACCGCGACGACCCGTACCTGAGCAAGATCGACGTCGACGCCATGCGCGCCCCGGTGTCGTTCTTCGGCGTCGCCCCCGAGATCATCGCGGCATCCGCGCACGGTCTCGTCAACGCCGCGGACACCCGCAGCGGCAACGCCGGGACCGCGGAGCGCGACGCGTACTCCGAGGTGCGCAGCGTGAACGGACGCGAGGTGTCGATCAGGATCGGCGACGCGGATGCCGCGGTGCGCCTGCCCGCGCGCGGTCTGCACTACGCCGCCGACGCCGCCGCAGCGCTGGCTGTGGCCTCGCGTGTGCTCGGCGACGAGTTCTCCACGGATGCCGCCGCACAGGGCTTCTCGCGCATGGCGCCCGCCTACGGGCGAGGCGAGGTCATCCCGCTGCGTCGCGACCCCGCGGGTGAGCAGGTCGAGTTCGTGATGTTCAAGAATGCGCCGAGCCTGCAGATGAACCTGGACGCGCTGGACGGGGCGCCCGAGCGCGCCCTGATGGCGATCGACGAGGGCACGCCCGACGTCTCGTGGCTGTACGACGTGGACTTCCACGCGCTGGAGTCCGTCGACGTCGTCACGGGCGAGAAGGCCTACCAGCTCGCTCTGGCTCTGGAGCACGCCGGCGTCCGCATCGGCACCGTCGAGCCCGACATGGAGAAGGCCGTCGCGATGATGCGGGAGCTGCCGCAGACCGCCGCCGGCCGTCAGATCTGGTTCGTCAACTACGAGCTCATGATGATCGGCCGCAGGCTCCTCGGCCATGGTGACCAGGAGGTGGCTCGCCGATGACCGCGACCGTGCGCATCGCGCAGCTGTACCCCGAGATCCTGGGCGTCACCGGCGACCGCGGCAACGTCCGCGCCCTGCAGGTGCGCCTCGAGCGCGCCGGCGCGAACGTGGAGGTGCTGCCCGTCGGCATCGGTGAGGAGCTGCCCGCCGACCTCGACGTCCTCGTCATCGGCAACGGCCCCCTGTCCGCCATGCGCGGCGTGCACGCCGATCTGATGGCCCGCGGCGACGGCATCCGCTCCCATGTGGCCGACGGACGTGCGCTGCTCGCCGTCGGTGCCGGCGCCGAGCTGCTCAGCAAGGGCGTCACGACGCTGGAGGGCGAGACCGTGGAGGGCCTCGGCATCTTCGACGCCACGGTGTCGCGCACCAAGAAGCGCAAGGTGGGGTACATCGTCGTCGAGACCGCGGTCGGCCGCGTGATCGGCTTCGAGGATCACGCCAGCGAGTGGACCCTCTCCGACGCGGCGGGCAGCTACGGCCGCGTGGCGTTCGGTCAGGGCGGGTTCGCCCTTCCCGACGCCGGGGACCAGCCCGCGCGCGGCGAGATCATCCGCGTCGCGAACGCGATCGCCGCGAACATCCAGGGGCCGATGCTTCCGCTGAACCCCGAGCTGGTGCGAGAGATCATCGCGGGCGTCGCCGCGCGGCGGGACCTGGAGCTCGATCTCACCATCGGCGTCGAGTCGCTGGACACCTACGCGGCCGGCGCTCGCGCGGCCATCGAGACCCTCGTGCACGGCAAGGGCTTCAACTCCATCCAGCTCTGAATCGGAGGCGACACATGTCAGGCAGTGCGGCGCCCCGGGTCCTGCTGAGCCGTTCCGTACTGCTGCAGAACGCGCAGCGACTGCTCGCGCCTGCGGGCGGCGTCGTCGATCTGCGGCACGATGCCTACGGCCACGGCCTCGACGAGGTCGCCCCGATCGTCGTCGAAGCCGGCGCCACTGCCGTGCAGGTCGGCTCCGAGGACGAGGCGCGTCGGCTGCGGGCATCCGGCATCCCGGTGTCGACCGACGCTTCCGCGGATGTGGACGTGCACGAGCTGTTCGGCATCCCGGATGCCGGCGGTGCGGCGCCGGGGATGCCCGTGATGAGCCTGCACGGCCGTGTGCTCTCGACCAAGCCCCTGCACGCCGGGGAAGCCGTCTCGTACGGCTACACGCATCGGGCGAGCAGGGACACCCGGGTCGCGCTGGTGACGGGCGGGTACGCCCAGGGCATCCTGCGCGCGCTGGGGAACCGTGCTCGCGTGCAGATCGCCGAGCAGACGCATCCGATCGTCGGCCGCATCGCGATGGACGTCTGCGTGGTCGATCTGGAGGGGGCGGATGCCGCGGTCGACACCCCCGTGACCTACTTCGGCGGCAGCGGTGCGATGCGCGACGCGCTCGCCCAGTGGGCCTCGGCCACGGGCCTGACCGCACTGGAGATGGCGGTCGTGATCGGAAGCAACGGCGAACGGAGCTGGCAGGCATGAGCACCCCGGTCCTGGAGATCTCCCGAGCCGCATTCCGTGCGAACATCGCGGCGGTGCGCGCGCGACTGGACGGGTCGCAGCTCATGCTGGTCATGAAGGACGACGCCTACGGGCACGGCATCGAATGGGCCGTCGCCGAGGCGGAGGCCGGCGGCGTCTCCTGGTTCGGCAGCTACGACGTCCCGACGGCGCTGCGCATCCGCGCCGTGACCGCCCAGCGGGTGTACGCGTGGGCCCCGTCGACCGGTCCCGAGATCGACGCGGCGATCGGGGCGGGCGTCGAGCTGGGGGTCGGGTCGATGGAGTACCTGCACGCGGTGATCGCGGCGGCGGAGCGCCTCGGCGCACGCGTCGCGGTGCACCTGAAGATCGACACGGGCCTGCATCGCAACGGGTTCCGGCCGGAGGCGTGGGCCGATGCCGTCGCCGTCGCGCGGGACGCGGAGGCTCGGGGCATCATCCGGATCGTCGGAGTCTGGAGTCATCTCGCGGAGGCCAGCGACGAGGAGGACGACGCCGCCCAGGAAGTGTTCCTGGACGCGGTGCGCATCCTGGAGAACGCCGGCGGGGAGCCGGAGGTGCTGCACCTGACGGCTTCCGCTGCGGCGTGGTGGCGCCCCGAGCTGCGAGGGACGCTGAGCCGGATCGGCGCGTTCTGCTACGGCATCCGCTCCGCCGAGGGCCCGCAGCTGGAGGGCCTGTCGCTCATCTCGCGACTGGTGGCCACCGTCGACGCCATGGAAGGCGAGCTGGTGCGGATCGGCGTCGGTGCGTTCCACGGCCTGCCGTCGATCCTCCGCGGCGCGGAGGTGGCGACGCCTGCTGGCCTGCGGACGATCGTGCGCATCGACGGCGACAGCACGCTGGTCGAAGGCTGGCCTGGTGCACAGGAGGGGGACCGGGTGGTCGTGTTCGGGCCCGGTGCCGACGGGGAGTCGGATGCCACGGCTCTCGCGGAGCGGATCGACACGGTGGGCGAGGAGATCCTCACCCGGCTCACGCCGGCGGTGCGGCGTGAGCTCGCGGATTGAGGCTCAGGCCTCGATGAGGCGGGCGGTCTCGTCGTGCCAGCTGGTGGCGACCGCGCGCAGCTTCTCCTCGTACTTGCGGCCGTGGTGGGCGCAGAAGAGCATCTCCGTGCCGTTGACCTCGGCTGCGATGTAGGCCTGCGCTCCACAGGAGTCGCACCGGTCCATCGCGGTGAGGCGGTACTGGACGGTCTCTCGCTCAGTCGTAGCGTTCATGTCGGTGCCTCCTCGGGATTCGGGTTCGATTCGAGATCGTGCTCAATACAACCACGGCTCACCTGAGTGCATGCCCGGATCACGGCGTGTTTCGCTCTGCGCGTACGCGCCGCGTAACGGGTGGGCGGCGGGGGAGTGTCGCGGCATCCGTGGAGGCCGCCGCGAAATAGAATCGAACATTGTGACCAACGAGTATTCCGCCCATCATCTCCAGGTGCTCGAGGGGCTCGAAGCGGTTCGCAAGCGCCCCGGCATGTACATCGGATCCAACGGATCGCCGGGACTCATGCACTGCCTCTGGGAGATCATCGACAACTCCGTCGATGAGGCCGTCGCCGGCAACGGGTCGAAGATCGACATCGTGCTGCACGCCGACGGCAGCGTCGAGGTCGCCGACCGCGGCCGTGGCGTGCCCGTCGACGTCGAGCCGCGCACGGGACTGACCGGCGTGGAGGTCGTCTACACCAAGCTGCACGCGGGCGGGAAGTTCGGCGGCGGGTCCTATGCGGCATCCGGTGGTCTGCACGGTGTCGGCGCATCGGTCGTGAACGCCCTGTCCGAGCGACTCGACGTCGAGGTCGACCGCGGCGGCAAGACCTACGCCATGTCGTTCCATCGCGGTGAGCCGGGCGTGTTCGCCGACGCGGGGGAGCCTCGGCCGGACTCGCCCTTCACGCCCTTCGAGAACAAGAGCGAGCTGCGCGTGATCGGCAAGGTGGCCAAGGGAGTCACCGGAACGCGTGTCAGGTACTGGGCCGACCGGCAGATCTTCACCAAGGACGCGGCCTTCCAGCTCGGCGACCTGGAGAACCGCGCCCGCCAGACTGCGTTCCTCGTGCCCGGCCTTGAACTCGTCGTGCGCGATGAGCGTCCCTCATCCGCCCCGGACGGCGAGACCGGCCCCAGAGTCACGTCGTACCTGTACGAGGGTGGCATCTCCGAGTTCGTCGACTACCTCGCCTCCGACGCCCCCGTGACCGACACCTGGCGCATCCAGGGCAGTGGCTCGTTCACCGAGACCGTGCCCGTGCTGCAGGCCGACGGACACATGAAGGCCACCGAGGTGGAGCGCGAGTGCCAGGTCGACATCGCGCTGCGCTGGGGCACCGGCTACGAGACCGTGACGCGCTCGTTCGTGAACATCATCGCCACGCCGAAGGGCGGCACGCATCAGCAGGGCTTCGAGCAGGAGCTGCTCAAGTCGCTGCGCGGGCAGGTCGAGCAGAACGCGCGACGGCTCAAGGTCGGCAACGACAAGCTCGAGAAGGACGACGTGCTGGCGGGGCTCACCGCGGTGCTGACCGTCACCGTGCCGGAGCCGCAGTTCGAGGGCCAGACCAAGGAGGTGCTGGGCACGCCGGCGGTGCGCTCGATCGTCGCGAAGGTCGTGCGCACCGAGCTCGCCGCCCGCTTCGGGTCGACCAAGCGCGACGACAAGAGCCAGACCTCCCAGCTGCTGGACAAGATCGTCTCCGAGATGAAGGCCCGCGTCTCCGCGCGCGCCCACAAGGAGACCCAGCGGCGCAAGACCGCGCTCGAGTCCTCGTCGCTGCCCGCGAAGCTGGTGGACTGCCGCTCCAAAGACTTCGAGCAGAGCGAGCTGTTCATCGTCGAGGGCGACTCGGCCCTCGGCACCGCTCGGCATGCCCGCAACAGCGAGTTCCAGGCGCTGCTGCCGATCCGCGGCAAGATCCTGAACGTGCAGAAGGCGTCGATCAGCGACATGCTCGGCAACGCCGAGTGCGCGGCCATCATCACCACGATCGGCGCGGGTTCCGGACGCACGTTCGATCTGAGCCAGGCGCGCTACGGCAAGGTCATCCTGATGAGCGACGCCGACGTCGACGGCGCCCACATCCGCACGCTGCTGCTGACGCTGTTCTTCCGGTACATGCGGCCGCTGGTGGAGGCGGGACGGGTGTTCTCGGCCGTGCCGCCGCTGCACCGCGTGATCGTGATGAACCCCGGGTCCAAGCCCAATGAGACGATCTACACGTACTCCGAGGCCGAGCTGCACGCGCTGCTGGCGAAGCTGCAGAAGGCGGGCAAGCGCTGGCAGGATCCGATCCAGCGATACAAGGGTCTCGGTGAGATGGATGCCGATCAGCTGGCGACCACGACCATGGACAAGCAGGGACGTCTGCTGCGTCGCGTGACCATCGAGGACGCCGAGGCGGCGGACGCCGCGATCCGCACCTTCGAGCTGCTGATGGGCAGCGAGGTGGCGCCGCGCCGCGAGTTCATCATGAGCTCCAGCGACAGGCTGAGCCGCGAGTCCATCGACGCGTGATGGCGCCGGGGGTGCGGTTGCGCGCTGCGACCGCCGATGACCTGGAGCACGTCGTCTCGCTGAAGGAGCGGGTTCTCCGGGCGGATCTGGAGCGGCTGGTCGGCTGGGATCCGGAGAAGTCGAGAGCGCGTGTCGTCGAGCACTTCTCGCCGGAGCACACCCGGATGATCCTGCTGGAGGACGCCGTGGTGGGAACCATCACGCTGCGTCCGGACCGGGAGGCGGTCTGGCTGGAGATGTTCTACCTCGACGCGGCGCTCCACGGTCGCGGCATCGGGACGTCGATCCTGGCTACTCTGCTGGCGGCCGCGACCACCCCGCTGCGTCTGCAGGTGCTCGTCGGTTCACCGGCTCAGCGGCTGTACGCCCGCCACGGCTTCGTCGTGGAGGAGGACGACGGCATCGACGTCTGGATGCGCCGCCCGGCCCCCTGAGCCCGCGTCGTGCGCGGTCAGGGGCCTGCCGGACGCGCTCAGCCGATCGCGGTGCCGACGGAGCCGATCACGGAGTCGAGGGGCTGGCCCGAGGCGTCGCGCTTGGCGCCTGATGCCGGAAGCTGCCGCGCCGCGCCGTCCGACCCGATCGCACGGGGCTCCACGCCGACCCAGGCCAGCCGCAGCCGGTCCTCGCCCTTCAGGAACGCGTGCGCGCGCACACCGCCGGTGGCGCGGCCCTTGCCGGGGAACTCTGCGAAGTCCGACACCTTGGCGCGCCCAGCATCCGCTCCCGCCAGCATCCCCTCGGAGCCGGAGACCGTGACGACCACGGCCTCCTCCGGGGACGCGACGACGGTGAACGAGATGACCTCGGCACCCGAGCCGAGCTTCACGCCCGCCATGCCGCCTGCGGGCGCGCCCTGCGGCCGCACGTTCGACGCCGGGAAGTGCAGCAGCTGGGCATCCGAGCTGACGAAGACGAGCTCCGTCTCGTCCGATGCCGGCGCGGCGCCGATGACGACGTCCTTCGGCTTCAGACCGATGATCTCGATCTCCGGACGCACCGCCAGCGCGGACGGGACGATGCGCTTGACGACGCCGTCCTTGGTGCCGAGCGCCAGCGGCGTGTCGTCGTCGAAGCGGATCAGAGCGAGCACCCGCTCGCTCCGATCTGCGAGCCCCAGATAGTCGTGGATCCGCACGCCGGCGCCGAGTCCGACCGAGCTGGCGGGCACAGCCGGGATGTCGATGGGCGTGAACCGCACGACCCGGCCCGCACTCGTGACGGCGCCGATCTCACTGCGCGTGGTCGTCTCCAGGCGCGCCTGGATGGCATCGTGCTTGCTGCGGCGGGCGGGCGTCGCGATGGCCGCCCCCGGCTCCAGATCCACGCGCACGGCGCGTCCCGTCGTCGACAGCAGCAGCGTGGTCGGCGCGTCGGCGAGCTGCAGCTCTGCAGCGGACTTCGTCGTGCGCGCCTTCGGCGGTGCCGCGTTCAGCAGCAGGGTGCGCCGGTGCGTGCCGAACTGCTCGGCCACGGCATCCAGCTCGGTCGCCACCTGCGCGCGCACGAGGGCGGGATCGGCGAGCAGCTTCTCCAGCTCGGCGATCTCGGCGAGCAGCTTGTCGCGCTCGGTCTCCAGCTCGAGGCGGGAGAACTTCGTCAGACGACGCAGCCGCAGTTCGAGGATGTACTCGGCCTGCACCTCGTCGAGCTCGAACACCTGCTGAAGGCGGGTCCGCGCGGTCTCGGAGTCGTCCGAGGAGCGGATGACCTGGATCACCTCGTCGATGTCGAGGATCGCGAGCAAGAGCCCGCGCACCAGGTGCAGACGCTCGTTGCGGCGGGCGAGCCGGTAGCGGCTGCGCCGCTCGATGACCTCGATGCGGTGCTGCAGGTAGACCCGCAGCAGCTCCTTGAGACCCAGCGTGCGGGGCTGCCCGTCGACGAGCGCGACGTTGTTGATCGAGAACGAGTCCTCGAGCGGCGTGAACCGGAACAGCTGGTCGAGCACCGCCGCCGGGTCGAACCCGGTCTTGACCGTCACGACCAGGCGCAGGCCGTTCTTGCGGTCGGTGAGGTCCTGCACGTCGCTGATGCCCTGCAGCTTCTTGGCGTTGACGGCGTCCTTGAGCTTCTCGATGACGCGCTCGGGACCCACCTGGTAAGGCAGCTCGGTGACGACGATGCCGGTGCGGCGCGGGCCGAGGGGCTCGATCGAGGTCTTGGCGCGCAGCTTGAACGCGCCGCGGCCGGTCTCGTAGGCCTCCCTGACGCCGTCCAGGCCCATCAGGATGCCCCCGGACGGGAAGTCCGGGCCCGGCACGAACTCCATCAGCTCCGCCGTCGTCGCATCCGGGTTCTCGAGAAGGTGCGTGGCGGCGGCGATCACCTCGATGAGGTTGTGCGGGGCCATGTTCGTGGCCATGCCCACCGCGATGCCGCTGGCGCCGTTGACGAGCAGGTTGGGGAAGGCCGCCGACAGCACCGCGGGCTGCTGGAACTGGCCGTCGTAGTTCGGGACGAAGTCGACGACGTCCTCGTCGAGGTTCTCGGTCAGGGCCAGAGCGGATGCCGCGAGCCGGGCCTCCGTGTAGCGCGACGCGGCCGGGCCGTCGTCCAGGGAGCCGAAGTTGCCGTGCCCGTCGACCAGCGGCACGCGCAGCGCGAAGTCCTGCGCGAGGCGCACCAGGGCGTCGTAGATGGCAGAATCGCCGTGCGGGTGCAGCTTTCCCATCACCTCGCCGACGACGCGGGCGCTCTTGACATGGCCGCGGTCGGGCCGCAGGCCCATCTCGGCCATCTGGTACAGGATGCGGCGCTGCACGGGCTTGAGGCCGTCGCGGGCGTCCGGCAGGGCGCGCGAGTAGATGACCGAGTACGCGTACTCGAGGAACGAGCCCTGCATCTCCTGGGAGAGGTCGATGTCCTGGATGCGCTCCTGGACGGGCTCGGATGACGAGGGCTTTGGCATGGACTTCCTGCTGGACGCTCGGGTGCGCACGGGTGGCGGGGCACGAGTGCGGGGCGGGCGGGCCGCCTGTGGAAGACTGGCCCGGATGCCTCTCATGCTACCGTCCAGCCTCGAATCGACGCGGAGCATCGCCGGGGTGGCGCCCCAGCTGCTCGCCGCTCTGCGCGACGCTCCGGGGGAGCTGCCGCATGTGCGATCAGCCGTGCTCGTCGTCGTGGACGGCCTCGGCGCCCTGCCTCTGCGCGCGCATGCCGGGCACGCCCGCACCCTGGTGTCGGCGATGGCGAAGAAGGACGTCGCAGGCTCGGTGTTCCCGACGACGACGGCCGCCGCACTGACCAGCCTGCTCACCGGGTCCGCACCGGGAGTGCACGGGATGGTCGGCTACCGCGTGCGCCATCCGGAGCGCGACGTGCTCGTCAACCAGCTCACGGAATGGGACGGCGTGGACCCGACCGCCTGGCAGCCGCGGGCGACCGTGTTCGAGCAGGCGGCGGCCGCCGGGCATCCGACCTTCGCCGTGGGCATCGCCGCGCACGCAGGCACCGGACTGACTCATGCGATCCTGCGCGGTGCGGAGTTCCGCAGCGCCGGGTCGCCGGCCGACCGCGTGGAGCTGGCATGGGAGCTCGCTGACGCGCACGACGGCGCCCTGGTGTACTGCTATCTTCCGGAGGCGGACAAGGCCGGGCACAAGCACGGCGTCGACTCCGCCGAATGGGTCGCCGCCCTCGAGGACATCGACGCGGCGCTGTCGCGACGCGTGCCGGACGGAGTGGGAGTGCTTGTCACGGCCGACCACGGCATGGTGGACGTGCCCGCGCACCGGCAGCTGATCCTGGACGCCGCGGGGGGCTGGCACGACGGCATCCGGCACATCGGCGGGGAGCCGCGGATGCTGCACGTGTACACCGAGCCGGATGCCGACCAGCCGGGCATCCTGAGCCGCTGGCGTCGCGACCTGGACGGATTCGCCGATGTGGTCAGCCGGGTGGAGGCGATCGACGCCGGGCTCTTCGGCGGGGTGGTGACGGATGCCGCGCGCGAGCGCATCGGCGACCTGCTCGTGATCGCGCGCTCGAATCACGCCCTCTACGACGGCGAGGCGGCGGATCAGCGCGGTCGGGGAATGGTGGGCCAGCACGGCGGACTCACCATGGAGGAGTGGCGCGTCCCGCTCATCCGGATGGGCGCCTTCTCGCGCTGATCACCGTGGGGCCCGGAGTCCGATCCGTGCATCACTCCTCGGTGCGGGCCCCGAAGACGATCTCGTCCCAGCTCGGCATCGCGTTGCGGCGCTTGCGCCGGCCGGAGGGCTGCTCGGCCGGCTCGGGCTCCGGAGCCGGTTCCGGCTCGGCGGGCGCCTCGTCCTCGATGGCGTCGAACAGGGCGATGGGCGCGGGCTCATCGTGCTCGTCCTCGCCGAACAGGGGAGCGGATTCGCGCTGCCCGCGGCGGCGTCGCAGCGCCTCCAGCAGGTCCGCGGTCTCGGCGTTGGGGTGGCTCTCCTCCGGCGCGCGGCGGGCGGCGGCCGCCTGCACGGCGGCGCTGGAGTGCTCAGCGGCGGGTGCGTCCGCGGCCTCGTCCTCCGGGCGGGGGAGCAGACGGGGGCCGAACGCACCGGAGTCGAAGCGGCTGTCGTCCTTGTAGGGCGAGACGCGCTCGTGGTCGACCGCGCGAAGGCGCGGGATCAGCCCCTCGGGGAGTGAGCCCTGGCGGGAGAGCTGCGTGGCATCCGGGTTCAGGGGCGAGAGCGTGCTGCGACGCGGGTCGAAGGCCCAGCGTGCGTCGTGCTCGACCTCGTCGGCGGTGAACTCCAGCTTGACGGTCCAGCCGGACTCGTCCTTCCAGCTCGCCCAGCGCTCGTCGGTCGCCTGCAGATCGGCGAGCTTGGCGCGCACCGCGACACCGAAGGTCGGCTGGGCGTCGGGCTCGACCTCGCTGCCGATCAGCACCGGAACGGCGAGGGCCTGACCGACGATGTGCTCGCGCTCGGCGAGCACAGGACCCTCGAAGCGCGCGACGTCCGCCTCGCTGACGCCGAGCAGTGCCGCGACCTCGGACGCTGAGAGCCCGGCGCGGATCTGGGTCTGGATGTCGCGGGGGCTCGCGGCCAGTCGCGCGGCGGCGGGCTCCGTCTCGCGGGTCGCCCGGCGCACCTCGCGGTGCAGCACGTCGTCGATCGGGAGCGCGAAGCGCTGCCCGGACTCCGTGGCGAGGACGAGGACTCCCGCTTCTGTTCCGACGATGGTGACGTTTTCCATACCGATGCCCCTCTGGTGGGTGTGCGTTCATGCTGTCACGATGACCCGCTCAGGTCCGGGAATACTCTGGGCGCGCCGTGAGTTTCCCCGGGCGAACGCGAAGGCATTTGCTAAATCCTCCGCGGTCGTGCAAACTAACGCCCGCTGAACACCCGAATCAGCTCCCCCACAAACCACTCGTACCACTGAAGTGGAGATTCACCACATGGCAACCGACTACGACGCGCCCCGTAAGAGCGAAGACGACTCCGAGTCGATCGAAGCCCTCAAGGAGCGTGTGCCGAGCAACCAGTCCGGCGCCGGCGACGTCGAGGACTCCGACAACCCCTCGGGCTTCGAACTCCCGGGTGCGGACCTGTCCGATGTGGAGCTCGATGTGGTCGTGCTCCCTGCGCAGCAGGATGAGTTCACCTGCATGAGCTGCTTCCTCGTGAAGCACCGCTCGCAGCTCGACCACGAGGGCCCCGAAGGTCCCATCTGCAAGGAATGCGCCGCCTGACGCACCCTGTACGCACGCGCCCCGGCCATTCGGCTCGGGGCGCGTTCTGCTTCTCCGGGCGTGGTCGGCGCTGACGGATCCGGTCGCCCCGGTCGCCCCGTCAGCCCGCTGCGCGCGCCGCGCGGATCGCAGCGCTGAGCCGATCGGGCGTGCGCGAGGAGATGGTCCAGGAGCGCATCGGGTCGTCCGGATCCGTCAGCGGCACCACGACGAGGCCGTCGATGCCTCCCCGGATGAGATGCCATCCGTCGCGCGCGATGTCGCGTGTGCGCCGGTCGCGGGCATCCTGCCCGGTGAAGTGCTCGGGCTCGCCCAGCCAGCGCGCGTCGATGTGCGCGCGTCCGGCGTGCAGAACCGTCCCGCGCACGCTGATGACCGGCGCCAGCAGGATGCTGAGGATGACGAGCACCAGCGAGACGGCCGCCCCGATCGCGATCGCGATGCTGGAGGCGACCGGTGCGAACACCAGCGACACCATGGGGCCGACGAGTGCGATCGTGACGAGCATCCACAGGCTCGGCGACAGCCGTTCGCGATAGCTCTCCCGCGTTTCCTGCGTGGTGTTCTGCATTAGCCTCATGGGGTGACTCATTCCGTTGCCGTCCCCATTATCGCCGCGCACACCCCGTTCTACGCGAATCCGGGTGATGCCGGGGCAGACCTCGTCTCCACCGAGGCGGTGCGCCTGGAACCGGGTGAGCGCGCCCTGATCGGCACGGGCGTGCGGATCGCGCTGCCCGGGGGCTACGCGGCCTTCGTGGTTCCGCGCAGCGGACTCGCGGCCAAGCACGGCATCACCGTGGTCAACTCGCCCGGCACGGTCGATGCGGGATACCGCGGCGAGATCAAGGTGAGCCTGCTGAACACCGACAGCAAGGACGCGTACGATGTGGCGGTCGGTGATCGCATCGCGCAGCTGATCGTGATGCCCGTGATCCAGGCGCACTTCGAACCCGTCGACGAGCTGCCCGAGAGCGTCCGCGGCGAAGGCGGCTTCGGGTCCACCGGCTATACCCAGGGAAAGAGCGAATGACTGAAGAGATCGAGCCCACGCTGAAGTCGGCACCGGAGGACCGGGCCACTGCGGGACCGTTCGACGACGCGGAGGCGAACCCCGTCCGCCCCTACATCGACCTCGGCGGCATCAAGGTGCTGCCCCGCGAGGGTCTGAACCTGCGGCTGGAGGTGGAGGAGCAGACCAAGCGCATCGTGGCGGTCGGCCTGGACTACGCGAACTCCTCGCTGCAGGTGCAGCCGTTCGCCGCGCCGCGCACGCGCGGCCTGTGGGATGAGACCCGCGTGCAGCTGCGCGACCAGATCCGCACCCAGGGCGGTCGCGTCGAGGAGCGCGAGGGCCCGCTGGGCAAGGAGCTGCTGGCCGAGGTGCCCGCGACCGCCGCAGAGGGCTCCGAGATGCGCCTGGCGCGCTTCATCGGCGTCGACGGCCCGCGCTGGTTCCTGCGCGGCGTCATCGGCGGCGAGGCGGCCTCCGACCCGGCCGCGGCCGAGCAGGTCGAGGACCTGTTCCGCTCGATCGTCGTCGTGCGCGGCGGATCCCCGATGCCGCCCCGCGACCTCATCCCGCTGAAGATGCCGTCCACGCCGGGCTCGGCGTGACCGACGCCGACCGCGAGCAGGACGCGCGCGAGAAGGACGCCGCTGCGCACGCTGAGCCGTCCGCGGCCGACCTGATCGGCGCGGCGCTGGGCGGAGCGGCGCGCCGCGCCGGGCTCGGCGCGGACAGCAGCGAGAGCACGCAGAAGGTCGTCTGGACCGCGATGGGCGGCTGGCGCGGCATCCTGGAGTCGGTCCTGCCGAGTCTCGCCTTCGTCGTCCTCTTCACGGTGCGCCCCGAGCCGCTGATCCTCTCCCTGGGCGTGTCGGTGGGACTGGCCGCGGTGTTCACGGTCATCCGCCTGCTGCAGAAGTCGCCGCCGTCCGCCGCGATCGGCGGCCTGGTCGCCGCCGGCGCCGCGGCGGTGCTGGCGCTGTGGACCGGACGCGGAGCGGACAACTTCGTGCCCGGACTGATCACGAACGCGGTCTACGGCACCGCCATGATCGTGGCCGCGCTGGTGGGCTGGTCGCTGATCGGGCTGGCCGTGGGCTTCCTGATGGGGGAGGGCACGGCCTGGCGCCAGGATCGCCGCAAACGGCGGGCGTTCTTCTGGCTCGGCATCGCGTGGGGCGTGCTCTTCTACGCGCGCCTGGGCGTGCAGCTGCCGCTCTATCTCACCGACCAGGTCACCCTCCTGGGAACGCTGAAGCTCATCATGGGGCTGCCGCTGTTCGCCCCGCTCGTCGCCGTGACCTGGCTCGTCGTCAGGGCCCTGTATCGGCGCGGCGAGTGACGCAGGCACCGTTCACCTCTGCTAGATTTATCTCGACATCAAGATAAATCTCGGGCTTTTGCCGAGCGATTCCGCGGAGCACACTGGTAAGGCGAACCTTGCTAGCCGCGGCATCCGGAGGCGAGCAAGATGGAGTCGCCTGTCGCTCCCATCCGAACAGAAGGAGACGGATCCGTGTCCACGGTGAACAGCTTCGGTGCCAAGAGCACCCTGACGGTCGGCAGCACCGACTACGAGATCTTCCGCATCGACACGGTCGCCGGTCACGAGAAGCTCCCCTTCAGCCTGAAGGTGCTTCTGGAGAACCAGCTGCGCACCGAGGACGGCAAGAACGTCACGAAGGCGCAGATCGAGGCGCTGGGCTCGTGGGATGCCACGGCCGAGCCCAGCACCGAGATCCAGTTCACGCCCGCCCGCGTCCTCATGCAGGACTTCACCGGCGTGCCCTGCATCGTCGACCTCGCCACCATGCGCGAGGCCGTCACCGCCCTCGGCGGCGACCCGAGCCGCATCAACCCGCTCTCGCCCGCCGAGATGGTCATCGACCACTCCGTGATCGCCGACCTCTTCGGCGCGGAGAACGCGCTGCAGCGCAACGTCGAGATCGAGTACGAGCGCAACGGCGAGCGCTACCAGTTCCTGCGCTGGGGCCAGACCGCCTTCGACGACTTCAAGGTCGTCCCGCCGGGAACCGGCATCGTGCACCAGGTGAACATCGAGCACCTGGCCAAGGTCGTCTACGACCGCACCGTCGACGGCGTGCTGCGCGCCTACCCCGACACGCTCGTCGGCACCGACTCGCACACCACCATGGTCAACGGCCTGGGCGTGCTGGGCTGGGGCGTCGGCGGCATCGAGGCCGAGGCGGCCATGCTGGGCCAGCCGGTCTCCATGCTCATCCCGCGCGTCGTCGGCTTCAAGCTCACCGGCGAGATCCCCGCCGGCGTCACCGCGACCGACGTCGTGCTGACGATCACCGACATGCTGCGCCAGCACGGCGTGGTCGGCAAGTTCGTCGAGTTCTACGGCGCCGGCGTGGCATCCGTGCCGCTCGCCAACCGCGCCACCATCGGAAACATGTCGCCGGAGTTCGGCTCCACCGCGGCGATCTTCCCGGTGGACGACGTCACCCTCGACTACCTGCGCCTCACCGGCCGCAGCGACGAGGCGATCGCGCTGGTCGAGTCGTACGCCAAGATCCAGGGCCTGTGGCACGACGCCGCCAACGAGCCGGTGTACAGCGAGTACATGGAGCTCGACCTCGGCACCGTGGTCCCCTCGATCGCCGGTCCGAAGCGCCCGCAGGACCGCATCCTGCTCTCCGAGGCGAAGACGCAGTTCGAGAAGGACATCCTCAACTACGCCACGCCGTCCACCTCGGACGAGCTGGCCGACCTCGAGTCGAAGCACTCCTTCCCGGCATCCGACCCCGGTCAGGTCCCCGGTGAGGAGGAGGTGCACACCCGTCCGGTGCACATCAGCAGCGGTGCGCCCGCCGCATCGTCCAAGCCGGTTCCCGTGACCACGCCCGCCGGCGACCAGTACATCCTGGACAACGGCGCGGTGACGCTCGCAGCGATCACCTCGTGCACCAACACCTCCAACCCCTCGGTCATGGTCGCGGCCGGTCTGGTCGCCCGGAAGGCGCTGCAGAAGGGCCTGAAGCAGAAGCCGTGGGTCAAGACCACGCTGGCTCCCGGCTCCAAGGTCGTCACCGACTACTACGAGAAGTCGGGCCTGAACGAGGACCTCGAGGGCCTGGGCTTCTACACGGTCGGCTACGGCTGCACGGTCTGCATCGGCAACTCCGGTCCGCTGATCGACGAGGTCTCGGCCGCCGTCAACGAGCACGACCTCGCGGTCACCGCCGTGCTCTCCGGCAACCGCAACTTCGAGGGTCGCATCAGCCCGGACGTGAAGATGAACTACCTGGCCTCGCCGCCGCTGGTCATCGCCTACGCCCTCGCCGGCTCGATGCACTTCGACTTCGAGAACGACGCGCTGGGTCAGGACACCGAAGGCAACGACGTGTTCCTGCGGGACATCTGGCCCACCTCCGAAGAGGTGCAGGAGATCATCGACGCATCGATCTCGCGTGAGCAGTTCATCAAGCAGTACGCAACCGTCTTCGACGGCGACGAGCGCTGGACGGGCCTGCCCACGCCGACCGGTCCGATCTTCGAATGGGACGAGGACTCGACCTACGTGCGCAAGGCGCCGTACTTCGACGGCATGACCATGGAGCTCACCCCGGTGACCGACATCACCGGCGCTCGCGTGATGGCGGCCCTGGGCGACTCGGTCACCACCGACCACATCTCGCCGGCCGGCGCAATCAAGCCGGGCACCCCTGCTGCGCAGTACCTGCAGGAGCACGGTGTGGAGCGCAAGGACTTCAACTCCTTCGGATCGCGTCGAGGCAACCACGAGGTGATGATCCGCGGCACGTTCGCGAACATCCGCCTGAAGAACACGCTGGTCAAGGCCGTCAACGACGGTCAGCAGATCGAGGGCGGCTACACCCGCGACTTCACCCAGCCCGGCGGTCCGCAGGCGTTCATCTACGACGCGTGCATGAACTACCAGGAGCAGGGCGTGCCGCTGGTGGTCTTCGGCGGCAAGGAGTACGGCTCCGGATCCTCGCGCGACTGGGCGGCCAAGGGCACCAACCTCCTGGGCGTCAAGGCGGTCATCGCGGAGAGCTTCGAGCGCATCCACCGCTCCAACCTCATCGGCATGGGCGTCGTCCCGCTGCAGTTCCCGGCGGGCGAGTCCTGGGAGTCGCTGGGCCTGGACGGCACCGAGATCATCTCGATCGAGGGCCTGACCGAGCTCAACGAGGGCACCACGCCGAAGACGGTGAAGGTCACTGCGACCCCGAGCGAGTTCTCGCCCGAGGGCCACGCGCCCGTCACCTTCGACGCGGTCGTGCGCATCGACACACCCGGTGAGGCGGACTACTACCGCAACGGCGGCATCCTGCAGTACGTGCTGCGTTCGCTGGTCTGATCCCACGACGAGAGCGCCCCGCCCGGTTTCGACCGGGCGGGGCGCTTCCGCATGCCCGAGGAGTGCACCGCCGAGGCCGCAGTCATCCGCGCCACGCACCGAACTCCCACCGACTCGGAGATAGACTGGACAGGTTCGCGCGAGCCCTCCGGCCGCGCAGTCGTCGAGTCGCGGAGGAGCGTCCATGCCGATCCTGCCGAGCATCACCGGTCCCCGGGATCTCGACCGGCTCTCACCCGATCAGCTCGCTGAGCTGGCGGCCGAGATCCGCACCTTCCTGGTCGAGAACGTGGCCCGCACCGGCGGTCACCTCGGTCCGAACCTCGGCGTCGTCGAGCTGACGATCGCGCTGCACCGGGTGTTCTCCTCGCCCGAGGACCCGATCATCTTCGACACCGGGCACCAGTCCTACGTGCACAAGCTGCTGACCGGCAGACAGGACTTCTCGCAGCTGCGCTCCCGCGGCGGCCTCGCCGGTTACCCGCAGCGCTCGGAGAGCCCGCACGACGTGGTCGAGTCCTCGCACGCCTCCAGCTCGCTGAGCTGGGCGGACGGCGTCTCCCGCGCCCTCACCGCCACCGGACGGGGAGATCGCCACGTGGTCGCGGTCGTCGGCGACGGCGCGCTCACGGGCGGGATGACCTGGGAGGCGCTGAACAACATCTCCGATGACAACGATCGCAATCTCGTGATCGTCGTCAACGACAACGGACGCTCCTACGCGCCGACGATCGGCGGAATGTCCCGATACCTGAACCGGGTGCGCACCGCCGCCGCCTATCGCGATCTGCACCGCAAGTCCGACCGGGTGTTCCGCGCCTTCGGCCCGTTCGGCCGGGCGCTGTTCCGCGGAGTGCGCGGTGGCACGCACGGCTTCCTGTCGCGCTTCACGAACAACGTCGCACTGTATTCCAATCTGGACATCAAGTACCTCGGCCCGGTCGACGGTCACGACCTCCCCGCCCTCCTGGAGACGCTCCAGCTCGCGAAGGACTTCGGCGCACCCGTGATCGTGCACGTCATCACCGAGAAGGGCCGTGGATACCAGCCGGCGCTCGACGACGAGGCGGACCAGTTCCATTCCGTCGGACGCATCGATCCGAAGACCGGTGGCGCGCTGGGCAAGTCCTCGGGCCGCTCGTGGACCTCGGTGTTCGCCGACGCCCTGGTCGACGTCGGCGGCAGGGACGAGAAGGTCATCGCGATGACCGCCGCCATGCTGCGCCCGACGGGTCTCGCCCCGTTCGCCGAACGCTACCCGCACCGCGTGTACGACGTCGGCATCGCCGAGCAGCACGCCGTCGCCTCGTCGGCCGGCCTCGCGTTCGGGGGCCTGCACCCCGTGGTGGCGATCTACGCGACCTTCATGAACCGCGCCTTCGACCAGGTGCTGATGGATGTCGCCCTGCACAAGGCCGGCGTCACGTTCGTGCTGGATCGGGCCGGTGTCACCGGGCCGGACGGCCCGAGCCATCATGGGATCTGGGATCTGGCGATGCTGCAGCTGGTCCCGGGCATCCGCATCGCGGCCCCTCGGGACGCGGCGCGTCTGCAGGAGGTGCTCGACGAGGCCGTGGCCGTCGACGACGCGCCCACCGTGATCCGCTACCCGAAGGGGTCGGTGCCCGACGACATCCCTGCCGTCGAACGGTTGGCGGACGGGGTCGACGTGCTCTCCCGCGATGAGACCGAGGATGTGCTCCTGGTGGGCATCGGTCCGTTCACCGAGCTCGCCCTGGACGTCGCCGCGCGCCTGCGAGCGCAGGGGATCGGCGCCACGGTGATCGACCCGCGCTGGGCGATCCCCGTGCAGCCGTCGATCCTCGAGCTGGCTGCAAGGCACCGTCTGGTGATCACGCTCGAGGACGGCATCCGCGTGGGCGGCGTCGGCACCCGGGTGCGTCAGGTGCTGCGTGAGGCGGGCATCGACACCGCCGTCGACGAGCTCGGCGTGCCGGACGCGTTCATCGAGCACGCGTCGCGCGAGCAGGTGCTGCAGGATGCCGGCCTGACGGCTGCGAAGATCGCCCAGGACGTCGTCGCACAGGTGCTGGGCAAGCGCGTCCCGATGGCGCGTCAGACCGGCGAGACCGGCGCGATCGAGCTGCCCATCCACGATCGCAGCTGAGCGTCAGAGCTCCAGAGCCTCGTCCTCCACGACAGCGTCACGATCGATGCGGGCCTGGATGCGCCGCGCTGTGCTCCGACCGCTGTCCCACCGGCGCGCGTTGCGCACGGTGACGGCCCAGCCGAGCACCGTGGACGCCGCGGTGAGCGCCGCGGCGATCAGGCAGTAGCCGGCGAACTGCGGCAGGGGGGCCGCGGCATCCGTCCACAGCAGGAAGAGCAGCTGCAGGACGGCGATGGTGATCGCCCCGACCGCCGCGCCGATGGCGGCGTGGGCGGCGACGTGCAGCCAGGGGGAGCGCCGCGTGCGCAGCCGCCACGCGAGCCTGCGGATCACCGGCGCGGTGAGCAGCGCCGCGATTCCGGAGATGGGCGCCGCGATCAGCAGCGAGATGAGCAGCACGGGGCCCAGAAGCCCTACGGAGGAGAAGCCGGAGGGACCACCGCGGAGCGAGCCCATGACATCGGAGACGACCGCGACGGACACTTCCGCCGCTGCCAGCAGCCCCAGGAAGAAGAGCCAGGACGACACCGCCCCCATCACGAACTCGTCACGGGTGAACGCCATCGGCTGATCGGGAGTGCGCGGTGACAGGGTCGAGGCGGGCGCGCCTGTCATGCCCGCACCTCCGCGATCTGGTCGAGCAGGTCGCGTGCGACTCCGCGCACGCCCGGGACCCGCACGAAGGGCAGGGCCACCGCGAGCAGCTTCAGTGCGGTGTCCAGAAGGCGCCGGGTGCGGGCGTGCTCGTCCTCGTCGTAGGTCCAGCGCACGATGAGTCCCAGGAACGCGACGAAGAGGGCATCCGGGAGCCGTTTCGCGATGTCATCCGGCAGACGGTGCTCTGCGCCGTCGACCGCGCGCCGGAAGAGACCGATCGTCATCTCCCGAGCACCGGACGACTCGCGAGACAGCGGGTTGATGGGGGAGTCCGGGGCGATCATGGCGCTGAGGAAGCCCGGCGCCACGCGCTGATAGGGCTCCAGCGTCTGGAGGCCGGTCTCGAAGACGATCCGCAGGCGGTCGACCAGGCCCCCGACGCCCTCCAGCAGGGGGACTGCGACGCGAGCGTGATCCTGCTGCACCTGCTCGTACAGCTCCTGCACCAGATGGGTCTTCGAGGGGAAGTAGTAGTACGCGTTCCCGACCGACACCCCCGCCTCTCTGGCGATCAGCCGGATCGTGGTGTCGGGGTAGCCGCGCTCGATGAAGGAGGCGATGGCGGCTGCCCGGATGCGGGCGCGGGTCTGCTCCGCCTTCGGCGTGAGCTCAGAACTGAACATGTTCAAATAATAGCGCGCGGAGGGGAGCGAAGACGAGTCGCGCCGTCAGCCGAGCTCGTCGAGGGCTCGTGCGACCAGGTCGGCGACCAGCGGGAGCGCCCGTGCCCGCTCCTCCGGGACCAGGCCCACACGGGTCCTCCGGTCGAGAACGTCATCCGCCGTCATCGCGCCCTGAGTGCGCACGGCATCCACGACGTCCGCCGCACTGAGGCTCAGACCCTCGGCCAGCGGAGGTGCGGGATCGACGGGGGAGAAGGCCGCCAGCCGCAGTGCCGCGGTGCGGCTGGACGGCGCCGTCAGCCCGCGCGTGCGCACGGCCAGATCCACGGCGTCCTGTGCCATGCGCCGATACGTGGTGAGCTTGCCGCCCAGCACCGAGACGAAGCCGTCGTCGGATGCCGCGACGAGATGCCTGCGGGACACATCGGCCGTGCTTCCACCGCCGCCGTCCACCAGGGGACGGAGCCCGGCGAACGCGCCCAGCACCTGCCCCCGGCGGACCGGCGTCTGCAGCACACGATTCAGGCTCTCGAGCAGGAACGCGATCTCCGGCTCGGTCGGCTGGGCGACGCGCGGCACATCGCCCGGCGCGTCCTCGTCGGTGAGTCCGACGTAGACGCGTCCGCCCGGCTGCGGAAGGGCGAACACGTACCGGCTGACGGACCCGACGTGCGGGATCGTCAGGGCGGCGCGCGGATGCCCGAGAGCGGCGCCGTCGAGCACGATGTGCGTTCCGCGGCTGGGACGCACCGTGATCGCGTCGTCGAGCGAGCCGGCCCACACGCCCGTGGCATTGATCACGCTGCGTGCGCGGATCGTCAACCGCTCGCCGGTGAGCACGTCCTCGGCGTCCGCGCCGTCGGCGTGCAGGCGCAGCGCGCGAACCCGGGTGAGGATGCTCGCGCCCAGAGCGGCTGCGCTCCGCGCCACCGCGACCACCAGGCGCGCGTCGTCGGCGAGCTGCCCGTCATGGGTGATCATGCCCCCGCGCAGGCGGTGCGCGTCCAGCCCGGGCACCAGCCCGAGCGCGGTGCGGGCGGATGCTGCGCGAGGACCGGGCAGGATGCGTCCAGGCGTGCGCGCCTGCAGCCGCAGCAGGTCGCCCATCGCCATGCCCGCCGCCCCCGCGACCCGCTGACGCAGCGAGACCGAGGGAGAGAAGGGGAGCAGTTGGGGCAGCGGGCGGATCAGGTGCGGGGCGATCGCCGTCATCAGCAGATGGCGCTCCCTGGCGCTCTCCCGCGCTGTCGCGATGTCGCCGGTGGCGAGGTACCGAAGACCGCCGTGCACCAGCTTGGAGCTGAACCGGCTGGTCCCGAACGCGAGATCCTCCGCCTCGATGAGCAGCACGCTGAGGCCGCGGGATGCGGCATCCAGCGCGGTACCGGTCCCGGTGATCCCGCCACCCACCACCAGCACGTCGACGGTGCCGGCCGCCGCGCGGGCGAGCTCCGCGCGACGGCGCGCCGCGGTGAGATCGGGCGAGCTCATGGCCGCAGCAGTCCGTCCAGCGCAGCACGCAGCTCGCGTTCCCAGGAGGCGTCGTCGATGAGCTCGCTGACGGTGCCGTGCGAGAGGATCGCCGACTGCGCGACGAGGAGCAGCATGACGCCGATGTGCTGCGGGTCGCCGTCGCGCACCGTGCCGCCTGCCTGAGCTGCGCCGATCGAGGCGGCCATCCGCTGCAGGATGGCCTGCTGGCTGGCACCGAACCGGTGCAGGGTGTAGCGGGTGAAGACCTCGGGCTCGCGGGCGAGCAGCGCTGAGTACAGCGGGTCGGTCTGGAACGCCTCCGAGAAGCGGAGCACGTCGTCGACGATCCCCGCGCGCGTCTGCGCGAACGGCACGCGCTCGAGCAGCGTCACGACACGGTGCAGCAGAGCGGCGCGGACGACCTCGTCGGCGCCGGCCCAGCTGCGATAGATCGTCGGCCTGCTCACACCCGCCTCGCGAGCCAGTTCGGCGATCGTGAGTCCGCCGACGCCGCGCTGCGCGATCAGGTGCTCCGCGGCACCGAGGATGCGCAGCTGCGTCGCATCCCACCGCGGCGGGTTCCGGTTCAATGATTGACGATCTTCCACAATGTGTCACACTGTAACGCATGGATGTCGAGGATGACAGGGCGGGTTCGCCGCCGGAGATGCGCTGGGACGGCTGGGGCGACCCGGAACGGGCCACTGACCTGCCGCGCGCGGTGCGGGCCCTGCTGCCGCTCATGCTGGGGCGCGTGCGCCGGCCCGACCCCGCGCCCGCGATCGGCGCCGTCGAGATCGCCGCCTCGCGCCTCAGCGGCGAGGACATCGACGCGCTCGGAGTCGTCGTCGGCGCTGATCAGGTGCTGACCGACGCGGAGACCCGCATCCGGCGCTCGGGCGGGAAGTCGACGCCCGATCTGCTGCGCCGTCGCGCTGCACGCCAGGAGGCACCGGATGCCGTCGTAAGGCCGGCCGACCACGATCAGGTGCGCGAGACGCTGCGCACGGCCGCCGAGCGCGATCTCGCGGTCGTCCCGTTCGGAGGCGGCACCAGCGTGGTCGGCGGCGTGGATCCGGACGCCGGCGCGCACCGCGCCGTGATCGCCCTGGATCTCGCGCTGCTGTCCGGTCTGGTCCGGCTCGACGAGGTCAGCGGCGAGGCGGTGCTGCTGGCCGGTACGCGAGCACCGGAGGCAGAGCGCATGCTCGCGGCGCACGGCTTCGAGCTCGGGCATTACCCGCAGAGCTTCCGCTACGCCACGATCGGCGGTTTCGCGGCCGCACGCTCCTCGGGACAGAACTCGGCCGGCTACGGCCGCTTCGAGGCCATGGTGACCGGCATCCGCATGGCCACTCCGACTGGCGACCTGGACCTCGGGCGCGCACCGGGCTCCGCCGCCGGCCCGGACCTCACCCGCCTGCTGCTCGGCTCGGAGGGCGCCTTCGGGGTGATCACGGAGGTGCGCGTGCGCGTGCACCGGACTCCGGCGGAGCGCATCTTGGAGTCCTGGACCTTCCCCGACTTCGCGACCGGCGCCGACGCGCTCCGGCAGGTCGTGCAGCGCGGCGGGACACCGACCGTCATCCGCCTCTCGGACGAGGCCGAGACCGGCGTGAGCCTCGCTCAGCTCGGCCGGCTCGGCAAGGTGCTCGCGAAGGGTGCCAGTGCGGTCACCGTGTTCGAGGGAGAGGACGCGGAGAGACGCCGCGAGCGCACGGCGGCGCTCATCGCGGAGGCCGGCGGCTCCAGCACGGGCCGCGGCGATGCCGAGGAGTGGATGCGCACCCGCTTCGACGGCCCCTATCTGCGTGACGCCCTGCTCGACGCAGGGGTGTTCTGCGAGACGCTGGAGACAGCGACGACCTGGTCGAACCTGCACGCTCTGCGGGCGGCGGTGACGGCCGCGCTCAAGGGCGGATTCTCGGATGCCGGGGCGAAGAGCTTCGTGATGTGCCATGTCTCGCACGTGTACCCGACGGGCGCCTCGCTGTACTTCACGGTGCTCGCCGGGATCAGGGGCGAGCAGCTCGGCGTGTGGGAGACGGTGAAGCATCGCGTCGGGGATGCGATCGCGGCTGCCGGCGGCACGATCACGCACCACCACGCCGTCGGACGCGATCACGCGCCCTGGCTGGCGGACGAGATCGGCGAGACCGGCATCCGCATCCTTCGCGCCGTCAAGCGCGAGCTCGACCCGCGGGGGATCATGAATCCCGGTGTGCTGGTCCCCACGGAACACCCCGGTGCCTGAACCCGTGCGTCTCGCGATGATCGTCAACCCGCGCGCCGGCAAGGGGCGCGGTGCTCGCGCCGCCGCCGTCGCCGAGCGGATGCTGCGGGACACCGGCGCCGTCGTCTCGGTGCTGGCGGGCGACACCGCCGCGCAGACCCGCGCACTCGCGCACCAGGCCGTGCACGAGCGTCACGACGGCGTGGTCGTCGTGGGCGGCGACGGGACGCTCACCGGCATCGTCGACGTCCTCGCCGATGCCGACGTGCCGGTGACGCTCGTGCCCGCCGGCACGGGGAACGACCTCGCCCGCGCGCTCGGCATCCCCACCGGCGATCCCGCCGCGGCGGCGTCAGCCGCAGTCCACGGGAGCCCGCGTCGCATCGACCTCGGCAGCATCTCCTCGCAGGGGGAGAGCCGGGCGTTCCTCACGATCGCCGCCCTCGGCTTCGACGCCAAGGTCAGTGAGCGCACCAACACGCTGCGACATCCCCGCGGCCCGCTGCGGTACTACCTCGCACTGGTCATCGAGCTGCTGCGGCTGCGACCCACCGACTTCCGGGTGCGCGTCGACAGCGGCGAGGAGCAGTCGATGCCAGGCACCCTGCTCGCCGTCGGCAACACGTCCAGCTACGGGGGAGGGATGCCGATCTGCGTCGGAGCCCGGCCCGACGACGGAGCGCTCGACCTCGTGCGCGTCGCACCGCTCGGCCGCCTGCGGCTGCTGACCGTGTTCCCGCTGCTGCTGCGCGGCACCCACCTGTCACGGCCGGAGGTGCTGCACCGGCAGGCGAGACGCGTGCAGGTGTCGGCACCCGACCTGGTGGTATACGCCGACGGCGAGCGCGTCGGCGCCGGCGAGTGCGTGATCGGCATCCGACCCGGTGCCGTGACGATGATGGTTCCGCGACGATGAGGACCCCGAAGGGATGAACGGATGAGCTACGACGAGGACGTCGTGATCGTGGGATCGGGCTTCGGCGGCTCGGTCGCCGCCCTGCGCCTGTCGGAGAAGGGATACCGCGTCCGGGTGCTCGAGGCCGGCCGCCGGTTCGAGGACGAGGACTTCGCGAGGACGTCGTGGGACGTGCGCCGCTACCTGTGGGCGCCCCGTCTGGGCTGCTTCGGCGTGCAGCGCATCCATCGGCTACCGCACGTGATGATCCTCGCCGGTGCGGGCGTCGGCGGCGGTTCGCTGAACTACGCCAACACGCTCTACGAGCCGGGTGCGGCGTTCTTCGCCGATCGGCAGTGGCCGCCGGGGATGTCCTGGCAGGCCGAGCTCGCGCCGCACTACGTCACGGCGAAGCGGATGCTGGGCGTCGTCGAGCACTATCCGCACACCGGACCCGTGGAGCGGATCATGGCCGGCGCCGCCGAGGACCTCGGAGTCGGCGGCACCTTCCGGCGTGCGCCGGTGGGGGTCTTCCTCGGCATGCCGGGCGTCACGGTCCCGGACCCGTTCTTCGACGGGGAGGGGCCGGCGCGGACCGGGTGCACGCTGTGCGGCAACTGCATGGTGGGGTGCCGCGTCGGCGCCAAGAACACCCTGCGCAAGAACTATCTGCATCTCGCCGAGCGCCGCGGTGCGACGATCGAGCCGCTGCGCACGGTCGTCGAGGTGCGTGAGGATCCGCGCGGCGGGTATCTCGTCACCTCCGAGCGCTCCGGGGCGTGGGTGCGCCGGCAGCGCCGCACGATCCGGGCGGAGCAGGTGGTGCTCGCGGCCGGCACCTGGGGGACGCAGCAGCTGCTGCACCGGATGAAGGCGTCCGGCGCACTGCCGCGCATCTCGGATGCCGTGGGCCGCCTGACCCGTACCAACTCCGAGGCGCTGGACGGCGCGATCTCGACCCGCGTCCCGGACAGCGTCGCGTACACGGAGGGCGTGGCGATCACGACCTCGTTCCATGTGGACGATCACACGCACGTGGAGAACGTGCGCTACGGCGCGGGCTCGAATCTGATGGGCGGGCTCGCAACGCTGCTGGTCGACGGCGACCGGCCCCTGTTCGGGCGGCTCGGCTCGATGGCCGCGCAGGTGCTGCGACATCCGGTGCGGCAGTTCCGGCTGGCGAATCTGCGCAGGTGGAGCGAGCGCGGCATCATCGCCCTGGTCATGCAGACGGCCGACAACTCGCTCACGCTCTCGCTGCGTCGTCGCCTGGGCCGCGACGTCCTGACCAGCAGGCAGGGCCACGGGGAGCCGAATCCGTCGTACCTGCCACAGGCGCATCGCGCCGCGGCGGCGATCGCCGCGCGGATGCAGGAGGAGACCGGTGTCCGCACCGAGGCGCGAGGCTCATGGCCTGAGGCCTTCGGCATCCCGTTGACCGCGCACTTCCTCGGCGGCGCAGTGATCGGCGCGACCCCCGAGGACGGCGTCATCGACGCCTGGAACCGCGTCTGGGGACATCCGGGCGTGCATGTCGTCGACGGTGCGGCGGTGCCGGCGAACCCGGGTGTGAACCCCTCACTGACCATCACCGCCATCGCCGAGCGGGCGTTCGCGCACTGGCCGGAACGCGGCGGACAGGACCGGCGACCGGCGCAGGACGCGCTCAGTTGAGCGCGTGCAGGGCGGCGACAGCGTCCGGTGCGCGGTCGCCGGCGCGGAGGGCTCCGGCGAGCAGGTAGCCGTCCGTCAGAGCGTCACCGGTGATCATCACCCGCACCAGCTCCACACCGCACGCGACGCGCACCGACTCGGCGCAGGCGGCGAGCACTCTGGTGCTGATCTCGTCGTTGTGCGGGAGCTCCTCGCCGTCCAGCATCCGCACCGCGTCGCGCAGCGCGGCGCCGACGATGTTCGACGCGCGTTCCCGCACGTTCACCACGTCGAGCTCGAACACCCTCAGGTCGTGTCCGGTCGGGATCGGCCGCCACTCGAACGACGCGTGCACTCTGTGCTGCACGCCGCCGGCGCCGGTCAGCTCCCGCACCGGCAGATCGGTCGCCCGGCAGCGCACGTCCACGAGCCGGTACCAGTAGAACAGCGGGAACGCCCCGTGCGAACCGGGTCGCAGCACGACGACCTCTCCCACGGCGCCGCTGAGGCTCGATTTGCGCCGTGGCGGCCGGTTGCGGATGATCGGCTTGCCGTTCCGGGTGCGGATCGCGGCCCAGCCCTCGTCCACGGTCACGATGAAGAGCTTCATCAGCGCCGGGAAGACGAGCACGATCGTGAGGATCGCGGTTCCGGTCTTCAGCAGGCTCGAGATCCCTTTGCCGCTCACCATCGTCAGGAGCATCTCCATGAGACCACTGTGCCGGGTCCGTGAGGATGCCGTACCCCGATCGAGCCCCGTCGCGCAGGTGTTCACGGGGTGTTCGCCGTCCGTTCCCCGCAGACGCGAGACGGGCCGCCCCGAAGTCGGAGCGGCCCGTCGTGCGGCGTTCGTCAGCTGTGCGCGATCCCGCGGATCGGCGGGTTGTGGAAGGTGCCCTGGAACACGCGCTCCGAGGCTCCCTCGCGGTCGAGGTACGGTGAGGCGCCGCCGTCGATGAACGGCCAGCCCGCGCCCAGGATCAGGCACAGGTCGATGTCCTCGACCTCCGGGACCACACCCTCGTCGAGCATGATCCGGATCTCCTGCGCCAGGCCGTCCTGCACGCGGCGCAGGATCGTCTCCGCGGATGCCGGAGTGGAGCCGGTCTGGCCCTTCAGCGCCTTCTCGGCGGCCTTCGTCCAGCCGGTCACGCGACCGCCCTTGTCCTTTTCGACGACCGCGTCCAGCTCGGCGAGAGCGTGGAAGTTGTCGTTCGCGTAGAAGCGCTCGGGGAAGGCGCGGACCATCGTGTCCTGCACGTGCGCGGCGACCTTCCAGCCGACCAGGTCGATCAGCTGGAACGGGCTCATCGGTAGCCCCAGCGGACCGAACGCCTTCTCGACGTCGGCGACCGGAGTGCCCTCGTACACCGCACGCGCGGCCTCGCCCATGACCTTGGCCAGCAGGCGGTTCACGACGAAGCCGGGGGCGTCGGCCGTGAGCACGGCGTTCTTGCCGAGGCCCTTCGCCACCACGAAGGCGGTCGACAGAGCGGCATCCGTCGTGGCGTCCGTCTTCACGATCTCGATCAGCGGCATGACCGCGACCGGGTTGAAGAAGTGGAAGCCGACCAGGCGCTCGGGGTGCGCGAGCTTGGAGCCGATCTCGGCGACCGAGAGCGACGAGGTGTTGGTCGCCAGGATCGCGTCCTCGGCGACGATCTTCTCGATCTCGCCGAACACGGCCTGCTTCACGCCGACCTCTTCGAACACGGCCTCGATCACGAAGTCGCAGTCCGCGTAGAGGGTCTTGTCGGTGGTGCCGGTGACGAGGCTGCGCAGCTTGTTGGCGGTGTCGCCGTCGAGACGGCCCTTCGCCTCGAGCTTGCCGATCTCCTCGTGGATGTACGCCACGCCCTTGTCGACGCGCGCCTGGTCCAGGTCGGTGATGAGCACCGGCACCTGCAGCTTGCGCACGAACAGCAGCGCGAACTGGCTGGCCATCAGGCCGGCCCCGATGATGCCGACCTTGGTGACCTTCTTCGCGAGCGTCTTGTCGGGTGCGCCGACGGGACGCTTGGCGCGCTTCTGCACCAGGTCGAACGCGTACATCGATGCCGCGAACTGGTCGCCGGTCACGAGCTCGGCGAGCGCCTCGTCCTCGCGGGCGAAACCCTCCGCCTTCGTGCCGCTCTTCGCCTTGTCGAGCAGCTCGAGCGCGGCATAAGGCGACTTCGGCACGGTGCCGATCTTCGACTCGAGCATGTTGCGGGCCATCTTGATGGCCACCGGCCACTTGACCGTGCGCTCGATCTTGCCCGGGGCGTTCTTGCGCTCCACCTTCTTGCCGCCGAGGACCGCATCGGCCCAGGCCAGCGAGTTCTCCAGGAAGTTCGCGGCGGGGTAGATCGCGTCGAACAGGCCGAGCTCGAACGCCTGCTGCGGCTTGAGCATCCGGTTCTGCTTGAGCGGGTTGGAGATGACCACCTCGAGCGCGTTCTCGATGCCGATCAGGTTCGGAACCAGATACGCGCCGCCCCAGCCGGGGATGATGCCGAGGAAGACCTCGGGCAGCGCCAGCGCTGCGGCGGAGGCGTCGACCGTGCGGTACGTGGAGTTCAGGGCGATCTCCATGCCGCCGCCGAGGGCGAGTCCGTTCACGAACGCGAAGGAGGGCACGCCCAGATCGGACAGCGAGCCGATGACCTTGTGGCCCAGCTGCGCGATCAGGCGTGCGTTGTCCTTCGAACCGACCCGGCTGATGTCCGACAGATCGGCGCCGGCGGCGAGGATGTACTGCTTGCCGGTGATGCCGACCGCCTGGATCTCGCCGGCGGCCGCACGGGCCTTGAGCCCGTCGAGGGTCTCGCCGAGCTCGGTGAGCGTGGCGGGCCCCAGCGTGTTCGGGCGGGTGTGGTCGCGGCCGTTGTCCAGCGTGATCAGGGCGAGCACCTTGCCTGAGGCGAGGCGGATGTCGCGCACGGGGGAGTGCGTGACGACCTCGCCCTCGGTGAGGGCCATGATCGGCGAGAAGTCGATGTCGTCGTAGTTCGTCATGTCCGCCGTCACTTCCGCTTCTTGCCGTCGTAGAACGGGTTCTCCCAGATGACCGATCCGCCCTGGCCGAGACCGACGCACATGGCCGTCAGGCCGTAGCGCACGTCGGGGCGCTCGGCGAACTGCGCGGCGAGCTGGATCATCAGGCGCACGCCGGACGCCGCGAGGGGGTGTCCGAGGGCGATCGCGCCGCCCCACTGGTTGACGCGGGGGTCGTCGTCGGCGATGCCGAAGTGGTCGAGCAGGGAGATCACCTGGATGGCGAAGGCCTCGTTGAGCTCGAACAGGCCGATGTCGTCGATGGTGAGGCCGGCCTTCTTGAGGGCCTTCTCGGTCGACGGGATCGGGCCGATGCCCATGATCTCGGGCTGCACGCCGGCGAAGGCGAACGAGACCATCCGCATCTTGGGGGTCAGGCCGAACTCCTTGACAGCGCCGCCGCCGGCGAGCAGCGACATGGTCGCGCCGTCGGTGAGGGGGGAGGAGGTTCCGGCGGTGACGCGGCCGTGCGGACGGAACGGGGTCTTCAGCGCCGCCAGGTCCTCCATGGTGGTCTGCGGGCGACGACCCTCGTCCTCGGTGGCGAGGCCCCAGGCGCCGTCGGCGTCCTTGATCGCCACGGACACCAGGTCGGGCTGGATCTTGCCGGCGTCGTACGCAGCCTGCACCTTGTGCTGGCTGAGCATGCCGAACCGGTCGGAGCGCTCCTTGGTCAGGTGCGGGAAGCGGTCGAAGATCCGCTCCGCGGTGACGCCCATGTTGAGAGCGCCCGGGTCGACCATGCGCTCCGCGACGAAGCGCGGGTTCGGGTCGGCGTTGCCGCCGATCGGGTGGTGGCCCATGTGCTCGACACCGCCGGCGAGGGCGAAGTCGTACATGCCGATGCCGATGGAGGCCGCCATCGTGGTGACGCTGGTCATGGCGCCGGCGCACATCCGCTCGACCGCGAGGCCGGGAACGGTCTGTGGGAGACCGGCCAGGATCGCGACCGACCGTCCGAGGGTCAGGCCCTGGTCGCCGGTCTGCGAGGTCGCGGCGATCGCGACGTCGTCGATGCGGTCGGCGGGGACGGAGGCGTTGCGCTCCATCAGGCCGATGGTCGCCTTGACGGCGAGGTCATCCGCGCGGGTGTTCCAATACATTCCTTTTTCGCCGGCGCGCCCGAAAGGCGTGCGCACTCCATCGACGAAGAAGACGTCCGAGATCTCGGCCACTCCTGCCTCCATTGGTTGGGATGACCCCAGCCTAGGAGGGCGCTCGGAGCGTCAGGAATCGGTTGGATCGAACCTACGAAGCCGTTTCGGGGGCGTCCGAATCGGTTTGCGGCCCCTCTACAAAGGCATCCGCGATCTTCTGTGCGGTATGCGCAACCTGCCACGGTCGAGCCCCGAGCGTGGCGAGAGCATCGCCGACGGCCTCGGCTGTCAACGCCGGCGGCTGCCAGGCCACCCGGCGCAGGAAGTCCGGGGTCAGCAGGTTCTCCGTCGGCATGTGCAGCTCCTCCGCGATGGCCTCCACCACAGGGCGGGCGGCCTTCAGTCGCAGATCGGCCTCCGGATTGCGATCCGCCCATGCGCGCGGCGGGGGGAGCGCATCACTGGGCACGCGCTCACGAGGGAGGTCCTCCGTGGTGCGGCCGCGCTCGATCGCGTCCCACCAGCGGTCCAGCTGGGTACGGCTGGCGCGCCCGTTGAACTCCTTGAGCGCTGCGAGGGCGGACTTGCTCTGCGGTGCGGCGAGCACGGCCGCGAGCAGCGAGCGGTCCGGCACGAGGCGGCCGGGGGAGACATCGATCTCCTGCGCGTACGCCTCGCGTGCGGTCCAGAGTTCTCGGGCGACGGCCAGCTGACGAGCGCCGCGCACCTTGTGCAGTCCGCTCAGCCGGCGCCACGGCTCCGTGCGAGGGGCCTTGGGCTCCTTGTCGAGAGTCGCCTGGAATTCCTCCGCCGCGATCTCGGTCTTGCCCGCCTCCGCGAGCTCGCGGGCGAGCACGTCCGCGACGTCGATCAGGTGCAGCACGTCGAGGGCCGCGTACTCGAGCCACGGCTGCGGGAGCGGCCGAGTGGACCAGTCCGCGGCCGAATGCGCCTTGGCGAGGGTGATCCCGATGGTGTGCTCGACGACGGCGGCCAGCCCGAAGCCGTCGCTGCCCAGAAGGCGGGACGCCAGCTCGGTGTCGAAGATGCGGGGCGGATTCAGGCCCAGTTCGCGCAGCGACGGCAGATCCTGACTCGCGGCGTGGAACACCCACTCGGTGTCGCCGATGGCATCCTGCAGTGCGCTGAAGTCGCCGACGGCCGGCGGATCGAAGAGGAAGACGCCCGCGTCGCGCCGGAAGACCTGCACGAGGTACGCGCGCTGCGAGTAGCGGAACCCGGACGCGCGCTCCACGTCGACGGCCACCGGTCCCTGGCCCTGGGAGAGGGCGAGACACGCCTTCTCGAACTCCGTGCGGTCAGCGATCACGGAGTATTCAGCCACGACCGTCCCTTCTCGCGCCGAACACGGCGACATCTTCGGAACCCGGCGGGAGACCCGCCAGCATCCCCACCAGCTCTGCCCATGCTTCCACATGCGGGCGCAGCGGCGCATCCGGGGTCCACGACGCGCGCAGCTCGATCTGAGCGCCGTCGCCCTCCTCAGCCAGGCCGCCGAAGCCCTTCGAGAGCATCTTCGTCGAGGTCCCCGACTCGGAGTGGTACTGCGCGTCGCGTGAGTCCAGGGCATCGACGAGCCACGACCAGGCGACGTCGGCGAGCAGGGGATCGGTGCCGATCTCGGGCTCCAGCGGGGCCTGGGCGAACGCGATCACGCGCCACGCGCCGCCCCAGGCCGCGGGCTCGTCCGGATCGTGCAGCAGCACGAACCGTCCGGTGCCGTAGATGGAGTCGCCGTGATCATCCGGGCGCACGTCCGCGGCGAGGGCCAGCGAGAAGGGCGCCAGACCTGCGGGGGACGGGATCTCCCGCACGACGATGTCGGCGCGGAACGTCGTCTCGCGCAGCTCTGCGGCGGCGACGGCGAAGAGCGCTGCGGCATCCGGGTGTGCAGTCACGTGGACAGGCTAGAGTCAGGAGGCGATGAAGAGTCTCAGGCACGCCGTAGCCATCGCCGTACCCGCGCTGCTGGCGCTGGGAGCCGCTGCCGGAGCGGTCGTGTTCACGGTCGCCCGCCGTGTGGTCACGCCGACGGTGCGGCGCAACGACACGCACATCCTGGCTGTGGACACCGGCGCGCAGACGATCGAGCTGGATCGCACGCCGGACACCGAGCTGCCCGGGCGCTACGGACTCTTCACCTCGGGCACCTACGGCTATGTGAAGCTCGGCGCGGTGCTCGGTGCCGACTCCCGGACCGTGCGCCGCAAGCTGCTGACCCAGATCGAACCGGGCGCACAGGTGGACAGGGATGCCGCGTTCAGCGGCTGGTACTACGTGACCCCGAGCGAGCTGCACCTGCCGTGGGAGAGCGTGCTGATCGGTTCGCCCGCGGGCCCCTGCCCTGCGTGGTTCTTCCCCGCGGCGGACACCGGGAACGCGGACACGTGGGTCATCCAGGTCCATGGTCGCGGCACCACGCGGTCAGAGTGCCTGCGCGCCGTGCCGGTGTTCCATGCCCTGGGGCTGCCGAACCTCGTGGTGTCCTACCGCAACGACGGCGAGGCACCGCGCTCCCGCGGAGGGAGCTACGCGCTCGGCGCGAGCGAATGGCGCGACGTGGACGCGGCCGTCGGATACGCGCTGCGGCACGGAGCGCGGCGCGTCGTGCTGATGGGCTGGTCGATGGGCGGTGCCATCGCGCTGCAGACCGCCGTCTCCTCCGGCAACCGCGACCGGATCGCCGGCCTCGTGCTGGATTCACCTGTCGTCGACTGGCGCACCGTGCTGCGCTTCCAGGCGCGTGAGGAGGGCCTGCGCGAACCGCTTCCGGCCCTGGCCATGGGTGTGCTGGAGAACACGTTCACGGCGCGGCTGAGCGGCGCGGAGAACGCGATCCGCTTCGATCGCCTGGACATGGTGGCGCGGGCATCCGAGCTGCACGCGCCGATCCTGATCCTGCACAGCGACGACGACGGGTTCGTCCCCGCGGACGCCTCCCATGCGCTGGCGGCTGCGCGGCCCGACCTCGTGACCATGCCCGCGTTCGCGGTGGCGCGGCACACGAAGATCTGGAACTACGACCAGACGCGGTGGACGGCGGCGATCACCGACTGGATGTCGGAGCGCGGCCTCGGCGCGCGCGCCGGGTCCTGAACTGATTCAGCGCTTCTCCGCGACCTGTCGCTGGGCGCGCACCAGCATCCCGGTCATGCCGGCGATCCGCAGGGGCGAGACCGACTTCGTCAGACCGATGGTCTGCGGGTAGTCGCCCGGGATCGCGAGGACCTCGTCGGCGGTCAGTCCGGTGAGGCCCTGAACCAGGATGCTCGCGAACCCGCGGGTGGTCGGCGCCTCCGGCGGCGCCGTCGCGTGCATGGCGACGACGCCGTCGGTGACCTCGACGTTGATGAAGACAGGGGACTGGCACTCCGCGACGCGCTCGTACATGTCGACGTTGCCGGCGAGGTGCTCGGGCACCGGTGGGAGCTCGGACGAGTACTCCAGGAGCAGCTCCAGGCGGTCCTCCTGAGGGAGCTCCAGGAACTCCTCGCGGACCTCCGCCAGGCGTGCGGGAAGATGCGTGTCAGTCACCCACCGATTCTCCCACGCTCAGAGGGAGCCGGGCTCGGTCCCCGTGACGATCGGAACGCGCACGGCGCTGCCCCACTCGGTCCACGAGCCGTCGTAGTTGCGCACGTTCTCGAAGCCGAGCAGGTGCTGCAGGACGAACCAGGTGTGGCTGGAGCGCTCACCGATGCGGCAGTAGGCGATCACGTCGTCGCCGGCCTTGAGCCCCGCCCCGTCCTGGTAGATCTCCTCGAGCTCGGCGCGGGTCTTGAATCCGCCGTCCTCGGCGACCGCACGGCTCCACGGCACGCTCTTCGCGGTGGGGATGTGACCGCCGCGCAGCGAACTCTCGTCGGGGTAGGCCGGCATGTGGGTGCGCTCTCCGGAGTACTCCTCGGGGGAGCGCACGTCGATCAGCGGGCCCTGGCCGATGAACGCCAGCACGTCGTCCTTGTAGGCGCGCAGCACGGAGTCGTCGCGCTCGACCACGGGATACTCCGTCGCGGGACGGACCGTCTTCTCCGTGGTGATCTCGCGGCCCTCGGCGATCCACTTGTCGCGACCGCCGTCGACCAGGCGCACGTCCTCGTGGCCGAAGAGCGAGAAGACCCAGAGGGCGTATGCGGCCCACCAGTTGTTCTTGTCGCCGTAGATCACGACGGTGTCGTCGCGCGAGATGCCCTTGCGGCTGAGGAGCTCGGCGAAGCCCTTGCCGTCGACGTAGTCGCGCACGACCGGATCGTTGAGCTCGGTGTGCCAGTCGACCTTCACGGCGCCCGGGATGTGGCCGGTCTCGTAGAGCAGGACGTCCTCGTCGGATTCGACGACGACCAGGCCGGGTGCGCCGAGGTTGGCGGCGAGCCACTCGGTCGTGACGAGCCGGCCGGGTGCGGCGTACTCGGCGAACTTGGCGGATGAGTTGTCGTGCTCGACGGTCACGGGATGCTCCTCTTGGTTCAGGACGCGGATGCTGATTGCGGGCGGTGCACGGGTGCGCCAGGTGGTTCAGGACGCGGGTGCGGGTGTGCGACGGCGTAAAGTTGAGCCGTCCCCTTTGACGATAGATCCCTTCGGTCGGGCCCGCATCCGGATCGTAAGACTATGACTTCTGACCTCAGGAATGTGATGACCCAGCAGACGAGCACGGGTGTCGTGCACCTCACCGAGCGCACGCCGATCGTCACCGGCCCGGAGATGCTCGCCAGCCTCGTGCCGCCGCCGCAGTTCGACTCCGCGACCTTCGACAGCTACCGCGCCGACGACGCCTATCCGTCTCAGGAGGCGGCGAAGGAGACCCTGCAGCGCTTCGCGGGTCGCAGCGAGCCGGTGAAGAAGGCCGGGCTGTTCCGTCGCGCGCCCAAGGAGACTCCGATGAAGCCGGGCGTGTACCTGGACGGCGGCTTCGGCGTCGGGAAGACGCACCTGCTGGCGTCCGTGTACCACGCGATGCCGTCCCGCCGGAAGTACTTCGGCTCGTTCATCGAGTACACCGCCCTGGTCGGGGCGCTGGGCTACCGCAACACCGTGGATCTGCTGCGCGGCTCCGACCTGCTCTGCATCGACGAGTTCGAGCTGGACGATCCCGGCGACACGATGGTGATGACTCGCCTGCTGGGGGAGCTGGTGGCCTCGGGCACCAAGCTCGCCGCCACCTCCAACACGCCCCCGAACGCGCTCGGCGAGGGCCGGTTCGCCGCGCAGGACTTCCTGCGCGAGATCCACGCGATGTCCGAGAGCTTCGAGACCCTGCGCATCGACGGGGTCGACTACCGTCAGCGCGCGATCGACGGCAGCGCGGTGGTGCTGGACGACGCCGAGTATGCGAAGGCCGTCGCGGATGCCGCCGCAGCGGGCACGGCCTCGGACGATGCGTTCGCCGATGTCATCAGGCACCTGGCGCAGGTGCATCCCTCGCGGTACATCCGCCTGATCGACGGGCTCGATCTGGTGGGCCTGCGCGATGTGCAGGTGCTCACTGATCAGTCCGAGGCGCTGCGTTTCGTGGCGTTCGTGGACCGCGTGTACGACGCCCAGCTGCCTATCGCGGCCACAGGCGCGTCACTGGACACCGTGTTCGCGGAGGAGATGCTCGGCGGCGGGTACCGCAAGAAGTACCTGCGGGCGATCTCGAGGCTCAACGCCCTCACCCACTCGGTGCGCGGCGGCTCCGGCGAGGACTGATCCCCGCCGGAGCGCCTGCGGTCACTCCTGGGAGCCGGCGTCCTCGCCGTCCTCGGCAGAGGCGTCGTCGCCCGCGGTCTTGACAGCGGAGATCTCGAACTCGAGGTTGATCTTCTCCGAGACGAGCACCCCGCCGGAGTCGAGGGGCGTGTTCCACTCCAGGCCGTAGTCGCGGCGGTTCAGGCGGCGAGTGCCCTCGAAGCCGGCGCGGAGCTCGCCCGCGGGTCCCGTCTCGATGCCGATCAGCGCCAGCGGGATCATGACCTGCTTGGTCACGTCGCGGATGGTGAGATCGCCCGTGACGCTGAACGCGCGATCGTCGACCTCCTCGATATGGGTGCTGACGAAGGTGATCTCCGGCCACTTCTCCGAGTCGAAGAAGTCCGCGCTGCGCAGGTGATCGTCGCGCTGCTGCACACGCGTGTCCACGCTGCCCGTCTTCATCGTCACCTTCGCCCAGGAGTTCTCCGGGTGCTCGGTGTCGACATGGAGGTGTCCGGAGACCTCGTTGAAGGCACCGCGGACGGTGGTGACCATGGCGTGCTTCGCGGAGAAGCCGATCCGGGTGTGCGCCGGGTCGAACTCCCAGTCGCCGTTGACTTTTTCGAGGTCGATCACACGAGACTCCTCACTCGGTCTCCCGTCGGGAGGCGGGAGAAACGTCCTCCTGCCTGGGGGCCGGAGGTGGATTCGAGAATACCCGAACTGCTTCCGGTAACCGGATCGTCATCTGGGGGCGTCCGCTGTAACACGCCCGCAACACGCAGCACGCGAGATCGAAACACGTCGCGCACAGACTTCATTCATCCGACGAAGAGAGAAGGGTGCGGACATGGACTCCACCGGCAACATCACGTGGGCGCTCACCGCCACGGCACTCGTGCTACTGATGACCCCGGGCGTGGCGTTCTTCTACGGTGGCCTGGTGCGGGCGAAGAGCGTCATCAGCATGATGATGATGAGCTTCGGCGCGATCGGGCTCATCGCCGTGCTGTGGATGCTGTACGGCTACTCGATGAGCAGTGTCGACGGGCCCGGCCAGTTCGCGGGTGATCCCTTCAAGGACTTCGGGCTCGCGGAAGCCGCCTCGGGTTCCGGAGCCAACGCCGCGCTGCTGAGCGTCGCGTACGGGGCCACCTTCGCGATCATCACCGTCGCGCTGATCTCCGGAGCCATCGCGGACCGTGCGCGATTCGGTCCGTGGCTGATCTTCGTGGGCGTCTTCGGCACGATCGGCTACTTCCCGATCGCAGCCTGGGTCTGGGGCGGCGGCTGGATCATGCACCTGGGCACGACCCTGTTCGGCAAGGACAGCGGGATCGCGGTGATCGACTACGCGGGCGGCACGGCCGTGCACATCAACGCCGGTGCCGCCGCCCTCGCACTGGCCCTGGTGCTGGGCAAGCGCATCGGCTTCGGCAAGGGCATCCAGAAGCCGCACAACGTGCCGCTGACGCTGCTGGGCGCCGCGCTGCTGTGGTTCGGATGGTTCGGCTTCAACGCCGGTGCCGAGTGGCTGTCGCCGGGGATGGGGCACGTCGGTCTGATCGCGGTGAACACCCTGGGCGCGTCGGCCGCGGGCATCCTGGGCTGGATCCTCATCGAGAAGCTCCGTGACGGCAAGCCGACGTCGGTGGGCGCCGTCTCGGGGCTCGTCGCAGGACTCGTCGCGATCACGCCGGCCTGCGCGAACCTCACGCCCGGGTGGTCGCTCCTGCTGGGCCTGCTCTCCGGTGCCGCGTGCGCACTGGCCGTGGAGCTCAAGTTCCGTCTCGGCTTCGACGACTCGCTCGACGTCGTGGGCCTGCACCTGGTCGGCGGCGTGCTGGGCACGGTGTACCTGGGCTTCTTCGCGACCGGGCAGGGGCTGTTCACCGGCGGCGACCTGCGGCTGCTGGCGGTGCAGATCATCGCCGCCGGGGGAGTGCTGGTGTACTCGTTCCTGGTGTCGCTGGCGATCGGATTCGTGATCGAGAAGACCATCGGCTTCCGGGTCACGAAGGAGGCCGAGGTCGCGGGCGTCGACACCTTCGTGCACGGTGAAGAGGGCTACGCGCTGGTCGAATGAGTCGCGGCTAGGGTGTGGGGGTGAGCTCCACTCAGCGCATCCTGTCCGTCCTCGCGGATCTCGTGGGCCGGCTTCTGGCCAAGGAGGACCCGAAGCAGCCCGCGCGCCCGCGGCATCCGGACGCCGTGCTCCGCCCCGATGGGCGGGCCGGCGCCGGTTCGTCCCCTGCCGGGTCGTCCCGTAGGGCCGACCCGGCCTCACCGGGACGGACGCGCGGTTCCGAGACGATCGAGGTCGATCCCGAGCGGGTCGGCGATGTGAGCGTCGGATACTCGCCCTCCCGGAACGGTCAGCCGGACTCCGGCGAGGTGATCTGGACCTGGGTGCCCTACCAGGAGAACGACGGGCGCGGCAAGGATCGTCCCGTGCTGGTCATCGGAAGGCAGTCCGCGGATCGCGTGTACGCCGTCCGCATGACCAGCAAGGCCCACGACGGCGACCGGGACTTCCTTTCCATCGGGTCCGGCGACTGGGACTCGCAGGGCCGTGAATCGTGGGTGGACATCGAGCAGCTGTACAGCGTGCACGACGAGGGGATGCGGCGTGAGGCCGCCGTCCTGGACAAGGGGCGCTACGGTCGCGTGGCCGAGGCGCTCATCCGCAGGTACGGCTGGGCGAAGGCCTGAGGAGCGGGCCGCATTCGCAGGCATCCAATCCGATCGGTCCAGGGCGACGAACCCTCAGTGAGCCGCTGTCCGCGGCACATCCGATCGAGGAGGAATCATGCGTTTCATCCCCACGAAAGTCCACGGCGTTCTCGACTATCTCGTCGGCATCGCCCTGATCCTCGCCCCCTGGCTGTTCGGCTTCGCCTCCATGGGCGGCCCAGCCGTCGTGATCCCGATCGTCCTGGGTGTCGGACTGATCGTCTACAGCCTGCTGACGCGGTACGAATGGGGTCCGGTCAAGCTGATCCCGATGCCGGTGCACCTCGTGTTCGACGTCGTCGCCAGCATCTTCCTCGCCGCGTCCCCCTGGCTGTTCGGTTTCGCATCTGCGCCGCCGAACGCCTGGGTTCCCCACGTGGTCGTCGGGATCACGGTGATCATCGTCGTGATCTTCTCGGAGCCGCAGCCCGCTCGAGCAGAGCTGCGCACGACGCGGGCCTGAGGCCTCCGCGATCGCATGTCCGAAGGGGCGCCAGGGCGGAATCGTCCCTGACGCCCCTTCGGCGTCACGAGATGGAGTCGCCGGCGCAGCGGATGCCGTGGATCAGCGGAGAGCCGAGTCCACGGCATCCGCAGCGGTCTGATGGCGGAAGACGAAGCCGCTGTCCAGCAGCGCTCCGGGAGTCGCATCGACGTCGGAGAGGATGAGCGAGTCGGCCGCCGCGCGTCCCAGCGCCAGGCGCAGGGCCCAGGCCGGCGCGGGGAGCCAGTACGGGCGGTGCAGCGCGCGGGCGAGCGCACGACCGATGTCGCCCGAGGTCGCGGGTGTCGGACCCGTCAGGTTGACCGGACCGTCGACCGGGGTGCTGATCAGGTGGCGGATGGCGCGCACCTCGTCGTCGAGCGAGATCCACGGCCAGAGGTCCCGCCCGGAGCCGAGCGGGCCGCCCAGCCCGAGCCGGGTGAGCAGGATCATGGGACGCAGCACGCCCTCCGGATGCAGCACGGGGGCCGTGCGCAGCAGCACGGTGCGCACGTCGTCCCCGGCGTCGCGGGCCGCACGCTCCCAGTCGACGCAGAGCTCGGCGAGGAACGTGTCGCCGACCGCGCTGCTCTCATCGATCGCCTCGCCGGGGCGGTCGCCGTAGAAGCCGATACCGGATGCCGAGAGGAAGGGCGGCGCATCGCCGCCCAGAGCACGGAGGGAGGCCGCGAGCGTCTGCGTGGGCAGCAGGCGGGAGGATCGAAGTCGTTCGCGGTAACCACGCGTCCACGGCAGACGTCCGATGCTCGCGCCGTTCAGGCCGACCACCGCGTCCGCGTCGGCGAGGACGTCGGGGGAGAGCGGATGCCCTGAATCGAGCCAGCGAACCTCGTCCGGTCCTGCGGGTGCGCGCCGCACGAGGTGCACGACCCTGATCCCGTCTGCGCGGAGCGAGGCCGTGAGTGCGCGGCCGATCAGTCCCGATGCGCCGGTGATGACGACGTGCCCTGCGGTCATGCCGTTTCTCCCTCCGGATATGACGAGAGGCCCGGGATCATCGATCCCGGGCCTCTGACGTGGAGCGGATGACGAGACTCGAACTCGCGACCCTAACCTTGGCAAGGTTATGCGCTACCAACTGCGCTACATCCGCGTGGGCGATGCCGGACTCGAACCGACGACCTCTTCCGTGTGAAGGAAGCGCGCTACCAACTGCGCCAATCGCCCCTGTGCTGTTGTGGTGTGCACAACGGCACGATTGAAAAGCATACCCGATCGGATGGGTGGTGCCGGTATCGGTCGGCAGGCCGGGCGTGGCGCGTCGAGCGGCGGCGCGGCGGACACGCCCGACGGCGTCATCCGGTTTGGCGAACGCCTGAACCTGGGCTAATGTATTTCGAGTGCCCGGCACGCCGGGTAAGATCGAAAAACTGAACAGTTTGCGGATGTAGCGCAGTTGGTAGCGCATCACCTTGCCAAGGTGAGGGTCGCGAGTTCGAGTCTCGTCATCCGCTCGAGTGCAGGAGCCCCAGCCAGGGGTTCTGGCATGTGGGTTCGAATCCACCTCTGGTGGCGTGGCCGAGTGGCTAGGCACCGGCCTGCAAAGCCGTTTACACGGGTTCGAATCCCGTCGCCACCTCTCAGCGAAAACTTAATAGCCTTCTAGGCGCGATTGGCGCAGCGGTAGCGCGCTTCCCTGACACGGAAGAGGTCACTGGTTCGATCCCAGTATCGCGCACAGACAGAAACCCCCGGTTCCCCCGGGGGTTTCGTCGTTTCCGAGCGCTTCGGGGCGACAGCGTAGACTCTTCCCATGGAATCCGTGTCGACCCTTCTCGTGACCTCTGTCACCGGTGTCGTCACGCGAACTACTGGCGCCTGAGCGGGCAGGGCGCCGTCGCGCCCGAAGCTGAGTCGTCTCATTCCATTCGTCCATCAGGAGAATCCCCGTGTCAGACATCGCCCAGCCCAGCGCCGAGGTGCGCGACGGCTTCGCACTCTTCACCGACCGATCCGTCATCGCCATGCGCGTGAACGGCGTGCTCAAGGACCTCGCAGCGACCGTCACCGAGAACGACGTCGTCGAGCCGGTCACCATCGACAGCCCCGCAGGCCTCGACATCCTGCGCCACTCCACCGCGCACGTGCTCGCGCAGGCCGTGCAGCGCATCCGTCCTGCCGCGAACCTGGGCATCGGCCCGTTCATCACCGACGGCTTCTACTACGACTTCGGCGTCGACGAGCCCTTCACGCCCGAGGACCTCAAGGCCATCTCGAAGGAGATGCAGCGCATCGTCCGCGACGGCCAGCGCTTCACCCGCCGCGTCGTCACCGAGAATGAGGCGCGCGCAGAGCTCGCGAACGAGCCCTTCAAGCTCGAGCTGATCGACCTGGCCGGCGGCCCCGGCTCCGGCGCGGACGCCGCGGACGGAGCATCCGTCGAGGTCGGAGCCGGCGAGCTGACCATCTACGACAACGTCACCAAGGACGGCGAGGTGGCCTGGAAGGACCTCTGCCGCGGCCCGCACGTGCCCAGCACCCGCATGCTCGGCAACGGCTGGGATCTCACCCGCGTGGCCGCCGCCTACTGGCGCGGCAGCGAGAAGAACCCGCAGCTGCAGCGGATCTACGGCACCGCGTGGCCCAGCAAGGAGGAGCTGCGCGCCTACCAGGAGCGCCTCGCCGAGGCCGAGCGCCGCGACCACCGCAAGCTCGGCGTCGAGATGGACCTGTTCTCCTTCCCGGACGAGATCGGTTCCGGACTGGCGGTCTTCCACCCCAAGGGCGGGATCATCCGCTACGAGATCGAGGAGAACCTGCGTCGTCATCTGCTGCGCAACGGCTACGACGTGGTGAACAGTCCGCACATCACCAAGAAGGATCTGTTCATGACCTCCGGTCATCTGCAGACCTACGCCGAAGGCATGTTCCCGCCGATGCACCTCGACGAGGTGGTCGACGAGGAGGGCAACGTCACCCGTCAGGGGCAGGACTACTACCTGAAGCCCATGAACTGCCCGTTCCACAACCTGATCTATCGGGCCCGTGGACGCAGCTACCGCGAGCTGCCGCTGCGCCTGGCGGAGTTCGGCACCGTCTACCGGTACGAGAAGAGCGGCACGCTCTCGGGCCTCACCCGCGTGCGTGGCCTGACCCAGGACGACGCGCACATCTACGTCGCGCAGGACCAGGTGCGCGAGGAGCTGACCACCAACCTCAACCTGGTGCTCGAACTGCTGCGCGACTACGGGCTGAACGACTTCTACCTGGAGCTCTCGACCAACGAGGAGGGCAACCCGAAGTTCCTCGGCGAGCCCGAGCAGTGGACCACTGCGATCGACACGCTGCGCGAGGTCGCTCTGGAGTCCGGCCTCGAACTGGTCGCGGACCCGGGTGGCGCAGCCTTCTACGGCCCGAAGATCTCGGTTCAGGCGCGGGACGCCATCGGCCGCACCTGGCAGATGTCGACCATCCAGCTGGACTTCAACCAGCCGGAGCGCTTCGAGCTGGAGTACACCGGCCCCGACGGGCAGAAGCACCGTCCGGTGATGATCCACCGCGCGCTGCTCGGATCGGTGGAGCGGTTCTTCGCGATCCTGCTCGAGCACTACGCGGGCGACTTCCCGCTGTGGCTCGCACCGATGCAGGTCGTGGGCGTCCCGGTCGCCGACGCGTTCGGCGACTACCTGGACGAGGTCGTCGGCCTGCTGAAGGCCGAAGGCGTGCGCGCCGAAGTGGATCACTCCGACGATCGGATGCAGAAAAAGATCCGCAACCACACCACGGCCAAGGTGCCCGTGATCCTGATCGCCGGTGAGCAGGACCGTGCGGCCGGCACGGTTTCGTTCCGCTTCCGCGACGGCTCGCAGGAGAACGGCGTGCCGATCGCGGATGCCGTCGCCCGCATCCGCGGAGCGATCGCGTCCCATGCGCGGGTGATGACCTCCGAGGATCTCGCGTGACCTTCACGCCCGAGCACGAGGTGGCCGTCGAGGACGGCGGCCACCTCGCCGGTGTCCCGGACGAGTTCCAGCGGCTGTGGACCCCGCACCGGATGGCGTACATCCAGGCCGGCCCCGAGGCGCTGCGCGAGGACTGCCCGTTCTGCGAGGCACCGAAGCATCCGGATGCCGAGCGGCTCATCGTCGCCCGCGGAGAGACGGCCTACGTTCTGCTGAACCTGTTCCCGTACAACTCCGGACACCTGCTGGTGTGCCCGTATCGCCACATCGCGACCTACGACCAGGCCACACCCGAAGAGGTCGCGGAGATCGGCGCGCTCACGCAGACCGGCATGCGCGTGCTGCGCGAGGTCTCGAACTGCGACGGCTTCAACCTGGGAATGAACCAGGGCGCGGTCGCCGGCGCCGGCGTCGACGCGCACCTGCACCAGCACATCGTGCCGCGGTGGACGTCGGACGCGAACTTCTTCCCGATCATCGCGAAGACCAAGGCGCTGCCGCAGCTGCTCGGCGAGGTCCGCGAAGCGGTCGCGCACGCCTGGCCTGTGGATAACTGATTCCTCGGAACGCCGCCTCTGCGAGACTGAACGCACAGTTCCTCGGGGGGAAAAGATGAACGGTGCGGTTCGCAGTTCGATGCCTGTTCTGCGGGTGGCGGCAGTCGTCGCCTGCAGCGCGGTGGCTCTCGTCGTCATGACGGGATGCTCGCAGGCGACGACCACGGAGTCGAAGCCCATGGAGAAGGCCACGCCTTCGGCATCCGCTTCACCCGTGCCCGAGCGCACGGCGGGGGTCGACGCCGGTGACCCGAAGCTGGCGGATGCCTTCGCCGAGCGCGACGCGTTCTTCGCCGAACAGGGCTTCACGGGGAACGGACCGCTCAAGGCCACGACCGAGGCACAGCGGACGCTGGTGCAGGCGCAGAAGGAGTGGACCGAGTCCAAAGGCGGAGTCTGGGACGATCGGAGCGAGACGGTTCTGCTGGCTCTGGGGTCGGACACCTGCGAGACCGGCATCCTGAACCAGCACAGGGTCGATGGGACCACCTTGAAGAAGCTGATCGCCTCATCCCCGTTGGCGGCCCAGCTGATCCCGAAGGACGCCACGGCGGACCAGGCCGCGCTGTACGAGCGCAACATCGCCTCGATGTCGGTGTTCAGCGCCTCGTACCTCTGTCCTGCGGACAAGGAGGCCTGGGAGGCCGCCTTCCGGACGGCCTACCCCGGCTGATCCCGCTCAGCGCACCTGGTACGCGGTGAACTGCAGGCGCGGGTTCGCGTACGCCTCCTGCGACTCGACGAGCTGCAGCTCGCGCTCGCCCGAGTCGAGCGTGTTCTGCAGCAGGTCGAAGACGCTCGACACGGTGCGCTCCAGTGCGACCTTGGCGTCACCGGTCTCGACGTAGTGCGCGGTGAACAGCGCCGCAGTGACATCGCCGGAGCCGTTGGCCTTCATCGGCAGCCGGGGCGTCGAGACCAGCCAGGCGCCCTTCCCGTCCACCGCAAGCATCTCGATGGTGCCCTCCTCGCGGTCGGGGCGCTCGACCGAGGTCACCAGCACGACGGACGGACCCATCGCCATCGCGGCGTCGACCGACGCCAGCGTGGACTCCAGGTCGCCGGGCTCGGTCCGGGTCAGGTAGCCCAGCTCGAACTGGTTGGGCGTGATGATGTCGGCGACCGGCACCACCCTGTCACGGAGCAGCTCAGGGATGGCCGGTGCGACGAAGCATCCGGACTTCGCGTTGCCCATCACCGGGTCGCAGGCGTACACGGCATCCGGGTTCGCCGCCTTGACCTTCGCGACCGCCTCGATGATGACGTCGGCGATGCCCTCGCCGCCCTGGTAGCCGCTGAGCACGGCGTCGATCTGCGGCAGCACGCCGCGCTCCTCGATGCCGGTGATGACCTCGCGCACGTCGTCCGGCGCGATCATCGGTCCGCGCCAGGCGCCGTAGCCGGTGTGGTTGGAGAAGTTGACGGTGTAGACCGGCAGCACCTCGACGCCGATGCGCTGCAGCGGGAAGACGGCGGCCGAGTTGCCGACGTGGCCGTGCGCGACGGCCGACTGGATCGAGAGGATCTTCATCCTGCCATCCTCTCACCCGCCGCGATGGCCCTCAGCGCGCGGCGCCCTCGAGGTCGTCGAGCAGACGGGCGGTGTCCGCGGCGCTGAGATCGTGCACCGTCAGGCGCAGATGGTCGGATGCAGGGGATGCCTCATCGATGCGGAACTCGTCGCCCGTGCGCACCAGCCAGCCGCGGCGCATCAGCCGCTCGGCCGCCGTCCGTGCGGGTACCGCGAGCCGCACCCAGAGGCTGAGCCCGTCAGAGGAGGCGGTCTCGATGCCGCGCTCGGCGAGGGCGGAGACGAACGCGCCGTTGCGCGCCGCATAGTGCGCTGCGGCCTCTGCGATCCGCGTGCGCACACCGGCATCCGCGAGCTGCGCGTGGGCGAGGCGCTGCAGCAGGTGGCTGACCCAGGTGGTGCCGGGATTCAGCCGCATCGCGAGCCGCTCGGCGGTCGTGGGATCCGTCGCGGCGAGCGCCAGGCACATGTCCGGCCCGAGGAACTTCGACACCGAGCGCAGCAGCGCATAGCGCCGGTGCTCCGGGCCGATCAGTGAGGCGTACGGGTGCGCCGACAGCATCGAGAAGTGATCGTCCTCGATGATCAGCACGTACGGATGCGGGCGGAGCACCTCGCGCAGCGCCTCGGCGCGGGCGGGGGAGAGGCTCACCCCGGTGGGGTTCTGCGCGCGCGGGGTGCTGATGATCGCGCGGACCCCCGCATCCAGCGCCGCCTGAAGGCCCTCGACCGTCATCCCCTCCGCGTCGACGGGCATGGGCACCGCCCGGTAGCCCCCGAGCCGGACGGTGTGGATGCTGGCGAGGAAGCAGGGGTCCTCCAGCGCCACGGCGTCGTCGCGCATGAGCGCCTGGGCCAGCAGCCGCTCGACGGCGTCGACCGCGCCGCTGGTCACGGTGATGCGCAGGTCGTCACGGGGCAGGTCGGCGAGCATCCACTCTCGAGCCCACTGCTCGAGGCCGGGATCGATGACCGGTTCGCCGTAGAGGACGGGCCGCCCGACGATGCCGGCGAGCGCAGCGGTCGGGTCGGGGATGAGCCGTGGGTCGGGGTTTCCCGAGCCGATGTCCTGCAGCACGGTGTCGGCGGCGATGCCCTCCTGCGCCACGTGCGCGGCGCCGGCGATCAGCGTTCCGCCACGGCCCTTCGAGATCACCAGGCCGGCCTGCGCGAGCTGACGGTAGGCGGCGACGGCGGTGTTGCGGTTGACGCCGAGGAGGCCGGCGAGCTCGCGCACAGGGGGGAGCGCATCGCCCGGGCGCAGCATCCCGCGCTCGCGCAGCGCCCGCACGCTGTCGGCGATCTCCGCAGCGGTCGTCCCGGCGATATCCATGCTCACATGCCGATTCTATGGTGCTATCTTTTGACATAGGCCAAAGAATCTTTTGTGCTGACCTTCTTCCCGAGGAGACACGATGGCAGACCAGACCCCCACCACCGGCTCGCAGCGCGTCAAGCGCGGACTCGCCGAGATGCTGAAGGGCGGCGTCATCATGGACGTCGTCACCGCCGACCAGGCCAAGATCGCCGAGGATGCCGGCGCCGTCGCCGTCATGGCGCTCGAGCGCGTCCCCGCCGACATCCGCGCCCAGGGCGGCGTCTCGCGCATGAGCGACCCCGACATGATCGACAGCATCATCGACGCGGTCTCCATCCCCGTCATGGCGAAGGCCCGCATCGGCCACTTCGTCGAGGCGCAGGTGCTGCAGGAGCTCGGCGTCGACTACATCGACGAGTCCGAGGTGCTCTCGCCTGCCGACTACGTCAACCACATCGACAAGTGGGGCTTCACGGTTCCCTTCGTCTGCGGTGCGACCAACCTGGGCGAGGCGCTGCGCCGCATCAACGAGGGGGCGGCGATGATCCGCTCCAAGGGCGAGGCCGGCACCGGCGACGTCTCCGAGGCCATGAAGCACATCCGAAAGATCCGCGGCGAGATCGCCGCCCTCGGCGCGCTGTCGAAGGACGAGCTGTACGTCGCGGCCAAGGAGCTGCAGGCACCGTACGAGCTGGTGTCCGAGATCGCCGAGACCGGCAAGCTCCCCGTCGTCCTGTTCGTGGCGGGCGGCGTGGCGACTCCCGCGGATGCCGCGATGATGATGCAGCTGGGCGCCGACGGCGTGTTCGTCGGCTCGGGCATCTTCAAGTCCGGCGACCCGGTCGCCCGCGCGAAGGCCATCGTCAAGGCGACGACGTTCTACGACGACCCGAAGGTGATCGCGGAGGTCTCCCGTGGCCTCGGCGAGGCCATGGTCGGCATCAACGTCGCCGATCTGCCCGCGCCGCACCGTCTCGCCGAGCGGGGCTGGTGACCACGGCACGCGTCGGCGTGCTCGCGCTGCAGGGCGATGTGCGCGAGCACGTCGCCCTGCTCGAGCACCTCGGTGCCGACGTCGTGCGCGTGCGCCGTCCGGAGGAGTTCGCCCAGGTCGACGGTCTGGCCCTCCCCGGCGGCGAGTCGACGGTGATCGACAAGCTGTCCCGACAGTTCGATCTGGCGGAGCCGATCCGCGCGGCGATCCGCGAAGGGATGCCGATGCTCGGCACCTGCGCCGGGCTGATCATGCTCTCGAACCGCCTGATCGATGCGATCGAGGGCCAGCAGACCTTCGGCGGGCTGGACGTGCTGACCAGACGCAACGCCTTCGGCCGCCAGACGGAGTCCTTCGAGGCGGAGCTCGACATCCCCGCGCTCGGCACCGATCCGGTGCACACGACGTTCATCCGCGGACCGGTGGTGGAGGAGGTCGGTGCGGATGCCACCGCCCTGGCGTCGCTGGAGGACGGACGCGTCGTGGCCGTCGAGCAGGGGAACCTGCTGGGCATCAGCTTCCATCCGGAGCTGAGCGGTGAGCCGCGGTTCCACCAGCGGTTCCTGGACCGGGTCGCCGCGCGCAGCTGAGCCGGATCAGGCGGCGCCGGATTCGTCGGCGCCGCCTGCCGGACGGCTCCATGCGGACGTGTCCGCGCACAGCACGCCGCGGTTCCCGTCCTGATCCGCGAACACGGTGAGTCCCGGGGCATCCGAGTCGTCAATGACGACACCGCCCACTTCCTTGACCGCTGCGACGCGCTCCGCGACGCACTCCGGCGGCACGTACACCTCCACATGGAATCGCTGCGACGACGACTCGTCGACGTCGCCGAACCACAGATGCGGCACGCGACCGGTGGCATCCCTGATCTCGTCGCCCGGCGTGCCGCGCCCCCGGGAGTCGGGACGGCCCGTCAGGAGCGCGGCCCACACCGGGGCGATCCTGCCCGAGTCGGAGGTGTCGAGGCCCAGCTCGACCTCGGACACGGCGGCCGGTTCGGGTGCGATGCCCTGAGCGGCGGCGATCTCGGAGATCGCGCGTGCGAGGTCCACATCGTTCTGCGTCACCCATTCCACGACGTGCTCGACGCCCTCGCTGTCACGGTAGACGGCGTCGTCGCTGACGAGCCTCAGATCGACGTGCCCTTCGCCGATCACGGTGCGCGGGTGGTGTCCGATCCGGGCGCCGGCCTCGGCGATCGCCGTGACGAATCGGGCTGCGGATGGGTAGTCGCCCACGAGGTATCGGGCGTGCAGCCCTTGCGCCAGTTTGCGCCAGTCGGTCAGTCCAGCGGCGGCGATCTGCTCGCCCTTGAGCATGTCCATCCGTGGAGCCTAACCGGAGGCCGCCGTCGGCGACAGGGGCCGCAGCCGGCCCCCGCCTGATGGCGTTCGCAGGCGCCGGCGGTAGCGTGGCCGGATGCGCCTTCCCCTCGGATCCACGGATGTCAGCGCCAGCGGCGGGACCGTCACCCTCGTCGGCAGGAGGGGAGAGGCGTGGGAGGCCCTGTGCGCGCGGAGCATCCCGCTCGAGGAAGCTGTCGAGCTGCTCCTCGATCAGCACGCGGGAGCTCATGCCGGCGACGAGTTCGCGGACGCCGTGCCCGCAGACTCGGCAGAGGCGCCGCGCTTCGCCGCCGGTGAACCCATCCTGTGGCGCTACGGACGCTACATCGAGACCGCGCGGGTGATCCGGGACGACGCCCGCGGCCTGGTGGCCCTCCCGTCCGGATCCGCCCGGCTGGAATCCGTGCCGGCGGACGGCAGGGCCACCAGAGAGGTCCCGCTCGAGGAGCGGTTCAGCGTGCCCTGGGAGATCCGCGAGTCGACCTGGCGCGGACCCGGCGTGGTGCGCGTCGCGCCGAGCGGCCGCCCCTGGTCGGTGTGGTTCTTCCGGGCGGCGGATGGGACGCCCGAAGGCGCGTACGTGAATCTGGAGCTGCCTCATCTGCGCCCCACGTCGGGCGCGCCCGGAATCTTCTCGCGCGACCTCATCCTGGACCTCTGGATCGACGCCGGGCATCCAGGGGAGGAGGACGTGTGGCTGAAGGATGCCGACGAGCTCGCCGCGGCGGTCGCGCAGGGGCGCTTCACCGCCGTGCAGGCGGATGCCGTCCGGGCGATCGCCGACCACGCGGCGGCCGAGTTCCTGATGCCGGGAGGGTGGCCACTCGACGAGGGCTGGGCGCACTGGACGCCGGACGCCGCGATGGACGAGCCGATCGCCCTGCCGGAGAGCGCTGCCGTCGCAGCGGCGCGAGGGCGCACGGGCGGCACCCGTCTGAAGGGCTGACGGCGGAACGTTCGCGATTCGTTAGAATGGACGATGCCCTGGAGGCGACTTCGGGCATACGAGACGAGCGGAGATATATGTCCGGGCATTCCAAGTGGGCCACGACCAAGCACAAGAAGGCGGTCATCGACGCGCGCCGTGCCAAGTCGTGGGCCAAGCTCATCAAGAACATCGAGGTCGCGGCCAAGCTCGGCGGCGCCGATCTCGACGGCAATCCGACGCTCTTCGACGCCGTGCTCAAGGCCAAGAAGACTTCCGTCCCGAAGGACAACATCGACCGCGCGATCAAGCGCGGTGCGGGGATCGGCGGCGAGGCCGTCGAGTACACCTCGATCATGTACGAGGGCTACGGCCAGGGCGGTGTGGCCCTGATGATCGAGTGTCTGACCGACAACAAGAACCGCGCAGCCGCCGAGGTCCGCACGGCTCTGAGCCGCAACGGCGGCACGCTTGCCGACCCGGGTTCGGTCGCCTACAACTTCACCCGCAAGGGCGTCATCGTGGTCGGCTCCGAGGGCACCACCGAGGACGATGTGATGATGGCCGCTCTCGAGGCCGGTGCCGAGGAGATCGAGGACCACGCCGAGGGCTTCCAGGTGATCACCGACGCCAGCGACCTGGTGCCGGTGCGCTCCGCTCTGCAGGAGGCGGGCATCGACTACGAGTCCGCCGACGTCGAGTTCGTCCCGAACCTCAAGGTGGAGATCGACGCCGACACCGCGCGCAAGATCTTCCGCCTGATCGACGCGCTCGAGGACAGCGATGACGTGCAGAACGTCTACGCCAACTTCGACCTGACCGCCGAGGTGCAGGCCGAGCTCGAGAGCGACGACGAGTAAGAGCTTCGCAACGGCCCCGGGCGCGCCTGCGCCCGGGGCCGTTCTGCGCCCGTAGCCTGGGGGAGTGACCTCTCTGCGCGTGCTGGGCATCGACCCCGGCCTCACCCGGTGCGGTGTCGGCATCGTCGACGTCGACCGCACGCGACGCGCAACGCTGGTGCACGTCGGCGTGGTGCGGACGCCGCTGGACGCGGAGCTGCCGGTGCGCCTGGCGGCGGTCGCCGCCGGCATCCGCGCGGTGATCGAGGACCACCACCCGGACGCCGTCGCCGTGGAGCGCGTGTTCGCGCAGCACAACGTGCAGACCGTGATGGGCACCGCCCAGGCATCCGGCGTGGCACTGCTCATCGCCGCCGAGGCGGGACTGCCCGCCGCGACGCACACGCCGAGTGAGGTGAAGGCCGCCGTGACCGGCTACGGTTCCGCGGACAAGAAGCAGGTGCAGTCGATGATCGCGCGGATCCTTCGCCTCGACGCGCCGCCTCAGCCCGCGGATGCCGCGGATGCCCTGGCCATCGCGCTCTGCCACGCGTGGCGCGGCGGATCCGCCGCGCCCTCGGCGTCCGGCTCGCTGACGCCGGCGCAGCGCGCATGGGCGGACGCCGAGCGCGGCGCCAGGGGCACGACTCGTGTCGCTCGAACGAATGTACGATCGGCCCGTTAGGCTGGCTGCATGATCTCCTCGCTGCGCGGCACGGTGCTGCACACGGCCTCCGACCACGTCATCATCGAGACCGGCGGGGTCGGCTTCTCGGTCTTCGTGCCGGCCGACGTCGCGCACACCGCCACGATCGGCGAGCAGCTCCGGCTGCACACCAGCCTGATCGTGCGCGAGGACGCGCTGACCCTGTACGGTTTCGGAGACCGCGACGAGCTGGAGATCTTCGGCCTGCTGCTGAGCGTGACCGGCGTCGGTCCGAAGTCCGCGCTCGGCGTGCTCTCGCACCTCACTGTCGATCAGATCGCCGAGGCCGTCACAGCGGAGGACGACGCCCCGTTCCGACGCGTCTCGGGCATCGGCCCGAAGACCGCGAAGCTCATCGTGGTGCAGCTGGCGGGCAAGGTGCAGGCGCGCGTCGCCAGCGCGCCGTCGGCATCCGCGAGCACGGCGGTCGTCGACCAGGTGGCCGCGGCACTCGTCGGGCTCGGCTGGTCGGAGAAGGTCGCCGCAGAGGCGGCGGTCGAGTCCGCCGAGAAGGCGACGGATGCCGAGCGGGAGTCCGTTCCCGCACTGCTGAGGCGAACGCTCGCCGCGATGGGGCCGGGAGCGAAGCGTGGCTGAGGATCATCGCGACGCCGGCGAGGCGCTGGACGAGACCGAGCTCGCCATCGAGGGCGCTCTGCGCCCCACCAGCCTGAGCGAGTTCGTCGGCCAGCCGAAGGTGCGCGGCCAGCTGCAGCTCCTGCTGGAGGCCGCCCGCATCCAGGAGCGTCCTGCCGACCACATCCTGCTCGCAGGCCCTCCGGGCCTGGGCAAGACGACTCTCGCGATGATCGTCGCGCACGAGAGCGGGCGCCCCCTGCGGCTCAGCAGCGGCCCTGCCATCCAGCACGCCGGCGACCTGGCCGCGCTGCTGTCGAGCCTCACGCCGGGTGAGGTGCTGTTCATCGACGAGATCCACCGCATGGCGCGCTCCGCCGAGGAGATGCTGTATCTGGCGATGGAGGACTTCCGCATCGACATCATGGTCGGCAAGGGCGCCGGAGCCACCAGCATCCCGCTGGATCTCGCACCCTTCACCCTCGTCGGCGCGACCACGAGATCGGGCCTGCTGCCCAATCCGCTGCGCGACAGGTTCGGCTTCACCGGCCACCTCGAGTTCTACGACGACAGCGACCTCGAGCGGGTCATCGCCCGCTCCGCGAACGTGCTCGGCGTGGCGCTGCCCGCGGACTCGCTGGCCGAGATCGCGCGGCGCTCCCGCGGCACGCCCCGCATCGCCAACCGCCTGCTGCGCCGGGTGCGCGACTACGCGCTGGTGCACGGCTCCGGGTCATCCGCGTCGATCGGCGACGTGCGCTCGGCACTCGACCTGTACGACGTGGACGCGATCGGGCTCGATCGGCTGGACCGTGCGGTGCTGCATGCCCTGGTGCGGCGCTTCCGCGGCGGCCCCGTGGGCCTGAGCACCCTCGCCGTCGCGGTCGGCGAGGAGGCCGAGACGGTGGAGAGCGTCGTCGAGCCGTACCTCGTGCGCATCGGATTCCTGGGCCGCACACCGCGCGGGCGCATCGCGATGCCCGAGGCATACCGTCATCTGGGCGTCGCGCACCCCGAGGGCGCGGCATTGTTCGATGACCTATAATCGCTGAAGGCTTCCCGGATTCCCGGTTTCCCCCTCACGCAACGCCGCGTCCGGCGTGCATCTGAAAGGCTCTTGCTCCTATGGATCCCATGTCCCTCATGCTCTTCGGTCTTCTCGCCGTGATGCTCGTGTTCATGTTCATGAACACGCGCAAGCGCCAGAAGCAGATGAAGGAGCAGCAGGAGGAGAAGGCCGCCAAGACCGTCCCGGGCGCCAAGGTGCTCCTGCAGGGCGGCCTGTACGGCACCATCGTGTCCTTCGACCCGGTCGACCTCGACAAGCCCGCCCAGGTGGAGCTCGCTCCGGGTGTCGTCATCGAGGTGCACAGCCAGGCCATCATCCGCGTCGTCGACCCCACCGAGGACGCCGCCGACGACGAGGCCGACACCGAGGACGCCGCCGAGGACACTGCCGCTGAGACCACGCCGGCGCAGGGCGCGAACGACGGGATCGAGTCGATCCAGGTCGAGACGCCCGAGGAGACGAAGGCTCGTCTCGAGCGCAACAACGACAACTGACGCGCAGCGTCCTCTCTCGCGGAAAGCGGAACCCCGTGGCATCCACATCCCCGACCCGTCACGCCTGGCGGGTCCTCCTCGGCCTGCTCGTCGTGACGGCGGTGCTGTTCGGCATCAACGCGCTCGGCGTCTACGTCTTCAAGGCTGACAACGACAAGCCCGCCAGCTCCTGGACACCCGAACTCGCGCTCGACCTGCAGGGCGGCACGCAGATCATCCTGCAGGCGGCGACGCCCGACGGCGCCGCGCCTTCGTCCGACCAGCTGACCCAGGCGGTCTCGATCATCCGCCAGCGCGTGGACGCATCGGGCGTGTCGGAGGCCGACATCACCACCGAGGGCGGCCGCAACATCGTCGTCCAGATCCCGGGTGCCGCCTCCAAGGCCGACCGCGCGCGCATCACCGCCAGCGCGAAGCTCGAGTTCCGGGCCGTGCTGTACACGGATGCTCCGGTGAACAGCTTCGTCGGCGAGGACGGCAAGAGCACGCCGTACCCGACGCCGGCGGCCACGCTGGAGGCCACGCCGACCGCGAAGCCCACCAATGCCTCGGACCCGGCGTACATCACGCCGAAGCTGCAGGCCCAGTTCCAGGCCTTCGACTGCAATGCCGAGCAGGACAGCAATCCCCCGGAGGACCAGCCTCTGATCGCCTGCGAGTTCGACACGCAGGGCAACGCCCAGGCGAAGTACATCCTCGGGCCGATGGAGCTCGACGGCACGGTCATCAACGACGCCACCGCGGGTCGTGAGCAGCAATCCGGCCAGTGGACCGTCAACCTGTCGATGAACGCCAAGGGCACCAAGGTCTTCGGCGAGATCAGTCAGCGGCTGAACGCCAACCGCATCGCGAACCTCAGCCCGCGCGACCAGTTCGCGTTCGTGCTCGACGGCAAGGTCATCTCGGCACCCGTCATGCAGGCCGCGATCCTCAACGGCAAGCCCAGCATCTCGGGCAGCTTCACGCAGGAGAGCGCGAAGACGCTCGCCGACCAGCTCAAGTACGGCGCCCTGCCGCTGAGCTTCACCGTGCAGAGCTCGGACACCGTGTCCGCGACCCTCGGCTCGCAGCAGCTGCAGTACGGTCTGATCGCCGGTCTGATCGGTCTGGGCCTGGTGGCGGTCTACTCGCTGCTCAGCTACCGCGCACTCGGCTGGGTGATCATGGCGTCGATCGCCGTGATGGGCGTGCTGACCTACATCATCATCGCGATCCTCGCGTGGCGCATGGGCTTCCGGCTCTCGCTCGCCGGCGTCGCCGGTCTGATCGTGTCGATCGGCTTCACCGCCGACTCGTTCATCGTGTACTTCGAGCGCATCCGCGACGAGCTGCGCGACGGCAGGTCGATCACCGGCTCGATCGAGTACGGCTGGGAGCGCGCCAAGCGCACGATCTACATCGCCAAGTCGGTCAACATCCTGGCCGCCGTCGTGCTGTTCATCCTCGCCGACGCGACGGTCAAGGGCTTCGCGTTCACACTGGGTCTGACGACCCTGATCGACGTGTTCATCTTCGTGATCTTCACGCACCCGGTCATGCAGATCCTCGCGCGCACCCGCTTCTTCGGCGGCGGCCACAGGCTCTCGGGCCTGAACGCCGAGTCGCTGGGCGCCGTCCGCGGCGCCGAGGTCGAGTATCGCACCGCGGAGACCGCCTCGAAGGGGCGCGCGGCGCGCAACAAGGGCGCTCGGGGTGAGGCCGAGCGGCGCCAGACGATCGCCGAGCGCAAGCGCGCTGAGGCACTCACCGCGATGGGATCCAAGGATGCCGGGAAGGACTCCGACGCCTCATGATCTCCATGAATGAGTTCGGCAACAACCTGTACTCCGGGAAGACCTCCTTCCCGTTCGTCGGCAAGCGCCGCCTGTGGTTCGTGATCGCGATCCTGCTGGTGCTGGGATCCGTGCTGGTCCCGCTCGTGCGGCCGGTGCAGTTCTCCATCGAGTTCACCGGCGGATCCCAGTTCATGGTGGTCGGCCCCGCATCCACCAATCAGGGCCTGGCGAGTGATGCCGTGCGCTCGGTGGTCCCCGGCGCGACGACCAAGGTCGCGATCGTCAACAAGAAGGACGTCCGCGTCCAGACCGACCGGATGACCCCGAACCAGACGCAGGACGTCAAGGCCGCGCTCGCGAAGGCCTTCGACGTGAAGGCCGACGAGGTCTCGGACTCCTTCATCGGTCCCGCCTGGGGTGAGGGCGTGACGCGGCAGTCGCTGTGGGGCCTGGCGATCTTCCTGGCGCTGACCTTCCTGATCCTCGGCATCTACTTCCGCACCTGGAAGATGTCGGCGGCCTCGATCCTCGGACTCCTGGACGTGCTGGTCATCACGGTCGGCATCTACGCCCTCGCCGGCTTCGAGATCTCCCCGGCCGCGGTGATCGGATTCCTGACGATCCTGGCGTACTCGCTGTACGACACCACGGTCGTGTTCGACAAGGTGCGCGAGAACACCCAGGAGGACGCCGTCAGTCTGCAGCGCACCTTCGGCGAATCGGTCAACCTCGCGGTCAACCAGACCCTGGTCCGCTCGATCAACACGTCCGTCGTGGCCGCTCTTCCGGTCGGCGCGATCCTCTTCATCGGCGCCTTCTGGTTCGGTGCGGAGACGCTCTCGGCCATCTCGCTGTCGATCTTCGTCGGCATCCTCGTCGCGACGTACTCCACGCTGTTCGTGGCGGCCCCGCTGTATGCGGCGTTCCGCCAGAACGAGCCGGAGATCCTCGCGCACGACAAGAAGGTGCTCCAGGCGCGCGAGCGCGCCGCAGCGACCACCTCCGTGTGAGCGGACCCCTGCGGGGATCGGGTGCGCCCGGTCCCCGCGTAGGATGAACACATCGCGGGGACGGGAGCACAGATGGCCGATTCGCAGGTCGCATCGCAGGGATCCAGCCTGCGCAGGCTGGTGCCGCGCATCTTCTCCCGCGCGCCCCGCGTCAACGACCTGGACAATCTGATCCGCACGGTCCGTGCGAATCATCCCCGTGGCGATCTCCCGATCATCGAGCATGCGTATCGCGTCGCGAAGGAGAAGCACGAGGGGCAGTTCCGTCAGAGCGGCGAGCCCTACATCACGCACCCCCTCGCGGTCGCGCAGATCCTCGCCGAGCTGGGGCTCGGGCCGCGCGCGATCGCGGCCGCCCTGCTGCACGACACGGTGGAGGACACCGGCTACGCGCTGAGCGAGCTCACCGAGGAGTTCGGCGACGAGGTCGCGATGCTCGTCGACGGCGTCACCAAGCTCGACAAGGTCAAGTACGGCGAGAGCGCCCAGGCCGAGACCGTCCGCAAGATGATCGTGGCCATGTCCAAGGACATTCGCGTGCTGCTCATCAAGCTCGCCGACAGACTGCACAATGCGCGCACCTGGGGGTTCGTTCCACCCGAGAAGTCCGCGCGCAAGGCCAAGGAGACGCTGGAGATCTACGCGCCCCTGGCCAACCGGCTCGGCATCCAGACCATCAAGTCCGAGCTCGAGGACCTGTCCTTCGCCGTTCTGCATCCGAAGATCTACGCCGAGATCAACAGCCTGATCGCCCAGCGCACCCCGCAGCGCGAGAAGTACCTGCAGCAGGTGATCGAGGCGATCGACGAGGACCTGCGCGAGCTGCGGATCCGCGGCAAGGTGGTCGGCCGTCCCAAGCAGCTGTACTCCGTGTACCAGAAGATGGTCGTGCGCGGACGCGAGTTCGATGACATCTACGACCTCATCGGCATCCGCGTGCTGGTCAACTCGGTGCGCGACTGCTACGCGGTCCTGGGAGCGATCCATGCGCGCTGGACGCCGCTGCCGGGCCGCTTCAAGGACTACATCGCCACCCCGAAGTTCAACCTCTACCAGTCGCTGCACACCACGGTCATCGGGCCCTCCGGCCGCACGGTGGAGATCCAGATCCGCACGCACGAGATGCATCAGCAGGCGGAGTTCGGCGTCGCCGCGCACTGGATGTACAAGGAGCGGATGAACGGCGGCAAGGTCGAGACCCGCAAGACGGATGCCGACATGGCCTGGCTCGCCCACATCTCCGACTGGCAGGCCGAGACCGCGGACCCGAGCGAGTTCCTCGACTCGCTCCGGTTCGAGATCGGCGCCAAGGAGGTCTACGTCTTCACCCCGAAGGGGCGTGTCATCGGCCTGCCTGCGGGCGCGACGCCGGTGGACTTCGCGTACGCGGTGCACACGGAGATCGGCCATCGCACGATGGGCGCCAAGGTCAACGGCCGGCTGGTCCCGCTGGAGTCGGAGCTGCGCAGCGGTGATGTGGTCGAGGTGTTCACCTCGAAGAACCCGGATGCGGGCCCCAGCCAGGACTGGCTGACGTTCGTCAAGAGCACCCGCGCGCGGAACAAGATCAAGGGCTGGTTCACGAAGGAGCGCCGCGAGGAGGCGGTCGAGCAGGGCAAGGAGTCCATCGCCCGCGCGATGCGCAAGCAGAACCTTCCGTTGCAGCGACTGATGAGTCAGGAGTCGTTCGCGGAGGTCGCGCACCAGCTGCGCTACGAGGACGTGACGGCGCTGTACGCCGCCGTCGGCGAGGGGCACGTCTCCACGCAGTCGGTGCTGGAGAAGGTCACCGCGCTCGTCGCCTCGGAGCCGGACACCAGCACCGGTGCCATCGAGCTGCCCGGCCACACCCCGGCGAGGGAGGCCCGCTCCGGCGACTCCGGCATCCTCGTGCGTGGCGCCGCCGACATCCTGGTGAAGCTCGCGCGCTGCTGCACGCCCGTGCCCGGCGATCCCATCGTGGGCTTCGTCACCCGCGGCAGCGGCGTCTCGGTCCACCGCAAGGACTGCGTCAACGTCAAGGCCCTCGGCAGCGATCCCGAGCGCTTCGTCGAGGTCGAGTGGGCGCCCACCACGAAGAGCGTGTTCCGGGTGCAGATCCAGGTCGAGGCGCTGGACCGCTCGGGGCTGCTCTCCGATGTGACCCGGGTGCTCAGCGAGCACCACGTGAACATCCTTTCCGCGACCGTCTCGACCACGGACGAGCGTCTGGCGCTGAGCCGCTTCGTGTTCGAGATGGGCGACTCGGTGCACCTGGACCGCGTGCTGAACGCCGTGCGGCGGATCGACGCCGTCTACGACGTGTACCGCGTCACGACGTCCTGACCGTCGCGAGCTCCGACATCAGCTGCACGGCGCGGCGTCTTCCGGGGCGCCGCGCCGTGGCCGCGAGCGTGGACCGGAGCGCGTCGACCAGCTCGGGGCTCAGCAGCAGCAGCGCGCGCAGCCAGCTCTCGTCGTCCCCGTCCGGCCTCGTCGCCGCGAACAGCAGCTCCTCTGCGGTGGCGAGGGGCGTCGTGACCGCGATGCCGCCGATCGACAGGAGCTCCTCGGGCGCGGCACGACGCTCGTGGTAGACCACCCGGGGTGAGAAGCCGACGCGTCCGCGGGTCGGGCCGCCTCGCCGCACGTGGTGGATCTGCGGCGGCGCGTCACCGGCGCCGTGGATCCAAGCCGCCGTCGGGCCGCAGGCGGCCAGATGCACGGGGACGAGGTCGCGCAGGCTCGTGGCCCTGGCATCCGCCTCCTCGACGGTGTCCGCGGGCATGAACCCCTCGCCGACCTCGAAGACGTCTCCGTCCAGCCGCGCGGCGCCCAGTTCAGGGAGCGAGAGGCGCTCGCCCGGCCGGTAGAAGAGGGCAGGATGCATGCAAAGAAGTATGAGCCGTGCCGCCCGATGACGGGCGCGCACGGCTCATACTGTGGATAACGCGGATCAGGCGCCGAGCGCGCTGAGCCAGGCGCGACGGGCGGCCAGCGCCTCCGTCGCCTCCTTGACGGCCTTCTTGTCGCCGGCCTTCTCCGCCGCGGCGAGCTCCTGCTCGAGCTTCTCGATCGCGTCGAGCAGCTGCGAGCTCATGTCGTTCGCGCGTGCCTTGGTCTCGGGGTTGTTCTTCTTCCAGTCCACGTCCTCGCGGGCCTTGAGCGCCTGCTCGATGGAGCGCATGCGGTCGTCCAGCGCGCGCTCCTTCTCACGCGGGAAGATGCGCCCGACCTCGTCCCACTGGCGCTGGATGCGGGTCAGCAGCTGACGCGCGCGCTTCAGGTTCGGCTCGTCGGCGACGGCCTTCGCCTCCTCGAGAAGCGCCTCGCGGGCCTCGATGCGCGGTGCGGAGTCCGCCTCCTCGGCGGCGGCCTGCTCGGCGCGCGCCGCATAGAGGGCGTCACCGGCGGCCTTGAACTTCGCCCAGAGCGCGTCGTCGGCCTTGCGGCCGGCGCGGCCGGCTGCCTTCCACTCGTCGAGCAGGGTGCGGTAGGCGGGGATGCCGTCGATGCCGCGCGGAGCGAGCGCCTCGGCGCGCTCGACCAGGCGGGACTTCACGTCGCGCGCGGCGCGGTGCACGTCGTCGAGCTCGGAGAAGAACGCGCGGCGCGCCTTGTCCACGGTAGAACGGGCGTCGCGGAACCGCTTCCAGAGCTGCTGCGCCGTGCCCTTGGGCAGACGGGGCCCGTTCTGCTGGTGCGCCTGCCACGCGTCGAACAGCTCGGTCATCTCAGCCGTGACCTGCTTCCACTGCACCTTGGCGAGATCGCGGCCGGCGATGGCCTCGGCCTTCTCCACGATGACGGTGCGCTCGGCGATCGCGGCGTCCAGCGCCTCCTTGGCGGCTTCCGCCTCCTTTGCGGCGGCCTCGGAGAGCGAGCTGATCAGCGTCTCGATGCGCGTGCGGAGTCCGGCGAGGTCGCCGACCGCGGCGGCGCCGGTGACCTCGTCGAGGAGGTGCTTCGCCTGCTTGGTCAGATCGGATGCCGAGCTTCCGCCGCCCTGCGCCCGGGTCTCCAGCGTGCCGAGCTTGACGGCGAAGTCGTCGAACTTGCGCGCGTAGTAGGCGAGGGCCTCGTCGGGGGTGCCGTCCGGGTACTGCCCGACCGGACGCCAGTCGTCGCCCTCCCGCACCTCGACGGTGCCGTCCTCGGCGACACGGCCCCACTCGGACGCGTCCGAGGAGACCGGCGCAGGGACCGTGGGGGCTGCGGCGGGAGTGGCGGTGACCCGCGGCATCGGCTTGCGCGGCGGTGCGGGGATCGGCGGGGTGGGCTTGGGTGCGTTGTCGTCAGACACGGTGTTCTCCTTGCGCGGTCTGTCCGCGGGAGTGGGAAAGGACTCCGCTCAGCCTAGTTCACTCGCCGGGAGTCTGCGTGGGTGCGGGCGACTCGTCGGCGGGCGGGGTCAGCAGCGGTTCCGGCGCGGGCTCGGTCGCCGTCGGGGACGGCTTCGGAGCGGGTGCGCCGACCTGCGCGTGGACCGCCTGGCTCACTCCGGCCCCGATGACGATGAGTCCGCCCGCGACGACGGCGATCACCGTGTCGCGGCGCCTGCGGGCGACGAGTCCGTCGTTCCAGTCGCGGCGCGCCGCGTAGAGACGTGCTCGTTCCGCATCCGTGCGTGCGCGCTGCTGCGCGCCACGGGAACCGCGTGTCGCCATCGCGTTCCTCTCCCTCTGTCCGGACCGGTGGGCCCGCCATCGCAACCCTATCGCCCGGTCTGCTCACACCATCGTTACCCGTTTGTGAGCGAACTGTTCGACGGGCGTAACGCGGATCGGCCGGTTCGCGAAACACGGGCTCCATAGCTTCGATGCATGGAACAGGGTGCGATGACCGAACAGCTCGGAGCCGCCGCGGATGTGCTCGTGGTGGGTGCGGGCATGGTCGCGCACCGCTTCGTCGACAGTCTTCTCAGCGGCGGTCAGGACCGCCGCTCCGTCACCGTGATCGGCGAGGAGGCGAGGGATCCCTACGACCGCGTGGGCCTGACGTCCTTCTTCTCCGGCACGACCGCCGACGAGCTCGCGCTGGACCGCAGGGTGTTCGCCGATCCACGGGTGACCCATCTGAGCGGCGATCCCGTGACGCGCGTCGACCGTGCCGCGCAGACGGTGCAGACGCTGTCCGGCGCGGTGCTCGCCTACCAGACGCTGGTGCTGGCCACCGGGTCGTATGCTCCGCGGCTTCCGGTCGAGGGCCGCGACCTCGACGGATGCTTCGTCTATCGCACCCTCGACGACGTGGCGCGGCTGCGTGAGCACGTCGCGGAGCGCAGCGCGCGACTGGGACGGACGCTCCGCGGCGCGGTGATCGGCGGTGGCCTGCTCGGGCTCGAGGCCGCCGGGGCGCTGCAGGGGATGGATGTCGACTGCACGGTGGTGCAGTCCTCGGATCGGCTCATGTCCGCCCAGCTCGACGCGGCGGGCGGGATCGTGCTGCGGCGTCTCATCGAGACTCGAGGCATCTCGGTGCGCACCGGAAGCCGTACCAGCCGACTCGCGGCCGACGAGTCCGGCGCGGTCGCCGCGGTCGAGTTCCAGGACGGAGGCCGCCTGCCCGCCGACGTCGTCGTGTTCACGGTCGGCGTCCGCCCGCGCGACGAGCTCGCCCGCGAGGCGGGACTCGCGGTCCACCCGCACGGAGGCGTGATCATCGACGAGGGATGCCGCACGGACGATCCTCGGATCCTCGCCGTCGGTGAGGTCGCGAGCTTCGAGGGTCGCGCGGTGGGTCTGGTCGCACCTGGATATACGATGGCGGAAGTGGCGGCGGCGCGGCTGAACGGCGCGGACGCGTCCTTCCCCGGCTACGACGACTCGACGAAGCTGAAGCTGTCCGGCGTGGATGTGGCGAGCTTCGGGGACGCGATGGCGACGATTCCCGGCGCGCTCGACGTGGTCTACACCGACCCGGTGGCGGGCGTCTACAAGAAGCTCGTCCTCTCGGACGATGCGAAGACGCTCCTCGGCGGCATCCTGATCGGTGACGCGTCGGCGTACGGCGCACTGCGGCCGCTGGTCGGGGGCCCACTGGGCGGTGACCCGGCGGCGTACCTGCTGCCGGAGGACCGCATCGAGGCGCCCTCCCGTGAACTGCCCGACGACGCTGTCGTCTGCTCGTGCTCGAACGTCACCGCGGGACGCATCCGCACCGCCGTGCACGAGGAGGGATGCGCGGACGCGGCGGGCGTGAAGAGCTGCACACGAGCGGGCGCCACCTGCGGTTCCTGCGTCTTCATGGTGTCGAAGATCGTCGCCAAGGAACTCGCGAAGTCCGGTCGCACGGCTTCCACGGCTCTGTGCGAGCACTTCGACATGTCACGACGCCAGCTGTTCGACGCCGTGCGCGTGTCGGAGCTCACGACCTTCAGCGCGATCATCGCGCGCTTCGGCCGTGGGAGGGGCTGCGACATCTGCAAGCCCGCCCTGGCCAGCATCCTCTCCGTGCTGGTCGGGGAGCACGTGCTCGACGGCGAGAACGCCGCGCTGCAGGACACCAACGACCACGTGATGGCGAACATGCAGAAGGACGGCACCTATTCGGTCGTGCCGCGCATGCCCGGCGGCGAGGTCACACCTGCCGGATTGATCGCGATCGGCCGGATCGCCGACGACTACGGGCTCTACACGAAGATCACCGGGGGTCAGCGGATCGACATGTTCGGCGCCCGGCTCGAGCAGCTTCCCGCGATCTGGGGGCGCCTCGTCGAGGCGGGATTCGAGTCGGGGCAGGCGTACGGCAAAGCGCTGCGCACGGTGAAGTCGTGCGTGGGCTCCACGTGGTGCCGATACGGCGTCCTCGACTCGGTGGGCATGGCGGTGCGCCTCGAACTGCGCTACCGCGGGCTGCGTGCGCCCCACAAGCTCAAGGTGGGCGTCTCGGGATGCGCTCGCGAATGCGCAGAGGCCCGCAGCAAGGACGTCGGAGTGATCGCCACCGAGACCGGCTGGAACATGTACGTGGGCGGGAACGGCGGATTCTCGCCGAGGCATGCCGAGCTGCTGGCCTCGGAGCTCGACGACGAGGGACTGATCCGCGCGATCGACCGCTTCTTCATGTACTACATCCGCACGGCCGACCGCCTGCAGCGGACGGCACCCTGGTGCGAGGAGCTCGAGGGCGGTCTGGACGGCCTGCGCGAGGTCATCTTCGATGACAGTCTCGGCATCTGCGCTGATCTCGACGCCGCGATGGCGCGCCACGTCGACCGCTACGAGGACGAGTGGGCGGCGACGCTCCGCGATCCGGAGAAGCTGCGGCGCTTCGGCTCCTTCGTGAACGCCGCAGACACCCCCGATCCCTCGCTCGCGTACGTGCCCGTCCGCGGACAGGTGCGTCCGGCGACCGCGGACGAGCGGTCGGCCGAGAGCATCCTCATCGCCGGAACCACCTTGGAGGTGCGCAGATGACCATCGCAGCAGCCGTCGACACACTCGTGCGCGTGTGCTCAGTACGGGACCTGGAAGTGGAGCGCGGTCGCGCCGCGCTGCTCGGCAGCACGCAGATCGCGCTGTTCCTCCTCGCGGACGGCACGGTGCACGCTGTGTCGAACCTCGACCCGTACAGCGGAGCGCACGTGATGTCCCGCGGCATCGTCGGCACCAGGGATCAGTCGCCCACGGTCGCCTCTCCGATGCACAAGCAGGTCTTCGATCTGCGCACCGGCCTGTGCGTGGCGACGCAGGGCAGGCCTGCGGCGTCCTTGCGGGTCTGGCCGGTCGTCGTCCGCGATGACGACGTCTACCTCGACTTCGAGGAGCAGGGATGACGCTGATACTGGGGGTCTCATTGGCCGGGCGCGACGTTCTGCTGGTCGGGGGAGGCGCCGTGTCGGCGCGCCGGCTGCGTCGGTTCGTCGATGAGGGTGCCATCGTGCGGGTCGTCGCGCCGGAGCTGGATCCCGACGCCGCTCGGCTCGTCCGGACGCATGCGCTGGACTGGCGGGCGCGACGGTTTCGCGCCGCGGACCTCGCAGGGGTGTGGATGGTGCACGTCGCGACCGGCGATGCGCACGTCGATCGCCGCGTCGTGGCGCTCTGCGAACGACGCCGGATCCTGTGCGTCGCGGCCGGTGACGGATCGCACGGCTCAGCGCGGATGACTGCTCAGACGGACGCGGGTGACGTCACACTCGGCGTCGTCAGCACCCACGGCGCCGACCCGAGGCGCACGATGGCGATCCGGGATGCGATCGCAGACCTCGTGGCCAACGGACGCCTCCCGCTGCGCCGCAACCGGCGAGGCGGAGCAGGCCGCGTGGACCTCGTCGGCGGAGGGCCCGGGCCCGCCGATCTGATGACGGTGCGTGCCCGGCGCCTCATCGCCGAGGCGGACGTGATCGTCACCGACCGTCTCGGGCCTGCGCAGGAGGTCGTCCGTGAACTCGACCCCGGTGTGCAGGTGATCGACGTCGGAAAGCGCCCTGGCGCCCATCCGGTGCCACAGGAGGAGATCAACAGCATCCTCGTCGAGCATGCGCTCGCGGGGCGTCGTGTGGTCCGCCTCAAGGGCGGCGATCCGTTCGTGTTCGGCCGCGGTGGTGAGGAGGTGCGGGCCTGCCTCGCCGCCGGTGTCGCCGTCGAGGTCACGCCAGGGGTGTCCAGCGCGATCGCGGTGCCTCAGGCGGCGGGCATCCCGGTCACCCACCGTGGCACAGCAGCCGCCTTCCACGTCGTCAACGGCCAGGGCGGACTCGAGCCTTCGACGCTGGCCGCGATGGGCGATCCCGCGGTGACGACGATCGTGCTCATGGGCGTCGCTGCGCTCCCGCAGCTCGTATCGGCCGCGGTGCGCAGCGGCATCCCGGGGGAGCGTCCGATGGCGTTCGTCGAGAACGGGCACAGCGCAGTGCAGCGCACCACCCGCACCACGCTGGCGCATGCGCTGACGGACGCCGCGGAGATCGGCCTCAGCAACCCCGCGGTGATCGTGATCGGCGAGGTCGCACGCGCAGATCTGCTGCTGCCCGCCCCCGCGTCGCAGCGGGTGACGCTCGCATGACGGCCGCCTCCCTGCCCGACGAGGCCCTGACCGGATGCACGATCGTCATCGCCGCCGATCGGCGCGCGGGCGACCTGGCCAAGGCGCTCGAGCGCCGCGGAGCCGCGGTGTACCGGGCTCCGGCACTGAGCATCCTTCATGCCGCCGATGACGAGCAGCTCATCGAGCGGTCGCGCGCGCTCATCGCGGAACCGCCGGACGTGGTCGTGGTCACCACCGGCATCGGCCTGCGGGGGTGGATGGACGCGGCGCACGAGCGCGGACTGCACGAGCCCCTCTCGGCCGCCCTGCAGGACGCCCGCTTCATCGCCCGAGGGCCCAAAGCGCACGGCGCCGTCCAGCAGGCCGGCTTCGCGGCGCGGTGGGTCGCCGCATCCGAGACGTCCGCCGAGGTCGCGGAGCACCTGATCGCGGGCGGTGTCGAGGGGCTTCGCATCGCCGTCCAGCACCACGGCGCCGGGGCCGATGGGCTCGACTCCCTGCTCATCGAGCACGGCGCCGACGTCGTGCCGCTCACCGTGTACCGCTGGGGGCCTCCGCCGGACCCGGAAGTGGTGCGGCGCTCCGCGCAGCAGGCCGCATCGGGAGCCGTCGACGCTGTCCTGTTCACCTCGGCGCCGGGTGCGGCAGCCTGGATCCGCGTGGCGGAGGACGCGGGAGCGATCCGTGCCATCCGGGAGCGCGCGGCGAACGGCCGGCTGCTGCTGGCGGCCGTCGGCCCGATCACCGCGGCTCCCTTCGCAGAGGCGGCTCTGAACGTGAAGACGGCCGTGCGGGGAAGGCTCGGATCGCTGGTGCGCTGCGTCGTCGATCACTTCGCCGCGGGCGGCACGCCGTTCGCCACCACCGCGGCGGGGGAGCTCGAGGTGCGCAGCGGCGGGGCACTGCTGGACGGTCGTTTCGCCCCGCTCTCCCCATCGTCGGCGAGCATCCTCGGGGCACTGTTCGATGCCCGCGGGCGGGTGCTCTCACGCGAGGAGCTGGGGCGAACGCTTCCGCGCGGGGGCGAGAGCGCCCACGCCGTGGAGATGGCGATCGCGCGTCTGCGCGACGGTCTCGGTGGCGCGGATGCCGTGAGGACGGTGGTCAAGCGCGGATACCGCCTGACCGTGCCGGAGACGGCGTGACCACTCTGATCGCCTGCTCGCACGGCACGGACTCCGGCGCAGGGCGCGCGACGATCGTCCGGCTGGTGGAGATGGTACGCGAGCTGCTGCCCGGCGTGCGGGTGGTGCAGGCCTTCGTCGACGTCCAGATCCCCGCGATCCGCGACGTCGTCGTCGAGGAGAGCACGGAGGACGACGTGGTCGTGGTGCCCCTGCTGCTGTCTGCGGGCCACCACACCGCCGTCGACATCGCCGAGGCGATCGCAGGGCATCCCGGTGCTCGCCGGACCGAGCCGTTGGGTTCGCATCCGCTCGTCGCGCACGTGCTCGCCACGCGCCTGCGCGCCGCTGTGAGCAGTTCCTGGCGCGCCGGCGATCGGGTGGTGCTCGCTGCGGCGGGGTCGAGCGATCCCGCCGCAGCGGTCGATGTGGACACGGCGGCCGAGCACCTGCGTGCTCTGATCCCCGCCCCGGTGTCGGTCGGCTACGTCTCGACGATGCGGCCGCGTATCGCGGATGCCGTCGCCGGTTCGCGACTGGAGGGAGCGGGGCGCGTGATCGCGGCCAGCCACCTGCTCGCGCCCGGCTTCTTCGCCGGCCTCGTCCACGAAGCCGGTGCCGATGTGGTCTCCGCGCCGCTCGGCGCGGATCCGCGTATCGCCCAGGTCATCGTCGAGCGCTTCCGCACGCCCCTCCGCCGCCAGGTCATCAGACCGCCGTGGGCTGCCGCTCGCGCTCGACATCGGCGAGAACCGTCTCGGCGCCGGCGTCGGATTCGAGCTCCGCCGGGGCGGGGGAGACGGATGACGAGGTCGGGACCTCGACCGCGGCGACGGTGCGCGGCGCCGACGTGCGCGGGCGGGTGCGGCCGTGGCTCAGGTAGAGCGGGAGTCCGACGAACAGCAGACCGCCCACGAGGTTGCCCAGCAGGGTGGGGAACTCGTTCCAGATGAGGTAGTCCCACAGCGTGAAGTCCGCCCCGAGCAGCAGGCCGGAGGGGAACAGGAACATGTTGACCACGGAGTGCTCGAAGCCCATGTAGAAGAAGAGCATGATGGGCAGCCACATGCCCAGGACCTTCCCCGTGATGCTGTCCGAGGCCATCGCCAGTACGACGCCGGTGGACACCAGCCAGTTGCACAGCACACCGCGGACGAACAGCGTCAGCATGCCGGCCGCGCCGTGCTCGGCGTAGCCCACGGTGCGGCCGTGACCGATCTCGCTGATCGCCTGCCCGACGGCGCTGGGCTCGGAGGAGAACGAGTACGTGAAGTACAGCGCCATGAGCACCGCGACGAGGACTGCGCCGCCCGCGTTGCCGAGGAGCACCAGGCCCCAGTTCCGGAGCATGGCGGGTACGGTCGCTCCGGGCCTTCGGGCGATCACCGCCAACGGGCCGAGGGTGAACACCCCGGTGAGCAGGTCGTATCCGAACAGATAGAGGATGGCGAAGCCGACGGGGAAGAGCAGGGCGCCCAGCAGGGGCTGGCCGGTCTGCGTCGACACGGTCACGGCGAAGGCCGCTCCCATCGTGAGCAGGGCCGCGCCCATGAAGGCGCGCACGACGGTGTCGCGCGCGGAGAGCTGCATCTTGCTGGCGCCGGCGTCGAGCATGCGCTCGACGAGCTCGGCGGGCTTGACATAGGACATGAGGACCTCCAGTGACAGGAGCCCGACGGGCTCGCTCGGGTCCAGCGTCGCCGGGTCGCGTTTCAGGGGATGGCGGATGGGGTTACGGCCGTGGAACGAAGAGCTCACCTCCCGCCATGCGCGCTGTGAAGTCGCGCGCCTCCGCTGTCGGTGCCGCCCAGTAGCCTGGAGTCATGACCTCCGCTCCGCTCCTCTCGGGTCAGACGCCGCTCGCCGTGCGCATGCGGCCGGTCTCGCTCGACGAGGTGGCGGGGCAGGCGCACCTGCTGCGCACGGGGTCTCCCATCGTGGCCCTCGCAGATCCTGACGCCAAGGCACCCGGCGCGGTGTCGATCATCCTGTGGGGCCCGCCCGGCACCGGCAAGACCACGCTCGCGCAGGCGATCGCGCGGTCGTCCGGTCGACGGTTCGTCGAGCTGTCCGCGATCACCGCGGGCGTCAAGGACGTGCGCGAGGTGATGCAGGAGGCCATCACCCAGCGGGACCTCTACGGCCAGACCACGATCCTGTTCCTGGATGAGATCCACCGCTTCACGAAGGCGCAGCAGGACGCCCTGCTCCCGGGTGTCGAGAACGGCTGGGTGATCCTCATCGCCGCGACCACCGAGAACCCCTCGTTCTCGGTCATCTCGCCGCTGCTGTCGCGTTCCCTGCTGCTCACGCTCCAGCCGCTGACCGACGACGACATCGGCGTGCTGGTCGATCGCGCCATCACGGATGCGCGCGGTCTGTCCGGTGCGGTCACGGTGGCCGACGATGCGCGCGCCGCGCTGATCAGGCTGGCCTCCGGCGATGCCCGCCGGGCGCTGACCGGGCTCGAGGCGGCCGCCGCCGTCGCGCTGTCGCGCGGAGGCGAGGCGGAGATCACCGCCGACGATGTCGCTCAGGCCGTGGACCGTGCGCTGCTGCGCTACGACCGCCAGGGCGACGAGCACTACGACGTGATCAGCGCGTTCATCAAGTCCATCCGCGGGTCGGACCCGGATGCCGCGGTGCACTACCTCGCGCGGATGATCGAGGCGGGGGAGGACCCGCGCTTCATCGCCCGCCGGCTGGTCATCTCCGCGGCGGAGGACATCGGCCTCGCGGATCCGCAGGCGCTGTCGATCGCCACCGCGGCGGCGGATGCCGTGGCGTTCATCGGCATGCCGGAGGGCCGCATCCCGCTCGCCGAGGCGACCATCTACCTCGCCACGACGGCCAAGTCGAACGCCGCGTACCTGGCGATCGACGCCGCGATCGCCGATGTGCGCGGCGGCGGCTTCGGGCGCGTGCCCATCCATCTGCGCGACGCGCACTATGCGGGTGCGAAGCGGCTCGGCCACGGCAAGGGGTATCGCTACCCGCACGACAGCGATGCGGGGATCCTGCCGCAGCAGTACCTTCCCGACGAGCTCGTCGGTCGGCACTACTACGAGCCGAAGAACCTCGGCGCCGAGCGCGATGTCTCCGCGCGGCTCGAGCGCATCCGCCGCATCCTCGGCGACCGCTGAGACGCTCGGGCTCGTCTGATAGCATGGATTGGCTCGAAACCCAGTTTTCGGGCATCCCTCCATTCCTGAAGCACTTCCCGGCGCGCCTCGGCGTACGCGGCGGAAAGGCGGAGCAGAGGAGATACGCCCGCGAGTCGTGAAAGACACGTCCGCGTCATGGAAGGAGCACTTCGTGGTCACGAAGTCTCAGGACCGCCGCAAGGTCCGCCTCAGCCGCGCGCTGGGCATCCCGCTCACCCCGAAGGCCGCCCGCTACCTCGAGAAGCGTCCCTACGCCCCGGGTGAGCACGGCCGCACCAAGCGCAAGGCCGACAGCGACTACGCCGTCCGTCTGCGCGAGAAGCAGCGTCTGCGCGAGCAGTACGGCATCCGCGAGAAGCAGCTGCGCATCGCGTTCAACGAGGCCCGCCGCAAGGACGGCCTGACCGGTGAGAACCTGGTCGAGCTGCTCGAGATGCGTCTCGACGCCCTCGTGCTGCGTGCCGGCTTCGCCCGCACCACCGCGCAGGCCCGTCAGCTGGTCGTGCACCGTCACATCCTGGTCGACGGTCAGCTCGTCGACCGCCCGTCCTTCCGCGTGAAGCCGGGTCAGCTCATCCACGTCAAGGCCAAGTCCGAGGCTCTCGAGCCCTTCCAGGTCGCAGCCGCCGGCGGTCACGCCGAGGTCCTGCCCCCGGTCCCGGGCTACCTCGAGGTCGAGCTCGACAAGCTGCAGGCCCGTCTGGTCCGTCGTCCGAAGCGCGTCGAGGTCCCCGTGACCTGTGAGGTGCAGCTGGTCGTCGAGTACTACGCGGCTCGCTGATACAGCATCCGTGCGAGAGGCGTCGGGGGATTCCCCGGCGCCTCTCGTCGTAGGATGGCGGAATGAAGAATCTGCTCTGGTTCCTGATCGGTGTGATCGGCGGTTTCGTCGCCGCGCACTTCATGAACAAGGACCCTCGGGGTCAGGAGATCTTCGCCGACATCGACGCGCGCATCTCGGAGTTCACCGGCATCCTCGGTGAGGCGTACCGCCAGCAGGAAGCGCGTCTGGCAGACACTGCAGACGAAGACTGATTCCGACGATTCCCCCATCCCGTCGCGTCCTCGGACGCGGCTCCGCCACGCAAGGAAACCCACGAGCACTATGAGAACTGCGGAGATCGCGCAGCGCTACCTCGACTACTTCGAGAAGAACGACCACCTCATCGTCCCCTCGGCGTCCCTGGTCAGCGACGACCCGTCGTTGCTGTTCACGGTCGCCGGCATGGTCCCGATGATCCCGTATCTCACGGGCGTCGTCCCCGCGCCGCATCCTCGCATCGCCGACCTGCAGAAGTGCATCCGCACCAACGACATCGAAGAGGTCGGCCGCACGGCCCGGCACGGCACGTTCTTCCAGATGCTCGGCAACTGGTCGTTCGGCGACTACTTCAAGGAAGGCGCGATCCGCTACGCGTGGGAGCTGCTGACCTCCTCCGAGGCGGACGGCGGCCTCGGCTTCGACGAGAAGGACCTCTGGGTCACGGTCTACGAGACCGACGATGAGGCCGAGGCGATCTGGCGCGACGAGATCGGCCTGAAGCCCGAGCGCATCCAGCGCCTGGGACGGGCCGACAACTACTGGAACACCGGACAGCCCGGCCCCGGCGGCCCGGACTCGGAGATCTTCTTCGACCGCGGCCCGTCGTACGGCAAGGACGGCGGACCCGCAGCCGATGACACGCGGTTCCTGGAGATCTGGAACCTCGTGTTCATGCAGGACTTCATCGAGAACATCCGCGGCAAGACGGAGTTCGACATCGTGGGCGAGCTCCCGATGAAGAACATCGACACCGGCATGGGCCTCGAGCGCGTCGCCTTCCTCAAGCAGGGCGTCGAGAACATGTACGAGACCGACCAGGTGCGCCCGGTGCTCGACCGCGCCGTGGAGCTCTCCGGGAAGAAGTACGGCAGCGTCCACGAGGACGACGTGCGCTTCCGCGTCATCGCCGACCACGTGCGCTCCTCGCTGATGCTGCTCTCCGACGGCGTGCGCCCGTCCAACGAGGGACGCGGCTACATCCTGCGCCGCCTGATGCGCCGCACGGTGCGCGCCATGCGCCTGCTGGGCGTGGACGAGCCGGTCTTCCCCGAGCTCTTCGCCACGTCGCGGGATGCCATGAAGTCGGCTTACCCGGTGCTCGAGACCGAGTGGGCGACGCTGTCCTCGGCGGCCTTCGCCGAGGAGGACACGTTCCGCCGCACGCTGGCGCAGGGTTCGACCATCCTGGATCTCGCCCTGGAGGACACGAAGAAGTCCGGCGGCTCGACGCTCAGCGGGTCCGAGGCGTTCCTGCTGCACGACACCTACGGCTTCCCGATCGACCTCACGCTGGAGGTCGCGGAGGAGGCAGGGCTCGACGTCGACCGCTCCGCGTTCGACTCGCTCATGAAGGAGCAGCGCGAGCGCGCCAAGGCGGATGCCCGCAACCGCAAGCGTCAGCTGGCCGACGTCTCGGTCTACCGCGACTTCCGTGCCGCGGGCGAGACCGTGTTCGCCGGCTACACCGATCTGCAGACCGACTCGCGCATCCTCGGGATCATCGTCGACGGCGCGCCCGTGCGGGCGGCGTCCGAGGGTCAGGTCGCCGAGGTCATCCTCGCCGAGACGACCCTCTACGCCGAGTCCGGCGGTCAGGTCGCCGACAAGGGGACGATCGTCGGCACCGGCTTCGAGCTGGACGTCCTGGACGTGCAGAAGCCCGTCCCCGGTCTGATCAGCCACACCGTGCACGTCGCCTCGGGCAGTGTCGCGGTCGACGACCGGGCCACCACCCTCGTCGACGCCCCGAACCGACGCGCCGCGCGCCAGGCGCATTCGGCGACCCACCTCGTGCACGCCGCCCTGCGTGACACGCTCGGCAAGACGGCGACGCAGGCCGGCTCGCTGAACCGCGCCGGCTACATGCGCTTCGACTTCGCTTGGTCGCAGCCGCTCTCGGCCGAGACGCGTTCCGAGATCGAGGACATCACGAACCGCGCCGTCCAGGACGCGCTCGAGGTCACCACCCGCATCGTGTCGCTGGACGAGGCCAAGGAAGCCGGGGCCATGGCGCTGTTCGGCGAGAAGTACGGCGACGTCGTGCGGATGGTCGACATCGGCGGTCCGTGGTCGCGCGAGCTCTGCGCGGGCACGCACGTGTCCTCGAGCTCCGAGATCGGCCTGGTCAGCGTGGTCGGCGAATCCTCCGTGGGTGCGTCGAACCGACGCATCGAGGCCCTGGTGGGTCAGGACGCCTTCCGGGAGCTCGCCGCGGAGCGCACCGTCGTCTCGCAGCTGTCCGCTGCGCTGAAGGCGCCCCGTGACCAGCTCTCCACCCGCATCGAAGAGCTGCAGGCGAACCTGAAGGCCGCAGAGAAGCGCATCGCGCAGTTCGAGGCCAAGGAGCGCGAGGGACGCGTTCCCGCTCTTGCCGAGGCCGCACAGCAGGTCGGTTCCTTCCGCGTCGCGTCGACCTCGCTCGGCGAGATCGGCTCGGCCGACGACGTGCGCACTCTCACTCTGAGCGTGCGGGAGAGGCTCGGCACGGATGCCGCGGTCGTCGCCTTCGGCGGCGTCGCGAACGGTCGGCCGATCGTCGTCGTGGCCACGAACGACGCCGCGCGTGCCGCGGGGGCGAAGGCGGGTGCGCTGGTGCGCGTCGCGGCCGGCGTCCTCGGGGGCGGTGGCGGCGGGAAGGACGACGTCGCTCAGGGCGGTGGCACCGATGCATCCGCTCTGGATGCCGCGCTGGCGGCCGTCGTCGCGGAGCTCGCCGCAGCGTGAGCGGATTCCGTCGCGGTGTGCGGCTCGGCATCGACGTCGGGAAGGCCCGGGTCGGTGTGTCCCGATGCGATCCTGACGGGATGCTGGCCGTGCCCGTGGAGACCGTCCCGCGTTCGGACACGTCGATCGAGCGCATCTCCGAGCTCGCGCGCGAGTGGGAGCCGCTGGAGTTCGTCGTCGGGCTTCCGGTGAACATGCGCGGTGAGGAGACGCCGTCCACGACGGATGCCAGGGAGTTCGCGGCCCAGCTCGGCCGGCGAACGGGCGTGCCGGTTCGCATGGTGGACGAACGGCTGAGCACGGTGACGGCGCACGCCGCGCTGAGATCCTCGGGAAGATCCCAGAAGAACTCTCGTAACATTGTCGACCAGGTGGCTGCGGTCGTGCTTCTGCAGCACGCTGTGGACACGGAGAAGAGCACCGGACACCCCGCCGGTGCGGTGATCGACCTCGATGAGGAGTCCGCTGACGATGCATGACCCCGACGCATCCCCGCAGGGCCCAGGGCTGGGAGACCTCTTCGACAACCTCCCCACGGCGTCCTCGTCCTCGCTGCCCTCGCGCGAGAACCGCGACGAGCCGGCACCGGGCTCCCGCCGGGCGATGCGTGCAGCCAAGGAGGCGGCGGAGGCCGCCGAGCGTCGTGCCCAGCAGGATGCGGAGGCCCGCCGGGCGCTCCAGCAGGATGCCGCAGCGCGGCGTCCCGCAGATCAGCAGCAGCCCCCGGCCACGGACGCGCAGCCCGCGGAGACCCCCGACGCACCGACGGCGATCCTGCCCACGGTTGCGCCTCAGCCTCAGCCTCAGCCTCAGGCCGCAGCAGAGACGCGATTCGAGGACCTCATGACGCCGCGGCCGGCATCGGCATCCGCTGCCTCGGAGGAGCCGGCCACGTCCGCTCCGCGCACGGCGGCACCCATGGCATCCGCGGAGCCTGACCCCGCTGCGACGGATCCGGAGCCCGACCACGACGACCCTTCGCACGACGAGCCCGAGCTCGGCGGTTCGCTCGACGCCCTGTTCGCACCCGAGCAGCACCGCTCCGTCCCGAAGAAGAAGCGCGGACGCGGGTGCCTGATCGCCCTGATCGTCGTGCTGATCGTGCTCGGCGGCATCGCCGCCGGCGGCGCGTGGGTCTACAACACCTACCAGGACAAGATCAACGACCTGATGGGCTGGGGCGAGCCCAAGGACTACGCCCCCGGCGAGGCATCCGGTGAGGTGCAGGTCACCATCCTGAAGGGCGACACCGGTTCGCCCGTGTCGACGACGCTCTACAAGGCCGGTGTCACCAAGACCGATCGCGTCTTCTACGAGTACCTGCTGGCGGAGCGGCCGACGGTCACGTTCTACCCCGGCGTGTACAAGCTGCAGAAGAAGATGACCGCGGCTGCCGCTTTGAAGGCTCTGGACGACCCGAAGAACCGCATGGCAAACACCGTGCGCATCGCCGAGGGCAGCACCGTCGAGTCGTCGCTGCCGCGCATCGTCCAGGGCGTCGGCCTGAAGCTCGAGGACCTTCAGGCGGCTGTGCAGGACCCCAGCGTCTACGGCGTGCAGGCGCCGAGGCTGGACGGCTGGCTCTTCCCGGCGACCTACACGTTCGATCCCGGTGTCACGGCGAAGGAACTCATCCAGCGGATGGTCGACGAGACGCGTGCGCAGCTGAAGAAGGCCGGTGTCCCCGATTCCGACGTGCAGCGCGTGCTGACCATCGCCTCGATCGTGGAGCGCGAGGGCCGCACGCCCGACTTCCCGAAGGTCTCCCGGGTGATCCAGAACCGGCTCGACACGGGCATGATGCTGCAGATGGACTCGACTGCGCAGTACGGCTACGGTCAGCTGCACGCGGGCAAGGCGAGCACCTCGAAGGAGGCGCAGCACGCCGAGAACGAGTGGAACACGTACGTCATCAAGGGACTGCCGGCGACACCGATCGCCAACCCCGGTGCTCGCGCGATCGACGCCGCCATGCATCCCGCCGACGGCACCTGGCTCTACTTCGTGACGGTGAACATGAGCACGGGCGAGACGGTCTTCTCGAACACCTACGCCGAGCACCAGCAGGCCATCAAGCAGATGCAAGCATGGTGCAAGGCGAACCCCGGCACGGGCTGCTGAGGTGAGGACGCGCTCGCGTCTCGCCGTCTGGGGCGACCCGATCGGGCACAGCCGGTCGCCCGCCCTGCACGGTGCCGCCTACGCCCGGCTCGGACTGGACTGGCAGTACGGTCGGCAGCGCGTCGACGTGGCGGGTTTCCCCGCCGCGCTGAACGCCCTCGACGACTCGTGGCGCGGACTCTCGCTCACCATGCCGCTCAAGGAGATCGCGCACGACACGGCGACCGAGCTGGACGGACACGCCCGCCTGACCGGAGCGGTCAACACGCTCCTGCTGGGAGAGCGGCTGCGCGGCTTCAACACCGACGTCGGCGGCATCGTCGACGCGTTCCGCACCGCCGGCGTCTCCGGCATCCGGTCGGCGCGGATCCTCGGTGCGGGGGCGACCGCGGCATCCGCTCTCGTCGCCGCACACGACCTCGGCGCGCAGCGCGTGGAGGTGCGCGCACGCCGTCCCGAGGCGGCAGCCCGGTTGATCCGGATCGGTGACGCGCTGGACGTCGCGGTCGACGCGGTGCCCTTCGACGCGGCCGCCGGCCCCGTCGACGCGACCGTGGCGACCCTGCCCAGCGGCACCGTGCTGGATGCCGCCCTCGCCGCGCCGCTGTCGGGCTCCGGCGGAGTGCTCTTCGAGGCGGCGTACGCACCGTGGCCCTCGGCACTCGCCGCGGGCTGGTCGGGGGAGAGGGTGATCTCGGGCTTCGAGATGCTGCTCTACCAGGCGGTGCGGCAGATCCGGATCTTCCTGACGGGGGAGCAGGATGCCGCGCTCCCGGACGAGGACGTCATCGTGGCAGTCATGCGGTCGGCGGTCGTGGAAGACTAGAGGCATGCTCCGCGTGCTCACGGCCGGCGAATCCCACGGCCCCGAACTCATCGCCGTCATGGAGGGTCTGCCCTCCGGTGTGACGATCACGGCCGAGGCCATCCAGGCCGACCTTCAGCGCCGCAAGCTCGGCTACGGGCGCGGATCGCGCATGAAGTTCGAGCAGGACGAGCTGTCGATCTCCGGTGGCGTGCGCCACGGCCTCTCACTGGGCAGCCCGATCGCCCTGCGGATCGGCAACACCGAATGGCCGAAGTGGACCGAGGTGATGAACCCGGCGCCGACCGAGCTGACCGAGAAGTCCCGCGGTCGTGGTGCGGCGCTGACGCGTCCCCGTCCCGGCCACGCCGACCTCGTCGGCATGCAGAAGTACGACTTCGACGAGGCCCGGCCCATCCTCGAGCGCGCGAGCGCCCGTGAGACGGCCGCCCGGGTCGCGCTGGGCGCGATCGCGCGTGCGTTCCTGTCAGAGCTCGGCATCCGCCTGGTCAGTCACACGCTCTCGATCGGGCCGGTGCAGGTGCCGGACGGCTCAGCGCTGCCGACGCCCGACGACGTGGACGCGCTCGACGCCGATCCGCTGCGCTGCTTCGACGCCGCCACCTCCGCGCTGATGGTGGCCGAGGTGGACGCCGCTCGCAAGGACGGCGACACCCTCGGTGGCATCGTCGAGGTGCTGGCCTACGGTCTGCCCCCGGGGGTCGGCTCGCACGTGCACTGGGACCGTCGTCTCGACGGACGTCTCGCGCAGGCGCTGATGAGCATCCAGGCCATCAAGGGCGTGGAGGTCGGCGACGGCTTCGAGACCACGCGCCGTCGCGGCTCCGCCGCCCACGACGAGCTGTTCGAGACGGACGGCGGCATCACCCGCGGCTCCGACCGCGCCGGTGGGACGGAGGGCGGCATGACCACGGGTACGGTGCTGCGCGTCCGCGCGGGCATGAAGCCCATCGCCACGGTGCCCCACGCGCTGCGCACGATCGACGTCGCGACCGGCGAGGAGGCCACGGCGCACCACCAGCGCTCCGACGTGTGCGCCGTGCCCGCAGCGGGCGTCGTGGCCGAGGCCATGGTCGCCATCGAGCTCGCCAATTCGGTGCTGGAGAAGTTCGGGGGCGACAGCATCCGCGAGACGCGTCGCAACCTGGAGGGCTACCTCGCCGGCATCCCGGAGGCCCTGCGCACCGCTCCCGCATCGGAGGCGGCGCTGCTCGCCCATGATGAGCTCTCCTGAGCGGGCTGATCCGCCGCTGACGCTGGTGCTCGTCGGCCCGATGGCCGCGGGCAAGACGAGCGTCGGTCGCAAGGTCGCGAGGCTGCTCGAGGTGCCCTTCAGCGACACCGACAAGAGGATCGCGGCCGTGCACGGGGCGATCCCGCAGATCTTCGCGGAGCACGGCGAGCCGTACTTCCGCGAACTGGAGCGTGCGGCGGTCGCCGCAGCTGTGGCGGACGGCGGTGTCGTCTCGCTCGGAGGCGGCGCCGTGACGGATGCCGCGACGAGGGCGCTGCTGGCGCGGCATCCGGTCGTCTTCCTCACGGTGTCGCCGGAGGCGGTGTCCCGGCGGATCGGCGGAACCGGACGACCGCTGCTCGCCGGCGATGACGACCCGCTGGAACGATGGCGGAGGATCTTCGACGAGCGCCGTGGCTGGTACGAGGAGGTCGCGGATCTGACCGTCGACACCTCCCGCACGCCGATGCGGATGCTGGCGGAGAGGATCGCCGCCTGGAGGAAGGAACAGGAATGACCGTCAAGACCATCAGCGTGACCGGACAGGCCGCCTACGACATCACCGTGGGGCGCGACATCCTCGACCGGGTCAGGACGGCCCTGGACCCGGCGGTCAAGAAGGTGCTCGTGGTGCACCCGCCGACGCTGGCGAACCGCGCGGCGGAGCTGCGCGACCGCCTGGTGGCGGACGGCGGGGTGCAGGTGCTGCTCGCCGAGATCCCGGACGCCGAGGCGGGCAAGCGCATCGAGGTCGCGGCGTTCTGCTGGCAGGTCATGGGCCAGGCGGACTTCACCCGCTCGGACGCCGTGATCGGGTACGGCGGTGGCGCGGTCACCGATCTCGCCGGATTCGTGGCGGCGACCTGGCTGCGCGGCGTGCAGGTGGTGCAGGTGCCGACCACGGTGCTCGGCCTGGTGGATGCGGCGGTGGGCGGCAAGACCGGAGTGAACACCAACGAGGGCAAGAACATGGTCGGGGCGTTCTGGGCGCCGCGGGCCGTGATCGGCGACCTCGACGAGCTGGGCAGCCTGAGCTCGAACGAGGCGACCGCCGGCTACGCGGAGGTCGTGAAGGCCGGCTTCATCTGGGCGCCGGAGATCCTGGACATCATCGAAGCCGACCCGGCGCGCGCCGTCGACACCTCCACGGACGAGTTCCGCCGCACGATCGAACTCGCGATCGAGATGAAGGCGAAGGTCGTCTCCGACGACTTCCGCGAGGCGGGGCTGAGGGAGATCCTCAACTACGGGCACACGCTCGGGCACGCGATCGAGCACACCGAGCGCTACCAGTGGCGGCACGGCGCCGCGATCTCGATCGGCATGATGTACGCGGCGGAGCTGTCGCGCCTGGCCGGACGCCTGCCCGATGCCGCCGTCGACCGGCATCGGAACGTGCTCGAATCGCTGGGCCTTCCGACCACCTACCGGGCCGGAGCGTGGAACACGCTGCTGGCGACCATGCAGCGCGACAAGAAGGCGCGCGGCGGGATGCTGCGCTTCATCGTGCTGGATGACATCGCCAAGCCGACGGTGCTGCAGGCGCCGGACGAGTCGCTGATGTTCGCCGCCTACCAGGAGGTCGGAGCGTGAGCACCCGGCGCCTGCTGCTCGTCAACGGCCCGAACCTGAACCTGCTCGGCACGCGCGAACCGGAGGTGTACGGCACCGCGACGCTCGCCGATGTCGAGCAGCTGGTCGCGGAGGTCGCCGACGGCCTCGGCTACGAGGTGCGCGCGGTGCAGAGCAACCACGAGGGCGTGCTGATCGACGCGATCCACGCCGTGCGCGGGGACTGCGCGGGCATCGTCATCAACCCCGGCGGCCTGACCCACACGTCGGTGTCGCTGCGTGACGCGCTGACCGGCGTCGGCATGCCGTTCGCCGAGGTGCACATCTCGGACGTGTACGCGCGGGAGTCGTTCCGGCACTTCTCGTACCTCGAGGACGTCGCGACGGTGCGGGTGGTCGGCAAGGGCATCGACGGCTATGCCGAGGCCGTGCGGGAGCTGGTCGCGCAGCTCGGCGAGTAGTCGGTGGTTCGGGGGAGCGGGGCAGCGGGATGCTCGGGGACGCGGCGTCCGCGCCCCGAGATTGATTCCGCGGCAGCGCTGCATGAGGATCGTGTGGTGAGCATCCAGGTGATCCCATACTCCGACCAGTGGCCTGCGCAATTCGCCCTCGTCGCAGCAGAACTTGCCCAGGCCCTAGACGGAGTGCCGGTCGGATCGATCGAGCATGTCGGTTCCACCGCAGTGCCCGGGCTCGCTGCGAAGCCGATCATCGACATCGACGTCGTCGTCCGGCGGCCGCACGTGGCCCAGGCGATCAAGGCGCTTGAAACTGCAGGGTACGAGCATGTCGGCGACCTCGGGCTGGCCGACAGGGAAGCGTTCAAGGCGCCCGACCAGGGTCCCTCTCGTCACGTCTATGTCTGCGTGGAGGGGACTCTGCACCTGAGGAATCACCTGGCGGTGCGTGACGTCCTGAGGAGCGACGTGAAGCTCCGGCAGAGATACGAAGCTGTGAAGCTCGCGCTGGCCGGTGACGCGGAGATGGACATCGACACCTACATCGCCGGAAAATCCGCCGTCCTCCAGGATGTGCTCTCGATCTCGGACCTGACGGCTGGCGAGAAGGCACAGATCCTCGCCTTGAACAGCCAGACCTGAGTTGAGCTCCGGACAGCCGGTTCCCCGGCATCCGATAAGATGAATCCTTGGCCACTTCCTGCGCGCATCCGCGCTCGGCCATTGAACCTTCGAAACGAACGGACTCGCACCAGCATGGCATCCACTGCAGACATCAAGAACGGCGTCGTCCTCTCGATCGACGGACAGCTGTGGAGCGTCATCGAGTTCCAGCACGTCAAGCCCGGCAAGGGCGGTGCGTTCGTGCGCACCAAGCTGAAGAACGTCGTCTCCGGCAAGGTCGTCGACCGCACCTACAACGCGGGCGCCAAGATCGACATCGAGAACGTCGACCGTCGCGACTTCCAGTACCTCTACACCGATGGCGACAGCTTCGTCTTCATGGACGTCGAGGACTACGACCAGCTCACCGTCGGCGCCGCGACCGTCGGCGACGCGGCGCACTTCATGCTCGAGAACCAGCAGGTGCAGATCGCGCTGAACAACGGCAACCCGCTGTACATCGAGCTCCCGGCATCCGTCGTGCTCGAGGTCACCTACACCGAGCCGGGCCTGCAGGGCGACCGCTCGTCGGCCGGCACCAAGCCCGCCACGCTCGAGACCGGCTACGAGATCCAGGTTCCGCTGTTCCTCGAGCAGGGCACCAAGGTCAAGGTCGACACCCGCACGGGTGGCTACCTCGGCCGGGTCAACGACTGAGTTGAGCGCACGCACCAAGGCGCGCAAGCGCGCCCTCGACATCCTCTTCTCCGCCGACGTGCGCGGAGAAGAGGTGTCGGTGTCCCTCGCCGCGGCCGCCGCGCGCGCCGCGAGCGAGCCCTCCCGCCAGGCGTCGTGGCTGTACGCCCGCGACATCGTCGACGGGATCATCGACCACGGCGACGAGATCGACGAGCAGATCACCACGCACAGCCGTGACTGGAAGCTCGAGCGAATGCCCGCGGTCGACCGCGCCCTGCTCCGGATCGGCACCTGGGAGATCCTCTTCAACGACGAGGTCCCCACCGCCGTCGCGATCGACGAGGCGGTGGAGCTGGCCAAGGAGCTCTCCACCGAGGACTCCGGCGCGTTCGTGCACGGCGTGCTCGCCCGCATCGACCGCGCACGCTGAGTTGCGCAGGATCCCCGCTGAACCGGGTGGAGTGTCGGTGCTGTCGGGAAGGATGCTGAGATGAGCATTCCCCGGCCCAGTGCACAGCAGCTGCGCCGGCTCGCCGGTGACGGCGGCTATCAGCGCGGCCTGGACTACGCCCGCCGTGGCCACGTCGAGCGCACGTCGTGGGATGCTGCGACAGAGACGCTCACGGCCGATGTGTACGGCAGCGCGCCCGCGCCGTACCGATGCCGTATCCGCTTCAACGGCGGGGAGATCGCCGGCACCGCGTGCTCCTGTCCGCTGCAGCGCGGCTGCAAGCACGTGGTCGCGGCGATGCTCGTCGCGCCCGAGAAGGAGGCCCGCGAGCGGATCGCGGTCGAACGCCGACTGGACGCCCAGCGCGCCGCCTGGCGGCGGCTGGTGCCCGAGGCCGCTCCGGCTCGGCAGATCACGGCGCTCGCCCTGGGCGTCGAGTTGCGCGTGCGTCCGTCGAGGGCGCGGGACCGCTGGAGTTCCGCCCCCGCCCGCACCGCCACGCCGCGCGAGCTGACCCGCGAGCACGGCGAGGTGCAGCTGTCCGTGCGTCCGCTCATGCGCAGCGACTCCACCGGCAAGTGGATCCAGGGCGACGTCACCTGGGACGGCATCCGGCGCCCCGGCATCCGCTTCGATGCCGCGCAGTCACGCTGGTTCACCGACTTCCTCGCCATCGCGCGGGACTCGCTGCTCTCCGGCACGGCCTCCGACTGGATACCGCTGGACCGGGTCGAGTCGCCGCTGCTCTGGCAGCACCTCCGTTCGCTGCCGAGCCTCGGCATCCCCATGGTCGCGGCGCAGACGCACACCGCCGTCCGCCTCACCGACCACGCAACGGCGGGCATCCGCATCGACACCGACGAGGACGGAGGCCTGGTGGTCGACGCGGACATCCGCATCGACGAGCAGCCTGTGCCCGCAGCATCCGTCCGCCCGATCGGGACCACAGGCCTCTACCGCTGGGAGGTCGTGGGCGCCGACATCGAGGTGACGCTCGCGCCCGTGCACCTGAGCGCCCCCGTGCGCGCCGCCATCACGGCGGAGGAGCCCATCGAGGTGTCCGCCGAGGATCGCGACCTGTTCCTCGACGAGGCCTACCCCAGCATCGCACGACAGTCGACGATCACGGCCGCGAGCGGCCTGTCCCTCCCCGCACCGGTGCGGCCCGCGCCCGTGCTCCGCGTCAACTTCGGCTCGGCCGACCGGCTCGAGCACCGCTTCGAGTGGGAGTACGCGGGCCACGGCACCGTGCCGGTCGTCTCGGGCGAGCCGGTGCCCGCTGACCACGCCTTCCGCGACGCCGACGCCGAGCAGCGCGAGCTCCGCGAGCTGGAGCGCATCTGGGCATCCGCGACCGACACCCCGTTCGAACCACGGGCGGCGGTGATCGGCGTGCCCGCCGCCGAATGGGCGTCCACCGTCCTGCCCGCCTTCGAGGACAGCGACGTGCGCGTCGTCATCACCGGCAAGCGCAAGAAGTACCGCGAGCTCACCGGTGCCCCCGAGATCACGGTCTCCACCGTCGAGTCGACCGATCCGGACTGGTTCGATCTGGGGATCATCGTGAAGATCGACGGCGTCTCGATCCCGTTCACGCCCCTGTTCACCGCGCTGAGCATGCGGCGCACCAAGCTGATGCTCGTCGACGGCAGCTGGTTCTCCCTCGCGCATCCCGCCCTGCAGACGCTCCGCGAGCTCATCGACGAGGCGGCCGATCTCGCCGAGTGGGAGACCGGTCCGCGCATCAGCCGGCACCAGACCGCCCTGTGGGCGGACTTCGAGGACCTCGCTGACCAGTCCGAGTCGGCGGTGTCATGGCGCGCGCTGGCCGAGGGGCTTCGCGACGTGCAGAACGTGCCGCCCGCACCCGTGCCCGAGGGGCTGAACGCGCAGCTCCGTCCGTACCAGAAGCAGGGGTTCGACTGGCTGGCGTTCCTCTGGGGGCACAGCCTCGGCGGTGTGCTCGCCGATGACATGGGCCTCGGCAAGACGCTGCAGCTGCTCGCGCTGATCGCGCACGCGCGAGAGGCGGGGGAGACGCGCCCGTTCCTGGTGATCGCCCCGACCTCCGTTCTCGGAACCTGGCGCAGCGAGGCGGCCCGGTTCGTGCCGGGCCTGCGGATGCGGATCATCGAGGGCACCGCGTCGCGCCGGGACGAGCGCATCGCCGACGCCGTGGAGCAGGCCGACGTCGTCGTCACCTCGTACACGCTGCTGCGTCTGGATGACAGCGAGTACGCGGATGTCGAATGGGCAGGCGTCATCCTGGACGAGGCGCAGTTCGCGAAGAATCCCGCGACGAAGGCGCACAAGGCCATCGCGGCGCTGCGCGCCCGGGTCAAGATCGCCGTGACCGGAACCCCGCTGGAGAACAGCCTCACTGATCTCTGGGCGCTGTTCTCGCTCACCGCCCCCGGGCTGTTCCCGTCGGCACGGCGGTTCCGCGAGGAGTACGTGCAGCCCATCGAGAAGGGCAAGGTCCCCGACAACGAGGAGGGCGGCGACTACCGGCAGCGCCGGCTGGAGCGTCTGCGACGACGCATCCGCCCGCTCATGCTGCGCCGCACCAAGGAGCTCGTTGCCGCGGAGCTGCCCGAGAAGCAGGTGCAGGAGGTGTTCGTCGAGCTCTCGCCCGCGCACCGCGCCCGTTACGACGCCGTGCTGCAGCGCGAACGGCAGAAGCTGCTCGGCCTGCTCGCGGACCTCGACCGCAACCGCTTCATCGTCTTCCGCTCGCTGACCATGCTGCGGATGCTGGCCCTGGCACCGGGCCTGATCGATGAGGCGGATGCCGGAATCCCCTCCAGCAAGCTGGACGTGCTGCTCGAGCACGTCCAGGAGCTGCAGGCGGAGGGGCACAGGGCGCTGGTGTTCAGCCAGTTCACGAGCTTCCTCGACCTCGCTGCGGAGCGCCTCACCGCCGCAGGCATCGCGTATGTGCACCTGGACGGCTCCACGCGCAACCGCACCGAGGTCATCGACGGCTTCAAGGACGGCGAGCAGCCGGTGTTCCTCATCAGCCTCAAGGCGGGCGGATTCGGACTCACGCTCACCGAGGCCGACTACGTGTTCCTCCTCGACCCCTGGTGGAATCCCGCGGCCGAGGCGCAGGCCATCGACCGCACGCACCGCATCGGTCAGACGCGCCGGGTGTTCGTCTACCGGCTGATCGCCTCGGGCACGATCGAGGAGAAGGTCCTTGCGCTGCAGCAGCGCAAGGCGCGCCTGTTCACCGCGGTGATGGACGACGACGAGCTGTTCTCGAAGGCGCTCACGGCCGATGACATCCGGGGTCTTCTGGAGACCTGACCGGCGGCCTAGGCTCTGAGCGATGACTTCGCATGAGCTGACTCTCGAGCAGGCGCGGCGCATCGTGGTGCGCGCGACGCTGCTCGACGCCGACCGCCCCGGCGACGTGGTCGAGGTCGCCGAGCAGATCGGGCAGATCAAGATCGACCCCACAGCGGTGATCGCGCCCTGCGAGCACACGGTGCTCTGGTCGCGGATCGGCTGGTCGTACGAGCCCGGTCAGCTGAAGAAGGCGGTCGAGCAGGACCGGCTGCTGTTCGAGTTCGACGGCGCCTTCCGGCCGGTGTCCCTGCTGCCCGCCATCCGGGCAGGCATGCGCGATCCGGCGGTGCGGGAGAGTGCCGTCGAATGGCTCGCGGTGAACGACGGCTTCCGGCGTGAGGTGCTCGCCCGCCTCCGCGCGGAGGGACCGATGACGGCATCCGAGATCCCCGACACCGCACAGGTGTCGAAGGCGCCGGACGGGTGGTACGGCGCGAACCAGGTGCCGATCATGCTCGACCTGCTCTCCCGTCACGGCGAAGTGGGCATCGTCGGCCGAGTCGGACGCAACCGCATCTGGGATGTCGCCGAGCGCGCCTTCCCGCAGGACCTGCCGGAGCTCGAGCCGATGGAGGCGACGGCGGAGCTGCAGCGCCGGTGCCTGCAGGCGGAGGGCCTCGCGCGCCCGCACCACTGGTGGAGCGGCGTCGGCAAGGACACCGGCGAGCCGGCTCGCGTCGAGGGGACCAGGATGCGGTTCCGGGTGGATCCCGACGCACTGCGGGCGCTCGACGAGCCCGATCCCGGCGGCCGGGTCGCCTTCCTCAACCCCTATGACCGCCTGCTGTTCGACCGGAGGAGGCTCATCGAGCTGTTCGGCTTCACCTATGTGCTGGAGCAGTTCAAACCCAAGCCACAGCGCGTGTACGGCTACTTCGCGCATCCGATCCTGTTCGGCGACCGCTTCATCGGGATGCTGGATGCCGAGCACGACCGCGAGCGGGAGGTGCTCCGCGTGAACGCGATCCACGAGTTCGACGAGTGGGGTTCGGACGAGCGCGAACTCGTGCGCCTCGAGCTGGGCGAGCTGGCGGATTGGCTGGGCGTGCCGTTGACCGGACTGGACTGACGGCGCGCCCGGCGCGCTTTCTCCCGGCCGGTCACCGCTGCGGCACAGGAGCCCGCCGGTAGAATCGAGGCTGCCCAAGCACGAGGAGAGACATGCGGATCACGGGACTCGGCCACGCCGGGATGTTCATCGAGACTGTCGGCGGAAACATCATCTGCGACCCTGTGCTCGGACCGTCCTTCTTCGGCTCGTGGTTCCCGTTCCCGGACAATCGCGGTCTCGACTGGGAGCGATACGGCCGTGAGGCCGACTTCCTGTACATCTCGCACCGGCACCGCGACCACTTCGACCCGCGCCTGCTGGAGAAGTACATCCGCAAGGACATCGAGGTTCTGCTGCCCGAGTACGTCACCGATGATCTCGAGAACGACATCCGGGCGCTCGGGTACGAGAACATCTTCTACGCTCCCGCCGGCGAGATCTTCGAGCGGGGCGGCACCAGGATCATGATCACGCCGCTGCGCGCCCCCAGCGACGGGCCGATCGGCGATTCCTCCCTGAGCGTCGACGACGGCACGGCATCCATCCTCAACCAGAACGACTCGCACCCCCTCGATCTGGAGGCGCTGCTGTCGTTCGGCAAGCCCGAGGCGTACTTCACGCAGGTCTCCGGTGCCATCTGGTGGCCGATGGTCTACGACCTGCCCCAGGACGCCAAGCAGAACTTCGCGCGCCTGAAGCGCGAGGCGCAGAACAAGCGCGCCATGTACTACATCGAGAAGGTCGACGCCCCGCACGTCTTCCCGATGGCGGGCCCGCCGATGTTCCTGCGCGACGACATCTTCCGCTACAACGGAACCGGTCAGGACGACGATTCGATCTTCACGGATCAGAAGGAGTTCCTCGCTCATCTGAAGGAGCAGGCGCCGCAGTACGACGGACAGCTCTTCATCCCCGGCACGGTCGTGGATCTGAACGGCGGCGAGCTGAACGTCTCGCAGAGCCTCTACTCGGATGCCGAGATCAGCCACATCTTCGACGAGAAGTGGCAGTACCTCGAGGAGCAGCGCGCCTCGCGGCAGCAGGAGCTCCGCGACGAGGAGGCGCGACGGGCTGAGATCATCCCGCCCGCCGAAATGCTCGCTGCGATCAAGGAGTGGTGGGAGCCGCTCATCAAGAAGTCCCGCACCATCCGCCTGGGCGTCGGCGGCAACGTGCGGTTCAGGATCGGCGAGCTGGACATGGTCGTCGACTTCCCCAAGGCCAAGGTGCGCGAGTACGCGGGGGAGGAGTGCATCTACTGGTACACGCTCCCCGCCGACCTGGTCTCGACGAACATCGTCGATCACGAGATCGACTGGTCGAACTCGATCTTCCTCTCTATGCAGTTCTCGGTGGGCCGCAGCGGCAAGTTCAACGAGTTCCTCACCACGTTCCTCAAGTGCCTGTCAGTGGACCGCATCGAGTACGTGGAGAACTGGTACCAGGAGCAGACCGACCAGACCGAGGACGCCGAGATCGGCGACTGGGTCGTGCAGCGCCGCTGCCCGCACCTGCGGGCGGATCTGACCCGCACCGGCAAGATCGACGAGGACGGCGTGCTCACCTGCAGCATGCACGACTGGAAGTGGGACCTGAAGACGGGCAAGTGCCTGACCACCACCGGTCACCCGATCCGGGTCTCGCAGTGCCCCCTCACCGACGAGGCGCTGCGCGCCGGCTGAGCAGTCGCTCCTTGAGCTCGGTCGGCCGGAGGTCGAGGAGCGGGAGCTCGTCGGCGCCGACGTGCTCGATGTCGTAGCTCCCGCGGGCCGGATCGTCGAACTCCGGCCCGCAGCGCAGGGACGGATCCATGCTGACCAGTCGCACGCGGTGGTAGATCTCGGAGCGGATGCCGTCGATCGGCCGCTCGAAGAGCACAGGACCGATGTCCGCCTCAGCGCCGAGCTCCTCGCGCAGTTCGCGCCGCAGCGCGTCATCCCGTGAGGCGTCCGTCAGGGCGACCCCGCCTCCCGGTGCCGTCCAGTACGGCTCCGCTCCCGGTCGCGTCCGCTTGATCAGGACGTGCCGACCCTCGGCGTCCGTGAGCACGGCGCGCACCCGCAGGAGCGGGAGGGCGAGCTCGACCACGTCCGGAAGGCGCAGCGCCTCCCAGAACGCGACGGCTTCGTCGCCCGGGGCGATCAGCCCCTGATCCACCATCCAGGCCGTCAGCACCATCCCGTGCGTTCCGATGACGAGGTGCTCCGCCACGTGCGCGAGCAGCCCGTCATGGAAGCGGCGCGCAGCCGCTTCCGGCGTCTCCCAGCTCCGGTGCCGCCGATCCAGGCGACCCGCGACCCACGCCCGTCGCGCTTCACGGAATCCGTCGTGCACGCGCTCCTCGCGGTCGACCTCGCGGAAGCGGATGTCGGTCATCATCGTCTCGAGCGGCGAGCCCATCGCCAGCGCGGTGGTCTGACGTGCCTTCAGCTCCGGGCTGGACAGGGCACGCGTCGACGGTGCGGAGGCGATGTGCAGCGCGCCCGCCGCCGCGACGCCCGCCGCGCTCAGCCGCCACTCCGCAGGCATGACCCCTGACTCGACCTCCGGTATCGCGTGGCGGAGGAACGTGATGCGGGCCATGCGGCTCAGCTTAGGCGGGGCGCGACGAGACGCCTGTGGTCGCCGGTATACCAACGACGGACGAGGCGAATCGCTAGACTCGAACCATCACCCAACCTTTAAGCCCGTCCTGTGAGGCGGAGAAGGGAGAGGCAGATGGCCGCACGGACAGTGCTGCAAGAAGCCGATATCGCGCGTGCGCTGACGCGCATCGCCCATGAGATCCTCGAATCCAACCGCGGCGCCGAAGGACTGGTCCTTCTCGGCATTCCGACCCGCGGGGTGACGCTCGCCGATCGGCTCGGCCCCATCATCGCCGGCATCGCCGACACCGAGATCCCGGTCGGCTCCATCGACATCACGCTGTACCGGGACGATCTGTCCAAGCACCCGACCCGTGCGCCCAAGCGCACCGAGATCCCCGAGGGCGGCATCGACGGCAAGACGGTCGTGCTGGTGGACGACGTCCTCTTCTCCGGGCGCAGCATCCGCGCCGCGCTCGACGCGATCCAGTCCATCGGACGTCCGTCGGTCGTCCGTCTGGCGATCCTCGTGGACCGCGGTCATCGCGAGCTGCCGATCCGCCCCGACTTCGTGGGCAAGAACATCCCGTCCTCGCGCACGGAGCGCGTGAACGTCCGCCTCAAGGAGCTCGACGGCGCCGATGAGGTGACGATCGAATCATGAGGCACCTGCTCGACACCCGCAGTCTCGACCGGGACGAGGCGCTGCGCGTCCTCGACGTGGCCGAGGACATGGCCGAGACCCAGTCCCGGCAGATCAAGAAGCTTCCGACCCTGCTCGGCAAGACGGTCGTGAACCTCTTCTTCGAGGACTCCACGCGCACCCGCATCTCGTTCGAGGCCGCTGCCAAGCGACTCTCCGCGGACGTGATCAACTTCTCCGCCAAGGGATCCAGCGTCTCCAAGGGCGAGAGCCTGAAGGACACCGCGCAGACCCTGGAGGCGATGGGAGCAGACGCCGTGGTGATCCGCCACTCGGCATCCGGCGCCCCCCGCACGCTCGCCACCAGCGGCTGGATCTCCGCCGGCGTCGTGAACGCCGGCGACGGAACGCACGAGCACCCCACGCAGGCTCTTCTGGACGCGTTCACGATCCGCAAGCGCCGGTACGGCGCCGACAGCCGCGGCCGCGACCTGAGCGGGCTCCGCGTCGTCATCGTGGGCGACGTGCTGCACTCGCGGGTCGCGCGCTCCAACGTCTGGCTGCTGTCGACCCTGGGCGCCGAGGTGACGCTGGTCACACCGCCGACGCTCGTGCCGCAGAACGTCTCGCAGTGGCCGGTGCGCGTGCTCTACGACCTGGATCAGGCGCTGGCAGAGGGTCCGGATGCCGTCATGATGCTCCGCATCCAGGTGGAGCGCATGCACGCGGCGTTCTTCCCGACCGAGCGCGAGTACTCCCGGCTGTGGGGCCTCGACGCACTGCGGGCCGCGACGCTGCCCGAGAGTAGCATCGTGATGCACCCCGGCCCCATGAACCGCGGTCTGGAGATCTCCTCCGAGGCCGCAGACTCCGCACGCTCGACCGTGCTGGAGCAGGTCACCAACGGCGTCTCGGTGCGCATGGCCGTGCTCTACCTGCTGCTGGCGGGGGAGCGCATCGACGAACGAGGAGAAGCGAAGTGAACCGGAACCTCGTCATCACCGGAGCCCAGCTGCTCGGTGGCGGCAGCGCCGACATCGCGATCGAGGATGGCGTCATCGTCGAGATCGGTGCCGGCCTCACCCGCAGCGGTGCGCGCGTCATCGATGCTGCCGGCCTCGTCGCCCTGCCCGGACTGGTCGACCTGCACACGCACCTCCGCGAGCCCGGTTTCGAGGCATCCGAGACCGTGCTGACGGGCACCCAGGCGGCCGCCGCGGGCGGATTCACCGCCGTTTTCGCCATGCCGAACACCCAGCCCGTGGCCGACACGGCCGGCGTGGTCGAGCAGGAGCTCGCCCTCGGCGAGGCCGCCGGCTACGCCACGGTGCAGCCGATCGGCGCCGTCACCGTCGGGCAGAAGGGCGAGCGTCTTGCCGAGCTCGGGGCGATGGCCGGATCCCGCGCTCGCGTCCGGGTCTTCAGCGACGACGGCTTCTGCGTCTGGGACCCGCTGATCATGCGTCGCGCGCTCGAGTACGTCAAGGCGTTCGACGGCGTCATCGCGCAGCACGCCCAGGACCCGCGCCTGACCGACGGCGCCCAGATGAACGAGGGCATCGTCTCCGCAGAGCTGGGCCTGGCCGGATGGCCGGCGGTCGCCGAGGAGTCGATCATCGCCCGTGACGTGCTGCTCGCCGAGCACGTCGGCTCGCGGCTGCACGTCTGCCACCTGTCCACGGCGGGCTCGGTCGACATCATCCGGTGGGCCAAGAAGCGCGGCATCCGCGTCACCGCCGAGGTCACGCCGCACCACCTGCTGCTGACCGACGAGCTGGTCCGCGACTACGACGCGCGATACAAGGTCAACCCGCCGCTGCGCACCGCCGAGGACGTCACCGCCGTCCGCGAGGGCCTGGCGGACGGCACGATCGACATCGTCGCCACCGACCACGCCCCCCACCCGGCCGAGAACAAGGCCTGCGAGTGGCAGGTCGCCGCCAACGGCATGGTCGGGCTGGAGAGCGCGCTCCGCGTCGTGCACCAGTCGATGGTCGCCACCGGGATGCTGGACTGGGCCGACGTCGCTCGCGTCATGAGCTCGGCGCCCGCGGGCATCGGACAGCTCCAGGGGTTCGGCTCGCTGGAGGTCGGCGCTCCGGCGCACGTCACCCTCTACGACCCGAGCGTCCCCGGTGTGTTCACCGAGGCCGACCTGCACGGACGCAGCCACAACTCGCCGTACCTCGGTCGCGAACTTCCCGGGCGCGTGCAGTGGACGGTCCACGGCGGCGTCGTGACGGTGGACGACGGGCAGCTCGTGCGGGAGCTGGTATGACCCGTGAAGGGGCAGTGCTGATCACGATCGCCGTCGCGCTCGTGATCCTCGCCGCGATGTTCCTCGCCTGGCGACGACGCATCAGCCGGGACTCCGCGCTGACCGCGCCCCTCGGAGTCCCGGAGCACGCTGACGTGATCGATCGCCACGAAGTCCTGTACGTCGCGACGACCGTCCACGATCAGCCCCTGGAGCGCATCGCGATGAAGGCGCTGACGTACCGCGCCCGTGGCGAGCTCGTGCTCACCGACAGGGGAGTGGCGCTCAGCCTGGACGGATCTCCCACCGTCTTCATCGCATCCGAACGGCTGCTCGCAGCCGACCTCGCGACGGTCGCCATCGACCGCGTCGTCGAGCCGAACGGCCTGATCCGCCTCGTCTGGCGGGTCGCCGAGGGCACCATCGTAGATTCCTTCCTGCGTCCCGCATCCGTCGGGCCGCAGCAGATCCTCCCGCAGCTGCAGCGCCTGAGCGCCGGCTCCGAGAACGGAGAGCAGTCTTGACCATTCCCACCACCGGGGCGCCGTCCCCGCTGACGTCCGCCGTGCTCGTCCTCGAGGACGGCACCCGCTTCACCGGCCGCGCCTACGGCGCCGTCGGCACCACCCTGGGCGAGGTCGTCTTCGCCACCGGCATGACCGGCTACCAGGAGACCCTCACCGACCCGTCGTACGCCGGCCAGATCGTGCTTCAGACCGCGCCGCACATCGGCAACACCGGCATGAACCGCGAGGACGACGAGTCCGCGCGCATCTGGGTCGCCGGCTACATCGTGCGCGACCCCGCGCGCCGTGTGTCCAACTGGCGCGCCGAGGAGTCGCTCGACGACGTGCTGGTGCGCGACGGCATCGTCGGCATCAGCGGCATCGACACCCGGGCGCTCACCCGGCGCATCCGCGACACCGGGTCCATGCGCGGCGGGATCTTCTCCGGCCCCGACGCCGACCTGGATGCCGAGGAGCAGCTGCGTCGCGTCACCGACGCCCCGCAGATGGCCGGCCAGAACCTCTCCGCAGAGGTCTCGGTCAGCGAGCCCACCGTGATCCCCGCCGAGGGCGAGCGCATCGGCAACCTCGCGGTGCTCGACCTGGGTGTCAAGCAGTCCACGCTCGACAACCTCGCCCGCCTCGGATTCGACGTGCACGTCCTGCCGCAGTCGGCGAGCTTCGCCGACATCCAGGCCGTCGACCCGGTCGGAGTGTTCTACTCGAACGGCCCCGGAGACCCCTCGGCATCCGACAGCCAGGTCGCCGTGCTGCGGCAGGTTCTCGACGCGAAGCTGCCGTACTTCGGCATCTGCTTCGGCAACCAGCTGTTCGGGCGCGCCCTGGGGCTCGGCACCTACAAGCTCACCTTCGGCCACCGCGGCATCAACCAGCCGGTGCTCGACCGGGCGACCGGCCGGGTCGAGATCACCGCGCACAACCACGGATTCGCCGTCGAGGCGCCCCTGGACGGCACCTTCGCCAGCCCCAACGGGTACGGCACCGTCGAGGTCAGCCACGTCGGTCTGAACGACCAGGTGGTCGAGGGACTGCGTGCCCACGACATCCCCGCCTTCTCCGTGCAGTACCACCCCGAGGCGGCCGCAGGCCCCCACGACGCCCACTACCTCTTCGCCAGGTTCCGCGACCTGGTCCTCGCAGACATCGCCGGAAAGGACGCTGAGTAATGCCGAAGCGCGACGACATCACATCCGTTCTGGTCATCGGCTCCGGCCCGATCGTGATCGGCCAGGCCTGCGAGTTCGACTACTCCGGCACCCAGGCGTGCCGGGTGCTGCGCGAGGAGGGCGTGCGCGTCATCCTGGTGAACTCCAACCCGGCCACCATCATGACCGACCCCGACTTCGCCGACGCCACCTACATCGAGCCGATCACCCCCGAGGTGATCGAGACGATCATCGCGAAGGAGAAGCCCGACGCGATCCTGCCGACCCTCGGCGGGCAGACCGCGCTGAACGCCGCCATGGCGCTGCACGAGCGCGGCATCCTGGAGAAGTACGACGTCGAGCTGATCGGCGCGAAGGTCGACGCCATCCGGAAGGGCGAGGACCGCCAGATCTTCAAGGAGCTCGTGATCGAGGCCGGCGCGGACGTCGCCAAGTCGGTCATCTGCCACACCATGGACGAGCTGCTCGCCGGTGCGGCCGAGCTCGGCTACCCGCTGGTGGTCCGTCCCTCCTTCACCATGGGCGGCCTGGGCTCCGGCTTCGCGTTCGACGAGGCGGACCTGCGCCGCATCGGCGGCGCCGGCCTGCATGACTCGCCCACCACCGAGGTGCTGCTGGAGGAGTCGATCCTGGGCTGGAAGGAGTACGAGCTCGAGCTCATGCGCGACACGGCCGACAACACGGTCGTGGTCTGCTCCATCGAGAACGTCGACCCGGTCGGCGTGCACACCGGCGACTCGATCACGGTCGCGCCGGCGCTCACCCTCACCGACCGCGAGTACCAGAAGATGCGCGACATCTCTATCGACATCATCCGCGCCGTGGGCGTGGACACCGGCGGCTGCAACATCCAGTTCGCGGTCGACCCGACCAACGGGCGCATCATCGTCATCGAGATGAACCCGCGCGTCTCGCGCTCATCGGCCCTGGCTTCGAAGGCCACCGGCTTCCCGATCGCCAAGCTCGCCGCCAAGCTCGCGCTCGGCTACCGCCTCGACGAGATCCCGAACGACATCACCGGCGTGACGCCCGCCAGCTTCGAGCCCACGCTCGACTACGTGGTCGTCAAAGTGCCGCGCTTCGCGTTCGAGAAGTTCCCCGCCGCGGACGCCACCCTCACCACCACCATGAAGTCGGTGGGCGAGGCCATGGCCATCGGCCGCAACTACACGACCGCGCTGCAGAAGGCGCTGCGCTCTCTCGAGCAGCGCGGCTCGTCGTTCCACTGGGGCCCCGAAGATCGCTCGGTCGAGGAGCTGCTGGAGATCGCGAAGACCCCCACCGACGGCCGGATCGTCGTGCTGCAGCAGGCGCTGCGCAAGGGCGCCACGATCGAGCAGGCGTTCGACGCCACGGCGATGGACCCCTGGTTCCTCGACCAGATCGTGCTGATCAACGAGGTCGCCGAGACCGTCGCACAGGCGGCGGAGCTGGACGCCGCCACCCTGCGGCACGCCAAGGAGCACGGCTTCTCGGATGCCCAGATCGCGCAGCTCCGCGGCATCAGCGAGCCCGAGGTGCGCGGCATCCGTCACGCCCTGGGCCTGCGCCCGGTCTACAAGACCGTGGACACCTGCGCGGGCGAGTTCCCCGCGCTCACGCCGTACCACTACTCGAGCTACGACTTCGAGACCGAGGTGGCGCCGTCCGAGCGCACCAAGGTGGTCATCATCGGCTCCGGACCGAACCGCATCGGGCAAGGCGTCGAGTTCGACTACTCCTGCGTGCACGCGTCGTTCGCCCTGTCGGATGCCGGATACGAGACCGTCATGGTCAACTGCAACCCCGAGACCGTGTCCACCGACTACGACACCTCGGACCGGCTGTACTTCGAGCCGCTCACGCTCGAGGACGTGCTCGAGGTGCTCGACGCCGAGGCGCAGAGCGGGACGATCCTGGGCGTGGTGTGCCAGCTCGGCGGCCAGACGCCGCTGGGCCTGGCCAAGGGCATCGAGGCTGCGGGCTACACGGTGCTGGGCACCAGCCCCGCCGCGATCGACCTCGCCGAGGAGCGGGAGCTGTTCTCCCGGCTGCTGGACGATGCGGGCCTGGTCGCGCCGCGCAACGGCACGGCGATCGACGTCGACGGCGCGGTGCGCATCGCCGAGGAGATCGGCTACCCGGTGCTGGTGCGCCCGAGCTTCGTGCTCGGCGGCCGCGGCATGGAGATCGTCTACGACACGGCATCCCTGCGCGACTACTTCGTCCGCACCGCGGGCAACGTCGTCATCGAGGAGGGCAAGCCCCTGCTGGTGGATCGCTTCCTCGACGACGCGATCGAGCTGGACGTCGACGCGCTGTACGACGGCACCGACCTGTACATCGGCGGGATCATGGAGCACCTCGAGGAGGCCGGCATCCACTCCGGCGACTCGAGCTGCACCCTGCCGCCGATCTCGCTCGGTCGCACGCAGATCGAGCGGGTGCGGGCGGCGACGCTCGCGATCGCCGAGGGCGTGGGCGTCCGCGGCCTGCTGAACGTGCAGTTCGCGATCAGCGCCGGCGTGCTCTACGTCATCGAGGCGAACCCGCGCGCCAGCCGCACGGTGCCGTTCGTCTCCAAGGCGCTGGGCGTGCCGATGGCGAAGGCCGCCAGCCGCGTGATGGCGGGGGCGAGCATCGCCGAACTCATCGCGGAGGGGATGCTTCCCGCGCAGGACGGTTCGAGCGTGCCGCTGGGCGCCCCGATCGCCGTGAAGGAGGCGGTGCTGCCGTTCAAGCGCTTCCGCACGCACGACGGCAAGGTCGTCGACTCGGTGCTCGGCCCGGAGATGCGCTCCACCGGCGAGGTGATGGGCATCGCGGCCGATTTCCCGACCGCGTTCGCCAAGAGCCAGGCCGCCGCGTACGGCGGGATGCCCACCTCGGGCACCGTGTTCATCTCGGTGGCCGACTCGGACAAGCGCGACGTCATCCTGCCCGCCCACCGTCTCGCGCAGCTGGGCTTCTCGCTGGTGGCCACCGAGGGCACCGCCGAGATCCTTTCCCGCAACGGCATCCAGGTCGCCCTCGCGGCCAAGTACAGCGAGACGCAGGGGAACGGTGAGCGCAACATCGTCGATCTGATCAACGACGGCGAGATCGACATCATCGTCAACACGCCCAGCGGAGGCGCGGCCCGCGCCGACGGCTACGAGATCCGCGCGGCCGCGGTCGCGGCGGACAAGGCGCTGTTCACCACGATGGCGGTGCTCGGCGCGGCCGTCAGCGGCATGGACGCGGCGAACGAGGGCTTCTCGGTGCGCAGCCTGCAGGAGTACGAGCTGGATCGGCAGGCCGCCGAGTGAGCACTCCCTTCGGAACGCGCCTGCGTGCGGCTCTCGACGCGTACGGCCCGCTGTGCGTGGGCATCGACCCGCACGCGGCGCTCCTGGAGCAGTGGGGGCTGACGCAGGACGCGGACGGTCTGCGCGCGTTCGGTCTGGCGGTGGTCGAGGCCGCCGCCGGCCGGGCGGGCGTCGTCAAGCCGCAGGTGGCGTTCTTCGAGCGCTTCGGCTCGAAGGGCTTCGCCGCCCTCGAAGAGGTGATCGCGGCCGCACGCGCGGCCGGCCTGATCGTGCTGTCCGACGCCAAGCGCGGCGACATCGGCTCGACGATGGCCGGCTACGCGTCGGCATGGCTCGAGCCGGGCTCGCCCCTGGAATCGGACGCCGTGACCATCAGCCCGTATCTGGGCCCGGACTCCCTGCGCGAGACCATCACGACGGCCGTGCGCGCGGACAAGGGCGTGTTCGTCCTGGCGGCGACCAGCAACCCCGAAGCCGCCTCGCTGCAGACCGCGCGCACCGTGGACGTCGCCTCCGAGGAGGACCAGACGGTCGCCAGGAGGGTGGCGAGGGACGTGGCCTGGGCCAACGGATCGCCGGCGTTCGAGGGCGGTCTCGGGCCGGTCGGTCTCGTGATCGGCGCCACCGTCGACCGTGACGAGGTGGGCCTCGGCGACGAGGTCCTCGGCGGCACGCCGATCCTCGCCCCCGGGTTCGGAGCGCAGGGCGCCACGCCAGAGGATCTGATCACCCGTTTCGGGGCGACGGCGGGACAGGTGCTCGCGAGCGAGAGCCGCAGCATCCTCGGCGCCGGCCCCGCAGGCATCGCGGCCGTCATCAGTGAGCGCGCCGCGCGATATCAGGAGGTTCTCCGTGGCTGAAGGTCGAGTCGTCCCCGAGGTGGATCGTGCCGCCGCATCGCGACGTGCACTGCAGCGTCGGCGTGCGCGGGCCGCGCTGAAGCGGGACCTCACGACCCGGGTGACCGCGCCGCAGGACGTCCTGCGGCGCGCGGTCGAGGATGCCGAATCGGATGCCGCGACCCTGCGCATCACCGACTTCCTGATGGCGCTGCCCGCCATCGGGGCCGGCAAGCGCGACCGGATCCTCGAGGAGCTGCACATCTCGCCGGTGAAGCGCCTGGGCGGTCTCGGCGTTCGCCAGCTCGCCGCGCTGTCGGAGTGGCTGGACCGGCGCTTCCCGCCGCACACCGCTCGTCCGGGTCGCAGCCGGCTGCTCGTGCTGGCGGGCCCGACCGCCGTGGGCAAGGGCACGGTCGCCGCGCAGATCCGCGAGCAGTACCCGGAGATCCACCTCTCGGTGTCGGCGACCACGCGGGCGCCGCGCCCGGGGGAGGTCGACGGCGTGCACTACTTCTTCGTCGACGACGCGGAGTTCGACCGCATGATCGCCGACGGGCGGCTCCTCGAGCACGCCACGGTGCACAACAAGTACCGGTACGGCACGCCCCGCGGGCCCGTGGATGAGGCTCTGGCCGCCGGGAGGACCGTGCTGCTGGAGATCGACCTGCAGGGCGCCAGGCAGGTGCGGGCGGCGGAGCCCTCGGCGTCGCTGGTGTTCCTGCTGCCGCCGTCCTGGGACGAGCTGGTGAACCGGCTGGTCGGCCGGGGGACCGAGGACGCCGAGGAGCGCGCCCGGCGGCTGCGCACCGCGCGCACCGAACTGGCGGCGCAGAACGAGTTCGATTACCTCGTCGTGAACGCCGACGTCGCCACCGCGGCGCGAGAGGTCGTAGAATTGTCCACGGGCTCTTCGCGCTGAACGCTCGCGCGCGCCCGAAACCGACTTCGCGACACGTCGTCATCCGACGACAGCGTCGCCCGACCAGGAGGTCCACCATGGCTGGAACCAACCAGGGAATCATCGACCCGCCCATCGACAACCTTCTCGAGCGCGTCGAGTCGAAGTACGAGCTCGTGATCTACGCGTCCAAGCGCGCCCGTCAGATCAACGACTACTACTCCGACCTCCACGAGGGGAACCTCTTCGACAACGTGGGCCCGCTGGTGGACTCGTCCGTCGAGGACAAGCCGCTCACGATCGCGCTGCACGAGATCAACGAGGACAAGCTCCGGATCCGTCACGCCGAGTGACACTCCGCACCCTGTGAGCCGCCGACGTCCACACCCGGATGTCGGCGGCTTCCTGCACACTGGGCCTGCAACACACGCGGGTGAGCCGAACCCGACCCGCCCCGATCTTCCCGCTTTGGAGAACCGATGAGCGCGCTGCGCCTGTTCACGTCCGAATCCGTCACCGAGGGGCACCCCGACAAGATCTGCGATCAGATCTCCGACAGCGTGCTCGACGGGCTGCTCTCCGTCGACCGCGGCTCCCGCGTCGCCGTGGAGACGCTCGTGACGACGGGCCTCGTGCACGTCGCGGGTGAGATCCGCACCGACGGATACGTCGACATCCCCACCATCGTCCGCGACGTGGTCAACGGCATCGGCTACACCTCCAGCGACACGGGCTTCGACGGTTCGTCCTGCGGCGTCACCGTCTCGGTGGGGGAGCAGTCGACGGACATCGCCAACGGCGTCGACAACGCGCAGGAGCGCCGCGACGGCGGCTCCACCGACCCGCGCGACGAGCTCGGCGCCGGCGACCAGGGCATCATGTTCGGCTTCGCGACGAACGAGACACCGCAGCTCATGCCGATGGCGGCCTGGACCGCGCATCGCATCGCCGAGCGTCTCACCGAGGTGCGCCGCTCGGGCGAGCTGGCGTTCCTGCGCCCCGACGGCAAGACCCAGGTCACGCTCGGCTACGACGGCTACACCCCCAAGACGGTCGACGCCGTCGTGCTCTCCACGCAGCACCACCCGGACATCGCGCAGGACGAGCTGCAGGCGCTCGTTCGCGAGAAGGTCATCGACCCCGTGCTCGCGCAGACCGGACTCGACCTCGCTCCCGATCTGAAGTACTACATCAACCCGGCCGGCCCGTTCGTCACCGGTGGTCCCAAGGGTGATGCGGGCCTGACCGGCCGCAAGATCATCATCGACACCTACGGCGGCGCCGCCAGGCACGGCGGCGGAGCGTTCAGCGGCAAGGACCCGTCCAAGGTCGACCGCTCGGGCGCCTACGCGATGCGCTGGGTCGCCAAGAACGTCGTCGCGGCCGGCCTCGCCGAGCGCGCGGAGGTGCAGGTCGCCTATGCGATCGGCGTGGCTCGCCCGGTGGGCCTGTACGTCGAGACCTTCGGCACCGGCACAGTGTCGGACGACGTGATCACGAGCGCGATCGAGTCGGTGTTCGACTTGCGCCCGCAGGCGATCATCGAGGAGCTGGATCTGCTGCGCCCGATCTACGCCAAGACCGCCGCGTACGGGCACTTCGGCCGTGAGCTGCCCGAGTTCACCTGGGAGCGCACCGACCGCGCCGACGAGCTGCGTCGCGCCGCCGGCGTCTGAGGGACGCCGTGTCCACGGTGCCCGAGGCGACGCCGACCGAGGCGACATCCGTAGACACCGGGCGGTCGGGGGACGCTCGGCGGATCGCGCGGGTGCTGATCGACTCGCCGCTGCCTCAGCTGGACCGGCTGTTCGACTACGCCCTCCCGAAGGACGTCGGCGAGGTCGGTCCCGGCATGCGGGTCAAGGCGCCGCTGCGCACCGCGGGTCGCGTGATCGACGGCTACATCGTCGAGCTCGACGTGGAGCCGGATGCCACCCGCACGCTGTCCGAGATCGAGAGCGTCGTCTCGACCGTCGAGGTCATGCCCGAGAGACTGTACCGGCTCGCCCGCAAGGCCGCCGACCGCGCAGCCGGTTCCGCCTCCGACATCCTGCGTCTCGCGATCCCCAAGCGGCAGGTGCGGGTCGAGAAGTCCTGGCAGGAGCCGGAACCGTGCGCCCCGCCGAGCAGCGACGCCGTGGACCGCGCCCGTGCCGTCACGGCGGCGTACGACGGTCTCGATGCGGTGCTCTCCGGCTCGGGCCGCGCCGCTGTCGAGGCGATCCCGGTGCTGCAGGACGACCTCCCCGGGTGGGCGCTGCTGCTGGCGTCGGCCGCCGCTCTGCAGCTCGCGGAGGGCCGTTCGAGCGTGCTGGTCGTACCGGACTACCGCGACCAGGAGCTGCTGCTCTCCGCGCTGGCGACGCTGGTCGGCGAGGATGCAGTGGTGCGGCACGATGCGCGCCAGACGAACCCCGACCGCTACCGCGCGTTCCTGCGCACGCTCGGGGGCGCTCCGTGCGTGGTGGTGGGCAACCGCTCCGCGGTGTACTCGCCCGTGCAGGCGGGGCTCGTCGCCATCTGGGACGACGGCGACCCGCTCCTGGCGGAACCGCTCGCACCCTACGTGCACGCCAGGGATGCCGCGCTCGTCAGGCAGGAGGAGGAGGGGAGCGCCCTGCTGATCGTCGGGCACACCCGCTCCACGGATGCCGAGCGGCTCGTGCAGCACGGATGGCTTCAGGACGTCACCGCCGTGCGGCGCGTGATCCCGCAGGTGCGCCTGAGCACACCGCAGGAGCTCGAGCAGACCGGTCAGCGGGTGCCCTCCAGCGCCTTCGCGACTGCGCGCGCTGCCGCGGCCGAAGGACCGGTGCTGGTGCAGGTGGCCCGGCCCGGGTTCGCGCCGACACTGGTGTGCGCGACCTGCCGCGCTCCCGCCCGCTGCGCGCACTGCGGCGGCCCCCTCGGCGCCCGCCGGCGCGGCGCGGTGCCCGTGTGCGGGTGGTGCGGGCGCTCCGCCAACTCCTGGCGCTGCGGGAACTGCTCCTCGGACCAGGTGCGCCTGGCCTCGTCCGGTACCGAGCGCACCGCGGACGAGCTCGGCCGCGCGTTCCCTGGCGTGCGCGTGATCGTCTCCGACGGCTCTCACCCCGTGCAGCACGTGGATGCCAGACCCGCACTCGTCGTCGCGACCCGCGGCGCCGAGCCGCTGGCATCAGGCGGCTACCGGGCCGTGATCCTGCTGGACGGGGCGCGGATGCTGCAGGCGCCTGAACTGCGCATCGCCGAGTCCTGCCTGCGCTGGTGGGCCAACGCGGCCTCTCTCGCAGCGCCGGGCGCTCCCATCCACCTCGTCGGCGTGGACGGGCCCGTCGCGCGCGCTCTGGCGACCTGGTCACCCGCTGCGTACGCCCGCAGCGAGCTGGAGGCGCGGCTCCCGCTGCGCATGCCGCCCACCACGCGCGTCGCACAGCTCGAAGGGCTCCCGGCATCCGTGCGCACCGCGCTGGACGCACTGGCGCAGATCGGCATCGCCGGGGAGGCCGTGCTCGGTCCGCTCCCGGTCGGCGACGACGGCAGGGTGCGGGCGCTGGTGCGCTTCGCCTACGCCGCCGGGCAGAGCGTGGCGAGCACGCTGCGCGCCGCCGTCATCGCGGATGCCGCGCAGAGCAGGCGCCCGCGCGGACGTCCCCGGGTGTCGCTCTCGGTCCACCTCGATATCCTCGAACCGGAGATCTGATCGGCATCCGATCACCTCGATCCGTCACCGACCTTCCCACCGGAGAACCTTCATGCGCCTCGTCTTCGCAGGCACCCCCGCCGTCGCCGTCCCCACGCTGCGCGCCCTCGCCTCACACCACGAGATCGCCGGCGTCGTCACCCGACCGGACGCGCCACTCGGCCGCAAGCGCGTCCTCACGCCGTCACCCGTCGCCGCAGCCGCCGAAGAGCTGGGGCTGACGGTCATCAAGGCCGCCCGGCTCGACGACGACGCCACGGCACGGATCACCGCGCTGGATGCGGATCTGGGCGTGATCGTCGCCTTTGGCGGCATCGTGCGCGAGCCGCTCCTGTCGGCTCCGGCGCACGGCTGGATCAACCTGCACTTCTCGCTGCTGCCGGCGTGGCGCGGCGCGGCCCCCGTGCAGCGCGCTCTGATCGCCGGCGACGCCCGACTGGGCGTGAGCGTGTTCCAGCTGGTGCCGGCGCTCGATGCCGGTGACGTGTTCGCGATGCGCACGGTCGAGATCCCCTCGGACGCGACCGCCGACGCGGCGCTCGGGATCCTCGCGGAGGATGGGGCGGGCCTCACCGCCGACGTGGTCGCCGGCATCGCCGACGGGAGCGCCGTGGCCGTCCCGCAGCAGGGCGAGTCCAGCCTCGCCCCGAAGCTCGCGCTCGAGGACGGATACCTGGACTGGTCGCAGCCGTTGTCGGCTGTGTTCTCGCGTTACCGCGGAGTCACCCCTGAGCCGGGCGCGCACACGACCGTCGACGGCGCACGGCTGAAGATCCTCTCCGCGGCTCCCGCTGCCGATGGCACCGCACTCGCTCCCGGCGAGATCCAGGGCACCAAGGCGGCCGTCCTCATCGGCACGGCCGACGGCGCGCTCGAGGTCACGCGCGTGCAGCCGGCGGGCAAGGGCGCCATGAACGCTGCCGACTGGTGGCGCGGGCTGCGCGCCGATCAGTCGGTGAGGGCCGGATCATGAGCGGCGCTCAGCGCGACGCGGGTTCGCCGCGCAAGCGCGGCATCCAGCCCGCCCGGTGGGTCGCCTATGACGTGCTGCGCGCCGTGTCCGACGACGACGCCTACGCCAACCTGCTGCTGCCCAGGCTCATCGTGGAGGCGCAGCTGGACGGGCAGGATGCCGCGCTGGCCACCGAACTCGCCTACGGCACGCTCCGGCGGCGCGGGACCTACGACGCGATCATCGCCGAGGCCGCCGGCCGCCCGGTGGCCGACATCGATCCGGCGGTGCTCGACGCTCTCAGGCTCGCCACGCATCAGCTTCTCGCGACCCGGGTGGCACCGCATGCTGCGGTCAACGAGTCGGTGAACCTCGTCGCCTCCGAAGTGGGCCGCGGGGCGTCGGGCTTCGCGAACGCCGTGCTGCGCCGCATCAGTCGCGATGACGCCGAGACCTGGCAGGAGCGCATCGAGGCCGGCGCCCGCTCGGATGACGAGCGGCTGTCCCTGCGCACGGCGCACCCGGTGTGGGTCATCCGCGCGCTGCGCCGCTCGCTGGCGGCCGAGGGACGTGCCGACGAGCTGGAGACCCTGCTCGCTGCGGACAACGTCTCGCCCGAGGTCACGCTCGTCGCGCTGCCCGGGCTGGCGGAGCGCGGACAGCCCGCCCGGCCCTACGCGCCGACGGCGTTCGGCTCGCCCGGCGGCGATCCCCGTGATGCGATCGGAGATGCCCACGGCACCATCCGCGTGCAGGACGAGGGATCGCAGCTCGTCGCACTGGCCCTCGCTGCGGCCGCGCCGGTGCGCGCGGGGGAGCGCTGGCTGGACCTGTGCTCCGGGCCCGGCGGCAAGACCGCTCTGCTCGCCGCCATCGCCCACCGTGACGGAGCGCACCTCGAGGCGAACGAGGTGGTGCACGCGCGCGCCGGCCTGGTGCGCAACGCCGTCCGCCCCCTGCCGATCGACGTGCCCGTGCACGAGCAGGACGGCCGGGAGTTCGCGGCGCAGCATCCGGGGGCGTTCGACCGCATCCTCGTCGATGCGCCCTGCACGGGCCTGGGCGCCCTGCGCCGCCGCCCCGAGGCGCGCTGGCGCAAGTCGCCGGCCGACGTCGCCGAGCTGGTCGAGCTGCAGACGCAGCTGCTGGACGTCGCGATCGGGGCGCTGGCGCCCGGCGGGATCGTCGCCTATGTGACCTGCTCACCGCACCTGGCGGAGACCACCGGCGTCGTGAGCGAGGTCCTCCGCCGACGGGATGACGTCGCCCAGCTCGATGCCCAGGCCGTCATGAACGAGGTGTCCGAGGTGCCGATCGACCTCGCCCCGAACCCCGACGGCACCACCCGGCACGTGCAGCTCTGGCCGCACCGGCACGGCACCGACGCCATGTTCCTCGCGCTGCTGCAGCGCACCGCCCAGGAAGGATGAGCCATGAGCCTCCCGGAAGCACCCCGCATCAACCCCAGCATCCTCGCCGCCGACTTCGTCAACATGCAGGCGGACCTCGCCAGGATCGCGACCGCCGACTTCGCCCATGTCGACGTGATGGACAACCATTTCGTGCCGAACCTCACGTTCGGGCCGCAGATGGTGGAGCGCATCCAGGCGACCAGTCCCATCCCGCTCGACGTGCACCTGATGATCACCGACCCCGACCGCTGGGCGCCCGGCTACGCGGAGCTGGGCGCCGCGAGCGTCACCTTCCACCTCGAGGCCGCCGCCGATCCGGTGGCCCTCGCGCGCCGGCTCCGGTCGATCGGCTCGCGCGCCGGCGTCGCCATCAAGCCCGGCACGGCAGGGGAGTCCCTGTACGAGATCCTCGACGAGTTCGACCAGATCCTGGTGATGACCGTCGAGCCCGGTTTCGGCGGCCAGGGCTTCATGGCCGAGACCATGCCCAAGCTGCGCGCGCTGCGTCAGGAGGCCACACGTCGCGGCTCGGACGTCTGGCTGCAGGTCGACGGCGGCATCTCCGAGTCCACGATCGCCCAGGCCGCCGGGGCAGGGGCCGACACCTTCGTCGCGGGGTCCGCCGTGTACGGCGCCGAGGACGCCGCTGCGGCCGTCACCCGGCTCCGGGAGCTCGCGCGAGCGGCTAGCCTGGAATCGTGAAGACATTCGACGAGCTGTTCGCCGAGCTCCAGCACACCGCCGAGACCCGTCCGGAAGGATCGGGCACGGTCGCGCAGCTGGACCGCGGCGTGCATGCGATCGGCAAGAAGATCGTCGAGGAGGCCGCCGAGGTGTGGATGGCCGCGGAGTACGAGAGCGACGAGAACGCGGCTGAGGAGATCTCCCAGCTGCTCTACCACCTGCAGGTGATGATGCTCGCCAAGGGGCTGAGCCTGGAGGACGTCTACCGACATCTGTGAGCGTGCTCCCCTCCGACCGCTCGAACAGAAGGACATCCATGCTGCGTATCGCCGTTCCGAACAAGGGCTCGCTCTCCGAGACAGCCGCCGAGATGCTCGCGGAGGCCGGGTACGCCGGCCGCCGCGACCCCAAGACCCTGCACGTCGTCGACGCCGACAGCGACGTCGAATTCTTCTACCTCCGCCCCCGCGACATCGCGACCTACGTGGCATCCGGCGCCCTCGACGTGGGGATCACCGGACGCGACCTGCTGCGTGACGTGCGCCAGGACGACGCGCGTGAGATCGAGCAGCTGGGCTTCGCCCGCTCGACCTTCCGGTTCGCCGCGCCTCCCGGGAAGTACTCGACCATCCAGGATCTGGAGGGCGTCCGCGTGGCGTCCGCCTACCCGGGCCTGGTGGACGACTTCCTGCGCGAGCACGGCGTGAACGCCGTGCTCGTCCCGCTGGACGGCGCCGTCGAGTCAGCGGTGCGGCTCGGCGTCGCCGATGTGATCGCGGATGTCGTCGAGACCGGCACCACCCTGCGCCAGGCGGGCCTGGAGATCTTCGGCCCTGTGATCATCGAGTCCGAGGCCGTGCTGATCAGCAGGCCGGGAGACGTGCCTGGCACCGCGCGCCTGCTGCGCCGCCTCCGCGGCGTCATGGTCGCCCGGCGCTTCGTGCTGCTGGACTACGACCTGCCCGCGCACCTGGTCGATCAGGCCACGGCCATCGCCGGCGGCCGCGAGTCGCCGACGATCTCGCCGCTGCGCGACCCGGAGTGGGTCGCCGTGCGCGTCATGATCCCGCGCAAGGGCATGAACCAGGTGATGGACGACCTGTACGCTCTTGGCGCCCGGGCCATCCTCGTCACCGCGATCCACGCCGCGAGGCTCTGATGACGCTCGCCGCACGCGTCATCCCGTGCCTCGACGTGGCCGCCGGCCGCGTGGTCAAGGGCGTGAACTTCAAGGATCTGCGCGACATGGGCGATCCGGTGGAGCTGGCCGCGCATTACGCGGCGCAGGGCGCCGACGAGATCACCTTCCTCGACGTCACCGCCACGGTCGATGACCGCTCCACCACATTCGACGTCGTGCAGCGCACGGCCGAGCAGGTGTTCGTGCCGCTCACCGTGGGCGGGGGAGTGCGCAGCGTCGAGGACGTGGCGCGACTGCTCGCGGTCGGTGCGGACAAGGTCGGCGTGAACTCGGCCGCCATCGCGCGTCCGGAGCTGATCGACGAGATCGCCGACCGCTTCGGCGCACAGGTGCTGGTGCTCTCGCTCGACATCAAGCGCGCCACGACCACGGAGTCGGGCTTCGTCGTGACCACGCACGGCGGACGCGCCGAGACCACGTTGGACGCCCTGGACTGGGCGCGCGAGGCCATCGAGCGGGGCGCCGGGGAGCTGCTGGTGAACTCCATCGACGCCGACGGCACGAAGGACGGATTCGACCTGGAGCTCGTCCGCCTCATGCGCGAGGTCTCCTCGGTGCCGGTGATCGCCTCCGGCGGCGCGGGCACGGCCGCGCACTTCCCGCCGGCGATCGAGGCGGGAGCGGATGCCGTGCTCGCCGCGAGCGTGTTCCACAGCGGACAGCTGACGGTCGGCGATGTGAAGGACGCACTGCGCGCCGACGGGGTGGTGGTGCGATGACGACGCTCGACGCGGATGTCTCGAAGGTCGCCTGGAACGCCGACGGGCTCGCCCCCGTGGTGGTGCAGCAGTTCGACACGCTCGAGGTCCTGATGCTGGCGTGGATGGATGCCGAGGCGCTGCGGCGCACGCTCACCGGCGGCCGGGCGGTGTACTGGTCGCGGTCGCGGCAGGAGTACTGGCGCAAGGGCGACACCTCGGGCAACACGCAGAAGGTGCACGCCGTAGCCGTGGACTGCGACGGCGACACGATCCTGCTCACGGTCGACCAGCACGGACCCGCCTGCCACACCGGCACGCGCACCTGCTTCGACGGTCGCGGACTGACCGTCCCAGAGAGCGAGTGAGATGAATCGCGCACGCATGTACGCGGTGCTGGGGTTCCTGCTCGCGGGCGGCGTCGGCATCATCTCCTCGACGCAGACCTGGATCACCGTCCACCGCTCCGACGCCGCCGCACCGCTGCTCGTCTCCGGCGCCGAGGCCATGCCGCTGCTCGCGCCGCTGTCACTGGCCGTGCTGGCCCTCGGCGGAGCTCTGTCCATCGCCGGACGCGCGCTGCGCTACCTCTTCGCGGTGATCGGCCTCGGCGCCGTGGTCGCACTCGTCACCGGAACGCTGCCGCTCGTGTCCTCGCCGCCCCTCGCATCCGCCGCCCCTGCTCTCACGAAGGCGACCGGCCTCAGCGGTGACAAGGCGCTCGGCGCGATGGTGACCGACCTCGAGCCCAGCGGCTGGAGCGTCGCCGCCCTGTGCGCGTGGGTCGTGGTGGCGCTGGCATCCCTCTTCGTCCTGGCGACCGCGCACCGCTGGAAGGCGGGCACCCGCCGCTACGACCAGCTCTCCGAGGCACGGCACGCGGATGCCGGGCCGCTGGACGCCGTCGATTCCTGGGACGACCTGTCCCATGGCACGGATCCGACCGGCCCTTCCCGATAGACTTATGACATCGTCGACCCTCCCGGAGGAGAACATGACCAACCCGATCGCAGACCCCGGTCACGGACACTCGCCTGCAGCCTGGACTGCCGTCGTGATCATGCTGGTCGGCTTCACCGCCGGCACTGTCTTCTTCTGCTTCCCCGACGGTTCGGGAGTGGTGGGTGTCTGGATCTCGGCCGCCGTCGTCGTCATCGGCGCGATCGTCGGCTGGGTCATGGCGAAGGCGGGCTGGGGAGTGAAGGGCCCGAAGTACACCCCGAAGGCGCACTGATGGTCCTCGCCGACCTCACGGCCGGCGCGGTGCAGGACGCCGAGCGGCGTGCTGCGACTCGGCCGCTGGCCGACGTGGAGCGTGAAGCTCTGGCGCGCCCTGCCGCCCGCGACGCTCTCGCGGCGCTGGCGCCCGCCGACCGGGTGAAGATCATCGCGGAGGTCAAGCGCGCGAGTCCGTCACGCGGCGCTCTCGCCGAGATCCCCGATCCCGCGCTGCAGGCTTCCCTGTACGAGCAGGGCGGTGCCTCCGCCATCAGCGTCCTGACCGAGGAGCGCCGATTCGGCGGCAGTCTCGCCGACCTCGAGGCCGTCACCGCGCGCGTGAACCTCCCCGTGCTGCGCAAGGACTTCATCGCTACGCCGTATCAGGTGCTCGAGGCCCGCGCGGCCGGAGCCGACCTGGCGCTGCTCATCGTGGCGGGGCTCGACGTGAAGACCCTGGGTGAGCTGTACGCGCTGATCCGCGAGCTGGGCATGACCCCGCTGATCGAGACCCACTCCGCAGAGGAGCTCGAGGTCGCGATCGATCTGGGTGCCGAGCTGATCGGCGTGAACGCGCGCAACCTGAAGACCCTGGAGCTCGACCGGGACCTGTTCGCGTCCCTGTCCGACCGCATCCCCGACACCGCCATCCGCGTGGCGGAGTCGGCGGTGCTCGCACCCGAGGACGTGCGCCGCTACCGCGAGGCGGGGGCGGACGTCGTCCTGATCGGCGAGGCGCTGGTCACCGGCGATCCCGTCGCCACCCTGAACGCGTTCCTCGCGGCCGGCGACCTGCCGGTGCGCGGGGGAGAGGAGTGAGCATGGCGCTGCGCGACCAGCACGGACCGTTCTTCGGCGAGTACGGCGGGCGGTACATGCCGGAGTCGCTCATCGCCGCGATCGACGAGCTCACCGCCGCGTACGAGGCGGCGATCGTCGACCCGGCGTTCCGCGCCGAGCTCGCGACGCTGCTGCACTCCTACGCCGGACGACCCTCGCCGATCACGGAGGTGCCGCGTTTCGCGGAGCACGCCGGCGGCGCACGCGTGTTCCTCAAGCGCGAGGACCTCAACCACACCGGCTCGCACAAGATCAACAACGTGCTCGGACAGGCCCTGCTGACGAAGCGGCTCGGCAAGACCCGCGTGATCGCCGAGACCGGCGCCGGCCAGCACGGCGTGGCGACGGCGACCGCGGCGGCCCTGTTCGGGCTGGAGTGCACGATCTACATGGGCGAGGTCGACACGGAGCGTCAGGCGCTGAACGTGGCGCGGATGCGTCTGCTCGGCGCCGAGGTGGTCGCGGTCAAGACCGGGTCCCGGACCCTGAAGGACGCCATCAACGACGCCTACCGAGACTGGGTGGCGACCGTCGAGACCACCAACTACATCTTCGGGACCGCGGCCGGTCCGCACCCGTTCCCGGCGATGGTCCGCGACTTCCAGAAGATCATCGGCGAGGAGGCCCGTGAGCAACTGCTCGCCGAGGCCGGCCGGCTTCCGGATGCCGTGGTCGCCTGCGTCGGCGGCGGTTCCAACGCGATCGGCATGTTCGACGCGTTCCTGGACGACGAGGGCGTGAAGCTCTACGGAGTCGAGGCAGCCGGTGACGGCGTCGACACTCCGAAGCACGCGGCCTCGATCGAACGCGGTCGTCCCGGCGTGCTCCACGGCGCGAAGACGTACGTGCTGCAGGACGAGGACGGCCAGACCGTCGAGTCGCACTCCATCTCGGCCGGTCTCGACTACCCGGGCGTCGGCCCGGAGCACGCCTGGCTGAGCGACATCGGACGTGCGGAGTACATCCCTGCCACCGATGACGAGGCCATGCAGGCCCTGCGCCTGCTCAGCCGCACCGAGGGCATCATCCCCGCGATCGAATCGGCGCACGCCCTCGCCGGCGCACTGCGCATCGGTCGCGAGCTCGGCCCGGACGCCGTGATCGCCGTCTGCCTCTCCGGTCGCGGCGACAAGGACATGGACACCGCGGCGCGCTACTTCGACCTGTACGACGAGGAGGACGCGTCGTGAGCCGTGTCGAGGCAGCGATCCGCAAGGCCCACGAAGCGGGCAGGGGCGCCTTCATCGGGTACCTGCCGATCGGCTTCCCCGACCTGCAGACCGGCATCGAGGCAGCGCTGACCCTCGCGCGCAACGGCGTCGACGTCATCGAGCTCGGCCCGCCCTACTCCGACCCGGTCATGGACGGCGAGGTCATCCAGCAGGCCACGCAGCAGGCGCTGGCCAACGGCTACCGCACCCGAGACCTGTTCACGGTGGTGAAGGAGATCACCTCCCGCACCGACGTGCCGGTGGTCGTGATGACCTACTGGAACCCGGTGCTGCAGTACGGCGTCGACCGCTACGCCGACGATCTGCTCGCCGCGGGCGGCGCCGGCCTCATCACCCCCGACATCACCCCCGAGGCCGCCGGCGAGTGGATCGCCGCGAGCAACCGCACCGGCCTCGACCGCATCTTCCTCGCTGCTCCGACCTCCACGGACGAGCGCCTCGACCTGGTCATCTCCTCGTCGACGGGCTTCGTCTACACGGTCTCCACCATGGGCATCACGGGGGAGAGGGCGGCTCTCGACCGCGCTGCGCGGACGCTCGTCGACCGCATGCGGGCCCGTGGCGCGTCATCCGCATGCGTGGGGATCGGCATCTCCAACCCCGAGCAGATCGCCGGTGTCGTCGAGTACGCCGACGGCGCCATCGTCGGCACGGCGCTCGTCAAGGCGCTGCGCGACGGCGGCCTGGACGGCCTCGCCGAGACCACCCGTTCTCTCGCCGGCGGCACCCCGTCGGCGCGATTCGCGACAGGAAACTAGACTCACTCTCATGTCCCTTGCGCTTCACAGCCTCATCTCGGGCGTGCCCGCCAGCATCCCGAGCCCTCCGGTCAGCACGTTCCCGATCTTCGGGATCACGATCCACTACTACGCGCTGTGCATCATCGCGGGGATCATCGCAGCGACGCTGATCACCAACCACCGCCTCACCAAGCGCGGTGCGGAGAAGTGGGTCGTCATCGACATCGCGATCATCGCGGTGCCGCTGGCCATCATCGGGGCGCGCATCTTCCACGTCCTGACGCACTTCGACTTCTACTTCGGCCCGGGCAAGAACACCTGGAACCCCTTCGAGCCGGGTTCGGTCTGGGCGATCTGGGAGGGCGGCATCGCCATCTTCGGCGCGCTCATCGGCGGCGCCGCGGGCGCCTGGCTCGGATGCCGGTGGACCGGCATCCGCTTCTGGACCTTCGCGGACGCCCTCGCGCCCGGGCTCCTGCTCGCGCAGGCGATGGGCCGGTTCGGCAACTGGTTCAACCACGAGCTGTTCGGCCTGCCCACCGACCTGCCGTGGGGCCTGGAGATCGAGGCGTCCAACCCGGCGTTCCCGGCCGGCCTGCCCGAGGGCACGCTGTTCCACCCCACGTTCCTGTACGAGGTGATCTGGAACACGCTCGGCGTGCTGGTTCTGCTCTGGCTGGGCCGTCGGCTGCGTCTGCAGTGGGGCCGGCTGTTCGCCTGCTACCTGATCTGGTACAGCGCCGGTCGCATCGTCTGGGAGTCGATCCGCATCGATCCGAGCCAGGTCTACCTGGGCCTGCGCAGCAACGTGTGGGCGGCGATCATCGGCGTCCTCGTCGGCCTGGTCATCCTCATCGTGCAGACGCGCCGTCACACCGGCCTGGAGGCCTCGCCGTACCAGCCCGGACGAGAGCCCGCCGATGCCGTTGTAGACTCAGAGCACGATTCCCACGACTACGTCGACCTGAGTGAGCCTCCGGTGGACGGGATCGACGCTGAAGCACCCGCCACAAGCACGGCTTCATAAACCGCGAGGACGTCATCTGAGCACTCCCGCCGTGCGTGATCCTTCATACTGAACGAGCGGGCCGACGCTGTCCCCGGATTCACTTTCGACACTGAGGACGGTGACTGGTGTACTTCCAGCCTCCCTACGGCGCCTCCGGCGCTTACCCCCCGAAGCAGGGGATGTACAACCCCGCCCACGAGAAGGATGCCTGCGGCCTGGCCATGGTCGCGACGCTCCGCGGGGAACCCGGCCACGACATCATCGCGCTGGCGCTGGAAGCGCTGCGCAACCTGGAGCACCGAGGCGCGATCGGCTCGGACGCCGGCACAGGAGACGGCGCCGGCATCCTCACGCAGATGCCGGACGCGTTCCTCCGGGCCGTCACGGACTTCGAGCTCCCCCCGGTCGGCGAGTACGCCGCAGGCCTGGCGTTCCTCCCTCTGGAGTCGAGCGCCCGCCGCGAGCAGAAGGCCGGCATCGAGCGCCTCGCCGCCGAAGAAGGACTCGAGGTCCTCGGCTGGCGCGTCGTCCCCACCGCCAACGAGCACCTGGGCAAGCTCGCCGATGAGGCCCGCCCGGCGTTCGAGCAGCTCTTCATCACCGCCCCCGGCGCCGTCGCCGGCATCGCCCTGGACCGCCTGGCCTACCGGCTGCGCAAGCGCGCCGGACACGAGCTGGGCGCCTACTTCGTCTCCCTGTCGGCCCGCACCCTCGGGTACAAGGGCATGGTCACCACGCTGCAGCTGGAGCCGTTCTACCCCGATCTGCAGGACGAGCGCTTCGCCTCCGAGCTCGCCGTGGTGCACTCGCGCTACTCGACCAACACGTTCCCGTCCTGGCCGCTCGCACAGCCGCTGCGGATGCTCGCGCACAACGGCGAGATCAACACGATCGGCGGCAATCGCAACTGGATGCGCGCCCGGCAGTCGCAGCTGGAGTCCGAGCTGCTCGGCGACATCGCCCCGCTGCTCCCGATCTGCACCGACGGCGCCAGCGACTCGGCATCCTTCGACGAGGTGCTGGAGCTGCTCACCCTGACCGGTCGCAGCCTGCCGCACGCGGTCATGATGATGGTGCCCGCCGCATGGGAGAAGCAGACCGACCTCGACCCGGATCTGCGCGCGTTCTACGAGTACCACGCGAACCAGATGGAGCCGTGGGACGGCCCCGCCGCCCTGATCTTCACCGACGGCGTGCAGGTGGGCGCCACGCTCGACCGCAACGGCCTGCGCCCCGGGCGCTGGACCGAGACCACCGACGGACTCGTCGTGATCGGCAGCGAGACGGGCGTGCTGGAGTTCGCACCGGAGCGCATCAAGCGCCGCGGGCGCCTGCAGCCCGGCCGGATGTTCCTGGTCGACACGGCGCAGCGCCGCATCATCGAGGACGACGAGGTCAAGCGCGATCTGGCCGCCCTGCATCCCTGGGCCGACTGGCTGGCGGAGGGCGCCGTGCGCCTGGCCGACCTCCCCGAGCGCGAGCACATCGTGCACCCCGCGGCATCCATCACCCGTCGCCAGCGCACCTTCGGCTACACGGAGGAGGAGGTGCGCATCCTGCTCACCCCCATGGGGCAGAACGGTGCCGAGCCGCTCGGCGCGATGGGCAGCGACGCGCCCATCGCGGCGCTCAGCGAGCGCCCGCGCCTGCTCTTCGACTACTTCGTGCAGCAGTTCGCTCAGGTCACGAACCCGCCCCTGGACGCGATCCGCGAAGAGGTCGTCACCAGCCTGCGTCTCGGCCTCGGACCCGAGCGCAACCTGCTCGACTGGGGTCCCGAGCATGCGCGCACGGTGAGCCTCGACTTCCCCGTCATCGACAACGACGAGCTGGCGAAGATCCGGCACATCGACCGCGCTCTTCCCGGCCGCTCCAGCGCCACCATCCGCGGCCTGTACCACTTCGACGCGGGTCCTCACACGCTGGCTGACCGGCTGGCGGCGATGTGCGCCGAGGCGGATGCCGCGATCGAACGCGGCGCGGAGCTGCTGATCCTGTCGGACCGCGACTCGAACAAGGACCTCGTCCCGATCCCGTCGCTGCTCATGGTCGCCGCCGTGCACCACCACCTCATCCGCCGCGAGAACCGCATGAAGGTCGGTCTCGTGGTCGAGGCGGGCGATGTGCGCGAGGTGCATCACGTGGCCACGCTGATCGGCTACGGCGCCTCGGCCGTGAACCCGTACCTGGCGATGGAGACCGTGGAGCACCTGGTGCGCACCGGCTACATCACGGGCATCAGCCCGGAGGAGGCCGTCCACAACGTGATCCACGCGCTCGGCAAGGGCGTGCTGAAGATCATGTCCAAGATGGGCATCTCCACGGTCGGCTCCTACGCGGGAGCGCAGGTGTTCGAGGCGATCGGTCTGAGCCAGGAGCTCGTCGACGCCTACTTCACCGGCACCGAGACCAAGCTCGGCGGCATCGGCATCGAGGACGTGTTCGCCGAGAACCAGGCGCGGCACGACTACGCCTATCCCGAGGACGAGGCGGCCAGGGCGCACGAGCGGCTGTGGACCGGCGGCGAGTACCAGTGGCGCCGCGACGGGTCCCCGCACCTGTTCAACCCGGACACGGTGTTCCGTCTGCAGCACTCCACCCGCACCCGCCGGTACGACATCTTCCGCGAGTACACCAAGCTCGTGGACGACCAGGCGCACGAGCTGAAGACCCTGCGCGGCCTTTTCGAGCTGCGCACCGGCGAGCGGCCGCCCGTCCCGCTGGACGAGGTCGAACCCGTCAGCGCGATCGTCAAGCGGTTCTCCACCGGAGCGATGAGCTACGGCTCGATCTCGCAGGAGGCGCATGAGACGCTCGCCATCGCGATGAACCGTCTCGGCGCCAAGTCGAACACCGGTGAGGGCGGCGAGGACCCGGAGCGCCTGGTCGACCCCGAGCGCCGCAGCGCCATCAAGCAGGTGGCGTCCGGCCGGTTCGGCGTGACCAGCCAGTACCTGACCGAGGCGACCGATCTGCAGATCAAGCTCGCCCAGGGCGCCAAGCCCGGTGAGGGCGGGCAGCTGCCGCCGCAGAAGGTGTACCCGTGGGTGGCGCGCACGCGTCACGCGACGCCGGGCGTGGGTCTCATCTCCCCGCCGCCGCACCACGACATCTACTCGATCGAGGACCTCAAGCAGCTCATCTTCGACCTCAAGCGCGCGAACCCGAAGGCCCGCATCCACACCAAGCTGGTCAGCCAGTCCGGCATCGGCGCGGTCGCCGCGGGCGTGGCGAAGGCGCTGAGCGACGTCATCCTCGTCGCGGGGCACGACGGAGGCACCGGCGCGAGCCCGCTGAACTCGCTCAAGCACGCCGGTACGCCGTGGGAGCTGGGACTCGCCGAGACGCAGCAGACGCTCATGCTCAACGGCATGCGCGACCGCGTCGTGGTGCAGGTCGACGGACAGCTCAAGACCGGCCGCGACGTGATCATCGGAGCCCTGCTGGGAGCCGAGGAGTTCGGCTTCGCGACCGCACCACTGGTCGTGAGCGGATGCATCATGATGCGGGTCTGCCACCTGGACACCTGCCCCGTGGGCGTCGCGACCCAGAACCCGCTGCTGCGGTCGCGGTTCACCGGCAAGCCGGAGTTCGTCGTCAACTTCATGGAGTTCATCGCCGAAGAGGTGCGCGAGCACCTCGCGGCGCTCGGCTTCCGGTCGCTGGACGAGATCATCGGCCACACCGAGCTGCTGCGCACCGATGCCGCCGTCCACCACTGGAAGACCGAGGGACTGGACCTGTCGCCGATCCTCACCGGACCGGTGTTCCCCTCCGGGGAGCCGCGCAAGAGCGGCCGGACGCAGGACCACGAGCTGCACAAGCACTTCGACACCACGCTGATCGCGCTGTCGGGGGACGCCCTCGAGCAGGGCGACCCGGTGCGCATCGACCTGCCGATCCGCAACACGGAGCGCGCGGTGGGGACGATGCTGGGCCACCACGTCACGGAGCGCTACGGCGCCGCCGGTCTCCCGCCGGAGACCATCGACGTGACCCTCCGGGGCACGGCCGGGCAGTCGCTCGGCGCGTTCATGCCGGCAGGCATCATGCTGCGACTCGAAGGGGACGCCAACGACTACGTCGGCAAGGGCCTCTCCGGCGGGGACATCGTGATCCGCCCGCCGAGGGATGCGTCGTTCGAACCGCACCGGAACGTGATCGCGGGCAACGTGATCGGGTACGGCGCCACCTCGGGGACGATGTTCATCTCCGGTGTCGTGGGGGAGCGGTTCCTGGTGCGCAACTCGGGCGCGACGGCGGTCGTGGAGGGTGTCGGCGACCACGCCCTGGAGTACATGACCGGCGGGCTCGCCGTGATCCTCGGCACCACGGGACGCAACCTGGGTGCCGGCATGTCCGGCGGCGTGGCATACGTGCACGCGCTGCGCGAGACGCAGGTGAACGCGGAGGCGCTCGAGAGCGGCGAGCTTCAGCTCGTGCCGCTGGACGACGCCGACGCCGCGACGCTGCACCACCTGCTGACCGAGCACGTCGAGCGCACGGGTTCGCCGCTGGCGACCGAGCTGCTCGCCGATGCCGACGCGCTGAGGACCGCCTTCGTCAAGGTGCTGCCGCGGGACTACGCCGCCGTGCAGGAGATCCGCCGCGAGGCGCAGGCCGCCGGGGACGACCCCGACGGCGAGAATATCTGGACCCGGATCCTGGAGGTGACCCGTGGCTGACCCGAAGGGCTTCCTCAAGACGACTCAGCGCGAGCTGCCGGCGCGCCGTCCGGTGGCGGTGCGCATCATGGACTGGAAAGAGGTCTACGAGGACACCGACCGCACCGTGCTGCGCCGCCAGGCGGGGCGCTGCATGGACTGCGGCGTGCCGTTCTGCCACTCCGGATGCCCGCTGGGCAACATCATCCCGGAGTGGAACGACCTGACCTGGCGCGACGAGCGGCAGGCAGCGAGCGACCGGCTGCACGCCACGAACAACTTCCCGGAGTTCACCGGGCGGCTGTGCCCGGCACCGTGCGAGAGTGCCTGCGTGCTGGGGATCAACCAGCCTGCCGTCACGATCAAGCACATCGAGCAGTCGATCGCCGATGACGCGATCGAGAACGGCTGGGTGCAGCCCCGCCCGCCGCAGCGCCTCACGGGCAAGACGGTCGCTGTGGTGGGGTCCGGCCCCGCCGGGCTCGCCGCGGCTCAGCAGCTCACCCGCGCCGGGCACACCGTGGTCGTCTACGAGCGCGACGACCGCATCGGCGGGCTGCTGCGCTACGGCATCCCCGACTTCAAGATGGAGAAGCGCCACGTCGACGCGCGTCTGCGTCAGATGGAGGAGGAGGGCACCCGTTTCCGGCCGGGCGTCGAGATCGGCGTGCAGCTGTCCTGGAGCGACCTCCGGGCGCGCTACGACGCCGTGCTCATCGCGACCGGATCCACGGTGCCGCGCGATCTGCCGATCCCCGGCCGTGACCTGCCAGGCGTGCATTTCGCGATGGACTACCTGGTGCAGTCCAACCACGCGGTCGCCGGTGACGAGGTCCCCGGCCAGATCAGCGCCGCCGGAAAGCACGTCGTGGTCATCGGCGGTGGCGACACCGGCGCCGACTGCATCGGCACCGCCCACCGCCAGGGCGCACGCAGCGTGACCAACCTGGCCATCGGACGACGTCCTGGCACGGAGCGCAGCGAGAACCAGCCCTGGCCGACGCAGCCCACCCTGTTCGAGGTGCAGTCCGCACACGAGGAGGGCGGTGAGCGCACCTACCTCGCCTCGACGGTGGAGTTCCTCTCCGACGACACCGGGGCGCTGCGCGCCCTGCGCGTCGCCGAGACCGCGTTCGTGGACGGCAAGCGGGTACCTCAGAGCGGAACGGAGCGGGAGATCCCGGCCGAGCTCGTGCTCATCGCCATGGGCTTCACCGGACCCGAGGCCGATGTGCTCGGCGAGCGGGACGTGCCCGCCCTCACCGGTCGCGGCGTGTACCAGCGCGACGCGCGGTTCGCGTCCTCGGAGCCCGGCGTCTACGTCGCCGGCGACGCCGGGCGCGGACAGTCGCTGATCGTCTGGGCGATCGCAGAGGGTCGTGCCGCCGCAGCCGCCATCGATCGCGACCTGATGGGCGCCACCACGCTGCCCGCACCGGTCGCTGCAACGGATGTCGCACTCAGCGTCCAGCCTGCGTAGGCTGAGCGTGGCAACGTCGCCAAGTCCCCGTACCCCTTCTCACCCTGGAGATGCCGTTGAGACGCGCGAAGATCGTGGCCACACTCGGGCCTGCAACCTCGACCTATGAAACGGTCCGTGCACTGATCGAGGCCGGTGTGGACGTCGCACGGCTGAACCTCAGCCACGGCGACTACTCCGTGCACGAGGCGAACTACGCCAACGTGCGCCGGGCCGCGGACGACGCCGGCCGCGCCGTCGCCGTGCTGGTCGACCTGCAGGGGCCGAAGATCCGCCTCGGCCGTTTCGAGGACGGGCCCTACGAGCTCGCCGTCGGCGACATCTTCAAGATCACCACCGAGGACATCATCGGCAACCGGGAGATCTGCGGCACGACGTTCAAGGGTCTCCCTCAGGACGTCAAGGCGGGCGACTTCCTGCTCATCGACGACGGCAAGGTGCGCGTCGAGGTCGTGGACACCGACGGCACCGTCGTCACGACCCGCGTGGTCGTCGCCGGCGCCGTGTCGAACAACAAGGGCATCAACCTGCCCGGTGTCGCCGTGAACGTCCCCGCTCTGAGCGAGAAGGACGAGGAGGACCTGCGCTGGGGTCTGCGCACCGGCGCCGACCTGATCGCGCTCTCGTTCGTGCGCAACGCCGCCGACGTGGAGCGCGTGCACGAGATCATGGCCGAGGAGGGCGTGCGCGTCCCCGTCATCGCCAAGATCGAGAAGCCGCAGGCGGTCGATGCGCTCGAGGAGATCGTCGACGCGTTCGACGGCATCATGGTCGCCCGTGGCGACCTGGGTGTCGAGCTGCCCCTCGAGGCCGTCCCGATCGTGCAGAAGCGCGCGGTCGAGCTCGCTCGCCGCAACGCGAAGCCGGTGATCGTCGCCACGCAGATGCTCGAGTCGATGATCAACAGCCCCGTCCCCACCCGCGCCGAGACCTCGGACGTCGCCAACGCCGTGCTCGACGGCGCGGACGCCGTGATGCTGTCCGGCGAGACCAGCGTGGGGGAGTACCCCGTGGTGGTCGTGGAGACCATGGCCCGCATCATCGAGTCGACCGAGGAGCACGGGCTGGAGCGGATCTCCCCGCTCACCAACAAGCCGCGCACTCAGGGTGGTGCGGTGACGCTCGCGGCTCTGGAGGTCGCCGAGTTCGTCGACGCCAAGTTCCTGTGCGTGTTCACGCAGTCCGGCGACTCCGCGCGACGCCTCTCGCGGCTGCGCTCGCGCATCCCGATGCTCGCGTACACGCCCGAGCCCGGCATCCGCCGCCGCATGGCGCTGACCTGGGGCATCCGCTCGACCCTCGTCGAGATGGTGCAGCACACCGACGCGATGTACCACCAGGTGGACGAGCACCTGCTCGGCTCCGGCCTGGCGAAGGAAGGGGACAAGGTCGTCGTGATCTCCGGTTCCCCTCCCGGGATCATCGGCTCCACGAACGACATCCGCATCCACAAGGTGGGGGATGCCGTGGGTGGAGCGGCGCCGATCTACAAGACCGGCGTCTGAGACGCTTTCGAAGGGGCGGGCCTGCGGGTCCGCCCCTTCGCCGTGCGCTAAAGTCGATCCGGGCCGGCGTGGCGGAATGGCAGACGCGGAGCACTCAAAATGCTTTGTCCGAGAGGACGTGTGGGTTCGAGTCCCACCGCCGGCACATGTGGATTCCGGGGCGCCCGGAGGGTGTCCCGGAATCCACATACGGCAGCAGAGCGGGACTCGAACCAGCGGGCGCAGCCCGCGTCGGGGTCCGGTCCCGCGTCGCGGGAGGCTCGGCGCATCGCGAAGCAATGGGGTGAGTCGCGACGTGGCCCCACCGCCGGCACAAGGTGAACAGATAGGATTCTTACCGTGACTGACGTAGAACAGCCTGAGCAGCCCACGGCATCCGCCCCGCGACGCGTGGTCGTCGCCGAGGACGAGTCGCTGATCCGCCTCGACATCGTCGAGATCCTCCGCGACAACGGCTTCGACGTCGTCGGCGAGGCGGGCGACGGCGAGACGGCCGTGGCCCTCGCCACCGAGCTGCGCCCCGACCTGGTCGTGATGGACGTGAAGATGCCTCTGCTCGACGGCATCAGCGCGGCCGAGAAGCTCCACAAGAACAACATCGCACCCGTCGTGCTGCTGACCGCGTTCAGCCAGAAGGAGCTCGTCGAGCGCGCGAGCGAGGCCGGTGCACTGGCGTACGTGGTCAAGCCCTTCACGCCGAACGACCTGCTGCCCGCGATCGAGATCGCGCTGGCCCGCCACGAGCAGATCATCACGCTCGAGGCAGAGGTCGCCGACATGGTCGAGCGCTTCGAGACCCGCAAGCTCGTCGATCGCGCCAAGGGCCTGCTGAACGAGAAGATGGGTCTGAGCGAGCCGGAGGCGTTCCGCTGGATCCAGAAGGCGTCCATGGACCGCCGTCTGACGATGCAGGACGTCGCCAAGGCGATCATCGAGCAGCTCGCCCCCAAGAAGTGAGCACGATCCACTGACAGCGAGAGGGCCCCGTCTGATGACGGGGCCCTCTCGCATCCGCGTCAGGCGGGCATCTCCTTGATCATGTTGGTGATGCGGATCGTGGAGCAGCGCCGGCCCTGATCGTCAGTGACCACGATCTCGTGCACCGTCATGCTGCGGCCGAGGTGGATCGGCGTGCAGACCCCGGTGACGATGCCGGAGGTCGCCGAGCGCGTGTGCGTGGCATTGATGTCGACGCCGACCGCGAGACGGCCGGGCCCGGCGTGCAGGTTGGCGGCCATCGAACCGAGCGACTCGCCCAGCACGACGTACGCGCCGCCGTGCAGCAGGCCCACGGGCTGGGTGTTGCCCTCCACGGGCATCGTGCCGACGCTGCGCTCGACGGAGAACTCGGTGAACTCGATCCCCATCTTCTGTGCCAGAGCGCCCATGCCGCGCTGCGTGGCCCACTCCATGCCCGTCATCCGAGCCTGCTCGTCCATCTGAGCCTGATCCGTCACGCGTCCTCCTCGGCGAGTGTCCGTCGCTCTCGTTAGGCTTGCAGGGTGACGGACTCCGCAAAGCCTACCCTCATGGTCGTCGACGGCCACTCGCTCGCGTACCGGGCGTTCTTCGCCCTTCCGGTCGAGAACTTCACGACCAGGGACAACCAGCACACGAACGCCATCTACGGCTTCCTGTCGATGCTGGTTAACCTCATCAAGGCGGAGAAGCCCACCCACATGGCCATCGCCTTCGACACCTCACGTCACTCGTTCCGCACCGATGAGTACCCGGAGTACAAGGCGACGCGCTCCGAGACCCCGAACGAGTTCAAGGGCCAGATCCCGCTGCTCCAGGACTGCCTGGCAGCGATGTCGATCCCGGTGCTCACCAAGGAGGGCATCGAGGCCGACGACATCCTCGCGACGCTCGCACGACAGGGCTCCGAGAAGGGCTACGACGTGCTCGTGGTCTCCGGCGACCGCGACTCGATCCAGCTCGTGAACGACGAGGTGACGCTGCTGTACCCCTCGGTGCAGGGGGTGTCGCAGCTCAAGCGCTACGACCCGATCGCCGTGCAGGAGCGCTACGGCGTCCGGCCGGAGCAGTACCCCGACATCGCGGCGCTTGTCGGCGAGACCAGCGACAACCTGCCCGGCGTGCCGAAGGTGGGGGAGAAGACGGCCGTCAAGTGGCTGACGCAGTTCGGCTCGCTGGACGAGCTGCTCGAGCGAGCCGGCGAGATCAAGGGCGTCGTCGGCGGCAACCTCCGCGAGCACATCGAGGACGTGCGCCGCAACCGGCGGCTGAACCGCCTGCTGAACGATGTGGAGCTGCCCGTCGGCCCCGACGAGCTGGCCGTGGCTCCCATCGACGCCCAGGCGGTGCGCGACATCTTCGCACGCCTGGAGTTCCGCACTCTGCTGCCGCGCGTCTTCGAGGCGGTGGGGGCCACTGACGAGCCCGTGCACGACGAGCCCGCCGTGAAGGTGCCGGAGCCCACCGAGTCGTCGGCGTCCGCCGCGGCGGAGTGGCTCGCTGCGCAGGACGGCGAGATCGGCGTGCGCCTCGTGCTGAACGGCTCGACGATCACGCGCTTCGGCTTCGCCAGTGCGACGGAGCTTCACGAGGGCGGTTGGAACGACGACGCGGCTGCCGCGCTGCGCGGCTGGCTGGAGTCCGACGCGCCCAAGGTGCTCGACGACGCGAAGCCGCAGGTGAAGGCGCTGCTGCGGGCCGGCATCCGCATCGGCGGCATCGCCTACGACACGCTGCTCGCGGGCTGGCTGATGCGCCCGAGCTTCCCGGACAAGACCCTCGCGCACCTCGTCGGCCGTTACCTCGACGAGAAGCTGCCCGAGGCCGATCCCACCCAGCTCGTGCCCGAGACAGACGGCGCCACGCCCTCGCAGGAGGCCTGGTTCACGCTGCGCACGGCTGCCGCGATCCGCGAGGCGATGCCGGATTCCGTGACGACGGTGCTCACCGACATCGAGTTGCCGACCCTGCTCACGCTGGCCGACATGGAGGTCGCGGGCGTCGCCGTCTCCCACGACGTGCTCTCCACGTTCTCGGGCGAGCTGCTCACTCGCACCGAGAGTCTCGCCGCCGACGCGTTCGCGCTCGTCGGCCGGGAGTTCAACCTGGGCTCGCCCAAGCAGCTGCAGGAGGTGCTGTTCGACGACCTCCAGCTGCCCAAGACGCGCAAGACCAAGACCGGCTACTCGACGGATGCCGCGGTGCTGGCCGACCTGCAGGAGACCAACCCGCACCCGTTCCTCGATCTGCTGCTGCAGCATCGCGAGGCCACCAAGCTCCGCCAGATCATCGAGTCGCTGGACACCGCGATCGGCGCCGACCATCGCATCCGCACCACCTACGTGCAGACCGGGAGCCAGACCGGACGACTGTCCAGCACCGACCCCAACCTGCAGAACATCCCGGTGCGCACCGAGGAGTCCCGTCGCATCCGCAGCGCCTTCGAGGTCGGGGAGGGCTACGAGTCCCTCCTCACCGCCGACTACTCGCAGATCGAGATGCGCATCATGGCGCATCTGTCCGGTGACGCCGGGCTGATCGAGGCGTTCAACTCCGGTGAGGACCTGCACCGGTTCGTCGGCGCCAGGGTCTTCGGCGTCGAGCCCGAGGAGGTCACCTCGGCCATGCGCACCAAAGTCAAGGCGATGTCGTACGGCCTCGTCTACGGGCTCTCGGCCTTCGGGCTGTCCAAGCAGCTGCGCATCGAGCAGTCCGAGGCCAAGCAGCTGATGATGGAGTACTTCGCCCGGTTCGGCGCGGTGCGCGACTACCTTCGCGCCTCGGTGCTGAAGGCGAAGGAAGACGGTTACACCGAGACGATCTTCGGTCGCCGGCGCCCGTTCCCGGACCTCAGCAGCCCCAACCGGGTGCTGCGCGAGAACGCCGAGCGCGCCGCGCTGAACGCCCCGATCCAGGGCAGCGCCGCCGACATCATGAAGATCGCCCTCTTCCGCATCCACGCGGACCTGCGCCAGGCCGAGCTGCGCTCACGGGCCCTGCTGCAGATCCACGACGAACTCGTCGTCGAGATCGCGCCGGGGGAGTGGGACGCCGTGGAGGCGATCGTGCGCGAGCGCATGGGCGGAGCCGCCGACCTCTCGGTGCCGCTGGACGTGCAGGTCGGTCGCGGACGCGACTGGAACGAAGCAGCGCACTGATCCCCTGACCTGCGGCCGTGCGGGGCTAGGCTCGAATCCATGACTGCTGAACCCCGCACCCCCTCCGCGATCGACCAGGTCGCCGAGCGCTGGGTGGACACCCTTGTGGATCTGTCGCCGACGCTGGCGACCTACATCGGCCGTAACGAGGCGAACGGAAAGCTCGACGACCTCAGCCCCGAGGGCCACGAGCGCTCGGTCGCGGCTGCACGCGCGACACTCGCCGAGCTCGACGCACTGGAGCCCGTCGACGAGATCGATCGGGTCACCAAGACCGATCTGTCCTCCGAACTGCGCCTGCAAGTGGAGCTGCACGACGCGCAGTGGCACCTGCGCGATCTGAACGTGATCGCGTCCGCGCCGCAGGACTTCCGGCAGGCGTTCGATCTGATGCCCACGGCGACCGCCGAGGACTGGTCGGTCGTCGCGGAGCGCCTGGCCGCGCTGCCCGCAGCCATCAAGGGCTACACCGAGACGCTGCGCGAGGGAATCCGCCAGGGCGTCGTCCCCGCCCGCCGGCAGGTGACCGAGGTGGCCACCCAGATCGGCCGCTACACGGCGGATGACGGCTTCTTCGCGGCGTTCGTCGCCGAGGCCGCTCCTGAGGAGGGTCAGCTGCCGGCGTCCCTCGCCAAGGAGCTCGCCGATCGCTCGGGCGCCGCCCGCGTCGCCTACGACGAGCTGCGCACCTTCCTCGCCGGCGAACTGGCTTCGGTGGCGCCGGAGCAGGATGCCGTCGGCCGCGAGCTCTACGCGCTGAACTCCCGCCGCTTCCTCGGCGCGACGATCGACCTCGACGAGACCTACGAGTGGGGCCGCGATGAGCTCGAGCGGATGATCGCCGAGCAGAACTCGATCGCGAACGAGATCCTCCCCGGAGCCACGGTCGAGGAGGCGGTCGCGCACCTCGAGGCCGATCCGTCCCGCAAGCTGCACGGCACCGAGGCGCTGCAGCGCTGGATGCAGGAGACCAGCGACAAGGCCATCGCGGACCTCGGCGCCAGCCACTTCGACATCCCCGAGCAGATCCGCGAGCTCGAGTGCATGATCGCCCCCACCCAGGAGGGCGGGATCTACTACACCGGGCCGACCGACGACTTCTCGCGTCCCGGCCGGATGTGGTGGTCCGTGCCCGAGGGCGTCACCGAGTTCGACACCTGGCGCGAGCTGACCACGGTGTACCACGAGGGCGTCCCCGGTCACCACCTGCAGATCGCGCAGGCGACCTACAACCGCGCCGAGCTGAACACCTGGCGGCGCGTGCTGGCGGGCACCTCCGGTCACGCCGAGGGCTGGGCCCTGTACGCCGAGCGTCTGATGGAGCAGCTCGGCTACCTCGACGATCCCGCGGACCGGCTCGGCATGCTCGACGGCCAGCGCATGCGCGCCCTGCGCGTCGTGCTGGACATCGGCGTCCACCTGGGCAAGCCGCGCCTCGACGGCGACGGTGTCTGGGACCACGACTACGCGCTGGACATGATGCGCCGCAACGTGAACATGTCCGACGAGTTCCGCCAGTTCGAGGTGAACCGCTACCTCGGATGGCCGGGCCAGGCGCCGTCGTACAAGGTCGGCCAGCGCATCTGGGAGCAGGTCCGTGACGCCGTGCGCGCCCAGGAGGGCGACGCGTTCTCGTTCAAGGGGTTCCACAAGCGCGCCCTCGACATGGGCGGCGTGGGCCTGGACACGCTGCGATCGGTGTTCCACGTCTGAGACCCGCGTGCGGGCATCTCATCGTAGAGGTGTGGTCATGCTGACCTCACCTCTACGATGAGAGCATGCCCGAACCCTCGCTGACGAGCCGGTCGTCCCTGGCCGCACGACTCGACGCCCTGCCCTTCACGCGCTCGCATCTGCGCGTGCTGACGGGCTCCGGCGTCGGCTGGGCCCTGGACGCCATGGACGTCGGCCTCATCTCGTTCATCATCGCGGTGCTCGCCCGGGAGTGGTCGCTCGATTCGTTCACGACCGGGTGGATCGCATCGGCCGGGTTCATCGGGATGGCGATCGGCGCCAGCGTCGGCGGGCTGCTGGCCGACCGGCTGGGGCGCCGGTACGTCTTCGCCGTGACGCTGCTGATCTACGGCCTCGCGACCGGGGCGAGCGCCCTGGTCGGCGGGGTGGCCGTGCTCATCGTGCTCCGATTCTTCGTGGGCCTCGGGCTCGGGGCCGAGCTGCCGGTGGCGTCCACGTACGTCAGCGAGTTCGCACCCGCGCGCATCCGCGGTCGGCTGATCGTGATCCTGGAGGCGTTCTGGGCGGTCGGCTGGACAGCATCCGCCCTGATCGGCTACTTCGTGATCCCGGCCTCCGAGAACGGCTGGCGGTGGGCGTTCGCGCTCGGTGCGATCCCCGCGGTGTACGCCCTGGTCGTGCGGTGGGGCCTGCCCGAGTCGCCGCGCTGGCTGGCGTCACGGGGTCGCATGGGGGAGGCCGAGCGGATCGTCTCGCGGCTGGAGACGGATGCCGACCTGCAGCGAACCCCCGCGATCCGCAAGGAGCCGGTGCGCGAGACGCTCGCCCCCACCGCGTCGCGGCGGGTCGCCCTCCTGTGGGCGCCGGAGTTCCGGCTCCGCACCGCCAGCGTCTGGCTGGTGTGGTTCTGCGTGAACTTCGCGTACTACGGCGCGTTCATCTGGATCCCCAGCATCCTCTTCGCCGCCGGCTACGACCTGGTCAAGTCGTTCGGCTTCACCCTGCTGATCACGCTCGCGCAGCTGCCGGGGTACGCCGCCGCGGCGTGGCTGATCGAGGTGTGGGGCAGGCGTCTGACCCTGTCGGTGTTCCTGACCGGTTCCGCCGTCTCCGCGGTGCTCTTCGGCATCGCCGGCAGTGAGGGCGTGATCATCGCGACCGGAATGGCGCTCTCGTTCTTCAATCTGGGAGCCTGGGGCGCGCTGTACGCCGTGACTCCCGAGATCTACCCGACCTCGCTGCGCGCGACCGGAGCGGGCTGGGCCGCCGGCATCGGTCGCATCGCATCCATCATCGCGCCGCTGGTGGTGCCGCTGCTGCTCGCCCAGGGCGGTGCGCCGTTGGCCTTCGTCGTGTTCTCGGTGTTCTTCGTGATCGCGGCGGTGGCGGCCTGGGGGCTCGTCGACAGGCGCGGCGCGAGCCTCGACGACCGCTGACCCATGGCGCCGAGCGGTCCGGCGCGGCCATAGGCTGGAAAGATGGCGGAAGTGCGATTCGTGGCGATCGGCGACTCCTTCACGGAGGGCGTCGGCGACGAGCTGCCGGACGGCACCGTGCGGGGCTGGGCTGACATCGCAGCGCAGGGCTGGGCCGACGCGTCGGGGCACAGCATCCGCTACGCGAACCTCGCGATCCGCGGCAAGCTGGCCTGGCCGATCGTCGAGCAGCAGCTCGAGCCCGCGCTCGCTCTCCGGCCGACGCATCTCTCCTTCAACGGCGGCGGCAACGACATGCTGCGCCCGAACGCCGACATCGAGCACCTGGCCGACGCCTTCACCCGTGTGCTGCGCAGGTGCGATGAGGAGGGCGTGCAGCTCATCGTGCTCTCGGGTGCGAACCCCAGCGCTCGCCTGCCGATGGGCAGGATGGTGCAGCGGCGCGGGGACGAGCTGTCGGATGCCGTGATGCGCCGCATCCAGGACCGACCCGACGTCGTCCGCGCGCTGAACTGGCCCGACACCGAGCTGTCCCGTCCCCAGTACTGGTCCGAGGACCGACTGCACATGAACGCGCACGGCCACCACCGCGTCGCGGCGCGCGTGCTGCACGCACTCGGCTACGAGCCGCCGAGCGAATGGTGGGCTCCAGCACACCATCCGGTCGCAGGGCCGAGCGGCTATGCGTACTACCGCGAGTTCGTCGCTCCGTGGATCAGGCGACGTGTCACCGGCACGTCGTCCGGCGACGGGCGCACCGCGAAGTACGGGGGCTGGGTCGAGCGGACGCCGCGATGAGGTCGCTCGCCGGCCGCCGGATGCTGCGCCGCGTGCCGCAGCTGCTGATCGGCCTGTTCCTGTACGGGATCGGCATCGCGTTCATCGTCCGCGGCATGCTCGGCGCCGCTCCCTGGGACGTCCTGACCCAGGGCATCGCGACGCACATCCCGCTGTCCTTCGGGACCATCACGATCATCGTCAGCGGCATCGTGCTGCTGATGTGGATCCCGCTGCGCCAGAAGCCGGGCATCGGCACGGTGCTGAACGCCCTGCTGGTCGGCCCCGCCGCGGATGTCGGCTTCCTGACGATTCCCGAGACCGACGTGCTGTGGCTTCGCGTGATCTTCTTCGCGATCGGCCTGACGGTTCTCGCCGCAGCCACCGGCCTGTACATCGGTTCGCATTTCGGTCCCGGTCCACGCGACGGGCTGATGACCGGCCTGCACCGCGTCACCGGCCGGCCGATCTGGCTGGTCCGCACGGCCCTCGAGGTCTCGGTGGTGCTGATCGGCTGGCTGCTGGGCGGGAACGTCGGCCTCGGCACCGTGGCGTTCGCTCTGCTGGTCGGCCCGATGTGCCAGTTCTTCATGCGCGTCTTCGAGGTGCGGCTGCCTGCGGAGCGCCTGACTCAACCGGACGGCGATCTCCGCCCCGACACGGTCGCGGGCTGAGACATGGACCTGTGGGAGATGCGGACGCTCCCGGGCGGCACGGTGACCCTGCACGACGCGCGGCGGGAGCAGCATCGCACAGTCCGACTCGAGGCGTTCGAGATCGGCGTGTTCGCGGTGACCGAGGAGCAGTTCGCAGAGGTGCTCGGCATCCCGGCCTCCCGTCCGCGGCACCCTGCGCGCGATCTCAGCTGGCTGCGCGCGATCCGGTTCTGCAATGCCGCGTCGGAGTGGGAGGGGCTCGACCCCGCCTACGCGTTCGACGGCGAGGAGGTCACCTGGCATGTCGACAGCGACGGATACCGGCTGCCGACGGAAGCCGAATGGGAGTTCGCGTGCCGGGCGGGCTCGACCGGGCCTCAGTACGGCCCGCTCGCGGAGATCGCCTGGACCGGGGCCGACGGGGGATCCGAGCCGCACGACGTCGGGCTGAAGCTGCCCAACCTCCACGGTCTGTTCGACACGCTCGGGAACGTCTGGGAATGGTGCTGGGATCTGCTCGACCCCGAGCGCTACGACGACTACCGCGTCTTCCGTGGCGGCGGCTTCGCGGATGACAGCTGGAGCGTTCGGGCCTCCGTCCGGCGGGGTGGTGCTCCGCGCATGCACCACGACGACGTCGGCATGCGACTCGCCCGTGGCGGCTTCGACGCGGTCGACAGCGCCCAGGGCTGGTCGGCGCAGGCCGATGTCGAGCGCGGAGGCCGCGGGGGCCCACATCCGATCGGCTGGACCCGACGCGGCTGAGCGAGGCGACCCGCGACTGGCCTTCTGCCCGCTCAGCGGTTCCGCGGGCGCTCCGGGTCGAGTCCCATCCGGATGCGGGTGTGCTTGCGCTCGATGATGATCATCGTGAGCCCGAGGATCCACAGCGGCAGCTGGGTCAGGAACGCCCACCGGAAGGCTTCGGGCGAGTAAGTCGCGGGTGTGCCGGCACCCTGCAGGTCGAGCATCAGACCGATGAGGAAGATCGCGATGAGTCCGGCGAGGAATCCGCCCGAGTTGGTCACGCCGGTGGCGGTGCTGAGCCGGTGCACGGGGTTGTGCGTGCGGGCGTGGTCGAAGGCGATCATGGATGCCGGACCACCGGCTCCCAGGCACACGATCAGGATGGTGAGCAGCCACACCGGGGCGGGTGCGGGCCACGCGATGACGAGCAGCCATCCGATGACCTGCACGCTGACGATCGGCACGACCAGCGCGAGTGAGCGGCGCGTGGGGATCCGGCGGGAGAGCTCGCCCAGGATCGGGCTGAGCGCCATCGCGACGATCACGTTCACCGACAGGAGTCCGGCCGCGGCCGCGTTGGAGAGTCCCTCGCCCGCGGTGAGGAACGGCATGCCCCACAGCAGCAGGAAGGCGGTGCCCGCGAACGGCGTGGTGAAGTGCGTCCAGAAGGCGAGCCGCGTGCCGGGGTGGGCCCAGGCCGCGCGGATGCCGACACCTGTGTCGATCGAGGAGGTGACGACGCGGATCACGCCGGTCTCGGTGTTGACCGTGACGTCCTGCTCCTGCTCCGGGGGACGGTTGCGCACGAAGGCCCACACCAGGATCGCGAACAGGACTCCCAGTCCGGCGATGCTGCTGAATGTGATCGTCCAGGACGTGGAGTGCAGCAGGGCGGCAAGGGGGAGCAGCGCGACGAGCTGGCCGCACTGGCCCGCCAGGCCCGTCATCTGTCCCATCAGCGGACCGCGCTGGGCGGGGAACCAGGTGGCGACCAGGCGGATCACCGCGGGGAAGATCGCCGCGTCCCCTGCGCCGAGCAGCACGCGGGCGACGATCGCGACGCCGATGCTGGGGGAGACCGCCATCACGAACTGCCCCACGCTCATGAGGAGCATGCCGACGACCATGATCGGACGCGAGCCGTAGCGATCTAGGAGCACCCCGATCGGGATCTGCATTCCGCCGTAGACGGCCAGTTGCACCACCGCGAACAGCGACAGGGTGGCCGCGTCGGCGTGGAACCGCTCCGCGGTGTCCACGCCCACCGCGCTCAGCGAGCTGCGGTTCGTGATGGCGAGGACGTACGCCGCGACGGCGACGCCCCAGATCAGCCAGGCGCGCCAGCCGGGGCCGGAACGGGGGAGGGGAGTGGCGGTCACCCGTACCAGGGTAGTCGGCGCGAACGGACGACACGGCTCGTCCGGTGTACAGTTGCCCGGTGGATCTGAGAGCGCAGAGCGCTGCGGGACCGGGCAGCGCGCGCCGCAGGCCGGCCCGCGGCCGTACCGGGCTGCATCCGTCGCAGGTCGTCGTGCTCGGATTCGCCACGGCCATCGTCGTGGGCACGGCCCTCCTCATGCTCCCGATGTCCAAGCGGGGACCGGGTGGCGCCGAACTCGTGGACGCGCTCTTCACCGCGACGTCCGCGGTCTGCGTCACGGGCTTGACCACCGTGGACACGGCGACGTACTGGACGCCGTTCGGGCAGGTCGTGATCATGCTGCTGATCCAGCTGGGCGGGCTCGGCATCATGATCTTCGCGTCACTGATCGGTCTGGTGCTGGCCCGCAAGCTGACAGTCCGATCTCGCATCAACACCGCCTCCGAGGCGAAGGCGACCGGGTGGGGGGACGTCCGCGGACTGGTCCGCGGGATCGTGCGGATCACGCTGGGGATCGAAGCGGTCGTCTTCATCCTGCTCTGGCTCCGGTTCGCCTTCGGCTACGGCTACGACCCGGGCAGGGGGGCCTGGAACGCCGGGTTCCTCGCGGTCTCGTCGTTCAACAACGCGGGGTTCGCTCTGTACTCGGACAACCTGATGGGATTCGTCGCCGATCCGTACATCTGCCTGCCCATCGCGGCGGCGATCATCCTCGGCGGCCTGGGCTTCCCGGTGATCATGCAGCTGCGCAAGGAGTTCCGCCGCCCGCTGCACTGGACCATGAACACCAAGCTCGTCCTGTGGGGCACCCTCGTGCTGCTGGTGGGCGGCACGGTCTATCTGACGGTCATCGAGTGGAGCAATCCGAAGACCCTCGGCGGGCTCGACCCCGCGGCACGGATCCTGGCCGGGTTCTTCCAGTCCGTGCAGACCCGCACCGCCGGCTTCAACTCCATCGACATCGGCGCCATGCACGATGCGAGCTGGTTCGGCATGGACATCCTGATGTTCATCGGGGCCGGACCGGCCGGAACGGCGGGTGGCATCAAGGTCACGACCTTCGCCGTGCTGTTCTTCATCATGCTGACCGAGCTGCGCGGCGAGGGCGCGGTGAACATCTTCGGCAAGCGGCTCAGCCGCGCCGTGCACCGCCAGGCCATCACGGTCGTGCTCATCGCCGTCGCCGCGGTCGTGGTGGGAACCTCGGCGCTGCTGCTGATCACGGACAGCACCCTGGACCGGGTGCTCTTCGAAGCGGTGTCCGCGTTCGGTACGGTCGGACTCTCGACAGGCATCACGACGCAGCTGCCGGCTGCGGCGAAGCTGGTGCTGATCATGCTGATGTTCCTCGGCCGACTCGGTCCCCTCACGCTCGGCACGGCGATCGCACTGCGTGAACGTCGCGTGCTCTACGAACTCCCCAAGGAAAGGCCCGCCATTGGTTAGGTTCTCGCTCTTCGGCGGCGATGCGTCGCGGCGCATCGCCGAGGCGGACTCGGTCGCCGTCATCGGTCTCGGCCGGTTCGGAAGCGCACTGGCGCATGAGCTCATGGCCGCCGGCACGGAGGTGCTCGGCATCGACATCGACGAGGATCTCGTCCAGGCGCACAACGGCGAGCTCACGCAGGTGGTGCGGGCCGACTCCACCAGGGAGGAGGCGCTGAGGCAGCTCGCGATCGACGAGTTCGACCGCGTGGTGGTGGCGATCGGAGACGATGTGTCCGCCTCCATCCTCACCTGCTCCGTGCTGCTGAGCATGCGGATCCCGGTGATCTGGGCCAAGGCCGTCGACGACCGGCACGGCCTGATCCTGGAGCAGCTCGGCGTGCACAAGGTGATCTACCCCGAGCACGACATGGGGCGCCGGGTCGCGCACCTCGTCCGTGGTGCGGCACTCGACTACATCGAGGTGGCGCCGGGTTATGCGCTGGTCAAGGCGGCCGCGCCCTCCATGCTGCACGGCGTCGCCCTCGGTGAGACCGGAGTCCGCACGACCCACGGCATCACCGTCGCCGCTTACCAGCACGGGGCGGACGAGTGGCACAACGCCGACAACACCACCGTGCTGCGTCCAGGCGACACGATCCTCATCGTGGGACCCACCGAGCGAGCCGAGGCGTTCGCGCAGCTGCGCTGAGCCGCACGAGCGAAGCCAGGTGACAGATCGGGCTTCGTGCCGCAGACTCGAGGCATGACTCCGGCGCCCTGGGTGCTCCACGTCGACATGGACCAGTTCATCGCGGCGGTCGAGGTGCTGCGGCGCCCCGAGCTCGCCGGACGGCCTGTGATCGTCGGCGGCAACGGCGATCCCACCGAACGGGCGGTGGTGTCCACGGCATCGTACGAGGCGCGCGCGTTCGGCATCGGTTCGGGGATGCCGCTGAAGATCGCGGCCCGCAAGGCGCCCGAGGACGCGGTCTTCCTGCCGGTGGATCACGCGGCGTACGAAGAGGCATCCGCCGGGGTGATGAGCGCGCTCCGCGCCCTTCCCGGCGTGGTCGTGGAGATCATCGGATGGGACGAGTGCTTTCTGGGGACGACGACGGATGACCCGGAGGCCCTGGCCCGCGACGCGCAGCACGCCGTGCTGGCCGCGACCTCCCTGCACTGCTCGGTCGGCGTGGGCGATAACAAGGTGCGTGCCAAGATCGCGACGGAGTTCGGCAAGCCCCGGGGCGTCTTCCGCCTCACGGCAGAGAACTGGTTCGAGGTGATGGGGGAGAGGCCCACCCGCGATCTGTGGGGCGTGGGCTCCCGCGTGCAGAAGCGACTGGCCGACCACGGCATCCGGACGGTGCGCGACCTCGCCGATGCCGACGAAGCCGAGATGATCCGCGAGTTCGGTCCGAAGATGGGCGTCTGGTATCACGGGCTCGGTTCCGGACGAGGTCCGGCGGTCGTGGACGACACCCCGTGGATCGCCCGCAGCCACAGCCGGGAGACGACCTTCCAGCGGAACCTCACGACACGCGCCGAGATCGAGGCCGCGATCGAGTCCCTCGCCGGGCAGGCCTTCGACGACTGCACAGAGGAGGGGCGACCCGTCATCCGCGTGCACCTGAAGGTGCGATACGCCCCGTTCGAGACGCGCACGATGGGCCGGAAGCTGTCCGAGCCTACGCAGGACCGCGGTGCCTTCATCGCAGCAGCGCGCGAACTGGCCGACGGTCTGGACGCCGGTCGCGAGGTCCGGCTGCTGGGCGTCCGCGCCGAGATGACCATGCCCGAGGGCGGTGACCCGGGGGAGCGGACGCCCGTGCGCGGCCGCATCTGAGCCTGGCGGCGCGGAAGCCGGGGCCGCCCACCCGCTGACGCCGCATCCTGAACCCTCGGTACGGGCCGCACTGCGCGGTGGCGGACGGCCCTAGGCTCTGACCATGACTGCTGCTGTGCGCGTGACGACCGACCTCGAAGACATCGACCTGGACGTGGTGCACCGCTGGCTCTCGGAGGAGGCCTACTGGGCGCTCGGCCGATCACGCGAGGTCGTGGAGGCGGCGGCGCGCGCCTCGGTGAACTTCGGGGCCCTGGATGCCGACGGCCGGCTCGTCGGGTACGCCCGCGTCGTCACCGACCAGGTGACGTTCGCCTGGCTCTGCGACGTCTTCGTCGACCCTGCCGCCCGCGGTCTCGGCGCAGGCAAGGCGCTGGCGGGGGCCGTCGTCGCGGCTGTGCGCCCCCTGGGCCTGAAGCGCGTCATGCTCGCCACCGCGGACGCGCACGAGCTGTACCGCCGATTCGGTTTCGAGGGCGTCACCGACCCCGAGAAGCTGATGATCCTGGGAGCGGCGTGACCGGGATGCTGCGGACCCGCCGACTTCTGCTGCGGAACCAGCAGCCGACGGATGCCGAGGTGTTCCATCGGCTGTGGACCGAGCGGGATGCCCGGGTGCCGGCGCATCGCAGGCTGGACGGGCACGGAAGACCCACTGCGGACGACATCGCGGAGGACATCCGGACTTCGGGAGCCATTTCACTGCTGCTCACGGTCGTGAGGGCGGAGGGGCGAGACGTGATCGGCTACGCCGGCCTGGTGTTCGCAGGCAAGGGAGCGGAGGACGAGCCCGAGATCGCCTTCGAGCTGCTCCGGGACGTGCACGGGAACGGCTACGCGACCGAGGCCGGCGAGGCGGTGATCCAGTGGGCGAGAGAGCTGGGCCATCGACGACTGTGGGCTTCTGTGTGGGACTGGAACCTCGCCTCGCGGCGGGTGCTGGAGAAGCTCGGATTCCGTGAGGACGGAGAGCCCGGCCCCCGCACCGAGCACGGTCGCATGATCCTCACCGTGCGAGATGTCTGACGCCCGCGATGAGCTGCAGCGGAGAGCGTCCTGGAGCGCTGATCCGCACTGACGGGGGGGAAAGAGAGACATGCGAGACATGTGGAATCATGAGCCGCCGGGCTATGACTGCCCGTTCTGCCGCATCCAGCGCGGCGAGTACGACGAGAACAACCGTCCCGAGGACATCGTCGGTGTGACGCCGTTCGCGTACGCGCGGGTGGCGCCGAAATGGTGGCCCGGCAACCCCGGCAGCCTGCTGGTCATCCCACGCGGACACCACGAGAATCTGTACGAGCTGCCGCAGGCCGTCAATCACGCGGTGTGGGATCTGGTGCAGAGCACCGCTCGAGCCGTGCGCGCGGCGTACGGCTGCCGGGGGACGTCGGTGCGCCAGCACAACGAGCCGGCGGGCGACCAGGACGTCTGGCACCTGCACATCCATGTCTTTCCGCGCTGGGCGGAGGACGAGCTCTACACCCGACATCACGAGGCGACGTGGCACGCTCCGGAGGAGAGGGCGGCCTACGCGGCGAGGCTCATCCCCGTGCTCGGGCTGCCCACGCGTTGGGAGGACACGGCGGGCTGATCATCGACGCCAGGGGAGTGGAGCTCGATCCGCTACTCAGCGTCCGATCAGGCCACTCTGACGGGGGAGAGGCAACCTGCGACAGCCAGTCATCGGTGACCCGTAGGAAGTCCTCCGGCTGTTCGATCCAGGGGTAGTGTCCGCAGTCGTCGATCATCGCGAGGCGTGCGCCCAGGACGGCGGCGTAGTCCGCCACCGGTCCGACACCCGTGAGGTAGTCGAGACGGCCACCGATGACGAGGGTCGGGGGAATGGGTGCAGCGCGGATGAGCTCCACCGCTTCATCCGGGATGTCATCGAACCACGCCAGTGCTGCAGCCCGACTGACCGCGCCGACGCGGGCATGAGCCCGTTCGACTTCGGTCCAGTGGGCGTACGTCGCCGGAGCCTGTCGCTGGAATGCCTGGCGAAAGGCGTCGTCGGTGGCGGGATCCTCCTGCTCCAGCGCGCGGAGCGCCGCTGCGACAGCGGGATCGGTGCGGTCGAGAGCGATCGACGCGCCGTCGTGAGGGGTGCCCGTCAGCCAGCTCGCGGGAGGGGTCACCAGCGTCAGAGAGCGGACCAGATGCGAGTGGCGGGTCGCAGCAGCGAGAGCGAGCCGGGTGCCAGCGGAGTGGGCGATCAGGTCGACGGCGTCGCGTCCGAGTGCGTCTGCCAGTGCCGCCACATCGTCGGCGTCCTGCCACCATCCACGGGAGAGCCCGCCGCTCAGAGGCGTTCCACGCGGATGGAGTACGACGAGTCGACGGGTTCTGTCCAGGCCTGCGAGGTCGCCCAGATACTCCGGGCCTCGACAGGGACCGCCCGGGAGCACGATGACGGGGCTCGCGTCCGACGGACCCATCTCCGTGACGGCGAAGGGCAGTTCCAGATCGGCGACGCGCATGATCCCACCCTGCCATGAAGCAGGGGACCGACGCGTGCTTCGCATAGGCACCTTCAGTCAAACGTGTACTGTCATAATGTGCATTATCGGTTATTACCTGATGACCGACAGAGCGCCGAGAGGGGCTCCACGGTCGCGCCCCTGACGACTCAGCCCGCGAGCACCGTCGACGCGATCTGCACGAGCCGATGGTCGTGAGTCTCCTCGTGCGCTGTGATGGTGACGACCGCATCATGCGCACGGTCGACGTACACGTACTGGCCGTACAGACCGTCGAGTCGCCAGCCGTCGCCTGGACCGGCCCAGACGGCGATGCCGTACTGCGACGAGTCGCCGTCCCAGCCCGTGCGCACCCAGTCGGCGTGCATCGCATCGATCCACTCGGCACCGACCAGCTGATCCCCGCGCCACGAACCGCGGTCGCGCAGCACACGGCCGATCCGGGCGAGCTCCTCGGTCCGCAGCTCGAGGCCGGTCCCGCCGATGATCCAGCCGAGTGGGCAACGATGCCATTGCGGGTTGTGAATCCCGAGCGGCTCGAACAGTCGCGGCATGAGCCAGTCGCGCACGTCGCCGACGACGGCGCCGAGCATGCGCATGGCGACGTAGGTGCTCGCATCGGAGTACTGATAGACCTCGCCCGCCCCGAGCGAAGGACGACGGAGCATCTCCTGTGCGATGTCGGGCCAGGGCGCCTCCTGGCTGCCGAACCATGCGAAGTCGATGCCGCTCGTCATCGTGAGCAGATGCCGTAGCGTCACGTGCTCCACGCCGTCGCCGAGCTGCATCGTGGGCAGGAGCTCCGCGACGCGCGTGTCGAGCGTGAGGATCCCGGCATCGGCGGCTATCCCCGCTGCCAGCGCGCTGACCCCCTTGGACACGGAGTAGATGTTCACGCGGTCGTCGCTGCGCCAGCGATGCTGCGCCTCGTCGTCGCCGATGAGCACGTGCACGCCGTACGCGCCGAGCCCTTCGGCGTCGATCGCGCTCACGATTCGGTCCAGTGCGGTCGCCGCTGAAATCACTCGATGAGGCTAGCAGCGGGCTCCGACATCGGCAGGTCGCGTACCTTCCGGTCGGCTCTCCGGAACCGAAGCTCTCCCCCGCGGATGCCGAACGGTACCCGCACAAGGCCGCATGGATGAACACCTACCTCGGCATCCTGATCTTCCGACTGCGCCCACTCCCCTGAGCTGACGCCTCAGCCCTGGCCCAGACCGCCGAAGGTGGTGCCCGGTTCCGGGGTCGGGCACACCGCCGACTCCGGATACGTTCCCGCCTGGGCGTGAATCGCCGAGCCGTGCTCGGTCTGCGCGATGACGACGAAGATGCCCTGGAACGGGTCGTTCTCCTGCGGAGTCAGCCCGAAGCTCGTCATGGCGCCGGGAGAGGTCTGGTCATCGGAGATCGGGCCGTACAGGCTGGAGAAGAGCCCCGGTGCCGGATGCTGGGACATCCACCTCGTCGTCTCGGGCAGGCTCGTCCCGTCGACGACCCAGTAGGCCTCCTTCACGATCGTCGGCTGGCACAGCCACGCCGTGCTGATCATGCTGAACGACGAACTCGGACTGTCTTCCACACGCTTCGCGGCAGCAGGAACCGGAAGGCTGTCCATCCACGCCTGTGCACGAGCATCCGCCGCCGGGTCGGGCGTCGGCACGAAGCTGGGATCAGGCGTGATGGGGGCAGCCACGGTCGCCTCTGATGTCGGAGCGGAACCCGTCACGCCGGGCCCTGACGCGCACCCTGCGATACTCGTGGCCACCAGCACAGAGCCGACCGCGATCACTCCCCAACGCGTCCTCATGGCTCGACCCTAGGGCATGCGTCAGGCGGGCACCCGCGCGACCGCGATCAGATGCGCGCTCTGGTCACGGATCCCGGGCATCGCGGATGCCGCCCGTGCCACGGTGAGCGCGGCATCCCGGACATCGGGATGCACGTCCTCGACGCTCTCGAGGAACAGCCCTGCGGGCCCCTCGACTCCGACCACCTCGAGCACGTCCAGTCCGGCATCCGCGACCTCCTCATCGAGCTCCTCCGCGGTGTGGAAATGCCCGGCAGGGAACCGCAGCTTCGAACCCGGCGTCCCGTCGGCGATGAGAGCCGCCCACTCCCCCGGAATCGGCGTCGGCACCGGTCGTCCGAGAGATGCAGCACCGAACGCGACATATCGCGAAAGTCCCGCGGCCAGTACGACTCCCCCGGCACGCACCACCCGACCGGCCTCACGGAGCGCCCTGATCCGATCCGCCCGGGAAGCGAGGTGATAGAGCGGGCCCAACAGGATCGCCGAGTCGAAGGAATGATCCGGGTGATCGAGCTCGCGCGCATCGCCCACAGCGGCCACCACGCCCGCGTCCTGCGCCTGTTCGACGTGCCGAAGGACAGGATCGATCATCTCCACCTCGTAGCCCGCGTCCATGAGAGCTCTGGAGTGGATCCCGGCGCCACCGCCGATGTCGAGCACACGCCCGCTCGGGACATGAGCGCGGATGATCTCCTGCGTGCGCTGGAACTCCAGCGGCCCCTGCGCCGACCGGGTCGTCAGCCGGGCGTGCTCGTCGAAGACCTCGCCGTAGTACGTCTGGATGCGCGCGTCGATGTCCTGCTGATCAGCGGATGCCATGCCGTCGAGGCTAGCCGTTCGGCGCGACCGAGCGAGCAGCTCGCCGACGATGTCGGCCTTTCCGCGGGTGGTGCTAACGTGTTGCCTGGCAGACGTGAGGCGTGACGCCCCTCGCGCCGGATCAGCTCCGGCAGACGGCTCCCGCGCGTGACGGCGTACCGACGAGAGGCCGGCGATTCACCGGCGAAGGTGTGGTGGCACCGCGATCTGGCCCCCGCCCACACCTCCAGGGCTCCATGCACCTGGAGGAATGATGAGCAGACCACCCCGTACACTCGCCACTGAGCTCGGCACCGCCGCACCCGGGACGACAGTGACCCTGATGGGTCATGTCCATCGGCGTCGCATCCTGTCGTCCGTGACCTTCCTGGTGCTGCGCGACCGCTCGGGCCTCGCCCAGGTCGTGCTGCACCGCGATGCGGAGCATCCGGCCGTCGTGCCGCCGGAGGAGACCGTGGTCCGAGTCACGGGAACCGTGGCGGCGAACCCGCAGGCGCCGGGCGGAGCGGAGGTCGTCTCCCCGCGGATCGAGGTGCTCGGCGAACCGGCCGAGACGCCGCCCGTCGAGCTGTGGCGCCCGACACTCACGGCCGGGCTGCCCGTCATCCTCGACCACGCCGCAGTGACGTGGCGTCACGCCACGCGCCGCGCGACCTGGGAGCTCGCGGCCGCCAGCCTGCGCGGCTTCCGCGAGACCCTGGACGCCGCCGGGTTCCGGGAGGTGCACTCCCCCAAGCTCGTCGAGTCGGCGACCGAATCCGGTGCGGACGTGTTCGAGGTGGACTACTTCGGTCGCCCGGCCTTTCTGGCGCAGAGCCCCCAGTTCTACAAGCAGCAGCTCGTCGGCGTGTTCGAGCGCGTCTACGAGATCGGCCCGGTGTTCCGCGCCGAGCCCCACGACACCGTGCGGCACCTGGCCGAATACCGCTCCCTGGATGTCGAGTTCGGGTTCATCGAGGACCACCGCGACGTGCTCGCCTGCCTGCGCGAGGTGCTCGCCGGCATGGTGTCGGCCATCACCTCGTATGCACCGGAGGCGGTCGACGTGCTGTCGCCCGCGATCCCGGTGGTGCCCGACAGCATCCCGGTCATCCACTTCCGCGACGCGCTGAGCCTCGTCGGCGCGCCGGAGGACGAGCCCGACCTCGCGCCGGAGCACGAACGGCAGCTGGGACACTGGGCGCGCGACGAGCACGGCAGCGACTTCCTCGCGGTCGAGGGGTATCCGATGGCGAAGCGTCCGTTCTACACGCATCCGCAGCCGTCCGACCCGCGCTGGAGCAACAGCTTCGACCTGCTGTTCCGCGGTCTCGAACTGGTGACCGGCGGTCAGCGCCTGCACCGTCACTCCGACTACGTCTCCGCCCTCCGGGCGCGGGGCGAGGACCCGGACGACTACGCGGCGTACCTGCCTGCGTTCGCGCACGGAATCCCGCCGCACGGCGGCTTCGCGATCGGACTCGAGCGATGGGTCGCCCGGCTCATCGAGGCGGGCAACGTCCGGGAGACGGCGCTCTTCCCGAGGGACATGCACCGGCTCGCGCCGTGATCGGGAGGGGACGGATGCCGGCATCCGTCCCCTCCTCGTCAGGCGCCCACGTACGCCGCGAGGTGCTCCCCCGTGAGCGTCGCCCGCTCCGCGACGAGGGCAGAGGGGGTTCCCTCGAAGACGACGCGTCCGCCGTCATGACCCGCACCGGGACCGATGTCGATGATCCAGTCGGCATGGGCCATGACGGCCTGGTGGTGCTCGATGACGATGACGGTCTTCCCCGCATCCACCAGCCGGTCCAGCAGACCCAGGATCTGCTGCACGTCGGCGAGGTGCAGGCCCGTGGTGGGCTCGTCGAGGACGTAGACGTCCCCCTTCTCCCCCATCTGGATCGCCAGCTTGACCCGCTGGCGTTCACCGCCGGACAGCGTCGACAGCGGCTGGCCGAGCGTGAGATAGCCCAGGCCGACGTCCTCCAGCCTCCCCAGGACGCTCGCCACCGCCGGGATCTTCGTGTCGGCGGCCGTGAAGAACTCGCGCGCCTTCGCCACCGGCAGCTCCAGCACCTCGGTGATGTCCAGGCCGCCGAGCTTGTACTCGAGCACCGTGGCCTGGAAGCGCTTGCCGCCGCAGTCCTCGCAGGGCGTCTCGATCGTGTCCATGAACCCGAGCTCGGTGACGATCACGCCGGCGCCCTTGCAGGTCGGGCAGGCGCCCTCGGAGTTCGCGCTGAACAGCGCGGGCTTGACCCCGTTCGCCTTGGCGAAGGCCTTGCGGATGGGTTCCAGCATGCCGGTGTACGTCGCCGGATTGCTGCGTCGCGAGCCTCTGATCGCGCTCTGGTCGATCGCGACGACTCCCTCCCGCGGCGAGACCGAACCGTGGATGAGGGAGCTCTTGCCGGAGCCGGCGACCCCCGTGATGACCGTCAGTACCCCGGTCGGGATGTCGACATCCACATCCTGCAGGTTGTTCGCGGTGGCACCGCGCACCTCGATCGCGCCCGTCGCGCTGCGCACGGAGGGCTTCAGCGAGGCCCGGTCGTCGAGGTGACGACCCGTCAGCGTGCCGCTCGCCCGCAGCCCGTCCACCGTGCCCTCGAAGCAGATCTCGCCACCGCCCGCCCCCGCCCCGGGACCGAGATCGACGACGTGGTCGGCGATCTCGATGGTCTCGGGCTTGTGCTCGACGACCAGCACCGTGTTCCCCTTGTCGCGGAGTTCGCGAAGCAGGTTGTTCATGCGCTGGATGTCGTGCGGATGCAGCCCGATCGTCGGCTCGTCGAACACGTAGGTGACATCGGTGAGGGACGATCCGAGGTGACGCAACAGCTTGATGCGCTGCGCCTCTCCCCCGCTCAGCGTCCCGGACGGACGATCCAGGCTCAGGTATCCGAGACCCAGGGCGACGAAGGAGTCCAGGTTGGCGCTCAGGGCGGTCAGCAGCGGGCCCGCCTCGTCCAGATCCAGTCCGCGCACCCAGGCGGCGAGGTCGGTCACCTGCATCCGGCAGGCGTCCGCGATACTCACCCCGGCGATCTTCGACGACCGCGCTCCCTCGGTGAGGCGGGTGCCGTCGCACTCCGGACAGGTGGCGAAGGTCGCGACCTGCTCGACGAAGCGCCGGATGTGCGGCTGCAGCGCGTCGAGGTCCTTGGAGAGCATGGACTTCGTGATCTTCGGGATGAGCCCCTCATAGGTGATGTTGATCCCGTTGATCTTGACCTTGGTCACCTCGCCGTAGAGGAACAGCTGGCGCTGCTTCTCGGTGAACGACGCGATGGGCTTGTCGGACGGGTAGAAGCCCGAACCCGCGAACTGCTTGACCATCCACCCGTCGGCCGTGTAGCCGGGGACCATGATCGCTCCGTCGTCCAACGACTTCGACTCGTCGACCACCTGTGCCAGATCGATGTCCGACACCGCTCCCCTGCCCTCGCACCGCGGGCACATGCCGCCCAGATAGATCGCATCCTTCACGATCTTCTTCTCGCCGCCCGGTCCGGTCATGACCCCGCTGGCCTTCTGGGTCGGGATGTTGAACGAGAACGCGGTGGGCCCGCCGATGTAGGGCCTGCCGAGCTTGGAGAACAGGATGCGCAGCATCGCATTGGCATCGGTCACGGTGCCGACGGTCGACCGGGGATTGGCTCCGAGCCGTTCCTGGTCGACGATGATCGCGGTCGTCAGCCCCTCCAGCACATCCACGTCGGGACGCGGCACCGAGGGCATGAACCCCTGCACGAAGGCGCTGTAGGTCTCGTCGATCATCCGTCGCGACTCCGCGGCGATCGTGTCGAAGACCAGCGAGCTCTTGCCCGACCCGGACACGCCGGTGAACACGGTCAGGCGACGCTTGGGGAGCACGACGCTGACATCCTTCAGATTGTTCTCGCGGGCCCCTTCGACTCGGATGCTGTCATGGGCGTCGGCGGCGTGGACCATCGGCGTCTCCTTCTGGGTGGCGGTCAGGCGATCTGCTGCAGTCGGATCATATTGCCTGCCGGGTCGCGGAAGGCGCAGTCGCGGATGCCGTACGGCTGGTCGATCGGCTCCTGCACGACGTCGGCGCCCCTCGCCTCGATGGCCGCGAACGCCTCGTCGACGTCGCCGGTCGCCAGGACGATGCCGCCGAAGCTCCCCTTGGCCATGAGCTCGAGGATCGTGCTGCGCTCGTCGTCATTGATCCCAGGGTCGACAGCGGGCGGAGTCAGCACGATCGCCGTGTCGGGCTGCTCGACCGGACCGACGGTGATCCACCGCATCCGGCCCCCGCCGACGTCCTTGCGCACCTCGAACCCGAGCACGTCCCTATAGAAGCTCAGCGAGGCCTCGGCATCCGTGTGCGGGAGGAAGCTCGCGTTGATGGTGATGTTCATGTCACCGACGCTACTGATGCGACGACGGCCGCGCTTCTCGATTCCTGATCGGTCTGGTCGCCTGCTTCTCCAGCCACGACGGGATGCCCGGGCCGTGGTCGTGCTCCGTGCGATAGGTGCTCGGCGGCATGCCCACCAGCTCGGTGAAACGCGTGCTGAACGTGCCGAGCGAGGAGAACCCGACCTCGAAGCACACCTCGGTGACGGACAGGTCCCCGCGGCGCAGCAGCGCCATGGCCCGCTCGATCCGCCGTGTCATCAGATAGGAGTACGGGGACTCGCCGAAGGTCTGCTTGAACCGGCGGCTCAGGTGACCGGAGGACATGTGCGCTCCGCGCGCCAGCGCCTCCACGTCGAGCGGCTTCGCGTACTCCCGATCGATGCGATCCCGCACCCGGCGCAGGATGACGAGCTCCCGCAGCCTGTCCTCGGATCGTGTCGAATCATCAATCACACACCGATCGTCGCATGCAGCCAGTACGCTGGGCGCCATCTCCCACTCTCAGGAGACACCAGGAAAGGACATCATCGTGTCTGACGCTTCCCCCGAAGTGAAGAGCTTCTTCTCCGCCGTGCGCACCTCGCTGGCCGTATCCGGCGTGATCATGCTGGTGCTCGGCATCTTCATCCTCGTCTCCCCCACCAAGACCGCGATGTTCTTCGCGGGCATCCTCGCCGTGTACCTGATCATCCAGGGTCTCGTGTACATCGGCACGGGCATCTTCACCAAGGACAGAGGCGGCTGGTCGCGCCTCGGCCACATCGTCCTCGGTCTGCTCTACGTCGTCGGCGGCATCCTCGCGTTCGTCAACCTCTTCGCCTTCACGGCGACGCTCGCGATCTTCTTCGGCATCATGCTCGGTATCACCTGGATCATCGACGGCGTCGTCTCGCTGTCGCTGCTGGGCGATTCCCGCTCGAGGGTCTGGACCGTGGTCTACGCGATCCTCAGCATCGTCGCGGGCGTCATCCTGCTGCTGTCGCCGCTGTACGCGGTCATGCTGTGGTGGCTCGCCGGCATCTCGCTCGTCGTGCTCGGCGTGCTGCAGATCGTGCGTTCCATCACCCTGAAGAAGGATGCCGCGCTCATCGCCGACGCCCTTCGCTCGGAGGAGACCGCCTGAGGAATCTTCCCGGCGCACGAGGAAGGCCCCGTCCGATCGGACGGGGCCTTCCTCGTTTCAGCGGATCACTCGGCCGCGAAGTCCGAGGTGTCTCCGACCAGACGGGTGTTGTCGGCGGGAACGGGGTCGACAGCGGCCTGGGCGACCTCCGCGGCGAACTCCGACACGTTGTAGAGCTTGCCCGCGGACTCGCGACGCTCGGCGATCGCACCGGGGTTCAGACGGTTCAGGAGCGTGGCGGTGATGGTGCCCTCGATCATGTCGCCGGAGACGACGGTGAAGCCGATGCCCTTCTCCGCGAGGCCGGGGATCAGCTCGCGCAGTGCGTCCTCACCCGCGCGCTTGGACTTCGCGACCGGTTCGTACTCGGGCATCGTCGGGGTCGTGCGGATGAAGTGCGCCTGATGGCTGGTCACAAACACGACGCGCGATCCGTCGCCCAGCAGCGGCTCGCCGGCCTGCAGCACGTTCACCTGCGCGTCGCGGTTGAGTTTGAGGGCGTAGTCCTCGCCCATGCCGGACTCCATGCCGCCCGAGGCGTTGAGTACGAGGATGTCGAGCTTGCCGAACTCCGCCCGCACCGCGTCGAACATCTCCGCGACGGAGGACGGATCAGTGAGATCGGCACCCACGACCAGTGCCCGCACTCCCAGCTCCCGGAGCTCCGCGGCGAGCTTCTCGGCACGCGGCGCCTTGTTGCGGAAGTTGATGACGACGTCCGCGCCGGCCTCGGCGAAGTAGCGGACGGTGTCGGCGCCGATGCCCCGGGACGAGCCGGTGACGAGCGCCACCTTGCCCTGAAGGGATCCGGCGGGCAGAACCTGGGTCATTCCTGACTCCTCGTGATGCGCGGGATATCGCCGGGTCGGCGACCTCCCAACCCTACAACGCGGCGCCGCCGCACCGCGGGATCACCCGCGTGATAGGTTGACCGCAGGAGGGGCGCATGGACTTCATCGCAGGTATCGAGCAGTGGGCCTGGATCGGCTGGCTGGTGCTGATCGCCCTGTTCCTGGTCATCGAGATGATGACCCTGGACTTCACCTTCCTGATGCTGTCCTTCGGCAGCGTGCTGGGGCTCGTCTCCGACCTCGTCGGCCTGCCGATCTGGGCGCAGGTCATCATCGCCGCCGCCGCCGCCGCCCTGTTCATCTTCTTCCTCCGACCGCCGCTGCTGCACCGGCTGCGTCGCGGCGAGGATCCCACCAAGTCGAACGTCGCCGCGCTCATCGATCTCCGCGGGACCGCCCTGCAGGACATCACCGCCGTCTCCGGGCAGGTCAAGCTCAGCAACGGAGACACCTGGACCGCCCGCAGTCTCGACGGCACACCGATCATCCAGGGCAGCCGCGTGGCTGTCGCAGAGATCAACGGCGCCACCGCCATCGTCCGCCCCGTCACCGAATAGGAGCACTGATGGACGACTCCTCGTTCATTCCCACCACGATCGCCTGGATACTGGCGATCGCCGTCATCATCTTCGTGCTGGTCACGATCGCCCGATCCATCCGGATCATCCCCCAGGCGACCGCCGGCATCGTCGAGCGCCTGGGGCGGTACCACAAGACGCTCGACCCCGGTCTGAACCTGCTGGTGCCGTTCATCGACCGGCTGCGACCGCTGATCGACATGCGCGAACAGGTCGTCTCGTTCCCGCCGCAGCCCGTGATCACCGAGGACAACCTGGTCGTCTCGATCGACACCGTCGTCTACTTCCAGGTGACGGATGCCAGGGCGGCGACGTACGAGATCGCCAACTACCTGGGGGCGGTCGAGCAGCTCACCACGACCACGCTCCGCAACGTCGTCGGAGGCCTGAACCTCGAAGAGGCGCTGACCAGCCGTGACGAGATCAACGGCCAGCTGCGCGTCGTGCTCGACGAGGCGACCGGCAAGTGGGGCATCCGCGTCTCGCGCGTGGAGCTGAAGGCCATCGACCCGCCCGTGTCCATCCAGGACTCGATGGAGAAGCAGATGCGCGCCGAGCGCGACCGTCGTGCGGCCATCCTGACCGCTGAGGGCTCCAAGCAGTCGCAGATCCTCGAGGCCGAGGGTCAGCGGCAGGCCGCGATCCTCAAGGCAGAGGGAGACAAGCAGGCTGCGGTGCTGCGCGCTCAGGGTGAGGCGGAGGCGATCCAGAACGTGTTCGCGTCCATCCACGAGGGTCGCCCAGACGACAAGCTGCTCGCGTATCAGTACCTGCAGATGCTGCCCAAGATCAGCGAGAGCTCGTCGAGCAAGCTGTGGATCATCCCCAGCGAGCTCACCGAGGCGCTCAAGGGCATCGGCAGTGCGTTCACACCCCGCCCCGGCGGGTCGGACGCCTCGCAGCCCGGCGCGTGACGCACCCGTACTTCGCCGGTTCCCGGCATCCCCGAGTCCTCGCCCACCGCGGATTGGTCCCCGCGGTCGGCGAGGACTCGTCGCTGTGGGAGAACACGGCCGGCGCCTTCGCGGCGGCCCACGCCGCCGGCGCCGAGTACATCGAGACCGACTGCCAGGTGACGGCGGACGGCGACGTGGTGCTGTTCCACGACGACACGCTGGAGCGGCTCACGGGCGACCCGCGCGCGGTGTCGGAGGTGCGCACGGCCGAGCTCGCGCAACTGTTCGCACCCCACGGCGGGCTGATGACGGTCGGCGATGCGCTGGATGCCTTCCCCGATACCCGGTTCAACATCGACATCAAGACCGAAGCCGCGGCCGAGCCGATCGGTCCGCTGATCGCACCTCATTCGCATCGTGTGCTCGTCACGAGCTTCTCCGAGCGCAATCGGCGCGCCGCGCTGGCATCCGCGATGCGTGCCGGCGCCGGCATCCGGCCCGCCACCTCCGGCGCGAGCTCGATCATCCTCGCGCTGAGGGTGCTGTCATGGCTGCGCCTCTCCCCCGCGCGGGTGCTGCGCGACATCGATGCGGTGCAGATCCCCGAGCGCCATCTGGGCATCCGGCTGTTCACCCCGGCCCTCGTGCGAGCGGCCCACGCGTGCGGCACCGAAGTGCACGTGTGGACGATCAACGACCCCGACGACATGCGGCGCCTGATCGCCGCCGGAGCGGACGCGATCGTCACGGATCGCGCCGATCTCGCGCTCCAGACGATCTGACCGTCGCAGGCCGGTCGGCGCTGGGATTCCCCTGTGAGTTCGACCGGGATCTCGCCGCTGTGGATGAAGCGCACAGGCGCGACCGTTATACCTGACAGCGACGAGAGGACCACACAATGGCAGATCGCAGCCTTCGCGGCATCCGGCTGGGTGCCCAGAGCCTTCAGAGCGAAGAAGGCGTCGTGTTCATGGAGCGGCGCGCCACCACCTACAAGTGCGACACGTGCGGCCACGAGACGACCCTGATGTTCGCGGCAGACGCCGAGCCGCCGCAGACCTGGGAGTGCCGCAGCTGCGGCGCCGAGGCGCTGCTGCAGGTGGACGGCGCATCCGTGAAGCTCGAGGAGAACGACGAGAAGGCCGCGCGCACGCACTGGGACATGCTCCTGGAGCGTCGCACCCGCGATGAGCTCGAAGAGCTCCTCGCCGACCGTCTCGCCTACGTGCGCGCCCGCCGCGGCGCCGGCGACGACCCGACGCGCGAGCGCATCGGCGCCTGATTCAGCGTCGCCGCCGAGCGATCACGCCGGCGGCGACCAGTGCCACCGGGCCCCCGATCACCAGCGCGAGCTGGATCCACGGGCCCAGCAGCACACCAGCCGTGAGGCCGGAACGCAGTTCGACATCCTCGAGCAGCGCTCCGGCCTCATCTGCGTCCAGGGACGCCACCGTGCTGCCGTCCGGCCGCATGATCTGACTCGTGCCGACGGTCGAGATGTTGACCACGCTGCGACCGGTCTCGATCGCCCGCATCCGTGCGAAAGCCAGCTGCTGCAGGTTCTCGTCCGTGCCCCGGAAGTCGGCGTTGTTGGTCTGGAGCACGAGCACCTGGGCGCCGCGCTGCACACCCTCCCGGATCACCTCGTCGTAGATGACGTCGAAGCAGATCGCGAGCCCCACACCCACGTCGCCGACCTTCACCAGCGGAGGGTTCGTCCCCGGCGTGTACTCCCGCTGCAGGAGACCGATCAGGTCCGGGGCGAGGGCATTGAAGAACTCGCGGTTCGGCACGTACTCGCCGAACGGCACCGGATGCCGTTTGTCGTGCAGCTGCGCGGCAGTGCCCTCCTCCGTCCACAGGAACGAGGTGTTGAAGATGTCCTTGCCGCGCTCGGTGGCCGTGTTGGCGAGCAGGGGCGCGTCCAGCCATGACACGACCCGGTTGAGCCGTCGAGCGGTGGAGGCGTCCTGGAACGGGTCGTAGTCGACGCCGCCCTCCGGCCAGACGACCAGGTCGGCCTTCTCGCCCTCCAGCGGCTCGGTCGCGGCCATCTGCGCGTCGATGACGCTGTACTGCTCCCTGGTGTCGAAGTAGCCGGTCGGTCCGTTGCCCTGCACGGCTGCGATGCGCATGGTCCCCGAATGCGCCGTCGGGAACACAGGCAGGAACAGCAGCACCAGCGCGGTGACGACCGGTGTTACGAGTGCGAGAGGACGCCGCCAGGCGCGCGCCCGGACGACCTCGACGATCAGCGCGACGACGAAGACCATGAGGAAGCTCAGCCCGCTCACACCGACCCAGGACGCGATGGGCGCGAAGGGCCCTTCGGCCTGCGTCATGCCCAGGCGGGCCCAGGGGAAGCCGCCGTAGGGCCAGTTGCCGATGAACAGCTCCTGCACGGTCCACAGGGCCGCCACGACCGCGGGAAGCAGGACCGGGCGGCTGCGCGGCCAGGCACGCGGCATCCAGCGGTACGCGAGCGCGATCGGCAGCAGGGCCACGGCCGTCAGCACGCCCTCCACGACGGCCAGGGCGACCCAGGGAACCGGGCCGAGATACCGTGCCACCCAGCCGACCAGCATCGAGTAGAAGACGAGGCCGTACACGCCGGTGACGAGAAGCGCCGGCCAGAGACGGCGCCCGTCGAGGCAGACGATCAGAAGCGCGACCGCGACCAGCGCGAGGGGCCAGATCGCCAGAGAGGGGAACGAGACGCTCATCAGCAACCCGGCGATCGCGGCGAGCCAGACCGCGAGCCACAGCGGCACGAACGGGCGCACGGATGCCGCGGGGCGAGTCCTTCCCACCGTCACACTCCTGCGTAGGCGACGATGCCGCGACGCACGCCGTCCAGCGCGCGTCGCGCGGTGGACGCGAGGTCACCGTCGTCGGCGACGATGGAGAGCTGATCCAGCAGGTCGATGGTCTGCTTCGCCCAGCGCACGAAGTCCCCCGCTGCCATGTCGGCGTCGATCAGCACGCGGTCCAGCGAGCCCCCGCGCGCCCAGGAGTGCATTGCGGCAGCCAGGCCCGGCGCGAGCGGCTCGGTGCGCGGGAGGGAGTAGTCGTGCTCGATGTCGTCGAGCTCGGCCCACAGCCGCACGGTGGCGTCGTAGGCGATGCGGAACGCGCCGCGGGGCAGGCCCCGCTCCCCCGCGTTCTGCTCGTCGCGTCGCGGCTCGTAGACCAGGCAGCTCGCCATCGCCGCGAGCGACGGCGCGTCCAGGCTGCGCCAGAGACCCTGACGGAGCGCCTCGGCCACGAGCAGATCCCGCTCACCGTAGATCCGCTTCATGGTGCGCCCGGCATCGGTCAGCGAGAGGTCGTCTCCGTCGCCCTCCACGTAGTCCACGACCCGGAGCACGTCGATGACGCGGTCGAAGGTGCGCGCGACCGTGCCGGTTCGGGTCTCGATCTGGCGGCGGATGCGGTCGGTTTCGCGCTTCAGGCTGAAGTAGCGCTCCGCCCAGCGTGCGTGCGCCTCACGGTCGGGGCATCCGTGGCACGCATGCCGCTGCATGCGAGTGCGGAGAGCCTGGATCTGGCGCATCCGCTTCTCCCGTGCCGCACGGGGGCCGGCGGCGTCACGGCGATTCTTCTTCTCCAGGTCGCTGAGCTCGCGCCGGATGGCCGCGTACTCCAGGAAGTCGCCGTGCTCGCACTGCATGGCCTTCTGATAGCCCGCCAGCGACTCCTCGGCGTCCTTCACCTTGCGGGCCAGCCCGACCACCGCTCGGTCCGCCTGGAACTGGGCGAACGACGACTCCAGGATCTCGCGGGCGCGGGAGCGCCCGAACCGGTCGATGAGGTTCACCGCCATGTTGTACGTGGGGCGGAAGCTGGAGTTGAGCGGGTAGGTGCGGCGGGACGCCAGCGCCGCGACGGCCTGGGGGTCCATGCCCTCGGTCCACTGCACGACGGCATGGCCCTCGACGTCGATCCCGCGACGGCCCGCTCGTCCGGTCAGCTGCGTGTACTCGCCGGAGGTGATGGCGACACGGGCCTCGCCGTTGAACTTCTCCATCTTCTCGAGCACGACGGTGCGTGCGGGCATGTTGATGCCGAGGGCCAGGGTCTCGGTGGCGAAGACCGCCTTCACGAGCTTGCGCTGGAACAGCTCCTCGACGACCTCCTTGAACGCCGGGAGAAGGCCGGCGTGGTGCGACGCGACGCCGCGCTCGAGGTCGTCGCGCCATTCCCAGAAGCCCAGGACGTCGAGATCCTCGTCCTGCAGCGACCGCGTGCGCTCGTTGACGATCTCGCGGATCTCGGTGCGCTCCTCCTGCGTGGTGAGGCGGATCCCCGCCCGGCGCACCTGCTGCACGGCGGCGTCGCAGCCGACCCTGCTGAAGATGAAGAAGATGGCGGGGAGCAGGTTCGACCGCTCCAGCAGCCGCACGACGTCCGGACGGTCCATCCGCTCGATGCGCCGCATGTTGGCAGAGCGGACGGGCCGCTTCCCGCCTCGCGGAGGTCGCTTCGCCTGCCGTCCGGCATGGCGATCGCTGCGGTACTCCTGCGCGCTGCGGTTGCTCTCGTACCGGGAGCCGGTGAACGAGCGGATGCGGAACAGCTCCTGGTTCACCTGCGCGGTCGCAACGCCTGCGCGGTCGTCGAACAGCGGCAGCAGGTCGTCGCGGACCAGCACGTGCTGCTCCAGCGGCACGGGCCGGATCTCGGAGACGATCACGTCGGTGTCTCCGCGCACGGTGTCGAGCCAGTCGCCGAACTCCTCGGCGTTGGAGACGGTGGCGCTGAGCGAGATCAGGCGCACCTCCTGCGGAAGGTGCAGGATGACCTCCTCCCAGACCGGTCCGCGGAATCGGTCGGCGAGGTAGTGCACCTCGTCCATCACCACGTAGCGCAGGCCCCGGAGCGAGTCCGAGCCGGCGTACAGCATGTTGCGCAGCACCTCGGTGGTCATCACCACGATGCGCGCGTTGCCGTTGATGTTCGTGTCGCCGGTGAGCAGCCCCACCTCGTCGGCGCCGTAGACGTCGACCAGTTCACGGAACTTCTGATTGGAGAGCGCCTTCATCGGCGTCGTGTAGAACGCCTTGTCCCCCGCAGTCTGCATCGCCAGGTGGATCGCGAACTCGCCGACGATCGTCTTTCCCGCTCCCGTGGGTGCGGCGACGAGCACGCTCCGCCCGCGCTCGAGCGCCTGGCAGGCGTCGAGCTGGAAGGGATCCAGTGCGAAGCGCTGTGCGGCGGCGAACTGCCGCGTCTGAGGATGCTGCGCCGCCGTCTGTGCGGATGCGTAGCGCTCAGCCGGCGAGCTCATGCGGCGGCTGCGTCCGGATCGAGACCGTCCGCGATGCGCTTCTTCCGCTTACGACGGTCGAAGAGGAGCGACACTCCGGCCGCGGCGAAGTACAGCACGATCAGGATGCCGCCGACCAGGAACATCGATCCGATGTCGGCCGCCGGCGTCGCGATGGCGGCGAAGACCGAGGCGACGAGCACCGCGATCCGCCATCCCTTCAGCAGTCCCCTGCCGGTGATCACACCGGCGAGGTTCAGCGCCACCATGAACACCGGGAGCACGAACGAGATGCCGATCACCAGGATGAACTTGAGGATGAAGTCGTAGTAGTACTCGGCGTCGAGGAAGTTCTTGCCGATGCCCGGCACGAATCCCGACATCACCTCGATCACGTGCGGCGCCACCCAGATCGCGACCGCGCCGCCGGCGAAGAAGAGCGGGATCGCAGCGAGGACGAACCCGACCGTGTACTTGATCTCCTTCTTCGTGAGCCCGGGCACGATGAACGCCCAGATCTGCCACAGCCAGATCGGTGCGGACAGCAGCAGGCCGATGGCGAGGGACATCCGCAGGCGGAGGTTGAATCCCGACGAGATCTTCGTGAACATCAGCGCGGCGAAGTCCTTGCCGCGCAGCGCATTGATCTCGTTGATCGGCCACGCCATCAGCTTGAGCACCGGTTCGGTGAGGATCGCGGCGATCACCATGCCGACGACCAGCGCGATCACCGCGATGATCAGGCGCCGACGAGCCTCCCTGAGGTGCTCGCCCAGCGACATCCGTCGATCGTGGCTCCCCTCGGAAGAAGGCGCGTCGACGCTCAGTTCTGTCACGACCTACGAGGCGCGGGGCGGTGTGTCCTGGTCAGCAGGACGCTCAGCCGCCGGGGCTGCAGTACCGGTCGACGTCGCGGTCGGGCCGTCGGCGCCGGCCTCCGGAGCGTCGTCGTCCTTCATCGCCTTCATCTCGCCCTTGAACACGCGTGCGGACTGTCCCAGGCTCTTCGCCAGCGCCGGCAGCTTCGCCGCGCCGAACAGAAGAAGGATGATGATCAGAATGATCCACAGGTGCGGGCCTGCGAAAAGATTACCCATGGATTTCTCCTCTTGGTGGGTCGGATTCCGTTCAGTCTACCTGTGCCGAAGAGGCCTCGGGCACCGTATAGAGGTCGAGTGCGGCGGATGCCCATTCGCGTGTCGCGCACCGCGCGATGGGCGGGTCGAGCACCTCCAGCGCACCCCCGAATCGTCCGGCGATCCGCTTGATCCCACGGGGGTCCGCCATGCTCATCCGTACGGTGACGACGGCGTCGGCCCGGTCGATCTCCTCGTACGGGAAGGCGCCCAGCAGCGGCAGCATCCGCTCGGGCAGCCGCACTGTGACGTGGTCCGAGACGTCGCCGCCTCCGCCGAACTCCGCAGGCACGGGCGCGTCACCGTGGGTGATCGGGATCTCGGTCAGATGCGCATCGCTGACGCGATCGAGATGGAAGGTGCGCATCGCCTGCCGCAGATGACACCATCCCTGCAGATACCACTGCCCGTTCGTGATCAGGATCTGACGCGGGTCGACCGTGCGCGTCGTGGGCTCGGCATCCGGGGCCTGATACCGGAACGCCACGGCCACGCCGTCGTGCAGCGCGCGCGAGACGACCTGCTGAACCTCGGTGACCTCCACCGGCGCGATGAGCAGATCGGGAGGAGCGTCGGCGGAGCCCCGGGAGAGCTTGGCGATCAGGCCGCTGACCAGTCCGGAGTCTGCCACGGCGGGCACCGCGGCGACGAGCTGGAGGCCGGCGAGCAGCGCCGCCGCCTCCCGGGCGGTGAACCGGGGAACCCGGCGGAAGGCCACGTCGTGCGTGATCTCGATGATGTCGTGCTCGTCGAGCAGGTCCCAGTCGATGTCGAACATCTCCTGCGGGAGCTGCCAGTACCCGGAGTCGCCCGGCAGGCCGATCACGGTGAGCTTCTCGACCATGGCGCGCATCTGCGCGGCGGTCACGCCGAACTCGGCCGCGGCCTCGTCGAGCGTGACCTGGCCGCGCTCGAGCAGGTACGGGACGAGCGTGAGGTAGAGGCGCACGCGGTCCGCGGCCAGAAGCGGTGCGGAGCTCATTCGGCACTCCCCTCTCCGGCGGTCGCTTCGGCGGCGTGCGCGTCGACGATCGCGTGCAGGCGCTGGATCACGCTGTCGCGGAGATCGGCCGGCTCCACCACCCGCACCTCGGGTCCGTAGGTGGCCAGCTCGTCGGCGAAGATGTGCCGGTCGACGTAGGGCACCCGGATGCCCTGGACTGCGGGAACTCCTCGGCGCCCGAGCCGCAGGGCGGCCTCGGTCCCCGGGGTGATCTCGAGCAGGGCCTGCTGCGATGCGGCCACCTCCGCGAGACCCGCGAGCGCTCGCTCCGCAGCCCCGTCGCGCGCGACGGGGTCGAAGCCCTGGCCCGTGACCTTCACATCGCTGACGATGCGGCTGAGCAGGAAGGTGCGCTCACCGTCGGCATCCACGTCGAACCCGTACAGGTGCCAGCGCGACTCGTACTCGACCTGGACCAGCGGACGGATGCGGCGGCGCGTGGGTGCGTCCTCACCGGGCTTCAGGTAGTCGAAGACCACCACGCGGTTGCGTTCGATGCCCTCCTGCAGGGCGGGGAAGGCAGCATCCTGCACGGCGATGCGCGGCGCGAAACCGATGATCGGCTCGTCCCCGTCGATGCCGAGCGCCCGGATCTTGCGGACGCCGGCCTGGGCATCGGCGGAGACGGATTCGCTGCTCCACACGCTGCCGGCGAGGCGCAGCACCGCGAGCTCCGCGTCCGTGAACTCGATGTCGGAGGGCAGGTCGTAGTCGGCCTGCGGAATCCGGTAGCGGGCCTCGCGCATGTCCTGAGGATCAGCCGGATCGCCGATCGTCTCCACGGGCATGCCGAGCGCGCGCAGCTCGTCCTTGTCGCGCTCGAACATCTTCTCCAGCGAATCGGGCTTCGCACCGGCTTCGACGCGCTGACGGTACCCGGAGACGTTGTCGAGGATCTGCTGCTTGGTCAGGCCGATCTCCGTGGCCATCAGCGCCACGACGAGATTCGTCAGCCGCTCCTCCGCGGGGATCTGGGCCGGCGTCATCCCCGGACCAGCTCCGGCGGGACGATTCCCAGCACGTCGACGACGTAGACGATGGCGTCGTCGCCGGTCTTCTCGGGGTCGACCACGAGAATCTGGCTCCCCACGGTCGCCTTCGCGACCTGCGTCATCACCTGCGGCGGGAGGGTGGAGGTGTCGTACACGACGCCCTTCTCCCACGAGGAACCCGTCACGGCACGGGTCGACCACTTCACCGCCGTGTACTGGAACATCGCCAGGCCCTTGCCGACCTTCGCGCCGTCGCCCTCGATGAGGGTCTCGGTCACGAGCTTCTTCGGCGCCGCGCCGTCGGGGACGATGATGCCCGGCTGCCCGCTGGGCGCGCGCACCACCGACGGGATGCCCTGCGCGTCGTTGAAGACGTCGCGGCCCTGCGCCTTCGGCCGCAGCACCTCCTGGATGTCGATGGTGCCCACGATGCTCTCGTCGGGGCCCAGGCCGACCTGGGCTGCCATGCCCTCGGGAAGGTCCTTCGCAGGGACCGCGAACGCGACCCGGGAGCCGTTCGTCGCGCACTGCAGCGCCGCGCCGATACCGCCGAACTGCTCGCTGAGCGTCTTCGGGGACCACACGCCCGCGCCGCTGTCGATCATCTGACCGGTGGCGCCGTTCAGCAGGGTGATGGAGCCGACCACGTCCTGGGTCTTCTCGCGCACGACCGCGCCGTCGCCCACCACGAGGTCGTCGTAGACCACCTTCGACGTCGGCATCGGCGCTGTCAGGCTCACCTTCGCGGAGCCGATGTCACCGGTCGCCTTGACGGCCATCGAGAGCGCGGCGGACTCGCTGCGCTCGCAACCGGCGGCGCCGGATCCCGGCGCGGTCGAGCAGCCCGTCAGGACGAGAGCGGACAGGGCGAGGGCCGAGACGGCAGCGGTCGTTTTACGCACGCGCCCCAGTCTATTCCGAAGCGCTGTCGCCCTCGCGCGATGCGGCGGCGGTGCGCGCGCCGTTCGCGGCCTTCTGCGCCTCGCGCACCCGCTTGCGCAGGTTCTTGTCGGTGATCTCGCGGTCACCGACCGCGCCGGGGGTCCACAGCTCCACGTCCTCGTCGCCGTAGCTGGATTTGGAGGCACGGCGCTTCACCTCGGGAGGAACCGCACCCGGCGCCAGGCGCCGCGCGGTCAGCAGGAACCCGGTGTGCGCGACCATGCGGTGGTCGGGTCGGACGGCCAGCCCCTCGACGTGCCATCCGCGGACCATGGTCTCGGAGGCATCCGGATCCGTGAACAGTCCCGTGCCGCGGATGTACTCCGCGACGCGCGACAGCTGCGTGGCCGTGGCGACGTAGCAGATCACCACGCCGCCGGGCGCGAGGGCATCGGCGACGACGTCCATGCACTCCCAGGGTGCGAGCATGTCCAGCACGACGCGATCGACCGTGCCGTCCTCGAACTGCGCGGGCAGCTCCTCCCCCAGGTCGCCGACCACGACGCTCCAGGTGTCGGGCGTCTCGCCGAAGAATGTCTCGACGTTCGCGCGCGCCACCTCCGCGAAGTCCTCGCGCCGCTCGAACGAGGTCAGCCTGCCCTCGTGGCCGATGGCCCGAAGCAGGGCGAGCGAGAGGGCGCCGGAGCCGACGCCGGCCTCGACGACGACGGCGCCCGGGAAGATGTCGGCCTGCATGACGATCTGCGCCGAGTCCTTCGGGTACACGATCGCAGCGCCGCGGGGCATCGACATCGCGAAGTCCCGCAGCAGCGGCCGCAGGGCCAGGTAGTCGTGTCCGCCGCTGTTGGTCACGACGGAGCCGTCCGGCTGACCGATCAACTGGGTGTGCTTGAGCACTCCGTGGTGGGTGTGCAGCTCCCCGTCCGCGCGCAGCGTGATGGTGTGCATCCGCCCCTTCGGCCCGGTCAGTTGCACGCGGTCGCCCTCTCGGAACGGCCCGCGGGGTCGATTGGCGCTCATGCGTTCTCCTTGGCGTGGCGGCCGGCGAGGTCGCGGATGTCGGCGGACGTGCGTCCCGCGAGCGTCGGCCACAGTTCGTGCGCGTCCGAGCCGTCCAGGGAGACGATGTGCGGCACGCCCAGGGTCACCGCTCCGGATGCCCGACCTGCCGCGACTCCGGTGCCGGAGTCCTCGATCACGACGGCATCGGTGATGTCGATCTCCAGCAGCTCGGCGGCTCGCAGGTACGGGTCGGGGAAGGGCTTGGGGCGGGCGACGTCATCGCCGGCGACCACGAGGTCGAAGGCGTCGAAGTCGATCAGCGAGACGACGTCGAGCGCCATGCGGCGCAGGGACATGGTCACCAGGGCCGTGGGGATGCCGTTGGCGCGCAGGTCTGCGAGCAGTTCGCGCGCGCCGTGCCGGAACGGGACCCCGTCGGCGCGGAGGCGGCCTGCGACGGCATCCGTGAGGTGCTGGACGATGGCGTCCGCCTCCATGTCGACGCCGTACCTCTGCAGGATGAGGGCGCTGTCGTGCAGGCCGTTCCCGACCAGCTGGAGCGCGTCCTCGTGGGTCCAGGTGCCGCCGAACGACTCGACCAGGACGGTCTCGGCGTCCATCCAGTACGGCTCGGTGTCGACGAGGGTTCCGTCCATGTCCCACAGGACTGCGCTGGGCTTGTTGCTCACTGAACCCATGCTAGCCGGGAGCCGGCCCAGGGCTGATGCCGGGCGACTAGCCTGGAGGGACACTTCCGGGGGTGCAGGCCCCGGATGACAGGAGGGAGAACGGTGGACGCTCTCGGCTCACGCATCATCGTCGCCGCGTTCGACGGCTGGAACGACGCCGGCGAGGCGGCCAGCGGCGCCATCGGCGCGCTGCGCGACGCGGGGAGCTACGAGGCCGTGCACTCCGTCGATCCCGAGCTGTACTTCGACTATCAGTACACCCGTCCCTCATCCCGGATGGATGCCTCCGGGCGCCGCGAGCTGCACTGGCCGGAGGCCACGCTGTGGCGCCCCACGAGCACGGCCGAGGGCCCGGAGCTGTGGCTGCTCACCGGTTCGGAGCCGGCGCGGGCGTGGCAGGCGTTCGCCACGGAGTTCATCGACGTGGCACTGCGCGACGATGTGACGGGCCTGGTCACTCTCGGGGCGATGCTCTCGGATGTGCCGCACACCCGTCCCATCTCGATCTTCGCGTCGAGCCAGAACGAGCGGGTGCGCGCTGCGCACGGCCTGGACAAGTCCACCTATGAGGGGCCGGTGGGCATCCTGAGCGTGTTCGAGCACTTCGCCGAGCGCGCCGAGATCCCCTCCGCGAGCCTGTGGGCCAGCGTGCCGCACTACGTCGCGACCGCCGCCCCCTCGCCCAAGGCGACCCTGGCGCTGCTGGATCGGCTCGAGGAGCTCACCGGCGTGGGTCCCGCCCGCGAGCACCTGCGCACGGCGGCCGCGGCGTGGGAGGCGTCCATCGACGCCGCCGCGGCCGAGGACGAGGACATGACCGAGTACATCCACCAGCTGGAGCGGACTCGCGACACCTGGGACTCGCCCGATGCCTCCGGTGACGCCATCGCCCAGGCGTTCGAGCGCTACCTGCGCCGCCGCGGCGACGGCCCCGACAAGAAGTGACCGATCAGCGCGGCGAGAGCACGCCCGTGGACAGCAGCACGATGAGCGTGCCGCCCAGCAGCACCCGGTAGATCACGAACGGCAGGAAGCTGCGCTTGGAGATCCAGTTCATGAAGAACGCGATCACCCCGAGCGCCACGACGAATGCGATGCCGGTCGCCGCGAAGGTCTCCCCCAGGCTGAAGTACTGGCCGGCCTCGCCGCCGTGCTTGAACAGCTGGTAGAAGCCGCTGCCGAACACCGCGGGAATCGCGAGCAGGAACGCGTATCGGGCGGCTGCTGCGCGCTCATAGCCGAGGAAGAGGCCCATCGTGATGGTGCCGCCGGATCGCGACACGCCCGGCACCAGAGCGAAAGCCTGCGCCACGCCGTAGGCGATGCCGTGCGGGTAGGTGAGTTCGTCGAGCTTGCGCTTCTTGGCGCCGATGTAGTCCGCGATGCCGAGCAGCAGACCGAAGCCGATGAGCATGATCGCGACGATCCAGAGCGATCGCAGCGTCGTCTCGATCTTGTCCTGGAAGAGCAGCCCCAGCAGGACGATCGGGATGCTGCCGAGGATGATCAGCCATCCCATCCTCGCGTCGGGGTCGTTGCGCGGCGCCTTGCCGGTCAGGGAGCGGAACCACGTGCCGATGATGCGCACGATGTCGCGCCAGAAGAACACCACGACGGCCGCCTCCGTGCCGATCTGGGTGATCGCGGTGAACGCCGCACCCGGGTCCTCACCGGAGGGAAGCAGCGCCCCGACGATGCGCAGATGCGCGCTGGAGGAGATCGGCAGGAACTCGGTGAGTCCCTGGACGACGCCGAGCAGAAGGGCTTCGAGCAGATTCATGCGGTGCTTTCCAAGGGTGAGGCGTCGGTGTCCCCGGGCGGATGCCGGTCAGCAGGAGCGCAGCAGATCGGTCAGCACGCGCTGACCGAAGACAAGAGATTCTACGGGGACGCGCTCGTCCACTCCGTGGAACATCCCTGTGAAGTCGAGATCGGCGGGCAGCTGCAGCGGCGCGAATCCGTACCCGGTGATGCCGATCGAGGCCAGCGCCTTGTTGTCCGTGCCTGCGCCGAGCAGGTACGGGATCACCGGCACTCCGGGGTCGTGCTTCCCCAGGGCCGCGACCATGGCATCCACGAGGTCGCCGGTGAACGGCGTCTCCATGCCGATGTCGCGCACGACGGTCTCGATGCGGACGTCGTCGCCGACGATCCGCTGCAGCTCGGCGAGCACGTCGTCCTCGGTCCCGGGGATCACGCGGACGTCGATCAGGGCCTCTGCGGTCTCGGGGATCACGTTGTGCTTGTAGCCGGCGGTGAGCGCGGTGGGGTTCGCGGTGGTGCGGAACGTGGAGCGCAGGAAGGCCTCTGCCGGTCCGGCGGCCGCGGCCAGCGCGTCCGGATCGTCGATCGGCCGGCCGGTCAGCTCGCTCAGTCCGTCCAGAAGCGCCTGAGTCGTCGGAGTGAGCCGGATGGGCCAGCGGGTGCGGCCGACGGCGGCGACGGCCTCTGCGAGGCGCGTGACGGCGTTCTGCTCGTGGTAGCGACTGCCGTGCCCGGCGCGGCCCTTGGCGACGAGCCGGAGCCACATCAGGGCCTTCTCCCCCACCTGCAGCAGATAGGCGCGGTGATCGTCGACCGTGATCGAGTACCCGCCCACCTCGCTGATCGCCTCGGTCGCGCCGGAGAACCATTCCGGCCTGTCGCGCACGACGAGAGCGGAGCCCTCGACGCCGCCGTTCTCCTCATCCGCGAAGAACACCAGGATCAGGTCGCGCTCGGGCTGCTCGCCCGCCCGCAGCAGATCGGCGACCGCGGTGAGGATCATGGCGTCCATGTTCTTCATGTCCACGGCGCCGCGCCCCCACAGCATCCCGTCGCGGACGACGCCCTCGAACGGGTCGACGCTCCAGTCCTCGGCCATGGCGGGCACCACGTCCAGGTGTCCGTGCACGACCAGTGCGGGACGCTCAGGGTTGCTGCCCCTGACGCGTGCCATCACGTTGGTCCGGTTCGGGATCGGCTCGTAGTACTCCGGCTCGAGTCCGAGCGAGGCGAGGTAGGCGCCGACGTACTCCGCGGCTTCGCGTTCGCCCTTCGAGTTCCCTCCGCCGAAGTTGGAGGTGTCGATGCGGATCAGATCACGGGCGATCCGGGCGACTTCGGGCAGGGAGGAATCCGACATGGCTCCAGGCTATCGAAACGGCGTGCCACGCCCGGGCGTCGGCGTGGTTCGTGGCTGTCCGCGGACCGTGCTAGAGTCATTCTTCGGTCGGCAACGACTTTTCATCACCTGCGCGGGTGGCGGAATAGGTAGACGCGCTAGCTTGAGGTGCTAGTGCCCGCATAGGGCGTGGGGGTTCAAGTCCCCCCTCGCGCACAGAACGGAGAAGGCCCCGGATCGAGAGATCCGGGGCCTTCTCCGCGTCAGGCGTCGACATCGCCGCGCCAGGCGCCGGTCGCCGTTCTGCGGTTCTCGATGAAGTCCTTGAAGTTGTCGAGGTCCTTCCTGACCGCGTGGGATGCGAGGCCCGCCATCGAGCCGACCATCTCGGCCAGGCCCTCCGGCTTCCAGTCGATCTGCACGGTCACGCGACTGGAATCGTCGCTCAGGCGGTGGAAGCTCACCACGCCCGCATGGGCTGTCTCACCGCCGACGCTGCGCCAGGCGACACGGTCATCCGGGTGCTGCTCGGTGATCTCGGTGTCGAACTCGCGGCGCGCGCCGCCGACCTCGACGACCCAGTGGTTGCGCGTGTCATCCACCTGGGTGATCGAGACCACCTCCTCGAGGAAGTCGGGGAAGCTCTCGAACTGGGTCCATTGGTCGTACGCGACGCGCACGGGGACGTCGACATCCACGGTCTCGATGATCTGGGCCATGCTCTGCTCCTTGCTCTTCGGTGCGGAGCATCCAGTCATCCGCATGTCGCCGAGCCCGGAAAGGGGGTTGACGACACGCGGATGACTCAGCGCATGACTCCGCTCACACCGCGCCGACGCCGAACACGAGACCGAGCACGTACGTGATCGCCGCCGCCCCGAAGCCGATCGCCAGCTGCCGCAGCGCGCGCTTGAGCGGCGGACCGCCGGAGAGGATGCCGACCATCGCACCCGTGCTGAGCAGCGCGACTCCGACGAGAACCAGCGCTACGACGATCGCGGTGAAGCCCGTGAGCCCGAAGAGCCACGGCAGCACCGGCACGATCGCGCCGGACGCGAACAGCAGGAAGCTGGAGATCGCTGCCGTCCAGTCGCTGCCGACGATCTCGTGATCGTTCGGCACGCCGATCGGTCCGGTCGCGTCGCGACGGATGCCGGCCTGCGCCGCGCTCACGACCCGCTGGGCGCGTGCCAGCGACTCGTCCTCGTCCATGCCGCGCGCCCGGTACACGAGCGCGAGCTCGTTGGCATCGATGTCGAGATCGCCCGCGGTGGCATCCGCGTCGTTGCTCTCCTCCGTGGCGGCCAGCAGCTCGCGCTGGGAGCGCACGGAGACGAACTCCCCCGCCCCCATCGACAGGGCGCCGGCGAGAAGGCCGGCGATGCCGCTGAAGAGCACCAGGCCTGAGCCGACCCCCGTCGCCCCGATGCCGAGCACCAGCGCGAGGTTCGACACGAGCCCGTCGTTCGCGCCGAAGACCGCAGCACGGAACGAGCCGGAGAGCCGGCGACGCCCGCGTGCAGCGAGGCCGCGGACCACCTCGTGGTGCACCTTCTCATCGGCCCGCATCGCCGGGGTGGCGTACTTCTCGCTGTCGTAGGGCGAACGCGCCTCGGCGCTCTGCGCGAGCGCGAGCACGAAGATGGACCCGAACCTGCCGGCCATCCAGCCCAGCATCCGGGAGCGGAGACCGGCCCGGGGAAGCCGGGAGGGCTCCTCCCCTCCGAGCAGATCGAGCCAGTGCTGCTCGTGGCGGCGCTCGGCTTCCGCGAGGGAGAGCAGGATCTCCTTCTCCTCGCCTTCTCTCCGAGCGGCGAGCCGGGAGTACACGGCTCCCTCGGCGCGTTCCTCGACCAGATAGCGGGCCCATTGCTTGCGATCCGCAGCAGTGGCGTGGGCGGGGGCAGACATGCATCCTCCGTGGGTAGATCAGCATTCCACGGTATCGACGCGGGCACCTCCGAACCGCATCAGGACGCGGATTGACAGGATTTCGGACGCCCGAACCAGCGCGCGCCACCGGGCGGTCGGTGCGGGGGCGTCAGGTCCGTACGCGCTTGCGCAGCAGGTCGATCCGCGCCTGCAACTGCGAGACGGTCGCCTGGGCGACGGCCGGGCCGCCGCACATCCGGCGCAGCTCTGCGTGCACGGATCCATGCGGCTCGCCGGTCTGCCGCGCGTACAGGCCGACCAGGCTGTTCAGCAGCTGCCGCTGCTCGCGAAGGGTGCGATGCAGGGGCGCGGGGAGGGTCGTCGTCTCGACCGGGGTGGCCGCCTCCCGCGCCTGGCGCAGCCTGCCCTGCCTGGCCTGGCGCTGCATGAGCAGCTCATGCACGTGCTCGGGCTCGAGAAGACCGGGGAACCCGATGAACTCCTCCTCCTCGGGGGTGCCCGGCTCGGCGAGCTGACCGAACTCCTTGCCCTCGAACACGACCCGATCGAAATGCGCCAGAGACGAGATCGCCTGATAGCTGAATTCCTGGGTGAGGGCGTCGGACGCGTCCTCCTCGCGGTTCGCGCTCTCCAGCAGCGAATCCTCGAGGCCGTCATCGTCCTTGTCCCGCCGATCGAGCGCGTGGTCGCGCTGACGCTCCATCTCGTTCGCGAGGGTCATCAGCACGGGGACGTTCGGCAGGAACACGCTGGCGGCCTCGCCGCGTCGCCTCGCGCGCACGAAGCGCCCGATGGCCTGCGCGAAGAACAGCGGGGTCGACGACGACGTCGCGTACACGCCCACCGCCAGGCGCGGGACGTCGACGCCCTCGGACACCATGCGCACGGCGACCATCCAGCGCCGGTCCGTCTCGCTGAACCTCTCGATGTGCTCGGACGCCGAGGCGTCGTCGGAGAGCACGACGGTCGGCTGCTCGCCCGTGATGCTGTGCAGGATCTTGGCGTACGCGCGCGCGACCGTCTGATCCGTCGCGAGCACGAGTCCGCCGGCATCGGGGACGTGGTGACGGATCTCGGTGAGGCGGCGATCGGCTGCGGACAGCACCGCCGGCATCCACTCCCCCTCGGGGTCCAGCGCGGTGCGCCAGGCCTGCGAGGCGACGTCCTTGGTGTTGTCCTGTCCGAGATGCGCCTCGAGCTCGTCACCCGCGCTGGTGCGCCAGCGCATCTTGCCCGAGTACATGTGGAACAGCACCGGCCGCACGACGCCGTCGGCCAGGGCCCGCCCGTATCCGTAGCGGTAGTCGGTGCTGGAGACCCGTGCGCCGGACTCGTCGGGGATGTACTCCACGAACGGGATGGGCGCGGTGTCGCTGCGGAACGGGGTGCCCGACAGCAGCAGCCGCCTACGGGCCGGCCCGTAGGCATCGCGGATGGCGTCGCCCCAGCTGAGGGCGTCGCCGCCGTGGTGCACCTCGTCCAGGATGACGAGCGTCCTCGCGTCCTCGGTCAGGTGCCGGTGCACGCTGGACTTCGCCGCCACCTGCGCATAGGTGACGACCACGCCGTGGTACTGCCGGGAGGGCGCCCAGTGGCTGTTGCGGAACCGGGGATCCAGGCGGATGTGGACGCGCGCGGCCGCATCCGCCCACTGCGTCTTCAGATGCTCGGTCGGCGCGACCACGATGACACGGTTCACCTCGCCCATGCGCAGCAGCTCGACCGCGAGCGTGAGCGCGAAGGTGGTCTTGCCTGCCCCGGGGGTGGCGGCGACGAGGAAATCCCGCTGATCGGCCTGGAAATACGCGTCCAGCGCCTCCCGCTGCCATGCCCTCAGCTTGTCGGCGGTACCCCACGGGGCGCGCTGAGGGAAGGACGGAGAGAGCACTGCTCAACGATAATCCAGCCCGCCGACAACGCTCTGCGCGCCCACCCATCAGCGCGGGTAGGCTCTCTCAGGCGCCCGCACTCCGGACGCGTGATGCCGAAGGAGAACCCGATGGTGGACCAGGAGACGTCTCGCACCCCGTTCGTCGAGAACGAGGGACCGCACCCCTGGCGGCGGTTCGTCGCCGTCGGCGACTCGTTCACCGAGGGCGTCGGCGACCCCGCGCCCGATCTGCCAGGCGGGCTGCGCGGCTGGGCCGATCGCGTCGCCGAGGTGCTGGGTCAGGACGTGGACGACTTCGCCTACGCCAATCTCGCCGTGCGCGGCAAGCTGATCGCCCAGATCGTCGCGGATCAGATCGAGCCGGCGGTCGCGCTCAAGCCCGATCTCGTCTCGATCTGCGCCGGCGGGAACGACGTGATCCGCCCGGGCACCGATCCCGACGAGATCGCCGTTCAGCTCGAGGACGCCGTCGCCCGGCTCTCCTCCACCGGCGCCGCGGTGGTTCTCTTCACCGGGATCGACACCGGCTTCACCCCGGTGTTCCGGCCGTTCCGCGGCAAGGTCGCGATCTACAACGAGAACGTGCGCGCGATCGGCGACCGGTACGACTGCATCATCGCCGACCAGTGGTCGCTGAAGGTCGTGCAGGACCCGCGCTTCTTCGACGACGACCGGCTGCACTACAACGCGCTCGGTCACCACGAGATCGCTCGGATGGTGCTGCGTGCGCTCAACGTGCCGAACGACCTGCAGGCGATGCAGCCCGACCCCGTCCCGGTGCGCACCTGGCGCGAGGCGCGAGCCGAGGACATCGGCTGGGCGCGCGAGCACCTGGTCCCCTGGGTGCTGCGGCGGCTGCGTCACCAGTCCTCGGGCGACCACGTCGAGGCCAAGCGGCCCGAGCCGTCTCCGGTGCGGATACCCGGCGCCGAGAGCTGATCGCGCGGCCGCGCCCGGCCCTCTGACCAGGCGCTCTCCGCGGCGAGCTCATCTGGTGGCGTAGAAGGCGACGGCCGATGCCGCCGCGACGTTCAGCGAGTCCACGCCGCCCATCATCGGGATCGTGACTCGGCGGTCCAGCAGGGCGTCCGTCTCGGCGCGGATCCCGTCGCCCTCGGTGCCGAGGATCATCGCGAGCCGGGTGTGATCCTCGGCGACGAGGTCGTCCAGCTCGATCGCGCCCGCGCCCAGCGTCATGCCCGCCACGACGAATCCGGCCTCCTGCAGCTCGCGCATGCCCTCCGGCCATGCCGGAATGCGCGTCCACGGCACCTGGAACACGGTGCCCATGGACACCCGCACAGAGCGGCGATACAGCGGGTCGGCGCAGTCGGGCGTCACGAGCACCGCGTCCACGCCCAGCGCTGCGGCGGAGCGGAACACGGCGCCGACGTTCGTGTGGTCCGTGAGCCCTTCGAGCACGGCGATCCGGCCCCGGTCCGGCCGTGCCCGTTGCAGCACGTCGGCCACCGACGTCAAAGCCGGCCTGTGCATGGCGGCGAGCGGGCCCCGGTGGATGGCGAAGCCCGTGACCGTCTCGGACACCTCGGCGGATGCCGTGTACACGGGCGTGTCGGCGACGCTGCCCGCATCCCCCAGGGCGCCGACGACGGCGTCCAGCCACTTCTCCTGCGTGAGCACGGATCGCGGCCGGTGGCCGGCCTGCACGGCGCGGGCGATCACCTTGGCGGACTCGGCCATGTAGAGCCCGCCCTCGGTCTCGTTCCTGCGGCGCAGCGCCGTGTCCGTCAGCGAGCGGTAGTCGTCGAGCCGGGGGTCGGCGGGATCGGAGACCGGGATCACGTGCATCCCTCCACTCTGTCAGGAAGGTGCCGCGGCAGCGGAGCCCTGACCCGCTCGGAGACGTAGACTGCCGAGCGTGCAGCTCCCGGACACGATCGACGACGACACCCGCACGCGCATTGATCATGCCGTGGGGCTGCTGAGAGGCCGACGGGTTGCGGTGCTCACCGGCGCCGGCATCTCCACCGATTCGGGGATTCCCGCGTATCGCGGCGTCGGGGCTCGCACGCGCGCGAACCCGATGACCATCCAGACCTACCTCGCCGACGAGTCCGCACGTCGCCGCTACTGGCTGGGCGGTCACCTGGGCTGGCTGGCGTTCACCGCGCCGGAACCGAACGAGGGCCACGTGGCGCTGGCGCGGATGGAACGCGCCGGCGTGGTGAGCGGCGTGGTCACCCAGAACGTCGACGGCCTGCATCTGCGCGCAGGAAGCTCCCGGGTGGTCGAGATCCACGGGACCATGCACCGCACGCTGTGTCTGGACTGCGGACAGGTGTTCGACCGCCGGGCGATCGCCGAGCAGCTCGAGGCGCTGAACCCCTGGGTCCGCACGCCCGAGAACATCGAGCTGAACCCCGACGGGGACGTGACACCGGAGAGCACGGAGGGCTTCGTGATCCCGCCCTGCACGGTGTGCGGGGGCATGCTCAAACCCGAGGTGGTGTTCTTCGGCGAGTTCGTCCCCGCCGCCCGCTTCCGCTCCGCCGAGTCCGTGGTGACCGCGGCGGACGCGCTGCTCGTGGCCGGCACGTCGCTCACCGTGAACTCCGGCATCCGCATCATCGAGCGCGCACGGCGCCGCGGCATCCCGCTGGTGATCGTCAACCGCGAGCCGACGAGGGCGGATGCCTGGGCCGACGCCGTGCTGACCGGCGGCACCTCCCCCGTGCTGAGCGCCCTCGCAGGCGCTCTCGCGTAGGGTCGGAGTGTGACTCTTCTCACCCTTGTGCGCCACGGGCAGACCGACTGGAACCTCGCTCGGCGAATTCAGGGGTCCACCGACATCCCCCTGAACGACACCGGACGCGCGGATGCGCTCATGGCCGCCGGGCGGCTGTCGAGGGACACGCATCACGCGATCTACGCGAGCCCGCTGCTCCGCGCGCGGGAGACCGCGGAGATCATCGCGGGTGAGCTCGGCCTCGAGGCGCCGGCGCTCGTGCACGATGTGCGCGAGCGCGAGTTCGGCGAAGGCGAGGGCCTGCTGGTCCAGGAGTACATCGACGCGTACGGTGACTGGCACGCCGTGGTCCCCGGCGCGGAGACACTCGACGAGGTGTGCATCCGTGCGATGAGCGCCCTGCACCGGATCGCGCGTGACGCACGGCGTCGTTCCGCGCCGACGGCCGAGTCGATCATCGTCGTGACCCACGGCGGCGTCATCCGATCTCTCATCGACCACGCCTCCGGCGGGACGCTGCCCAAGATCGGCAGTGTGCTCGGGAACGGGTCGCTGCACCGCTTCGAGGTGTCGCCGGGCTCGCTGCGACTGCTCGAGGACGTCCCGGTCCTCTGACGCGCCTCGGCCCGATCCGGGTCAGACCCGGCTCAGCACCGCCCTGGCGTGCCGCAGCACCGGCTCGTCGACCATCCGCCCCTGGAAGCGGAACACGCCCCGCTCCCCCTCGGCGGCGGCGAGCACAGCGCGCGCCCAGTCCAGGGTCGCCGCATCGGGCCGGTAGGCATCGCGGATGATCGCGACCTGCTTCGGGTGGATGCAGGCGGTGGCGCGGAACCCCGACGCCACGGCATCCGCCGCCTCGGCCGCGAGCCCGGCCTCGTCGTCGATGTCGAGATGCACCGCGTCGATCGCGGCCTTCCCGTGCGCCGCGGCGGCGACCAGCACGGATGCCCGCGCGTGTCGCGCCACGTCTCGGTATCGTCCGTCCGGGAACCGGCTCGCGGTGCCGCCGATCGACGCCACCAGGTCCTCCGCGCCCCACATCAGAGCCGCGACCCGCGGATGGGCGGCGATGGCCCCGGCGTGCAGCACGCCGGCCGCCGTCTCGCAGAGCGCCAGCAGGGAGTACTCGTCGCCGAAGGCGTCCAGCGCGGACGGATCCTCGGTCTTGGCGACCATCACGGTGCGGAACGGAGTGCGCGCCACGGCCTCGAGGTCGGCGGCGAAATGAGCGGATGCCGGGTCGTTGACGCGCACGATCACCCTCGCGGGGTCGAGATCCGCCGCCACGAGATGCTCGCGCGCCTGCGCCTTGGCATCCGGAAGCACCGCGTCCTCGAGGTCGAGGATCACGGCATCCGCTTTCGCGAGCCCGCCGGGGTAGCGCTCCGGACGGTCGGCCGGGCAGAACAGCAGGGCGGGTCCGAGGTCGAAGGTCATCATTCCCCTTCCGGCATGCAGTGCATCAGCGCCACGCGCGTGGCGGTCGCCACGATCACGCCGTCCTGGTTGCGACCCGTGTGCGCGATCGTGACGATCCCCTGCCCCGGCCGGGACGACGACAGGCGCTTGTCGGTGATCACGCTCTCGGTGTACAGCGTGTCGCCGTGGAACACCGGGTGCGGGAAGGCGATGTCGCTGAGTCCCAGCTGCGCCACGAGCGTTCCCTGCGTGAGCTGCGCGACCGAGGCGCCGACCATGGTGGACAGGGTCCACATCGAGTTCATCAGGCGCTGCCCGAACGGCTGCTCAGCCCCCGCGAACGCGGCATCCAGGTGCAGGGCCTGCGTGTTCATGGTGAGGGTCGTGAACAGCACGTTGTCGGCCTCGGTCGCGGTGCGGCCCGGACGATGCAGGTACCTGGCACCGAGTTCGAACTCCTCGAAGTACAGCCCGCGCTGGACGATGTCGGTCATGATCGCACCATAGCTCCTCTGCGGACTCAGCCGGCCAGGCCGAGCTTGCGGGCGATGACCAGGAGCTGCACCTCGGTGGTGCCCTCGCCGATCTCGAGGATCTTCGAGTCGCGGTAGTGACGGCCCACCGGGTACTCGTTCATGAAGCCGTTGCCGCCGAAGATCTGGGTCGCGTCGCGGGCGTTGTCCATCGCGGCGTCGCCGGAGACGAGCTTGGCGATGGCCGCCTCCTCGGCGAACGGCAGTCCGGCATCGCGCAGACGCGCGGCGTGGTGCCATGCGAGGCGCGCCGTGTGCACGCGGGCGCGCATGCGCGCCAGCGTGAACTGTGCGTTCTGGCGGGTGCTCAGCGCGGAGCCGAAGATGGTGCGCTTCTTGGCGTAGTCGACGGCCGCCTCCAGGCAGCCCTCCGCGGCCCCCGTGGCGAGAGCGGCGATGGCGATGCGTCCCTCGTCGAGGATGCTGAGGAAGTTCTTGAACCCTCGGCCTCGCTCGCCCAGCAGGTTGCCCTCCGGGACGCGCACGCCCTGGAAGGTGAGCGGGTGCGTGTCGGACGCGTTCCAGCCGACCTTGTCGTACGCGGGCTCCACGGTGAAGCCCGGGGTGCCGTTGGGCACGATGATCGTGGAGATCTCCTTGCGACCGTCGTTCACCCCCGTCACGGCCGTGACCGTCACGAAGCGCGTGATGGCGGTGCCGGAGTTGGTGATGAACTGCTTGGATCCGTCGATGATCCACTCACCGTCCTCGAGACGGGCAGTGGTGCGGGAAGCACCGGCGTCACTGCCGGCCTCCGGCTCGGTCAGGCCGAAGCCGGCGAGGTGCTCCGCGGCGAGCAGCGAGGGCAGGTACTCCTGCTTCTGCTCCTCGGTGCCGAACCGGTAGATCGGCATGGCGCCCAGGCTGACACCGGCCTCGAGCGTGATGGCGATGGACTGGTCCACGCGGGCGAGACCCTCGATGGCCAGACCCAGGGCCAGGTAGTCGCCGCCCTGTCCGCCGTACTCCTCCGAGAACGGCAGGCCGAACAGGCCCAGCTCGCCCATCTGGCGCACCACGTCGAGGTTGAGCGTGTGGGAGCGGTCGGCCTCGTAGGCCTGCGGCGCCACCACCTGCTCGGCGAAGTCGCGCACCATGGCGGCGAGTTCGCGCTGCTCCTCGTTCAGGCCGATGCTGCTGAGGTCGTCGGTCATGATGTCTCCACTTCGCTGACGCGGGCGACCGGCTGGTCGCGCCGTACCTGATCGCCCACGGCGACCAGCAGGTGCACCGTGCCGTCGTGCGGCGCGACCACCGGATGCTCCATCTTCATCGCCTCGATCGAGACGAGGGGATCTCCTTCGCGGACGGTGTCGCCGTCGGCGACGTGCAGCGCAACGACCGATCCGGGCATGGGGGCGCGGCCCTCGGGGTCGCGCGGGCCGGATGCCCGTTCGAGCTCCGCGAGCCGGCGCTGCATGCGCGCCCGCCGTGAGAGCGGGCGCAGTCGCAGCGTGACGCCAGCCTCGGATGCCCAGATCGCTCCGTCTGCGTCGGCCAGCACGGGGATGCCGTGGGTGTAGGCGGCCGGCGCCTCGACCTGCTCGTCGTCATCCGTGAGGAAGACCGTGCGCGGCAGCGGCTGAGGCGACCCGATCCGCCAGCCGGGCACCTCGCTCCACAGCGCGGCGGCACCGCGTGCATGCGGGCGGAGCACGGCGTGCGCGGCAGCCGCCAGCATCGACTCGGTCGGTTGCTGCGTCGGCAGCGGCAGCATGGTCTCGATCAGCCCCGTGTCGAGGTCGCCGGCGACGACGCGCTCGTGCGTGCTGAGGGCGCGCAGGAAGGAGATGTTGGTCTCCACGCCCAGCACGACGGTGCGCGCGAGGGCGGCGTCCAGCCGGCGCAGCGCGCTCTCCCGGTCGGGTGCGAAAGCAATCACCTTCGCGATCATCGGGTCGTAGAAGCCGGTGACCTCGGAGCCGGTCTCCACCGCGGCATCCACGCGCACACCGCGCGGCGCGTCGAACAGCAGGACGCGCCCTGTGGAGGGCAGGAAGCCCCGCTCGGGGGACTCGGCGTACACGCGTGCCTCCACGGCATGACCACGTACCTCGGGGGGCTCCGGAAGCGCACCGCCCGCCGCGACCTGCACCTGCAGCGCGACAAGATCCAGGCGGGTGACCTCCTCGGTCACGGGGTGCTCCACCTGAAGGCGGGTATTCATCTCGATGAAGAAGATGTCGTCTGGCGAATCGGCCTCGATGAGGAACTCGACGGTGCCGGCGCCGACGTAGTCGACGCTCGTCGCCGCGGCGACCGCGGCATCGAGCAGCCGTTGCCGCACGGCATCCGCCAGGTGAGCGGCCGGCGCCTCCTCGATCACCTTCTGGTGACGGCGCTGCAGCGTGCACTCGCGCTCCCCCAGAGCGATCACCGTGCCGTGGGTGTCGCCGAAGACCTGCACCTCGATGTGCCGCGGGCGCTGCACGAGACGCTCCAGCACCATCGCGTCGTCGCCGAAGGCGGCTCTGGCGACCCGCCGTGCCGTCGCGAGCGCAGACGCCAAGTCCTCGCCCGAGCGCACGACCTCCATGCCCTTTCCGCCGCCACCGGCGCTGGGCTTGACCAGCAGCGGGTAGCCGACCTCGTCGGCATGCGCGCGGATCTGCTCGTCGTCCATGCCCACCGCGTTGAAGCCGGGCACGACGGGCACGCCGTGCTGCGACACGTGGTCGCGGGCACGGGCCTTGTCTCCCATGATCTCGAGGGCGCGCACGTGCGGCCCGATGAACACGATGCCGGCGTCGTCGCAGGCCTGCGCGAGCGCGACGCTCTCGGACAGGAACCCGTAGCCGGGGTGGATCGCCTGGGCGCCCGAGCGCCTGGCCGCGTCGATGATGGCGTCGACGCGCAGGTAGGAGTCGGCTGCAGCCGCCCCGCCGATCCACACGGCGTCATCGGCCTCTCGGACGTGCGGTGCTTCGGCATCCGCATCGCTGTAGACGGCGACGCTGCGGATGCCGAGGTCGCGCAGGGTGCGGATGACGCGACGGGCGATCTCGCCGCGGTTGGCGACGAGAACGGAATCGAAGGTGCTCATGTGCATCACATCCGGAAGAGGCCGAAGCGCGGTTCGGGCAGGGGGCTGCGGGAGACGACGTCGAGGGCGAGGCCCAGCAGGTCGCGGGTCTGGGCCGGGTCGACGATGCCGTCGTCCCACAGGCGGGCGGTGGCGTAGTAGGGCTCGCCCTGGCTCTCGTACTGCTGACGGATCGGGGCCTCGAAGTCCGCACGTTCCTCGGGCGTCCAGGGCTCGCCGCGTCCTTCGAGCTGCTCCTCCTTGACCGTGGCGAGCACGGATGCGGCCTGCGGGCCGCCCATCACCGAGATGCGGCTCGCCGGCCAGCTCCACAGGAACCGCGGCGAGTAGGCCCGCCCGCACATCGAGTAGTTGCCTGCTCCGAAGGAGCCGCCGATGATGACCGTCAGCTTGGGGACGCGCGTGGTGGCGACGGCGGTGACCATCTTCGCGCCGTCCTTGGCGATGCCGCCGGCCTCCGCGTCGCGGCCGACCATGAAGCCGGTGATGTTCTGCAGGAACAGCAGCGGGATGCCGCGCTGGTCGCACAGCTCGATGAAGTGCGCGCCCTTGAGCGCGGACTCGCTGAACAGCACGCCGTTGTTCGCGACGATCCCGATCGGGTGCCCGTGCAGCACGGCGAACCCGGTGACGAGGGTCGTGCCGTACTCCGGCTTGAACTCCGAGAAGCTGTCGGCGTCGACCAGCCGGTCGATGACCTCGTGCACGTCGTAGGCGGCGTTCACGTCGACGGGCACCACGTCGTACAGGCTGCCGGTCTGCGCGGCGGGGCGCGGGGCGACGACCTCCCAGGCGGGCGCTGCGGGCTTCGGCAGAGTCGCGACGATGTCGCGCAGGATCTCCAGGGCGTGCTCGTCGTCCTCGGCCAGGTGGTCGACCACCCCCGAGCGCTTGGCGTGGAGCTCTCCCCCGCCTAGCTCCTCCGCCGTCACCACTTCGCCGATCGCGGCCTTCACCAGGGGCGGGCCGCCGAGGAAGATCGTGCCCTGGTTGCGCACGATCACGGTCTCGTCGCTCATCGCCGGGACGTACGCCCCGCCCGCCGTGCAGGACCCCAGAACGGCGGCGAGCTGCGGGATGCGCTCGGCCGACAGGCGTGCCTGATTGAAGAAGATGCGGCCGAAGTGGTCGCGGTCGGGGAAGACCTCGTCCTGCTTGGGCAGGAAGGCGCCGCCCGAGTCGACCAGATACAGGCAGGGCAGGCGGTTCTCCAGCGCGATCTCCTGCGCGCGCAGGTGCTTCTTGACGGTCATCGGGAAGTACGTGCCGCCCTTGACCGTGGGATCGTTGCAGACCACCATGACGTGCCTGCCGTGCACCAGCCCGATCCCCGCGATCACGCCCGCACCGGGTGCCTCGCCACCGTAGAGGCCGTCCGCCGCGAGGGGCGCGATCTCGATGAAGGGGCTCCCCTCGTCCAGCAGCCGGGCGACGCGGTCGCGCGGGAGCATCTTGCCGCGGGCGACATGCCGCTCCCGGGAGCGCTCCGGACCTCCCAGAGCCGCCGTGGCGAGTCGCTCGCGCAGCTCCTCGGCCAGTTCCTGCTGGGTGAGAGCCATCGTGGGTCCTCCTCGACGCACGTCAGTGCTGATATTTCGCGCTGAGTTGGTTAGTGTGCATTAACCGGATAATTCAGGTTAGCGAGGATTAACCGAAATGACAACGCCTGGGACCGCCCGCGATCGTGCGAAGGCCGAGCGCACCGACGCCATCCTCTCCGCGGCCGCGGAGCTCTTCGCCGCGCGCGGTTACACCGGCGTGAGCCTGGAGGACATCGGCGCCGCGGTCGGCGTCTCGGGACCCGCGGTCTACCGCCACTTCGCCGGCAAGCAGGCGCTGCTCGGCGCGCTTCTGATCGGCGTCAGCGAACGGCTGGTGGCGGGCGGCCAGGACGTGTCCTCCGCCGCCGCCTCGGAGCAGGACCGCATGCGGGCGCTGGTGGTCTTCCACGTCGACTTCGCACTGGGCAATGCCGACGTCATCCGCGTGCAGGATCGCGACTTCGTCTATCTCACCGACGAGAGCCGCGCTGACGTGCGACGACTGCAGCGCGCCTACATCGAGCTCTGGATCGATTCGCTGGCCGCGCTGGTCGCCGATGACCGTGACGCGCTGCGACTGCGGGTTCAGGCCTGCTTCGGGCTGCTCAACTCCACGCCGCACTCCACCAGCACGGCGCTGCGCGCCCGGGTTGACACCGCGCGCCTGCTCACGGCGATGGCGCTCTCAGCCCTCCTCGCCGGCAGCTGAGGTCGCGCACGGCTGAGGGCGGAACTCCGGGGAGTCCCGCCCTCAGCCGTGCACCCTCTCAGGCGCTCAGAAGAGCATCGCCCGGCCGGGCTGCTCCAGCAGGTCAGCAACGTCCTTCAGGAAGCGCGATCCCTCTGCGCCGTCCACCAGGCGGTGATCGAACGACACGCTCAGCGTCATCATCTGACGCAGCGCGATCTCGCCCCTGTACTCCCAGGGCTGGCGCCTGACCGCACCCACGGCGAGGATGCCGGACTGCCCGGGCGGCAGGATCGGCGTGCCGGCGTCGATTCCGAAGACGCCGATGTTCGTGATCGAGAACGTCCCGCCGGCGAGTTCCGCCGGGCTCGTCTTGCCGGAGCGCGCGGTCTGCGTGAGCTGCGTCAGCGCATCCGCCATCCCGGTCAGCGACAGGCGCTCGGCGTCGCGGATCATCGGGACGATGAGGCCGCGCTCGGTGGCTGCCGCGATCCCCAGGTCGACGAAGTGGTTCTGGACGATCTCGCCCGCCTCTTCGTCCCAGGTCGCGTTGAGCGAGGGGTTGCGCCCCAGGGCGAGGCAGACGGCCTTCGCGATCAGCACCAGCGGTCCGATGCGGTGCTCCGACAGCGACCGGTCCGCGCGCAGCTGGTCGATCAGCTCCATCGTCGCCGTGACGTCGACCGTGTGGAAACAGGTGACGTGCGGAGCGGTGAAGGCACTGCGCACCATGGCCTGGGCTGTCGCCTTGCGCACGCCCTTGATGGGGATGCGGGTCTGTGCGCGCTCGCCCGCCGGTGCCGTCGGAACGGTCAGTGCGGATGCTCCGGCCACCTCATGCTCGGCGGGCTCCGCCGTCGCGGCTCCGACGCGGTCCGCGTACGCGTCGACGTCGGAGCGGGTGATGACGCGATCCCCCACCTCGGCTGCGACCAGCACGAGGTCCACGCCGCGACGCTTCGCGTAGGCGCGCACCGGCGGAGTGGAGCGCGGGCGCTCGCCGATGACGGGCTCCGCGACCGCGGGCGGCAGAGCGTCGTGCGGTGCGGCGGCGATCACCGCGGCATCCGCCTCCGTGGCGGCGGATGCGACTCCCCGGCGGGCGCGCCGGGCGGGACGGGCACCGGATGCCGGGGCGGCGCCGTATCCGACCAGGTTCGGCTGCGCCTTCTCCTCGGCATCCGCTCGCTTCTCGTCGCCCGCGGTCACGGGAGCCTCCGGCTCGGCACCGGCCACATTGAAGGCGATCAGCGGCGCGCCGACGGCGACCGTGTCACCCGCGTCCGCGTGCAGCGTGGACACCGTCCCCTCATAGGGCGAGGGCAGCTCGACGACGGCCTTGGCGGTCTCCACCTCCGCCAGTGTCTGGTTCAGTGTCACCGGATCGCCGGGCTTGACCAGCCACTGGACGACCTCGGCCTCGGTCAGCCCCTCGCCGAGGTCGGGCAGACGGAACTCCGCGATCACTGCTGCGCCCCCTTCGTGAGGCTGTTCGGCCGGTCCATCACCCGATCGACGGCATCCAGGATGCGATCGAGGTCGGGCAGGTGGAACTTCTCCATCTTCGCGGGCGGGTACGGGATGTCGTGCCCGGTCACGCGCAGCGGCGCGGACTCGAGGTACTCGAAGCAGAACTCCGTGATGCTGGCGATGATCTCGGCGCCGACGCCCGCCTCCCGGGAGGCCTCGTGCGCGACCACCACGCGTCCGGTGCGGCGCACGGACGCCGTGACGGTCTCGTAGTCGACCGGCGAGAGGGACCGGAGGTCGATGACCTCGAGCGAGATCCCCTCGTCCTCGGCCGCAGCGGCTGCGTCGAGTGCCGTGCTCACCATCGCGCCGTAAGTGATGAGCGTGGCATCCGTGCCCTGTCGCACCACCCGGGCGAGCCCCATCGGCGGCGCATCGGCCAGCGGCGCCTCCAGATCGACCTCGCCCTTGTGGTGGTAGAGCCGCTTCGGCTCGAAGAACAGCACGGGGTCGTCGCTCGCGATGGCCTGCTGCAGGCAGCGATACGCGTCCTGCGGGTCGGAGACCGCGATCACGCGCAGCCCTGCCGTGTGCACGAAGTACGCCTCGGGCGACTCGGAGTGGTGCTCGGCCGCGCCGATGCCCCCGGCCCACGGCACGCGGATCGTGATGGGCATCTTGATCCTGCCCTGCGTGCGGTAGTGCAGCTTCGCGACCTGCGAGACGATCTGATCGAACGCCGGGTAGATGAACCCGTCGAACTGGATCTCGATCACCGGCCGGTAGCCGCGGAAGGCCAGACCCACGGCGGTGCCGACGATGCCGGATTCGGCGAGCGGCGTGTCGATGACGCGCTTGGCCCCGAACTCCTCCTGGAGTCCGTCGGTGATGCGGAAGACGCCACCGAGGGTTCCGATGTCCTCTCCCATCAGCACGACCTTGTCGTCGTCGCGCATCGCCTGGCGGAGGCCGGCGTTGAGGGCCTTGCCCAGGGTCATCTGCACCATGTCACGCCTCCTCGAAGGTGGCGAGGTACGCGGCGTACTCGTCGCGCTCGCGCTCCAGGCCGGAGTGCGGCTCCGCGTAGACGCGGTCGAAGACCGCGAGTGCGGGGCGGGTGACCATGCCCAGGCAGGCAGCGCGCATCTCGCGCGCCATCTCGTCGGCCTGCGCCTGCACGGCGTCGACGTGCTCCTGCGGGAACTCGCCCGCGGCGCGCAGGTGCGCCTCCAGTCGCGCGATCGGATCGCGGCGCCGCCACTGCTCGAGCTCGGCCTCGTCGCGGTAGCGCTTCGGGTCGTCGGCGGTGGTGTGCGGGCCCATCCGGTACGTGACCGCCTCGAGGTAGGCCGGGCCCTTGCCGGAGCGCGCGTGGTCGAGGGCCCAGCGCATGGCAGCCATGCACGCGAGCACGTCGTTGCCGTCCACACGGAGGCTCGGGATGCCGAATCCGGGGGCGCGACCCGCGAGCGGGAACTGCGACTGCAGCCCGACCGGCTCCGAGATCGCCCAGTGGTTGTTCTGGCAGACGAACACCACGGGAGCGCGATAGGACGAGGCGAACACCATCGCCTCGTTCACGTCGCCCTGGCTCGTGGCGCCGTCGCCGAGGTAGGTCACGGCGACCTCGTCGGCGCCGTCGTGCTGGATGCCCATGGCGTACCCCACGGCGTGCAGGGTCTGCGCGCCGATGATGATCTGCAGCGGGGCGATGCGCAGCTCGGCCGGGTCGTAGGCAGCCCCCTCCTCACCGCGCCACATGCGCACGTAGTCGCCGGGCTGCGCGCCGCGGCTGTACATCACGCCGGTCTCGCGGTAGCTGGGGAAGACGAAGTCGCGGGCCTCGAGCGCGCGGCCGGTGCCGATCTGCGCGGCCTCCTGGCCGTTGCACGGCGCCCACAGGCCGAGCTGGCCCTGGCGCTGCAGCGCGACACCCTCGGCATCGATGCGGCGGAGCACCACCATGTCGCGATGCAGATCGCGAAGGGCGTCGAAGTCGATGTCCTGGATGTAGCGGTCGAGCTGCGGGTTCGCCACCCGCGTCCCATCCGGAGCGATGATGCGCTCGGTGAGCTCGAGATCGCTCTCCGTGTCGGTGATCGGTGAGATGTGCGGTGACATCGGCGTCCTCCTGACGTGGGGCCCTTGTGGGGCGTGCACGGCTGATCCGACGACTCCGTCGGCTTATCTGAAGGGTACGTCCACCTGACACCTCGCTCAAGCATGTCTGCGCCAGTTGAGCATGTTGCCCAGAAGGTGCCCGCGTGATCCTGATATCGTGTGGCACTATGCCAGCCCTCGATCGCGTCGATCTCGAACTGCTCACCGCACTGGCGGAGGATCCGCGCACCACCGTCGTCGCCCTCGCCGAGCGGCTCCGCCTCTCCCGCAACACGATCCAGGCCCGGATGGCCCGGCTCGAGCAGACGGGCGTGTTCGAGTCCTACGAGCGGTCCTACTCGACCGAAGTGCTGGGCTTCCCTCTGCAGGCCTTCATCAGCATCGGCGTGCGGCAGACCGAGCTGCCGCGGATCATCGCCGAACTCGCGCGCGTGCCCGAGGTCGTGCAGGCGCACGGCCTGAGCGGATCGATCGACCTGCTCGCCCGTGTGGCCTGCCGCGACGCCCGCCATCTGTTCGACACGGATGCGCGCATCCTGTCGATCGACGGCGTGGAGCGCACCGAGACCTCACTCGCCATGGGCGAGGTCATCCCCTTCCGGGTGGCGGGGCTCATCGGCCTCGCGCGACGGGAAGCCTGAGGAAGCGACGGATGGCGCCCGCGGCCTCCGCGGGCGTCTCGTAGTGGATCAGGTGCCCGACCTCGGCGATCTCCACCAGCTCGGCGTCGGGGAACATCCGCGCCAGACGACGTTCGGCCTCGATGGGCGTGATGTCGTCGCGCTGCGCCGCGATGAGGAGCGTGGGCGTGTCGATCACGCCGGCGAACGCGCGCACGTCGTGCGAGACGCTCGTGACGAATGCGTCGTGCAGCACGTCGCGGTCCGAGAATCGCGAGAAGTAGGTGTCGTGCTGGTCGTGGATGAAGCGCCGCAGCGCGGGGTCCCTGGTCTTGGCCATCGCGATGCTCATCACGCGCACGATCAGCGGGTTGCGGAGCAGAGCGGTGCCGATCCTCTCCGGGAGTCGCGCGCCGAGCGAGTAGTAGAGCACCGCGAGTCGCGTCAGCACACCCTTCGGTCCCTCCAGCGCGGGGGCGCCGATCGGGTTGATCAGGATCAGCTGCGGAGTCTTCAGCCCGCCCGCGACCGCGGCTGACGAGACGATCGATCCGAAGGAGTGGCCGAGGATCACGGCGTCCGGTGCCACTGCGCGCGCGAACTCGGCCAGCCAGCCGGAGTACAGCGCCAGGTCGTGCTCGCGCCCGGGGATCGGCGGGGTCTCGCCGAAGCCGGGCAGGTCGGGTGAGATCACCCGCACATCGGGAAGGTACGCGATCACCGGCTCCAGGCCGTGGTGCTCGCCGCGGAAGCCGTGCACGGCGATGACAGTCGGGGCCTCCTCGCCTGCGGAACCGTAGACCCAGTAGGCGGTGGTGGATCCCAGCACCTCGACCTCGCGTCGCTCGGTGGGAATCTCCCCGAGTCGGGCGGCGTACGGCGAGGCTGCGGACATGGCCTCGAGTCTACGGGACGCCGATGTCGGTGGCCGTCCTTATGTTCGAAGGAGAGCAGTTCCTGGATGAAGGAGGCGAGCAGCCATGACCACGATCACCGACGCCCTCCCCGCCGTGCTGTGGGAGACCCCCGTCCTCCGTTCGCGCGCCGAGCGACTCGAGCGGGCAGGCGATCATCTCTGGCGTGTGATCGCCGCCTCGGGAACCATCCGCGGCCATCTGCGCGTCGTGGCCGACCCGCTCGGCATCCGCTATCGCGCGGAGCGCCTGCATCTGCCGTCCGGTGCCTTCCGCCTGGTGGGCGAGTTCTGGGATGCCGATGACGCGGTGGCCGCGCTGCGGAGCTGACTCCGCAGCGCGGAGCGTCACATGTGCCCGGTCTTCGCGAACGCCGAGTGCCAGCTCAGCGCCTCGTCGAGCAGATGCGGCATGTGCAGCCGTCCGTTCGCCTGCGCCTGCGCCCGCTCCAGGTAGTCCAGCAGCCGATCCCGGTAGTCGGGATGCGCGCAGTTCTCGATGATCTTCCTCGCGCGCTTGACCGGCGCCAGGCCGCGGAGATCGGCGATGCCCTGCTCGGTGACCAGCACGTGCACGTCGTGCTCGGTGTGGTCGACATGCGAAGCCATCGGCACGATGGCGGAGATCGCTCCCCTCTTCGCCACCGACGGGGAGACGAAGAAGTTCAGGTACGCGTTGCGGGCGAAGTCGCCAGATCCGCCGATGCCGTTGATCATCTGGCTGCCAAGCACGTTCGTCGAGTTCACGTGCCCGTAGATGTCGGCTTCGACCATGCCGTTGATCGCGATCACGCCGAGTCGGCGCACGATCTCCGGATGGTTGGACATCTCCTGCGTGCGGAACAGGATCCTTCCCTTGAACGCCTCGATGTTCGCGTTGAAGTACTCCGCCATCTCCCGCGTGAGCGACAGAGACGTGGCGGAGATCGCATCGAAGCGCCCCGACTCGAGCAGCCGCAGCATCTCGTCCTGGATCACCTCGGTGTACGCCGTCAGGTGCTCGAACTCCGATTCCTCGAGGCCCGCGAGCACGGCGTTCGCGACGTTGCCGACACCGGACTGGAGCGGCAGCAGGTTCTCGGGCAACCGGCCCGCCTTCACCTCGAAGCGCAGGAAGTCGAGGATGTGGTCCGCCATCGCCTTCGACGCCGCGTCCACCGGGGAGAAGACGTTGTCGCGATCAGGGGCGTGCGTCTCGACGACGGCGACCACCTTGGCGGGATCGACCTTGAGATACGGGTCTCCGATGCGCTGCGTCGCCTCGGTGATCTGCACCGGCGTGCGCAGCGGAGGGCGCCGGGTGCCGTAGTACACATCGTGGAAGCCCTCGTACGCGCGGGGCTGCCAGCTGTTGACCTCGATGATGACCTTGTCGGCCAGATCGAGCCACGTCTTGTTGTTGCCCACCGAGGACGACGGCACGAGCAGGCCGTTGGGGAGGATCGCCGCCACCTCGATCACGGCGACGTTCATGGTCCCGTAGAAGCCGAACCACACCTGCTGGGCGAGGTGGGACAGGTGCGTGTCGATGTAGTCGACCGCTCCGTCATTGATCTGCCTTCGCAGCACCGGGTCGGACTGGAACGGCGTGCGCAGGTGGATGCCCTCGGCCTCGGCGAGCACGCCGTCGACCTCGGCGCCGGTCGAGGCCCCGGTGAGCAGGCCGATGCTGAACCGCTCGCCACGGTCATGCGCAGCGCGGATCCGGTGCGCGAGCGCCGTCGGCACGGACTTCGGATAGCCCGCTCCGGTGAATCCGCTCATCGCGACGTTGTCGCCGTCGTCGATGAACGACGCCGCGTGCTCCGCGGAGGTCACCTTCGTCGCGAGCACCGGGCAGCTGATTCGAGTCATGCCCCGATTCTCGCATCGTGTCGGCCCGGCTCCGGATGCCGACGGCACGGCGCACGGGATGCCGAGGGACGCCCACCGGATAATGGGCGCATGCCCGCGCCGATCGACCAGCTGCCTGACTTCCGGCCGACCGTCCTTCCCGTCCCGCCCGGCGGGATGAACCCCGTGCAGCGGGCGCTCGACGATCAGGGGGTCCCCTGGCGGACATCCACGCGGGACCTCGTCGCCCGGTTCGGTTCGTCGCCGCATCCGTCCTACGACTGGGATGTGATCTCGGTGGCGGGAGCGGGCGCCGGGCTCGAGGGCATGATCTTCCCGATCGCCGCGAACGCCTTCCGCACCTCGAGCACGCAGCCGCCGGACCTCTTCTTCACCTGCGTCTGGGTGTCGGATGACCCTCTCGAGAACATCCGGATCGCCGCGGAGTCCTTCTGCACGCTGCTCGGGCCCGCGGAGATCGGTCGCAAGGCCAACACCGTCGGCTGCGCCTGGACCGCGGGGCCGGCAGGCATCACGCTCACGGTCTGGCCGCCGTCACTCCAGTCGTTCGTCTCCAGGAATCGCGCGCACGAGCGGGACCCGCGCCTGGTGACCGCCTGCCGAGTGGCGTTCTCACCCGGCTACCGGCGGGCGGCGTCCGAGCGGGAGGCGCGCTGGATCGACACCGCCTCCGTCGTGCTGCACCTTCCGGGCAGCGGAGGGAGGGCGGCCGCGGCGCGGCTCGCGACAGCGCGTCCGCTGCCCACCACGGTCGAGTTCGCCCGCGACCCGGTTCCGCGCTGCGCGGAGCTGCAGGGAACCGTGAGCCTGTCCCAGGACGGTGCCGCGCTGATCGTCTGCGATCGGGAGCTGCTCGTCATCCCCCTGGAACGGGTGCTCGCCGTGGTTGTGCGGAAGCTCAGCCCGGCGAAGGGCCCCGGCGGCTCCTGGCTGGAGCTGGTGTGCCAGGATCCGGCATCCGCCGGCGGCGAGACCGCGATCCGGCTCGCGTCCGGCCGGCGGCCCGACGAGCTGGATGCCGCCGCGCATCGTCTGGGAGAGCGGATCGCGCGTCGCGTCCGGATCGAACCGGCTCAGCCCGACGTCTGAGCGTCACCGTCCCGGCGTCCGGCGGACGATGCCGTGTCGTGCCCCCTGCTGGATTCGAACCAGCGACCGACAGATTAGAAGGCTGTTGCTCTATCCACTGAGCTAAGGAGGCGAGATCCCCCAGATTACCGTGTCGGACCCGTCGATAAGATCGAGGCATGGTTTCTGCGTCTGAGAACGATCGGCTCGTCTGGATCGACTGCGAGATGACGGGCCTCGACCTCGCGGTCGACGAGCTGGTCGAGATCGCCGTCGTCATCACCGACTTCGAGCTGCGCCCGCTCGATCCCGGATTCCAGATCGTGATCAAGCCGGACGACGCGGCGCTGGCGAACATGAACGAGTTCGTCACGAACATGCACCGCACCTCCGGGCTGATCGAGGAGATCCCCGGCGGCGTGTCGCTGGCCGAGGCCGAGGAGCGGACGCTCGAGTACATCAAGCGGTTCGTCCCCCTGGAGCGCAAGGCACCGCTCGCCGGCAACACGATCGGCACCGACCGGATGTTCCTCGCCAAGTACATGCCGCAGATCGACCAGTACCTGCACTATCGCAACGTCGACGTGTCCAGCGTCAAGGAACTGTCCCGCCGGTGGTACCCGCGCGTGTTCTTCCAGGCGCCTGAGAAGAACGGCGGGCACCGCGCTCTGGCCGACATCCTGGAGTCGATCCGCGAGCTGCAGTACTACCGCGAAGCGGTCTTCGTCGCCGAGCCCGGACCCAGTTCGGACGAGGCGCGCGAGATCTCCACGGCCGTCGTGTCAAAGTTCGCCCCGAACATGTAATAGACTCGTGGAGTTGCCTGCTCCGGCGGGCACATGGTGGCTATAGCTCAGTTGGTAGAGCACCGCGTTGTGGTCGCGGGGGTCGCGGGTTCAAGCCCCGTTAGCCACCCAGAGGAAGAGCCCCGGCGTCATGACGCCGGGGCTCTTCGCATCCCGGGAAGCGGCGCCCCCGCACCTAGAATCCGTATGTGGTCACCCGGGTTCTGGTCGTGGACGACGAGCCGCAGCTCGCCGATCTCATCGCGCGCCATCTGCGGCGCGAGGGCTATGAGGTCACCGCCGTTGGTGACGGCATCGCGGCGCTGCTCGCCGGCGGACAGGACGAGTTCCAGCTCGCCGTCGTGGACGTGAACCTTCCCGGGATGAACGGCTTCGAACTGGCTTCGCGGCTGCGCGATCGCGACGAGCGGATCGGCATCCTGCTGCTCACCGCGCGCGATGCTCTCGGAGATCGGGTGCGCGGTCTGGATGCCGGGGCGGACGACTACCTGATCAAGCCGTTCGAGTTCGCGGAACTGTTCGCCCGGTTGCGTGCTCTGCGACGTCGCGACCACCTGGAGAGCCATCGCCTCGAGGTCGGCGACATCACCGTCGCCGTCGACCGCGCGGCCGCGCAGGTGGACGGAGCCGACGTCCCTCTCAGCCGCCGCGAGTTCGACCTGCTGCGAGCCTTCCTGGAGCGGCCGGACGACACGCTGAGCCGCGAGTGGATCCTGTCCGAGATCTGGGGGTCGCCGCACTTCGCCTCCAACGTCGTCGACCAGTACGTCGGCTACATCCGGCGCAAGCTCGCGGATGCGGGTTCCGGCGTGCGCATCGAGACCGTGCGCGGCGTCGGCTTCCGACTGATCTCCGCACCGGAGCCCGAGGCGGCCGGATGAGACGCACGCTGTCGATCCGCGCCCGGATCATCATCGGCTCCACCGCCGTGGTGGTGCTGCTGGTGCTGGCCGCGTGCATCGCGGTCTACGCGCAGATCTCCTCGATCGCCGTGTCGCGCGAGAAGGCTGTGCTGCACAACATCGCCGAGGTCTATCGCGGCATCATCGTCGAGGATCCGTCCGAGCCGTTCGAGAAGCCCGGCATCGACCAGCACGTGGCCATCATCGCCCCGGACGGGACCGAGAAGATGAACACGCTGCCCAAGGCCCTCCGGACCCGGATCGACGAGCTCACCGTCCCCGGCCCCACGCTGCGCGAGGTGCATCACGGCGAGACCTACTACGTGTACGTCGACGCCGTCGAGACGCCGCAGGGCACCTGGACGGTGCTGGTGACCCGCGACAGCGACATCGCCGCGGGAATCGTGTCGGGTGTCGTCGCCCTGCTGTGGGTCCTGGTGATCGGCAGCGCCGTGATCTTCGCCGCGGGCGCGTGGGTGATCGCCACGGCCGCGCTCCGTCCGGTGGAGCGTCTCAGGCGCAGCGCGGAGCGCCTCGCCCTGCGACGCAGCGAGAAGGAGCTGCTGCCCGTCGGCAGCGCCGGCGACGAGATCGACTCGCTCGCCCGCACCCTCAACCAGCTGATCGAGGACGTCCGGGCCGCCAGCGCGCGGGAGCAGCAGATGGTGGCGGACGCGAGTCATGAGCTGCGCAATCCGCTCGCCGTGCTGCGCGCGCAGCTCGAGCTCGTCGACGGTGCCGACCCGGATGCCGATCGCACCCTGCTGGCCGAGTCCCGCGCCACCCTCAACCGGCTCATCCGGCTCGCGCAGAGCATGCTGGAACTGTCGCGGATCGAAGCCGGCGCGGCCTCGGGCGACAGCACGCTCCGCGAACTCGCCGAGGAGATCACGGAACGCGTCGACGACGTGCGCTGGCGACTCGCCGAGCCGGCCTCCGATCTGCGCGGCTCCGTCGACCTCGACCTCGACCTCTCCGCGCCTGAGGCGCGAGCTCGGCTCGACCGGGCGGATGCCGCGCGGGTGGTCGACAACCTGATCGACAACGCGCTGCGCGCGTCGAAGGGCGACCCGGTGCACGTGGCGGTCACGCTGCGTCAGAACGCCGCGGACATCGAGCTGATCGTGGCCGACGACGGACCCGGCTTCGATCCGTCGGTCGCCGACCGGGCGTTCGAGCGCTTCACGCGCAGCGACTCCTCCGCCTACGCGGGCGGCGGGCTGGGCCTGGCGATCGTCGCACGCGTGGCGGAGCTGGCAGGCGGCTCGGCGTCCATCTCCTCGGATCGCATCGCGGGGGCCGAGGTCGGCATCCGCATCCCGCTCATCTCCGACTCCCCGGACGGCTCCGGTGACGGCAGACGCCGGTCTCCGAACACCCACCAGCGGTAGGCGCAGAAGCGCACGGCGGAGCCGAGGAGCAGCCCGACCACGTTCGCCGAGACGTTGTCGTCGAGCGCGCTGGTGAGGCCGAGCACGTCGCGCGACACCACCAGGCACAGCAGCGACACGCCCCCGCCGATCAGGCTCGCGACGAGGAACTCCACGGCCTCGCGCCCGGTGTCCGCGCGGCGGTGCTCGCGGAAGGTCCAGGACCGGTTGCCGATCCAGTTGACGGCGATCGCCAGCACGGTCGAGATCGCCTTGGCCGCGACCGGCCACCACGCCCACCCGAACGGGGTGTGGGCGCGCAGCACGTTGAACACCGCGATGTCGACGATGAAGCCCATGCCGCCCACGACGCCGAAGCGCACCACCTGGGTGAGCAGGGCTCCCGCGCGGCCGTCCGTCATCGCCCGCTCAGACATGGGCGTGCTCCCGCGGCGCCTGCACCACCGCCCGGTCGGAGTGCGGGTGCAGCCGGCGGGCGATGCCCCATGCCGTCACCTGTCGCAGCGCCTCGACGACGATGCGACCCGACATCTTGGACTCGCCGCCGCCGCGCACGTCGAAGGTGATCGGCACCTCGACGATGCGACCGCCGACGGCGACGGCGCGGTCGAGCATCTCGATCTGGAAGCAGTATCCACGGCTGCCGATGCCGGCGCGGACGATGCGGTCCAGGGCATCCGCGCGGAACACGCGGTACCCGCCGGTGATGTCGCGCTGCGGCAGGCGCAGCATGATCCCCGCATACCGGCTGCCGGCGCGTGAGAGGAGGAGGCGCCGCCAGGCCCATCCCGGTGCCGATCCCCCGGCGACCCACCGCGAGCCGATCACGAGGTCGGCGTCCTCGGACGCCGCCAGCAGCGCGGGCAGGTCCTCCGGCCGGTGCGACCCGTCGGCGTCGCTCTGCACCACGCGGTCGTACCCGTGGCGGAGCGCCCAGCTGAAGCCCGCGAGGTAGGCGGGGCCGAGGCCCTGCTTGACCGTGCGGTGCAGCACGTGCACAGCGGGATCGGCGTAGGAGATGGCGTCAGCGAGCGCTCCGGTGCCGTCCGGCGAGGAGTCGTCGACGATCAGCAGGTCGGCCTCGGGCACCGCCGCGCGGATGCGGGAGATCATCCCGGGAAGCGTCTCGGACTCGTTGTAGGTCGGCAGGATGACGACGGTCGTCTCAGGCATGATGGGCTCCCTTGGTGAACTCGTAGACGGTGGTGCGGTGCACGTGCTGCTGTGCCGTGAGCGTGTAGCCGGCGCGACGCAGCGCGGACAGGTCGGCGGAGGCGGTCCGGGCGCCCTTCGCCTCCAGCAGCCAGACGGTGCTCTCCTGCAGCTCCGGTGCCGTCGCCGAGACGGAGGCGAGCTCGTCCCAGAGCCCGGCGCGGGTGTCGTACGAGGCGAGCAGCTGCGGGTCCTGCAGGCCGGCGAAGTCCTCCGGATAGAGCCGGAAGGCCAGCCTCGACGTGCGGGAGGGTCGCGGACCTTCGCCGAACAGCACCGCATCCCCGAGGTGCGCTCGCTGCCCGACGACCTGGGCGGCGAATCGGAAGTCGGCTCCGCCGTCCTTCGCATACGGCGTGCGCTGATGCAGGTACTGCGGCACCGTGACGCCCAGCACCACGGCTGCCAGCACGACGGCCGCGACCGGCGCCAGACCCGGCATCCGGCGTCCGACCACGGACAGGATGCCGATCAGCCCCCGCGCGGCGAGCAGGGCGACCGCGCCCAGGCTGATCGCGAGGTAGCGCGGGTTGTACGTGGGGGCGACGATGACGTCGACGGCGATGAGCACCGCGGCCGGCGCGAGAAGCCAGGTCAGAGCGAGACGCGCGCTCGTGCGCTCGGCGGGCCGGCGCAGGGCGAACGCGACGCCGAGGGCGATCAGGACCCACATGACGGCGGCGACCGCGCCGTGCGTGAACCAGGGCGTGACGAGCACGCCCTTCGGCGACAGATAGCCGCGGTGGGCCAGGAAGCTCACCTGATTGCGCTGAAACGCCGCCAGCGTGATGATCGGCAGCGCCGCGATGAGCGTCGCCGCGGCCGCCGCCGTCAGGTCGCCGCGGAGTCCGCGCACGCCGCGTCGCAGCAGGGCGCCGCGGTGCGGGACGAGGAACGTCACCGCACAGAGCGCGAGCGGCACCAGCAGCAGGTAGAGGAAGAACCAGGAGCACAGGCCGGCCAGCACCCCGAACAGCACCCAGCGGCGCCTCGGAGCGCCCTGCCGCAGCAGATGCGAGAACAGCACGGTCAGCCAGACGACGGCCGCTGCGGTGATGGCGTACCCGCGCGTCTCGATGGCCAGCGCGCTGGCGCGCGGAATGACCGCCACCAGTGCGCCCGCGATGATCGCGGTGCGCCGGTCGAACCACATCCGGCCGAGCGTGAACACGCCCACGGCCAGTGCGCCGACAGCGATCGCGCTGAGCGCCCTGGTCGCCCACTCCCCCGTGCCGAACGCCCACATCCAGACGTGCAGCAGCATGTAGTAGAGGCCGTGCACGGCATCCACCGCGCTCAGCTCCTGCAGCAGGCTGGGCAGCGACCGCTGGCCGGACATGACGCTCGCGGCCTCGTCGCCCCAATAGGACGGGATGCCCGCGCCGATGTAGTCGACGAGAGCGACGGCGACCCCGATGCCCGCGGGCAGCGCCGCGGCCCGCAGCACCGGCCGGTGCCGCTCGCGACGCTGCTCGTCCTGGACGAGCTCTCTCTCCGTGATGACCATGAGACGAGCCAATCGCCGGCCGATCCGCGCATCCTATGAAATCCGGCCTCCCGGCATGAGAGTTCTCACACGAACGACCGGTGAGCCTGGGCCTGGATAGCATCGAGGTATGGAGATGGATGCCGAGGAGTTCGAGCGGCTCGTGGTCGACGAACTCGATCTGCTCCCCGACGACATGGTCGACGGCCTCGAGAACGTGGTGTTCGTGGTCGAGGACGCCGCGGAGGACGGCGAGGAGCTGTTCGGCCTGTACGAGGGCTTCGCCCTGACCGAACGCGGGCAGTACGGCATGGGCGAACTCCCCGACCGGATCATCGTGTACCGCGAGCCGCATCTGGCCGAGTGCGACGACGAGGAGCAGCTGCGCGACGAGATCCACACGACCCTCGTGCACGAGATCGCGCACTTCTTCGGCATCGACGACGAGCAGCTCCATGAACTGGGGTGGGCATGAGCGGGCCGGCATCCGTCCCGGTGATGGACGAGCAGCTGACAGCCGCACCGCTGGTGCCCTGGCAGCTGGTGGTGTGGGACGACCCCGTGAACCTGATGAGCTACGTCGCCCGCATCTTCCGCACCTACTTCGGCTACCCGCAGGAGAAGGCCAACCGGCTCATGCTGGCGGTGCACAACGACGGGCACGCGGTCGTCGCGACCGGTCCGCGCGAGACCATGGAGGTGCACGCCCAGGCGATGCACGGCTTCGGGCTGTGGGCGACGGTGCGGGAGGCGGGCGAATGACCGGTGGCGCGCTGTCCGTCCCGTTCGCGAGCATCGAGGGTCGTCACCTCATCGCTCTCCTCGACGACTTCGTCGCGCTGCTGGATGCACCGCGCGAGACTCCGGACGAGGCGCTGGAGCGTCTCGCGCCCGACGCCTACCCCGACGACCCGGCGGCGGCCGAGGAGTACCGGCGCGGCACGCGCGACGACCTCGTCGGCCAGCGGATCTCGGACGCGCGGACCGTCCGGACGGCCTTGGAGCGGTTCGAGACGGATGCCGGCGCCGACATCGTCGAGGTCCCCCGCGCGGACCTGGACGGCTGGCTGCGGACGCTCTCGGCGATGCGACTCGTCCTCGCCTCGCGCCTGGGCATCGACCGCGACGACCGACATGATCCCGACGATCCCCGCTACGGCACGTACGACTGGCTGGGCTACCGGTTGGAGCTGCTCGTCCAGCTCGCCGACCGCCTGGACGAGGAGTGAGCCGGCACCACTACGGCGTGCGGATGCTGATCCCGGCGAGGCTCTGCGGATCGTGGGCGGCCATGTGCGCGTCCTCCTGTGCCGCCCACATGTCCCAGAACGGCCGGAACCCGTCTCCGTCCCGCTCCAGCGCCCTGGTGCGCCGGGACGCGTGGGGACCGTCGACCCACACCGTCACGTCCGCCAGACGAGCGGATGCCGGCGTCAGTGCGCCGCACCCCTCCAGCACCAGTCCCAGCGCCGGATCGACCGCATGCGCCTCGGCCGTCTGCTCGCGCTCCCAGTCCCAGCGGTGCCAGGTCCCCAGCAGCCCGCGGCCGTGCGGCACGAGCACCGACTCCCGGGCGATCTCCGCGCCCTCCTCGAGCCCGGTCCATCCGGGGTAGATGGAATCCAGCGCGATCAGCTGAGCCGGAGTGCGCAGAGGCCACGCGCGCATCACCCGCGCGGCAAGGCTGCTCTTGCCCGCACCGCTGCGTCCGTCGATCACCACCACGGGGTTGGACGCCTGAACGGCGAGGATCGCGTCGCGGATGCGCGCGGTCGCCGCGGTCAGCGCGGCATCGAGCGGATCGTCACTTCTTGAGTGCACGGATCACACGGCTGAGAGCGCGGCCGACCACCCACACGAAGGGCACGGCGACGGCCAGCAGCGAGACGATGTTCGGCTCGAACCGCAGCCCCTCCTCGCGGCGGACGTACACGCCGAGCGGGACGGCGATGCCGCCACCGGTTCCGCCCTCACCCTGTTCCACGCCACCGCCGGCGAAGCCCGTGATCGTCAGCGCAACTGGCGTGACGCTCACGCCGTCGATCTCGAGGGACTCACCATAGGCACCCTTCACTCCGAAGGATGCGGCCTGCTCGCCCAGCTTCAGTGCAATGTTCGGCATCCTCCCACGCTAGCCGACGCGCAGGACTGTCGCGACGCTCACTCCCGGCCGAACGGCCTCGGCTGCTCGCCCGCGGACCGATCGCCGGATCGGCCGACATGCCTGGCCCGGGTGATCATGCCGACGCCGAACCGCGCCCTGGCGTCGTCGAGCGTCCCCTCCAGCCGGCGCTGGTCCTCGTCGTCGTCCCAGAGCGCGAGCGCGCCGCCCGACGCCTCCCGGAGCTTCTCGGCCCGCACCCCCACCAGACGCACGGGATCACGCCTCGCGATCTGGTCGAACAGCGCGACGGCAATCTCCCCGATCCGCTGGCCGACCTCGGTCGGCTCGGGCAGCGACACGGTGCGGCTGAGGGTGGAGAAGTCGGCGAAGCGGATCTTGATCGCGACGGCGCCCGCCTGCCAGCCGCTCGAGCGCAGGCGAGCACCGACCCGGTCGGCCAGGCGCAGCAGCTCGGAGCGCAGCAGTTCGGCATCCGCGATGTCGTGCTCGAACGTCTCCTCGTGTCCGACGCTCTTCTCCACGCGCTCGGTCTGCACCGCGCGGGCGTCCTCGCCGCGCGCGAGCTGCTGCATCCGCTGCGCCAGCGCGGGACCCACGGCGCGGGACAGCGCGTCGAGCGGCGTCTCGCGCACATCGCGGATGAGGCGGATGCCGCGTCGCTCCAGCGCCTCGGCGGCCTTCGGACCCACACCCCACATCGCGCCGACCGGCCGCGGATCGAGGAACTCCTGGGTGCGCGCGGCCGGCACGATGAGCATCCCGTCCGGCTTGGAGATGGTGGACGCCATCTTCGCGACGTGCTTCGTCGCGGCCACACCCACGCTGCAGGTGATGCCCACCTCCTCCTGCACGCGCCGACGCAGCAGCACCGCGATCCGCCCCGGGCTGCCCCACAGTCGCCGGACGCCGCGCACGTCGAGGAACGCCTCGTCGATCGAGAGCTGCTCCACCAGCGGGGTGACGCTGTGGAACACGTCCATCACCGCGGAGGAGACGGCCCGGTACTTCGTGAAGTCGGGTGGGACCACACGCGCCTGAGGGCACAGACGCAGCGCCTGCGACACCGGCATCGCGCTGCGGACGCCGAAGCGTCGCGCCTCGTACGACGCGCTCGACACCACCGAGCGGCCGTCCGGCGCCCCGATGATCAGGGGCAGTCCGCGCAGGGACGGGTCGTACAGGATCTCGACCGAGGCGTAGAACGCGTCCATGTCGACGTGCAGGATGCCGGTCCCGGCATCGTCCGCTCCCTCCGGCGAGACGAGCCGTCCCGATCCGTCTCCACGTCCCATCCCTCCATTCTCCCGGAGGCCGCCGACACCGGATGCACGAAACTTGACCGTTCGGTCAAAACCGGGCGTACACTGGGCCTCGACCCCCGATTCGGGAGCCATTCTTTCTGCAAGGAGGATGAGTTCAATGAAGAGGTGGACACGCTGGCAGGACTGGGTGGCCGTCGCCGCCGGACTGTACGCCGTCCTGGCGACCATGTGGACGACTCCGCGCACAGGCGCGTCGGTCTCCATGATGGTCGTGCTGGGCATCCTGATGATCGCGGCCGCGGTGTGGAGCCTGGCGGCGCCGGGACTCGTGTCGATGGAGTGGATCCTCGCCGCGATCGGTGCGCTGCTGTTCCTCTCGCCGTGGTTCGGCTCCTTCGCCGGAAGCGCCGGTCCCGCATGGACCGCGTGGATCTGCGGTGGTGTCGGAGTGGTCGCAGGGCTCTGGGCGCTCGTACCCGCTGAGAAGGCGCATCATGCGAGTCCCGGCGGACATCGGGCAGCGCACGCCTGACCTGCAGCGCACGACAGAGATCGGGGCGACGGGCGACCGCCGCCCCGCATCACGACACGAGGATGCCGGGAGGGCGAGATGACCGAGGACGCCGATCCGGTGCGCACCCGCAGCCGCATCCTGGATGCGGCGGAGGCGCTCTTCGCCCGTCACGGCTTCGACGGGACCTCCACGGCACGCCTCGCGGATGCCGCGGGAGTGCCCAAGGGCCTGCTGTTCTACTACTTCCGCACCAAGCCGGAGATTCTCAGCGCGCTGCTCGAGGAGCGGCTCGATCCCGCGGCGCTCGACCCTGCAGCCCTGGCGGTGCCGGGGGATCCGGTGCAGACGCTGGTCAACGTGGGCGAGCGCGTGCTCGGCGACCGCGACGCATCCGGCGTGCTTCGGGAGGTGATCTGGCACGAGGCGCACACCCGTCCGGAGGTGCGCGCCGTGCTCACCCGCTACCGCCATGCCCTGCACGAGACGATCGAGCACGCGCTGGGAGCCAGCCTGACCGCCGCAGTGGACACGCGCGCGCTGCGCGCCGCGGCGTCGGCGTGGGCGGCGACCATCACCGCCCGCCCGCTGGAGGCGGCCTCCTCGGACCGCGAGCATCTGCACGAGGCCGCCAGCCTCCGCGCCGTCGCGCGACTGCTGAGCGCCGGGCTGCTGTCCAGCGCTCACGCGATCTGAACAGCAGCCCGGACGGTCACTGCTGGGCGGCGCGCTCCAGGATCAGCTCCCGCACGCGGGCGGCGTCGGCCTGGCCCTTCATGGCCTTCATCACCGCACCGATGATCGCGCCGGCGGCCTGCACCTTGCCGTCCTTGATCTTCGCCATCACGTCCGGCTGAGCGGCAAGCGCCTCGTCGATGGCGGCGATCAGGGCGCCGTCGTCGGAGACCACGGCCAGGCCGCGGGCATCCACGACCTGCTGCGGGGTGCCCTCACCGGCGATGACGCCCTCGAGCACCTGGCGCGCCAGCTTGTCCGTCAGGGTTCCCGCGTCGACGAGCTTCTGCAGTGCGGCGACGTTCTCCGGGCTGACCAGCTCGGACGCGTCCTGCTCGGCGGCGTTCGCAAGACGCGTGATCTCGCCCGTCCACCACTTGCGGGCGGATGCCGGCGTCGCCCCGGCCGCGATGGTCGCCTCGACGACCTCGACGAGTCCGCCGTTGCGCACGTCCTGGAACTCCAGGTCGGTGAAGCCCCATTCGGCCTTCAGCCTGCGGCGACGCGCGACGGGCTGCTCGGGCAGTGCGGCGCGCAGCTCCTCCACCAGCTCGCGCGAGGGCTGCACGGGAAGCAGGTCGGGCTCCGGGAAGTAGCGGTAGTCATCGGCATCCGACTTCGGACGACCCGGCGAGGTCGTGCCGGTGTCCTCATGCCAGTGCCGCGTCTCCTGCGTGATCGATCCGCCGTCGGCGAGGATCGCCGCCTGGCGCTGGATCTCGTAGCGCACCGCGCGCTCGACCGAGCGCATGGAGTTGACGTTCTTGGTCTCGGTGCGGGTGCCGAGCTTCTCCTGGCCGCGCGGGCGGAGCGAGACGTTGGCGTCGCAGCGCAGGTTGCCGCGCTCCAGCCGTGCCTCGGAGATGCCCAGGCCGCGGACGATGTCGCGGATGGCCGAGATGTACGCCTTGGCGTACTCCGGCGCGCGGTGCTCCGCGCCGAAGATCGGCTTCGTGACGATCTCCACCAGCGGCACGCCCGCACGGTTGTAGTCCACCAGCGAGTACTCGGCACCCTGGATGCGACCCGTGGAGCCCATGTGGGTGAGCTTTCCGGCGTCCTCCTCCATGTGCGCGCGCTCGACCGGGATGGTCACCAGGGTGCCGTCCTCCAGCTCGACCTCGACCGAGCCCTCGAAGGCGATCGGCTCGTCGTACTGCGAGATCTGGTAGTTCTTGCCGAGGTCCGGGTAGAAGTAGTTCTTCCGGGCGAAGCGGCTGGACTCGGCGATCGAGCAGCCCAGCGCGAGACCCAGGCTGATCGACGAGCGCACGGCGGTGGCGTTGACCACCGGCAGCGAGCCGGGAAGGCCCAGGTCCACCGGCGCGATGAGGGTGTTCGGCTCGGCGCCGTGGAACTCCTCGTTGGCGGGGTTCGGCGCAGCGGAGAACATCTTCGTGCGCGTGTTCAGCTCGACGTGCACCTCGAAGCCGAGCACCGGCTCGAACAGTTCGAGAGCCTTGTCGAAGTCCATCAGCTTGACGGCGGCCATCAGCGTGCTCCTCCCAGGACGGGTGCCTTCTCCAGCAGCGGTGCGCCCCAGGCATCCACCAGCGCGGCCTCGAGCGCCGCGCCGACGCGGTACAGCCTGGCGTCCTCCCGGGCGGGAGCGAGGAACTGGATGCCGACGGGCAGTCCGTCCTCGGCGGCCAGACCGGACGGGATCGAGATGCCGGGGACACCGGCGAGGTTCGCCGGGATCGTGGTCAGGTCGTTCAGGTACATCTGCAGCGGGTCGTCGATCTTCTCGCCGAGCTTGAACGCGGTGGTCGGAGCCGTGGGCGTGGCGATGACGTCGACCTGCGCGAACGCCTGGTCGAAGTCGCGCTGGATCAGCGTGCGGACCTTCTGCGCGCTGCCGTAGTACGCGTCGTAGTAGCCGGCCGAGAGCGCGTAGGTGCCGAGGATGATGCGGCGCTTCACCTCGGGACCGAAACCGGCCTCGCGGGTGGCGGACATCACGTCCTCGACCGTCGCGCCGCCCTCGGGGGTGACGCGCAGGCCGAAGCGCACGGAGTCGAACTTGGCCAGGTTGCTGGATGCCTCCGCGGGCAGGATCAGGTAGTACGCCGCCACGCCGTACTCGAAGTGCGGGGCGGAGATCTCCACGATCTCGGCGCCCTGCGCCTCCATCAGGGCGAGCGACTCACGGAAGGACGCCGCGACGCCCGACTGGAAGCCGGAGTCGGGCAGCTCCTTGATCACGCCCACCTTCAGCCCCTTGAGGACCTCGCCGTTCGCGCCCTCGCGGGCCGCGGCGGCGAACGAGGGCCACTCGTCGCGCAGGGAGGTGGAGTCGTTCGCGTCGTAGCCGCCGATCACGTCGTGCAGCAGACCCGCGTCGAGCACCGTGCGGGTGACGGGCCCGACCTGGTCCAGGCTGGAGGCCAGAGCGATCGAACCGTAACGGCTCACACCGCCGTAGGTGGGCTTGGTGCCGACCGTGCCGGTCACGTGGGCGGGCTGACGGATCGAGCCGCCGGTGTCGGAGCCGAGCGCCAGCGGAGCCTCGAACGCCGCCACGGCGGCGGCCGAGCCACCGCCGGAGCCGCCGGGGATGCGGTTCAGGTCCCACGGGTTGCGGGTGGGGCCGAACGCGGAGTGCTCGGTGGAGGACCCCATGGCGAACTCGTCCATGTTGGTCTTGCCGAGCGGGACCAGGCCGGCGGCGCGGGCGCGCGCGACGACCGTGGCGTCGAACGGCGACATGTACCCCTCGAGGATCTTCGATCCGCTGGTGGAGGGCATGTCCGTGGTGACCAGCACGTCCTTGACGGCCAGCGGGACGCCGGCGATCGGGCCGAGCTGCTCGCCGGCGGCGCGGCGCGCGTCGATCTCGCCGGCAGCGGCCAGCGCGTTCTCGTTGACGTGCAGGAAGGCGCGCACGTCGGATTCGACGGCGGCGATGCGGTCCAGGTGCGCCTGGGTGGCCTCGACGCTGGAGATCTCGCGCGCGGCGAGCTTCTCGCCGAGCTCTGCCGCGGTCAGGCGGATGATGTCGCTCACTGCTCTTCTCCCAGGATCGCGGTCACGCGGAATCGTCCGTCGGCGGAATCCGGGGCGTTCTGCAGCACCTGCTCGTGCGTGAGCGTCTGACCGACCTCGTCGGGACGGAAGACGTTGCTCATCGCGATCGGGTGGCTGGTGGCGACGACGTCGGGGGTCGCCACCTCGGACACCTTCGCGATGTTGTCGACGATGGCGTCGAGCTGACCGGTCAGCTGGGTCACCTCGTCGTCGGAGAGCTGGATGCGCGCGAGCACGCCGAGATGGCGCACAAGATCAGGGGTGATTTCAGACACGCCCCCAGTCTACGAGAGCGGCCATGCCGCGCCGAACGGCTCAGCGCTGCTGGACGAGGATCAGCTCGGTGTCCCCGCAGCTGATCGCGGTGGTGCCGCCGACGGTGCTCGTGCGACCGCCGTCGTGGATCGCCGCGAGGGCGTCGTGCACCTCCGCATCCCGGAGCAGCGACCCCGTGACCCGCCTGGTCTCGCTCGAGACGACCACGCGTCCCTGCGCATTGACGATCGTCGCGGTGCCCTCGGCGTCTCGCAGCGACGGCAGCAGGATGGGCTCGATGCGGGACACGTGCACGTCCACGCCCACCACGCCGACCATCCGCGCGGCATGCACGACAGGCACGGTGACGGTGATCGTGTAGTCGTCGGTGCAGAGGTAGTCGACGTAGGGCCCGGTGACGTGCCGCTCGCCGGTGCGCTCGGGCACGCGCCACCACTCCAGCATCCGGTAGTCGCGGAACTCGTCCGACTCCGGGTCCTCGACGGCCTCGAGACGCCGGATGCCGCCGCGGTCGCCGCGGTCGAGACCGCGGATCTCGCGCAGCCACCAGGCGAGATGCCAGGGGGCGTCGGCCAGCACGCCCGGCGTCGCGACGAAGCCGGCCCCCGTGATCAGACCTTGCGGCGCCGAGAGCGCGGGCGAGGCGAGCTCGTGCATCAGCGGATCGAGGACGGATGCCGTGAGAGGCCGCCCGGACGCGGCGAAGGTCTCGAACAGGGTCGTGATCTCGCCGCGCCACAGCTCGACGAGGTCGAAGACCGGGAGGAAGACCTCCTGGACGTGTGCAGCCGTGCGCTGCCCGTGATCGGCGACTCTGCCGTTCATGCTCGTTCCTTCCGGTCAGGACGCGGATGCGCCCGACTCCAGTTCCAGTCGTGTCTTCTCGTCGAGCAGCCATTCGACCGCTCCGGTGATGCGCTGCAGCGTCACGCTCCGTGCGCGCTCGGGATCCGCGGCGGCCAGGGCGTCGATCACGGCAGCGCGCGCAGCAGTGCTGCGGGTGCGGACGTGCTCGTCGCGCAGGCACAGCCAGAGCAGGGAGCCGATCTCGGCCTGCAGCCTCAGCTCCTCGCGCACCAGGCGGGGCGACTGACTGAGCGCCGCCACCTCGAGCTGAAACCGCGCGACGGCGCGTCTCGCACCGGTGCCGGTGGTGGCATCCGCCTGCTCCTCCAACTCTCGAAGACCGGCCACGTCATCCTCGCTCGCCCGGTCGGCAGCGATCTCCGCCGCCATGCCCGCGATCGCGGAGTACTGCACCGCGGCGTCGCGAAGGTCGAGTCTGCTGAGCCCGTGGATGCGAGCGTCCACGAACCGGCGCGCGGTCTCCGGGTCGAACGTGACGAAGCTGCCGCCGTCCCTGCCGCGACGCGTGTCGATCAGGCCGGCGTCCCGGAGGGACTCCAGCGCCTCGCGCACCGTGACGACGGCTACCCCGAGTCTGCGGCCCAGCTCCGATTCGCTGGGCAGCCGCTCCCCGTCGTGCAGCACGCCGCCGGTGATCGCGTTCTGCAGACGCTGCAGCACCAGTTCCGCCCTGCCCACGTCGGAGAGCGGCGCGAACACGACGGATCTCGCGGGATCGACGCCTGCCGTCAGCTGGGTCACGGGTGCTCCTCTCTCCTGAGAGATGACCGTAACACGCCGGAGGTGACAAACATCTGCTCTCATATGATTTAATACATCTACTTGCAGAGGATTTGGCATCGAAGGAGATGTGATGACTGACAAGAACGTCGCGATCAGGCTCACCGGCCTCACGCGCGCATTCGGCAGCGTGACGGCTGTCGACGGCGTCGACCTCGAGATCGCGGAGGGCGAGTTCTTCTCGATGCTCGGCCCATCCGGATCGGGCAAGACCACAGTGCTCCGGCTCATCGCCGGCTTCGAGCAGCCCACCTCCGGCACCGTGTCCCTGTTCGGAGAGGACGTCACCTCCACTCCCCCGTTCGACCGCGACGTCAACACGGTGTTCCAGGACTACGCCCTGTTCCCGCACATGACGGTGCTCGACAACGTCGCGTACGGACTCCGCGTCCGCGGCGTCGGCCGGCGCGAGCGGCGCGAGCGCGCCAGGGCGGCGCTCGCCAGCGTCCGCCTCGACCACGTCGCGGACCGCAAGCCCACCCAGCTCTCCGGCGGGCAGCGTCAGCGGGTGGCGCTGGCACGCGCCACCGTCGTCGAGCCCAAGGTCCTGCTGCTGGACGAGCCGCTCGGCGCGCTGGACATGAAGCTGCGCGAACAGATGCAGGTGGAGCTCAAGCAGATCCAGCGCGATCTCGGGATCACCTTCATCTTCGTGACCCACGACCAGGAGGAGGCGCTGACGCTCTCCGACCGGATCGCCGTGTTCAACGCCGGGCGGATCGAGCAGCTGGGCACGCCCTTCGAACTGTACGAGAAGCCCTCCTCCCGCTTCGTCGCCGACTTCGTCGGGACCTCGAACCTCTTCGACGTCGAGACCAGCCGCGAGGTGCTCGGGCGCCCCGGCCACCACTCGCTCCGGCCGGAGAAGCTCGTCGTCGGTGCGGCCGCCTCCACCGAGCCGGGCACGCGCAGCGTCACCGGGTCGGTCGTGGAGGCCATCTACCTCGGCTCCGGCGTCCGCCTCGTGATCGACCTCGACAGCGGCACGCGCATCACCGCGCTGCAGCAGAACACCGGCGGCCGCGTGCACGAGAGCCACGGCGACAGGGTGCACGTCTCCTGGCGCGAGGCCGACGTCGTCGTGCTCGACGACGCACCCATCGGCGAGCAGAACGACACCCCGTCCCGCACCATCCGTGCCGTCGGCGCCCGCTGACGCACATCCCCATCCGCAGCGAACGAAGGAGTATCACATGCGAAAGAACACACGCACCGCGATCGCGGTCACCGGACTCGCGACCGTCATCGCGGCGGCCCTCACGGGTTGCGGCACGGCCGGCGGATCCGGCGGCGGCGACGCCGGTCCCGCCACGAAGCTGGGCAAGACCGAGGGCCAGGTCTCGATCCTCGCCTGGCCGGGCTATGTGGAGGACGGGTCCAACGATCCGAAGGTCGACTGGGTGTCGGCCTTCGAGAAGTCGTCCGGCTGCAAGGTCGAGGCAAAGACGTTCGGCACCTCGGACGAGGCGCTCAACCTCATGAAGACCGGCGACTACGACGTCGTCTCGGCATCCGGCGACGCGTCGCTGCGCCTGATCGCCTCGGGCGACGTGGTGGAGGTCAACACCGATCTGCTGAAGAACTACGACGGGATCTTCGACTTCCTGAAGGACCGCGACTGGAACACGGTCGACGGCAAGCACTACGGCGTGCCGCACGGGTACGGCGCGAACCTGCTGATGTACGACACCAAGACGTTCCCGACCGCGCCGGACTCCTGGGACGTCGTCTTCGACAAGGCATCCGACAACGCCGGCAAGGTGACCGCCTACGACTCCCCTATCTACATCGCCGATGCCGCGATGTACCTCATGGCGACCAAGCCGGAGCTGAAGATCGAGAACCCGTACGCGCTGGATCAGAAGCAGTTCGACGCGGCCGTGTCCCTGCTGAAGGAGCAGCGGCCGAACATCAGCGAGTACTGGGGCGACTACCTCAAGGAGGTGCAGTCGTTCCAGTCCGGCGACAGCGTGGTCGGCACCACGTGGCAGGTGATCCAGAACACCCTGGCAGGAGAGGGCGCGACCACCGACGTCACGCTTCCGAAGGAGGGCGCCACCGGCTGGAGCGACACCTGGATGATCTCCTCCAAGTCGAAGAACCCGAACTGCGCCTACGCGTGGCTGGACTACATCTCCAGCCCTGAGGCCAATGCGCAGGCGACCGCGTACTTCGGAGAGGCGCCGTCCAGCCAGAAGGCCTGCGACTACCGGGACGACTGCGAGTCGTACCACGCCGGAGACGCCGACTACGCCAGCAAGATCTGGTACTGGACCACGCCGATCGCCAAGTGCCTCGACGGCCGCACCGATGTGAAGTGCATCGACTACGCCGGGTGGACCACCGCCGGGAAGCAGGTATGAGGTGGGTGGACCCGGTGCGGCCGGGCGAAGCTCCGGGCGACCGGAGCCACCGCCCCGCCACCCGCTCCGAGAGGACGATGATGACCCTGCTCGCTCCGACGGCGCCCCGCACGCCGATCCCCGTCCCGCCGCGCACCGCTGCGCGCCGCGGATCCGCCTACCTGTCCACGCACCCTCGGACCCGCCTCGCACTGCTCCTGTCGGCGCCGCTGTTCTGGCTCGGCGCGGTCTACGTGGTCGCGCTCGCGCTGCTGCTGGTCACCGCGTTCTGGACGACCGACACGTACACCGGCGAGATCCGCACCGAGTTCACCCTCGACAACGTGATCACGGTCCTCACCGACGGCTTCTACCAGGGCATCACGCTCCGCACCGTCGGGGTGGCCCTCGCGGTCACGGCGATCGACGTGCTCCTGGCCGTGCCCATCGCCTACTTCATGGCGATGGTCGCATCGCCCGCCATGCAGCGCGCGCTGGTCGTCCTGGTGCTCACGCCGCTGTGGGCGTCCTACCTGGTCAAGGCCTTCGCCTGGCGCTCGGTGCTCTCCAACGACGGCATCCTGGAGTGGCTGCTCCGTCCGCTCGGCGGGCACACGCCCGGCTACGGCATCCCCGCGACCATCATCACGCTCGCGTACCTCTGGCTGCCGTACGTCATCCTGCCCGTGTACGCCGGGCTCGAGCGCGTGCCGAACTCGCTGCTCGAGGCGTCGGGCGACCTGGGCGGCCGCAGCTGGACCACACTGCGCCTGGTGGTGCTCCCGCTGGCCTGGCCGGCGATCATCGCCGGCACGATCTTCAGCTTCTCGCTCTCCCTGGGCGACTACATCACCGTCGGCATCGTCGGCGGCGGCAGCCAGATGCTCGGCACGCTCGTCTACCAGGACATCGGCGCGGCGAACAACCTTCCCCTGGCGTCCGCCATCGCGCTGATCCCGATCATCATCATCTTCGGCTACCTGTTCCTCGTGCGTCGCACCGGCGCCCTGGACAACCTGTAGGAGGCGACGTGCGCATCTCGCTCGGAACCCGCATCACCCTCGGCGTCATCGCCGCGGTCGTGCTCGTGATCATGTACGTGCCGCTGCTGGTCGTGCTGCTCAACTCGTTCTCGACCTCGGCCTCGCTCTCCTGGCCTCCGCCCGGGTTCACCCTCGAGTGGTGGGGCAGGGTGTTCATCAGCGAGGGTGCGATGGCGGCCGTCGGGACCAGCGCGCTGGTCGCCGTCATCTCGGCCGTGCTCTCCCTCGTGCTCGGCACCCTGCTCTCCTTCGCCCTGCAGCGGTTCAGCTTCTTCGGCCGCAGCACGGTGAACCTGCTGGTCATCCTGCCGATCGCCCTGCCCGGGATCATCACGGGCATCGCCCTGAACAACCTGTTCCGCACCATCATGGGCGTCCCGCTGTCGATCTGGACGGTGATCATCGCGCACACCACGTTCTGCATCGTGACCGTGTTCAACAACGCGATCGCCCGGATGCGGCAGATGGGCACCAACCTGGAGGAGGCCTCGGCCGACCTCGGGGCGGGCATCTGGACCACCTTCCGGCTCGTCACGTTCCCGCAGCTGCGGTCGGCGCTGCTCGCCGGCGGCCTGCTCGCCTTCGCGCTCTCCTTCGACGAGATCGTGGTGACGACGTTCACCGCGGGCTCGGGAATCAAGACGCTGCCGATGTTCATCATCGACAACGTCTCACGCCCGAACCAGGCTCCCATCGTCTCGGTGATCGCCGTGGTGCTGGTGCTGGTCTCCATCCTTCCGATCGCGATGGCGCAGAAGCTGTCGGGCAGCGAGCAGCAGCGTCGCTGATCCGGTCCGCGTGGCAGGCGTCGTCACCCGCCCGGCATAAGCTGGGCGGGTGACGACGTTCGTTCCTCCCCGCCCCTGGACCGCCAGCTACGCCGAAGGCGTCCCCGAGGATCTCGCGCCGGTGACCGGCTCGCTGATCGACATCGTCGAGGCCTCGGTGCGGGATTACCCGGATGCCCCGGCGCTGCAGTTCTTCGGTGCGGAGACCACCTACCGGCAGATGCAGGACGCCATCGACCGCGCGGCGAACGGGCTGCGCGAACTGGGCGTGAAGGCGGGCGATCCCGTCGCGATCGTGCTGCCGAACTCGCCCCAGCACATCATCGCGTTCTACGCGGTGCTGCGCCTCGGAGCCGTGGTCGTCGAGCACAACCCGCTGTACACGCCGCGCGAGCTGCGCAAGCAGTTCGAGGATCACGGCGCGAAGCACGCGATCGTGTGGAGCAAGGTCGTCCAGACGGTGCAGGAGTTCCCCTCGGATCTCGCCGTCGACAGCCTGATCTCGGTCGACGTCACCCGGGCGATGCCCTTCATGACGAGGATGCTGCTGAAGCTGCCGATCGCGAAGGCACGCGAGTCTCGCGAGGCGCTCACGTCCAAGGTGCGCGGCGCGATCTCATGGGACGCGATCGTGGCATCCGCTCCCCTGCCGTCCACGCACCCGCGCCCGCAGACCGACGATCTGGCGATCATCCAGTACACGTCCGGCACCACCGGCACGCCCAAGGGCGCCTCGCTCACGCACCGCAACCTGCTGGCCAACGCGGCTCAGGCGCGCGCGTGGGTGCCGTCCATCACACGAGGGAACGGCTGCGTGGTCTATGCGGTGCTGCCGATGTTCCACGCCTATGGACTCACGCTCTGCCTGACGTTCGCGATGTCCATGGGCGCCCGGCTGGTGCTGTTCCCCAAGTTCGACCCGGATCTGGTGCTCGAGGTCACCAGGAAGCACCCGGCCACGTTCCTTCCCCTCGTGCCGCCGATCGCCGAGCGCCTGCTGCGCGCCGCGAACGAGAAGGGCGTCTCGCTGAAGGGCACCGAGGTGGCGATCTCCGGCGCGATGGCGCTGGCGCACGACCTGGTCGTGCCGTTCGAGAAGGCCTCGGGCGGGTTCCTCGTGGAGGGCTACGGTCTCAGCGAGTGCTCCCCCGTCCTGATGGCCAACCCCGTGGCGGAGAACCGCGTGGCAGGCACCGTGGGTCTGCCGCTCCCCGGCACCGAGTGCCGCGTGGTCGACCCGGAGAACCCCACGCAGGACGTCCCCGCCGGTTCCGCCGGCGAACTCATCGTCCGCGGCCCGCAGGTGTTCTCCGGCTACTACGGCAAGCCCGAGGAGACCGAGGCGGTCTTCGTCGACGGCTGGTTCCGCACCGGCGACATCGTCACGATCGACGAGGGCGGCTTCGTCCGGATCGTCGACCGCATCAAGGAGCTCATCATCACCGGCGGCTTCAACGTCGCCCCGACCGAGGTCGAAGGCGCCCTGCGCCAGCATCCGGACGTCGTGGACGCAGCCGTCGTCGGGCTTCCCAGCGAGCACTCCGGCGAGGAGGTCGTCGCCGCGATCGTCGTGGACGGCGACAAGGACGTGGACGTCGAGGCGATCCGCGAGTTCGCCCGCGGGATCCTCACGCCCTACAAGGTCCCGCGCCGCATCTTCGTGGTCGACGAGCTGCCCAAGTCGCTGATCGGCAAGGTGCTGCGGCGCCAGGTGAAGGAGAAGCTGGTCTCCCTGACCTCCGGCTCCTGAACCTCTTCCTGCGGTCGTACAGGCGCAGGCACTATCGTTAGCTGGTGACTGCTGACGATAACGCCGCCGTGCCCACCGACTCCTCCCCCCTGACTGAGGAGACCGCGAAGCCGGGCTTCGACGAACTCGGCATCACCGGTCCCGTCCTGAAGGCCGTCCGCGACCTCGGCTACGAGACGCCCTCGCCCATCCAGGCGGCGACCATCCCGCTGCTGCTCCAGGGGCGCGATGTGCTCGGCACCGCGCAGACGGGCACCGGCAAGACCGCCGCATTCGCGCTGCCGGTGCTCGAGAACCTCGACCTGTCGCAGAAGACGCCCCAGGTGCTGGTGCTCGCCCCGACGCGTGAGCTGGCGCTGCAGGTGTGCGAGGCGTTCGAGGCGTACTCCGCGCGTATGAAGGACGTCCGCGTGCTCCCGGTCTACGGCGGACAGGCCTACGGCGTGCAGCTGTCCGCGCTGCGCCGAGGCGTTCACATCGTCGTCGGCACGCCGGGCCGCATCATGGATCACCAGGCAAAGGGCACCCTCGACCTCTCCGAGCTGAAGTACCTCGTGCTCGACGAGGCCGACGAGATGCTGAAGATGGGCTTCGCCGAGGATGTCGAGCAGATTCTGGCTCAGACGCCCGAGGACAAGCAGGTCGCGCTGTTCTCGGCAACCATGCCCACGACCATCCGCCGCCTGGCGCAGCAGTACTTGCGCGACCCCGAAGAGGTCGCCATCAAGGGCAAGACGACCACGAACCAGAACATCACCCAGCGGTACCTCGTCGTCTCGTACGCGCAGAAGGTGGATGCCCTGACCCGCATCCTCGAGGTCGAGAACTTCGACGGGATGATCGTCTTCGTGCGCACGAAGAACGAGACCGAGACCCTCGCCGAGAAGCTGCGCGCCCGTGGATACTCCGCCGCGGCGATCAACGGCGACGTGCCGCAGGTGCAACGCGAGCGCAGCGTGAACCAGCTCAAGGACGGCAAGCTCGACATCCTCGTCGCCACCGACGTCGCCGCGCGCGGTCTGGACGTGGAGCGGATCAGCCACGTGGTGAACTTCGACATCCCCACGGACACCGAGTCCTATGTGCACCGCATCGGTCGCACCGGCCGCGCAGGACGCAAGGGCGATGCGATCAGCTTCATCACCCCGCGCGAGCGCTACCTGCTCAAGCACATCGAGAAGGCGACCCGTCAACAGCCGACGCAGATGCAGCTGCCGACCACCGAGGACGTCAACACCACCCGCCTGAACCGCTTCGACGACGCCATCACGGCCGCGCTCGAGGAGGCCGGCCGGATCGAGGCGTTCCGCGACATCATCGCCCACTACGTGCGCCACCACGACGTCCCCGAGGCCGACGTGGCCGCCGCCCTGGCGGTCGTCGCACAGGGCGACACCCCGCTGCTGCTGGACCCGGAGCGCGACGAGCTGTCGCGGGCCGTCGAGCGCGACAACCGTCCTCCGCGGGAGCGGTCCGACCGGCCGGAGCGCGCGGACCGTGGCCCGCGCGAGCGCCGTGGTCGTGGCGACTATGCCGCGTACCGCATCGAGGTGGGCCGCCGTCATCGTGTGGAACCGCGTCAGATCGTGGGCGCCCTGGCCAACGAGGGCGGCCTCGGCCGTGACGACTTCGGTGCGATCGCGATCAAGCCGGACTTCTCCATCGTGGAGCTGCCCGTGGGCCTCGACGCCTCCGTGCTCGAGAAGCTGCGCGACACCCGCATCTCCGGTCGCCTGATCGAGATCAAGCCCGATCGCGGCGTGCCGAACCGCCGTGCGCCTCGTGACGGCGATCGCCGCGACGGCGATCGCCGTGGCGGATACCAGGACGACCGACGCGGGCGTGACGCGGGTCGCGACCGGGGCTACTCCCGGGATGACCAACCCGCTCGCGGCGATCGCTTCGAGCGCGATGACCGTCCGGCCCGGAAGCCCCGTCACAAGGGCTGAGCGAATGCCCGAGAGCAGCGACCTCGATCTGGTGCTCGCGCTGGAGCGCGAGCTCCAGACACCCGCGTGCCGTTCCGATGCCGCCCGGCTCGAGGAGCTGCTCGCCCCCGAGTTCACGGAGTTCGGGGCGTCAGGTCAGGTCTGGAGCCGCACCGAGATCATCGCCGAGCTCGCCGGTGAGGACGAGGGCGTCATCGAAGTGCACGATCTCGAGGCCCGCGCGGTCGCCGACGACGTGGTACTCGTTCTCTGGCGATCCCGCATGGCGGACCGGCAGGCGCTGCGCAGTTCGCTCTGGCATCGCGAGTCCAGCGGCTGGCGTCTGGTGCACCATCAGGGCACACCCACGGGCTGACCGGATCAGCGCGGCACGGCGACGCGCGTGGCGACGGCGCCCCGCCAGATCGCCACGAGCACGGCGGTGACGGAGCCCGTGGCCATGATCGCGGCCAGGACGATAATCTGGAAGCGGGCCGCCGGCCGTATTCTGCGGCGCGTCCACGAACGCGAGCCCAGACCCGCTCAGAGGTCGAGATCGAAGTGGTGCGCGGTGATGCTCATCCGCTCGCGAAGGTAGAACCGATGCGCGTCGAAGCGCTGCACCCCGGAGTCCAGTTCCAGGGATCGGCAGCCGGCGGCGACGGCCCGCTCGCGCAGCTCGTCCATCAGCATCCGCCCGTATCCGCGCGACCGGTCGGACGCGGCCGTGGACAGGTCGTCGATGTACAGCTTGCGGATGGCACTGGTGCTGGCCACGATCCGCCATCCCGCGATCGCCACGCACCGCTCGCCGACAAAGACCGCCGTGAACCGGAGCCCCTGCGGTCCCGCCTCGCGCATCACCTGGGCGAACAGCTCGTCCGTCAGGTGCGGGCGCAGCTCCCGCAGCACGGGCAGGGCGCGAATCCAGCGCGTGTCCTCGGGCTCCAGGTCCACCAGGTTCGCATCGTTCACAGCATCTCCTTCACAGCGCGGGCGAGGGCGGTCACGTCGACGGGACCGGTGGTGTCGACGTGCAGCACCGGGAACCCTGTCATCGGCCGCGCCGCATCCGCGAACCGCTCCCACTCCTCGCGTCTGCCCTGGTCGTCGTGCACGGCGTGCCGTGGCCGGGTGAAGAACCGCTCGCGCATGACCCCGCGCGGCGCCTCGCACCACACCTCCACACCCGCCGGCGAACCTGCGGACTCCCAGCCGCGCCGGAACCACTCCTCGTCGCGGTCGGCCAGCCAGACCGACTCGACGAGCACCGTCGCCTCCAGCATTCCGACGATGCGCCACAGCGCATCCGCCGCGAGGGCACCGAGCGCTCGGGTGGGCAGTCGTGCGTCCACCGCATCCCCGAGAGCCTCCTTAAGGGCATCCTTCGACACGAACGGCACGCCGAGCTCCGTGGCCAGCGGGCGGGCGAGCGTCGTCTTCCCCGCTCCGGCCATCCCGTTCAGGACGATGAGACGGTCAGGCATCCAGGGCGTCCGGGCCCTGTGTCACCAGCACGTGGAACTGCGCGGCGTCCAGCACCCGGATGCCGAGCTCCTCGGCCTTCGCGAGCTTCGACCCCGCCCCGGGCCCTGCCGCGACGAAATCGGTCTTCTTGGAGACGGACGACGCCGCCTTGCCGCCGGCCTTGATGATCGCCTCCTGCGCGCCCTCGCGCGTGTAGCCGTCCAGGGATCCTGTGGCGACGACGGTGAGGCCTTCCAGCACGCCGCCCTCGGCGACCGCCGCGCCCGGGCCCGGGTGGCCGGGCGTGGACCACTGCACACCGGCATCCGCCCACTGCCGCACGATGTCCTGATGCCAGTCGACCTCGAACCAGTTCAGCAGCGAGTCGGCGATGATGCCGCCCACGCCTTCCACCGCTGCCAGCTCGTCCCGCGATGCGGCACGGATCGCGTCGAGCGAGCCGAACCACTGCGCGAGAGCGCGCGCGGCGACCGGGCCGACATGGCGGATGTTCAGCGACACCAGCAGCCGCCACAGCTCCTTGGTCTTTGCCTTCTCCAGCTCGGCGAGCAGCTTCACCGCGGCGGACGACGGCTGCGGGCCCTCGATCCCCGCCTTCTTCTCGTCGGCGGTGGGGTTCCGGCTGAACGGCGAGCGGGTCTTGACGATCCCGTCCTCGTCCTCCTTCGGTAGCCCCGTCTCGGAGTCCCGCACCACCACCGAGATCGGCACGATCTGCTCCAGGGAGAGCGAGAACAGTCCGGCCTCGGTGTCCAGCGGCGGCACCGCGGGATGGCTGGGCTGCGTGAGCGCGGCGGCCGTCACCTCACCGAGCGCCTCCACATCCAGCGCTCCGCGGGACCCGATGTGCTCCACACGCCCGCGCACCTGGGCCGGGCACGAGCGCGCGTTCGGGCAGCGCAGGTCGATGTCGCCCTCCTTCATGGGGCGCAGCGGCGTGCCGCACTCCGGGCATCCGACGGGCATGACGAACTCGCGCTCGGTGCCGTCGCGGCGCTCGACCACAGGACCGAGCACCTCGGGGATCACGTCTCCCGCCTTGCGCAGCACCACGGTGTCGCCGATCAGCACGCCCTTGGCCTTGACGACGTCCTTGTTGTGCAGCGTCGCCTGACGCACCACCGACCCCGCCACGTGCGCGGGAGCCATCACCGCGAACGGCGTCGCGCGCCCGGTGCGGCCGACCGAGACGACGATGTCGAGGAGCTTGGTCTGCACCTCCTCGGGCGGGTACTTGTAGGCGATGGCCCAGCGCGGCGCCCGGCTGGTCTCCCCGAGCTCCGCGTGCAGTGCGAGCTCGTCGACCTTGACGACGATGCCGTCCAGCTCGTGCTCGATGTCGTGCCGATGCTCACCGTAGTGCGCGACGAACTCGGCGACCTCGTCGGTCGAGTGGCACACCTTCGTGTGCGGACTGGTCGGCAGCCCCCATTCCGCGAGCAGGTCGTACACCTCGCTCTGCGCGGCGACCGGCGGGTTCGGCCAGGCGCCGATGCCGTGCACGTACAGCGCCAGCGACTCGGTGCGCAGCAGGCCCGCCTCCAGCTCGAGACCGCTCTTCTTGTCGAGCTGCTGACGGAGGCCACCGCTGGCGGCATTGCGCGGGTTGGCGAAGGACGGGAAGCGGCGTGCGGCGGCCGCCCTGGCCTTCTCCTCGTCGAACGGCTTCTTGCCTGCACCGCCGCGCGCTTCCCAGCGTGCGAGAGCGTCGGCGTAGGCGCGGTCGCGGAAGGCCGCCTGCGCGGCGTTGAGGCGCTCGAAGGCCGCGACCGGGATGAAGACCTCGCCGCGCACCTCGACGATCTCAGGGTGCCCCGTGCCGGACAGCCGTTCGGGTATCTCGGGCAGGCGCAGCGCGTTCTCGGTGACGATCTCGCCGACGCGTCCGTCACCGCGGGTGGCGGCCGAGGTGAGGACGCCGTTCTCGTAGCGCAGGTTGATCGCGAGGCCGTCGATCTTCAGCTCGGTGAGCCACGCGACGTCGCGTCCGGCGGCGGCGCGCGTCTTGGTCTCCCAGTCCCGCAGCTCGTCGAGCGAGAACACGTTGTCCAGGCTCAGCATCCGCTCGGCGTGCTCGATGGTGTCCAGCCCCGTGGACTCCGCCGCGCCCACCATCTGGGTGGGCGAGTCCTGGCCCTGCAGCTCGGGATGCAGCCGCTCGAGCTCCTCCAGCCTGCGCATCCAGCCGTCGTAGGTGGCGTCGTCGACCAGCGATGTGTCGCGTCCGTAGTACGCGTCCTTCGCGTCGAGGATGCGGGTGGTCAGCTCCTCGGCCTCGCTGCGGGCGTCTTCCAGTGAGATGTTCTCCGGCACCCCGCAAGTCTACGAGCGAGCACCGACACGGGTGGGGACCTCAGCCGACGGGGACGGCCGACACGGTGGTGTCGATCGTGAACTGCCCGAGCACGCGGGTGCCGACGTAGATCACGGCGCTCTGGCCTGGTGCGACGCCGTCCAACGGATGCTCGGGCACGACGCGCACGCCCTCATCAGTCACGAACGCGGTCGCGGGCACGGGGTCGGCGTGGGCGCGGATCTGCACCTCGCAGGCGAACTCGGAGGCCTGCGGCGCGGGGCCGGCCCAGGAGAACCGCACCCCCGAGATCTCCGCGATCGCGAGCGCCTCCTTGGGGCCGACCACGACCGTGTTGGTGACCGGACGGACCTCCAGCACGAATCGCGGCTTCCCGTCGGCGGCGGGAACGCCCAGGCGCAGCCCGCGACGCTGACCGACCGTGAACGCGTGCGCGCCCTCGTGCGTGCCCACCACGGCTCCGGTGCGGTCGATCACCTCGCCCGTCTCCGCGCCGACCTTCTCGGCCAGCCATCCGCGCGTGTCGCCGTCGGGGATGAAGCAGATGTCGTGGCTGTCGGGCTTCTGCGCCACGCTGATACCGCGCTCGGCGGCCTCGGCTCGCACGATCGCCTTGGACGGCGTGGAGCCCAGTGGGAAGTAGGTGTGCGCGAGCTGCTGCGCGTTCAACACTCCCAGCACGTAGGACTGGTCCTTGGCGCTGTCGGACGCCCGGTGGAGCTCCAGGCCTCCGTCGCCGTCCACCAGTGTCGCGTAGTGCCCGGTGCAGACCGCGTCGAAACCGAGCTCCAGCGCGCGCTCCAGGAGGGCTGCGAACTTGATCTTCTCGTTGCAGCGCAGGCACGGGTTCGGAGTGCGACCGGCGCGGTACTCCGAGATGAAGTCCTCGATCACGTCATCGCGGAAGCGCTCGGAGAAGTCCCACACGTAGAACGGGATGCCGAGCAGGTCGGCCACGCGCCGGGCATCCAGGGCGTCCTCGATCGTGCAGCATCCGCGGCTGCCGGTGCGCAGCGTGCCTCCGGCGCGGGACAGCGCCAGGTGCACGCCGACGACGTCGTGGCCGGCTTCGACGGCGCGGGCCGCCGCCACCGCCGAGTCGACTCCACCGCTCATCGCCGCCAGAACACGCATGGCATCCAGTCTACGAACGCGCGCCTGATCGAGGGCCGGATGCGCGCGCGTACGCGTCCGCGATCACCGCGAGCACGGCGTCGACGTCCGCGACGGTGGAGGTGCGCCCGAGCGAGAACCGCAGCACGCTGCGCGCGTCCTGCTCGCTGCGCCCGAGTGCGAGGACCACGTGCGACGGCTCCGCCACGCCGGCCTGGCACGCCGAACCCGTGGAGGCCGCGATGCCGCCCATGTCGAGCAGGAACAGCAGGCTCTCCCCGACGGCGCCGGGGAAGAGCACGTGCGCGTTGCCCGGCAGTCTGTCGGCCGGATCGCCGAGAAGCTCGGCCCGGGGCACCGCCGTGCGGATGCCGGAGATCAGGCGGTCCCGCAGAGCGGTCAGACGTGCGGCCTCGGCGACCCGTTCGGCCTCGGCCAGCTCCAGGGCCACGGCGAAGGCCGCAGCGCCGGCGACGTCCTGGGTGCCCGCGCGGAGCCCGCGCTGCTGTGCTCCGCCGTGCAGCAGCGGCGCCAGACGCGCGGTCCGTGCGACGACCAGTGCGCCGATGCCCACCGGGGCGCCGAGCTTGTGACCGGCCACCGTCATCGCGACCAGCCCGGCGCCGGGGGACGCATCACCGCGCAGCGCGCGGAACGACAGCGGGACGTGCCCCCACGCCGCTACCGCGTCCAGATGGAACGGAACGCCGGCACCCGACGCCGCCGCGGCCAGGGCCGCGCTGTCGTTGACTGTCCCGACCTCGTTGTTCGCCGCCAGCGCGGTCGCGAGGGCGGCAGTGGCACCACCCTCACTCAGCGCGACGGCGAACCGCTCCACGGAGATCCGCCCCGTCGGGTCCAGCGGGACCGCACGCACGTCGGCGCCGTCCTCCGCGAGGGCCGCGACGGTGTCCAGGGTCGCGTGATGCTCGCCGTCCGGCAGCACCACGGCGTCCGTCCCTGCTCCTCGCGAGCGCCAGAGCCCGTGCAGGGCGGTGTTGATCGACTCGGTCCCGCCCGAGGTGAAGACCACCTCGATCGGCTCGCAGCCCAGCGCGGCAGCCGCGCGCTCCCTGGACTCCTCCAGCACACGCCGCGCATCCTGACCGGCTCCATGCGTGGAAGAGGCGTTCCCGATGATGTCGGTCGCCGCCAGCCACGCCTCCCGCGCCTCGGGGCGCAGAGGTGACGTGGCCGCATGATCCAGGTAGAACCGCATCCCTCCATTGTCGCCTCCCCACAACCCTGGGCGGGCTGTCGGAACCGAGGCTCAGCAGTCCCGGCACCCGGATTCACGGCCGTCCGCCGCGCACGTTTAGGCTGTTCCTCATGCCCGCGCAGTCCACCCCGTCCCTCGGCGGCTCCGCTCTCGACGATCTCGGCGTGCGCCTGCACGACGGCGTCGCCACGCTCCGCGTCTGGTCGCAGAACGCCTCCTCGGTCGAAGTCGTCGTCTTCGACGCCGACGACCTGGACTGGGAGACCGCCCAGGTGCCGCTGGACCGCAAGCCCGGGGGCGTCTGGGAGGTCACGACCGATCTGCTGCAGCCCGGTGCGCGCTACTCGCTGCGCGTGGACGGTCCGCACGGACCAGGCAACACGTTCAACGCCGAGACCCTGCTGCTCGACCCGTACGGACGCGGGCTCGCGCAGGGCGACGGCTACGAGGAGTGGCGCTCCGTCGTCATCGCCGACGGCTTCGACTGGGGCGGCGTGCGCAAGCCGAACACGCCGATGGACCGCACCGTGATCTACGAGGGGCACATCAAGGGCCTCACCAAGCGCCACCCCGACGTCACGGCCGCGCTGCACGGCACCTACGCCGGGCTCGCCCACCCGGCCATGATCGAGTACTTCAAGAGCATCGGCGTGACCGCGATCGAACTGCTCCCGGTGCACGCGTTCGTGCCCGAGCCGCGGCTGCTCGAGAAGGGCCTGACGAACTACTGGGGCTACAACACGCTGAGCTTCTTCACGCCGCACAACGCCTACGCCAGCGAGTCGGCCCGCAAGGAGGGCCCGGAGGCCGTGCTCGCCGAGTTCAAGGGCATGGTCAAGCTCCTGCACGAGGCGGGCCTGGAGGTCATCCTCGACGTGGTGTACAACCACACCTGCGAGGAGGGCCTCGGCGGCCCGCGCTCGAGCCTGCGCGGCATCGACAACGCGCTCTACTACCGCCAGCAGCCGGACGGCAGCTACATCGACACCACCGGCGTCGGGAACACCGTCAACACCGCGACGGATGCCGCGGCGCGCCTGGTGCTCGATTCGCTGCGGTACTGGGCGACCGAGATGCAGATCGACGGCTTCCGGTTCGACCTCGCCACGGCGCTCGGCCGCGACGCCAACCACGAGTACGACCGCGAGCATCCGCTCCTGACGGCGATCCGCACCGACCCGGTCCTGCAGGATGTCAAGATCATCGCCGAGCCCTGGGACGTGGGCCTGGGCGGATGGCAGACCGGCAACTTCCCCGACGGCTGGAGCGAGTGGAACGACCGCTACCGCGATCGCGCCCGCAACTTCTGGTTGAGCGACATCGACTACGCCCGCCGCGCCTCGGCGCCCGTGGGCATCGGCGGCTTCGCGAACCGGCTCGCGGGCTCCGCCAACACGTACAGCGAGGAGCGCGGCCCGCTGGCGAGCATCAACTTCGTCACCGCGCACGACGGCTTCACGCTGCACGACCTGGTCGCGTACGACGTGAAGCACAACGAGGCCAACGGCGAGGGCAACCGCGACGGCGCTGACATGAACCGCTCGTTCAACCACGGCGTCGAGGGTCCCACCGACGATCCCACGATCCTCGCGCAGCGCCGCAAGGCCATGCGCAACCTGCTGGGCACCCTGCTGCTGTCGGCCGGCGTCCCGATGATCACGGCCGGTGACGAATTCGGGCGCACGCAGCGCGGCAACAACAACGCCTACTGCCAGGACTCGCCGCTGAGCTGGCTGAACTGGGAGCACGAGGAGTGGCAGCGCGATCTCACGGCGCACGTCGCCCTGCTCACCCGCCTGCGCGCCGAGAACCCGGCCCTGCGTCCGAGCAGGTACGCGCGGCTGGGTGAACACATCCCCGATTCCTCGGTGATGGACTGGTTCGACCAGAACGGCGAGACCATGGAGGTCGAGCAGTGGAACGACCCCCGCAACCGCACCCTGCAGTACGTGGCGGCCAGCGTCCCTGAGAACGGCGCGTCCAATCGCATCCTGCTGATCGTGCACGGCACCGAGTCGCCGATCGACGTGCGACTGCCGGACTCGATCGAGGGCGCGACGGCGTTCGTCGAGCTGTGGTCCAGCGCGGACGACACGCCGCAGAGCGAGCAGCGCCGGCATGCACCGGGCGAGGTGCTGCCCGTTCCGGGCACCTCGATGCGCCTGTTCCGGGTGGAATGACCGGATTCCCCACGCGCCTCGTAACCCGCGATCCGATGGGCTGGCGCGGGGCCCGCTGAGCGGTACATTCATGGTGTGGCAGCACGAACCGCTCAAGAACCCGCGGCGCTGAGAAGCCCCGCCCGGATTCCTCTGCGGCCTGCCGCCGAGACCGGCACCCCGGAAGGCGTGAAGGCGGGGAGGATCCCGCTCTTCTCCCCCACCCCGCATGTGCCCCAGGGATACCCGCCGAAGGCGTTCGCAGGCGAGGTCGTGCCCTTCGGCGTCGTCTCCTTCCGCGAGGGCCACGATCGCATCGGCGTGCACGTGCGCCTGATCGATCCCGCCGGCGGGGAGTCCCTGCACCGGCTCACCGCGCGACAGGACGGCACCGACCGCTGGGTCACGGACATCGCCCTCGACCTCGAGGGCCCGTGGCGGTACCGCTTCGAAGGCTTCGCGGACGACTTCGCCACCTGGGCGCACGCAGCATCCGTCAAGGCGGAGGCCGGAGTCGACATCGCGGTCATGAGCGCTCTCGGTGCGAAACTGCTGACCTCCGCTGCGGCCGAGAAGGATCGCCCGACGGCCGAGCGCACCCGGCTGCGCGGCGCCGTGAAGCGGCTGAAGGGAGCGGAGGCCGGTGAGCTCACCGCGGTGTCGACGGATTCCGGCCTCGCCGCCGTCTTCGCGGACCGTCCGATGGCGTCGCTCGGCTCCGTGAGCGACTGGCTCGAGCTGACCGTCGAGCGCGCCCGCGCGGGCGTGGGTTCCTGGTACGAGTTCTTCCCGCGCTCCGAGGGCGCCGTACGACGCAAGGACGGCACGGTCAAGAGCGGCACGTTCCGTTCCGCGATCAAGCGCCTGCCCGGCGTCGCAGGGATGGGCTTCGACGTGCTGTACCTGGTGCCCGTGCATCCGATCGGCGAGACCAACCGCAAGGGGCGCAACAACACCCTGACCACCGAGCCCGGCGACCCCGGCTCGCCCTACGCGATCGGATCCCCCGACGGCGGGCACGACGCACTGCATCCCGAGCTCGGCACCGAGAAGGATTTCACAGCGCTGCTGCGCGCGGCCCAGAAGCAGGGCCTCGAGGTCGCCCTGGATCTCGCCCTGCAGGCATCCCCCGACCATCCATGGGTCGCCGAGCATCCGGAGTGGTTCACCACGCTCCCTGACGGCACCATCGCGTACGCCGAGAACCCGCCCAAGAAGTACCAGGACATCTATCCGCTGAACTTCGACAACGACCCCGAGGGCATCTACGCCGAGATGCTGCGCGTCGTCAGGCACTGGGTCGGCCTGGGCGTGCGGATCTTCCGGGTGGACAACCCGCACACCAAGCCGCTGCAGTTCTGGGAGTGGCTGATCGCACAGGTCAACGCGAAGGATCCCGGCGTCGTGTTCCTCGCCGAGGCGTTCACCCGCCCGGCGGTCATGCGCGCGCTCGCCGCGGTCGGCTTCCAGCAGAGCTACTCCTACTTCACCTGGCGCAACACCAAGGCCGAACTCGAGGAGTTCCTCACCAGCGTGTCGCAGGAGACCAGCGACTACATGCGGCCAAACCTGTTCGTGAACACCCACGACATCCTCACCGAGTACCTGCAGTACGGCGGGCGCGCGGCGTATCGCATCCGCGCCTGCATCGCCGCGACCGCGGCCCCCACCTGGGGCGTCTACGCCGGCTACGAGCTCATCGAGAACGTCGCCCGGCCGGGGTCCGAGGAGAACATCGACAACGAGAAGTACGAGTTCAAGTTCCGCGACTGGGACGGCGCCGAGCAGCGCGGCGAGTCGCTGGCGCCGCTGCTGCGCCGGCTGAACGCGATCCGTGCCGAGCATCCCGCTCTCGGGCAGCTTCGCAACATCTCCTTCCACTGGAGCGATGACGACGCGGTGCTGGTGTACTCCAAGCATCTGGACGCCTCGTTCACCGGCACCGGCCACGACGACACGCTGATCGTCGTCGCCAACCTGGACCCGCACTCCGTCCGTGAGACGACCGTGCACCTCGACACGCGCATCTGGGGCGTTCAGCCGGGTGACGGGTTCGAGGTGGAGGATCTCCTCACAGGAGCTGTGTGGAGCTGGAACGATCACAACTACGTGCGGCTCGACGCCTTCGCCGAGCCGGTGCACATCCTGAGGGTGAAGGAGCGATCATGAGCTACATCGAGGACGTCTCCATATCCGAGCAGTGGGAGAAGGCCGCCGACGGCGCGCACCACAACCCCCACATGCTCCTCGGCGCGCATCCGAGCACGGATGCGGCCGGGCGCACCGTTACGATCATCCGCACGCGCAGACCGCTCGCGGAGTCCGTCACCGCCGTCTTCCTCGACGGCGACCGGCTCCCGCTCGAGCATGTCGCGCGCGGAATCTGGGAGGGCCGTCATGCCGGTCCTCCGTCCGCGTACCGCATCGCCACGGTGTACGCGGGGCAGAACGAGATCATCGCCGGAGACCCGTACCGGCATCTGTCCGCCCTGGGTGAGATGGACCTGCACCTGATCGCCGAGGGGAGGCACGAGCGGCTCTGGCAGGTACTGGGCGCGCATCCGCGCGTGCTCGACGGCGAGACCGGCGTGGACTTCGCCGTATGGGCGCCGGATGCCAAGGCTGTGCGGGTATGCGGCGACTGGAACTCCTGGAACGGCACGGGCCACGCGATGCGGTCGATGGGCGCCAGCGGCGTCTGGGAGCTGTTCGTCCCGGACGTGTCCGTGGGCAGCCGCTACAAGTACGAGATCCTCACCCCGGACGACCGCTGGATCCTCAAGGCCGATCCGATGGCGCAGGCCGCCGAGATGCCGCCCGCCACGGCATCCGTCGTGACGCAGAGCGCGTACACCTGGGCGGACGGCGCGTGGATGACGCGCCGGGCGGCGACGCACGCGGTGGCGCAGCCGATGTCGGTGTACGAGCTGCATCTGGGCTCCTGGCGCGAGGGCCTCGGGTACCGTGAGATCGCCGATGAGCTCATCGAGCACGTCATCGCGACAGGCTTCACGCACGTGGAGCTGATGCCCGTCGCGGAGCACCCGTTCGGCGGCTCGTGGGGATATCAGGTCAGCGGCTACTACGCCCCGACCAGCCGGTACGGCTCCCCCGACGACCTTCGGTACCTGATCGACCGGCTGCACCAGGCCGGCATCGGCGTGATCCTGGACTGGGTGCCCGGCCACTTCCCCAAGGACGACTTCGCGCTCGCGCGGTTCGATGGTCGGCCGCTGTACGAGCACCCGGACCCGCGGCGCGGCGAGCACCAGGACTGGGGAACGCTGATCTTCGACTACGGCCGCAACGAGGTGCGCAACTTCCTGGTCGCGAACGCGCTGTACTGGCTCAGCGAGTTCCACGTCGACGGCCTGCGCGTGGACGCCGTCGCCTCGATGCTGTACCTCGACTACTCACGCAAGGACGGCGAGTGGGAGCCCAACGTGCACGGCGGCCGGGAGAACCTCGAGGCCATCCGGTTCCTGCAGGAGGTCAACGCCACCGCATACCGGCTGCACCCGGGCATCGTCATGATCGCCGAGGAGTCTACCGCCTTCCCCGGCGTGACCGCGCCCACCTCCGCCGCCGGCCTCGGTTTCGGCTTCAAGTGGAACATGGGCTGGATGAACGACTCGCTGCAGTACATGAAGCGCGATCCGATGTACCGCTCCCACCACGAGGGCGAGATCACGTTCTCGTTCGTGTACAGCTTCGGCGAGAACTACGTGCTGCCCATCAGCCATGACGAGGTGGTGCACGGCAAGGGCACGCTGGTGTCACGGATGCCGGGCGACCACCACCACAAGCTGGCGAACGTGCGCGCGTACCTCGCCTACATGTGGGGTCATCCCGGCAAGAAGCTGCTGTTCATGGGCCAGGAGTTCGGTCAGATCGGCGAATGGTCGGTCGACCGCGAGCTCGACTGGTGGCTGCTCGACCAGCCCGCGCACGCCCAGCTGCAGCACTTCGTCAGCGCCATGAACGCGGTGTACCGTCGTCAGGCCCCGCTGTGGGAGCGCGACAACGACAGCAGGGCGTTCCACCGTCTCGGCGCACCGAGCTGGGATCCCAGCGTGGTCGCCTTCGAGCGGCACGACGCGCACGGCGGACGACTGGTGGTGGTGACGAACTTCGCAGGGGTGACCCGCACGGGGTACCGGCTGCAGCTCTCCTGCGAGGGAACCTGGGTCGAGGTGCTCAACACGGATGCCGCCGAGTACGGCGGCTCGGATGCCGGCAACCTCGGGATGATCCATGCGCACTGCGAGACCGACGACGCACCGGCGATCGCGACCGTCACGCTGCCGGCGCTGTCGACGATCTGGTTCCGCTACCAGGCCGACCCGCACGTCCCGACGGTCAGCCACGACTGACCGCTCGCGGCCCGCCTAGCCTCAGAACAGCAGCGACGCCAGGCGGGTCCGCGCGGCGGCGACCCGCGGATCCGCGGCGCCGATCAGATCGAACAGCTCGACGAGACGCTCGCGCACCGGCGTGCGCTGGTCGGCGTCCACCGCGCTGAACAGGTCCAGCAGGCGGGAGAACGCATCCTCGACGTGCCCTCCGGCGAGGTCCAGGTCGGCGACGCGGAACTGCGCCTCGATGTCGAGCGGAGCGGCCGCGGCGGCCTCGCGCACCTGCTGCAGGTCGAGACCCTGCACACGATCCAGCAGACGCACCTGGCCGAGCCCGGCCTTGGCGTCCTCGTCGCGGGGGTTCTCAGCCAGCGCATGCTGATACGCCTGGATGGCGCGCGCGTAGTCGCCGGCCTCGATCGCGGCGAACGCCTCGGCGTGCAGCGGGGGCAGCGGCGCCTCCTCGGGCTCGGCGGCCGGCTCCTCGCCGTCCGTCGGGACGCTTCCGGTCACGCCGTTCTGCGCGGCGACCTCGAGCAGCTTCGCGAACACCTCGCGCACCTGCTCCTCGGGCACTGCGCCCGTGAACATCGGCACCGGCTGACCGCCGATGAGGGCCACGACCAGCGGGATGGACTGCGCGCGGAACGCCTGCGCGATCTGCGGGTTGGCGTCGACGTCGACCTTGGCCAGCACGACCCGGCCGCCCTGCTCCCTGGTCACCTTCTCGATGATGGGGCTGAGCTGCTTGCACGGCCCGCACCACTCGGCCCACAGATCGACGACCACGGGCACCGACCGGGAGAGCTCGAGGATCTCGCCGAAGCTCGCGTCGGTCACATCGACGACGACACCGCCGGATGCCGCCGGCGTCGCCCCTTCCGGAGCGGTCGCCGGCTGGGCTGCGCGGCCGCGCAGCGAGGAGAGATCGACGGCGCCGCGGAGTGCGGCAGCGGAGATTTCGGTCACTTGATCACCTGCACACTGAGAAGGTCCTGCTTGTAGGCGAGCAGACGGATCTGCTCGTTGGAGCCCTGCGCGGGCACGGCGAAGAACAGCTGGATGCCGTACGTCGTCGTGTAGCCCTTGGCGGACTCGGACACGCCGGTCAGAGCCACCGCCGTCGCGTCGGAGCCGAAGCGGATCACCGCGTCGGGGTTCGTCGGGGTGATCGTCTGCGTGTCGGTGACGCTCACGCTGACCACCGCACCGCTGTCCAGAGTCGCCAGCGACAACGGCTCGTTGTCGGATGCCGCCATCTTGAAGGCGGCGCTCGAGGTCGCACCGGCGCCGGCATCCGCCGCCTTCTTCACCAGCGCGGCACGGCTGTCCCGGACCGACTTCGCGAACTCCTTGGAGGCCTCGTCGAAGTCGCCGGCGTACTGGCTCTTGTCATCCGCGTCCACGAAGTCGGAGAACGCGCCCGCGAGCTCCGACGGGGGCAGCGACAGGAACGCAGACTCGGCGGGGACGCGGGTGGTGCCCAGCCAGGCGGGCGCCACATTCGGGAAGGTGCTCTTGGCGAGCATGTCGGCCATCGAGGTGACCCGGTAGTTGGCCCACGGGTCGCTCTGCACCATGGTCAGGAGCACCGGGGGCTTCTTGGCGTCCTTCTCGTCCACGGTCAGCGCGAGCACGGTGCGCGGCCACCCCTCCGTCGCCTCGGGGAGCAGGATCTTCACCTTGCCCAGCGGCGTCACCAGAGCGCCTTCGCGGCCCTCGATCTTCCCGCGCAGCTGGTACTCCAGCCGGCGGGCGTCGAGCGCGGCTCCGGTGAGGCGCGTCTCCGCGAGCTTCTCGTCCAGGTCGGTGTCGGCCTTGGTCAGCGTCGAGGCGACATCGGCGACGATCCGCTGGCCCTGCTTGTCGGTGACGACGGGCTGCTTCTGGTTCTCCGGCGCGACGACGCTGGGCGACGGCGTCGGCGAGGGGGCGTCACCGCCGAACTGCGGCCAGGAGTCGGCCGTGCATCCGGTGGCGAGCAGCCCGGTCAGCGCGAGAGCCGGCAGTGCGATCGCCAGGCGGCGACGCACCGGCGTCATGGTCCGCTGAGCGGTGCCCGCGTCTCCGGGCTGATCGATCTCGGCGCGCTCGGGCATCGTGATCGGCTGCGTCTCGGGCAGCGGCCCCGGGCCCTTGCGGCGCGGACCGCGTCCGCGGCGCTGGTGGCGGATGCCGAGGATGTACAGCACGATGCCGACCGCCAGCAGCAGCCCGCCGGCGGCCATCAGCGGACCCGCCCACGGCGTGCGCGTGTCCAGCGCCCAGGAGACGAGGATGTCGGTCGGTGCCGGCTTGACGCCGTCGCGGGCGATCAGCACGCTGTTGCCCTTGGTCAGCTGCAGGTTCGCGACCAGCGAGTCCTTGTCGGCGAACGAGTCGAGCCAGAGGTCCGAGCCGACCGGCGAGCGGCCGGACGTCTCACCGCCGTCTGCGGGCGGCTGCTCCGCCTCGACGCGCGCCGTCTTGGGCTTCCCCGACTTGGTCAGGGATACGTGGTCGTAGGCGGTGTCGGACAGCCACGACTTCATGTCGTCGGTGCGGGCGTAGGCCACGAAGACGTCGCCCTTGCCGCGCACCAGCAGCGTCTGCAGACCGGTGTGGGCACGCAGCACGTCGGCATCGACGAGCACGTACGGGGTGGGCTGATCGACCGTCAGCTCCATCCGCTGCTCGGTCGGTCCCATGAAGATGGTCCGCTGAGCGATTCCCGCTCCGATGAGAACCGTGGCCAGCACGAAGGCCACGACGGCCCATACGAATCGCACGAATCAACTCCTTACGTGACCCCGGACGCGTTCCAGGGGTCCCCGCTCGACGTTCCAGACTATCGAAAGCACCTGAGCATTGCCCACGAGCACATCGGCCCGTCGTGGACGGCTTGAGGATCGCAGGCGATTAGGCTTGCTCGCATCCGACCGGGAGAACGATGAAGATCCACAGCCCTTTCCGCACCGCTCTGGTGGCCACGCTCGGCGTGGGCCTGGGAATCATGCTGCTCACCAGCGTGCAGATGCTGTCGACGGTGCTGCTGTACATCGGCACGGCGCTGTTCCTCAGCCTCGGCCTGGACCCGCTGGTGTCGTTCCTGGAGCGCAGGGGCATGCCCCGCTGGGCATCCGTCCTCACCACGATCGTCGCCGTGCTCGGCGTGTTCACCGCGATCGTGCTGATCATCCTGCCCGTCGTCATCGAGCAGATCTCCCAGCTGGTCACGAAGATCACCGACCTCATCGTGAACGGCGACCAGACGATCCAGAACCTCAAGGACTGGATGACGGACACGTTCCCGAACCTGCGCGTGAACGACGTCTTCGCCTATGTGGAGGACTGGCTGTCCAAGGAGGACTGGGCCAAGAACGTCACGGAGTGGGGCGGCTCGATCGGACAGGGCGTGCTGATCGTCGGCGGCGCCGTGCTGACCGGCCTGTTCGGCGCGTTCATCGTGCTCGTGCTCACGATCTACCTGACCGCGTCCACCCCGTCGCTCAAGCGAGCGGTGTACCAGCTCGTCCCGGCGTCGCGCCGGGAGCGGTTCATCGACATCGCCGACCAGATCACCGACTCCGTCGGGCACTACGTGATGGGTCAGGTCACGCTCGGTGTGATCAACGGCATCCTGAGCTCGATCTACCTCTCCATCATCAACGCGCCCTTCACGGCGGTGCTCGCCGTGGTGGCGTTCTTCTTCTCGCTGATCCCGCTGGTGGGCACGCTCACGGGCTCGACCCTGATCGTGCTCGCCTGCCTGATCCCGGGGGTCGGCTCCCCCGCCACCGCACTCGCGGCGGCGATCTACTACCTGATCTACATGCAGATCGAGGCGTACTTCATCGCCCCGCGCATCATGAGCCGCGCGGTGGCCGTGCCCGGCGCCGTCGTCGTCATCGCGGCACTGTCCGGTGGTGCGCTGCTGGGCCTGCTCGGGGCGCTCATCGCGATCCCCGTCGCGGCCAGCATCCTGATCATCTACCGGCAGGTTCTGATCCCGCGCATGAACGAGCGCTGACCCTCAGGCATCCCAGACCGTCGCCAGCGGAAGCGCGTCGGGGTTCACGGCTGCGACGATCTCGGTCAGCACCCGCCTGGTCTGGCTCTCGCCGACCCACAGGTGCCGCCCGCCGTCGACCGCGATGAGCCGGGCGTGCGGTACCAGCCCGAAGCGCACGCGGGCCTCGTCGGGACGCAGGTAGTCGTCCAGCTCGGGAACCAGCACGACCAGCTCGCGCCGGTCGCCCCGCCACGCCGACAGGTCGGCATCGGTCGCGCGGTGCAGCGGCGGGGAGAGCAGGATGGCGCCCTCGACATCGTGGTCGCGGCCGTACTTGAGCGCGAGCTCGGTGCCGAACGACCAGCCGACCAGCCAGGGCCGGGGCAGCGCGCGCTCACGGACGAAGTCCATCGCCGCGGCCACATCGAACTGCTCGGCCTCTCCCCCGTCGAATGCGCCCTCGCTTCTGCCCCGGGGCGACGAGGTTCCGCGGGTGTTGAAGCGCAGCACGGCCATCCCCGCCTGCGCGGGCAGACGGGCCGCCGCCTTGCGCAGGATGTGGGTGTCCATGCATCCGCCGGCCGTGGGGAGCGGATGCAGCGTCACCAGCGTCGCCACAGGTGGACGGTCCAACGGCATCGAGAGCTCACCGACCAGTGTCAGATCGTCCGCCGTGGACAGCTCGACGTCGGTGCGCTCAGCAGGCAGCAGGACGGGCCCGCGGATCTCGAAGGTCATCCGATCCTCCAGCAGTGCGTGTGCCAGTGGCGACGTGCGGCGAGATCGGCCGAGTCGCCCATCACGCCGTCTGCGCGCCAGGCGACCAGATGCGCGGTGCCCGGCGGGATGCTGCGTCCGCAGCCCGGGCAGACGTACTCCTTGACGGCCGATGCGCCCGACACGGGCTGCACGATCCATTCCTGACCGCGACGGCTCTCGGTGCGCTTCCAGCCCGCCAGGAGTCGGTCGAAGGACTCGTCTGCGCGGGAGCGGTCAGGACGCCGCCGGTGGGATCGTGCCATTCCTCCGGTCTACCACCAGTGGTTGCGGGTCCAGAACGCGTAGGCGCCCGCCCAGCTGCCGTAACGGCCCGTCGCGTAGCCGGTGCCCCAGCGCAGGTTGTCCACCGGGTTGTAGCCGTTCCCGGGGACCTTGCTGCAGGGCAGCGCCTGCACGAGACCACAGGCCCCCGAGGACTTGTTGGTCGCGTTCGGGTTCCAGCCGCTCTCCCGCGAGACGATGTAGTCGACGTAGGGGTAGTCGCTCGGCGCGATCCCCGCCGCGGCCATCCACTCCTCCTTGGTGCCGCCGCCGGTGTACTTCGGGCGTGCTGCACCACCGCCGCCGCCGCTCTTCGCGGGCGCCGAGGCGACCGTGGGCTTGGGGGTCGGCTTCGGCTTGACGTACACCTCGAACGCGCCGCGATCGACTGGCTGGATGGTCGCGCCCTCGACCGTGACGGTGATGTTCTGCGTGTCCTCGGAGGCGAGGGAGAACGTCGTCACCGCCGCGTCGGCCGCGGTGCTCGGATCGGCGATGGCCGTCCCTGTGGGTGCCAGCAGTGCGGCGGAGACGCCGACCACCGCGAGGCCCGCGCCAACGGCACTGAGCCGTCGTCGCCAGGGAGTCTTCTGCGTCGAACCGGACACGTTCGGGCGCGTCGGGTTCGATATCGATTCGTTATCGGGAGTCACGATGGTGGTCAGTCTACGCAGAACTCCCTGAGACGTCCATGAGAGTTCGCCGCGTGGCGGCAGATCAGCGGACCGCAAGCATCACTTCCACCGTGGCGTCGAGCAGTGCGTCCACCTGCTCCTCGCGGTATCCCCCGCGCTGCATCCGGAACGCCGCGCCGCGAACCTGCTCCACCGTGAGGGGGTCGCCGTCGCGCAGGAATCCGCTGATGCGGTCGGCGACATGGTCCACCTCGTCGACGCGGTACCCGAAGGTGAGCCGCCCCGTACGGGCGAACCGGTGGTGCGCAGGGCGCGCGAGATGGTCGAGGATGCGCTGCGCGTCCTCACGGGCCCTCGCGACCCACTCGGTGACCCCCAGCGAGCGCACGGCGCGCTCCCGGGTGCGCGCGGCGAACGCATCCTCGACGCGTCCCAGCGCGGCATCCACCGCTGCGATGTCGTAGCCGTGCCGGACCAGCGGGAAGGAGGCGGCGCGCACGTCCTCGGCTCCGAAGTCCTTCCGGTCGTCCTCGAACGCGCCGCGGGCGGCGTCGAGGAACGTGTCCACGGCCGCCCGGTGATAACCGCGCGTGCGCCCCGACGTGAGCGGGAACGCCGGAGGGGCGGCCTCGTCATCGCCGTCGAACACATCCAGATCAGAATCAGACATCACGAGACCATCCACGGAGCGAGCAGGAATGAGAGGGCGAGAGCGGGGATCGTCGACGGCAGGATGCTGTCGAGCCGGTCGAGCAGACCGCCGTGGCCGGGCAGCCAGGAGCTCATGTCCTTGATGCCGAGATCGCGCTTGAGCATCGACTCCCCGAGGTCGCCGAGCGTGGCGGAGAGCAGGATCACGGCGCCCAGGACGAGACCGCACCACCACTGCAGGTGCAGAAGATAGGTCGCCAGTAGCACACCGGCGATCAGAGATCCGAGCACCGCCCCGCCGAAGCCCTCCCAGGTCTTCTTGGGGCTGATCCTCGGCGCCATCGGATGCTTCCCGAAGGCGAGACCGGCCGCGTAGGCGCAGGTGTCGGCGGCGACGGCGATCGCCACGAAGGAGAGCACCCACCACTGCCCGTTCTCCCGGAAGAGCAGCATGATCGCGATCGAGGTGAGGAACGGCACATAGACCTGCACGAACGCGCCGACCACCACATCGGACAGGACGTCTCCGTAGGTGCGGCCGTCCTTGACGACCATCTGCGCGATCATCCGCCACACGGCGATGAACGACACGGCGACGATGAGCACCACCCAGCTGATCCAGAACTCCCCGGACGCTCCGGCCAGCAGCACGCCCGTCGCCGCGATCAGCTGCGGAACGACGTCGACCCGCCGGCCGCCGGCGCGCAGCGCGCGGGAGAGCTCGTAGGTGCCCAGCAGGCCGGCGGCCAGCGCGATCGGCACGAAGAGCCACTTGATGAACAGCAGCGATGCCACCAGTGCGGCGCCGAAGGCCACGCCGATCACGATCGCGAGGATCAGGTCGCGCCCGGTGCGCTGCTTGATGCGCTCGTTGGCCTGGTCGAAGTGGTCACGCGCCTGCGAGACGTGCGTCTCCAGCTGGTCGCGCGCCTGCGACACGTGCGACTCGATCTCGTCGCGCCTGGCCCGCCACTGCTCGCGGATCGCGCTGTGATCGGCGGTCGACAGCGGGCCCGCGTGCGGATCGGGCTCCGCCGCAGGCAGCGGGGGGCGCGGCGGCACGCGGGCCGCGTCGAACTCCGGGAACGCCGCATCCGACAGCGGCACGGCCGTCACCGGAACATCGCCGTCCACCCGGCGCGTGCCGCGCGCGGGGGTGGCGGCATCCTCGTTCCCGGATGCCGCCGGCAGCCCCGCGGACGACGCCGCATCCGGTTCCTGCGACCCGGCAGTCCCGGGCCGCGGTTCCTCGGAGTGATTCTCGCCGGACATGCCGATCAGACCTCGAGGAGCTCGGCCTCTTTGCGCTTGAGGGCCTCGTCGATGGCGTCGACGTACTGGCGCGTCAGAGCGTCCAGCTCCTTCTCGCCGCGTGCGATCTCGTCCTCGCCGACCTCGGCCTTGAGCGCGTCCATCTCGTCCTTCGCCTTGCGACGGATGCCTCGGATGCGGACCTTGGCGTCCTCGCCCTTGGTGCGCACGAGCTTCACGTACTCTTTGCGGCGCTCCTGCGTGAGCTCGGGCATGGTGACGCGGACGATGTTGCCGTCGTTGCTGGGGTTCGCACCCAGGTTCGGCATGTCGCGGATGGCCTGCTCGATGGCCTTGAGCGCGGACTTGTCGTACGGGGTGACGATCAGCGAGCGAGCCTCGGGGTTCGCGAGCGACGCGAGCTGCGCCAGCGGCGTCGGCGTGCCGTAGTAGTCGACCAGCACCTTCTGGAACATCTGCGGGTTGGCACGCCCGGTGCGGACCGTGGCGAAGTCCTCCTTGGCGGCATCGACCGCGCGGGTCATGCGTCCGGTGGTTTCAGCGAGGACATCCGCGATCACGGGGGCTCCTTAGGTTCGGGGGTTTCAGAAGATTCTATCCGGCACGCCTCGGCGGTCCGTGGAGGAACGGCCTCAGGCCGTGACGAGCGTGCCGATCGGCTCGCCCAGCAGGGCGCGGGTGACGTTGCCGGCCGGCTCCATGCCGAACACGCGCATGTCCATGGCGTTGTCCATGCAGAGGCTGAACGCGGTGGAGTCGACGACCTTCAGGCCGCGCTGCAGGGCGTCGCGGTAGGTCACGCGGTCGATCCGCTCAGCGTCGGGGTCCTTGTTCGGGTCGGCGGTGTAGATGGCATCCACACCGTTCTTCGCGACCAGGACCTCCTGCGCGCCGATCTCGAGGGCGCGCTGCGCGGCGACCGTATCGGTGGAGAAGTACGGGAGACCCGCGCCGGCGCCGAAGATCACGACGCGGCCCTTCTCCATGTGGCGCTCCGCGCGCAGCGGGATGTACGGCTCCGCGACCTGGGTCATCTGGATCGCGGACTGCACGCGCGTCGGCGCGCCGGCCTGCTCGAGGAAGTCCTGCAGGGCGAGGGCGTTCATCACGGTGCCCAGCATGCCCATGTAGTCGGCGCGCCCGCGGTCCATGCCGCGCTGGCTCAGCTCCGCACCGCGGAAGAAGTTGCCGCCGCCGACGACGACGGCGATCTCGACCCGGTCGACCGCCGCGGCGATGTCGCGCGCGATGGCGCTGACGACGTCGGGGTTCACACCCAGCGATCCGCCGCCGAAGGCCTCGCCGGAGAGCTTGAGAAGGACGCGACGGCGTCCGGTGCGTTCAGTCATGGGGTGGGTCCTCTCGTCCGGATTCAAGATAGTGCCTTCAGGGCATGAAGAAGGGGTTCGGATCGTGTGGATCCGAACCCCTTCCGAGGTGTTACGCGCCGACCTTGAACCGGGCGAAGTCGGTGACGGTGATACCGGCATCCTTCGCGACCTGGCTCACGGACAGCTTGTTGTCCTTCGCGTAGTCCTGCTCGAGCAGGGCGACCTGCTTGAAGTACGCGGTCACGCGGCCCTCGACGATCTTCGGCAGGGCGGCCTCGGGCTTGCCCTCGTTGCGGGAGATCTCGGTGACGATCTCGCGCTCCTTCTCCACGTCGGCAGCGGGGACATCCTCGCGCGTCAGGTAGGAGGGGTTCGCGAACGAGATGTGCTGCGCGATCGAGCGAGCGGTCTCCGCGTCGGTACCGGAGTACGCGACGGCGACGCCGATCTGCGGGGGCAGGTCCTTGCTGGTGCGGTGCATGTACACCGAAAGGTTCTCGCCCTTGACGGTGCGGACCTTGCGCAGCTCGACCTTCTCGCCGATGATCGCGGCCTCGTCCGAGATGAGCTGCTCGACGGTCTGAGCGCCCGCGGGGGCGGCCAGAGCGGCCTCGACCGAGTCGGCACCGACAGCCGCGACGGCGTCGGCGACCTTGTCGGCCAGAGCGATGAAGCGCTCGTTCTTGGCGACGAAGTCGGTCTCGCAGGCGAGCTCGATCAGCGTCACGGCACCGGCGGACTCACGAGCGGCGATCAGGCCCTCGCTGGTCGAGCGGTCGGCGCGCTTGGCGTTGCCCTTGGCACCCTTCAGACGCAGGATCTCGGTGGCCTTCTCGACGTCGCCGTCAGCCTCCTCGAGCGCCTTCTTGGTGTCGACCATTCCCGTTCCGAGCTGCTCGCGCAGCGCCTTGATGTCGGCGATGGTGAAGTTGGCCATGTGTGGTGGCTCCTTGCTTCGTGTCTGTGCGTGGTGTGCTGGTTGCTTACTTGGCGTCTGCGTCGGCAGCGGCCTCGGCGGCCGGAGCCTCGTCAGCGGCCGGAGCCTCGACGACCTCAGCGGCCTCGGCGGCGGGAGCCTCGGCGTCACCCTGCAGGAGCTCCTGCTCCCACTCGGCGAGCGGCTCGGCGTCGCCCTCGGGGTTGTGCTTCTGCTGCAGGCCCTCGGCGGCGGCGTCGGCGATGATGCGCGTCAGCAGCGAGACCGAGCGGATGGCGTCGTCGTTGCCGGGGATCGGGTACTGGAAGTCGTCCGGGTCGGCGTTGGTGTCGAGGATGCCGATCACCGGGATGCCGAGCTTCTTGGCCTCGTCGATGGCGAGGTGCTCGCGCTTGGCGTCGACGACCCACAGGGCCGACGGGGTCTTCGACAGGTTGCGGATGCCGCCCAGCGACTTGTGCAGCTTGTCGAGCTCGCGCTTCTTGAGCAGCAGCTCCTTCTTGGTGAAGCCCGATGCGGCCGGGTTCTCGTAGTCGAGCTCCTCGAGCTCCTTCATGCGGGCGAGGCGCTTCGCGATGGTCGAGAAGTTGGTCAGCAGACCACCCAGCCAGCGCTGGTTGACGAAGGGCTGGCCGACGCGGGCAGCCTGCTCCGCGAGGACCTCCTGCGCCTGCTTCTTGGTGCCGACGAAGAGGATCGTGCCGCCACGGGCGACGGTCTCCTTGACGAAGTCGTAGGCCTTGTCGATGTACGACAGCGACTGCTGCAGGTCGATGATGTGGATGCCGGAGCGCTCGGTGAGGATGAAGCGCTTCACCTTCGGGTTCCACCGACGGGTCTGGTGTCCGAAGTGCACGCCGCTGTCGAGCAGCTGGCGGATGGTGACCACAGCCATGGTCGTCTCCTTGTTCTGACGCTCTCGCGTCGTTGAGGTTGTTGCGCCGATCAGGCGATCGACTGTCCTGGCGCCCGGCGCACACCCGCCCTCGATGAGGAGGGACCTGTGGGTGTGGATGCCGCGACCTCCGTCTTTCGACGACGTCGCTCTGGGCACGCGTAGTCATCCCGATTGCAGGATGCCCCTCCAGCATACAGGATGCCGCGCAAGACGAACGGCGCTCTCCCTGCACAGCAGCACCGATTCCGCGGGTTGTGCACGGTTGCCGGAAATCGGGCGCGACGTCGTCGGGCTCGCATGCCAGAGTGGGCGGATGATCAGCGGGAATCCGGACGCGGAGCGGCGCCGTCGTCGCGTCATCGCGACGCGCTGCGCGGTGGTGCTCGCCGTCCTCATGAGCCTGTGCGGCGGTCCGTCGGCATTCGCGACGGCGGCTCTCGGGCCGCCGATGCTCGCGTCGGCGGCCGGTTCGGTCGACGCGAGTGGCACGGCGCGACCGAGCGGTTCAGCGGCACTGGTGGGCGCGTCCCGCAGTGCGGTCGGCGCGCCGGCGGAGGAGGCTCCCGGGTACCCGTGGCGGTGGCCGGTCGCGGGTCCGCGCACGGTGGTCGAGCCGTTCCGCGCACCCGCGCACGACTACGGCGCGGGCCACCGCGGCATGGATGTCATGGCGGCGCCGGGCGCCGAGGTGCTCGCCCCGGCAGGGGGCGTCGTGGCATTCCGCGGGACGGTGGCCGACCGGCCGCTGATCACGATCGATCACGGCGACGGGTACATCAGCACGCTGGAGCCCGTGTCGTCGGATCTCGCAGTGGGTGACGCCGTGCTGGCGGGCGACGTGGTGGGCATCCTGGGCTCGGGAGGGCACGCCGCCCCGAGGACGCTGCACGTCGGCGTCCGCATCGACAAGCGGTACGTGAATCCGCGAGGGCTCTTCGGCCTGCCGCCTCGTGCCGTGCTGCTCCCCTGCTGCGAGGGCTGAACCCTTCGCGCGCCGTGCGATTCCGGCGTCAGGCCCGAGGATGCGCGAGGCGGTAGGTGGCGGTGAGCCGCTCGGCCGAGACGTGCGTGTAGATCTGAGTCGTGCCGAGGCTCGCATGGCCGAGGATCTCCTGCACGGCGCGCAGGTCGGCCCCGCCGTCGAGCAGGTGCGTCGCCGCCGAGTGCCGGAGGGCATGCGGACCGACATGGTCTGCGCCGACGATGGGCCCGAGCACGCGGGCGACGAGCGCGTACACCGTGCGCGGCCCGATGCGCGCACCGCGTGCGCCGAGGAAGAGAGCGGGGCCGGGTGACTCGGTGCGGGCGAGCAGCGCGGAGCGTCCGCGGGTGAGGAACGCGCCGAGCGCGGTCGCAGCAGGTGCGCCGAACGGCACGACCCGCTCCTTGGACCCCTTGCCGAGCACCCGCACGACCCGCCTCTGCAGGTCCAGGTCGTCGACGTCGACGCCGCAGAGCTCGGAGACGCGGATGCCAGCGGCGTAGAGCAGCTCGAGGATGGCGTGGTCCCGCAGTGCGATCGGATCCCCCGTGGATGCGGCGATGCGCTGCGCATCCAGCAGCTCGCGCATGCCGTCGGCGGATGCGACGACGGGGAGGGTCTTGGCCCGCCGGGGCGTGACCAGGCGCAGGCTCGGGTCCACGGTCACGAGCTGGGCGTCATGGGCCCATCCGAAGAACGACCGCACGGCGGCCGCGCGACGCGCGAGCGTTGAACGGGCGTCGCCCCGCTGGGTCGCCTGCCACAGCCAGTCCCGGAGAGCCTCCAGGTCCATCTCGGTGACGTCGGCGTCTCCGACCGCTCTGCCCAGGTCGGCGAGATCCGAACGGTACGCCCGCACGGTCGCCGGCGAGAGCCTCCGCACCTGCGCGAGGTGCGCGATGAACGCCTCCACCGCCTGCGTGTACCTCATGGATCCAGCATGCCGCGCCGCAGCCTCACCGGCGTGCTCCCCCGCCGATGCGCGAGCCTCAGGCGGTCCGCTTCCACCCATCCGGCGTCTGCTCCGCGCTCCCCTCGAGAGCGAGGAGTCCCAGCAGGCTCCTCACGCGCTCCGCCGACAGTCCGCTGCGCCGCGCGAGGTCATCGGCATCGCGGGCGGTCCGGCTGCTCATCGCATCGGTCAGGCGGATCCGGTCCGGATCGGCTCGTGCCGCCTCCGGTGCGATGGGCACGCGGTCGTCCCAGAGCTCACGCACCTCCTGCGCGCTCGTCACGCAGATCGCGTCGAACTCGCGGAGCAGACGATGACAGCCCGCCGAGGCGGCGGAGGAGATCGGGCCGGGCACCGCGCCGATGGGGCGTCCGAGCGCTGCAGCGTGCCCGGCGGTGTTCAGCGTGCCGCTGCGCCAGCCGGCCTCCACGACGACGGTTGCGAGTCCTGCGGCGGCGATCAGGCGATTCCGCTGCAACTAGCGCAGACTGTAAGGGTGAACACTTCAACCGTCAAAGCGGCTGTGTACCTGCGTATCTCGCTAGACAAGGACGGCGACGGCCTCGCCGTGGACCGGCAGAGGTCGGACTGTATGCGCATCCTTGGTGAGCGCGGCTGGACCCTGTACGAAGAGTACGCCGACGAAAGCATTTCCGCGTTCAAGAAGAACGTCGCCCGTCCCGCGTACGACCGCATGAGCGCCGACTTCAAGGCGGGCAAGTTCCGAGCGATCGTGTGCTGGGACTTGGACCGCCTCACCCGTCAGCCGAGGCAACTCGAAGACTGGATCGATGCCGCCGAGGACTCGGGCCTTCTCCTGGTGACCGCGAACGGTGAGGCCGACCTGACCAACGACAACGGTCGCATGTTCGCCCGCGTCAAGGCCGCTATCGCCCGGGGCGAAATGGAGCGGAAGAGTCTTCGCCAGAAGAACAAGAACGCGCAGAACGTCGCGCTTGGTCGCCCGGTCCCGGGTAAGCGGAGGTATGGCTTCCTCTCGGGCAACATCAAGGCACACCCCGAGGAAGCCCCGAAGGTGGTTGACCTCTTCGCCCGGGTGCTGAACGGCGAAACGATCTTCGGCCTCGCGCAGGAGTGGAACAAGGCACCCGTCCGCATCCGCGAGATTCTGTCTAACCCGGCGTACGCCGGTTGGGTCACCCGGAAGGGTGAGCGATTCGAGGCCGCAGACTACGTTGATCGAATCGTAGATCGCGAGGTGTGGGAAGCGGTGCAAGTACTACTTGCCGACCCCTCGCGGAAGACCTCACCGGGCAACCAGATTCGGCATCTGGCATCCGGGATCGCCCGGTGTGGTGTGTGCAAGGCACGGATGGTGAAGATGGGGCCCAACTACCTCTGCAAAGGCAACCTCTCGCACCCGACGATCAAAGCCGCGATGCTCGATGAGCACCTGATCGGAGAAGCGTTCACGTTCCTCATGTCACAGCCGGAGCAAGCCGAGCCCGAAGCGGTGACCGCACTTCTTGCCGACCTCGCCGCCCTGCACAAGCGTCGTCAGGCACTCCAAGAACAGGCGACCTGGGAGGGTGCGGACCTCGCGTACATTCGCACAGAGGTTGCCCGGATCGGGCGCGAGGTGGAGAAGGTGCAAGCTCGGGTTGACGCTGAACGGCTCACCGTGGTTGCCGGGGATATCGTCGCGAAGATTCGCGCCGAGATAACCCGGCTTGCGGGTGACCCTTCGATTGAGGCGGATGAAGAGTTGTACGCGGTGTGGCTTGACCTGTGGGCGGGCCTCAGCCTCGCGGATCAGCGCGAAGTGTTGGGAAGGCTGGATATCGAGGTTGCCCCGGGCCGAGGTCTTGACCGGGTGACGGTGACGCCCCGCTGAACGTGAGAACGCCCCGGCCTTTCGGCTCGGGGCGTTCTCGGTTCCCTCGATTAGTTGCCGTAGACGATCGTCCGGCATTTGGCGGCGACCTCATGAGCCGTATCGGCCCCGTAGTCGCTCGGGTCTACATGTTCAGCGGCGGCGATGATGCACGCATGGTAATCCGCTTCCTGAGTCGCGGCCCGCTGGTTGGACACGACAACGGCGATGACGATCGTGGACACGATGATCAGACCGCCGAGCACCGACGCGAGCACGATAGCGAGCTTCTTAGTCATTTGGCAGATCCAATCCCGCGACGTATTCGGCATGCTCCAAGAGCCTCTGTTGTGTCGCGATCTTAACGTGCAATGCCTCGATGTACAGATGCAGGCATTCGATATCTGTCACTTGCACTCCCCCTGAAGCTTCTGAAGAGCCGTGTACGTCTCGGTCACCTGGTAGCGCACATTCCGGGTACTGCCCTTCTTCGTCAAGAAGCCGTCACGCTCCGCATGACCAAGCTGAAGAAGAAGCCGCTTACCCTCAGGTGAACGCGAATCACCCTTGATACCGAGAGCCGCCCTCAGGTCAGTTCCCGACCACTCCGCACCATCGGACATGACCTCTAGCGCTTGCTTACGAAGGGGCGACTCCGGGCGTCGGTTGTTGCCGTCATTCATGATGACCGCCGACTTACCGACCGGCTGAAGGGTGAAGCCGTGCCATTCCTCCATCACCCCGTCCTTCTGCTTGCCGCCGTCTTCGAGACGGGTAGAGAGGGTGAAGGGTGCGTCAGGCTCATGCGGGATCGCGATGATGACGGTGTCCGCGTTGTCACGCTTCGCCGTCGCGCCTCGCACCTTCCCACCCTGCGCCGGGGTGTGGTCGATAACGAGAATGCTTGTCCCCTGGCGCACGTCACGAAGCTTCTTCACCTGACGGAAGACTTGCGCGACCTCAGCATTGTTGTTCTCGTTCTCCATGTGCCCGAGCTGGGACAGGGTGTCGAGAATGACAAGTGCATACTCACCTTCAGCAACAATCTCCGCGAGCCTCTGCACACTGCCCTCATCCTGAAGGTTCACACCCGACTCAACATAGGTGATGCCGTCAGCCGGAACCGTGATGCCCGGGTTGGCTTCATTCCACGCGCGCACCCGGTCACCGAACGCCGAGACACCCTCAGCCGCCACGTACAGAACACGCCCCTTCTTCACCGAGCGGTTGAAGAACATCCGGCCCGCGGCGATGGAGCGCGCCATACCGAGCGCGAGGAACGACTTACCCAGACCACCGGGACCGGCGAGAAGGGCAATCGTGTTCTCTTGAATGAGCCCGTGTATCAGCCACTCAGGCGAAGGGCGTCGAAGGATATCGGCCTCCGTGGACAGCACAAGCGGCTCATGAGGCTGGAACATCTGACGCACGATGCGTACGGCAAGTTCCTTCTCATATGCGGTCGTGACCTTACCCGCTAGTTCCTCGAAGCCCTTAGGCGTTTCTGCGTACTCGCTTAGCTGTCGTGCTAGCTCTGACCAATCCGCGCTCATGATGCCGCCTTCCTGACCTTCCAGGAGCCCGACAGGAGCATGCTGTGAATCTGAGACGGCAGGTATTCGAGTTGGTCCGGTCCCTGCCAGACCTTAAGCCACGGGTCATAGACGAAGAAGACGCCGCCGATCATCAGGCGTTCGGCTAGGCCGTACTCGGTGTACCCGGGGACAGTCACTTGGTCACCTCCGCAGAGATGAGGGTGGACCACGGGTAGAAGGCGCGTACGCCTTCTGAGACGCCGTACACCCCGAGGGCGTCAGCACCGATAACACGTACCTCATCCGAGGTTGTGCCGTCCGTGTGGGACAGGTTGACGGTTCGACCGTCTAGGAACATTGCAATGCTCATTACTACTCCAAATAACAAAAGGGACAAAATGGTTTGATGCCGTTGTCGTTGTTGTCATTTGGCGTCGTGGGTTGGTCACCCCGGGTTTGTAGTTAGGTACTCGCCCGGTGTGACCGGATCGGGTGGATGGCTTTGGAGCTTTAACCGTGGAACCTCAGCCGCATTTCCCGATGTAACTACTATACCAAACTATTGACACCCCTATATATGGGGGTGGCATTCTTGCCTACCCACAAGAAGGGTCTTGCGCAAGAGGGTTAGATTACTTCTCCCCATCCGCGCATTGCATTGCACCGCCGTATTAACCCACCCACACACGTTTACACGTGTGGTGGGGAACGGGGTAATGCGCAGTGGTGCAAAGGGTGGTGCAAAGAGCGACCACCTAAAACATCACCTGTGTCAATAGACGATAAAATATTGACATGGAAACCAATTACCCAGAAAGCCTGATCGAGGCAACTAAGATCGCGCAGGCCGAATACGAAGAAGCCGCCGCAGTTGCACCCGCATCACCACCCGCACTGAGTGCGGCAGACCTTACTGCACTGGTCGTCTGGCTCGCAGACCGCATAGAAATGATAGAGGGCGCACTGTGAGCGTCAAGGTTTCATTCGAGTTCGCATCGAGCGTCACTGTTGAAGAGCAAGAAGCGATTATCGAGGCGCTGAAGAAGGTAGCGCACGAGATTCGCGTTTCGAGCAATAAGACCCAAGCGCCCGGAGCCAGACGCCCCGACGTACTCGCCTACCGCCGAATTCGGGTGGTGCGAGACAATGCCTGAGCGACTACCCAGCCGCCCGAGGGCGGAAACACACGGAGCAACGAAGTACAAAAGCGGCAGGTGCAAGTGTGACACCTGCCGAGCCGATCACGCCGACGCCGAGCGCATACGCAGGCAGAGACGCGCCGCAGTCAACCACACGATGCGCCCCGATCAGCACGGCCTCTCCGGGTACAACAACCACGGATGCCGATGCGAGGTTTGCACCGCCGCAATCCGAGAGCGTCACCGACTGCACCGAGAACTAAAGATCACTGTTGAGGCTGACGCATGACCCGCTTCCATCGCACAAAAGAGTGGGCGTCGTTCTCGAAGAAGGCGCGTCCGATCCTCGCCGCCGCCCTGCCTCTGCCCTGCGTCAACGCCTATAGGTGGGAAGGATGCCGAGGCGTAGTCATGCCCGGTGAGGCGTTCGACGTGGCGCACATCATCAGCCACAACGTGGACCCGTTCCAACCACTCGATATGAGCATGGTCGGTGCCGCGCATCAGCGGTGCAACCGTAGGGCCGGTGCCGCCGAGGGCGGGCGCAAGCGTGCACAGCAGAAGGCACGGGGTGGGGACGACAAGCGTCTACCTCCTGCCGGATCGGGATGGTGAAGCATGGCTACCCCGTACCCCGGTGAGGTGACCCCTGCCCTTCTCGCCGCCGCGTTCGTGGCTGAGGCGAAGCTGATCGCTGACGATCCCGACGCACCGGACGTTGAGGATCGACGCGCACGGATGGTGCAGTACCTCAGAGCTTGGCATGCGCTCGGTGGTGCCGATTATGAGTGAAATTGCGTCTGATCAGGACTTTCTTTTGACAGCGAGCGACAACCCGCTTGACGCTGCCAGCGAAGAAACCTCTCAAGTTACCCTCGAATCCCTCAGGGATGAGGCGAGCTGGATTGCGTACCGTGAGCGCGCGCTGAAGCCGTTGCATTGCACCGAACTCAAGACTACTCAGCAGAGCCGGGATGAGTTCATCCGAGGATGCGAGCTATTGGGCGTGACCGCGCCGAAGCCGCATCAGCTTCTCATCTCGGACATGCTGACGGCGGGCCGCGAGGAATCCGCGATCCTCATCCCGAGGCAGGCGGGCAAGACGACGACGCTCGCGATCATCCTGGTAGGCCGGTGCGCCCTGCGTCCCCGGTATAACGCGGCGATGACGCTAACCACGCTCGCCGGTAAGACGGGTGAGGTCTTCGAGCAGACGATTCAAGACGTGCTCGAAGTCGTGCACGGTGAGGACACCGACTCGCGCCCCTTCCGCAACTACCGAGGCAAGGGCGCGATGTACGTCAAGTTCCCGAACGGCTCACGCTTCACAGCGAAGACCGCGAAGGGCGCGGCCTTTCGAGGTAGTTCGTACGATGCGGTGTGGATCGATGAGGCGGGAGAAGCAAGCCCGGAACAGGCCGACGACCTGAAAGGCGCGATCCTCTCGACCTTCGACACCCGAGACGGACAGATGATCCTCACGGGTACAGCCGGTGACTTCCGCAAGCGGCAGATGCTCTATGAGGGATTGGAGAACGAAGAGTACGGCGTAGTCCGCTACGCGATCCCTGAGGACACGGAACCCGACGCAATGGCGGCTTGGGAACCTGACGATGAGCACCCGTTCGCCCGAGGCCGTGAACTCACCGAGGCGATGCACCCCGGCGTGCACTCGGGCCTCACGACCATCGAGAAGGTGCGCAAGCGCTTCACCGCGTATCTCAGTGCGCCGGGACGGTTCGCACGAGAGTACGGCGGCATCTTCGGCACGCTCGGTGAGGGCGCAGGACCGATCAACGTACAGTCGTGGATCGACTCGGGCCGCAACGATACGCCCGCGGTTCCGAGCCACTTCGCACTTGTCATGGCGACTAGCTTCTTCGGTGACGCCGGATGCTTGGTGGCCGTGTGGCGCGATACCGAGGGCCGCGCGTGCGGGTACGTCATCGATCACCGTAAGGGCGTGACGTGGCTTGCGGATGCCGCCGCGAAGAAGTCACGCGAGCACGGGCACCCGATCGTGTTCGACTCGGGCAACAAGAGCACCCGCGCTGAGGTCGAAGTGATGAACAGGTTTGTTCCGCGACCGTACTTCGTAGAGCGTGGCTTCGCTGAGGTTCCCATTGCGCACGCCCTACTCACGAAGGAAATCAACGCAGGCAATGCAGTGCACTGGAATCAATCACCCATGGACACCGCGGCGAAGTCCGCTGTGCGCCGCTCTGCCGGTGTGAACTCTTGGGCCTTCGGTCGTGGCCGTCAGAATGACCTTGACCTGAGCACCCTTGAAGCATTCGCGCTCGGATTGCATTACTACGATGCGACGCCGCAGGTTGAATCCTTTGGTCCGGTAATGGCCGCTTAGTACGAGCCATTATACAAATGCCGAATTATAGAACATTGTATGTACTTTTACAATTGTATGTAACATGGCATGGTTTTATGATCTATTCTTCGGTCCCGGCGGCGGGGTGGTTTCTTCCTCCGCCGCTGGGGTGCAAGAACCACCAATTCGACCAACATCCCCTTGGGCCGGTGAATCGAACGTCGCGGCCCTCGTGTACCGGGATATCTACGGCTCGAACGTAGACGCCGCAGATCGCGCGGCGGCAATGAAGGTCTCCCCCATCAAGCGTGGACGCGCGATCATCGTCGGTTCCTGCGCTGACCTTCCCCTGACTCTTGGCAAGTTCGACGGTACGGACTGGATTCCCGCGAAGCGTCAGCCGAACTGGTTCGCCAACACCGGCACCGTACAGACGCCCTGGCATCGCATGGCGACAACACTTGACGACCTGATCTTCAACGGGTGGTCCCTGTGGGCGGTACGCCGTGGCGCGAAGACCGAGGGTGCCGCGCACGCCCCGATCCTCGATGCGGTTCGCGTTGCCCCTCATCGTTGGGCGTTCGATGACGCATCCCCGACCGGCGTCAGCGTTGACAACGTTCACGTGATCGACCCGGACTCGGTGATCCTGTTCAACGGCCCCGATGAGGGCGTACTTGCTACCGGCGCTGACACGATCCGCGCGTGGTTGGCGCTCAGCCGTACCCGTCTCGCGAAGGCCCGCAATCCGATCCCGATGACGGTACTTCAGGAGACCGAAGAGAACCGCGTTACGCAGGCCGAGGCCGAGGCGTACATTGCCGCGTGGTCGGACAAGCGCTCGCAGGAAAACGGCATGGTCGGCTTCTTGCCCAAAAAGCTGAGCATGACCACGCACGGTGACACCAAGCCTGAAATGTTCGATACCGCATTCAACGCTCTACGTCTGGACGCGGGAAACCTTCTGAACCTTCCCGCATCGTTGCTGGACGGCTCGACCGCTACCGCCTCGCTGACCTACGTCACGACGGAGGGACAGCGTACAAGCCTGATCGACTGGCTTGAGTATTGGCTTGCTCCGATTGAGGCCCGCCTGTCCATGCCCGACGTGACGCCCCTTGGCTCCGTCGTCCGCTTCGACCGCCGCAACCTCATCTCCGTTCCCAACGACGCGCACGGCCCCGCCGTTGACCCCGACCCCGAGGCCGTACAGGAGTAATCCATGACTGATGAACTGAACCCGTCTGCCTACGATGCTAGCAATCTAGCATTCGGCAACTTCTCCTATGACGCTGAGGCCCGTATCCTGCGCGGCCTGTTGGTGCCGTTCGGTGAGCGCTCGCGTAAGAGCGTGACCGGCGATGTTGCCGAGTTCAGCGCCGACACCCTCGACCTTCCCCGCGATCACTCGATTGTGGGCCTGAACCGCGACCACAACCCGTATGACGCGGTGGGCCGTGCGACCTCGCTCACGGTCACGGATCACGGCGTTGAAGCCGCATTCCAGCTAGCCGACACCGATCAGGCCGACGACTGGCTGACGGGTCAGAAGGCGACCCTTCGCAAGCTCTCGCCTGAGGTTGTGTGGCTCGACTCCACCAAGACCCGCGCACGTCTGACCGGCGCGGCCCTGGTTACCGAAGGCGCGTTCGCATCCGCCGCCCTCTTCGCCCTCGCACCTGAGGAAGACGAAGACCCCGAGACCCCCGAGGCCGAAGAGGCCGAGGACATGACCCCTGAGGCCGACCCGGCACAGGAGACCCCAACAGATGAAAGTGAGGAAGACACCGTGTCTTCTATCGTCCCCGACATGCCGGGCGCAGTATCACCGGCTAACGACACTGAGGCCGCCCTGTTCGCGGCTATCGCAAACCGCAACTCTAACCCTGACGCTCTGGTCCCGTTTGCCGGTGCTGGTGCCGCCTTCGCCATTCAGAACGTGCAGGCATCCGGCCCGACTGGTAAGACCATCGAGGCTGACGTAACGGTCCCGCAGGCCGTGCGTGAGCTTTGGAAGCGTCAGGCCTACTCTCAGCGCTTCCTGCCCCTGGTGAACTCGGGCACGCTGACCTCTCCGACCGTCACCGGTTGGCGCTGGATCACCGAGCCTACGGTTGCCGACTACGCCGGAAACCTGGCCGAGGTTCCCTCGACCGCAGTTGACACCGAGCCTGTCACTGCTCAGGCCTCGATCCTCGCAGGCGGAAACAAGCTGGATCGCAAGTTCTACGATTTTAACGATTCCGGCGTCGTGCAGTCCTTCCTGCGTCTTCAGACTGAGTCTGTCGCACGTCAGATGGACGCGAAGGCACTCGCCGCGATCGTTGCCGGTGCGACTGCTACGACCGCGGGCACTGTTCCCGCTGACGTTGCTAAGGGTCTCGCCGCAATCGTCGATGGTGCTCAGGACGTTATCGCCTCCGAGAACCGCCCAAGCTTCGCGATCGTTGACCCTTCGCTGTGGCGCGACATCGTTCTGATGAAGGACCGAGACAAGCTCGCCTTCCTCGATGCAGGCTTCGGCCTCGAAGAGGGAGACGTGACCGGCTTCAAGATCGTCCCCGGTGCCGTTGGCGCTGGAAAGGTCATCGTCGGTGCACGTGAGGCTCTGACGTTCTACACCCTGGGTGGTGGCGCTCCGATCCGTGTTGAGGGTCTGGACGTACATCACGGCGGTGTGGACGTTGCCGTGTTCGCGTACTACGCATCCATCCTGAACAACGGTGCCGCCCTTCGCGTGGTTGACACCGCTGTCGTCACTCCGTAAGCGGACGGGGCGTACGTCATGTTCACCTACCCAACACCATCAACGGCCCGTCCGTTCTGGCGCGACATGCCAGGGAATGAGGCTGAGGCCTCGCTGTACCTGGAAGTTGCAAAGGGTCAGTGCTTGGCGTACGCCCCTCTGCCCGCCGAGCCTGCGCCGACCTATACGCCGTTCACGACCACGAACGGTGGGGTGACCTTCACATTCTCGCGAGTCGGGGAAATCGTCACCGTAGAGATGGTGAGTAACGGCACGTACGGAGAGGTATACCGGGATGCCATCCCGGAAGCCCTTCGTTGGGTGGATCTGGTGGATGTGTATCTAGACGGCTTTTACCTCTCGTACTACAGCAGCACTGAGGCATTTATCAGCATGGACGTACCCCACGACCCGGGCACGTATTCGTATCGCTATCTCGGTCCTGACGTTGAGGGCACCGGCCCCGTAGAGATTCCCGCGAACTACTTCGCGGCGATCGTCACGCAGGCGCGCAACCTCCACAACGCCGGGGTGTCCCCGGTAGGTGGCGGCGACTTCGACGGCTCCGGTTACGGCGTGACAACGTTCCCGCTCGACTGGACCGTTAAGCAGTTGCTCCGCCCCGAGCTTGGGTTGGGGGCGATTGCGTGAGCGTCCGTCTCGATATCGCAGACCTGATCCGCGAGGACTGGAAGACGATCCCCGAGCTTGCAGAGCTTCGTGTGATCGCGACCGAGCGCCTACTTGACGCCCTGGCTGAGCCGACCGCGATCATCCGCCTGAGGCGCATCGAGCGAGAGCCGAGCGCCCCGCAGAAGGTACGCCGCGTGTCTCTTCTGCTGACCATCGTCAGCGAACACCTCGACCTCGACCTAGCCGCCGAAGACCTCGAAGAGTTCGCCGCCGCCGCGATCGATTATCTCGGTCCGCGGTTCAAGCACGACCCCGCCGAAGTCGTCGGCTACGGCGACCGACTCGCCGTTGACATTCCCCTATACGTCATCGCCGCACCCGCGGCACCCACACCCGAGGAGAACTAACCATGGCAAACGTACCCGTAACGCCATTCCAGCTAAACGACGTCACCCTGACCATCGGAAGCGACAACTACGAAGCTTCGGTGAATCAGGTTGAGGTCACCCGTAACCGTCCAATCGTCAAGTGGCGCGGGATGACTCCAACCTCTAAGCACGCCTTCGCGGGTGCTTCTGAGGATGAGCTTGTCCTGAAGTTCGCGCAGGACTACGAGACCGCTAACAGCCTCTCGAACCACCTTGAGGACAACGCGGGAACAACCGAGACGCTGACCTTCGCACCAAAGGCCGGCGGTCGCACAGCAACGTTCACTGTCCTTCTGATCCCCGGCAACATCGGTGGAGCCCTGGACAACGTAGCCGAGGCTACCGTCACGCTTCCGATCGTCAGCGGTCCTACCTGGTCAACACCGGGCGCGTAAGGGCTCGCCGTGCGGATCGATGTATTCAAGTCGCCGGAGATGATGGCGACCATTCTCGCGATCCGTTCACTCGACAAGACCTTGCAGAAGCAAATCCGCGTGCACTCGAAGGAACTCGCAACACCGGAGTTCAAGAAGGAACTATCCGAGCGGGCGAACACCCGACTAGAGCACGCGGTGATCGTGAACACTGCGACCGTCTCCGTCTCGAATCAGAACATGCGCCTACAGAGCGCGGCTAAGGGTCGCGCTCTGTCAGGCGGTCTGAACCCGAAGACGGATTACGCGGCAGTTGAGTTCGGTCGTGAGCGGAAGCCGATCACCTACGACCGGCGCAACCCGAAGAAGGGCGGCACGCACAAGGTCACCCGAACCCCGACGCAGATCAAGAGGCCGAACCGTAACGGGTACGTGTTCTATCCCGCCGTCCGGAAGTTCATCCCGAGAGCCGCATCGCTCTACATCCAAACCACCGTGAAGACCATCGCCGAAGCCTTGAAGGGAGTGCAGGAGTAATGGCACTCAGCGTAGACATCAACGCGAACACCCGACAGGCGCAGAGCCAGGTGAAAGACCTGTCGAAGGAACTCGACAAGTACGCCGACAGCCTCGATGACATGGCGCGTGACGCCGATCAGGCGGGCGAGAAGGTCGAACGATCCTTCCGCGAGATGCAGAGGGCCGCGGAGAAGCTGGACGATTCGGTATCCGACGTTCGCGACTCGGGCGGTCGCAGTCTGCATGCCCTTGGTGAGACCGGCGAAGAGGTCTCGGGCGAGCTGAAGCAGAACCTTGGAGAGACGTTCTCATCCTTCCGCGGTGACCTCGAAGACATTCCGCAGATTGCACAGGATGTGCTTGGTGGTCTCGCCGGTTCGGTGTCCGGGCTCGGTGGTGCGTTCGCTCTGGCTGGTGGTGCGGCTGGTGTCGGTCTGCTCATCAACGCCTTTACCGAACTGCAGAAGAAGGAAGAGGAACACCAACAGCGCATTGCGGATTGGACCTCCGCATACATCGACGGACTCTCGCAACAGCGTGACGCGCTCGCATCGTTCGCATCTATTGAGGCGATCTACACCGACCCCGAGAAGTACAAGAAGGCGGAGACGAACGCGAAGAACTGGGGCACGACGATAGAAACCGCTGTCGCCGCCATGGCCGGTGACAAGACCGCGCTCATCGTCGTAAACGACAACCTCACCAAGTCTGAAGAAGAAGCGGCAAAGGGTGCCGTGAAATTCGCTGACGGTGGAGAAGCGCTCGCGGATCAGTTGGTTGGTGCCAGTGCCGCCGCCCGTGACGGACGCACGGCCTACAACGAACTAACCGGCGAAATGGCCGAGGGTGCCGCCCGTGCTCAGCAGTACTCCGACACCCTGCTAGGTGTCGTGCGCGGTGCATCCTCCGCGGCGAAGGAAGTAGACGAACTAGGAAACACCGTCTACGAACTCCCGGACGGTCAGCGCATCATGATCGACGCCGAGACCGGGAAGGCTACCGCGGACCTGTCGAAATTCAAGGGCGACGCTGACGGCGTAATTAACCACCTGAACGGGCGAAACATCACGCTCGACGTTGACGCCTCACTGACCGAAGCCCTTCGCAAGGTGAATCAGTTCATCACGTCCAGCAACGGCAAGTCCTTCACTCTGCGCGGTCGCGTGAAGGTCGATTCAGGAGGGTCGTGGGACTAATGGCGAACACCATCACAACCGGTATTTACACGATCACCCCGACACTGATCGACGGCTACGAAGCCGAGCGCATCGGCGGCACGATCGTGCACCCGATCCTTGGGCGCGTCAACCCCGACGTGACCTTGCGTCCTGCCACTCTGCGTACGGGCACCCTGCGTCTCCTGTTCATCGGAGAGGCCGAGGCGAAGACCGCACTCGACATTCTCAGCACGGGCGCAGTCTTCCGGTTCAACTCGGATGAGCGAGACGTGAGCATGAGCTTCGTCGTGCCTGAGGGCGAGCGCATCAGCTACCGCCTGAACGATGAGGCCCGCGACGGGTGGCACCTGGACGTGCCGTACGCGGAGGTCAGCGCACTATGACCATCTCAACGCACACCTACACCGCAACCCTTCTCGGACCCCCTGACAAGCCGCTGAGCATCAAGGGCGGTCGCGTCTCCCTGGACGTTGCGCGCTTCCCTCACGTTGAGGCCTCGCTGACAGTCCCGGTGACGGATGCCGCGATCCTCGCGGACCTCGATCCGCGCGAACCTGCCCGCATCCGCATCGATGCCGTGGCGACCTCCGGTGAGACTCCGGTGTATTCAGCGTGGACTGAGGCTCGCCGTAACCGCGCACGCAACCCCCGCGGTACGGCATCCGGCTATTACGAGGAGTACCAGACCCGTTATAGCTGGCCGCGCACAACCATGTCCGGCACGACCGCGCCCTTCACAGGCGGTCCGACGACAGGCCTTCGCCTTACCTGCCCGAGCGCACAGACCGGTGCAGGGCGCGGCTTCGATATTGGAGGCAACGCGGATATCGCCACCCCCGGAACAACCGGCGCTTGGCTCAACTACCCGGTCACGCCGGGTGTCAAGGTCACCGTCTCTGGTTGGGCGCGCTCTAACCGCACGGTTGCGGGGACAAGCATGATGATCCGCACACACAACGGTGCGGGCGCGTGGATTGGCGCTCAGTCTTTCAGCGCGGCACGTACGATGCCCGGAGGCGTCTGGACGTTCTTTACGCACACGATCACGCCCGCAACTGGTGCAACTCACCTTGTGGCACGTATCACACTCGGTTCAATCGCTTGGGCCGCTAATGACGTGGTTGATCAGACAGCGGTTTATATCGGAGCACCCGGAGACTACTTCGACGGACTGACCGACCCTAACGGCACTCTGTCCCGCACGCGCTGGACGGGCACGGCGAACGCGTCGGCGTCGGTCAGCGAGACGCGCGCGATCACCGGCTACACCCCGAACCCGCTCAGTAGCCGATCCTTCGACTTGTCTCTTCGTGCTGCTCGCCCGAACCGTGCAACCGGTGACATCGAGCTTCGCCTTTCTTCCGATGAGGCGGTACTTCAGGACTTCGGCCCCGACGTGGACGACGACGGCGCACGCGATCATGAGGACTCCGTGCGTGCCGTCACTGCGTACGTGCTCGACAAGATCGGCGCGACCCTCGAACCCGGCACCGACGACGCCGACGTAACGGCCCGGTGGAGCGCTCAGAATATGTTGCTCAACCCTGAGGCGTGGTCTGCCGGAGCCGCCTATACGGGTGCCGGAAGTACCACCATCGATTGGAACACCACCGCCGGGCAAGGTGTCGGCGGCACGACCGGTTTCGTCAACGGTACATCGACCTCCGCTAACACGTGCTTTATTCAGATTCCTCAGTCCGTGAGCGTCCGCAAGGGACAGATGTTCACGCTGTCCGGTTACGCGCACCGGAGGAACGGTGAGCCAGCCCTCAATGGACGACTCCGCGTCTACGAGATAGACGCGGGCGGTGCGATTATCCGACAGATCGAGTCCGCACCAAAGACAATCCCCGAGGCCGGAACTGTCGTGCCGGGAGTCGGGTATAACTTCGAGCGCTTCTCGCTGACCTTCACCATCGAGAACCCGAACGCCACGAAGATTTGGACCTACTTCAGGTATGACACGGACGCCGCCAACCGCAAGGTTGGGCTTGATTCGCTGATGCTCACCGAGGGTCCGCTTTTGCTGGACTACTTCTCAGGATCATCGACACCTGCGGGATACGTGACGAACTGGACCGGTCAGAACGGGCCTGTCGCGGACAACAGCGTGAGCGAGCGCAAGCCGGTAGACGGCATCGAGCGCTTGCCTGACGTGTTCACGTGGCGGGCCGGTATGGGCGGTGTGGACTTCCTGTCTCCGATTCTTCAGAGCAAGGGTTTCCGTCTGGTCTGTGACGGTGAGCGCAAGTGGACCCTGCGCCGCGATGAGTACCGCACCCCCGGAATGCTCACGCTCGCGTACGGGGTGAACATCATCGGGGCGGACGAAGAGGTGTCTCGCGAGTCGGAGGACTGGTTCGACGCCGCCGTATATACATACCGCTGGACGACCGCAGACGGCACGACTCGAAGCCAAGACGACGTGTATGCACCCGCGGGTTACACGAAGATGATCCGCCGCGAAATCGACCGTCCGTATCCCGGCCCGGGCCGTGCGGAGTACGCCGTGAAGCGTGCGCTGAACAAGGGCCGCACGCTGACCGTGGAGACCGTCTCCGACTGGACCGCGAGCACGGATCAGGACTTGCTTGTGCGACTCGACGGCACCCCCACACAGCTAGGTACGACCGACCGTGTGGAGTTCGACCTCAACACCGACCGCATGCGCGTGTCCTCGCGTACCGCCGACGTGCCGGAAGGCGCGATCAACCTACTTCCGTCCACCATCGACGCCCTTCCGGGCACCATCAACGCACTGTAAGGAGTACCCAACATGGCCGCAGGCGACGACGCAATCGCAAAGGGCTTCCCGATCGTTACGGGGTCCGAAGCCGCGAACACCATTGACACCGAGATCAACATCACGCGCGACCTCCTCGCGTTGCTGATCCGCGTGTCAGACACCCAGCCGACGGACAACCTCATCCCCGGCGTGACGCTGTGGGCGAGACCGATCCCATGACCGACCGCATATCTTCTAGTCAGGTCTCGCCTTACGTCACCTTCTACCTTGAAGCTGACGTTTACTCGCGCGACCTGAACGCAGGCACGACCCGTCTCGTGTGCCGTCTGCGTGCCTCGAAGGGGACCGGTTCGTACTACAGCGGGTCCGGTTCGCAGACAGGATCAGTCGATGGAGTCGGCACCTTCGGCTCACACTCCGCATCCCCGTTCCTGCCGTCCGGCTCGACCGGATGGAATGACGGTCCGTTTTACATCGATATCCCCATGGGCGGTGCGCTCCGTACGGTGACCCTGCGTCAGGCACTCCGGTACGGAAACGTCAACTCGGACGGCACCGCGGCCTTCTCGATCGCGTGGACACCGGGTGCGCCTATCGGTCTCGGTGTGGATCAGATCGGCCCCACGTCGGCGCGCTACCGATTCTCGGGAACCACGGACAACGGGTCCGCTATCACCGGGTGGCAGGCGCAGTGCGCAACGAACACGGCATTTACGACCGACGTACAAACCGTCGCCTCGAACGGCACGACAACCTTCACCGGCCTTCGCCCGGGTGCGACCTACTACTTCCGCTCGCGCGGCTCGAACGGTATCGGGTGGGGTGCGTGGTCATCTGTGCAGAGCGCCACGACGCTATCCGGATTCCGCATCTGGAACGGCACCGCGTGGGTCAACTCGGAGCTCCGAGCTTGGGACGGCGAGAAGTGGACGCTGTGCGAGTTGTACGCCCACGACGGCGAGAAGTGGACGGCGTGCGGATGAACCCTGAGTCACAGAGTATCGACCTGACAAGTATCGCCGTGGCCCTGGGCCGCATTGAGGTAGAAGTGAAGAGCATCCGGAGCATGGATGAGAGGCTACGCAAGGTAGAGACGGATATAACCGAACTGAAGGCACAGCAACGCCCGCGGGCACCCTGGTACACGATCGTCGCAGGCATCGGCGGCATCCTGGTCATCGGCCTAAACGGCTTCCTCATGCTCCAACTTCTCGCGAAGGTTGCCGCGGTCGCACCCTAACCAATCCGACTTGCGCTAGTTGTGCAGGAACCTCCACTTGGTGGGTGCGCCGCCGCAGGGAACCTCGCTGACGACCGCTCCGCCGCGCCGGATGCGATCGAAGAGCTGCTGATGGCCGATGGGATAGGCCCGGTCGACTCCTCCGGCGAGGAACGCGATCGTGGTGCCGCCGACGCCCAGTGCCGCGCGATGCGACGCGCCGTCGATGCCGTACGCCCCACCCGAGACGACCTCGACGCCGGAACCCGCCAGATCCCCCGCCAGCTCACCGGCCACCGCCTCTCCGTAGGGCGTCGCCGCCCGGGCCCCCACCATCGCCACGGCGGGCTGCGCCGTCAGCGCGCCGATGTCTCCGCGCACCCACAGCAGCAGCGGCGCGTGCGGTCCCAGATCGTCGAGTCCGCTGGGCCATTCGGCATCTCCGGGAAGGAGGAGGCGACCGCCGACCTCGGCGCAGGAGGTGAGCGCGTCCAGGACCGCCTGAGAACGAGCTCGCGGGCGCCACCGCGCCTGCGCCTCCGCGAACTCCCGCGATTCCAGCACGCCCGGTGTCAGCATCCGGTCCTGACTCAACGCGCGATCGAGCGCATCCGATGCCCCATGCGCCGCCACCAGTGCACCGGCCGCTCCGTCGCCCGGCTCGACGAGAACCGACCACGCCGCGCGCGCGAGGACCTCGTGAGGATCCGCATCCGGCCGCAGCCGCTCGGCGGCGGGCAGCAGCCTCGCATCGTCCAGCATCCGATTCGTCATCGTCCTCATGCCAGCAAACCCTTCTTCAGGAACAGAGCCCGTCCCAGTTCGTCGATGCCCGGCGTCGTCGCACCGGCGAGGTCCGCGATGGTCCACGCGACGCGGAGCACCCGGTCGTACGCGCGGAGCGTGACCGTTCCGCGCTCCAGTGCACGATCCAGTGGTGCGCGCACCTTCGCGGGCAGGCGCAGCGCCCCGACCCGCAGCCGCTCCCCCGGCACCTCGCCGTTCACGCGCCAGGGAGTGCCGCGAAGCCGTTCGACGGCAGCGTCCCTCGCGGCCACCACCCTGGCGCGCGCCAGAGCCGAGGTGAGCTCCGACGCCTCTCCGGAAGTCGCCCGCGAGGCGGCGACGCGCGCCACCTGAAGATCAATGTCGATGCGATCGCGGAGCGGCCCGGAGAGCCTCCCCGCATAGCGCCGGATCGCCATGGGCGGGCAGGTGCACTCCGCGCCGCGGACCCCGTAGTTGCCGCACGGGCAGGGGTTCATCGCCAGCACCAGCTGGAACCGCGCGGGATAGCTCGCGGTGAAGCCGGCGCGGTGCACCTCGATGCGGCCGGACTCCAGCGGCTGTCGCAGCGCGTCCAGGGCGACCCGCTGGAACTCGGGCGTCTCGTCCAGGAACAGCACGCCGCGGTGAGCGCGGACGATGGCGCCGGGCCGTGCGACGCGCGTGCCCCCGCCCACGAGCGCCGCTGGGGACGCGCTGTGGTGCGGCGCCACGAACGGGACGACGGGATCGAGGTGCGTGATCGGCTCCCCCGCCAGCGAACGGATCGCCGCGACCTCCAGCGCCTCCTCCTCCCGCAGCAGAGGCAGGATGCCGGGCAGCCGCCGGGCGAGCATGGTCTTTCCCGCGCCCGGAGGCCCGCTGAGCATGAGGTGATGCCCGCCGGCGGCGGCGGTGACGAGCGCGTCGACCGCCTCGTCCTGCCCGATCACGTCGGCGAGGTCCAGACGATCCGCATGGGCCGGCGCGGACACCGGCATCTCGACCGCGTCGACCTCCGGCACCTCGACCTCGGCTCCGTGCATCGCCGCCACCTCGGCCAGGGATGCCGCCGCCCGCACCTCGATGTCCGGGACGAGTGCCGCCTCGGCGGCGTTCGCATGCGGCACGACGACGCGACCGAAGCCCGCGCGCGCCGCGGCGTACACCGAGGGCAGCACTCCGGGCACCGGGCGCAGCCTGCCGTCCAGGCCCAGCTCGCCGATGTGCACGGTGGAGCGGATCGCCTCGGCGGGAAGCGCACCGCCGGCGGCCGCGGTGGCGACCGCGATGCTGAGGTCGAAGCCCGAACCGTGCTTCGGCAGGCTGGCGGGTGACAGGTTCACGGTGAGCCGGCGTCGCGGCACGTCGAGTCCGGCATTGCTCGAGGCATTGCGAACCCGCTGCACCGCCTCACCGAGCGCCTTGTCCGGCAGCCCGATGATCCGGAACTCGGGCGTCTGCGCGGTGAAGTCGGCCTCGACCTCGACCATGTGCCCGTCCACGCCCGTCAGGGCGACCGCCCAGGTTCGCGCCGTGCTCACAGGATGTCCACGAGGTGCTCGAGCCGGGCGGTCGAGGCATCCGCTCCGACCAGGCCGATGGCCTCCAGGCGGATCTCACGACGTCGTGCGGCATCCGGATGCGCTGCGGCCCAGGCGAACGCCAGCCGCCACAGCCGTCGCCGCTTGCGCTCGTCGATCGCGTCGAACGGATGCCCGTAGAGCTCGGATCGGCGAGTCTTCACCTCGACGATGCACAGCCGATCGTCGCGGAACGCGACGATGTCGATCTCACCCTGCTCGCACCGCCAGTTGCGGTCGAGGATGGCGTATCCGCGCGAACGGAGATGCTGCGTCGCGCGCTCTTCGCCCGCGCGCCCGAGTTCGTCTTTCGCTCCCATGACGACAGCCTGACGGGGCGCGCCGACGACGAACCCGCCGGATCACGGCGTCTGTGAAGAGCCCGTCCGCTTCAGCGGAATGTGGAAACCAGTGGGCTCACTTGCCGTCGAGCGAGAGCTCGTCGGGCAGCTCGAACTCGCGGCGCTGCAGCTCCTCGACGTTGACGTCCTTGAACGTCAGCACCCGCACGGCCTTCACGAAGCGGTCGGCGCGGTAGATGTCCCACACCCACACGTCGGTCATCGAGATCTCGAAGTAGAAGTCGTTCTCGGTGTCCCGACGCACGACGTTCACCTCGTTGGCGAGGTAGAAGCGCCGCTCGGTCTCGACGACGTACTGGAACTGCGCGACGACGTCACGGTACTCGCGGAACAGCGCGAGCTCGAGCTCGCGGTCGTAGTCGTCGAAGGCATCCTCATCCATGATGCTTCCATCCTAGGAGAGAGTGCGCGCTAGAAGAGCGTCGGGGCGTCGGCGATCGCCCACGACGACCTGTGCAGCGGTGACAGACCCTGATCCCGGATCGCCGCGCGGTGCTCGGGGCTCGCGTAGCCCTTGTTGCGGTCCCACTGGTAGGCGGGATGCTCCGGGTGCAGATCCGTCATCAGCGCGTCCCGGGCGACCTTCGCGATCACGGATGCCGCCGAGACGGACGCGCAGTCGCGATCGCCCTTCACGATGGTGCGCACGGTCAGCCGCGCCGGGTGCACCCGGGAGACGTAGTCGTGGTTCCCGTCCAGGATCACCAGGGCCCGCTCCAGCGCAGCGCCCTGATCGACGACGCCCTGCACCGCGCGCGATGCGGCCAGCCCCAGGGCGCGCATGATCCCGACCTCGTCGATCTCGGAGGCGCTCGCCCACCCGACGGCGGAGGCCTGCACCCACTCGGCGGCGCGCGATGCCATACCGGGTCGCCGCCTCTCGGTGATCAGCTTGGAGTCGCGCAGGCCCTCGGGAACGCGCCGGCGGGATCCGGCGGCATCCATCACCGCCGCTCCGACCGCGACGGGACCCGCCAGCGCTCCGCGCCCGACCTCGTCGAGCGCGATGATCAGGTCGAACTCCTCATCGCGCAGCAGCCGGCGCTCCAGACGGAGCGTGGGCGCGACGACGGTCACTTCTTCGGCCCCGGGATCGAGCGGAACACCTCATCGTGGGTGTCGATGAGGCCGAAGCGGTCCAGCGGCCACGTCGTCAGGAACGCACGGCCCACGACGTCGCCGAGCGGCACGAACCCGCCACCGGGAAGGTCCTGGTGCGCGCGCGAGTCCTGCGAGCGGTCGCGGTTGTCGCCCATCACCCACAGCGAGTTCGCCGGCACGGTCACGTCGAAGTCGACGTCGGATGCTGCGGTGTCACCACCGGGGAGGTTCAGGTAGGAGAGCTCATCGATCGGCGAGCCGTTGATGGTGATCTGGCCGAGGGCGTTGCAGCACACCACGTGGTCGCCGGGGAGGCCGATGACGCGCTTGACGAGGTGGTCCTGCGCATCGGTGGTCGACAGGCCCACGAAGGTGAGCACCCAGTCCGCCGCCTCGACGAGGAAGGGGCGCGCCGGTGTCTGCGGGGCCGGCGGGAGCCATCCGCCCGGGTCCTTGAACACCACCACGTCGCCGTGGTCGTATCCGCTCCAGCGCGGGGTCAGCTCGTCGACGAGGATCCGGTCGTTGATCAGCAGGGTGCGCTCCATCGACCCGGAGGGGATGTAGAACGAGCGCACCACGAAGGTCTTGACGACGAACGACACCAGCGCCGCGATGATGATGATCACGAGCACGTCGCGAAGGAAGACCCAGGGTCCTCGCCGCCGCGTCGGCTTCTCCGCGGATTCGGCGGCGTCGGATGTCATATGGACTCTCTTCGTCTGATTCGCCGCGCGACGGCGGCATCTACAAGGTTCGCACACGGACGTGCAGACGACAGAACCCCGAGACGGGAGTGTCTCGGGGTTCTGCGGAAGAGCTGCGCGTCAGTTGTCGCGCTTCTCCTTGATCTTCGCCTTCTTGCCGCGCAGGTTGCGCAGGTAGTACAGCTTGGCGCGGCGCACGTCACCGCGGGTGACGACCTCGATGTGGTCGATCACCGGCGAGTGCACCGGGAAGGTGCGCTCCACGCCCACCTGGAAGCTGATCTTGCGAACGGTGAACGTCTCGCGCACACCATCGCCCTGGCGGCCGATGACGACGCCCTGGAAGACCTGGATACGCGAACGCGAACCCTCGGTGATGTTCACGTGCACCTTGACGGTGTCACCGGGGTGGAAGACAGGGATGTCGGAACGGAGCGAAGCCGCGTCGACGGCGTCGAGGATCTGCATGATCGTCTCTCTCTGCACTCGCCACAGGTCGGATGCATGATTCAAAGGAATAAGAACGGGTGTGTGCCGAGCGGCGCGCGAGGCGTCCGCGGGTTCCCCTGAGGCAGAACCGGTTCACGGCACAAACATCTATTCTGCCATGAACCCGAGCCCGCTCAAAACCGGCCGACTCAGTCCTTCGTGCGGCTCTCCTCGATCACGATCACGTCGTGGGCGGCCTGCGATGCCGAGTCGTCGACGCGCGGCGCCGTGCTCCAGCTGACGGTCTCGCGGATGCGGATGCCCGTGCCTCTCGCCTCATTCCACAGCTGCCAGAGCTGCAGCCAGAAGAGCGCGATCGCGGCGAGGATCGCCCCGGTCAGGAGCCACCCGAAGCCGCCGTCAACGAAGAGCCCGACGGCGATGGTGAGTCCGTGCCAGACCGTGAAGCCGGCGACGTCCCACCATGACACCGCCCGCTCGGCTCGCACCGAGGGACGCGAACGGGTGAGCAGGGTGAGGATCAGCTGCCCGACGAAGACCGTCGGCATCGCCATCAGCAGCACCCACAGCAGGCTCCACGCGTTCTGGCCGAAGATCGCCCAGCCCACGAACAGCCACAGCGGCAGGAGGAAGGCCGCCGGCACGAGCCAGCGGAAGAACGCCTCACGCAACCACATGCTCCGATCGTACGCACCCGCCCGCATCCCGCGGCGGGTGTTCGCTGTGAGCTTGCTGCGTCCGCGGATCGGGGAGAATGGAAGCTGACGAGAGGATCCTTCCCATGATCGAACTGCGCACACCTGCCGAGATCGACGAGATGCGCGCCGCCGGCCGCTTCGTCGCGGAGACCCTGGCGACGCTGCGCGCGGAGACGAAGGTGGGCACCAACCTGCTGGCCATCGACCGTCACGCCCACGATCTGATCCGCAAGGCCGGAGCCGAGTCCTGCTACATCGACTACGCCCCCTCGTTCGGCAACGGCCCGTTCGGCAAGGTCATCTGCACGTCCATCAACGACGCCGTGCTGCACGGTCTCCCCCACGACTACACGCTGCGCGACGGGGACCTCGTGTCCCTGGACTTCGCCGTGTCCGTCGACGGCTGGGTGGCGGACTCCGCCGTGTCGTTCGTGGTGGGGACGCCGCGCGACGAGGATCTGCGCCTGATCGACACCACCGAGCGCGCACTGGATGCGGCGATCGCCGCGGCCGTGGTCGGCAACCGGATCGGCGACATCTCGGCCGCGATCGCCGAGGTCTCGCGCGGCGAGGGCTATTCGATCAGCACGGAGTTCGGCGGCCACGGCGTCGGCCGCATCATGCACGGCGATCCGCACGTTCCGAACGACGGGCGCGCGGGCCGTGGCTTCCCGCTCCGCGAGGGCCTGGTCTTCGCGCTGGAGCCGTGGCTTCTCGCCACCACCGATGAACTGCGGACGGATGCCGACGGCTGGACCCTGCGCAGCGCAGACGGCTCGCGCGGCTCGCATTCCGAGCACACCGTCGCGGTGACCAAGGACGGCCCGATCGTCCTCACCGACCGGTCGTTCCTGGGCGTCGACTGACGCTCAGCTCGCGCGGTAGACGTACACGTCGGTGATCTGCGGCAGGTCGAACGCATCGCGCCCGGCGGTCTCAGGATCCTCGTCGAGGATGCGCTCGATCGCGGCGACCATGCTCGCGCGGTCGTCATCGGACGCCGCCAGGAACGAGCTGACGGTCAGCCACCGGGAGATGTAGTCGGCCCGGGTGATCCGCTCCTGCCACGGCACCTGCACGAACCGCGGCTCCTCGAAGCCGGGCAGCGTCGCGGTGACCGAGTCGTCGGCCTTCAGTCCCTCGGACAGGCCGGGATGCGCCACGCGCGTGCAGGCGCGGTCCCAGGCGCACGCCGGGTCCGAGTGGTTCCACAGCAGTCCCAGGGTGCCGCCCGGGACGAGCACGCGACGGATCTCGGCGCACGCCGGCTCCCGATCGAACCAGTGGAACGCCTGCGCGACGGTGACGACGTCGACCGACGAATCGGATGCGGGGATCGATTCCGCGGCTCCGATGTGCGCTTCGACATCAGGCAGCTTGGCGCGCAGCACCGCCAGCATCTGCTCGGACGGCTCCACGGCGATGACGCGGTCGGCCCGCGGCACGAGCAGCATCGTGAACTTGCCGGTGCCCGCTCCCAGGTCCAGCGCTGTTCTCACGCGCGCAGGAAGGACGGCGTCCGCCGCCGCCTCGGGGAAACCGGGGCGGAAACGGTCGTAGTCCTCCCCCGCGTTCAGGAAGGACTTCGCCAGCGTCTGATCGGCCATGCCTCAACGCTAGCGGCCGGCGCTCAGTCCCCGAGAAGGTCGGGGCGGCGAGCCCGGGTGCGCTCGACCTGCTGCTCGCGGCGCCAGGCCGCGATGGCGCCGTGGTTGCCGCTGAGCAGGATCGGCGGCACCTCCCTGTCGCGCCACACCGACGGCTTCGTGTACGAGGCGTACTCGAGCAGACCGTCCTCGTGCGACTCCTCGACGAGGCTCTCCGGGTTGCCGACCACGCCGGGGATGAGCCGGCCGATGGCCTCGACCATCGCCATCACGGCGACCTCTCCCCCGTTGAGCACGTAGTCGCCCAGGCTGATCAGGCGCACTTCGCCCAGCTCGGCGGCGTACTCGAAGACGCGCTCGTCGATGCCCTCGTAGCGGCCGCAGCCGAAGATCAGGTGCTCACGGCTCGCGAGCTCCCGCGCCGTCGCCTGCGTGAAGACCTCGCCGGCGGGCGAGGGGAAGATGATGGTCGGCCTGCCCGCGTCGGGTGCCAAGGCATCCAGCGCCTCGCCCCACGGCTCGGGCTTCATGACCATGCCGGCGCCGCCGCCGTAGGGGGTGTCGTCGACCGTGCGGTGCCGGTCGTGCGTCCACTCGCGCAGATCGTGCACGTTCAGGTCGAGGATGCCCGAGTCCTGCGCCTTCCCGAGCAGGGACAGCGTCAGTCCGTCGAAGTACGACGGGAAGATCGAGACGACGTCGATGCGCATGGCGCCGTCACTCCGATGCGGTCTGGTCCGCAGCATCCGCTTCATCGGCGGCGTCCGCGGCCGACGGCAGCTCCTCGAAGAGCCCGGCAGGCGGGGTGACGATCACTCGACCGGCCGCGATGTCGACGGTCGGCACGATCGCAGAGACGAACGGGACCATGACCTCGGCGGAGTCGGTCTTCACGATCAGCAGGTCCTGCGCGGGCAGGTGCTCGACCCGCAGCACGCGGCCGATGACCTGATCGTCGCGGACCACGTCGAGACCGGCGAGCTGATGCGCGTACCAGGCGTCGTCCTCGACCTCGTCGTCCTCATCCATCCAGAGGATGGCCTTGACGAGGGATTCCGCAGCAGTGCGGTCCTCGACGCCCTCGAGGAAGACCACGGAACTGCCGTTCATGACGCGGTAGTCGCGGATCGTGACCGTCTTGCCGTGCCACGCGGATGCCTCCGGCACCTGCAGCGTGAACTCGGCGCCCGGGACGAAGCGGCGCTCCGGGTTGTCGGTGTAGAGCTCGAGCTTCAACGCGCCCTTGAGACCGTGTGCCTTGAGCAGGCGGCCGACGCGGAGCTGGTTCTTGTCGCCCGCCACGTCAGTCGTCCGCGACGTCGACGCGGACGCGACGTCCGTCGGCGAGGGCGGAGATGAGCGTGCGCAGCGCCTTGGCGGTGCGGCCGCCGCGCCCGATCACGCGACCACGGTCATCCGGGTGCACGTGCACCTCGAGGAGGTCGCCCCGGGGCGACGCGGATGCGGTGATGCGGACATCGTCCGGGTGATCGACGATCCCCTTGACGACGTGTTCGAGCGCGGCGGCGAGCACAGCGGATTACTCTGCGTCGGCGGCGGGAGCCTCAGCGGCCTCCGCGTCAGCGGCGGGAGCCTCGGCGGGCTCGGCCTTCTTCTCGGCCTTGGGCTTGATGACCGACTTCTTCGACGAGTCGGCCTCGAAGGCGCCCTTGGCCTCGGCGACCTGGACGGTGGACTTGGCGTTCTTGTCGCCCTTGAACTTGCCCCAGTCGCCGGTGAGCTTCAGCAGCGCGGTGACCTGCTCGGTCGGCTGCGCGCCGACGGACAGCCAGTACTGCGCACGCTCGGAGTCGACCTCGATGAACGAGGGCTGCTCGGTGGGGTGGTACTTGCCGATCTCCTCGATCACGCGACCGTCGCGCTTGGTGCGCGAGTCGGCGACGACGATGCGGTAGTAGGGGGCGCGGATCTTACCGAAGCGCTTGAGACGGATCTTGACAGCCACGATTCTCCTGAATGGTGTGGAAAGGAAGATGAACGACGCCTGGAGAGTGGGGTGCACAACCCGGCGGAGGCTCTGATGGGGGAACGGATGCTGGATAGAGGGTCGAGCAGCCGTCCGACCCTCTATTCTGCCAGATCCTCCCGCGGACCGCGAAACCGGGCGACACGGCGTGTGCGGTGGGACCGGGCCGCGTGTCAGACTGTGCGCGTGCCGATCGAATTCGCGCCCTCAGCCCGCTCCACGGTCGGTCTGGAATGGGAGATCATGCTCGCCGATCCCGCCACCGGGGACCTGGTCGGGCGCGCGCCGGAACTGCTGGCCCAGCTTGAGGCGCAGAGCGCGACGGAGCGGCATACCGTCACCGGCGAGCTCCTCACCAACACCATCGAGGTCACCAGCGGCGTCGGGGCGACCGTCAGGGATGCCGTGGCCGACATCGCCGCCGCGATCAGTGCGGTGCGGGGCGCGACCGATCCGGCGGGCATCGAGCTGCTCTCGGCGGGCAGTCACCCGTTCGCGCAGTGGTTCAATCAGCGCGTCACCGAGAAGACCCGCTACCACCAGCTCATCGAGCGCACGCAGTGGTGGGGCCGGAACATGATGATCTGGGGCATCCACGTGCACGTCGGCGTGGAGGACCGCAGCAAGGTGCTGCCCATCGTCGGCGCGCTCTCCGCGTTCCTCCCCCACCTGCAGGCGCTGTCGGCGTCGAGCCCCTTCTGGGCGGGCGAGCGCACCGGCTACGCCTCGAACCGCTCGCTGGTGTTCCAGCAGCTCCCGACGGCGGGCCTGCCGTGGCCGGTCCGGACCTGGCAGGATTTCGAGGGCTACCTCGACGACATGATCCGCACCGGAGTGATGCGCGATGTGTCCGAGGTGCGCTGGGACATCCGCCCGGCGCCCCGCTGGGGGACGATCGAGGTGCGCGCCTGCGACGGGATGTCGACCCTCACCGAGCTCGCCTCGGTCGCCGCGCTCACCCAGACCCTGGTCGAGTTCTTCTCGCGGGAGCTCGACGAGGGCAGGGAGCTGCCGACCCTGCAGCCGTGGTTCCACCGCGAGAACAAGTGGCGCACCGCGCGCTACGGCCTGGACGCGCGGGTCATCGTGGACTCCGCGGGCTCCCAGGTGCCCGTCCGCGAGCACCTCTCGGCGGTGCTCGACGATCTTCGACCGATCGCGGACGATCTGTCCTGCGCCCGCGAGCTCGATGGCGTGCGGACGATCCTGCAGAACGGTGCCAGCTACGCTCGCCAGCTCGAGGCGGCGGATGCCGCGGGAGGTGATCTGCACGAGGTCGTGCACCACCTCATCCGGGAGTTCCGTGCGGGTCCCGAGCACTCCGCGGCGGACTGAGCAGGCCGCCGGGCCCGACGTCAGTCGTCCTCGACCAGCAGCCGCGCCAGGGTCTCGTCCAGCACCACGTCGGTGACGATCCCTGCGGCGATCGCCGCGCGGAGCGTGCCGACCTTCGCCGCTCCCGAGACCACGCACACCCGGCGGGGCACGCGTCGCAGCCGGTCCAGCCCCAATCCTGTGGACCGGGCGTTCAGGCGGATGTCCTTCCAGCTGCCGTCCGCCCGGAAGAACACCGTCGCCACGTCGCCGATCGCCTCGTCCTCCCGCAGACTGCGGTAGTCGTCGCGGTTGAGGTAGCCGCCGACGTACACCCTGCTGGGCACCTCGGACTGCGGCGAGCCGAGCCCGAACACGGCGATGTCGGTCTTGGCCTGGAACGCCAGCACGCGGCGCGTGCTGCGCTCCCGCCACATCGCGGCCCTGGTGTCGGGGTCGTCGAAGAACGCCGGCACGGGGAACTGCTCGACCTGCGCGCCGAAGGCGTGGCCGAATCGCTGCAGGATGTCGCTGGAGTACTCCAGCCCGCTGGTCTGGATGTTGCCCGCGCCGTTCAGCTGCACGATGGTCGTGCCGTGGGTCTCCTTCTGCACGAGCGCGCGGCTGACCATGGAGATCGTCGACCCCCAGGCGATGCCCACCACCATGTTCGAGTCGATGAACTGCGAGAGCAGGCGCCCGGCCGTCAGCGCCACGCGCTCCAGTCGCTCCACCTCGTTGACGATCCCCGACATCGGGACGATGTGCGCCGCGATCCGGAACCGCCGGCGCAGCTGCTCCTCGAGCTGTCCGACGCGCTCGAAGGGCGAGTTGATGCGGATGTCGACGAGTCCGGTGTCCCGTGCATGCGCCAGGAGCCTCGACACGGAGGAGCGCGAGGTGCCCAGCTCCGACGCGATCGCGTCCATCGTCATGTCCTGCAGGTAGTAGAGCTTCGCCGCGGTGAGCGCGGCGGTCACCTTGGCATCCTGTCGCCCCTGATCCGCAGCCATCCGAACCACCTCCGCAGTCAGCTTTGCACATTCGTGCAGAACGTTTGCATGATCCTGCCAGAGGTCGGATGCTGGAGGCTGGACGAAGGGGACACCATGGTCGACAAGACGCGAAGCACACGACGGGCGGCGGAGCTGGCATCCGTGCGCGAGGCCGGACGGACCACCGTCCTGATCATCGGCGCCGGCATCAACGGCATCTCGCTGTTCCGCGATCTCGCGCTGCAGGGCGTCGACGCAGTCATCGTGGATCGGGGCGACTTCGCCGGCGGCGCATCGTCGGCATCCAGCCACATGATCCATGGCGGCATCCGCTATCTGGAGAACGGCGAGTTCCGGCTGGTCCGCGAATCCGTGCAGGAGCGCAACGGCCTGCTGCGCATCGCACCGCACTACGTGAAGCCGCTGGAGACCACGATCCCGATCTACTCCACCTTCTCCGGCATCCTGTCGGCGCCGCTCCGCTTCCTCACTCACCGCAGCGGCAAGCCCCAGGAGCGCGGCGCCGTGCTGATCAAGCTCGGCCTGACCATCTACGACACGTTCTCCCGCGACGGCGGTTCCGTGCCGCGGCACCGCTTCCTCGGCCGCACGTCGTCACTGGCGGAACTCCCCCACCTGGATCCGCGGATCAAGTACACCGCCACCTATTACGACGCCTCCATGCACGATCCCGAGCGCCTGGCGCTCGACGTGCTCCAGGACGGCCGGTCGGCGAACCCGCGCTCGCACGCCCTGAACTACGTCGAGGCCGTCGGCCGTGACGGCGACGGCGTGGTGCTGCGGGATCGTGAGAGCGCCGAGGAGTTCACCGTCCGGGCGGACGTGATCGTGAACGCATCCGGCCCGTGGACCGACCTGACCAACGACGCCCTCGGCGACGCGACCCGGTTCATGGGCGGCACCAAGGGCTCGCACATCGTGCTGGATCACCCCGAGCTGCTCGCCGCCACGCAGGGTCGTGAGATCTTCTTCGAGCACTCCGACGGCCGCATCGTGCTGATCTACCCGCTCAAGGATCGCGTGATGGTCGGCACCACCGACATCGACGCCGATCCGAGGGAGCCTGCGCGCTGCACCGAGGAGGAGATCGACTACTTCTTCGACCTCATCCACCATGTCTTCCCCGCGATCGAGGTGGATCGCGAGCAGATCGTCTACCGGTTCGCCGGCATCCGCCCGCTCCCCCGTCACGAGGACACCGCTCCCGGCTTCGTCTCACGCGACTACCGGATCGAGCTCGACGAGAGCGGCCCGACGCCGATGCTCAGCCTGGTCGGCGGCAAGTGGACGACGTTCCGCGCGCTCGGCGAGCACCTCTCGAACCGCGTGCTCGAACTGCTGGGACGGCCCCGCTCGGTGTCGACCGCCGGCCTGCCGATCGGCGGCGGGCACGGCTTCCCTCGCACCACGAGGGCTCGTGCGGCGTGGAAGCAGGCGAATCTGCCCGGAGCCGACGCCGCACGCGGCGATGCGCTGCTGACGCGCTACGGCACCCGCGCGGCCGAGGTCTGGTCGCACATCGAGCAGGAGGACGACCGCCCCCTGGCCGGTGGCGCGCTGTCCGTACGCGAGCTGGAGTGGATGGTCGAGCACGAGCTGGTCGTCCGGCTCGCCGACGTCGTGCTGCGCCGCTCGAACATCGCCTTCGTCGGCGACGTCACGGGTGACCTGCTCGTCGAACTGGCCGACGCGCTGGCGCCGCTGATGGGCTGGGACCAGGGCCGCAGGGATGCCGAGGTCGAGGCGACCGTGCAGCTGCTGAACGACGCGCACGGACTGTCGATCGCCGTCCCGGCGCGCAACTGACCACACTGGTGAGGACGCGGATCGCCGGAGATCCGCTGAAGGAGGGCCGCATGGCCGAGTACGTTCTGTCGATCGATCAGGGCACCACCTCGAGCAGGGCGATCGTCTTCGACCGCGCCGGCCGGGTCGTGGCATCCGGCCAGAAGGAGCACGAGCAGATCCTGCCTCGCGCGGGCTGGGTCGAGCACGATCCTGCCGAGATCTGGCGGAACGTGCAGGAGGTCATCGGCCTCGCCCTCACCCGGGCGCACCTCACCAGGCACGACATCGCCGCGGTCGGCATCACGAATCAGCGCGAGACCGCCGTCGTGTGGGACCGGCACACGGGTGAGCCCGTGTACAACGCGATCGTGTGGCAGGACACCCGCACGCAGGAGATCGTCGACCGGCTCGCGGCCGACGAGGGCATCGACAGGTTCAAACCCGTCGTGGGGCTGCCCCTGGCGACATACTTCTCCGGCACCAAGATCGCCTGGATCCTGGAGAACGTCGACGGCGCCCGCGAGCGGGCGGAGGCCGGCGACCTGCTGTTCGGCACCACCGACTGCTGGGTGCTGTGGAACCTCACCGGAGGGACGGACGGCGGCGTCCACGCCACGGACGTCACGAACGCCTCACGGACGCTCTTCATGGATCTGACCACCCTGGAGTGGCGCGACGACATCCTGGAGGCGTTCGGCGTTCCCCGATCGATGATGCCGGAGATCCGGTCCTCGTCCGAGGTGTACGGACGCGCGGAGAGCCGATCGCTGCTGCGCGAGGCGCCCATCGCCGGCATCCTCGGCGACCAGCAGGCCGCCACGTTCGGTCAGGCCGCGTTCCAGGCCGGCGAGAGCAAGAACACCTACGGGACCGGCTGCTTCCTGATCTTCAACACGGGCGAGAAGATCGTGCACTCGAAGAACGGCCTGCTGACCACCGTCGGCTACAAGCTCGGCGACGCGCCGGCGCACTACGCGCTGGAAGGGTCGATCGCGGTCGCCGGCTCGCTGATCCAATGGCTGCGGGATCAGCTGGGGCTGATCTCGTCCGCGCCCGAGGTGGAGAAGCTCGCCGCGCAGGTGAAGGACAACGGGGGCGTGTACATCGTGCCGGCGTTCTCCGGCCTCTTCACGCCGTACTGGCGCCCGGATGCCCGCGGCGCCATCGTGGGTCTCACCCGCTTCGCGAACCGGAGTCACATCGCGCGGGCGGCGCTCGAGGCCGTCGCATTCCAGACGCGTGACGTGCTCGACGCCGTCAACGCCGACGCCGGTGTCGCGCTGAGCGAGCTGAAGGTGGACGGCGGCATGGTGGCCAACAACGCCCTGATGCAGTTCCAGGCCGACGTGCTGGGCGTGCCGGTGGTCCGACCCGTCGTGGCCGAGACCACGGCGCTCGGCGCCGCGTACGCGGCGGGCCTCGCCGTCGGGTTCTGGAAGGACCTCGACGAGCTGGCCGCGAACTGGCAGAAGGACCGGCGCTGGGAGCCTGCGATGGATGCCGCGGAGCGGGACCGTCAGCTGCGGCTGTGGCGCAAGGCCGTGACCAAGTCCATGGACTGGGTGGACGACGACGTGCGCTGAGCGTCGGGGGGGAGGTGCTCCCCGGGAAACGACCAAGAAGAA
>NZ_JBQEPE010000001.1:640360-700911 GCF_052056515.1 Microbacterium sp. 22195
TTTTTTGCCTCCCCCTCCTCCCCCCCCCCCCCCCCCCCGCGGCGATCACTGCAGCGCGGTCCTGGCGGGTGCGCTGCGGTGCGCATCGGCGCCGAACGCCACCAGATGGAACGCGCGGCCGACGGAGAGGTCCACGGACTCCGCGAAGAAGGCTCCGCGGTGCACACGACCGAGCCAGGTGGCACCGGCGGCGCCCACCTGAAGCACGTCGTATCCGGCGGCATCCTCTCGCACGTCCCACTCGAACGCGAGGTGGCGGCGGCCTTCACCGCCCTCCCCGGCATCCTTCACGCTGAATCCGGAGGGCGCCGCAGGCTGGAGCGGCTTGCCCGCCTCCCGCAGCGACACCCGTCCGAGGCGCCCGTCACCCGCTGTGCGCAGCGAGATCCGAGCGATGCGGCGATCGTTCACGTCCACCTCGCCGCGCCACTCCATCCAGGTCGCGCCGCCGGCGTTCTCCAGCGCTCGCCAGTCGATCGCGTCCGGCGCGTCCTTCCAGGTGATCCCGATCTCGACGGATGTCAGCTGCTGCGTGCGCAGCGAGACCGCCATGGTCTTGGCAGCGGTCAGATCGGTCTTGAACAGGTGGACGATGCCGGCGCCGCGCAGCCGCAGACAGTGCGCGCTGCCGAAACTGGTGGACTCGTCCAGCACCACGCTCAGGTCGCCCTCGGTCCAGTACTGCCAGGTGAGCGCGCGGTCCGCGCTGCCCATGTTGTCCCACCCGCCGGTGCGCACCTTCACGCCGTCCAGGTGGAACGACGAGCCGACACCCACGTTGAAGTCGGTGACGATCGGCAGCGCCCCGTACGGCGACCGCTCCGTGATCCAGTGCGCGATCCCGTCCCACTGCCGGTAGTTCAGCGTGTCGGTCCGGTACGGGGGCGTGCGCGGCTCGAGGCGACCCGACGTCACGGGGTTGCCGGTGGGTCCGGACCAGAATCTCTGCTCCAGATCGCGGTAGGTGCTGCGCCCCTCCGGTGACGACGTCTCGCCGCGCCAGGATCCGTCCAGCCAGATCTGGGAGTCGACGAACAGCGCCACCGAGGTGGGCGCCGGCCTTCCCGGGCCGGCGACGCTGCCGAAGTCCTCCTCGGGTCGGAAGCCGCCCTTCTGGTGCTCGACGCCGGCGAATCCGACCACGCGCGGATCGTGACCGGCTGCCCTGGCCGAGGCGGCGCTCTTGGTGAGGTCCCGATCCGCACCGCCCGTGGTCGCCTGCCACCAGTAGTTCATGAAGATCGAGTCGTACATCGGCGCGTCCGGGGTGCCCAGCCAGCGCAGATTGTTCTCGCTGAGGCGGTTCTCGTAGGTCACGAACCCGCGGTCGAAGTCGGCGGAGTCGTAGCCCTGCAGGTAGAAGTCCGGATCGGTGCGCTTGAGGTAGCGCAGGAAGTCTTTGAACTTCGTGATCTGCGCGGTGGTGACCGTCGCCTCCTGGTTGATGAACAACCCGTCGAAGCCGAAGTACTGCCGGATCTCGATCAGCTTGTCCGCGACGGGGAACGAGCCGTCCGCGCGCTGCACGAGGAAGGCGTCGAAGTCCACGGGGCGCGGCCAGAACCAGCCGCCGATAGACAGGGCTCCGTTCTTGTGCGCCGCCTCGGTCCATCCCGGGTTCGGGATGTCGATGACGCCGTAGGGACGGCCGGGCACGCGCTCACCGTCGACCATCTCGATGGGCGCTGGCCCGTCGACCTGGCCGTGCCAGGTGCCCCAGATGTCGATGTACGCCCAGTACCGCTGCGTGTACACCTGCGCCTCGAGTCCGATCGCCTGGTTGTGACCCTCGTAGATGCTCCCGGCATCGTCGATCGTGAGGGTGGAGAGCTGCACGGCCGGGTCGAGGTCCGGATGCGCCTGCGTGGCGGCGAACGGCGCGATGCGCTTCGCCCGAGGGATCAGGCACTGCAGATGCCTGCCCCACGGCGTGCTCGCGGGGTCGAAGTCGAGCAGGTCGTCCGCCGTCCAGCCGAAGGTGTACGGTCCCGGCGGGGTGCCTCCGGATGCGGGCACCGGTGCTCCCTTCGCGCCGGCAGCGGCGGCGCTGCCCGTCGCCGCGTTCGCGGCCGTGGTCCCGTTGCCGACGAGCAGGGCGGCCAGGCCGACACCCCCGACGGTCAGGAACGTTCTCCGGTTGATCTCGGTCATGTGCATTCTCTCCGGTCTCGCATCTTCGCGGTTGTCGAGCGCGCGGCCGAGGGGTGGCAGCGCTGCTCGTGCGACCGACTATAGCGCTTTAGTTACCTGAGTCGGGGAATGCGACACCGGATGTCGCCTCCTCGCCGCAGACGGAACCCGTGCCGCTCCCGCCCGCTCCGGACGGACTGATCCACAGCGGTCTTCGAGCGGGCGCCCATCCCTGGGGCGTACCGTCGAGCGCGTGCTCCGGCCCTCTCGTGCCCCCTGGCTCGTCCTGCTCTGCGCGACGCTGTCCGGCGCGGTGCTGGCCGGCTGCGCGGCCGCCACGGCGTCGACGGCCTCGGCAGGCGCGGAGTCTCAGCGGAAGCCCGTCATCGTCACGATCGGCGACTCGATCATGTCCGGCCACGGTCTCGATGACGGTGAGGACTGGCCGAGCATGCTCTCCCGGCGCACCGGCGTCACCATCGACAACCTCGCCTGCAGCGGGGCGGGATTCCTCGCGGTCGGCACCTGCGGCCAGGACTTCCAGGGCCTGGTGGATGCTGCGGCGAGGGATGATCCGACCCTCGTCATCGTGCAGGGATCGGACAACGACGTCGGCCGGTCGGATGCCGACATAACCGCCGCGACCGAGCGCACGGTCGACGCGATCCATCGCGCCATGCCCCGCGCAGAGCTGGTCGGGCTGAGCACGCTCTGGGATCCGTCGGAGCCGAAGCCGTCCGAGATCGACGTCAGCTCCGCCGCGGTGCGCACCGCCGTGACCGCGCTCGGCGGGAGGTACATCGACATCGGCCAGCCGCTGCGCGGAGATCCCTCACTGCTGCAGGACGACGACGAGCATCCGACCGTCGCGGGACAGCAGCGGCTCGTGCACGTGATCCGCGTCGAGCTGGAGCACGCCGGCTACCGGCTCTGACGCGAAGTGCTCAGTTCTTGCCGAAGAGCTTCTGGATCTCGGCCATGTCGGCCTCGGTCGACGCCTTCTGTCCGCCGAGCCCGAAGCCCGACCCGGTGGGATTCGAATTCGACATCGCGATGCCCGCGTTCTCGGCCGCACGCTTCGCCGGGTTGCCCGAACGGGATCCGCCCTTGTTCTTGGCGCCCTTCTTGCCGCGCTTGGCCGAAGCCCCCGGCTTGCCCATCGGGCCCATGCCGGGGATCTGCGGGGTGCCGCCGCGGGCGACCGTCTTCATCATCTTGGCGGCCTGCTCGAAGCGCTGCACGAGCTGGTTCACGTCGGTCACGGTCATACCGGAACCACGTGCGATGCGGAGTCGGCGCGAGCCATTCAGGATCTTGGTGTTGCGGCGCTCGGCGGGGGTCATCGAGCGGATGATGGCCTCGGTGCGGTCGACCTCGCGCTCGTCGAAGTCCTCGAGCTGCTGCTTCATCTGGCCCATGCCCGGCAGCATGCCGAGCATCTTCTTCATCGAGCCCATCTTGCGCATCTGCTGCATCTGCTCGAGGAAGTCCTCGAGAGTGAAGGCCTCGTTGGCGAGCTTCTCGGCCATCTTCATGGCCTCTTCCTCATCGAAGGCCTGCTGGGCCTGCTCGATGAGGGTCAGGATGTCGCCGAGGTCGAGGATGCGGCTCGCCATGCGGTCGGGGTGGAACGGCTCGAGGTCCTCGAGGTTCTCTCCCGTGGAGGCGAAGATGATCGGGCGTCCGGTCACGGACGCCACGGACAGCGCGGCGCCACCGCGCGCGTCGCCGTCGAGCTTGGACAGCACGACACCGGTGAAGTCGACGCCCTCCTGGAAGGCCTTGGCCGTGTTGACGGCATCCTGACCGATCATCGCGTCGATGACGAACAGCACCTCGTCGGGGTCCGTCGCCCTGCGGATGTCGGCCGCCTGCTTCATCAGCTCGGCGTCAACGCCGAGGCGTCCCGCGGTGTCGATGATGACGACGTCGTGCTGCTGGCGGCGGGCGTGCTCGACACCGGCCTTGGACACCTGCACGGGGTCGCCGACGCCGTTGCCCGGCTCGGGGGCGAAGATCGCCGCTCCGGCGCGCTCGGCGACGACCTGCAGCTGCGTGACGGCGTTCGGGCGCTGCAGGTCGGCGGCGACCAGCAGCGGGGTGTGCCCGTCGGCCTCGAGCTGCTTCGCGAGCTTTCCGGCGAAAGTCGTCTTGCCCGAGCCCTGCAGGCCGGCGAGCATGATCACGGTCGGCGGGGTCTTCGCGAACTCCAGACGGCGCTGCTCGCCGCCGAGGATCGCGACGAGCTCCTCGTTGACGATCTGGACGACCTGCTGCGCCGGGTTCAGCGCCTTGTTGACCTCATCGCTCAGGGCGCGCTCGCGCACCTTCGCGGTGAAGTCCTTGACGACGACGAGCGCGACATCCGCGTCGAGCAGGGCGCGACGGATCTCGCGGACGGTGCCGTCGACGTCAGCGGGGCTCAGCTTTCCCTTCGTGCGGAGGTTGCGGAAGGTCTCGGTGAGCCGATCGGAGAGCGTGCCAAAGGTAGCCATGGTGCCTCTGATTCTACGGGAGCGCAGCCTCCTGTCTGAGCGCCGCCCTCAGCTGGTCCTTGGCACGCTGGTAACGGCCGCGCGCGGTGGAGGCCGGGATGCCGAGCAGGCCTGCGGCATCCGCGACGCTCAGACGCTCCCAGTGCACCAGCCGGACGAGCTCCGCGAGTTCCGGCTCGAGCCGGTCGATGGCGTCGCGCACCTCGGCGCCTTCATCCGCGGGCGGCGCCGTGGCGGACTCCCGCACCTGCAGCCGGATGCGATCGGCCAGCGCCCAGCGCCGACGCTGCCCTCGGGAGTGATTCAGCAGAGTGCCGCGGGCGATGCCGAACAGCCACATGCGCGCGCGTTCGTCGTCGGACGGGAGCTCCTTCACCCTGCGCCAGGCGACGACCATGGTCTCGCCGAGCAGGTCCGGCGCGTCATCCGCGCCGACGCGTCGCTCGAGGTAGGCGAGAAGATCGGATGCCGAGGACTCGAGCGCGCGCGTGAGCGGCTCGTCGCGGGGCGTCACTCGCTGCCCTCGCCGCCCCAGTCCTCGCCCTCGCAATGGAGCTGGCTGTGACTCTCCGTTCCGGCGAGGTCCCCGGCTCCGCTGTCGTAGCCGTGCGCCTTGAGCTCCTCGTGCAGCGCCGTGGAGAGCGCCTGGTCGTGGGCCTGCCAGGCGTTGAGGTCGGCGAGCCGCGGGTCGGGGTCGGGGTCTGCGGCGGCCTTCTGATCCGCCTCGATCTGCGCCAGGTGCTTCGCCACATACGGATCCGCGGCGGCCTCCACATCCGTGTTCGCGAACCACTCGTCGATGACCCGGTTGACGTCCGCCTGGATCAGCGGGTTGTGCGTGTCGAACCCGCTGTACCGGATCTCGCACTGTCCCCACGTCGGCGACGTGTACGTGTAGCTCCGCTCCGGATTCTCCAGTCCCTGCCCCCAGAGCCAATCCGAGTTGGCCGTCGCTATCCCCGCGCCGCCCATCAGCACCACCGCGAGCGCGCCGCTCAGCAGCGCGATCCGCCGCCGGGGTCGCTTCTGCGGGCGAGCGGTGTCGCGGGCGTCGTGCACCATCTGGGCCAACGCGGCGTCGCGCCCGCTCCCCCGGTCGGCGAGATGCGGAGCGGAGCGGTCGAGCAGGACATCCATCGGATCGGACATGAGCGCCTCCTTCAGCGGCTTGTACTCATGACCTGTCCGGCGGACCGCGAAACGTCCGCTCAGTCCCAGGGAAGATCATGGATGCTGCGCAGCGCCTCGTCGAACTGGGCCTCGAGCGACGCCTGCCCGGCGCCCTGCTCCGCCCACACCCGCAGCGACGACAGCACGGCGGTGGCCAGGGCCGACCCCAGGATGTCGGCTCGGATCTCGTCGATCCCCGCGCTCCTCGCCGCGGCCGCGACCGCCGAAGCGATGCGCGCGTGGCGCAGCCCCGTGTCGCGCAGCAGCTCCTGCTCGAGCCCCATGGCCGCCGCGTTGCGCAGCGCGAGCGCGAGCGGGTCGGGCGCGAAACCGTGCACGATCGGCAGCACGGCCGCGCGCACCGACGGGCCGTCGGCGCCCCGGCCGAGTGCGGCCAGCGCGACGGAGGCCGCGGCGATACGGGCATCCAGCCCCGACCAGAGCACATCGCTCTTCGAGGAGAAGTAGTTGAAGAAGCTCGATCGGCTCACGCCGGCACGCTGCGCGATGTCGACGACGGAGGTCGCCTCGTACCCCTGCTCCAGGAAGAGCTCGCACGCCGCCTCGGCCAGCGTCTCGCGCGACGACGCCCTCGGCCTGCCTGCTCGCGACTCGGTTGCCATGTCCGTCAGCGTAGCGTCATGCCGATGCGCGACAAGCCCCGCGGAGAGGCGTAGGCTGTACCGAGCTGCTTTCTTGCACTGCATCCAACAACCATCGGGAGCGATCATGCTCGACATCCGGATCGCCGGTCTCGCACCGGAGTTCGTCCCCTACCTGGACGGGTGGGAGCTGCAGCGCAGCATCCACCGCGAGGTCGTCGCGGGCGACCGGCCCGACACGCTCCTGCTGCTCGAGCACGAGGCCGTCTACACGGCCGGCAAGCGCACGGAGCCGCAGGAGCGCCCCCAGGACGGCACACCGGTGGTCGATGTCGACCGCGGTGGCAAGATCACCTGGCACGGCCCCGGCCAGCTCGTCGGCTACCCGATCGTCCGCCTGCCCGAGCCGATGGACGTCGTCGCGCATGTGCGCCGCATGGAGCGCCTGCTGATCAGCATCCTGAAGCCCCTCGGCGTCGACGGGTACCAGGTCGAGGGCCGCAGCGGCGTGTGGGTGCGCCGGCCGCTGTCCGAGGACAAGGTCGCCGCGATCGGGGTGCGCGTGCAGCAGGGTGTGACCATGCACGGCTTCGCGATCAACTGCGACAACTCGCTGGCCGGATTCCGCGGCATCATCCCGTGCGGCATCACGGATGCCGGAGTGACGACCGTCAGCGAGATCGTCGGCGCCGACGTCTCCCCCGCCGACATCGTGCAGGCCGTCTCCGACGCCTTCGCCGCCGAGTACGCCACCGAGACCCGCAAGGAGGTGGCCGCATGAGCGCCGCCCACCCCGACGGACGCAGGCTGCTGCGTCTGGAGATCCGCAACTCCGAGACCCCGATCGAGCGCAAGCCCGAGTGGATCCGCACCAAGGCGAAGATGGGCCCCGAGTACAAGGCGCTCCACTCGCTGGTGAAGGACGAGGGGCTGCACACGGTCTGCCAGGAGGCCGGCTGCCCCAACATCTTCGAGTGCTGGGAGGACAAGGAGGCGACCTTCCTGATCGGCGGATCGCAGTGCACCCGGCGCTGCGACTTCTGCCAGATCGACACCGGCAAGCCCGCCGACTACGACACCGACGAGCCGCGTCGCGTGGCGGAGAGCGTCACCCGGATGGGCCTGCGCTACGCCACGGTCACCAGCGTCGCCCGGGACGACCTGCCCGACACGGGCGCGTGGCTGAACGCCGAGACGGTCCGGCAGATCCACGCCCAGAACCCGAACACCGGGGTCGAGCTCCTGGCCAACGACCACGGCGGGAGGCCCGAGAACCTGAACCAGATCTTCGAGGCCCGCCCCGAGGTCTTCGCGCACAACGTCGAGACCGTGCCGCGCATCTTCCGCCGCATCCGCCCGGCGTTCACCTACGAGCGCTCGCTGAACGTCATCACCCAGGGTCACGATGCGGGCCTGATCACCAAGTCCAACCTCATCCTCGGCATGGGTGAGGAGCCGGAGGAGGTCGTGCAGGCGCTGCAGGACCTGCACGACGCCGGCTGCGACATCATCACCATCACGCAGTACCTGCGGCCCTCGCCGCGGCACCTTCCCGTGGCGCGCTGGGTCAAGCCCGACGAGTTCGTCGAGTTCAAGGCCGAGGCCGAGCGGATCGGCTTCCTCGGCGTGCTCGCCGGTCCCCTGGTCCGGTCGTCCTACCGGGCCGGGCGCCTGTGGGCGCAGTCGATGATCTCGAAGGGCCGCGAGATCCCGCCGCACCTCGCGCACATCGCGGAGAGCGCCGACCTGGGCTTCGCTCAGGCGGTGTGACGTGCTGTCTCGGTGATGAGTGCTAGTCGGCGCTCATCACCGAGATCACCGAGCCGTCGTCGGCGAGGTTCACGAGCAGCACATCGTCGGTGGCATCCGCGTCCAGCGCGTACTCCATGACGGCGAACGGATCGGTCCCGCCGTGCTCGTCGGCGAGGATCGTCATGCTCATCAGGCACAGCGAGCGGATGATGTCGACCGCGGCGTCGCCGCTGATGTCGACCAGCACCTCCTCGAGCTGATCACCGTAGGCCTCCTGCTGCTGCAGGATGTACTCGGTGACCTCGCTGGTGCGATCGTCGACCTCGGCCAGCATGGCGCGGCGCACCGTGGCATCCAGGTCCTCGATGCCGGAGATCAGAGCGGCGGCGACGTCGAGCGCCTCCTGAGACACGTCCTCCTGGTCGGGAGCGGTCAGATCGACCGTCACCGACTGGTCGCCGAACTCGACCCGCTCGGTCCAGAAGATGGCGCCGTCGGGCCCCGAGGAGAGGACTCCGAAGTAATCGTGTTCGATCGCCATATCGCTATGAAACCAGCCTCTCCGCCCGTCCGGTAGTCCTACGCGCCGACAAGCGCCGACACGAAGACGTGCGGGGTGAAACCGGTGAGATCGTCGATGCCCTCGCCCTGCCCGAGGAGCTTCACCGGGATGCCGGTGCGCTCCTGCACGGCCAGGATGAAGCCGCCCTTCGCGGAGCCGTCGAGCTTGGTGATCACCAGCCCCGTGACGCCCGCGTGCTGGAGGAACGCCTCCGCCTGCATGACGCCGTTCTGACCCGTGGTGGCGTCCAGCACGAGCAGCACCTCGCTGATCGGGGCGAGCTTCTCCACCACCCGGCGCACCTTCGACAGCTCGTCCATCAGGCCGCCCTTGGTGTGCAGACGGCCGGCGGTGTCGATGATCGCGATCTCCGTGCCGTGCTGCTTGGCGTACTCCACCGTCTGGAAGGCGACGGATGCGGGGTCCTGACCCTCGTGCTGGGGCCGGACCATCGCCGCGCCGCCGCGCTGCGCCCAGGTGGCCAGCTGCTCGACCGCGGCCGCACGGAAGGTGTCGGCGCCGCCGACCACTACGCTGCGCTCGAAGCCGCGCAGGAACTTGGTGAACTTGCCGATGGTCGTGGTCTTGCCGACACCGTTGACCCCGACGACCAGCACGACGGCCGGACGCTCGGTGAGCTTGAGCGTGGTGTCGAACTTCGCGAACCGCTCCTCGAGCGTCTCCCGCAGCATCCGCTGCAGGTCCTTCGGGTCGGTGGTGCGGTAGCGATCCACCTTCTCGCGCAGCTCCTCCAGCAGCGCCTCGGTGATGTCGGGGCCGAAGTCCGCCGTGATCAGCGCGGTCTCCAGGTCGTCCCACGTCGTCTCATCGATCGTGGGCTTGACGAACATGCCGCGCAGCGCGCGACCGAGGGACCAGGACTTCTCCGCCATGCCTCCAGCCTATCCAGGCGACGGCCGGCCGGTTCTCAGGCGGATGCCGCGGCGCGGTCGCCCACGCGCTGACCGACCACGGCCGAGACGCCGTCCTGGCGCATCGAGACTCCGTACAGGGCGTCGGCGATCTCCATCGTGCGCTTCTGATGGGTGATCACGAGCAGCTGCGAGTTCTCGCGCAGCTGCTCGAACACCGTCAGCAGCCGCCCGAGGTTGGCGTCGTCGAGCGCCGCCTCCACCTCGTCGAGGATGTAGAACGGGCTGGGCCGCGCCTTGAAGATCGCGACCAGCAGCGCGACCGCGGCCAGGGACCGCTCTCCGCCCGAGAGCAGCGAGAGCCGTTCGATCTTCTTGCCGACCGGACGCACCGCGACCTCGATGCCCGTGGTGAGCATGTCGTCGGGGTCGGTCAGCGAGATGCTCCCGGATCCTCCGGGGAACAGCAGCGGGAACACCTCGCCGAAGGCCTGCCTGGTGTCCTCGAAGGCGCTGGCGAAGATCACCTGCATCCGCTCGTCGAGGTCGGCGATGATCGCCAGCAGGTCCTGTCTGGTCTTGGTCAGATCGGCGAGCTGCTCGGTGAGGAAGGCATGCCGCTGCTCGAGCGCGGCGAATTCCTCCAGCGCGAGAGGGTTGACCCGGCCGAGCTGGGCGAGCTTGCGCTCGGCGTCCTTCAGCCGTCGCTCCTGGATGCGCCGGTCGAACGGGATCGCGGCGTCCTCGTCCTGCTCCTCCGCGCCCGGATCCCGCGGGACCGGCTGATCCGGACCATATTCCGCGATGAGAATATCTTCGTCCAGGGCGAGCTCCGAGGCCACGCGCTCGAGCAGGCTCGCGAGGTGGAGCTTCTTCTCGTGGATCTGCAGCTCGAGCCCGTGCACGCTCTCGGTGAGCCCCGCCAGGCGCTCGCGCAGCGAGCCCTCCTGGGCCCGCAGGCCGGTGAGCTCCTCGTTGTGCGCGGAGCGCTCCGCCTCGGCTGCGGCGAGGGCCACGCGCGCCTCGGTGACGGAGCGGTCGATGGAGTCGAGCACCCGCGGCACCTCGTCGGCGACGGCGGAAGCCGCTTCGCGCTGCGCCCGGCGGATCACGGCGCGGCGGGCGGCCTCGGCCGCGGCGTCGCGCTCCTGTTCGCGCTGCCGCTCCAGCGACACGACCCGGGCCTGCGCAGCGCGGACGCGCTCGCGCAGCGTCTCGATCTCGAGGCGGGCGCGCACCTCGCCCTCGCGCGCCGACTCCAGCGCCTCGAGCAGCCCGTCGCGTGCGGATGCGTCGAGCACCGGCCGCGGCTCGGACTCGGATGCCTCCAGCTCGGCCTTCGCGCGCTCGGCGGACGCCTCGGCATCCGCCACCGTGCCCTGCACCTGGGCGAGCCCGGCCTCCAGACGCTCGCACTCGGCGACCGCGGCCTCGTGACGCACCGTCACCCGGTTCACCTGCTCGGCGTGCGTGGCCAGGGCCGCGTCGTGCTCGCGGAGCGCGCGGAGCGCATCCTTCGCGCGGCGCCGCGCGTCCTCGACGGCTTCGGTCGAGCCCTCGCGGGCCTCGCGCAGTTCGGCGACGGTCTCCCGCACCTCGGCGAGCCGCTCCGTCGCCGCGTCCCGTTCCGCCGCCAGCTCCAGCCGTGAGGCCTCCCCCGTGCCGGCCCGCATCGTGTGCGCCGTGATGACCTCGCCGGTGCGGGTGACGACGGTCGTGCGCGTGTCCGCGAGCGCGTCGAGCGCCAGCCGTGCGGTGCGAGCGGCATCGAGGTCGTCGGCGACGAGCACGGCGGCGAGGATGCCGCGGATGCCGGCCGGTGCGTCCACGACCTCGGCTGCCGAGACCACGCCCGGCACGTCCAGGGCCACGGGGGTCACAGCGAACGTGGTGTCGGCGATGACGAAGTCGACGGTTCCGCGGGCGCCGCCAGAGGACACCAGCGCGAAGGCGTCGTCGACGCCGTCCACGAGCACGCCCTCGGTGAGCGGGCCGAGCACGGCGGCGACGGCCGCCTCGAAGCCGGCCCGCACCTGCACGGCGTCGCCGACCAGCCCGCGCACCCCGGAGGCTCCGGATGCGACGATCTCGGCGGCGCCTCCGGACAGCGACAGCGCGCTGCCGAGTGCGGCGGCCTTCGCCGTCAGAGCATCCGCCTCGCGCTCGGCCTCGTGCAGCCGCTCGCGCAATGAGTCGCGATCGCTCTCCGCGGCCGAGACCAGCTTCTGCGCTTCGTCGTAGGCGGCCGCGTACTCCGCCGCGGATCCGTCGGGCGCCTCGGCATCCGCGATCGACTCCAGCGCCTCCTCCGCCTCGCGGCGTCGGGCGTGCGCGGCCTCGAGGGCGTTCTCCTGGCGCAGCACCGCTCCTCGCACGGCTGCGAGAGCGGATGCTGCGGCGTCCGCGTTGCCGCGCAGGGTCGTCAACCGCATGTCGTACTGCGAGACCAGTGCGCTCTGCTCGGCGATGTCGACGTCGAGCGTGTCCAGCTCGGCTCTCGCGTTGACGACCTCGCGACTGGCCGCAGCGGCGGCGTCCTGAGCGTCGCCGAGGCCCTCGGAGATCCGGGTGATCTCCTCCTTCGCCTCGTCGATGGTGTCCTGCGTGACGGTGATGGCCGTGATCGTGTCGTCCTCGCCGCCGAGCAGCGCGAGGCGCTGGTTCGCGAGCGTGAACAGGCTCCGCATCCGCTCCTGCGCCTGCTCCAGCCCGAAGGCGATTCGCCGCGCCTCGTCGACGGCAGCCGAGTTCTGCTGGGCCTCCAGCCGCTGGATGCCGGTGCGCACCGTGTCGAGCTGGTCCGAGAGCACGATCCGCTCGGTGTGCCGCTCCTGCTCGGTGCGCGTGTGGTCGGCCAGCGCGGTGCGCAGGGCGACCACGTCATCGGCGAACAGGCGCGCCTTCGCATCGCGCACGATGGCCGCGATGCCCGCCGCCTCGCGGGCGATCTCGGCCTGCCGTCCGAGCGGCTTCAGCTGACGCCGGATCTCCCCCGCCAGGTCGCTGAGGCGCGTCAGGTTGGCCTCCATGGCGTCGAGCTTGCGGAGGGTCTTCTCCTTGCGCCGGCGGTGCTTGAGGATGCCGGCGGCCTCCTCGATGAAACCGCGGCGGTCCTCCGGCGACGCCTGCAGCACGGTGTCCAGACGCCCCTGACCGACGATCACGTGCATCTCGCGGCCCAGGCCGGAGTCGCTGAGCAGCTCCTGCACGTCCAGCAGTCGACAGCTCGAGCCGTTGATGGCGTACTCGCTGGAGCCGTTCCGGAACAGCGTGCGGCTGATGGTGACCTCGGCGTAGTCGATCGGGAGGGCGCCGTCGCCATTGTCGATCGTGAGCTGCACCTCGGCCCGGCCGAGCGGCCCGCGGGTCGACGTGCCGGCGAAGATGACGTCCTCCATCTTGCCGCCGCGGAGCGTCTTCGCCCCCTGCTCGCCCATCACCCATGCGAGCGCGTCCACGACGTTCGACTTGCCCGAGCCGTTGGGACCGACGATGCAGGTGACGCCGGGCTCGAACACGAACGACGTGGGCTGCGCGAAGGACTTGAACCCCTTGAGCGTCAGGCTCTTCAGATGCATGCCGGGACTCCGAGCGTCGGAAGGGCGTCATCGGTCGGGGGAAGCACGCCCATACGCTACCCGAAAGCCGCGGAACGGCGGGGATCCCGCGCTGCGTCGGGTGCGATCCCGAGCGGTCGCCCGATGTCCCGCCCGAGGCGCGACACGCCGACGACACGCCCGAATGCTTGACTCCGCTGGGAACTTCCCGCTAGCGTGACTCACCGATCACAAGAGAGGAGGTCACCGATGATGATCACAAAGCTGAACGGCGTCACTCGCACTGCCGGCAACGTGTCGGCGAAGTCGCCACGTATCTCGGTGACCTTCGCACGCACGGCCGCATAACGCCGCACCGCACCTCTCACGACTCGTCAGACGCTCCGCGTCCGGTCGATGATCGTCGCCCCGCGCATCGCGCGGCTGGCGCCCCGCCCGTTCCAGGGCGATTCCCGGCACGTCCGCTCGGCTTCTGAGCGCGTGTCCTCCGGATGCCACCGGCATCGCATCCGCGCGCCTCACCGGCATCCGCTTCGTTCCCACCATGAGAACAAACCGACAGAAAGCGCACACATCGTGAGCACCTCCTTGCTGACCGATCGTCAGCACACCACGTCCATCCACCCGCCGGATACCGAGGATCGTCAGATCCTCAACATCCCCGACCAGGCGGCCCTGCAGCGGCTCCCGCTGTCCGACCGCCTCAGCCTCCGCATCGGACTCTGGCTGCTCGAGCGCGGTCTGCACAACGGCGAGACCGCCGATGACGCACCGCGCCACCGCCGCAGCCATGGCGTCACCGAGCACGAGGCCATCACCCTGCTCGCCTTCGATCTGCAGAGGGGCCTGCGATGAGCATCGCGACCGAGAACACCGAGAACACGCCCATCGCACTCCCCGCAGGCGCGACCCTTCGTCCGCTCGAGCTCCCCGCTCGGGCGGACGCGGGGCCGACCGCCCTGATCCGCGAGTACGCGGAGGTGCGCAACCGCTCCATCCTGGAGACGACCGGCCGCGAGGACGACTTCCTCACGCCGGAGGCGCTCCTCACCGGCCTGCGCAGCACGGCTCAGCGGACCCGTCGCCAGTGGTACGTCGAGCGCGACGGCGCCGTGATCGGATGCGCGGCGCTGGACGTGCTCCTCGACGGAGCGGGCGACACCGCGATCATGACGGTCGCCGTGCCGCAGGCATCAGCCGGCCAGGGCATCGGCCGCGCCGTGTACGAGCACGTGGAGGCCACCGCCCGCGGGCTGGGCGTGACCAGGCTCCAGCACTGGGCCGAGCACCACGACGACGCGGGCACACTGCCCGTGCTCGAGGCCCCCACCGGCTTCGGTTCGATCCCCGCCGATCGCTCCGCGGTGTTCCTCGAGCGCAGCGGTTTCACGCTCGAGCAGGTCGAGCGGGCCAGTGCGCTGGTCTGGGAGGCCGGCACGGCGGACCATCTCCGCACCCTGCACGCCGCCGCCCGGCAGCACGCGTCCGACTACCGGATCGTGTCCTGGAGCCTGCCGACGCCCGCCGAGCACCGCGACGGCTACGCCTGGCTGAAGTCGCGGATGTCGACCGACGTCCCGGATGCCGAACTGGGCACTCCGGAGGAGATCTGGGATGCCGCCCGGGTGATCGAGCAGGACGAGCGCATCATCCGACGCGGGTGGTCGGCGCTGGTCACGGCCGCGCAGCACATCCGCACCGGCGAGCTGTGCGCCTTCAACGAGCTCTCCATCGCGGCCGACGAGCCGACGAGAAGCACCCATCAGTGGGACACGCTCGTGCTCTCCGAGCATCGCGGGCATCGGCTCGGGATGCTCGTGAAGACCGCCGGCCTGCTCGCCTGGCGCGAGCGCTACCCCGAGTCGCCCCGCGTCGTCACCTACAACGCCGAGGAGAACCGGCCGATGCTCTCGATCAACGAGGAGATCGGCTTCTCCCCCATCGCCTACGAAGGCGCCTGGAAGAAGGAACTCGCATGACACTCCCCACCGCAGAGCTGACGATCACCGAGGTCGCCGTCCCCGCTTCGCTGGACGATGCGGATGCTGCCGACTTCGTCGCGGCCGTGGCCCTGAACAACGCCGTGTGCCTGGCCGACAGCGGCGTGGACGACTACGAGCGCACCCCGGCGGAGATGCTGCCCATGTGGAAGGACCGCACCGACCACGTGCACCGCACCTTCATCGCGCGCGCCGGCGACAGCATCATCGGCGCGATCTCGCTGTACTGCGGGGTCGCCGAGCCCACCAGCGCGGAGGTCGACCTGATGGTTCTCCCCGAGCACTGGCCCACGGGCGTCGGGCAGGCACTGCTCGACCGCGCCGAGGAGGAGGTGCGCCTGCAGGGCCGCCGGGTCCTGCAGGCGTGGACCCTGCACCCGGCCGTTCCCGGCAGCGAGACCCTGACGCCGAAGACGGGTTGGGGCGTGATCTCGTCGAGCCCGCACACACGCCTGCTGAAGCGGAACGGCTTCGCGCTCGAGCAGGTGGAGCGCAGCAGCGGCTTCGATCTGCAGGCCGACCTGTCGACGGTCGAGCGGATGCTGTCGGAGGCGATCGCAGCGGCGGGACCGGACTACCGCCTGGTCGAGTGGAACCTGCCGACGCCGCCCGAGCAGCGCGACGGCTACGCCTGGGCGCTCTCGCGGATGTCGACGGATGCTCCCAGCGGAGACCTCGAGATCGACGAGGAGACCTGGGACGCCGCCCGCATCGCCCGCCGCGATGCGCGCATCATCGGGGGCGGCCAGACGATGTCGGTCGCCGCGGTCGAGCACGTGCCCACCGGCACCCTGGCGGCGTTCAACGAGCTGGTCATCGGCGAGGACCCCACCGGTGTGACTCATCAGTACTGCACGCTGGTGCTGAAGGAGCACCGCGGGCACCGGCTCGGTCAGCTCGTGAAGTGCGCGAACATCCTGCGCTGGCGCGGCATCGCACCCGCGTCGCCGAGGATCTCGACGTTCAACGCCGAGGAGAACCGGCCGATGCTCGACATCAACGAGGCGATGGGATTCGTCCCGCGGGCGTACGCCGGCGCCTGGCAGAAGCGCCTGGACTGAGCGCGGGATCGATACCCGGGTCGCTGAGGCAGCGACCCGGGTACGATCCGCCGCCGCCCGCGGTGGCGAACGCTGGAGTCATGAACACCGACAGCAGACACGCGACCGTCCCACTCGCACCCGAGCCAGCGCACGTCTCCCCTCCCGGCTCCGCCGTTCCCGTCCTCACCGCCGTCGCGGTGATCGTCGCATCCGGAGTCGCCACGGCGACGGGCCCGGGTGCGGAGTATGCGCAGATCTTCCCGCCGGCGTGGCTGGGCATCCCTGGCGCCGCGGCCGTCCTCTTCGGAGTGCTGCTGCGGGCACGGGCCCTGCGCACCGGACGCACCACCAGCGCCGAAGCGGCGGCCTGGGCCGGCGCCGTGCTGCTTATCGGAGCATCCGGCGGGTTCGTGCTGGACTGCTTCCGGGCGTTCTTCGCCGTGACCGGCATCCCGGCAGGTGCCTTCTCCGAGGTCGACGTCCCCGGCGCTGTCGCGCGCGGGCTCTCCCTGGCCGGCGCGTTCATCGCCATCCGGCTCGCCCGGACCATCCGCGCCGATGCAGGACGGGCGTTCCGTGCAACCGGATCCGCCACCGGCCGGCTCTCGCTGCTGGCCGCCGGACTCGTGCTGTGCGTCCCCTATCCGCTGCTCAAGACCATCTGGTGGATGCAGGGCGATGACGGCGGCTTCGATGTGGGATTCCCGGTGATGGAGCTCGTCCTGTTCGCCGTCGCAGCAGCGGGCGTCGTCGTGCTCACGACGAAGCTCGGGGACGTCCTTCCGCGCTGGCTGGTCGTGCTGGGCGGCTGGGGCGGTTCCCTCGTGCTGATGAGCATGGGCGCCCTGATGGTGGTCGGCCTCGTCGCCCAGGCGACTCACCTCGTCCCCGCGACGGTGGACCTCGGCGGCGGGACGCGAGCCGCGATCGTGTTCGCGGTGTACTCGACCTGGTTGCTGCTCGGTGCAGCGGTCGCTGCGGCTACGGTGCTGTATGAGGAGCGGCGGGCGTCCGTCGCGCCCGTGGTGTGAGAGGAGCCCGGATGCGTCGATGGAGCCGGATTCTGATCGTCGCCGTGCCGGCGCTGCTCCTGCTGCCGGCGACCGCACTCATCGCGCTCGCCTCGCTGCCGCTCCCGATCGGCATCGCGGTCACGATCTGCGCTGCGGCGGCACACGCGACCCTGATCCTCATGCATCGGGCACCGACCGTCACGCTGCTTCTCCTCACGGGACTGATCGCCGCACAGGCCGCGCTCACCGCGTTCTTCGTCCTCCTGCCGTCCACTGCGCTGATCCTGCTCGGCCTGCACGCGGCTGCTGCGCGCGGCTGCAGCCGGGTCGCGATCGCCGTCGCCGCGCTCGCCCCGGTGCTGACCACCGCGCGGTATGCCATGGACCCGACGGTGACCGGCAGCGGGTTCGGGCCGGCTCCCTGGCTGCTCGGCATCGGTCTGCTGGCCGTGTGCGCGGTCGCCGTCCTGATGGGACTGCTGCGACGGGCGGAGCTGCGCACCACAACGCTGCTCGAGGAGCGCCTTGACTTCGTCAGACGCGATCAGGAGAACCGCGAGCGCCAGGCCGCCGGCGCCGAGCGCTCCCGGATCTCGGGTGAGCTGCACGACGTTCTGGGACACTCCCTCACCGTCATCGTGGCGCAGGCGCGAGTCGCTCAGTTCACTCCCGCCCGCGCGGCGTCGGCGCTGGAGGTGATCGAGGAGACGGCCCGCACCTCGCTCCGCGAGCTGCGGCAGACGCTGCGCACCCTGCAGGAGGGGCACGCGGATGCCCCGTCTTCTCCCGCGCCCGCGACCGCGGACGCACTGGCGGAGCGGATGCGCGCTCTGGGCCTGGCAGTGGACCGTCGTGTCCAGGGCGAGCCGCGTCGACTCGGCCCGGACTCCGAGCTCGCGCTCGGCCGCTTCCTGCAGGAGGGGCTCACGAACGCGCTTCGGCACGGCACCGGCCGCGTCGACTGGGTAGAGGACTGGCGAGACGACCTGGTCGTGATCCGATTGAGCAACCACGCTGCCCGCGGTGCCAGGACGGGTGAGGGCACAGGACTGGGGCTCCCCGCGATGCGGAAGCGGATCGCGGCCGTCGGCGGCCGCCTCGACATCGAGCCCGACGATCCCTTCGCCGTCGTCGCCACCGTGCCCTACGCGACGGCGGCCTCCCGAGGCGCGGGGGCGGTCCGATGATCCGCATCCTGGTGGCCGACGACCAGCCGCTCGTGCGGGCCGGCATCGTCGCGACGGTCGATGCGCAGGCCGACATGGAGGTCGTCGGGGAGGCGGCAGACGGCATCGGGGCGATCGAGTCGGCCGGCCGCCTCGCGCCGGACGTCGTGCTGATGGACATCCGGATGCCCGGGATCGACGGAATCGAAGCCACTCTTGCCGTGCGGGAGCACGATCCTGATCGGCGGGTGCTGATCCTCACCACGTTCGATGCCGACCAGCACGTGTACGCCGCGCTCCGGGCAGGCGCCTGCGGCTTCCTCGTGAAGGACGCTCCCGTCGAGGAGCTGGTCGCCGCGGTGCGCGCCGCCGCCCGCGGGGACGCGGTTCTCTCGCCCGCGATCACCGCCCGGGTGGTCGCGCAGCTGCTGACAGCGCCCGATCCGACCCCGCCGCCGCTCCCCTCGGGCGAGATCCTGACGCCGCGCGAGATCGAACTGGTGCGGCTGGTCGCGGACGGTCTCAGCAACCTGGAGATCGGCGAGCGGATGCACCTGTCCGAGCCGACCATCAAGACCCACATGGGTCATGTCCTGGCCAAACTCGGGATGCGCGATCGGCTCCAGGTGGCCGTGTGGGCGCACCGTTCCGGCATCGCGCGGTGAGGGCGATGCAGGATCATCCGGGAGGATGACCGCCCCGAACCCGAGTCATCCTGCGGACCGACGACGCGCGCCTGCCGCGGATCGGATGCTGGAATCATGAACGATCCGGTCCTGAACGCACACGCACTCACGAAGAACTACGGCCCCACCCGCGCCCTGGCAGGCGTCGACGCCGCCGTCCACCGCGGCGAGTCCCTCGCCATCATGGGCGCGTCGGGCTCCGGCAAGACCACGCTGCTTCATGCACTGGCCGGCATCATCAGCCCCGACAGCGGGTCGGTCGCGTTCACGTCGGCATCCGGTGAGCGCATCGACGTCACCGGACAGTCCGAATCGGTCCGCTCACGGCTGCGGCGCGAGCGCTTCGGGTTCGTCTTCCAGCAGGGGCTGCTGATCCCGGAGCTCACCGCCATCGAGAACGTCGCGCTCGCTCTGATGATCAACGGCGCCAAGCGGCAGGACGCCATCGGCCCGGCAGCCGCCTGGCTGCAGTCGCTGGGCCTCGCCGGGATGGAGGACCGCCGCATCGGCGAACTCTCCGGCGGGCAGGCGCAGCGGGTCGCGATCGCCCGCGCTCAGGTGACCGGGGCGGAGCTGATCTTCGCCGACGAGCCGACCGGCGCTCTGGACTCGCACACCTCTGCGGAGGTGATGGACGCGCTCCTCTGGTCGACCACAGGTCAGGGGCGCACGCTCGTGGTCGTCACGCACGACCCCCAGGTGGCGGCGCGCTGCACGCGCGTGCTGCGGATGCGCGACGGCGTCATCGTGGATGCCGAGGTGAACGCATGAACCCGCAGGTGGTCCGGATGCTGCTGCGACCGGCGCCGGGCAATGCCGCGACGCTGGTGATCCCCGCCACGGCGTTCGCGATCGTCACGGCGCTCGTGCTGACGGTCGTGGGCGGCGCCCAGTCGTTCTGGGGCTGGGACGACGAGATGGCGCTCATCTATCAGGTTCTCGCCGCAGTGGCCCTGGTGCTGCTCGTGGTGCCCCTGGCATCCCTCGGCGGCGCGGCCGCCCGGCTGTCGGCCCGTCGCCGTGACGAGCGGCTGTCCACCCTTCGGCTGCTGGGCGTGACGCCGGCCGGAGTGGGCACCATCACCGTCATCGAATCAACCCTCATCGCCACCGCCGGCGTCGTGGCGGGCGTCATCGGGCATCTGCTGCTCGCACCGCTGATCGGTCTGATCCCGTTCCGCGGCGAGCCGCTCGGGCTCGGGGCCGTGCTCCTCTCGCCCGCCATGATCGCCGTCGTCTGCGCCGGCGCGGTGCTGCTCGCCGCGGTCAGCGCGATCCTCGGGCTCCGGCGCGTGATCGTGTCACCGCTCGGAGTGCGCATGCGTGCTCAGGTCACCCGGGTGCACTGGGTGCGCGGCGTCGTCGCGGTGCTCGTGGTGGCGGCCGCATTCCTCACCGCCCAGGTGGTCCCAGCCCTCACCGGCGTCGTGACGATCACGGTGGTGCTCGCGGGAATCTTCGCCGGCACGCTCGCGGTGCTCAACCTCGTGGGCCCGTGGGCGCTCGCCGTGTTCTCTCGCAGCCGGCTCAAGCGGGCGCAGACCCCAGAGCGCCTCCTCGCCGCACGCACTGTGCTCGATGATCCGAAGGCGGCATGGCGCCAGGTCGGCGGAATCGCGATGGCGAGCTTCATGGCCGTGTTCGCCGGCACCGGCGTCTCGCTGATGAACGTCATGAGCTCATCGGATGCCGGGGACTCGAACCTCGCGCTGGTCGAGGACATGCGCACCGGCCTGATCATCACGCTGGTGGCGTCGTTCATCATGGTCGCGGCATCCGTGGGGGTGACGCAGGCGTCTGATGTGCTGGACCAGCGTCCGCTGCACCGCAGCCTGCATCAGCTCGGCGTCCCCGCCGAGACGGTCGACGCGGCACGGCGCCGTGCGATCATGTCGCCCCTGCTGTTCACCGCCCTGGGATCCGCGTTGTGCGCCGGCGTCGTCGTGTTCCCGCTGCTGGGGATCACGCTGATCGTCGCGCCCGTCTCGCTCGTGACGATCATGGCCGTGCTCGCTGCGGGCATCCTCACGGTGTGGCTCAGCACCCTCGCCACCAGGCCGCTGCTGCGCCGCGCGTTCGCTCCGGCGTGAATGGCAGGATCGAAGGATGATCCTGCGCACACCACGGCTCGACCTTCGCGAGATGACCGAGGAGGATCTGCCCGCGCTGCGTGCGATCCTGCAGGATCCGGTCACGATGACCGCCTACGAGGGCGCGTTCGACGAGGACATGGTGCGGACCTGGCTGCAGCGGACACTGGATCGGTACCGCGACGACGGGTACGCCCTGTGGGCCGTGGTCCTGCGCGAGACCGGCGAGATGATCGGACAGTGCGGGCCCACGGTGCAGCGCATCCTCGATGCGAACGTGCTCGAGGTCGGCTATCTCTTCAACCGGGCGCACTGGCACCGGGGGTACGCGACCGAGGCGGCCGCGGGCGTACGCGATCATGCCTTCGAGTCACTCGGCGCCGACCGCGTGTACGCCCAGATCCGCGACACCAACATCGCCTCGATGAACGTCGCGATCCGGCTGGGCATGACCGTTCGCGGCCGGTTCGTGAAGAACTATCGCGACGTCGACATGCCGCACCTGGCCTTCGCGGTGGACCGTCCGTCAGCGGTCTGAACGGGGTCGCGGGGTCGGGCTGATGTCGAGGGTCCCGATCACCGCGTTGCGATCGAGGTTCACGGCGGTGAGCACGGCATCCGCCACCTGCTCCGGTCGGATCCAGGCGTCACCGTCGTACGGGAGCCCCTCCCAGGCGCGGAGCTGCTCCTGCATCGGCGTGGCGACGCGACCGGGGTGGATGGAGGTGACGCGAACGCCGTTCTCCGCCTCCTCCTGTCGCAGCGCATCGGCGAAGGCCCGCAGGGCGAACTTGCTCGCACTGTACGCCCCGGAACCGGCGATCGAGCGGTGGCCGAGACCGGAGTTGATCAGGATCACCTGCCCCGACGCGCGCCGCAGTGCCGGGAGCAGCACGCGCGTCAGCTCCACCGGCGCGAGCACGTTGACCTCGAGGCTCTCCCGCCACTGCGCGGGATCGAGGTCCTCGGTCGAGCCCATGTGCAGCACGCCTGCGCTGTGCACGAGCACGTCGAGCCGCTCGATCTCACCTGTGATTCCGGCGATCTGCGCGCCGTCGGCGAGATCGGCCACGTGCACATCGGACGAGGGCAGGGCCGCCGCGAGTTCGTCGAGCGCTCCGTGGTTGCGGCCGATCAGGTGAACATGGTGCGTCGCCGCGAGGGCGGCGGCGATCGCACGCCCGATCCCACTGGTCGCACCGGTGACGAGGGCTGTGCTGGTCGTGGTCATCCTCCCAGCCTGGCACAGCGCATCTCGCGACCGGCGCGTGGGGCGCGCCCGAGCCGCCCGGCGCCTGTGGTTAGGCTTGCGGACATGACCGGAGCCTCTGACGACCTCGATCTCCTCGCCGCCGGCGATCCCGCCACTCCCCCGCAGCGACTCGCCGACATCGCAGCCCGGCGCCATGATCTCCACGCGGTCATCGTCACCAATCCGGGCACCTACCCCGAGCTGCGCCAGTGGATCGTAAAGGTGAACCCCGGCCACGCGCAGACGCAGGCCGCGGTTCCTCTTGCGCCCGGCGTCCCGCCCTACGCGGGCGCACCGTACGGGAGTGGTCCCGTCGCGCCACCGGTCGCGCCGCGCCGCAAGGGGCTCGGCTGGATCTTCGCCGGCTGCGGGTGCGTGACCCTCGTCGCGGGCATCGTGATCGCCGCCGTCGTGATCGGCGGGCTGGGCGCTTCCACCGCAGGGGGTGGCGGGTCGGACGGTGGCCACCCCACCGCCTCGACGGTCGAGGAGCAGCTCGACGTGGTCCGCACCGAGAGCGCGGAGTACGAGAAGCTCGCCGCCCAGCTCGATGGCAACCCGGTCGCGCCCCTGGTCACGCAGCCCGCCAGGTTCCAGCGGCTCCAGGCCGACGTGGAAGCGCTCAAGGCGAGCACGGCCCTCGAGAAGGTCAGACAGGCGCAGGCACGGACCCTCGCCGAGCGGGCGGGTCAGTACCGCTCGGATCTGCAGCGGCTCATCACCGCGGCGGAAGGGCGCCGCGCGAATGCGTCCGGGACCGGCGAGGAGCACCTCGTCGACAGCGCGGGGAACGGCTTCATCGACATCCAGTGGAACGCGGACTCGGCGTGCAGCACGTCGGAGAACCCGGGGAGCACGACGGCAGGATGCACGACGAGCAACCGGGACCAGCTGATCGTGCACATCCTCCCGCCGGAGAAGAGACTCGGCGGTGACGAGGCCGCCCGCCTCACCACTCTGCACGAGCTGGCGCACCTGTACCAGAACGTCGATGTGGAGACCACCTCCGACGGCGAAGTGGGCCCGGCGATGAAGCTCAAGAACGCCGGGCTCTTCCAGGGAAGCGGCGAGGCCATGTCGGACTGCTACGCGCTCACCTACCTCGGCCTGTACTCCCTCACCGTCGGAGATGCCACGCTCGGCTACGGCTACGTCTGCAACGACTCCGAGCGGCAGGCGATCCGGGAATGGGCGAAGACGATCCACGCCCCGATGCCGGGCTGATCAGGACTGTCAGCGCCGGCGCTGACAGCGCGGGCAGAAATGGCTCGAGCGGTTCATGAACGCCGCCCGTCGGATCGGTCCACCGCAGCGCGGGCAGGCCTCTCCCCCGCGGCCGTATGCGTTCAGACTGTGCGCAAAATATCCGGCCTGGCCGTTCACGTTCACGTACTGGGCGTCGAAGCTGGTGCCGCCCTCGGCCAGAGCCTTCTGCAGCACCAGTCGCACCTCGGCCATGAGACGGCGCACGGACTGGGATGAGAGCGCGCGGCCCTCGGTCTCGGGATGTATCCGGGCCGCCCACAGCGACTCGTCAGCGTAGATGTTGCCGATCCCGCTGACCAGCGTCTGATCCAGCAGCGCGCGCTTGATGGCGCTGGCCCGACGGCGCACGGATGCCGTGAAGCGGGCATCGTCGAAAGCGGGATCGAGGGCGTCGCGCGCGATGTGCATGACCTGGGACGGCACGAGCGCGCTGTCCGTTCCGAACCCGCCGGCCGCCTCGTCGCCGGTGGGCACGAGGCCGTCGATCGCCAGCGAGCCGAAGGTGCGCTGATCCGCGAACACGACCGCCAGGCGTCCGTGCTGCGGGTGCTCGATGTGCAGTCGCACGCGCTCGTGGGGCTCGGTCGCGGCGTCCGGCGCCCGGAGCAGCATCTGGCCGCTCATGCCGAGGTGTGCGACCACGGCATCCGCTTCCCCCTCGAGCGGGAGCCAGAGGAACTTGCCGTGGCGCGCCGCGGCGGTAACCACGCGCCCCTCGAGACGCGCGACGAAGTCGGCGGCGCCGAGTGGATGCCGGGTCAGGGCGCGCTCGTCGAGCACGTCCACCGCGGTGACGCGCGCGCCGACGACCGCCGGCGCCAGCCCGGAGCGGACGACCTCGACCTCAGGAAGCTCGGGCACGGCGGGGTTCAGGCGGCGCCGGACTCGGTGGAGCGCAGGCTCAGCTCCCGCCAGGCGGTGAGCGCCGCGGCCATCTCGGCGGTCTTCTTGCTGGTGCCCTGCCCGGTGCTGGCGAGCTCGCCGACCGTGACCGTCGCCGTGAAGACTCGGTTGTGGTCGGGTCCGGACGACACCACGGAGTATCCCGGTGGCGTCCGCCCCAGACGGGCGGCCAGCTCCTGCAGGCTCGTCTTCGGATCCATCGCGGCGCCGTAGCGCTCGGGGTCGGCGAGCAGCGGCTCGGTCAGTCGCAGCACGAGCGCCTCGGCGGCCTTGGCCCCGGCGGAGAGGTACGTCGCACCGAAGACGGCCTCCATGGTGTCCGCGAGGATCGAATCCTTGTCGCGGCCGCCGGTCTGCTCCTCGCCGCGTCCCAGCCGAAGGTGGGCACCGAGCCCGATGGCACGGGCCACCTCGGCCAGCGCGACGGTCGACACGACGCTGGCGCGCCGCTTCGCGAGCTCGCCCTCGTCGAGGTCCGGGTGCGTCGTGAAGAGCATCACCGTCACAGCGATGCCCAGCACGGAGTCCCCGAGGAACTCCAGTCGTTCGTTGTGCGGGATCCCGCCGTGCTCGTACGCGTACGAACGATGCGTCAGTGCCCGCTCAAGAAGCTCGGCGTCGATATCGACGCCGAGCTTCTCGATGAGAGCCTGTGCTCCCGCGGAATCCTCCGCCATGATCGCCTGATCAGACGTCGGCGACCTTGCGGCCCTTGTACTCGAGGAACAGCTCGGTGCCCTGCGAGTCGGTGACGACCTTCGCCTGGTGCGGGCGGCTGTAGACGACCTGACCGTTCTCGACGGTCTTCACCAGGGCGACGGGAGCCGCCTTCCACTGCGCACGACGGCTGCGGGTGTTGGAACGGGAGACCTTGCGCTTCGGGGGGTTACCGGCCATGACTAGCTCTCTTCTTTCTCGGCGCCGCGGCTCCCTGCCGGGGCGTCCTGGTCTGTGATCTGGCGGAGCGCGCTCCATCGAGGATCGATGGGAGCGGTGCTCTCTGCGTCGGTGCTCACGGTCAGCTTCTCGCCCGTGCTCGGGTCGAGACCCGGGCAATCCGGCTGACACACCGGCTGAAATGGAAGCGACAATACGACCGCATCCCTGACCAGAGTTTCAAGATCCACGTGGTCGTCTTGAACTTCGAAGTCAGTTTCTTCCTCACCAGGATACGCGAAAAGCTCCTGGAACTCGACTTCGACAGGCGCGGCGATGTCGGTGAGGCAGCGACCGCACACTCCGACGTAGTCGGAATCGGCCGTTCCGGACACCAGGATGCCCTCGTGGACCGACTCCAGACGCACGTCGAGGTCGATGCTCTCGCCGGCCTCGACGGCCACGATGCCCTCCCCCCACTTGTCGGCGAGGGTCACCGAGAACTGGTGCTCGCGCATCTCCCCCGGCTTGCGGGTGATGTCGCGGACGGGCAGGACGAAAGGTCCGTTGACTCGGGTCTTCACCCGACGATTCTACCGGCTCGGATGCTGGGAGGGCCCGATGCGCTCGGGCCGGAGCGCCTCAGATGCCCCGAGCACCCGTGTCGAGGAAAGCGGCCACGGCCGGGGGCACGAACGGCGAGACGTCGCCGCCGAGCGACGCCACCTGCCGGACGAGCGAGCTCGAGACGAGCGCGTGCGCGGGGTCCGGCAGCAGGAACACCGTCTCGATGTCGGCGAGGTGCCGGTTCACGATCGCCATCGGCGACTCGTAGGCGACGTCGACCTGGGAGCGGATGCCCTTGACCAGCACTCCCGCATCCACGTCGCGCGCGTAGTCGACCAGGAGGCCCATGCTCCACGAGCCGACGACGATGTGCCCCTCGACGCCGGCCTCGGCGATCGACTGCTCCAGCAGGCTCAGGCGCTGCGCGATCGGCAGCATGGCCGCCTTGCCCGGGTTGTGCACCACGAGCACGTGCAGCTCCTCGTACAGACGCGCCGCGCGGCGGATCACATCGAGGTGACCGAGCGTGGGCGGGTCGAAGGAACCGGGGACGACGGCGATCCGACTGTTCACGCTCTCAGCCTAGGCCCCCGGACCCTCAGTTCTTGCTGAGAGCCGCGCGGTCGGCCTCGCTGACGCGTCCCGCGATCGCCACGCGCAGTCCGGGGTGCTTCACGAGCATCGGATCGTCCTTCAGGATGTCGGCGGCGATGTCACGGGCATGCGCGATGAGTCCGGCATCCTTCACCACCCTCAGCAGGCGCAGGGACGACTTCGCGCCGGCCTGCGCCGCGCCGAGCACGTCGCCCTCGCCGCGCAGCTCCAGATCGACTTCGGCCAGTTCGAAGCCGTCGAGGGTCGCCGCCACCGCCTCCACCCGCTCACGCGCGATCGAGCCGCCCTCGGCCTCGGTCACGAGCAGGCACAGACCCGGGAACTCCCCACGGCCGACACGACCGCGCAGCTGGTGCAGCTGGGAGACGCCGAATCTGTCGGCATCCATGATGACCATCGTCGAGGCGTTCGGCACGTCGACCCCGACCTCGATCACGGTCGTCGCGACGAGCAGATCGATCTCCCCGCGCGCGAACGCCCGCATCGTGGCGTCCTTCTCGTCGGCGGGCATCTTGCCGTGCAGGATCGCTCGGCGCACCCCGCCGAGCCGCGGATGCGTGGCCAGGAGCTGCTCGAGCTGCACGACGCCCCAGCGCGGCCCCTTGCCCTCGACGTCGGGCGGCGGCGCGTCGTCGGACTCGACCGAGTCCTCGGCGGTGTCGATCGCCGCGCAGACCGCGAACACCTGACGGCCCTGTGCGATCTCCTCCGCCGACCGCTCCCAGACCCGCTGGAACCACTCGGGGTGCTCGGCGAGCGGTGCGACGAACGTGCTGATGCCCGCCCTGCCGACCGGCATCGAGCGGATCACCGAGGTGTCGAGGTCGCCGAACACCGTCATCGCGACGGTGCGCGGGATCGGCGTGGCCGTGAGCACGATCGCGTGCGGGGCGGTGCCCTTGGCGCGCAGCATCTCGCGCTGCTCGACGCCGAAGCGGTGCTGCTCGTCGACGACCACGAGCGCGAGGTCGGCGAAGGTGGTCTTCTCCGAGAGCAGTGCGTGCGTGCCGATCACCAGGAGCGACTGGCCGGATGCCACTCGCAGGGCGGCCTTGCGCCGTTCGGGCGCGGACATCTGCCCGGTCAGGAGGGTGGGGATGACCTGGGGGGCCAGATCGGGCCCGAGCATCTTCGTGATCGACCGGAGGTGCTGGGCGGCGAGCACCTCCGTCGGCGCGATCAGGGCCGCCTGTCCCCCGGATTCCGCCACCTGCAGCATCGCCCGCAGCGCCACCAGCGTCTTGCCCGAACCGACCTCGCCCTGGATCAGCCGGTTCATGGGGCGCTCGAGCAGCAGATCGTCGGAGATCTCGGCACCGACGCGCTGCTGATCCGCCGTGAGCGTGTACGGGAGCTTCGCATCGAACTGCTCGAGCAGACCGCCCGCATGCGCCGGGCGCGGCTGCGCGATCAGAGACCGGACGAGGTTGCGCTGCTGCAGGAGCGCCGTCTGCAGCACGAGCGCCTCGTGCATCCGCAGCGTGCGGACGGCGGGATCGACGTCGGCCCGGCGGTGCGGGCGGTGGATGCTCTGCAGCGCCTCCCCCGCGGTCAGCAGTCCCTCGCGGCGACGCAGGTCCTCGGGAAGCGGATCGGGCACCTCGCCGAGCTGATCGAGGACGGCGGCGATCACCTTGGCGATCTGCCAGCTCTGCATCGCGGAGGTGGCCGGGTAGATCGGGATCGGCACGTCCTGCAGCGCGTCGGCCTGACGGTACGCGGCCTCGCTGTCCTCGAAGAGCTGGTAGTCGGGATGCGCGAACTGCACCGTGTCGCGGAACTGGGAGACCTTGCCGGAGAAGATACCGCGGCGCCCCACCCGGAGCTCTTTCGCGCGCCATTCGGCCTGGCCGAGGTTCTTCGCGAAGAACGTCAGCGACATCTGGCCCACGCCGTCGCCGATGATCACCTCGAGCATCGCCCCTCGACGGTTGCGCATCTGCCGCGGCCGGGTCGAGAGCACCTCGGCGACGATCGTGACGGTCTCGCCGACGGGCAGCTCGAGGATCGGCGTGAGCTCGCCGCGGTCGGCGTAGCGACGTGGGTAGTGCCCGAGCAGCTCGCCGACGGTGCCCATCCCGAAGGCGCGCTCGAGGGTCTTCGCCGTGGACGCGCCGACGGCCTCGGCCAGCGGCGTCTCGAGGGTGAAGGACATGCTCCGAGTCTAGGGAGCGCCACGGACCCCGGCCGACGTCCGGTCGCCCGATATCGTGAACGGGTGACCAGGATCATCGCCGGCGCCGCCCGGGGCATCAGAATCGACGTGCCGGACGCCGGCACCCGGCCGACCAGCGATCGCGTGCGCGAGTCGGTGTTCGGCGCGCTGGAGGCGATGGACGCCATCGACGGCGCACGCGTGCTCGACCTCTACGCCGGCAGCGGCGCCCTGGGTCTCGAGGCGTGGAGCCGTGGCGCGGCATCCGTCGATCTGGTGGAGCGCTCGCGCCCCGCTGCGACGGTCATCGGGCGCAACACGGGGGCGGTCGCCAAGGCGGTCGGCGGGCCGAACGCCGCCAAGGTGCACCAGAGCGCGGTGCACGCATTCCTGGGACGGGCGACAGGGACCTACGACCTCGTCTTCACGGATCCGCCTTACGACCTGGACGACGCGGCGATGACCGCCGATCTGCTCTCGCTGGCCCCGCTGCTGTCGGCGGAGGCCATCGTCGTGATCGAGCGCGCCAAGCGCTCCACCGCCCCGGACCTGGATGCCGCAGGGCTCGAGCTCGTCCGCGAGAAGACGTACGGCGACACGGCGGTGTGGTGGGCGCAGCCGGCGTGATCGCCCTTCGATCCCCACGCCCCGCTCCGGGGCGCGTGGGCCCGGCTCAGGGACCAGCGCTCTGATCCCCGATCAGCCGACGACGCCGTCCCAGTCGCGATAAGGGTCCCAGCCCGTGTGGGCGATGGGGGCGCCGTCGAGCAGCACGCCGTCCGCGCCGCGCTCGGTGACCCTCCCGAGTGCACGGAAGCCCTCCGGAAGCGGGGCGGCCGCGGGGAAGACCGCGAGCAGACCGTGGTCCTCTCCCCCGGCCAGCGCACGCGCCCGGTCGCCCGCGAACGCGAGCTCGCCGATCGCGGCGCCGGAGAAGTCGATCGTGACCCCGGAGGCGTCCGCCATCCGGCCGGCGTCCAGCGCCAGGCCGTCCGAGACGTCCATCATGGCTGTCGCACCGGCATCCGCGGCGGCCACGCCGAGCCGCACCGGCGGCCGCGGTCGCAGCTGGCGCTCGAGCCCCTGCCGCGCGGTGTCGTCGAGGGCATCCGCATCCACCGCGATCGGCGTCTCGCCGTCGCGGAACCGGCTGAACAGCGTCTCCAGCCCTGCCGCCGCGGCTCCCAGCTCACCGGCCAGCGCAACGACATCGCCGGGACGCGCTCCGGCCCGCGTCACCGCCCGACGTCCGCCCAGATCGCCGAGAGCCGTCACGGCGATCATCAGCAGCTCCGAGACGGTGAGGTCGCCGCCGACCACGGCGCAGCCGGGCGCGAGCGCATCGCAGGCCTCGCGGAATCCGTCGGCCATGGCCGAGACGAACGAGAGCCGCGCATCACGGGGCACCGCCAGCGCGACCAGCAGCGCCGTGGGAGTCGCACCCATCGCCGCCACATCGGCCAGGTTCACGGCCGCAGCCTTCCACCCCAGGTCGTAGCCGCTCGACCAGGCCGTGCGGAAGTCCGGGCCGTCCACCAGCGTGTCGGTGGTCGCGACGACGGACGCCGAGGGCGCGGAGATCACCGCGGCGTCGTCGCCCGGCCCGAGGATCGCGTGCGATGCCGTCGACGTGCGGGCGAGGATCGCCCGCAGCACCGCGCCCTCCGAGATGTCGCCGATGCGCGGGTCGTCGTCGGGATCGGATGCCATGCCGTCAACGGTAGCCTGGAAACATGCTTCGTCGTCTCGTCCCGGTCGCCGGAGTGCTGACCCTCCTCATGCTCACCGCCTGCTCGAGCACGGTCGCGCTCAAGCCCGAACCCGACTCGAACAACCCCGCCTGCGCGGAGGTGACGGTGCGCCTCCCCGACGCGGTCGGCGAGCTCAGCAGGCGCTGGACGGATGCCCAGGCCACGGCCGCCTATGGCGACCCGACAGCAGTGATCGTCGCCTGCGGTGTGGAGGTCCCCGGGCCCACCGCCACTCTGCAGTGCGTGACCCTCGACGGCATCGACTGGCTCGTCGACGACTCCCAGGCGCCGAAGATGCGCATGACCACCTACGGGCGGAACCCCGCCGTCCAGGTGTTCGTCGACACGAAGCTGGTGGGCGCCAACGAGGTGCTCTCCAACACCGGTCTGGTCAGCGGCATCCGCACGATCAAGGCGACCGGCCAGTGCACCGCACCGGCCGAGCTCCCGAAGTAGTCCCTACTTCCGGAGCCCCGCCTCGATCAGCTCGGTGATCAGCTCGCCGTAGGTCATGCCGGATGCCATCCAGCACTTCGGGAACATGGAGAACGGCGTGAATCCGGGCATGGTGTTCAGCTCGTTGATCACGAGCTGCCCGTCGGGGGTCACGAAGAAGTCGACGCGGGCCAGGCCCTTGCCGTCCACCGCCTCGAACGCGCGCACCGCGGTCTCCTGAAGGCGTCCGATCAGCTCGTCGTCGACCTGCGCGGGGCAGACGATCTCCACTCCCTCGCCGCCGAGGTACTTGCCCTCGAAGTCGTAGAAGCTGCGGGAGGTCAGCACGACCTCGCCGGGCAGCGACGCCCGCGCCCGCTCGCCGTCGCGTCCGGCCAGGACGCCGACCTCGATCTCGCGGCCGCTCACGCGCGTCTCGACGAGCACCTTCTCGTCCTCGTCGAACGCGATCCGGAACGCCTCGTCCAGTCCGTCGCCGCCGTCGACGCGGGAGACCCCGACGCTCGATCCGGCACTGGCCGGCTTGACGAACACGGTCTCCCCCAGCGCGCGCACGCGGTCGCGGACGCTCTCCGGGTCGGCATCCCACTCGGCACTGCGAACGGTGATGCCCGGCGCCACCGAGATGCCGGCCGCCGAGAGCGCGAGCTTGGTGAAGTGCTTGTCCAGGCACACCGCGGAATCGAGGATGCCGCCGCCGGCGTAGGGCACCTCCAGCACGTCGAAGAAGCCCTGGATGGCGCCGTCCTCGCCGTGCAGGCCGTGCAGGAGCGGGAGCACCACGTCGATCTCGCCGAGGTCGACTGTCGACCCGTCGGGGGCGACGACGCGCAGAGTGCGGTCCCCGCCCGGCTCCGGCCACCGCATCCGCGTGCCGTTGTCGACGACCTCGGGCATCTTCGCGGCGTCCAGCGCGAACTTGCCCGGGTCGTCCTGCTCGAGCACGAACGCGCCCTCGCGGGTGATCCCGACGGGGATCACCGCGTAGCGGTCACGGTCGATCGCCGCCAGCACCCCGCCCGCCGTTGCGGAACTGATCGAATGCTCGCTGGAACGCCCGCCGAAGAGCACCACCACCGTCTGCCTGTCCATAGTTGGTCCTCTCCTCCTGGGGAGTGTCGTCGTCGGTGGTCAGGTGCGGTGCGATGTCGCGCGGGTTCATCTTCCCGTCGAGCACCATCTTCACCTGCTCCACGATGGGCATGTACACATCGGCCTCGTGCGCGAGCTGCAGGATCGGAGCGACGGATGCCAGACCCTCGGCGGTCTGGTTCATCTGCTTGATCACGTCCTGGATGCCGTATCCCTGGCCCAGCAGGCGGCCTGCGGTGTTGTTGCGGCTGAGCGGCGACTGGCAGGTGGCGATCAGGTCGCCGAGGCCGGCCAGCCCCTGCAGCGTCTCGGGCTGCGCGCCGTTGGCGACCGCGAAGTCGGTCATCTCCACGAGTCCGCGCGTGATGATCGAGGCCTTGGTGTTTTCGCCGTAGCCGACGCCGTCGACGATGCCGATCGCCACGGCGATGAGGTTCTTCAGCACACCGCCGAACTCCGTGCCGATCACGTCGGTGTTCACGAAGGAGCGGAAGTAGCGGTTGCGGGCCGTGCGGGCCACGGCATCCGCCGTCTCCTGGCTGCGCGAGGAGATCACGGCCGCCGTGGGCTGCTCGCGGGCGATCTCCAGGGCCAGGTTCGGTCCGGATGCCACGGCGATGCGCATCGGGTCGATGCCGAGCTCCTGCTCGATGACCTGACTCATCCGCAGGCCTGTGCCGCGCTCGACGCCCTTCATCAGGCTGACCACAGGGAAGTCGCCGGCGGCGAGCAGCGGGCGGAAGGCACGCAGGTTCTCGCGCAGCGTCTGGCTGGGCACCGACAGGTACACCTGCTGCACGCCGTCGAGCGCGCGCTCGATGTCGGCGGTCGCGCGCATGCTGCGCGGCAGGTTGATGCCGGGCAGGTACCGGGAGTTGCGCTTGGCCTCGTCGATCTCCTGCGCGAGTTCGGGGCGACGCGCCCACATGGTCACCTGAGCGCCGCCGTCGGCGAGGATCTTGCCGAAGGTGGTGCCCCAGCTGCCCGCGCCGACGATCGCCGTGCGGGTTCCCGTGCCGGACGGCTCTCGTCTAGGAGTCAAGACGCCCCGTCTCCTTCTGTCCGTGGTCGGTGGGGTTCCAGCGCGTGGCAGGCGCCTTCTCGTCGCGGAGCTGCTCGAGCAGCGCGGTGATGGCGGCCATCAGCCGCGCGGTCGCCTCGTTCAGCACGGCGGGCTCGGATGCACGCCCGCGCAGATCGGAGAGGTCGACCGGATCGCCGATCAGCACGTTCACCGGCTTGCGCAGCGGCCAGAGGCTGAGGCCCTTCTGATAGCGGCCCATGATCTCCTGCGTGCCCCACTGCGCCATCGGGATCAGCGGGAGGTCTCCGGAGAGCGCCAGGCGCACCGCGCCGGACTTTCCGCGCATCGGCCACAGGTCGGGATCGCGGGTCAGCGTGCCCTCCGGGTAGACGATGACGCCGCGGCCGTGCTCGACCAGCTCGGCGGACTGCTTGAGGGTCTGCTTCGCGGCGGCGGCCGACGCGCTGCGCGACACCGGGATCATGCCGGTGCGCTTGAGCAGCCAGCCGACCACCGGCATCCGGAACAGGCTCTCCTTCGCCATGAAGCGGGGCAGCCGTCCGAGACGGTACACGGACATGGCCACGATCAGCGGGTCCAGCTCCGAGTAGTGGTTCGGGGCGAGCACGAAGGCGCCCTGGCGGGGCAGCTTCTCCGCCCCGGTGACGCGGATCTTCGCCAGCAGGGACATCGGCGGGATGACGAGCACCGCGAGCACCCAGAAGAGGCTCGGGCGGCTCCGCTCGGAAGCAGCCATCAGTTCACCGGACGACGTCGAAGTCGGCGCCCAGGGCCTGCAGCTTGTCGAGGAACTTCTCGTAGCCGCGGCTGAGGATGTCGACACCGGAGACGACGGACTCGCCCTCGGCGGTCAGCGCTGCGATCACGTGGCTGTACCCGCCGCGCAGGTCGGGCACCACGATGTCGGCGCCGTGCAGCGGCGTCGGGCCGGTGATCACGGCGGCCTGCTCCAGCTCGCGGCGGGGCACGCGACGGGGACCGTCCTGCAGGCCGTGCGGGTGCACGACGATGTCCGCGCCCATCTTGACCAGGGCCTGCGTGAACCCGAACCGGTTCTCGTACACGGTCTCGTGCACGATCGAGCGGCCCTGCGCCTGCGTGAGCGCGACGATCAGCGGCTGCTGCCAGTCGGTCATGAAGCCGGGGTGCACATCGGTCTCGACGACGACGGGCTTGAGTGCGCCCTCGCGACGGAAGAGGATGCCGTCCTCCTGCACGTCGAACCAGCCGCCCGCCTTGCGGAACACGTTCAGGAACGTCAGCATCTCCTGCTGGCGGGCTCCGGCGACGAAGATCTCACCGTCGGTGGCCAGCGCGGCGCAGGCCCAGGACGCGGCCTCGTTGCGGTCGAAGATCGCGCGGTGATCGTAACCGCGCAGCGCCTCCACGCCCTCGATGAGGATGACGCGGTTCGGCTCGTACGAGATGATCGCGCCCATCTTCTGCAGCACGGCGATCAGGTCCATGATCTCCGGCTCGATGGCCGCGTTGCGCAGCTCGGTCTGCCCCTGTGCGCGCACGGCGGTCAGCAGCACCTGCTCGGTGGCACCGACGCTCGGGTACGGGAGGTGGATGTTCGCGCCCTTGAGCCCGTTGGGGGCCGACAGGCGGATGCCGCTGGGCTGCTTCTCCACGATCGCACCGAACTTGCGCAGCGCATCGAGGTGGAAGTCGATCGGGCGGTCGCCGATGCGGCATCCGCCGAGGTCCGGGATGAACGCCTGACCGAGTCGGTGCAGCAGCGGGCCGCAGAACAGGATCGGGATGCGGGAGGCGCCGGCGTGAGCGTCGATCTCCTCGTAGTGGGCGGACTCGACCAGGCTCGGGTCCAGCACCAGCGAACCGGGCTCGTCGCCCTCGGTGACGCGGACGCCGTGCACCTCCAGCAGCGAGCGGACGACCGCCACGTCGCTGAGGTCGGGCACATCCCGCAGGATGCTGGTGGTCTCCCCCAGCAGGGCGGCGACCATCGCCTTGGTGGCGAGGTTCTTCGCGCCCTTCACGTCGACACGGCCGCGCAACGGCCTGCCTCCGCGGATCGCGAGCACGGATCCGGCGGGAACCGGAGCCTCGTCAACTGCTGCATCGCGGAGCGGTGTCGTCATTCGGGCCTCTTCTTCGTCAGGACAGGCGCGGCGGTGGCCGCGAGCCTCTCATCCAATCACGGCTGGTGCCGTGGGGGCTCTTGACCCCCGGCCCACCGCGCGCCTCGTCCTATCGAACAGGGAGCGTACGTGGCCGCCACGACTCGCGGCGGGCCTCGAACTGCGCGATCTTGTCTTCGTTGCGCAGCGTGAGCCCGATGTCATCGAGCCCTTCGAGGAGCCGCCATCTAGTGTAATCGTCGATCCCGATGGCGGCCTGGAAGTCCCCGATCGTGGCGGTGCGCGCCTCGAGGTCGACGGTGATCCCGCGACCGGGCTCCTCGTCGATCAGCGCCCAGATCCGCTCGATGTCGGCCTCGTCGACGGTCGCCGCCAGCAGGCCCTGCTTGCCCGAATTCCCTCGGAAGATGTCGGCGAAGCGAGGGCTGAGCACGACCCGGAAGCCGTAGTCGCGCAGCGCCCAGACCGCGTGCTCGCGGCTGGATCCTGTGCCGAAGTCCGGTCCGGCGACCAGGACGGACGCGTTCTGGAACGGTGCCTGGTTCAGCACGAACTCCGGGTCCTTGCGCCACTCGTGGAAGAGGGCGTCGTCGAAGCCGGTCTTGGTGACGCGCTTGAGGAAGACGGCCGGGATGATCTGGTCGGTGTCGACGTTGGAGCGCTTCAGGGGCGCGGCGACGCCGGTGTGGGTGGTGAATTTCTCCATGGTGATCAGGCCTCCAGGTCGCTCGGGCTGGACAGGGTGCCGCGGATGGCGGTGGCGGCCGCGACCAGCGGCGAGACCAGGTGCGTGCGTCCGCCCTTGCCCTGCCGCCCCTCGAAGTTGCGGTTCGAGGTGGACGCGCAGCGCTCACCCGGGGCCAGCTGGTCGGGGTTCATGCCCAGGCACATCGAGCATCCGGCGAAGCGCCATTCGGCGCCGAAGGCCTCGACGATCTTGTCGATGCCCTCAGCCTCGGCCTCGAGCCGCACCCGAGCGGAGCCGGGGACGACCATGACGCGCACGCCGTCGGCCTTCTTCTTACCCTCGATGACCGACGCGAAGGCGCGCAGGTCCTCGATGCGGCTGTTGGTGCACGAGCCCATGAACACGGCATCGACCTTGACGTCCTTCAGCGGCGTGCCGGGGGTCAGGTCCATGTACTGCAGCGCCCGCTCTGCGGCGGCGCGCTCGTTGGGGTCCGCGATCGCGGCGGGGTCGGGGACGGACGCCGACAGCGAGCTGCCCTGACCGGGGTTGGTGCCCCATGTGACGAACGGCTCGAGGGCGGAGGCGTCGATGTCCACCTCGGCGTCGAACACGGCATCCGGGTCGGAGGGCAGCGTGCGCCAGTAGGCGACGGCGTCCTCCCAGTCCTGCCCCTGCGGCGCGTGCGGCTTGTCCTTCACGTAGGCGAAGGTCGTCTCGTCCGGGGCGACCATGCCGGCCCGGGCACCCGCCTCGATCGACATGTTGCAGATCGTCATCCGGCCCTCCATGGAGAGGGCGCGGATCGCGCTGCCGCGGTACTCGAGCACGTAGCCCTGTCCCCCGCCCGTGCCGATCTTCGCGATCACGGCGAGGATGATGTCCTTGGCCGTGACGCCGGGGCGGAGCTCGCCCTCGACGTTGATCGCCATGGTCTTGAACGGCTTCAGCGGCAGCGTCTGCGTGGCCATCACGTGCTCGACCTCGCTGGTGCCGATGCCGAACGCCATCGCGCCGAACGCGCCGTGCGTGGAGGTGTGCGAGTCGCCGCAGACGACCGTGATGCCGGGCATGGTGAGCCCGAGCTGCGGACCGACGACGTGCACGATGCCCTGCTCGGCGTCGCCCAGCGAGTGCAGGCGGACGCCGAACTCCTCGGCGTTGCGGCGCAGGGTCTCGATCTGCGTGCGGCTGGTGAGGTCGGCGATCGGCTTGTCGATGTTCAGCGTCGGCGTGTTGTGGTCCTCGGTGCCGATGGTCAGGTCGACCCGGCGCAGCGGACGGCCCTCGGCGCGCAGTCCGTCGAAGGCCTGCGGGCTGGTGACCTCGTGGATCAGGTGCAGATCGATGTAGATCAGGTCGGGCTCGCCGTTCTCGCCCTTGACGACGAGATGGTCGTCCCAGACCTTCTCTGCGAGGGTGCGGGGTGCGGTGCTTGTCATGCGGTGTGTTCCTTGTGGCTCGATGAGTCGGCCCATGATGGACTCCGCGGCGAGGAAGGCCTAGATCGAGGTCCCGCCGCGGCTGCTAAGGAGGAGAACCACACGCCGCATGCCCGCCAGTCTACAACGCGGCATCGGGTGCTCCGCCCGATGCCGCGTTGTGTGACGATCCGCGCTCAGCTCGCGACCGGCGTGCGCTTCTCGCGGGCGGAGGCGATCAGGCTGGCGATCGTGGCGACCGCCATAGACGCGAAGATCACGCCCAGCGACACCCAGTTGTTGATGTCGGGCGCCCACTCGATCGGCTGACCGCCGTTGATGAACGACAGCTCGTTCTCGTGCATGGCGTGCAGCACGAGCTTGACTCCGATGAAGCCGAGGATGAACGCGACGCCGTAGTGCAGGTAGCGCAGCCTGTCGAGCAGGTCGCCCAGCAGGAAGTACAGCTGGCGCAGGCCCATCAGCGCGAACAGGTTGGCGGTGAACACGATGAACGCGTTCGTCGTGATGCCGAAGATCGCCGGGATGGAGTCGACCGCGAACATCAGGTCGGTCACGCCGAGCGACACGAAGACGATCAGCATCGGGGTCCAGATCTTCTTGCCGTTGATGGTGGTGCGCACCTTCGGCCCGTCGTACTCGTCGCTGATCGGGATCACCCGGCGGATCTGGCGGACGATGAAGCCCTCGGTCTGGGCGTCGTCCTCCTCCTTGTCCGGAAGCGCCTGCCGGATCGCGGTGTACAGCAGGAACGCGCCGAAGATGTAGAAGATCGGGCTGAGGTGCTGCACGGCGGCGCCGACGATGATGATGAAGATCGCGCGCAGCACGAGCGCGATGATGATGCCGACCATCAGCGCTTCCTGCTGATATCGCCGCGGCACCGAGAACTGGGTCATGATCAGGATGAACACGAACAGGTTGTCGATGGAGAGGCTGTACTCCATCGCCCATCCGGTGAGGAAGTCGAGCGATGTCTTGGCATCGCCGATGAGGAACAGCACACCGGCGAAGATCAGCGCGAGCGTCACGTAGAACACGACCCACAGGGCCGATTCCTTGGTGCTGGGGATGTGCGGGCGCTTCAGGATGAGCAGCAGATCGCCGATGAGGATGGCGGTCAGCACGACCAGCGAGGTGATCTCGAACCAGACAGGGATATCCAAGGGCGGAGGACCTTTCGGAGGGTTGGCGGAAGTCCGAAAGTCTCTCCCCGCACCGGTGGTGCGCCGCGCGACCGGAGCAGCGATGACGGTGCTCGTGATGACGATCTGCGCGATGTCGGGATACTCCCTCTCGCAGATCCCATGCTACCGAACAATCCGCGGTGCCGAGGAATCTGAGACGATGAGGCCGGACGCGACACTTCCTGATCAACAGACACGGACGGGACGGTCATGCCGACCAGCACAGAGGATCGCGAGTGGGCCGCACGGGCGGCATCCGGGGATCAGGATGCCTTCCGCGAGATCTACCGCGCCCATGTGCGGCCGGTCTACTGGATCGCGCACGGCATCCTCGGCTCGACACAGGATGCCGAGGACGTGGCGCAGGAGACCTTCGTGGTCGCCTGGCGCAAGCTGCCCGGGCTCGAACTGGCCGGGGATTCGCTGCTGCCCTGGCTCGCGACCATCTGCCGCTTCCAGGCGGCGAACCGGCTGCGGATCCTGCGCCGGGACCGCGCCAACACCGCAGATGCCCTGGATGAGACGATCCCCGACACGGTCAGCGTCGAGGACCAGGTGATCTCGGCCGCTCTCGCCGAGCGCATCGCCGAAGAGGTCGGCCGTCTCGACGAGACCGACCGCCGCATCTTCCGGATGTGCGCGGTGGAGGGCTACGCCTACCAGGTCGCCGCGGAAGAGCTCGGCGTGAGTCACGCCGTCGTCCGCAACCGTCTGTCCCGGGTTCGCACGCGCCTGAGAGGCGCTGCTCAGGAGATGAGGGACGCATGAGCGAGAACGATGGCGTGGAGCTGCCGCCGCTGAGCGACGAGACCATCGCACGGATCGAGGAAGCGGTCTTCGACGACATCGCCGATGAGCGGCCACTGCTGCGCCCGGCGCAGCAGCAGAGCACAGCGCGCCGCAGGCGGCGGCGCTGGGCGCTCGGCCTGGGCGTGGCCGCCGCGTTCGCGGCCGGCATCCTGATCTCGCCGCCGCTGCTGTCGGCGGTGTCGCATGGCCCGACGGGCGCGGGCAGCGCGGGCGGCGACACAGCCGCTTACGACGCAGGCCCGCTGCCCGCGGTGGGGATGCCGGAGTCCGCGCAGGGCGACGCGGTGAAGAGCGCGTCCGGCGGGAGCGCCCCCGGCGCGAGCACGGATTCCCCCGCCGCGGGCCGCGACATCATCACCACCGCTCGGGTCACGCTGCGCGTCGCCGACATCGCGAAGGCGGCCGATGCGCTGACCGCTCTCGCCGAGAAGCACGGCGGCTACGTGGAGTCCAGCGACGTCGGGCTCGAGCCGGGTGCACGATCCGGGACCGCTCCGGACGCCGCGCAGGGCGCGCCCACCGAGCCGTCGCTGCCGAGCGGGGACGGGTGGGTCAGCATCCGCGTGCCCGCCGACGATCTCACAGCGGTGATGGATGCTGTCGGGGATCGGGGGCAGGTGCTCGGTTCGTCGATCTCGCGGGAGGACGTCACCTCGACGGCGGTCGATCTGCGCGCTCGCGTCGAGGCGTCGAAGGCGTCGGTGCAGCGCCTCACCGAGCTGATGTCGAAGTCGGGTTCCGTGGCGGATCTGATCGCCGCGGAGACCGCGCTCAGCGAGCGGCAGGCGCAGCTGGAGAGCTACCAGCAGCAGCTGAAGTCGCTCGACGATCAGGTGTCGATGTCCAGCCTGCAGGTGCAGCTGACCAAGCGCACGAAGGCGACGCAGGCCGATCCGGCCGGCTTCGGCGACGGACTGCTCGCCGGGTGGAACGGGCTGATCGCGGCGCTGAACGGCGTGGTCATCGCGTTCGGGTTCCTGCTCCCCTGGCTGGCCGTCGCCGGCGTGGTGCTGCTGGTGGTCTGGCTCATCCGCCGCAGGATGCGCAAGACGCGAGTTCCTTGATTTTCCGGGGTATACAAGAAGTCTTGTGAGAATGCGGAAGCCCGCTTAGCGTTGCGGGCGTGGAACACATCTCCGTCATCACCGCGATCGCGCATCCGCTGCGGCGTCGCATGATCGATCATCTGCAACTGCACGGCGAGACCCAGGTCGGGACCTTCGCACGGGTCCTCGACGCGCAGGTGGGCAGCGTCAGCCACCATCTGCGGATGCTGGAGAAGGCGGGCGTCGTCGAGCGCGTCGACGCACCGGACGGCGACGGACGGGCGAGCTGGTGGCGGCTCGCCAGGAGGTCGTTCACGTGGTCGTCGAACGACTACGAGTCGCCGGCCGACGCGCTTCTGGCCCGTGAGGCGCAGCGCGCGAACGTGCGTCACCAGCTCGACCTGCTGCAGCGCTGGTACCGGGTCTCTCCGCAGAGCGAGGCGACCGGCTTCAGCACGGACTCGCTGGCCTGGGCGACCCAGGAGGAGCTCAGCGACCTGCAGGCGCGGTTGAACGCGATGGTCGACGAGTGGCGCCGCGGGATCGATCGCGAGGACGGCCAGGACCGGATGCCGGTGTTCTTCTTCGCCCACGGCTTTCCGACGGAGGTGTGAGATGACCGCCACCGAGCCCACCCTGCTGCGCACGCCGCCCGCGTTCCGCCGCGATCGCCTGGTGCAGGCATGGCTGGTCATCAAGGCGCTGTCGGATGCCGGGGACGCCATCTTCACCATCGCGTTCGCGTGGACCGCGGTGCAGATCGCCTCCCCCGCCGTCGCGGGCCTCGTGGTCGCGGCAGGCACGGTGCCGCGGGCGATCGTGCTGCTGGTGGGCGGGGCCTATGCCGACCGCAAGGACGCCCGGCGGCTGATGGTGCTGTTCAACGCGCTGCGCGTGGTCGTGCTCGTCGCGGTCGCCGTCTGGTGCCTGGCCGCGCAGCCCACCGTCGCCGTGCTGCTGGTCGCGAGCATCGCGTTCGGCCTGTGCGACGCGTTCTTCGAGCCGGCCGCGGGGACCATGCCGCGACAGCTCGTCTCGACCGCCGATCTCCCCGCCTATTCGGCGCTCAGCCAGACGCTGTCCCGGCTCGGGACGATGGCCGGCTCGGCGATGGGCGGCTTCCTGGTGGCCGCGTTCGGCCTGTCGGGCAGCGCCGGCCTGAACACGCTGACCTACGTGGTGGTGATCGTGTTCATCGTGCTGTGGCTGCGTCCGCGCTTCGCGCTGCCCCGCGCATCGGCCGAGCAGAGCGTGCTGCGCGGTGTGGCCGACGGGTTCCGCTATCTGGGCCGGGAACGCGCCACCCGCACGCTCGTCATCGCCCTGTCGGGCTTGAACCTGGCCGTGGGGCCGGCGATCTCGATCGGCCTCCCGCTGCAGGCGACGGCTCACGGGTGGGGTGCCGGAGCGGTGGGCGTGTTCGAGGCCCTGGTCGGCGGTGGGGCAATGATCGGCGCGCTCGTCGTCGTGCGACGGCGACCTCGTCGCGAGGCGATCGGCGGATTCACCGCCCTGATGGTGCAGGGCGCGGGGATCGTCGCTCTCGGCATCGGATCGCCGATCGTCGTCGGCGCGGGGAGCCTGGCGATCGGGATCACCGCGGGCTTCGCCTCGGCTCTGCTGGGGTCGACGTTCGCCGCGACTGCTGCCCCCGACTATCTCGGCCGGCTGGGATCGATCCTTCGGCTCGGCGATGACTGCCTGATGCCCGTCGCCATGGCGGTGTTCGGCCTGATCGCGAGCGTCCTGCCGCTCTGGGTGCCGTTCGCGGTATACGGGGGCGCCATGGCGATGCTGATGATCATGCCGCTGCGCAATCCGGGCATCCGGGCGATCTCCTTGCGGGATGCACCCACCTCCTAGACTCATCGGCATGAGCAGCGCCGCCCAGACGCCGACCCGTACCCTCCCGGAGGGGCGGGACCTCACCCTCGACCTGGTCCGGGTCGCATGCGTCGTCCTGGTGGTGTTCGCGCACATCTTGTTCAGCGGGGTGGGACGCAATCCCGACGGCTCGATCCTGATCGAGCGGACGGTCGAGGCGCAGACCTGGTTCGACGTGGCCTCATGGATCGCCGACATCATGCCGCTGTTCTTCGTGGTCGGCGGGTTCGCGGCAGCCGTCGGCTGGAGATCCGCGGAGAAGCGCGGCCAGAGCGAGAGCGAGTTCGTCCGGGTGCGACTGGCGCGGCTCGCCCGGCCCGCGCTGCCGCTGTTCGTGTTCTTCTCCGTGGCGCTCGGCGCCACCCGGATGCTGGGCATCGACCCCTCGCTCGTCGACACGGTCGCGATCGGCGTCGGCTCGCCGCTGTGGTTCCTCGCGGCCTACATGCTCGCGCAGGCGCTCGCGCCGCGGATGATGGCGCTGCACGCCCGGTACGGCCGGCGGGTGCTCGCAGTGCTGCTCGGCTGCGCGCTGGCGGTCGACCTGGTGCGATTCCTGCTGGTGCGCGACGTGTTCGGCGTCCATTCGCTCGCGCCGGATCGCTACGGGGTCGGCGAGGAGCTGTTCGGCATTCCCAACGTGCTGTTCGTCTGGCTCTTCTGCCAGCAGGTCGGCTTCTTCCTGTTCGACGGATGGTTCCGCCGGTTGCGCGCGTGGCAGCTGCTGGCGCTGATGGCGGCCGGCACAGCCGTGGCCGTCGGGCTCGTGCCGGTGATCGGATACTCGTGGAACATGCTCGCGAACCAGTGGCCGCCCACCGTGCCGATGGCGCTGATGGCCATCGTGCAGGCGGCCGGACTCACGCTGCTGCACCGGCCGCTGACCGCCCTGACGCGTGTGCGCGCCGTGCAGGCGGCCATGCTCCTCATCGGCTCGCGACTGATGACCGTGTACCTGTGGCATCTGCCGATGGTGATGGTGCTGATCGGCATCGAGCTGCTGCTGCCTGTGCCGCTGCCGCACCCCGGCGGGCCGGTGTGGTGGTGGACGCGAGTGCCGTTCCTGCTGCTGGTGCTGGCGGCCGTGTGGCTTCTCTCCCTGCCGCTGGCGCGGTTCGAGAAGGTGCCGCCGCTGACGCCCGTGCGCTCGGGTGCGGCCACCCCGCTGGGCGTCGCACTGTTCATCGTCGCTCCGCTGGCGATAACGGCCTACGGGCTCGACTTCCCGCTCGCGCTGCTCGGAGCGGTGTGCACGGCGCTCGCGCTGTGGCTGACCGGCGGATTCGCCCGGCGCGGGGCCGCGCCCGCCGTGGATCCCGCAGGGCGCCCCGGCTGACCCATAGGCGGCTCTCAGCGTCGTCTCACAGTCCTGTAGCATCCCGTTTCTAACGTGGGATGCAGCGGGGTTCTTCGTGAGCGCCGGAGAGGACCCCATGGTGAATTCCACAGTGCATCCGCATACCGGACCGGCGCAGACGAGCGCGCGACCGCTGCCCAGATGGTCCGGATGGCCCGGATCCCCGCAGTCGCTGCGCATCGCCGCGTCGACCGCCGCGGTGGGCCTCGTCGCGATGCTGGTCGCCGGGCTGGCCCTGCGCGGCTCCCGTACGGAGATCAGCGCGGACCTGCTGCTCAACCGTCTGCACTCCCCCGTGCTCGATGCGATCTCGCAGGCGGTCTCGGTCGCCTTCCAGCCGGCATCCGCGGTGGTGATCGGGGTGCTGCTGGCTGCCGTCGTGGCCCTGTGGTCAGGGCACCTCGTGGCCGGTCTGGCTGCCGGCGCGACCGTCGCCTGCGGCTGGCTGGTGACGGGCGCGCTGAAGCTGATCGTCGCGCGGCCGCGGCCGGAATGGACGGATGCCGTTCATCGCGTCGTCGCCCCGGAGACCGACGCTTCCTACCCGAGCGGACATGTTGCGTTCGTCACGGCACTGGCGACCGTGCTGGTCCTGCTGACGTGGCGCACAACCCCGCGCAGGTGGGTGCTCGCCGGTGGAGTCGCACTGGTGGCGGTCACGGCTCTCGCCCGCGTGTACGCGGTGGTCCACTATCCCTCGGACGTCGTCGCGGGGGCGGTGTGCGCGGTCTGCGGCGTCATCCTGGCGTTCGCTGCGATGGAGCTGTTCGTGAGAAGGCGCTCTCGGACGGGTGGCACCGCCACGACGCTCTGAACTGAGCCGAGCGCACCGAAAGGAAGAAGGTCCTCCGGGATTCCGGAGGACCTTCTCGTCAGTGACCCCAGCGGGATTCGAACCCGCGTTACCGCCGTGAGAGGGCGGCGTACTAGGCCGCTATACGATGGGGCCGTCACTGCAACCGTTCAAGTATGCCATGACCGCGGAGGCCCCGCCAAATCGAGGCGCGACCTCCGCAGGACGACCGTCAGCCGAGCATGTCCTTGACCATCGGGACGACCTTCTCGCCGTACAGGCCGATCGAATCCAGCATGGTCTGGTGGGTGATCATGCTCTGGTCGTACTTGAAGTCGAAGCGGTTCACGCGCAGGGTGTTCAGCGTCGCGACGATCTTGCGGGCGACGGTCTCCGGCGACCCGATGTACAGCGCACCGCTCTCGATCTCGCGCTCGAAGTCGCCGACCGCCGGCGGCGCCCATCCGCGCTCCTTGCCCATGCGCGTGCGCATGGCGAGCCACCCGTCGTAGGTCAGCGCGCGCGCCTTCTCATCGGTCTCGGCGACGAGCCCCGGGGAGTGCACCGCGACCGGCTTGTGCTCGACGCCGAACTGGTCCTGCGCGCGCTCGAACAGATCGATGTACGGCGCGAAGCGCGCGGCCGGCCCGCCGATGATCGCGAGGAACAGGCCGAAGTTGTAGCGCGCGGTGCGCACGACGGAGTCGGGGCTGCCGCCCACGCCCACCCAGGTGCGCAGCCCGTTCGCGGTGGTCGGGAAGACGCGCTGGTTCTCGAGAGCGGCACGCGTGTTCCCCTGCCAGGTGACGGGCTCCTCCTTCAGCAGCTGCGAGAGCAGATCCAGGCGCTCCTCGAACAGCTCCTCGTACTGTCGCAGGTCGAACCCGAAGAGCGGGAACGACTCGATGAACGAGCCGCGCCCTGCGACGATCTCCGCCCTGCCGTTCGAGACCGCGTCGAGGGTCGAGAAGCGCTCGAAAACGCGCACCGGGTCATCGGAGCTCAGCACCGTGACAGCAGAGCCGAGCCGGATGCGCTCCGTGCGTGCGGCGATCGCCGACAGCACCACCTCGGGGCTGGACACGGCGAAGTCCGGCCGGTGGTGCTCCCCCAGTCCGAAGAAGTCCAGCCCCAGATCGTCGGCCAGCACGGCTTCCTCGATGAGGTCGCGCACCACCTGCGGGTGCGGAACGGCGTTGCCCTCTGCGTCATGGGTCACGCCGCCGAAGGTGTCGAGCCCGAATTCGATGTCCGTCATGCTCACGACAACCGCTTCCCGGGGAATTTCATTCCGATGCATGGATTCTGCCGCAGGAGCCCGAATCCGCTCGGAAATGCCGAAGGCCCTCCGATCGCTCGGAGGGCCTTCGTGTCGCTGTGACCCCAGCGGGATTCGAACCCGCGTTACCGCCGTGAGAGGGCGGCGTACTAGGCCGCTATACGATGGGGCCGTTCTGGCCCTTGCGGGCCGTTTTGGCAACCGTGCAAGTCTGCCACGGCGCATCCTGCGAATCCAAATCAGGGCGTCTCTTCTCGGTCCGACGGGCGTGTCGCGGCATCCGGCTTGCCCTCGCACCGGCGACGGAGTTGACTCGGCGACATGCGCGTCACCAAGTTCGAACATGCGGCTCTCCGTCTCGACCACCTCGGCCAGACGCTCGTGATCGACCCGGGCTCGTTCACCACTCCCCTGGACGACCTGCACGATCTCGTGGCGATCGTCCTCACCCACGAGCATCCGGACCACTGGACACCCGGGCACCTCGACCGGATGCTGCGCGATGCCCCCGGCACGCCGATCTACGCCCCCGCGGGCGTCGCCGCGGCGGCGGGCGACTACGACATCAACATCGTCCGGCCCGGCGACACGGTCACCGTCGGCGAGTTCACCCTGCGCTTCTTCGGCGGCGATCACGCCGTGATCCACTCATCCCTGCCGCACGTCGACAACGTCGGCGTCCTCGTCAACGAGCAGCTCTACTACCCCGGGGACTCGTACGCCGTGCCCGAGGGCGTCGAGGTGGACACGCTCGCGGCGCCGCTCGGCGCGCCGTGGCTGAAGATCGGCGAGGCCATCGACTTCGTGCTCGCGGTCGCTCCGAAGCGGGCGTTCGGCACGCACGACATGACCCTCTCCGCGATCGGGCGCACCATGCATCAGCAGCGGTTGCAATGGGCCGCCGAGCAGGGCGGGGGCGCATTCGTCGACCTCCAGCCCGGGGACGCACTGGACCTCTGAGAGCGACGCCTCGAGAGGCTGAGCGACCCAGCGAGGCGCGACCCGAGAGTCAGGCCTGCGCGGCCCGCACCCGGATCTCCCGTGCGAGGTCGTCGCGGGACTCGATCACCAGGCGCCGCAGCGCACCGGGTGCGTCGGAGTTCGCCTCCAGCCACGCGTCCACGAGGTCCGTGTCGGTCGTCGCGGGGAACAGCCCCACGACCAGGCGCTGTGCGAGCTCGATCGAGCGGGTGCCCCAGACCTCGCGGATCCGGTCGAAGTACTCGCCGTCGAAGGCGGCGATCAGATCCCGGCGCCCGCCTGCCCGGAAGCCGCCGATCGTCGCGTCCAGGTGATCGTTGCTGAGGGTGAGGTCGTTCCACGCGGAGTCCCACGCCGCCGCGCGCGTCGCCGCATCCGGGCGGGACGCCAGCGCGCGGATCTCCGCGGTGCGGCCGGTGGCGGTGTCGTCCGCGGCGCGCTCGGCGATGATCTCCTCGACAGTCGCGTCGCCCGTGGTGGCGAGGGCCGTCAGCATCAGCCAGCGCAGGTCCGCGTCCACAGGAAGTCCGCGCGGCGCTCCGCCATTCAGGATGCCGCGCACGGCATCCGCATGGTGCGCATCGAAGCCGGATGCCGCCGCGAACGCGCGTGCCCAGGCCAGCTGCGCGTCACTGCCGGCATCCGCCGACTGCAGCGCGGACCACGCCGCATCCACCCACGCGCGGCCCTGCTCGTCGCGGGCATCGTCGGCGACGTAGTGGCGCACGGCGAACGCCGCGTTCACCAGCACGGTGGTCAGCAGGGCGACGTTGGACTCGGCGGGCGCGTGGCGGCGGACGATCTCGAGGTAACGGATCGCCGCGAGCTCGCCGTCGCGGGTGGCGTTCCACAGCGACGACCACACGAGGCCGCGCACCAGGTCGTCCTCCAGCGTCGACAGCGACTCCTCCACGGCCGTCAGCGACCGCTCATCCAGCCGCGCCTTCGCATAGGTCAGGTCATCGTCGTTGAGCAGGGTCAGGTCGGCGTCCGGGATCTCGACCTCGGTGCGCTCCTCATCGATGCCGAGCTCGATGCGCTCGCGCAGGGCGAGGCGGCCGCCGTCCAGGTCGTACAGGCCGATGCGCAGACGGTGCGGACGCGGCCCCGCCGCGCCTCCGTCCTGCACGAGGAAGCGCCGGCCGTCGGCATCCGTCTCCAATCGGAGAGCCGAGACCCCGCTGGTCTCGAGCCAGGCGCGCGACCAGGCGCGCAGGTCCTGCCCGGAGACCTCGCCGAGCTTGTCGAGCAGGTCGTCGAGCGTGGTGTTCCCGAACGCATGCGCGGCGAAGTAGCGGCGGGCGCCCTCGAAGAACGCGTCCTCGCCCACGAACGCGACGAGCTGCTTAAGCACCGCCGCACCCTTGGCGTAGGTGATGCCGTCGAAGTTCAGCTTGGCCGCCTCCAGGTCGGGGATGTCGGCCACGATCGGATGCGTGGTGGGCAGCTGATCCTGTCGGTACGCCCACGCCTTGCGGCTGTTCGCGAAGCGCGCCCACGCGTCCGTGAAGCGCGTCGCCGCGGCGGAGGCGTGCGATCCCATGTAGTCCGCGAACGACTCCTTGAGCCACAGGTCGTCCCACCACCGCATGGTGACCAGGTCGCCGAACCACATGTGCGCCATCTCGTGCAGGATCGTGTTGGCACGGCCGCCGCGCTGCGCGTCGGTCGCCGCCCCGCGGTTGATGTACGCCTCGGTGAAGGTGACCAGGCCCGGGTTCTCCATGGCGCCGAGGTTGTACTCCGGCACGAAGATCTGGTCGTACTTTCCCCAGGGGTAGGGGTAGGCGAACGCGTCGCTGAAGAAGTCCAGGCCCTGTCGTGTGACCTCGATGATCTCGTCGGCCTCGAGGTGCTCGGCCAGCGACGCGCGGCACAGCACGCCCAGGTCGATGTGCTGGCCGTCGCGCGACCACTCGCCGTCGATGCGCGCGTAGGGACCGGCGGCGACCGCGGTGATGTAGCTGGAGATCGGCAGCGTCGGCGCGAACTCGATGCGCTGCACCCCGATGCCCTCGTGCACGCGCGCGGCCGACTGGTTCGAGAGCACGTGCCAGCCGGCGGGCGCTGACACGTCGAACGTGTAGGCGGCCTTCATGTCGGGCTGCTCGAAGCACGCCATGACGCGGCGCGAATCGGCCGGCTCGTACTGGGTGTACAGGTAGGTCTCGCCGTCGACAGGGTCGTGGAACCGGTGCATCCCCTCGCCGGATCGGCTGTACTCGGCCATCGCCTCGATGCGGACCTCGTTCTGCGCCGCCAGGCCGTCGATCGAGATGCGGGCGCCGTCCCAGCGGACATCCTGCTCCTCGCCGTTCACCACCACGCGGGAGACGCTCTCGCCGATGAAGTCGATCCACGTCTCCGTCGCGGTGGCGTCGAAGCTCAACGTGGTGACGGTCGGGAATCCGGTGCGGGCCCGCTCGGGTGCTCCGCTCAGGTCCAGTTCGACGCGGATGCTGTGAACGGTGATGTGCGCCGCCCGCTCCGCGGTCTCGTCACGGCTGAGGTTGGCGGTCACGTTGGCAGAACTCATTGCTCCATCGTGTCACGTCGGCCGGCCCCATCTCCCCCGGACCCGTCGTGCCCTAATGTTGCGAAGAGTTCTTCGCAACATTAGCCTGGCGGGCATGGAACGCGACGAGCTCAGCACCGCGCAGCTGCGCGTGCTGTCCCATCCCATGCGCCTGGCCTTCCTCCGTCGCCTGCGCGAGCAGGGGCCGGCGACGTCGCGCATCCTCGGCCGGGAGTTCGAGCTCGACTCCGGCGCTGCGAGCTATCATCTGCGCCGTCTCGAAGCCGGCGGTCTCGTGACCGAGGAACCCGGCATGGGCACGCAGCGGGAGCGCTGGTGGCGTGCGGCCGCGGATGCGCTGCAGTTCGACGCCGCCGAGCACGAGGACGACGCGATGACCAGGCAGTACATGCAGTCGACCGTGCTCATGAACGCCGAGGAGCTGTACCGCGTCGCAGCCGACCTGCCGCGTGCCGATGCCGCATGGCTGGCGGAGTCGGCCTTCATCGATCTGCGGATCCCGCTCGACGGGCCCGGGCGCAGGGCGCTTCGCGCGGAGCTCATCGCGGTGATCGACCGTCATCGGGCCGCAGAGGGAGACCCGACCACGCAGATCCGCCTGCAGATCTACGGCAGGCCCTGATGATGGGCATCCGGGGAGACGCGACGCGATGGGTGCTCGCGTACACACTCGCGATCCTCGGCGACGTCGCGTACTACCTGGTGCTCACCTGGGCCGCGGCCGAAGCCGGCGGCGCCGGCTGGTCGGGACTGATCCTGGCCGCCGGCTCGGTTCCGCGTCTGCTGCTCCTGCTGGTGGGAGGCCTGCTCGCCGACCGCATCGACCCGCGCCGCATCGCGATCTGGACGGACACCGCGCGCTCGGTGACCCTCATCGCCGCGAGCGCCCTCACCGCCCTGCTCGGCGTGCTCCCCTGGTGGCTGCTGGCCGTCGCCGTGATCTTCGGGATCGTGGATGCCTGTTTCATCCCCGCCGTCGGCGCAATGCCCGCCCGGCTGGTGGCGGCCGAGGATCTCACGCGTCTCCAGGCGTGGCGGCTCAGCGGACTGCGCATCGGCAACGCCGTGGGCCCGCTGCTCGGTGCTGCGCTGCTGCCTGCGGGCGGCACCGCCGCGTTCGCGGTGCTCGCCGTTCTCTTCCTCGGGTCCGTGCTGCTGCTGCGCGGCATCCGGCCGCGCACCGTGTCGACGACCGACGACGCGCTGCAGCCCCTGGCCTCGGGATCGGGCTGGCTGACGGTCCGGCGGCTGCGGATCGCGCCCCTGGTGATCGGCACAGCACTGTCCGAGCTGCCGTTCTCCGGACCCGTCGGCGTGGCCATGGTGCTGCTCGCGCAGGAGCGCGGCTGGCATCCCGGACTGGCAGGCGCCATGCTGACCGCCTTCAGCCTGGGCGGACTCGCCGTCAGCCTGCTGATGTCGACCCTGCCCGCGGTGGGCGGCCGCCTGACCGTGCTCGGCTCGGTGGCGACGACCGCGATGCTCCTGCTCCTGTTCGGGATATCTGCGGACGCCGTGCCTGCCGCGCTGTGCAGTGCCGGGCTGGGCGTCTCGAGCGGCGTGACGCAGGTGATCTGCCAGGGCCAGGTGCAGCGCTCCACGCCGGTGGCGATGCTGGGCCGGGTAACCGCAGTGCTCACCCTGCTCACCCTCGGGCTCAGTCCGCTCGCCTACGCGGGCGTCGGCGTCGTGGCGGACCTCGCGGGGCTGCCGGTCTTCTTCACCGTGGCCGCGGGCGTGATCCTGCTGTCGGGACTCCTGCTGGCGACCGCGAGGTTCGGACCTCCGCGCGCGATCACGCCGATCGCGGCCTGATGCGGATCAGCCGAAGGAGCCCGTCGTGAGGAACACCGCACCACCCAGGAGGAAGATCGCGAGCAGCAGGTAGCCGACGCAGCCGATGTACCCGAGGATCAGGCCGACGATCGCGAACGCGGAACCGCTCTCTCCTCGAGTCCTGATCTGCGACAGGGCGACGTGGCCCATGACCACGGGGATCAGCGCGAAGCCGCACAGTCCCAGGATGAACGATGCGATCGCCAGACCGTTCGTCCTCGGCTGAGCCGCGACGTAGACGGGTGCGTACTGGGGTGCGGGGCTGTGGCTCATGCTTCGAAGATAGACGCCGCGCCCGCGCCTGTGGTCGCGGCCCCGTCGCGATCCTGTCGCAGTCCTGCGACAGGATCGCGGGTCGTCAGACCGTCGCGACGGCCTGCGCCTTCACGAGCGCCTGCTCGAGGTCGGCTGCGAGATCCTCGACGTTCTCGAGGCCGATCGACAGTCGCACGATGTCGGCTCCGGGACGGGCCTCGGGTGCGACGGGGCGATGGGTCAGGGCGGCCGGATGCTGCAGCAGGGAGTCCACTCCCCCGAGCGAGACCGCGTGGGTGAACAGGCGGACGGCGCCGGTGAGAGCCTCGGCCGCCGCGTAGCCGCCGGCCAGCCGGATGGCGATCATGGCTCCGCCGCCGCTCATCTGGCGTCCGACGATGCCGCGCTCGTCGCCGAGCCCCGGGTAGAAGACCTCGGCCACCGCCGGGTCGCCTTGAAGCCGCTCGGCCAGCGCCTGCGCGCTCGCCTGCTGCGCCTGCATCCGCACCGGGAGGGTTGCGAGCCCTCTGTGCAGCAGGTACGCGCCGAGCGGGTGCAGGAGCGCACCGGTGATGGCGCGCACCCGACGCAGTGCCTGCGCGGTCTCCTCCGAGCACGCGATCACGCCGGCGATCACGTCGCCGTGACCGCCGATGTACTTCGTCGCGCTGTGCAGCGACATGGCAGCTCCGAGGTCGAGCGGATTCTGCAGCAGTGGCGTGGCGAAGGTGTTGTCGACCATCACCGGCACGCCCTGCGCCTGCGCGACGACGGCCGCGATGTCGACGAGATCCAGGGTCGGGTTGGCGGGCGTCTCCAGCACGATCAGCCCGGTGTCGGGCCGGATGCTGGCCGCGACCTCGGTCTCGTGGCAGAAGGTGACCTCGGCGCCGAGGAGCCCCGAGTCCAGCAGGTGGTCCGTCCCGCCGTACAGCGGACGAACGGCGACGATGTGGTGCTTGCCGGCCGCGGTCGTGTGCGAGAGGATCGCCGCCGTCGTGGCGGCCATCCCCGAGCTGAACGCCACCGCGGCCTCGGCGTGCTCGAGCTCCGCGAGCGCCTCTTCGAAGCGCGCGACCGTCGGGTTCCAGAGTCGCGCATACACGTTCCCGCCGTCCGGCAGCGGGTGCCCGCCGTTCGCCATCGACTCGTAGGAGTCGCCGCCGTGCAGGATGTCGGGCAGCGGATTGGTCGATGACAGGTCGATGGGTGCGGCGTGCACACCCATCGCGGCGAAATCGGAGCGCCCGGCGTGGACGGCGACGGTCTCAGGATGCAGCGGCAGATCGGACATGCCACCAGGATGCGTCGGAGAGCGATGAGAATCCAGCGTGCTTGTCGCAGCGACCTCACGACAGCGATAATCTTGCTCGCAGAGCAAGTCGAGTCGTTCCACAGGAGGATCCGTTGGCCAACACGCATGGATCGGCGTCCACTGTCGACGCACTGGACCTCCGCATCCTGTCGGCCCTGTCCGCTCAGCCGGACGCTCCGGTGAAGCAGCTCGCCGCGATGCTCGGCATCCCCGCGTCCACCTGCGCCTTCCGCGTGCGCTCGCTGCGCACCCGCGGCGTGATCGCCGGACTCGAGCTGGTGATCGACCCCGCGGCCCTGGGGGCGACGGTGCAGGCGATGATCCGCGTGAGGCTGGCCAATCACAGCAAGAGCGGCGTGGACGCCCTGTTCGACGCGCTGGTGGCCACCCCTGGTGTGCTGCAGGTGTTCCACATCGCGGGCGCGGACGACTTCCTGGTGCACGTCGCGGTGGCGGATGCCACCGCGCTGCGCGACATCGTCCTGGAGCACATCACGGTGCACGACGTCGTGCGCGCCACCGAGACGCAGCTCGTGTTCGAGCGCCGCCGGGGCGCAGGGGTGCTGACCGCACTCGCCGCGTCATGACATCATCACCTTCATGACTCTGTCCATCGACCAGTTCCGCTCCGCTCTGCTGGACTCCCGCCAGCGCGCCGGACTCGGGATAGCCCTCACCGACGCGGACGCGCAGCTGGTCGTCGCCGATCCGATGTCCTCACAGGCCTGGTACGGGTACTGGATCTCGATCGGCGCACCGATCGAGACGCCGGCGGCCGTCGAGCCGCCGCACCCCGACACCGAGCCGCTCCTGCCGTTCACGCCTCCCGGTCAGAGCTTCGCCCCGCCGGCGTCGTCGTACGGACCCGACTCACCGTCCGGCGCCCCTCCGACTCCCGCCGCCTACCCGACCGTGTCCGCCACGCCTGCCGCCGACGGCGTGACCGCGGTGATCGAGCCGGCGCCGTTCGGGATGCTCGATGCCGCGTCCCCGCCGCGCCGGAAGAACGTCGGCCTCTGGGTGACCCTGGCGATCGTCGGCGTGCTGATCCTGGCCGTCGCGACCACCACGGTCTACGCGTTCGTCACCGCCCGGCACTGGGACAAGGTGGATGTGCCCGCCCAGGCTGCGACGACGCATTCCGAGGAGTACGAGACGGGCCGGTACGACGTCACCATGGACACGGTCAATCCCTGTGCGGTCAGGCAGGACTGGACCGAGTGCACGGATGCCATGGCCCGGCAGTACGAACTGGCCTGCGCGGGGGTGGAGCTGACCGAGGCCGCGGTGCAGACGTGCGCGCAGTACAGCGCCGCCATCGACGACATGAAACACCAGGACGGCGACGGCTACTACGTCGATACGCTCGGAGACTTCGGTCACCTGTCACGGACTCCCGAGATCGGCACCCGGGAGGTGTCGAACAACGACGCCCGTCCGGCGATCACGCACCGCGCCGTCTGCTACCTCGGTTTCATCGGGGAGTGCCGCTGAGGCCGCTCCGGCCGCCGGAACGCGGTGCGCATGTGGTCGCCCGTCAGGATGTCGGCGACGCCGATCATGATCAGGCTGAACACGATCTGCTCGGTCACCATCCAGGCCGGGTAGAGATTCGGGATCGCCGCCATCACGAGCGTGATGATCGGGAAGATCTGCGCGAAGAGCCGCAGACGCTGATACGCCCAGTACCAGCCGAGCGATGCCCGCCAGGAGAAGTAGAACAGCGTCACGGTCATGCCGAGCACGATCACGCTGCGCATCCACACCGCGAACGGCACCGGTCCGCCGTTCACGACGATGACGACCGCGACGACCACGGCCGCGATGCCGAGGAGCACCTCCACGGCCAGCAGCCAGGTGATCCAGGTGAACGCGCGACGCGTCCTCGGGTGCTCCCGCATCTCGGCGGGCACCTCGAGATCGGCGTGGCGTCCGCCGGCGATCCGGTCCAGACGACGGAGAAGGGCTTCGAAGCGCACCGGACGATGCTACTGCCGCAGGTGATGAGCCAGATGCACGCCGGTGAGCGAGGCAGGATCCGCCGCGATGCGGTCCGGCGCTCCGACGGCGACGATCCGCCCGCCCTCCGCGCCGCCACCCGGTCCCATGTCGATCACGTGATCGGCGTTCGCGATCACGTCCAGATCGTGCTCGATCACGATCACGGTCGCGCCGCGCGAGACGAGCCGATCGAAGACGGACAGCAGCGTGCGCACGTCCAGAGGATGCAGTCCGACGCTGGGCTCGTCCAGCACGAACACGGCGTCCGACTGGTCGCGGTGCATCCGGCCCACGAGCTTGAGGCGCTGCGCCTCCCCGCCGGAGAGCGCGGGCGTCGCCTCGCCGAGTGTGAGGTACCCGAGACCGAGCTCGGAGAACGCCTGCAGCCGTCTGTGCACGCGCGGCAGGTCGGCGGTGCGCGCGAGGGCCTCGGTGACGGTGCAGCGCAGCAGAGCGGGCAGCGCGATCCCGTCGCGGACGATGTCCCAGGCGGCCGGGGCGAACCTGCTGCCCTCGCACTCCGGGCAGACGATGTCGACGTCGGGGAGGAACTGCACGTCGAGGGAGATCTCACCGGTGCCCTCGCACCGCGGACATGACAGCGAACCCGTGTTGTACGAGAAGTCGGATGCCGTGAGCCCCGCGTCCCTGGCCCCATCCGTCGCCGCGTACGCCTTGCGCAGCTCATCCATCACGCCGGAGTAGGTCGCGACGGTGGAGCGCACGTTCAACCCGATCGGCGTCGCGTCGACGACGTGCACCTGCAGGGGCGCCGGCGCGGCGAGGGAGCGCACGTGCGCGGGCATCCTCCCGTCCGCGGACGCGTCGAGCGCGGGCACCAGCGACTCCAGAACCAGGGTCGTCTTCCCGGACCCCGAGACGCCGGTGACGGCCGTGAGCCGGCCGACCGGGAAGGCGACCTCGAGCGGATGCACGGTGTGCACGGCATCCGTCGACATCGTGATCGCCCCGTGCACGAACACGGCATCGGGCGCACTCCGCTCGCGCACGACCACCGGCTCGTCCCCCGTGAGGAAGCCGCCCAGGCGGGACGCCTCGCCCAGGGCGCGCGGAGCGCCCTGGGCGATCACGCGACCGCCCTCGGCGCCGGCGCCGGGTCCGATCTCGACCAGCCAGTCGGCCTCGGCGAGGATCTGCACGTCGTGATCCACGAAGACGACCGAGTTGCCGTCCGCCAGCAGGTCGCGCATGACGCCGAGCAGACCCTCGACGTTGGCGGGATGCAGCCCGATCGACGGCTCGTCGAGCACGTAGAGCACGCCGGTGGTGCGGTTGCGCACCGCGCGGGCCAGCTGGGCGCGCTGCCTCTCCCCCGTCGACAGGGTGGCGCCGGCGCGGTCCAGGGACAGGTAGCCGAGTCCGAGCTCGACCAGCCGCCGCGCCATGGCGAGCAGGGTGGCTGTCAGATCGGATGCCATCGGCTGCATCTCACGCGGCAGCGTCGGCGTCACTCCCGGAGCCCAGGCGATCACGTCGTCCAGGGTCATCGCGGTGACGTCGGCGAGTCCCAGCTCGCCGATCCGCGGCGCCCGCGCCTGCGGGCTCAGCCTCGTACCCCCGCAGTCCGGGCACACGCCCTCGGTGAGGAACCGGCTCACCCTGGCCAGGCGCTTCTCGTCCGCCGCGCGTGCGAGCTCCTCCGTCACGGTCAGCCGGGCGTTGCGGAACGTGAAGTCCAGTTCGTGCACGCCCTTGCGGCTGGTCACCGTGATGTGCTTCTTCTCCTCCGGCCCGTCAAGCACGATCTCGCGCTCGGCATCCGTGAGGTCGCTCCACGGCACGTCGGTGCGGACGCCGAACTCGCGGGCGATGTCGGGCTGCACGTTGAAGCCGAACATCTGCCACGGCGCCACCGCGCCGCCGTCGAGCGTCTTCGACGGATCGGGCACCAGCGTCGCGTCGTCGACGGTGCGCACCACCCCCGTGCCCTGGCACGTCGGGCAAGCGCCCTCGGAGTTGAACGCCAGCGCCTCGGCGCCCGGAGCATGCACGCGCTCACCGCAGACGGGACAGGCGAACGGGGTCTCGGCGGCGACGTCGATCGTGGGCGGCACGCGGTGCCCGTTCGGGCAGACGTGCGATGCCAGGCGTGAGAACATCAGCCGCAGCACGTTCAGCAGCTCCGTGGAGGTGCCGAAGGTGGAGCGCACACCGGGCACCCCGGGACGCTGCCGCAGGGCCAGCGCCGCAGGCACATGCTCGACGGAGTCCACGGCCGCGTGCGGGGCCTGCGACATCCGCCTTCGCGTGTACGTCGACAGCGCCTCGAGATAGCGTCGCGAGCCCTCGGCGTACAGCACGCCGAGGGCGAGCGAGGACTTCCCCGAGCCGGAGACCCCGGCGATGCCCACCAGCGAGCGCAGCGGGATGTCGACGTCCACGCCCTGCAGGTTGTGCACGCGCGCACCGCGCACCGCGATGCGATCGGGCTGCGCGTCGCGGCCGAGCCGCTCAGACCCCGTCATGCGGGCCGACGCGGATCAGGCGCTCGCCTCGGCGTCTCGGCGCGGCAGGACCCAGCCCGCGCGCGGGAAGTGGCAGGTGTAGCCGTCGGGGTAGCGGATCAGGTAGTCCTGGTGCTCCGGCTCCGCCTCCCAGAACGGTCCGGGCTGCTCGATGGTCGTGACGACGGCACCGGGCCACAGCCCCGAGGCGTCCACGTCGGCGATCGTGTCCCTGGCCACGCGCTCCTGCTCCGCATCCAGCGGGAAGATCGCGGAGCGGTAGCTGGTGCCGATGTCGTTGCCCTGCCGGTTCAGCGTGGACGGGTCGTGGATCTGGAAGAAGAACGCGAGGATGTCGCGGTAGGTCGTCTGAGCCGGGTCGAAGACGATCTCGACGGCCTCGGCGTGACCCGGGTGGTTCCGGTAGGTGGCGTGGTCGTTCTCGCCACCGGTGTAACCGACTCGCGTGCCGAGCACGCCGGGCTGCCGGCGGATCAGATCCTCCATGCCCCAGAAACAGCCTCCTGCGAGGACGGCGGTCTCGGCTCCCGCCTGGCGGGTGATCGTTCCGGTGTCGCTGCTGCCGCTGGTCATCACGGTGCTCCTCTGGTCTTCGTGCGGGTGTGCCCGTCCCATTCTCCCCCCCTGGGTGGGGAATGAGGGCCGGGCCGTCTAGGTTGGTGCTGAGAGCGGGCCCCGGCCCGCGTCCCGAGCATCCGAGGAGAGTCATGCGTCCGTACCTGGACAAGTCCGCACCCGACGTCTGGAAGGCGATCAGCGCCTTCTCCACGACCGTCAAGCAGCACGCCGCGGCCAGCGGCCTCTCGGTGCAGGAGTCCGAGTACATCAAGCTGCGCGCATCGCAGCTGAACGCCTGCGCCTTCTGCCTCGATGTGCACTCCCGCGAGTCCCGTGAGGCGGGAATCGTGCAGCAGAAGATCGACCTGCTCCCGGCATGGCGCGAGAGCGCCCTCTACACCGAGCGTGAGAAGGCGGTGCTGGCCGTCGCGGAGGCGGCGACGCGGATGCCGCTGAGCGAGGAGTCCAAGGCCGATCTGGCCGGCGCCGCCGCCGTGCTGGGCGAGCAGGCGTTCGCCGCCGCCGAGTGGGTCGCGATCACGATCAACGCGTTCAACCGCGTCTCGATCCTCAGTGAGCACCCCGTGCGCCCGCGCGGGGCCGACGGAAAGGTGCTGTCATGACCGAGGAGCGCTTCACCGTGCGCGACGTCCCCGCCGAATCGCGCTATGTGCTGATCGACCGCGGCGAGGACGGCACGGACGCCAAGGAGATCGGCGAGGAGTCGTACGTCGACGTCGGGGACGAGCGCGTGCTGTTCCACACCGGGGTGTCCGAGGACTACGCGGGTCGGGGCCTGGCCTCGAAGCTCGTGCGCGCGGTCGTGGACGACGTGGTGGCGGCCGGGAAGTCGATCGTGCCGGTGTGCCCGTACGTGGCGGCGTGGATGCCGAAGCATCCGGAGTACGACGAGCACGTCGTGGCCCGCCGCGCGGATCACATCGCGGCGATCAGGGCGCAGGAGGAGGCCCGCGCGGTCTGAGGCGGTCGGCGCGTCTGCTCCGCGCCTACTCGCGTGCCCGCAGCCGGATGGTGGGCATCGGCGGTGCGGGCAGCGGCGCGAGCTGTCCCCCGGCGTACGGCCCGAACAGCTCCGGCTTCCCGGCATCCTGGGGGTCGGCAGGCTCGAAGCCCAGCTCGGCCTGGTAGCGACGTCGGAACTCGACGATCTCGTCGTGGCTGCGGCCGATGAAGTTCCACCACATCACGATCTGCTCCCCCAGCGGCACGCCGCCGAGCAGGATCACCCGTGCGCCCTCAGGTCCAGCCGCGATACGCATGGTGTCGGCGCCGGTGGGCGCGTAGCCGAGCTCACGGTGCTGCACAGGCGTCTCATTGACCACGATCGACCCGCTCTCCGCGAGAGCGGCGTGCTCGAAGTCGCGGCGCACGTCGAGCACGACCTCGGCTCCCGGCTGCAGCACGAGCTCGGCCCCCAGCAGATCAGGGGTGCGGGTGTCGACCGGCGAGGTCGACCCCGCCAGGGAGCCGATGAAGACGCGGATGCTGGCGCCGCGCAGTTCCACCGCTTCGGGCGCATAGTGCGCGAACGCGTGCTCGGAGAACCTCGTGGAGTCGGGCAGGGCGTACCAGAGCTGCACGCCGTGCAGCACGGTCGTGTCAGGTGTGCTGATCTCCTGGTGGGTGATGCCCTGCCCCGCGATCATCAGATTGAGCTCGCCGGGGAGCACGGGAGCAGCGACGCCGTTGGAGTCGAGGTGATCGATGCGGCCGGTGAACAGCCACGAGACCGTCGCGAGTCCGGTGTGCGGATGCCGCGGGACCTCCATGCCGCCGGTGTCGGCCACGTCGTCCGGTCCGTAATGGTCCAGGAAGCACCACGCCCCGACGAGCGAGCGCTGCTTCTGCGGCAGGGTGCGGTACACCGTCATCGCGCGGATGCCGCCCAGCGGCACCTCCCGAGGGGTGAGCACCTCGACGTCGGTGCACAGCGCACCCGGTTCCAGGACGCTCTCGGTCGGGTTCGACTCCTGGTTGCTCATCCGGGTTCTCCTCAGCATCCGTGACGCGACTCCTGACAGCGTAGCCAGTCCCACGGGCGGTCGGGCCCTGCGGCCCCAGGCGCTGCGGATCGCGGTTCGCATCATGCCGACGGTGACGCTGATCGCCGGCAGCTCATCCCCGCCGAACGTCCGAGACGGGATGCGAATTGGCATACCAAAGGTCGAAGAGGCCTTGACCGAAACTCCGCCATCCGTTCTTCACCCTTCCCGGCAGAGGCCGTCGGGGCTATCGTGGTCCCGAAACGTTGGTATACCAAATGGACGACCGGCGTCCCGGACATGGGCGATGATGCACGAGGAGAGCACGATGGAAGACACCGACCCCAGGACCGAGTTGAAGGCGTCGCGCCGGCAGCTGCTGCGCGGCGGAGCCGCCCTCGCCGTCGCGACAGCAGGCTCCGGTCTTCTGAGCGCGGCAGCCGCAGCACCCGCGGCCGCTGCGAACGGCAAGGGCCCGGACACGCGCGGCCCGAGCGATGCCGAGGTCGTCGTGCTGCGCAATGTGCGCCCGTTCGGCGGGAGCGCACGCGATCTGATCTGCCACGGCGGCGTGCTCGTCGACAGGATCCCGCAGGGCAAGCGCGTGTTCGAGATCAACGGACGCGGCCGGCTCGCCCTCCCCACCCTCGTCGATGCCCACATCCACCCGGACAAGACCGGCTGGGGCGAGAAGTGGCAGAGCCGCCAGCCCGCTGCGGACCGCATGGAGAAGGCGGCCCAGGACGTCGAGTTCGCCAAGGCCCTGTCACGGCCCACCGCTGAGCGCGCACTGGGGCTGCTGCAGCACGCGGTCTCGATGGGCACCCGGGGGGGGGGGGGGGGGATTGAGGGTGTACCGGGGCACGGGGGGGG
>NZ_JBQEPE010000001.1:700921-1548028 GCF_052056515.1 Microbacterium sp. 22195
CCCCCCCCCCCCCCCCCCCCCCCCCCCCCCCCGCCCCCCCCCCCCCCCCGACGTCGCCCCGGCCTACGGGGTGAGCGGCCTGGAGGGTCTTCGCGCCGCACAGCAGAAGCTCAGAGGCATCCTCGACATGCAGGTCGTGGGCTTCCCGCAGCACGGCGTGCTGCGCGCGCCCGGAACCGCAGAGCTGCTCGAGCGCGCGGCCGCCGAGGGACTGCTCGACTACGTCGGCGGCATCGACCCGACCGCGTTCGAGGGTGCCGACCGCGCATCCGAGCAGCTGGATGTGCTGTTCCGCATCGCAACGACGCACGGCGTCGGCCTCGACATGCACATCCATGAGGGCGGCGCGCTCGGCATCACCACCATCCGCGACATCCTCGCCCGTACGCGTGCCGCCGGCCTGACGAACGGCGAGGTGACCATCAGCCACGCGTACGCGATCGCGTCACTGCTGGTCGCCGAGCAGGAGCGGATCGCCGACGAGATCGCTGCGGTCGGGGTGAAGCTGACCACGGTCTCCCCCAGCCCCAGCAGCGTGCTCCCGCATCGCCGTCTGCGCGACCACGGCGTGCACGTGGGGCTCGGGTCCGACGGAGTGCGCGACAACTGGAGCCCGTTCGGCAACGCCGACATGCTGCACCGCACGTGGATCCTCGGCTGGTCGACCGGCGCTCGTCTGGACGACGAGCTGGAGAGCGGCTTCGACTTGGCCAGCGCCGGAGGGGCCGAGGTGATGGAGCTCCCGAAGTCCACGCTCGAGGTGGGCGCCCCTGCGGATCTGATGGTGATCGATGGCGAGAACATCCCGCAGGTCGTGATCGATCAGCCCCGGCGTGACTACGTCCTTCGCGGCGGCGTGATCGTCGCGAAGGACGGCGAGATGGTGGTCTGAAGCGAGGAGCAGCCGGACGCGGGGGCGTCGGATGCCGAGCATCCGGCACCCCTGCGGGCTCCGGCGCCTATTCCGACTTCGCGTCGATCTTCTCGAGCAGATCCTTGAGGGCCTTCTCGATCGACGCGTGGTCATACTGCCCGGCTCGGCTCTCGGCCGAGATCACGGCGCAGCGATGCAGCTTCCTGAAGTCGCCGAACGGGAAGCTGTAGCGTCCCTTCGTCCCCTCCGTGGCATCGGTGTCCTCGCCGAGGTGCCATCGCGCGAATTCCGCCATGCCGTGCTCATCGATGAAGTCGTTCTCATCGTCCGTGCTCGGCGCGTGCTCGCTCCAGTCATCGCGCTCGTCGTGGACGACATCACCCGAACGCAGCAGTCCGCGGGCGTGCGAGAGCGCGTTCTCGTTCAATCGGACGGTCATGTCCTGCTCCTCTCCGCGTGCGTCCCCGAGGGACGTCCGCCGGCTCCGACGATGCCCCGGGCCGCGGCCGCGTCGAAGGGGGGTGGCACGCGCCGCTCGGTAGTGCTACCGGCCTAGCGCGAATCCGGCTCCGCGTCCAGCCCGTCGACGGCATCCGTCCGGTGGCGGATGCTGAGGCGCATGACCCAGCAGAGCTCCGGACGACGCACTCGGCGAACGCGCGTGCCCGGTTCGTCGCCCGATCCGACCTTGGTGACCAACCAACCGTCGCTGCGGAGTTCGTCCGGAGCGGTGTGGCTGATCTGCTCCGCCGTGTTCGTGGCGGTCTGCCTGGTGCCGCTGATCGGCATCGTCGTCGTGCGCAGCGCGGCGACTCCCGTCGCGATCGTCGCGATCGTGCTGCTCGTGGGACTTCTCGCCGCGGAGTTCGTCGTGCCCCTCCTGGTCTCCGCTCCGCTTCAGCGGCTGCGCTGGCTCGCCGCCTGCATGCTGTCCATGGCCGTCGTGGCACTGATCGCGATGATGGTCTGCGTCTCGATCGTGTGGTCGTCGGTGGCGCGCTGAGCGCGCAGGCGGCTCACCCGAGCGGATGCCGTCGGGCGGCGATCCGGGCGACGACGAACCTGCCGCGGAGGTCGGCGGATGCGGAGGCCCGGAGCATCACGGCGTCCAGCCTGGCCAGTGGCCTGCCATCGACCAGCGCGGAGTCACCGAGCGTCACGAGGACGACGATTCCGTCGCCCGCTTCGGTGACACCCGGATCGTCGACGCATCGCACTTCGCTGTCCCAGGTGTCACGGCGGGTCATCACATTGAGGTCGAGGAAGCCCGCCTCGCGTGGGCTGGCGGTCACCTCGGCCTCGCCGTCGAAGACGACGATCCCCTCCGGCTCGAGGACCAGGTCGCGCCCGTCGATGCGCAGGTCCACAGCGCCGGGGCCGAGCGCGACCTGACCTCGACGCACGCCGGGGTACGAGCTGTACGGCTGCGTGCCCGTGATCTCCGCGATGCTGACGCGCCAGGTCCACGTGCCGGCATCCGTCGCGTCATCGAACAGGTTCCGCGTGACGCCGCGCCCGTTCTTCCACGGCGTCGGCGGGATGGAGGGGTACTCGACGATGAGGGGCGTGTTCATGATGCGTCCAGTCTCGCGCAACCGCGGGTGCCAGACTGTGCGCATGTCCCCGAGCCGCCGAGGCGGAAGGCGCCTGATCGTGATCGCCACGAGCGTCATCGCGGCACTCGGCGTACTCGCGATCCTGGTCTTCAACGGCGTGCTGTGGCCGGCACGACTGTTCGCAGCGTCGTATCCGGTGCGCGGGATCGACATCTCCAGCTATCAGGGCGACGTCGACTGGGAGGAGCTCGCGTCGCAGGACATCGACTTCGCGTACATCAAGGCGACGGAGGGCTCGAAGTCGACCGACTCGCGCTTCTCTGCGAACTGGGCGGGTGCCTCTCACACCGACCTGCTGATCGGCGCCTATCACTTCGTGAGTTTCGAGAGCACTGGCGAGGCCCAGGCCGCGCACATCATCGAGACGGTCCCGAAGGGAGCCACGCTCCCGATCGCACTGGATCTCGAGTACTACGGAGACTTCTTCGCCCACCCGCCGACCCGCGAGAAGGTGGATGCGATCTTGGAGCCGCTCCTGCGCCTGCTCGAAGAGCACTACGGCGCACCGCCCGTCATCTACGCCACATCCTCGGCCTACGACCGCTATCTGTCCGGCGGCTACGCCGGCAATCCGATCTGGATCCGTTCGATCGTGCTGCCTCCGACGCTCGACGACGGGCGCGACTGGACGATCTGGCAGTACTCCGACCACGACCGCCTCAAGGGCTATGCCGGCGTCGAGCAGTACATCGACATGAACGTGTTCCACGGTACGAGGGACGAGCTGGCGGCGCTCGCGGGGTGAGCGCGGCCCCTCACGCTTCCTAAGCTGGGTGGGTGAACATCTGCGTCTTCCTCTCCGCATCCGATCTCGACGAGCGCTACACACGCGCCGCTCGCCAGCTGGGCCAGCTGATCGGCGAGCGGGGCCACACGCTGGTCTGGGGCGCGAGCGATGTGGGTCTGATGAAGGTCCTCGCCGATGCGGTCGACTCCGCGGGTGGCCGGCTCGTGGGCATCTCGGTCGAGTTCCTGGCAGCGAAGGCACGACAGCTGCAGTCGCCGAACGAGCTGATCGTCGGGACTGACCTCGCCGAGCGCAAGGCGACGCTGCTGACGCGCAGCGATGCCGTGGTGATCATGGTCGGCGGCAGCGGCACGCTCGACGAGGCGACCGACGTGCTCGAGCTGCGCAAGCACGGCATCTACGACGGCCCGGTCGTCGTGCTGAACACGGACGGCTTCTACGACGGCCTGCAGCAGCAGTTCGCCCGCATGGACGCGGAGGGCTTCCTGCCCGTCCCGCTCGCTCAGCTGTGCACCTTCGTGGATGAGCCGGAGGACGCGCTCGCCGTCATCGAGCATCACGCCGCCACAGCGGCGTAGGAGATTTCTCCCCCTGCAGCCCGGCAGTTGCACTAGAGTCGGGGCGAGTACCCGGCGCTCAAGAGGAGACGACATGGAGAGCGTGACCGGCGGCGAGGCGTCCGCGATCGACGAGGAGACCTTCACCGTCACCCGGAGCATCTCGATAGCCGCGCCGATCGAGAACGTATGGCGCGCGATCACCGAGCCCGAGCACATCTCGCGCTGGTTCGGGCAGACCGTCTTCGACGGCGCCCGCCGCGGTTCACAGGGGACGATGACGTTCGAGGGTCACGGCACCGTGCCGATCCGCATCGAGGAGATCGACGCACCGCGCGCCGTGACCTACCGCTGGTGCAACGACAACGCCCTCGACGCACCTCCGAGCGCTCTCGATGAGGCGCATTCGACGGCGTTCACCTTCACCCTCGAGGTCGAAGGCGCGGGAACACGGCTGACGGTCGTCGAGGCGGGCTTCGAGAGCACCTCCGCCCCGCTGCTGAACCTCGAGAGGCATCGCGTCGGCTGGGACGAGGAACTCGACAAGCTCATCGCCCTGTTCGAGGTTCAGGCATGACTCGCACGCTGGTTCCCGTGCTCGCCGCCCTGGGCGACGACACCCGGTGGAGCATCCTCGCCGCGCTCGGCGAAGGCGATGCCTCCGCATCGGCGCTCGCGCAGCGGCTCCCCGTGACCCGGCAGGCCATCGCGAAGCACTTGGCCGTCCTCAGCGAGGTCGGCGTCGTCGAACCCGTGCGCGTCGGCCGCGAAGTCCGATACCGCGTCATCGGCGCGACGCTCAGCGCCACGGCGAGCCGACTCGACGCGATCGGACGCGAGTGGGAGCAGCGCCTGGCCGCGATCAAGGAGATCGCCGAGGAGCTCTGACGACGCTTCGCCTTCTGCAACCTGTGTATTGCAGAGTTGCCTCTCTAGTGCAATCATCAAGTTGCACAACACGAGAGAGAGGCGGCACCATGCTGCTGAAGGACAAGGTCGCCGTGATCCACGGCGGGGGCGGTTCGATAGGAGCCGCGACGGCGCGCACGTTCGCCCGCGAGGGTGCGAGGCTGTTCCTCGCGGGCCGATCCCGGCCGAGGCTGGAGGCGGCCGCCGCCGCAGTCAGAGCCGCAGGCGCAGAGGTCGAGGTCGCCGTCGTCGACGCATCGGATCAGGCGGCGGTCGACCGTCACGCGGACGAGGTGGCGGAGAAGGCGGGGCGTATCGACATCGCTCTCAACGCGGTCGGCTTCGACCACGCGCAGGGCCTCGCCATTGCACAAACCTCGCTCGAGGACTACCTGCATCCGATCGTCGGGTACCTGCAGACGAACTTCGTGACGGCCAAGGCCGCCGCGCGGCACATGGTCGCTCAGCGCAGCGGAGTGCTCCTGACGGTCTCCACCCCCGGCGCCCGCCTGTCGGGCCGGGGACTCATCGGCAATGCTGCCCAGTCGGCGGGACTCGAGGGCTTCTCCCGTGCTCTCGCCGGCGAACTCGGCCCCGACGGCGTGCGAGTGGTCTGCGTGCGCCCGCACGCCATCTCGGACGCGCTCGCGACCTCGTACACGCGCGAGATGTTCGGGCGCATCGCGTCCACCGCGGGCCTGCCGATGGACGGTTGGATCCGCGGGCTCGCCGGCACGACGGCACTCGGCCGCCTACCCGTGCTCGACGAGGTGGCCGAGTACCTCGCGTTCGCCGCCTCCGATCGCGCGGCCTCGATGACAGGCGTGATCGCGAACCTCTCGGCAGGAGCACTCGTCGACTGAGGGGCGAACGGTGGTGGGGGGGGGGGGGGGTGGGGGCTCGGAGACCCCCCCCCCCCCCCCACCACCAGGAAACAAGAAAACCCCCGCCTGAGCGGGGGTTTCATTCTTGCTGGGGTACCTGGACTCGAACCAAGAACAACTGAACCAGAATCAGCCGTGTTGCCAATTACACCATACCCCAAGGGCGAAACCGGAGCCTCGCACCGAGAGTCAAGCTTACCTGAGGCGCCCGCAGATGGCGAATCGACACGATCCGCCCGGGCGTGGCGGGTCGCCGCCGTCAGACGGCGACCACCTGCCCCGACTGCGCCGGCCGGATCCACGGGTCGAGATCGAAGCCCTGGTCGCGTGCGGTGTCGAGGAACGACCTCTCCACGGCATCCTCGACCTGCGGTTCGCGGGACAGCAGCCACAGATGCTTGCGATCGGGGGTCCCGACCAGGGCATGCCGGTACGCGTCGTCGACCCGGAGCACCCAGTAGTCGGCCTTGGTGAACGGAATCCACCGCAGCGCCTCGGGCAGGAACGTCACCTGCAGGCGGCCTGGATGCTCCGCATCCGGCAACGCCTGCCCCAGAGCCTGAGTGGGCTTGCCATCCTCATCGAGGCAGCGATTGTCGACGGTCACCGTCCCGTCTTCGGCCATCGTGTACTCCGCGGTCACATCGGTGGCGCGGTCGTCCTCGAAGCGCAGCGGCAGCCGGCCAACCTCGAACCACAGGCCCAGATACCGCCGCAGCTCCAGTGCGGGCACGGAACGCACGTCATCGGTCATGATGCTCCTCCTCTGCTCCCCCGTCACACTACGGATCGGATGCGCTTGGCAGAACGGGGTTGCGCCCCTCGCGGCCGCGGACTACAGGGGGCTCAGAGCTCGCCCATGCGCGCGGGCTTCGCCCAGCGCAGGAACACCGTGGAGCGCGTGATCCGCGCGAGATCCGCGAGCAGCGCGCCGACCTTGGTGCCGATGCACAGGCTCAGGAACATCATCGGCGCCGACACCAGCGCCTGCGCGTCGAAGCTGGCCAGCGAGACCAGGCCGACGGTGCCGGGCACGAGAAGCAGGAACGCCGGCTGGAAGGACACCGTGGCGGGGATCGCGATCGTCAGACGCTCCAGCACGCGTGCTGCCACGAACAGCACCGCCGCCGCGATGCCGGTCGCGACGACGCTTCCGACCAGAGGACTGAACAGGGCCAGCACCGCATAGGTGCCGGCCATCACCACCACGCACACGACGGTGAGACGGAATCCCGATCCGAACGCGAGTCCGATGCCGATCGCCAGCACGATCACCGCCAGCCACGCCGACCACAGCGGCGGCAGCGCCTCCCATCCCCCTCGTTCGGTGGTCAGCTGCACGGCCTCCCCCACCAGAGCGGCAGATGCCGAGTCCACCCGCAGTCCGGTGAGCGAGGCGCCCGAATAGACTCCCGCAGCCATGAACGCCAGCATGATCAGCCCGTACATCAGGCGGGACGCACCCGTGACGATGTCCGTGGAGGTCAGTTCGAGCAGGGCGTTCGTGATCAGTGCGCCGGGCACGAGGATGGCGACAGGAGCGCACACCGCGAACAGCGGCACCGGCCCGAGATCCAGCCAGCCCGCGACAGTGCCCACCAGGATCGTCGAGACGAACGCCGAGACGAAAGGTGCGACGGCCGCCGCGGCCCGGACGCGCATCATCAGCATCGTGAGGCCACCGACCAGCAGCCCCACGAGCAGTGCCAGTACGATCGCCCACCAGGGACACCGGAACAGCCAGGCCAGCGACAGCGACAGCAGTCCGCATCCGATCACGCTCTGCAGACCAGGACGATGCCTCGGCGTCGCCCGGATGGCAGCCATCCGCGCCGGGGCCTCAGCCAGCGGCACAGCACCCGACTCGAGCCCGTGCACCAGCCTGCTGGCCTTCGCCGACTGACGGAACGTCAGCGCCTCGCCCTTGCCGATCACGGTGGTCGTCGCCGACGATGCGCCGGGACGGCTCACCATCACCATCTCCGGCAGGATCGCGAATTCGAGGGATGCCTGCGGCGTCGACGCCGCGCGCCGCCCGACCTGCTCGAGCGAGCCGCGCACGTCCGTCACGGATACGCCGCATTCCAGCAGCAGAACGCCGAGGTCGCCGAGGATGACATCCGTCTCGGCTGCCGGAAGCGCGGCATCCGTCACCGGAATCAGCCCAGGGTGTCGGCGAGTGCCCGCAGGCGACGCAGCGTCTCGTCCTTGCCGAGCAGCTCCATCGACTCGAAGAGCGGCGGGGACACGCGACGACCGGTCAGGGCGACGCGCGGCGGCCCGTAGGCGACGCGCGGCTTCAGGCCGAGCTCGTCGACCAGCTTCGCCGAGAGCGCCGTCTGCACGGCATCCGGGGTGAACTCCTCCACCGGCTCGAGCGCGGCGACGCACGCGGCGAGGACCTCCGCGGCGTTCGCGGGCAGACCCTTCATGGCGTCCGCCTCGTAGGTCACCTCGTCGGTGAACAGGAAGCCCAGCATGCCGGGCGCCTCACCCAGCAGCTGCATGCGCTCCTGCACGAGCGGCGCGGCGCGGAACGCCAGGACGATCTGCTCGTGCGTGGGCTCGGCCGCGCCGAACACCCCGGCATCCGCCAGGTACGGCAGCATCCGCTCGGCGAAGTCCTTGCCGTCCAGCTGACGGATGTGGTCGCCGTTGATCGACTCGGCCTTCTTCTGGTCGAAGCGGGCCGGGTTCGGGTTGACGTCGACGATGTCGAACGCCTGGATGAACTCCTCCAGCGAGAACACGTCGCGGTCGGGGCCGATCGACCAGCCCAGCAGCGCCAGGTAGTTCAGCAGACCCTCGTGGATGAAGCCGCGCTCGCGGTGCAGGAACAGGTCGGCCTGCGGGTCGCGCTTGGACAGCTTCTTGTTGCCCGTCTCGCCGAGCACCAGCGGCATGTGCGCGAAGCGCGGCACGAAGTCGGTGACGCCCGCCTTGGTGAGCGCGTCGTACAGCACCAGCTGGCGGGCTGTGGAGGGCATGAGGTCCTCGCCGCGCAGCACGTGGGTGATGCCCATCAGCGCGTCGTCCACCGGGTTCACGAACGTGTACAGCGGCACGCCGTTCGGGCGCACGATCACGTAGTCCGGGAACGAACCCGCGGGGAAGGTGACCTCGCCGCGGATCAGATCGACGTAGGTGAGGTCCTCATCCGGAACGCGCAGGCGCAGTGCGGGCTGACGCCCCTCGGCACGGAAGGCCGCCTTCTGCTCCTCGGTGAGGTCGCGGTCGAAGTTGTCGTAGCCGAGCTGCTTGGCCCGGCCGCCTGCCTCATTGCGCGCGTCGATCTCCTCGGCGGTGGAGAAGCTCTCGTACACGGCGCCGGTGGCCTTCAGCTTCTCGATCACCTCGGCGTAGATGTCGTGACGCTGCGACTGACGGTACGGGGCATGCGGACCGCCCACCTCGACGCCCTCATCCCAGTCGATCTTCATCCAGGTGAGCGCATCGACCAGCTGCCGGAAGCTCTCCTCGCTGTCGCGGGCGGCATCGGTGTCCTCGATGCGGAAGATGAGCTTGCCGCCATTGTGCCGCGCGTACGCCCAGTTGAACAGGGCCGTGCGCACCATGCCGACGTGCGGCAGGCCGGTGGGCGAAGGGCAGAAGCGCACGCGGATGTCGGACCCGGTGGCGGTGGTGGTGAGGGGGTGCACAGTAGCCATATCCCCTCGATTCTATCGGGGGCGGATGCTGAGACCGAGACGGCTCAGACGGCCGCGGCCGGGTCGGTCTCGGCCGCCGTCTCGCGGATCCGTCCCAGCGGCGAGAGCGCCGTGATCGCGATCACGAACACCAGCGCCACGATCCCGAGCCCGGCGTAGTCGAAGGTCGTGAGGACCCAGCCTGCGGCGGCCGCGCTCGCAGCCGCGGTGAGGCTCATCAGCGAGTCGCTGATGCCCTGACGGCGGGGCCTCATCGTCACCGTCGACGACTCCGTGAGCAGCGCGGCCCCGGCGACGGTCGCCGCGCTCCAGCCGAGTCCGAGCAGGATGAGGGCGATCATGACACCGGCGGGCGTGCGGCCGGCGAAGATCGCCGTCAGCAGCGATGCGGCCAGGACGGCCTGCCCGAGCAGGACGACGCGCACGCGTCCCCAGCGGTCCGAGAGGATGCCGAAAACGGGCGAGAGCCCGTACATGCCGGCCACGTGCAGGGCGATCGTGATCCCCACGAGCAGCGTCACATCCGTGCTCGACGGCATGCTGCCGTGCGCTCCGTGCGCCATGTGCGACAGGTGGATGGGGGTCATGGCCATCACGGAGGCCATCACGGCGTGCGATCCCGCCACGGCGAACATCGCGTACCGGGCAACGACCGGGCGGTCGACGCCGGTTCCGAGCGGCGACGCGGTCGTGGTCGTCCTCGCCAGATGCAGCGCGGTCAGCAGCGGGTCGGGTCGCAGGGCGACGAGGTACAGGATCAGGGCGGCGATCTGCGCGACCAGCGAGAACAGGTACGAGCCGGTCAGGGGCGGCATCCCGATCGCATGGCCGAGAGCCTCACCCGGTGTGAGCAGCAGCGGACCGGTGACGCCGCCGACGGTCGTCGACCACACCACCACGGAGAGGTCCCGCGCGCGGTGAGCGGGAGCGGCCAGGTCGGTCGCGGCGAACCGGGACTGCAGGTTGCCCGCGTTGCCCATGCCGATCATGATGATGCCGATCAGCAGCAGCGGGAACACCCGCGTGGCTGCCGCGGTGATCACCGTGGCCACCCCGATCAGCGCCAGCAGGTTGCCTGCGGTCAGCGAGAGCCGGCGGCCGCGGCGAGCCGCGAAGCGGGCCAGCGGGATGGCGAAGGCGGCGGCCCCGAGGGTGACGGAGGCCGTCGCCAGTCCCGACAGCGCGTCGCTGCCGGAGAGATCCGCGGCCAGCAGGGCGCCGAGGGACACCGTGGCCCCGAAGGCGATGCCGCCCAGCACCTGGCCGAGCGAGAGGATGCGGACGGTGCGGCGCTGGATCGCCGCGAGTTCGTCGAGGGTGAGCGCGGCGCTCACGAGACGGGGACCGCGTCGCGCACCGGGTTGCGCAGGGTGCCGATGCCGGAGACCTCAACCTCGATCGTGTCGCCCGCGACGACCGGTCCGACCCCCGCGGGGGTGCCGGTCATGATCACGTCACCCGGGAGCAGCGTGAACGCCGCCGAGGCGTAGGCGATGATGTCGGCCACGGAGTGGATCATGTCGGTGAGCGGCGCCTGCTGGTGCACCTCACCGTTGACGCGCGTCTCGATGCGGGCGGATGCCGCGTCGAACTCGGTCTCGATCACGGGACCCAGCGGGCAGAAGGTGTCGAAGCCCTTGCCGCGCGTCCACTGCCCGTCCTTGCGCTGGATGTCGCGGGCGGTGAAGTCGTTGCCCACGGTGTACCCGAACACGTAGTCGAGCGCGTCCTCGGCCTTGACGTTCTTGGCGATGCGCCCGATCACCACGACCAGCTCGCCCTCGAACTCCGTGCGCTCCGAGATCGCCGGCCGCAGGATGGCATCGCCCGGCCCGATCACCGAGGTGTTCGGCTTGAGGAAGAGCAGCGGCTCCTCGGGTGCGACGTTGCCGAACTCGGCGGCGTGCTCGTGGTAGTTGCGTCCCACGCACACGACCTTGGAGCGCGGGATCACGGGCGCCAGCAGTGCGGCATCCGCGAGCGGCACCCGCTCCCCCGTCGTGTCGAATCCGGCGAACATGGGGTCGCCTGCGAGCACGACCAGGTCGCCCTCGTCGACGATGCCGAACCGGATGCCGTCGCTGTGGCTGAAACGTGCGATCTTCACCCGGACAGCCTATCCGCCTGCATCCCGCTACCGCCCTCTCTCTCCGCCCGGCTCTCCCCCTCACCGTTTCGCCGAGACCCCCACCTTCTGCCAAGACCCCCAGCTGCGGACGCCCGTAAGTGGGGGTGTCGAGACCAACTGGGGGTCTCGGCGCGTCTGCTCGTCGTCATCCAGGCGGACGGACGCCGAAGGCGGCCAGTCGCGCGCCGAGATCAGCGGAGGTCGTGATGTGCTCGTCGCCCCAGCGCGCGAATCCCCAGCCCGTCACTCCGCGGACGTCGTCCTCCCGATGCTTCTCGGCCAGGACCGCCGCCTGCGCCGATTCCGCAGCGCGCAACGTGGGATCGGTGTACTTGCCCTCGCCGTCGAACTCTCCGAAGGTCTTCGCACCGGGGAAAGCGAAGTCCAACCAGTACCGATTCCCGGCCGCTCCCGTCACGGGCACCTGCAAGTCGTACCGCGAGAAGCCGAGCTGCAGCAGGCGCACGCGGCTGACGCTCTCGCCGGGCAGCTGCGCCCGGCCGTCGGCGAACTCGAGCACACACCGTGCGCGCCGGACACCGCGCAATCCGGGGAGCGTCAGCCGCATGGCAGCCGACCGCCATGCCTGTTCGGCGTCAACATCCACCTCGTGCCCGACGACGGATGCGCGGCGCAGTGCGGCCTCTGCGCATCCGACGGCCATCTCGAACGTCGACTCGCGAGCGACGTCGAACACGGTGCGGATCAGCGAGGTCACCCGCAGCCCGTCGATCTCGAGGATGTCCGCGTCGGCGAGCTGCATGTCGCGGCGCACCACTCCTGCGATCACGCGGCTGTGCCGCTCGCCGTCGATGACCAGCTGCACCGGCGCATTCCCCAGGCGGTACAGCGGAATGCCCCACACCACGGCCGCCGAGACGTGACTATAGATCGGCCCTCGGCCCGGACTCGCCGCCCGCACGGCGAGCACCTTCAGCAGGTGCTGGCCCTCCCACCACAGCTCCGCCCAGTCCGCCGCCCGCACGTACGACCCGCGATGCAATCGGATCAGTCGCTTCGCAGCAACCTCCTCCCGCAGCCGGCGCTCCGTCATGCAGGCCAGCAGCTGCTCTCTGGACAGCAGCAGTTGTCGCGCTTGGGTGATATCGATTCGGCGGCGCACGAGCCTATCGTGCGGTGTCACCGGGCCCGGCGTCCCGTTATCCACAGCCCGAAGCGAATCCCGCCGACTGTGCAGGGGCAGTCACCGGTCGCCGACACCCCTAGAACCCGCCGAGACCCCTAGCTGCGGACGTCTGCAACTAGGGGTCTCGGCTGAAAGTGGGGGTGTCGGCGAAAGAGGTCGGCGACAGGGCCTCAGGCGTCGAGCCGGAGCAGCCAGCCGTGCTTGTCCTCGCGGCGGCCGTACTGGATGTCGGTGAGCTCCTCGCGCAGCGACAGCGCCAGCTCGCCCAGGGGCTGCGCGTCCTCGAAGCCGTCGGCGACCAGCGCGCCGATCGGGGTGACCACGGCGGCCGTGCCGCAGGCGAACACCTCGACGATGTCGCCGGATGCCACGCCCTGACGCCACTCGTCCAGCGAGACCGGACGGCGCTCGACGGTCAGACCGCGGTCCTCGGCGAGCTGCAGCAGCGAATCGCGGGTGATGCCCTCGAGGATCGAGTCGGATTCCGGGGTGACGACGCGGCCGTCCTTGTACACGAAGACCACGTTCATACCGCCGAGCTCCTCGACGTTGTTGTCCTGGTCGAGGAAGACGACCTGGTCGCAGCCCTTCTCGTACGCCTCGGCCTGCGGCAGCAGGCTGGAGGCGTAGTTGCCGCCGGTCTTGGCGGCTCCCGTGCCGCCCTTGCCCGCTCGGGCGTAGTTCTCGCTCAGCCAGATGCGCACCGGCTTCACACCGCCGGAGAAGTAGGCGCCGGCGGGCGAGGCGATCAGGTAGTAGGCCACCTTCTTCGCCGGACGCACGCCGAGGAACGCCTCCTTGGCGAACATGAACGGCCGCAGGTACAGGCTCTGGTCGGCGCCGGAGGGCACCCAGGCACCGTCGACCGCGACCAGCTCGCGGATCGACTGGATGAAGTGCTCGGTCGGCAGCTCCGGCAGCGCCAGGCGGCGCGCGCTGCGCTGCAGGCGGGCGGCGTTGCGGTCGGGACGGAACGTGTGCACCGAGCCGTCGGCGTGGCGGTAGGCCTTGATGCCCTCGAAGATCTCCTGGCCGTAGTGCAGCACGGCGGCCGCGGGGTCGAGCGAGATCGGGCCGTAGGGCTGCACGCGCGGACGGTGCCAGCCGCCGTTCTCGGACCAGCAGATGTCGACCATGTGGTCGGTGAAGTGCAGGCCGAATCCGGGGTTCTGCAGGATCTCCTCGCGCTGAGCCGGGCTCTTGGCGGCGAGGTTCTTCGTGACGGCGAAGGTCAGAGGTGCGGTGGTGGTGTCGGTCATGTCTGTCCTCGATCGAATGCGGCGGCGATGCGCGCGTACTGTCAGATTACGCCTGCAGCAGGGCGATCACGGCGTCGCCGGTCTCGCTGGTGCTGCGGCTGCCCGAACGGGCTGCGATGTCCTGCTCGACGGCGCGCTGCACGCGCGCGGCCTCGTCGCGCAGCCCGAGGTGATCGAGCAGCAGCGCGACGGACAGGATGGCGGCCGTGGGGTCGGCCTTCTGCTGTCCCGCGATGTCGGGCGCCGAACCGTGCACGGGCTCGAACATCGAGGGGAAGGCGCCGTCCGGGTTGATGTTTCCGGAGGCCGCCAGGCCGATGCCGCCGGTGACGGCGCCGGCGAGGTCGGTGAGGATGTCGCCGAAGAGGTTGTCGGTGACGATCACGTCGAAGCGCGCGGGATCGGTCACCAGGAAGATGGTGGCGGCGTCGACGTGCAGGTAGTCGACGGTCACGTCGGGGTGCTCGGATGCCACCTGGTCGACGATCCGCTTCCAGATCGCCCCGGCGTGCACGAGCACGTTGGTCTTGTGCACAAGCGTGAGCTTCCTGCGGCGACGCTCGGCGAGGTCGAAGGCGTAGCGGACGACGCGCTCCACGCCGAACGCGGTGTTCACGCTGGTCTCGTTGGCCACCTCGTGGGGCGTGCCCTTGCGGATGCTGCCGCCGTTGCCGACGTACGGACCCTCGGTGCCCTCGCGAACGACCACGAAGTCGATCTCGCCCGGATCGGCGAGCGGTCCGGGTGCGCCGGCGAACAGCTTCGAGGGGCGCAGGTTCACGTAGTGGTCGAGCTCGAAGCGCAGCTTCAGCAGCAGTCCGCGCTCGATGTTGGCGTCCTTCAGGCGCGGATCGCCCGGGACTCCGCCGACGGCGCCGAGCAGGATGGCGTCGTGCGAGCGGATCGCGTCGAGGTCCGCATCCGTCAGTGTGTCCCCGGTCGCGAGGAAGCGGTCGGCCCCGAGCGAGAACGGCGTCTTCTCGAACGCGACGTCGCTGCCCGCCGTGACGGCGTCGAGCACGCGCTCGGCCTGGGCGATGACCTCACGGCCGATCCCGTCTCCGGGGATGACGGCCAGCTTCACGACGCGCGACATGGGACTCCTCTGCACCACGGCCCGCCGCGCTGGTCGCCGCGGACACTGCCTTCCAGCGTAGCGGCGCACGCGCGCCGCTCCCGACTTCGAGTCACCGTCGGGAGCGGGCGGATGCCTGTCAGCCGGCCGAGCCGTTCCGGGACGGCTTCAGCGTGGTGAGCGCCACGACGATCGCGCCGATCACCAGGAGCGCTCCGATGATGGAGGTCGTGACGACGCCCGAGCCGAAGGCTGCCGTCGCAGCATCCCACAGCGCCTCGCCCAGCCGGCCGGGCAGCTCCTGGGCGGCGGTGTAGGCGCCGGCCAGCGTCTCGCGAGCATGTGCGGCCAGCTCGGAGGGGACGCCGCCGGGGATCACGAGCGCACCGCGGTAGAACGCGGTGATGATGCCGCCGAGCACCGCCGTGCCGAGCACCGCACCCAGTTCGTACGCGGTCTCGGAGACGGCGCTCGCGGCGCCCGCCTTCTCGGCCGGCGCATGAGCCAGGATCAGTTCGTTCGAGATGGTCTCGGCCGCACCGATGCCGATGCCCAGCACCACGAAGGCGACCAGCAGCCATCCGACGCTGTTCAGGCCCGCCGTGGCGGCGACGATCACGTAGCCGAGCGCCGACAGCGACAGGCCGACGGGCACCACGATGTGCGGCGCGACCCGCCGCGAGATGGGCACGACGCCCAGACCCGCGATGATCATCGCCGCCATCCCAGGCACCAGCGCGAGACCCGCGACCATGGGCGAGAGCCCGATCACCAGCTGCAGCTGCTGCGAGACGAAGTACAGGAAGCCGACCAGCGCGATCACGCTCAGCAGGTTCACGAGGATCGCACCGCTGAAGCCGCCGCGACGGAACAGCGTCATGTCGAGCATCGGGTTCTCCGCGCGCCGCATCCGCCGCACGAAGAGGAAGCCGGCGAACACGCCCACGAGCAGGAAGACCGCCGCGGCCAGGTTGGGGCCGTCCACGGCGAAGGACTTGATCGCGAAGACCACCGGGATCAACGCGGCCATCGACAGCACGATGCCGATCGGGTCGATCCGTCCCGGGTTCGGGTCGCTGCTCTCGGGCAGCAGCCACAGGCCGCCGATCAGCAGCGGGACGAGCACGGGCACGGCGATCAGGAACACCGAGCCCCAGCCGAAGTGCTCGAGCAGGAAGCCGCCGACGACCGGCCCGAGCGCGGAGCCCGCCGAGAATGCCGACGCCCACACTGCGATCGCGAGACGCCGCTGATCGCGGTTGCGGAAGATGGAGCGCAGCAGCGACAGCGTCGAGGGCATGAGCATCGCGCCGAACACGCCGAGCGCTGCCCGCGCGGCGATGAGCAGCCCGGCCGAGGGGGCGAACGCCGCGAGAGCGGAGACGGCCGCGAAGCCGGTGGCGCCGATCAGCAGCATCCGCCGACGTCCGAATCGATCGCCGAGCACGCCCATCGTGACGAGCAGCCCGGCGAGCACGAGCGAGTAGACGTCGATGATCCAGAGCTGCTCGGCGCCGCTGGGCTGCAGCGACACCGAGATCTCGGGCAGCGCGAACGCCAGCACCGTGTTGTCGACCGACACCAGCAGCACCGGGAGCATGAGCACCGCGAGCGCGGCCCAGCCGCGCAGACCGACGCGGGGTCCGTCGACTCCGGTGAGGTCGATGGGTGCAGTGGCGGGCATGATGTCCTCCGATAACTTAACCGTCCAGCTGGTACAGTAACAGATGTCGGCCTGATCGGATGCTGTGCAGCCGGCGCCCGCGACGAGCAAGGAGTCCCCGATGTCCCGCCCTCCCCTGGCGCGCGAACGCGTGCTCGACGCCTACGAGTCGATCCTCATCGCGGACGGCGAGCGTGCCGCGACTCTCGACGCCGTCGCGAAGGCCGCCGGCGTCTCCAAGGGCGGCCTGCTCTATCACTTCGCCTCGAAGGACGATCTGGCCGCCGGGCTCGCCGAGCGACTCGCGGTGCTCACGGACCAGGACCTGGAGCGCATGCGGGAGGCGCCGGACGGCCCCGTCGCCTACTACATCCGCACCTCGGTGATGGAGGACGACGCCCTGGATCGGGCGCTCATCGCAACCACGCGGCTGGCTCAGGGCGGCTCCGCCGCGGCATCCGCCGCACTGCGGGAGGTGCGGCACCGATGGGCGGATGCGATCCGTCCGCACGTGCGCGACGACACCGCTCTGGACCTGGTGATGCTGCTGAGCGACGGCCTGTACTTCAACAACTCGCTCTCCGAGCCCGCGGACGGGCGCGTCTCGGCAGACGACGGATTCGTGCCGACCGGTGCAGCGCTGGCGCGGCTCGTCGAGCTCGTCCGCAGCTCGACCGCCTGAGCACCTTAGGCGCCCACGGCGAGCAGCCGACGCTCCAGATGCCGGCGCACCGCCGGGTCCTCGGTGAGCCCGATCGCCTCACGCAGGTCGCGTCGTGCTCCTGCCGTGTCGCCGCAGCGGATGCCGAGCTCGCCGCGCACGGCGAAGGCCTGCGCCGCCAGTGGCCCCTGGAACAGCACCTCATCCGCGTCCAGCTCCAGACGGACCCCCTCGGCCCCGATCCCCTCCGCATACCCGCGGGCGACGATCCTCGCCAGCCGCGCCGACGGCGATGGCCACTGCTCGACCAGGCCGTCGTAGAGCCGCGCGATCGACGACCAGTCCGTCGCCTCCCACGTCGGCGCGATCGCGTGCAGCCCGGCGATACCCGCCTGCAGCGCGAAGCGCCCCGTCCCGTGCTGCAGCGCACCCGTGGCGAGGCGCTCCCCCTCCGCGATCAGCCGTCGGTCCCACAGCGCCCGGTCCGCCTCGGCGAGGGCGACCAGTTCGCCCGAGGGGTCGACCCTCGAGGGACGCCGCGCCTCGGTGAGCAGCACCAGGGCGAGCAGTCCCTGCGCCTCGGCGTCGTCGCCCGCGATGCGCAGCGCGTCCCTGGCGAGCTCGACGGCGTCGCGGCAGAGCACGCGCCCCTCATCGCTCGTCGGCGCCGCATAGCCCGTCGTGTAGAGCAGGGCGATCACGGACAGGGCGTCGGGCATGCGCGTGCGCACCTGCTCGTCGTCCCTCACTGCGAAGCGGATCTCGGAGTCGTGCAGGCGCCTCTTGGCGCGGGTCAGCCGCGCCGCCATCGTCGTCTCCGACACCAGCAGCATGGCCGCGACCTCGCGGGTCGGGACGCCGCATGCGAAGCGCAGCGCGAGTGCGAGCCTGGTCTCCTCGGGGAGGTCCGGATGGCAGACCGTCAGGATGAGCTCGAGCCTCTCGTCCCCGGTGAAGGAGAAAGCGTCCAGGTCGGCATCGTCGACGATCCGGGCATCCGCCGCCAAGGTCGGCAGGGCACGGGCGGCGGTGCGCTCGCGCCGGATCGCGTCGACGGCGATGCGGCGCGCCGCGGTGGTGATCCAGGCCGACGGCGCGCGCAGCTCCGCACCGGCCTTCTCCTGCGCGATGGCCCGGAGGAAGGCGTCCTGCACAGCGTCCTCGGCCAGCTGCAGGTCGCCGGTGTACGCGGTGACCGCCCCGAGGATGCGTCCCGCGTCTGCGCGGAACGCATCCTCGATGCGGCTCGTCATCGTCACCGCCTCGGTCAGCCCCGCATGGCCGTCATGTCGAGCACCGGATGCACGTCGAGCCAGCCTCCGGTGGGGACGAGAGCGGCGAGCTCCTTCGCCTGCTCGACCGAGTCGGCGGTGAAGGTGTAGAACCCGGTGACGACCTCGCGCGTCTCACCGAACGGGCCGTCCGTGTAGACGGGCCCGTCGGCGGAGGGCCGGATGCGGAACGCCTCGGACTGCGCGCGCAGCGGCACGCCGGCCGTGAGGCGCTGCCCGGCCGCGGCGACGGCCGCCTGGAACGCCTTGTGACCCTCGAGGTCCGCGTCCAGCTGCGCAGGGGTGCGCGTGGAGTAGTCCCATTCGGGCTCGTGGATGATGATCATGTACTCGTCGGACATCGTGTCTCCTTCGTCGTGCGGGTGCGTGACCCGCTGAGGTGTCGAACACCGACATGACGTGCGGGCGCGCGGGAAATCGACAGCCCGGCTGGATTCTTTCAGAAGTTCTTGCCGGGCGGAACGGCGAACGACCCGCCCTCGGCTGAGGACGGGTCGTTCGGGGCGTCATGCTGCGCGGATCAGACCTCGGTGATCTCGATCTGGCGGAACAGGTCGGCGTCGATCGCGGCGCTCACATCGGCGAGCAGCTCGTCGGTGACGGGCGAGTCGAGCGTCAGCACGCTGAGGGCCTGGGCGCCTGCGGCCTCACGGGCGATCTGCATGCCGGCGATGTTGATCCCCGCCTCGCCGAACTTCTGGCCGTACACCGCCACGATGCCCGGGCGGTCGGTGTACGTCATCACGACGTGGTGCTTCTCGATCGGGAGCTCGATCGCGTGCCCGTTGATGGACACCAGCTTCTCGATCTGCTTCGGGCCGGTCAGCGTGCCGGAGACGGCCAGCTGGCTGCCGTCGGAGAGGGCGCCGCGCAGCGTGATGACGTTGCGGTACTCCTCGCTGATGTCGTCCTGCAGCAGGCGCACGGCCACGCCGCGCTGCTCGGCCAGGAGTGGTGCGTTCACGTACGAGACGTTGTCGCTGACGATGTTGGTGAACACGCCCTTGAGTGCGGCGAGCTTGAGCACGCTCACGTCGTAGTCGTTCAGCTCGCCGTGCACCTCGACGTCGAGGCTGGTGAGCGGGGACTGCGACAGCGCGGAGAAGATCTGACCGAGCTTCTCTACCAGGGCGATGCCCGGGCGCACGTACGGGTCGATCACGCCACCGGCGACGTTCACGGCATCCGGCACCAGGTCTCCGCCGAGCGCGAGACGCACGGAGCGGGCGACGGACACGCCGGCCTTCTCCTGTGCCTCCTCCGTGCTGGCCCCCAGGTGCGGGGTGACGACCACGTTCGGCAGGCTGAGCAGTGCCTGCGCGGTGCTGCCCTCGACCGGCGGCTCGGAGGTGAACACGTCGAGGCCGGCGCCGGCGATCTCGCCGGAGACGAGGGCCTCGTGCAGATCGGCCTCATCGATCAGCCCGCCGCGGGCGACGTTGACCACGTAGGCCGTCGGCTTCATGGCGGCGAACTGCTCCGCGGCGATCATGCCCGTGGTCTCGGGGGTCTTCGGCATGTGGATGGTGAGGAAGTCGGCCTCGGCGACCAGCTCGTCGAGCGAGACGAGCTGCACGCCCAGCTGCTGCGCACGCGCGCTCGTGACGTAGGGGTCGTACGCGATCACGCGCATGTCGAAGGCGTTGAGGCGGGCGGCGACGAGGGCGCCGATGCGGCCGAGCCCCACGATCCCGACGGTCTTCTCGAAGAGCTCCGCACCCGTGAACGAGCTGCGCTTCCAGGCGCCGCCGGAGAGCGAGGCGTGCGCGGCGGGGATGCGGCGCGCGAGGCTGAGGATGTGACCGATCGTCAGCTCTGCGGCCGAGACGATGTTCGACGTCGGCGCGTTCACCACCATGACACCGGCGGTCGTGGCCGCCTTGATGTCGACGTTGTCGAGCCCGACGCCCGCGCGTGCGATGACCTTCAGCTTGGGCGCGTGCGACAGCGCCTCTGCGTCCACCTTGGTCGCGGAGCGGACCAGCACGGCATCCGCGTCGGCGAGGGCGGCGAACAGCGCCTCGCGGTCGGTGCCGTCGACGTTGCGCACCTCGAAGTCCGGCCCGAGCGCCTCGATCGTGGCGGGCGAGAGGACTTCGGCGATGAGAACGACGGGCTTGGATGCGGACTGGTTCGACACAGGTATCCTTCGGGGCAGCACACGGTGGAGGGGCAGTCGATGCGCCGCACGCCGGTGGGGGCGCGATCGGGACACACTTTACCCGAGCGGCATCCACGCTCCCGACCGTATGACGCCGGGGCGTCCCTCCGTCAGGAGCCGGTGAGCGCCGCCAGGTTGCGGATCACGTAGCTGAACGTGTTCAGCAGGAAGACCGCGCTCAGCCCCAGGCCCGCGAGCAGCACCAGGACGAGCGCCCCGATCGAGCGTCGCCGGGTGATGACCAGGACGACGGAGAAGACGACGGCCGTGACCACAGCGGGCAGCAGCAGGACCACCCATCCGTAACCCGACATCCCTCCGACGGAGAGCTGGATCGCGTAGAACACGGCCGTCCAGATGACGAAGGCGTACGCGAGACCGCCGAGACCGGTGAGGAACCCGCGGAGCGCGCTGCGCACGCGGCCGCTCCCCTGCATGCCGTCGGCTGCCACGTTCCCGCTCACAGGGCACCGCCTCCCCCGGACACGACGAACGGCCAGGGCACGAGCAGGGCCGCGCCCGCGATCAGCCAGACGATCCGCACCCAGTCCTTCGCGCCTCGGGTGACCACGAGGACGGCGACGAACCACAACGCCGGTGCCAGCACCGCAAGCCACAGTGCCGCCTGGTACAGGAACGCGGGAAGCGTGAACATCACGGGCGCCTGCATCCCGACTCCGCCGATGACCCACCCGACGGTGTACAGAAGGTAGACGCCGCCGAGGATGCCGAGCGCGACCAGGGTCACGGTGCTGAGACCCTGCGGCTCGTCATCGTCTCCGGCATCCGTCGCCTGCACAGCCGACGGATCGGATGCCGCAGCCGGCGCGTCCGGCTGCTTCGGCGCGGAAACGGATCGCGGCGACTCCTGCGGCCGCGTTCTCCGGGGTCGCATCTCCGGACGGCGCGCTTCCAGCGCATCGTCCCCGTCCCAGCTGAGGGCGTCGTCGTCGCCGTCGGATCTCATCCTTCCAGCGTACCGACGCCCGACCCCGCTCCCCACTATGCTCAGGGCGACACCACTTCCGGGGAGGAAACCGTGGCAGAGAGCAAGAACAAGGACGTCCGGCCCGATGCCGAGGCGCCCGCCGAGCGCACCTGGGTGCCCACGGCCGAGGCGAAGAAGAAGGCGACCACGTTCCGGTGGATCGCGGCGGCGCTGTGGCTGGTGGCCATCGTCGGCGAGGCGGTCGGCATCTTCTGGCTGCTGAAGCAGCGCGTGGTCACGGGCGCCGACGGCACCCTGGTGCGCGACAACGACACCGGGCTGCTGCGCGAGGAGGGCGTCACCACGACCTTCCCGCAGTGGGCGTTCATCACCCTGCTCGTGCTGCTCGTCGTCATCGCTGCCCTGTCGATCACCGGCTCGATCCTGTGGAAGAAGGCCAACCACCTCGATCCTGCGAAGAAGTCCGACACCGTGCGCTTCTTCGTGCAGAACCAGCTCGGCGCGATCATCGCGATCATCGCCTTCGTCCCGCTGATCATCCTGATCTTCCTGAACAAGGACATGGACAAGGGGCAGAAGACCACCGCCGGCATCGTCGGCATCGTGCTCGCGGCCCTCACCGTCTTCATCGGCGTCGACTTCAACCCGGCATCGGTCGAGAAGTACACCGCCGACCAGTCCACGGTCATCCAGCTGCTGGGCAAGGACCAGGTCACCTGGGTCGCCGGCGGCTCGGTGTACCACGTGTGCGATCAGGTCTCCGACATCCAGACCGGCAGCGAGATCCAGACCGGCACCACCGCCGAGGCAGTCGCAGCCCACAAGGAGCGCCTCACGCTGAAGTTCGCCTCCGAGCTGGAGAAGTGCGGCCTGCCGGTCCCCGAGAACGCCACCGAGATCGCCGACGCCCTGCGTCAGATCCAGGGCGGCCAGGTCGTCACGCTGCCCGCTCCCGTGTGGGGCGAGGGCGTCAAGCCCCCCGTCGAGGTGAAGGAGGCCGCACCCGCGGCGAACTGACCCGACCGAACGCCGAAGAGGCCGTTCCCGGAACCCGGGAACGGCCTCTTCTGCGTCTCCTGCTATGCGGCGGAGCGCACGGCCCGGTCGAGGGCGGCCCGGGCCGCGACGACGATCGAGGAGTCCGTCGCATCGAATCCGGTGCCCCCGCCGCCGGGTCCGCTCGGCGCCGCGTCCCCCGAGTCGACCCGGGCGGACAGATGCACGGCATCGACGCCCAGCGCGACCAGTCGCGCGATGTCCTCGACGTGCACGCCGCCGCCGGGCATGACCTGAACGCGGCCGGCCGAGCGGGCGACCAGTTCGCCGATCACGCCGATGCCGTGCACGCTGCGGGTGGCACCGCCGCTGGTGAGCACGCGATGCACGCCGAGCTCGATGAGCTCGTCCATGATCGCCAATGGATCGGGGGCGACATCGATCGCACGGTGGAAGGACACCTCCGCACCGTCCGCGGCATCGATCCAGCGACGCATGGCGTCGCGATCCACCCGGCCCTCCCGGGTCATGGCCCCGACGACCACGCCACCCGCGCCGCGTCGGACGATCTCCCGGACATCGGCCGCGACCAGGGCGACCTCGTCCGCGTCGTAGACGAATCCTCCCGGGCGCGGGCGCACCAGCGGCGCCACCCTGATGCCCGCGCCGGCGGCGGCGAGGACGGCATCGACCGTGCCGGCCGACGGCGTCAGCCCACCCGTCGCCGAGAGAGCCTGGCAGAGTTCGACCCGGTCGGCGCCGGCGGCGAACGCGACGCGCGCGCCGGCGGCGTCCTGCACCGCGATCTCCAACTGCACGACCCCGCTCACGAGACCGTCACCACCGCGACGGGCGCAGCGCGCAGGGCCTCGGGGATGCGCACGACGACGGCTCCACCCGGCTCCGTCGTCGTCTCGGCGACCGAGCCGTCGGCCCAGCGCGCGGCGCCGCCGGACAGCTCCGCAGGCAGCGCGATCTCACCGGCTGCGGGGTCGAGTGCGTGGACGTGCACGCCGGCGGCGGAGCGCGTGTAGCGCACGGGAGCTCCCGTCGCCTCGCCGAAGCGGATCCACGGCCGCGTGCCGTACACGGCATCGCCGTTGTCGCGCAGCCAGCTGCCCAGCTCGCGCATCGCCGCCCGCTGCAGCTCCGGGATCGAGCCGTCGGCAGCGGGGCCGACGTTGATCAGCAGGTTCCCGTTCTTGGAGACGATGTCGACGAGCATCCGGATCAGCTCGACGCCGGAGAGCGAATGGCGCTCGTCCTCGGCCTGGTTGAAGCCGAACGAGTACCCCAGACCGCGCGTCGACTCCCAGGGCTGCTCGAGGATATCGGGGATGTGCGTGTACTCGCGCGTGAGGAAGCCGTGGTACGGGACACCCCACCGGTCGTTGACGACTCCGTCCGGCACGGCGCCGAAATAGCGCTCCAACAGGGCGGCGACGGCGTACTCGTCGCGCCCCTTGCCGCCGTCCGGCCACTCGATGTCGTTCCAGAGCACATCGGGCGAGAACCGCTCGATCAGCTCCTCCAGCTGGGCCGCCGCGTACCGCGAGAACGCCTCGTCGTGCCGGCGGAAGCGGAACAGGTCGGTGTCGGACTCGATGGGCGGGAAGTCGCTCACGTGCCAGTCCAGCGCCCCCGAGAAGTACACGCCGAACCGGGCACCGGCGCGGCGGGCGGCATCGTGGAACTCGGCGATGAGGTCGCGCCGCGGACCGCGCGCCGCGGCGTTGAAGCCGGTCGTCGCTGTGTCCCACAGGCAGAAGCCCTCATGGTGCTTGGTGGTGGGCACGATGTACCTGGCCCCGGCATCGACGAGCTCGCCGACGAAGGCGTCCGCGTCGAAGGCCGCCGCGTCCCACCGGTCGGCGAGGTCCTCGTAGGAGGTGCCGGGCCCGTACAGCTCCTGATGCCGTGTCCACGTGGGGCTGCCCGCGATGCGGACCGTGTTCCCGTACCACTCCGCGTACTGGTGCCAGGCGTACGCATCCTCGGTGGGGATGTTCACGCCGGCACCATGCTGCACGGCCCAGGCCGGCACCGAGTAGAGCCCCCAGTGCACGAAGAAGCCCAGCTTGGCGTCGCGATACCACTCGGGCACGCCGTTGCCGGGATAGCTCGGTGCGCCGGCGCCGAAGTCGGGTCCGGTGCGCGTCTCGAAGTTCATCATGCGGAGGTCTCCTGACGTCGGCTCACGTGCGCGGTGAGAGGCGGATTGCCCGTGGTGTCGAACGGGAACACGCCCGGCGCGAGGTGACGATGCCCCAGCCGCAGCAGGTCCTGGTCGACGCCGCCGGGAGTGAGGGCGAGCGTCCAGTCGGCCGCGAGCTCGTACAGCTCCGGCTCGAGGTAGCCGATCTTCACCACGACGATGTCCGCGCTCTCGGGGTCGAGCCCGAGCATGCGGAAGTCGTCCAGGTGGTGGAACGGCTTCCGCCGCTCGGTGATGATCGCGTGGAGGCCGCCGACCGCGATGACCGCCTGCGTACCCGCATCCGGGTCGCCGTCCGTGATCGAGAAGACCTCTCCGGTGATCGCCACCGGACCGCTCGGGCCGTGGTCGATGCCGGCGCCCGCATGCAGCGACACCTTCGCGCCGACGCCCGCCGCGCGTGCGGTCGCGACCGCCTCCGCGTCGAAGATCGAGGCGACCAGGGTCGTGCGGCTGCCGTCCGTGAGCTCCGGACGTCCGAGCAGCTCGGTCAGCGTCCAGGTGACGTCGCCCGCACCGCCGGCGGTCGGGTTGTCCCCGGAGTCGGAGATCAGATACGGATGCCGCGCCTCGGGCGCCGTCGCACGCTCGAGAGCCCCGTCGAGGGTCGCGGTGGGCGCGACGAACACGAAGTCCTCGCGCGCGTCCCAGAAGTCCCGCGCCACGCGCTCGGCCTCGCGCGCGATGAGCTGCTCGTCATCGCCGAGCACGACGACGTAGGCCTGGCAGCGCGGTTCGTCCGCCCAGGCGTATCCGATCCAGATGGAGGCGTCGACGACGCCCTCCATGGCCTCGATGTCAGGCAGCATCGCGTAGAGGCCTGCCGCGGGCTCCAGGCGGGTGCTCGTCTTCTCGCCCGGGAGGAGCACGGGCACGGGGACCCATGCCTTGAAGGGGCGGCGTCGCAGCGGGTCGGAGCCCTCCGCACCGCGGAGCCGAGCGAGCAGATTCCACACCGCCCGCTCCTTCGTGTTCATCCAGTCCTCATGCGGCGCCATGCGATAGCAGGTGAGCAGATCGACGGCGTCCCGCAGCGTCTCGGAGACGTTGCCGTGCAGGTCCATCGACGTGGAGATCAGCGTGTCCGGTCCGAGCGCCTCGCGCACGGCGATGGCGAGGTCGCCCTCGGCGTCGGTCATGCCGATCACGCTCATCGCGCCGTGGATGTCGAAGAAGAACCCGTCGAAGGGTCCGGACTCGCGCATGCTCTCGCGGATGCCGTCGACGATGGCGCTCTTCATCCGCTGATAGGTCTCCGGCGCGACCGCCCCGCCGGGAAGCGAGCGGCCGTGGTGGATCGGCACCCACTCGGCGGCGTCGGCCAGGTCGCGCCCTGCCTCGAGGAACGGGTAGTACCCGATCAACTCGGCGCCGGTGCGGATGGTGAACGCCTCGTCGCCGGAGACGTGGGGCGAGAAGGTGCTCGACTCGATGGAGATGCCGCCGATGCCGATGCGCGGCCTCGTCAGCCCGCCGGGCGACACGGGCGCCAGGGCGGGCATCCAGATCTCGTGGGCTTCCAGACGGTCCGTCATGCGACGGCTCCTTCCTCGTGGTGGGGGCTCGATGAGTGGTGGGAGCTCTGTGGATGATGAGGGCTCGGTGCGGTGCCCGAGAGCAGGATGGCCTTCGCCGCGGCGGCCGCTCCGAGCGCAACGGCATCCGTGTGCAGGGTCGCGGGGACGATCCGCAGAGTGACGCCGGAGACCGGCGAATCCGTCGCGAGCGTGCGCTCGATGGCGGGTGCGAGGAGATCCCACGCGCGGGCCACGCCTCCGCCGACGACGGCGGTGGACAGGTCGAGCAGTCCGGCTGCGCCGGCGCAGGCGAGCGCGACCGCGCGCCCGGCCGCCTCGAACACCGCGATCGCGTCCGCATCACCGGCGCGCGCCCTGTCCGCGACCTCCCGGGAGCTGAGACCGGCGACTCCGGTCATCTCGCCGTATCGCAGCCCGATCGAGGTGCCCGAGGCGAGCGTCTCCAGATGCCCCGTCTGTCCGCACGTGCAGGCGAGCTCGCTGTAGCCGGGCGTGTGCCCGATCTCGCCCGCTGCTCCGTGCGGTCCATGGCGCAGCCGCCCGTCCAGCACGACCGCGCCGCCGACGCCGGTACCCAGCATCACGCCGAGCACATCGTCTCCGGTCGTCTCGCCGTGGCTGACCTCGCCCAGCAGGAACGCGTTCACGTCGTTCTCTACCGCGACCGGCACGCCGAGACGCACGCGCAGCTCATCCGCGAGCGCGAAGCCAGCCCAGCCGGCGAAGGTGGCCGACGCGGCGCGCACGGTTCCCGTGTCGTGATCGATCACGCCCGCTGCGCCGACCCCTGCGGCGAGCAGGAGGCGCCCGCTCTCCTCGAGCAGACCGCGGGTGAGCTCCGCGGCCGCGTCCGCCATGGCCGCTCCCCCGTCCAACGCGGGAGCGGCCACCTGTCCGCGGCCGAGGATCTCCCCATCCGCGGCGACGAGCAGCACCGCGATCTTGGTGCCGCCGATGTCGATGCCGGCGATCACGCCGTCGGGGGCGACGGATCCGCGGAAGGGCATGGCTGTGCCGAGTGACGTGGCCATCGATCCGTTCAACGCCCCCCGAGGCCGGCCATCGCGATGCCCTTGACCAGGTGCTTCTGCAGCGCGATCACCAGGATCGTCGTCGGGATCATCGAGATGATCGAAGCGGCCATCTGCAGGTCCCAGCGAGTGCCGGTCAGCCCGGAGAAGCTCGCGAGGCCGACGGGCAGGGTTCCGAGCGAGCCGTAGTCCACTGTGACGATCAGCGGCCACAGGTAGCTGTTCCAGAACGACAGGAACGTGAACACCGACAGGACGGCGATCGACGACTTGGACAGCGGCAGGATGATCTGCGCGAAGGTGCGCACCGGGCCAGCGCCGTCGACGCGGGCCGCCTCCTCCAGCTCGTACGGGATGCCGCGGAAGAACTGCCGCATGAGGAACGTGCCGAACGCGCCGAACGCGAACGGGAAGATCAGGGCCTGATACGTGTCCACCCATCCGAACCACTGCATCACCTGGAACATCGGGATGACCAGCACCTCGGCGGGGACCATGAGGGTGGCGAGGAAGAGCACGAAGACGGCGTCGCGACCCTTCCATCGCAGTCTGCCGAACGCGTAGCCGGCGGTGGTGGAGACGAACAGCACCACCAGTGTGCCCGCGATCGACGTGAACAGCGAGTTCCCGATGTAGGTCCAGAACGGCCCGAACTGGAACACCTCGGCGAAGTTCGACCACTTGATCTCGGATCCGAACAGGCTCGGCGGCATCGCGAACATCTCGCCGTTCGGCTTGAGTGCCGAGAAGAACGCGTAGACCAGCGGCAGCATGAACAGCGCGGCTGCGATGTAGACCGCGATGTGCGCGACGATGAGGCGCACACGCGCGGCCGGAGTCATCGGCGCGCCGCCCGACCGGCGCTCGGTGTCGACGTGATCGTCGCCGTCCACCGCGACCATCGCCTTCGTGCTGGGGACTGCGATGTCAGTGCTCATAGTGCACCCACCTCTTCTGCGCCGTGAACTGGATGGCGGTGATCGTGATGATGAGGGCGAACAGGATCCACGCGCCCGCGGCGGCGAGGCCGAGGTCCTGGAACTTGAAGCCCTGGTTGTAGATCCACATCACGAGGGGCAGCGTGCTGTTGCCCGGTCCTCCGCCGGTCAGCATCTGCGGCTGCACGAAGACCTGCAGCGACGTGATCATCGTCATGATCGTGGCGAAGAAGATCGCCGGCGAGATCATCGGGATCATGATGCTCCAGGTCAGCCTGAAGCCGGTGGCGCCGTCGATGCTGGCCGCCTCCAGCACGCTCTCCGGCAGCTGCTCGAGGGCAGCGGAGAAGATCAGCATGTTGTAGCCGATGCCCTGCCAGACGCTCATGACGACGACCATGATCATCGCCCAGTTCCGGTCGGCGAGGAAGTTCGGCAGCTCCACGCCGAACCAGGTCTGCGCGAGGCCGTTGAACAGCCCCTGCGGCTGCAGCAGCATCTTCCAGACGAGGACGTTGGCGACCATGGGTGTCACCACCGGGATGAAGAAGAGCACTCGGAGCGCACCGCGCCCCCGGATGCGTGGGCCCAGACCGACCGCCAGGAGAAGCGAGAAGATCACGCTCAGCGGCACGTACAGGACGGTGAAGACCATCGAGTTCCGCAGCGCGGGGAGGAAGTTCGGGTCCTCGAACAGCCGGAGGTAGTTCGCTCCCCCGTTGAAGGTGCGCTCGCCGAAGGTCGGCCAGTCGAAGAAGCTCATCACGATGGACAAGCCGACCGGAACGATCGTGAACAGGGCGAGGCCCACCAGGGCCGGGCTTGCGAAGCCCAGCGCCTGGCGCGCCTCGACCTTGGCGAGCGACCCGCGACGACGCCTGGCAGCGGTCGTGATGGTCATCTCCTGGTATCCCTTTCCGTCAGTCTCGGGTCACTTGCCGAACTGCTGCTGCGCGGACTCCAGAACCGACTTCATCGACTCCTGCCCGTTGTAGACGCTCACCAGCTCGGGCTGCACGAACGTGCCGACCTTGGCCCAGTTGTCCGAGACGTGCTGGCCCTCGACGTTCTTGAAGGCCGCTTCGAAGACGGTCTTCACCTGCTCGCGGTACGCCGGGTCGAGCGACTCGAAGTAGAGCGGCTGGCTCTCGGCACGAGCCGGGTAGCTGCGACCCGAAGACGCGATGTAGTCCTGCGAGTCCTTGCTCAGCAGCGAACCGAGCACCTTCAGCGCGGCGTCCTTGTTCTTGCACGTCTTCGCGATGCCGAAGCCGGAACCGAGCACCAGGCTCAGGTCTCCCTTGTCGCCGCTCGGAAGAGGAGCGAGGCCCGCCTTGAAGCCCGCGTCGTTCTTCAGATAGCCGACCGCGTTCCAGGTTCCGTCCACCGCCATCGCGGCGTTCTCGCCGGTGAACTGGTTCTCGCCCCATCCACCGTCCGATGCGGAGGCGACGGGTGCGGCGACCTTCTGCTTCGTGACCAGATCCGCGTACCAGCCTGCAGCGGCGGCGAATCCGGGGTCGGTGAGCTGGAGCTCGCCATCGGCGCTGACCGGCTGCGTGCCCGACTTGGCGATCGGCAGCGCCTGCCACTGGAAGTCGCCCATGCCGATGCCGAAGCCGAACTTGCCGCCGGTGGTCGCCTTCTTGGCCGTGGCCTCGAAGTCGTCGAAGGTCCACCCCACTTTCGGGAGCTCGGCGCCGGCTGCGTTCAGCTGGTCCTCGTTGTAGTACGTGACCATGGTCGACACGTCGAACGGCAGGCCGTAGAGGTCGCCCTTGTTCTTGAGGATGTCGGTCGCACCCGCGGCGAAGTCGCTCTCGGCGAGTCCGGCGGCCTTCAGGTCGGCATCCGTCAGCTTGACGAAGCCGTCGGTGTAGCTGGCGAGCATGCCGGAGTTCATGCCGGTGACGCATGCCATGTTGCCGGACGCCATGTTCGTGGTCAGCTTGGTGAAGAAGTCGCCCCAGGGAGCTGTGCGCAGCTCCACCTTCAGGTCCGGGTTCTGCTTCTTGACGACGTCGATCTGCGCCTTGAGGGCAGCGGTGTCGTCCGCGCTCCCCGCCCACATGTCGACGACGATCGCGTCCCCGTCACCGGAGCCGCCCGTGCTGGGACCGTTGGAGCAGCCCGCCATGGCGACGGCGACGCCCGCGACCACGATCACCGCACCCACGCGCTTGATCTTCATTGATTGCCTCCTCATCAAAGGTTGTTTCGACCGTCGAAACAACCTGGTAACGTCTTGAACGAAGTTACGCTTTCATACTTCGAGCACACACGCAACACGAACATCCGATGTTTAGTCCGCGCATCACGCAGCGGAGAGCCCACGGGAGACAGGCATGCCGAGCGCAGACGACGCACCCACCCGCCGTATCGTCGAGCTGATCGCGACCGGAGCGGCGCGTTCCCGCACCGAGATCGCCGCCGCGCTCGGCGTGGCCCCGTCCACGGTGGGGATCCGCGTCCAGTCGCTGCTCGACGCCGGCATCCTGCGGGAGGCGGGCGAAGGGTCGTCACGCGGAGGCCGCAGGCCCCGCGTCCTCCAGCTCGCCGAGGCCGGGACCATCCTGACCGCCGACCTCGGCGGCGGTCACGCGCGCATCGGCAGGCACACCCTCGGCGGCGCGCTGGACCGCATCGAGACCATCGCCATCGATCTCTCCGAGGGACCGGAGCGCACACTCGAGCGTGTCAGCGAGGTCTTCGACCGATTCGCCGAGAACGCCTCCGTCCGGGCGATCGGCGTCGGACTGCCCGGCCCCGTCGTCGTGGAGACCGGTTCGGTCGAGCAGCCGTCACGGATGCCGGGATGGCCTGGCTTCCGCGTGGGCGAGCATCTGACCGCCCGCCACGAGGTGCCCGTGATCGTCGACAACGACGCCAACCTCGCAGCACTCGGCGAGCACACGACCCAGCTCGGCGGCGACGGCCACAGCATCACGGTCAAGGCCGGCACCGCGATCGGCAGCGGGATCATCGTGGACGGCCGAGTGCACCGCGGCGCGACCGGAGCAGCCGGCGACATCACGCACACGCGCATCGACGGCAGCGGAGACATCCCGTGCTCCTGCGGGAACACGGGATGCCTGGAGACGGTCGCGAGCGGTGCAAGCCTGGTGCGCCAGATGCGCGGACGAGGACACGAGGCCGTGCACACCACGGAGGACGTGCTCGCGCTCGCGCGGGACGCGGATCCGGAGGCCACGACCCTGGTGCGCACCGCGGGCACGCACCTCGGACAGGCGTTGTCGGGCGTGGTCAACTTCTTCAACCCGCACGCCGTCTTCCTCACCGGCAGCATGAGCGGCTCGGAGCCGTTCCTCGCCGCGGTGCGCAGCCGCGTCTACGAGGCGTGCCACCCGCTCGTCACGCAGACGCTCCGCATCGAGGCCGCCCGCACGGGAGCCGACGCGATCCTGCTGGGCGCCGCGAGGCTGGCGATGGATCGCCTGGAGATGCCGGTGGCCTGACGGCCTCCGGGCTCTCTCAGTCCGCGAGCGTCAGCTCGATCACCGGTATCAGCACGTCCGGCCGCTGCACCGGGAGGTGCACCGTCAACGTCCCCTCATCCTGCAGGGTCGGCGTCATGTGGGTGTCGTGCTGATCGGGGTCCGGCACGGACGTCTTCAGCCAGGAGCCGTCGTTCAGCAGCCGGGCGAAGGACACCCGTCCTGCCAGGTCCGGCAGGTGCACGAACCCGAGCGGCCAGCTGAACAGATGCAGGTACAGCCGGTCGCCACGGCGGGTGTAGACGCCCTCCCGGGGCGGCGTGAACTCCGCGTGCCCGGCGCCGACGATCGCGTCGCGGTGCAGCAGCATCCATCGTCCGATCTCATCCAGCGTGCGCGCGTCGCGTGGGGCGATCGCACCGCGCCCGTCAGGACCGATGTTCAGCAGCATGTTGCCGTCCATCGACACCGAGTCGGCGAGCATCTGGACCAGCAGCGTCGGCGACTTCTGATCGGTGTTGTCACGGTGATAGCCCCACGACCCGTTCAGCGTCTGGCAGGCCTCCCACACCCGCGGCGCTCCCTGCTCGTCGACGAGCGGTGCGGTGGGCTGGTACTGCTCCGGTGTGACGAAGTCGGCGGGGATGCCGAGACGATCGTTCACGAGCATGTCGGGCTGCAGTACGCGGCACATGCCCAGCAGGGCCTCCGCATCCCACGCATCCGGGCCCTTGCCCGCCCAGCCGTCACGGCTCTCGGGGTAGGTGAAGTCGAAGAACAGATAGTCGATCCGGCCGTACTGCGTCAGCAGCTCCTGCACCTGTCCGTGCAGGTACTCGCGATATCGCGCCATGTCCCGCCCCTCGTTGAGGGCGGCCGCGTTCTCGTCGTCGCGGCGCGGGTGGTTCCAGTCCACGGTGAAGTCCGGGTGATGCCAGTCGATGACCGAGTGGTACAGACCCACCTTCAGCCCCTCCGCGCGCACGGCGTCGACGAATTCGCGCACGAGGTCGCGACCCGACGTCTGCTGCGAGCTGAAGTCGGTCAGAGCCGAGTCGAACAGGCAGAAGCCGTCGTGGTGCTTCGTCGTGAGCACCACATACCCCATCCCCGCCTCCCTGGCCTGGCGGGCGATGGCGCGCGCATCGAAGCGATCGGGATCGAAGTGCTCGAAGTACTGGCGGTAGTCGTCATCCGTGAGGCGCTCGTAGCTCTGCACCCACTCGTGCCTCGCGGCAACGCTGTAGATGCCGAAGTGCACGAACATCCCGAACCTGGCCTCGTCGAACCATTCCTGTCGCATGGGTCCATCCTGACACAGACATCCGATGTCTGGCGGCAATGCGTCCGTAACGAGCTCGCCGCGTTGCAGCATTAGGGTTGCCTTACCTATATTTGAAGGTGCGCATTCGCGCCGCTCCCCTCATCGAAGGACCACTGTGAACCGTCGTCTTCGCCTGCTCTCGGCCACCGCGGCCGCCGCCGTCGCCGCTCTGACTCTCGCCGCGTGCAGCGGACCCGCCGCCACCGACGGCGGATCATCCACCACCAAGCCCTCGGACGAGACGATCACCGTCTACAACGCGCAGCACGAGTCGCTGACCAAGGAGTGGATCGACGCCTTCACGAAGGAGACCGGCATCGAGGTGCAGGTCCGCAACGGCGACGACACCGAGATGTCCAACCAGATCATCCAGGAGGGCGACCGCTCCCCCGCCGATGTCTTCCTGACCGAGAACTCCCCGTCGATGACCGCTGTCGAGAAGGCGGGCCTGTTCACCTCTCCCGGGGACGAAGCGCTGAAGAACGTCCCCGAGGAGTACCGCCCGTCGTCCGAGAAGTGGGTCGGCATCGCCGCACGATCCACCGTGTTCGCCTACAACACCACCAAGCTCACCGAGGCGCAGCTGCCCGGGTCGATGATGGACCTCGCTGATCCGGCGTGGAAGGGCCGCTGGGCGGCATCGCCCTCCGGCGCCGACTTCCAGGCCATCGTCTCCGCACTCGTCCAGCTCAAGGGCGAGAAGGCAGCCGAGAGCTGGCTGCAGGCGATGAAGACCAACTCGGTCGCCTACAAGGGCAACTCCACCGCGATGAAGGCGGTCAACGCCGGCGAGATCGACGGCGCGATCATCTACCACTACTACTGGTTCGGCGACCAGGCGCAGACCGGTGAGAACTCCAAGAACGTCGCGCTGCACTACTTCAAGAACCAGGATCCGGGCGCGTTCGTCTCGATCTCCGGCGGCGGCGTGCTCAAGTCCACCAAGCATGAGGCCGCAGCACAGAAGTTCCTCGCCTTCATCACCGGCAAGAAGGGCCAGGAGGTCCTGCAGAACGGAACGTCCTTCGAGTACCCGGTCGGCTCCGACGTGCCCGCGAACTCCAAGCTCGTGCCGCTGACCGAGCTGGACGCACCGAAGATCGATCCCGCGACGCTGAACTCCAAGAAGGTCACCGACCTGATGACGCAGGCCGGCCTGCTCTAAGGTCGGGAACATCACGACGAACACCGCTCCCGTCAGGGCGGGCGGAGCCCGAGCGCTCCGCCCGCCCTTCGGCGTCGTCCTCGCCGGCGTCCTCGTCGCCGCGCTCTCGCTGCTTCCCCTGGTCTTCGTGATCACCACGGCGGTGCAGATCGGCTGGGATCAGTCCATCGCCCTGATCCTCCGCCCCCGGGTCGGCGAGCTTCTCGGCAACACGGTGCTGCTCGTCGCGCTGGCCGTACCGCTGTCAGCCGTGCTCGGCGTGGGCGGAGCATGGCTGGTGGAGCGCACCGCGCTGGCCGGTGCGGGCTTCTGGGGCGCCGTGCTCGCGATGCCGCTCGCGATCCCCGCCTTCGTCAACTCCTACGCATGGGTGTCCGCCATCCCCTCGCTCGCCGGTCTCGGCTCGGGGGTCCTGCTGTCGACCCTGTCGTACTTCCCCCTGGTGTATCTGCCGGTGCGAGCCACGCTGGCGGGCCTGGACCCCGCGCTCGAGCAGAGCGCGGCGAGTCTCGGCCGCGGGCCGGTGCGGGTGTTCTTCGGCACGGTGCTCCCCCAGCTGCGCCTCGCGCTGCTCGGCGGATCGCTGCTCGTGGGCCTGCACCTGCTGAGCGAGTACGGCGCGTTCGCGCTGATCCGCTTCGACACGTTCACGACGGCGATCATGGACCAGTACCGGTCGACGTTCAACGGCTCCGCCGGAAGCATGCTCGCCGGAGTCCTCACGCTGCTGTGCCTGCTGATGCTCGTGCTGGAGAGTCGTGCGCGGGGTCGTGCGCGGTATGCGCGGATCGGTTCCGGGACCGCCGCGCCGCCGAGCCGCGTGCATCTGCACGGCTGGCAGCTGCCGGCCCAGCTCGGGCTCGCGGCACTCGCCGTCCTCGCCCTCGGAGTCCCCGCGGTCGTCATCGGCGGCTGGCTGGTGTTCGGCGGCGCCGGCGTGTGGCAGGCCCCGGAGCTGGTCCCGTCACTCCTGCAGACGCTGGGGCTCGCGCTCGGCGGTGGCGTGCTCACCGTGGTCGCCGCGTTCCCGCTGTCGTGGCTGGCCGTCCGTCATCCGGGCCGGCTCAGCCGGCTGCTGGAGCGCACCAACTACTTCACGAGCTCGATGCCGGGGATCGTGCTGGCCCTGGCCCTCGTCTCCGTGTCGCTGACGTTCGTTCCGGCGATCTACCAGACCACCCTGCTGCTGCTCGTCGCATACGCGCTGCTGTTCCTGCCTCGGGCGCTGGTGCCACTGCAGGCCGGCATCGCGCAGGCCCCGCCGCTGCTGGAGGAGGCAGCCCAGGCGCTGGGTCGCCCGCCGCTGCGCGCGTTCCTGGGCGTGACGCTTCGCCTGGTGGCGCCGGCGACCGCTGCGGGGATGGCTCTGGTGTTCCTCGCGATCGCCGGCGAGCTGACCGCGACCCTGCTGCTCTCCCCGATCGGGGTGCAGACCCTGGCGACCCGCTTCTGGAGCCTGTCCAGCGAGATCGACTTCGCGGGCGCGGCCCCCTACGCGCTGCTGCTGATCCTGCTCTCCGCCCCCATGACCTATCTGCTGTTCCGGCAGTCGACCACTGCCCGGAGCACCAGGCGCACCACCACGAAGGCGGCGACCGAATGACCGCATCCAACCTCGGCTCCACAGGCGCCGTCCCCACCATCGGCACCGGTCCCGTGCCGGACGCCCACCTGCTGCTGTCTGGGGTGACCGCCTCGTACAGCGGGCACGAGGTCCTGCACGGCATCGACCTCGCGGTGCGGCGCGGCGGGATCACCGCGATCGTCGGGGCATCCGGATCGGGCAAGACCACGCTGCTGCGCGTGATCGCGGGCTTCGCCCGCCCCGACGGCGGCGAGATCAGCCTGGGCGACATCCAGGTCGCCGGACCCGACACCTGGGTCCCCGCTCATCGCCGCGGCATCGGATACGTCACGCAGGACGGCGGACTGTTCCCGCATCTGACCGTGGCCCGCAACATCGCCTTCGGCCTCGAGCACCTGCCGCGTGGCGAACGACGCGACCGCGTCGCTGCGCTGCTCGACCTCGTGGCGCTGCCGCGCGAGTTCGCCGACCGTCGCCCCGACCAGCTCTCCGGCGGACAGCAGCAGCGCGTGGCGATCGCCCGCGCCCTGGCCCGCGAGCCGCAGCTGTTGCTCCTGGACGAGCCGTTCTCCGCACTCGACACGGGACTGCGCTCGGCCACCAGGCAGGCGGTCTCGGCCATCCTCGCCGAGGCGGGGACGACGGCGATCCTGGTGACGCACGACCAGTCCGAGGCCCTGAGCTTCGCGGACCAGGTCGCCGTCATGCGCGACGGCGATCTGGTGCAGACCGGGCACCCGTTCGTGGTCTACACCCGCCCGGTCGACCGCGGCGTCGCTGAGTTCCTCGGCGAGGCGATCGTGCTGGACGCGTGGCTGGACGGCTCTCTCGCGTCCTGCGCGCTCGGCTACATCCCGGTGCGGAACCCGCCGGTGCAGGGGCACGTCACGCTCATGCTGCGCCCCGAGCAGGTGCAGATCGTCGCCGACGCCCCCGTCCGGGGCACCGTCGAGGACGGCGTGTACTTCGGCGCGGAGAGCTCCGTGCGCATCCGGCTGGAGTCGCAGGCGGACGCCGACCCGCGCCTGTCCGCGGAGCCGCCGACCATCACCATCCGGCACTGGAACGCTGCTCTCGCGAAGCCCGGACGGCGCATCGCGCTGCGCGTCGTCGGCGAGGGCGTCGTCCTGCAGTGATCTGAACAGACAAAGAAAGGGCATCCCCGAAGGGATGCCCTTTCTCAGTCGAACCGGGGGTCAGCGTGCAGCGCTGCCCTCGACCCAGGCCCGAAGGGCCGGCGGCCGCGAAGCGGCCATACCAGCACTGCCCTCCGGGACTATGTCGCGGTCAGCGCGCAGCGCTGCCCTCGACATAGTCCTCGTCGGACTGCTTCCAGGCGAACAGAGCGCGCAGCTCCTTGCCCGTGGTCTCGATCGGGTGACCCTGCTCCTTCTCGCGAAGGGCCAGGAACTCGGCAGCGCCGTTGTCCTGGTCGTCGATGAAGCGCTTGGCGAAGGCGCCGGACTGGATGTCGCCCAGCACCTCCTTCATGCGCTCCTTGACGCCGGCGTCGATGATGCGCGGGCCGGAGACGTAGTCGCCGAACTCGGCGGTGTCGGAGATCGACCAGCGCTGCTTGGCGATGCCGCCCTCCCACATCAGGTCGACGATCAGCTTGAGCTCGTGGAGCACCTCGAAGTAGGCGATCTGCGGCTGGTAGCCCGCCTCGGTGAGGGTCTCGAAGCCCGCCTGCACGAGGTGGCTGACGCCACCGCAGAGCACGGCCTGCTCGCCGAACAGGTCGGTCTCGGTCTCCTCGGTGAAGGTCGTCTTGATGACGCCGGCACGGGTGCCGCCGATGGCCTTCGCGTACGACAGGGCGAGCGCCCAGGCCCCGCCGGTCGCGTCGCGCTCGACACCGATGATGTCCGGGATGCCGCGGCCTGCGACGAACTCGCGACGCACGGTGTGGCCCGGTGCCTTCGGAGCGATGAGGATGACGTCCACGCCCTCAGGTGCGTCGATGTAGCCGAAGCGGATGTTGAAGCCGTGCGCGAAGGCGAGGGCCTTGCCCGCGGTCAGGTTGTCCTTGATCGACTCGGTGTAGATGCCGCGCTGGTGCTGGTCCGGCGCGAGGATCATGATGACGTCGGCCCAGGCGGTGGCGTCTGCGACCGTCTTGACGGGGAAGCCCGCCTCCTCAGCCTTGGCGATCGACTTGGAGCCCTCCTTGAGGGCGATGGCGACCTCGACGCCCGAGTCGCGCAGGTTCATCGCGTGGGCGTGGCCCTGCGAGCCGTAGCCGACGATGGCGACCTTCTTGCCCTGGATGATCGAGAGGTCAGCGTCGTCGTCGTAGAAGATCTCGGTGCTCACGGTGTTGTTTCTCCTTGGTTGTGTACTTCGTCTCGCTTCGCTCGCTCAGCAACCGGCCGAGCGAACATGGTCATGTGGTCAGCCGCGCAGGACGCGCTCGGTGATGCTCTTGCCGCCACGGCCGATGGCGAGCAGGCCCGACTGGGCGAGCTCCTTGATGCCGAAGGGCTCGAGAGCCCGCAGCAGCGCCTGCACCTTGCCCTGATCGCCGGTGACCTCGACCACCAGCGCGTCGGGCGCGTAGTCCACGACCGAGGCGCGGAACAGGTTGACGACCTCGAGCACGTTCGAGCGGGTGTTGTTGTCGGTGCGCACCTTGATGAGCATGTGCTCGCGCTGCACGGACGACGACTGCTCGAGCTCGACGATCTTGATCACGTTGATCAGCTTGTTCAGCTGCTTGGTGACCTGCTCGAGCGGCAGGTCCTCCACGTCGACGACGACCGTGATCCGGGAGATCCCGGCGACCTCGGTCACGCCCACGGCGAGGGACTCGATGTTGAAGCCGCGGCGGGCGAAGAGCCCGGCCACGCGGGTCAGGATGCCGGGGGTGTCCTCCACCAGCAGGCTCAGCACGTGCGATGCCATGGTCAGTCCTCCTGCTCGAAGGCCGGCGCGTGGTCGCGCGCGTACTGGACGTAGCTGTTGCTGACGCCCTGGGGGACCATCGGCCACACCATGGCATCCGCGCTCACGACGAAGTCGATCAGCACCGGACGGTCGTTGGTCTCCAGCGCCAGCTGGATCGCGGCGTCCACCTCGTCCTCCTTCTCGACCCGGATCGCAAGGCAGCCGTACGCCTCACCGAGCTTGACGAAGTCCGGGATGCGGACCGTGCCAGCCCCCGTGTTCAGGTCGGTGTTGGAGTGCCGGCCGTCGTAGAACAGCGTCTGCCACTGCCGCACCATGCCGAGCGACGAGTTGTTGATGATGGCGACCTTGATCGGGATGTTGTTGATGACGCAGGTCGCGAGCTCCTGGTTGGTCATCTGGAAGCATCCGTCGCCGTCGATCGACCACACCACGCGGTCGGGCTCGGCGACCTTCGCGCCCATCGCGGCCGGGACCGAGTAGCCCATCGTGCCGGCGCCGCCGGAGTTCAGCCAGGAGTTGGGACGCTCGTACTTGATGAACTGCGCGGCCCACATCTGGTGCTGCCCCACGCCCGCCGCGTACACGGCCTCGGGCCCGGTCAGCTCGCCGATGCGCTGGATCACGTGCTGCGGCGAGAGCAGTCCGTCGCTGGTCGGCGCGAAGCCGAGCGGGAACTCGGACTTCAGGCCGTCCAGGTAGGACCACCACTCGTCGGTGTCCGGTCCGTCGCTGCTCACCGTGCTGCGGAAGGCGGTGTCGAGGTCGACCAGCACATCGCGCACATCGCCCACGATCGGCACGTCGGCCGTGCGGATCTTGGAGATCTCGGCGGGGTCGATGTCGACGTGCACGATCTTCGCGTTCGGGGCGAACAGCGCGACCTTGCCGGTGACACGATCGTCGAAGCGCGCGCCGAGTGAGACGATCAGGTCGGCCTCCTGCAGCGCGAGCACCGCGGGGACCGTGCCGTGCATGCCGGGCATGCCGAGGTGCTGCGGGTGAGAGTCCGGGAAGGCGCCGCGGGCCATCAGCGTGGTCACGACGGGCGCGCCGGTGGACTCGGCGAGGATGCGGAGCTCGTCGGACGCCTTGCCGCGGATCACGCCGCCGCCGACGTACAGCACGGGCTTCCTGGCCTCGGCCAGCAGCGTCGCCGCCGCCTGGATCTGCTTGCCGTGCGCCTTGGTCACCGGGCGGTAGCCGGGAAGCTCCACCTTGGGCGGCCAGATGAACGGCACGACGTCCTGCTGCGCGTCCTTGGTGATGTCCACGAGCACAGGGCCTGGACGACCCGTCGAGGCGATCTCGAACGCCGCCGCGATCGCGCCCGGGATGTCGGCCGCGTCCTTCACGAGGAAGGAGTGCTTGGTCACCGGCATCGTGATGCCCACGATGTCGGCCTCCTGGAACGCGTCCGTGCCCATCAGCGTGGAGAACACCTGACCGGTGATCGCGACCAGCGGCACGGAGTCCATGTACGCGTCGGCGATGGCGGTGACCAGGTTGGTCGCGCCGGGACCGGAGGTGGCGATGCAGACGCCGACCCGGCCCGAGGCCGAGGCGTAGCCCTCCGCCGCATGCCCGGCGCCCTGCTCGTGGCGGACCAGGATGTGCCGGAGATCGGATGCGTCCATCAGCGGGTCGTACACCGGGAGGATCGCACCGCCCGGGATGCCGAAGACGTCGGTGACGCCCAGCTTCTCGAGTGAGCGGACGACCGCCTCGGCACCCGAGATCTCGGGAGCGGATGCGGTGCGCGCCGGTGGCCGCGGCACGGCCGGTGCGGAATCGGGAGGTGTCATTTCATTCCTCTGATGATCGTGATGAGCAGGTACCCGGACGGGAGCGGAGGGCGTGCCTGTCTCAGGCTCAGCCGGTCACCGCGCCCTGTGCGGCGGAGCGCACGAGACGGGAGTACTTGGCGAGGACGCCACGGGTATAGCGCGGGGGTAGGGGCTCCCAGCCCTCACGGCGGGAGCTCAGCTCAGCCTCCTCGACGAGTAGCTCGAGGGAGCGAGCCGCGATATCGACCCGTATCAGATCACCATCGCGCACGAAGGCGATAGGACCTGCGTCCACCGCTTCGGGTGCTATGTGGCCGATGCACAGGCCGGTTGTGCCGCCTGAGAATCGTCCGTCCGTCAAGAGTAGTACATCTTTTCCGAGCCCCGCGCCCTTGATGGCTCCGGTGATCGCGAGCATCTCGCGCATGCCGGGTCCGCCCTTCGGGCCCTCGTAGCGGATGACCACCACGTCGCCGGCGTTGATCTCGCCCGCGGCGAGGGCGTCCATCGCGGCGCGCTCGCGCTCGAACACGCGGGCCGGGCCCTCGAAGACGTCGGCGTCGAAGCCGGCCGACTTCACGACGGCGCCCTCGGGAGCCATCGAGCCGTGCAGGATCGTGATGCCGCCGGAGGTGTGGATCGGGTTGTCGAAGGTGCGGATGACCTCGCCGTCGATCGGGTCCGGGTTCAGCTCGCGCAGGTTCTCCGCGACGGTCTTGCCGGTGACGGTCAGCGCGTCGCCGTGCAGCAGGCCCTCGTCCAGCATGGCCTTCATGATCACGGGGATGCCGCCGTGACGGTCGACGTCGTTCATGACGTACTTCCCGAACGGCTTGAGGTCGCCCACGTGCGGGGTGCGGTCGCCGATGCGGTTGAAGTCGTGCAGGCTCAGCTCGACACCCGCCTCGTTGGCGATGGCCAGCAGGTGCAGAACGACGTTGGTCGAACCGCCCAGGGCCATGGCGAGGGCGACGGCGTTCTCGAAGGACTCCTTCGTCAGGATGTCCTTGGTCGTGATGCCCTGGCGCAGCAGGTTGACCACGGCCTCGCCGGAGCGGTGCGCGAAGTAGTCGCGGCGGCGGTCGGCGGAGGGCGGCGCGGCGGAGCCGGGGAGGCTCAGACCGAGCGCCTCGGCGACGGATGCCATCGTGTTGGCGGTGTACATGCCGCCGCATGCGCCCTCACCCGGGGCGAACGCGCACTCGATGCGCTTGAGGTCCTCCTCGGTCATCCGGCCGGCGCGACACGCGCCGACGCCCTCGAACGAGTCGATGATCGTGATGTCCTTCTCGGTGCCGTCCGAGAGCTTCACCCAGCCCGGTGCGATGGAGCCGGCGTACAGGAACACGCTCGACAGGCCCAGGCGGGCGCTCGCCATCAGCATGCCGGGGATGGACTTGTCGCAGCCGGCCAGCAGCACGGTGCCGTCCAGGCGCTCGGCCATGATGACCGTCTCGACGGAGTCGGCGATGACCTCGCGGCTCACCAGCGAGAAGTGCATGCCCTCGTGGCCCATCGAGATGCCGTCGGAGACGGAGATGGTGCCGAACTGCAGCGGGTATCCCCCGCCGGAGTGCACGCCCTCCTTGGCTCCCTGCGCGAGCCGGTCCAGGCTCAGGTTGCACGGGGTGATCTCGTTCCAGCTGGACGCGATGCCGATCTGGGGCTTGTCCCAGTCTGCGTCGCCCATGCCCACGGCACGGAGCATGCCTCGGGACGTGGTCGCCTCGATGCCGTCGGTGACGACCCGGCTGCGGGGCTTGATGTCGATTTCAGCGGGCGCGCCGGGCGCGCCGGAGGGGGCTTCTTGCGAGGACATGACGGAAGTCTATTCCCGACCGGCCGCGCGCTCTGTCGCGATGACGCCGAGGAGTTCGCCGATCTGCTGTGGGGATCCCACACGCAGAGTCGCCGAGGTCTCCCCCGGGCCGACCCGCACGCCCAGGTCGTCCTTCGTGAGCACGCGCAGCGCGTCCTCGTCGGTGACGTCGTCGCCGGCGAACAGGATCCCGGTGGCCCCGGTGCGGGCGCGCAGCGCGGTGATCGCCGCATCCTTGCCCTCGTGCCGGGAGGAGAACTCCAGGATGCGGTCGCCCGTGCGCCGGCGCCAGCGCGCCGCCCGGCGCGCCATCACCTCGTCGACCGCGGCGAACGCGGCGCGCTCCACGGCCGGATCCGCGGGACGGCCGTGGATGCCGACGCCGAAGGTCTTCCGCTCCAGTTCCACGCCCGGGTACTCCGTGAGCAGCGGCTCGAGCTCGTCGAACAGCGATTCGCGCAGATCGCGCTCCTGCTCGCTCTCGGCGGCATCCGCCTCGCCCTCTCCCGGGAACCAGTACTGCGCGCCGTGGGAGCCGGCGAGGATCACCGGCGAGTCGTCGGAGTGCTCCGTGATCTCCCGCAGGTGCACGAGGCTCCGCCCGGAGACGTAGGCCACCTCGGTGTCGGGCAGCACCGCCAGTCGCGCCACGGCATCCGAGATCTCAGGCAGGGCGCGCGCGCTCATCGGGTCGGCGACCAGGGGGGACGCCGTCCCGTCGAAGTCGAGGGCGACCAGCAGCACGGGCGTGCGGGCGATCGCGGTGACGGCCTCGTCGGGGCTGCCTGGTGTCCAGGTGCGGGTCATGCGGGCTCCTCCGGGTGGTGACGGTGTTGGGAGGCGTGCTCGAGCGCCTTCAGGAACGCCTGAGACCAGGCCGTGACGTCGTGCTCGAGCACGCGCTTGCGCAGCGATCGCATCCGGCGGCTCTGCTCGGTGCGCGGCATCTCGATGGCCGCGACGATGGCATCCTTCACGCCCTCGATGTCGTGCGGGTTCACCCGCACCGCCTGTCGCAGCTCGTCGGCCGCGCCGGTGAACTCGCTGAGCACGAGCACGCCGCGGTTGTCGGCCCGGGTGGCGACGTACTCCTTCGCGACGAGGTTCATTCCGTCGCGCAGCGCCGTCACCAGCATCACGTCGGCGGCCAGGTACATCGCCACCATCTCCTCGCGGGGGAATCCCTGGTGCAGGTACCGGATCGCCGTGTGCCCGAGCGTGTCATGGTCCCCGTTGATCCGGCCGATGGCGAGCTCGACCTCGTCGCGCAGGTGCACGTAGGCGTCGACCCGCTCACGGCTGGGGCTCGCCACCTGGATGAAGGTGACGTCCTCCACGGAGATCCTGCCCTGGTCGAGCAGTTCGCCGTAGGCCTTGATGCGGTGCCGGATGCCCTTCGTGTAGTCGAGCCGGTCCACACCCAGCAGGATGTGCTTCGGATTGCCGAGCCCCTCGCGGATCTCCACCGCGCGGGCGCGGATGTCGGCGCGCTGAGCGAGCTCGCGGTACGGCGTCGTGTCGATCGAGATCGGGTACGCCCTCGCATGGCTGCGGCGGCCGTCGGGCAGGGTGATGGCGCTGGCCTTCGTCTCGAACCCCAGGCGGCGCTTGACCGCGGCGAGGAAGTTCGCGGCGTCCTGTGCACGCTGGAAGCCGATCACGTCGGCGCCGAGCAGGCCGCGCAGCACCTGATCCCGCCACGGCAGCTGCGCGTAAAGCCCGTGGGCGGGGAACGGGATGTGGTGGAAGTAGCCGATGGTCACGTCCGGACGCAGGTTGCGCACCATCTCGGGCACCAGCTGCAGCTGGTAGTCGTGCACCCAGACGGTGCCGCCCTTCGCCACCGCGGCGGACGCGGCCTCGGCGAAGCGCAGATTCACCGAGACGTACGCCTCCCACCACTCGCGGTGGTACTGCGGCGGGGCGATCACGTCGTGGTACAGCGGCCAGATCGTGTCGTTGCTGAAGCCCTCGTAGTACTCCTGGATGTCGGCCTCACTGAGTGCGACGGGGATCAGGCGGATGCCGTCGGCGTCGAACGGGGCGAGCTCGACATCCGGCATCCCCGCCCAGCCCACCCAGGCGCCGTCCACGCTGCGCATCATGGGCTCGAGCGCCGCCACGAGCCCGCCGGGCGAGGTGCGCCAGATCTCCTCGCCGTCGGCCGTCTCGACCCGGTCGACCGGCAGTCGGTTGGCGACGACGACGAACTCTGCGGCTGCCATGGGGACTCCTCTGCTCGGTTCCTCCAGGCTACCGATCGCGGCGCGGCTCAGCGCCGGGCTGGCGTCATGAGCCGATTTGCGATACCGGTCGCGACGACGATGGCCGCGGCGATCAGGGGCATGACGAGTGCGGCTGCGGTGCCTGAGCCCTCGGCCAGTTCTCCGGTGATCGCCGCGGCGGCCGCCTGGCCGACGACGACCCCTGCGCCCAGCATGGTCATCACGGTGGCCGAGCGCCCGAGCGGGCTGCGCGCGGCCCCCAGGCTGTACAGCGTGACGAGCGTCGGCCCGACCCCGATGCCGAGGATCGCGAGGGCGACGGTCATGGCCGGGACATCGGATGCTGTGATCACCAGCACCGATCCCGCCAGCAGGATGCCGCCGAACACCAGCCAGCGCATGTGCAGCGTGAAGCGCGGCGGCAGCCAGGCCACGCCGAGCGCGAGGATCGCCGAGCCGATCCCCATCACGCCGTACAGCAGTCCGGCCTGCTCCGCGACGCCGCGGTCGGCCATGAACGAGGTGAGGGCGGTGAGCATCGCCCCGAAGAACAGGCCGACGCCGAGGATCCCGAGCACCACCACCAGCAGCGTGGGGCGGAAGAGCTCCGACACGGCGGACGGCGCGGTGCCGTCCGCCGCTCGCGAGGCGGAGACGTGCCGCGCGGTGGGGTGCAGGGCGAACGCGCCGACGAACAGCAGGGTGAGGGCGGATGCCATCACCATCGGCGCCCAGGGGGCGATCAGCGAGGCGAGCGCGCCGACCAGGAAGGGGCCGAACACGAACACGGTCTCGTCGGCTGCCGACTCGTACGACATGGTCGCCGAGGTCGTGCGGGCGCGCCGCGGTTGTGGCATCCGCTCGTCGATGATGGTGACCAGCCGCGAGCGCGACATGGGCGAGACCTGCGGCGCGGTGGCGCCGATCGCGAAGGCGGCGAGCAGCACGAAGCCCTGGTCGAGCGGGCTGTACACGACGGCGGCGAACGCGGCGAGCATGGCCGCGTTGAGCGCGGCCGCGGCGACCAGCACAGGGCGCTGACCGTAGCGGTCGGCGGCAGCTCCCAGGAACGGGCCGATCAGCGCCGTGCCGATGCCGACGGCGGCGGAGGTGAGGCCGCCCAGGGACAGCGAGTCGCGGGCGCTGACCACGATGGTCAGCACGCCGACGACCATCATGGCGAACGGCAGTCGCGCGATGAACGCGATGAGGAAGTACGGAAGGCCGGCGAGGCGCAGCAGGCTCGGCGAGGAATCGATCTGTGTCATGGCTCTCGGGCGCCGCATCGCGACGCCGGGTCGGGTGCCGCCGCTGTCCGCCGGGGAGCCGGCGGCCGGTAGATACACAGCTGTAACTGCTGTCAAGCCTAGCCGAGGAGGGATGCTCGTCGGCTAACGTGAAGCCATGCGGTATCTCTTCAGCACTGGACTCATCGGCGCCATCACGGCCGGAATGTCACTGCTGCGTGGCACCCGCGAGGCGCCGATCACGTGGCGCGCCGTGCTCGCCTGGATCAGCTGGGGCATCACGCTCGCCCTCGCGATCGGCGCCGCGGTCGACATGCGCCGCGACGAGCGCGGGCTCTCGGTCGCCTACGACTCGCCGCTGGCCCCCAAGCAGACCAAGCGGGCGAAGAAGCAGCTCAAGGCGATCGAGAAGGCCGCCAAGGGCACCAAGCACTGACCCTTCGTCTCGCTGCGCTCGCTCAGGGGCCGGATCCACCCCGGTTCCTGAGCGAGGAGCGCAGCGACGAGGCGAAGGACGCTGCAGACCCGATCAGCGCGTGAGGACCAGCGCCTCGCCCTGACCGCCGCCGCCGCAGAGGGCGGCCACAGCCGTGCCGGACCCGCGCTTGGCGAGCTCGTGCACGAGGTGCACGACCAGTCGCGTTCCGCTGGCGCCGATCGGATGCCCGATGGCGATGCCGCCGCCGTGCACGTTCACGATGTCGCTGGACAGTCCGAGCTCCTGCTGGGATCGCGCGACCACGGCGCCGAACGCCTCGTTGATCTCGACCAGGTCGAGGTCGTCTGTCGTGATGCCCTGCTTGCCCAGGGCCTTCTCGATCGCGCGGGCCGGCTGCGCCTGCAGCGAGTTGTCCGGGCCCGCGGTCTGGCCGCTGGCGCCCACGACGGCGAGCACGGGCCAGCCCTTGGCCGCCGCGTTCTCGCGCGTGGTGACCACGACGGCTGCCGCTCCGTCGGAGATCTGCGATGAGTTGCCGGCCGTGATGGTGCCGCCCTCGGCGAACGCCGGGCGGAGCCCCGCGAGCGTCTCGACCGTGGTCTCGGGACGGATGCCCTCGTCCTGGGTGAGCACGAGCGGGTCGCCCTTGCGCTGCGGCACCGTGACCGGCACGATCTCGGCGTCGAACGCGCCGCCGGCCTGGCCTGCGGCGGCGCGCTGGTGGGACAGCGCGGCGACCCCGTCCTGCAGCTCGCGGGTCATCTCGTAGCGCGGGTTCTGACGCTCGGTCGATGCTCCCATGCTCTCCTTGTCGTACGCGTCGGTGAGGCCGTCGTACGCCATGTGGTCGAGCACGTCGACCGTGCCGTAGGTCCAGCCGTCGCGGGAGCCCATCAGCAGATGCGGCGCGCGGGTCATGGATTCCATGCCTCCGGCGACCACCGTGGTGGCGTCGCCGGTACGGATCATGCGGGCGGCGTCGATGATCGCGGTGAGCCCGGAGAGGCAGACCTTGTTGACCGAGCTGGCCGGGACGTCCCAGCCGATGCCGGCGCCGATCGCGGCCTGGCGCGCCGCGTTCTGCCCGGAGCCCGCCGCGAGGACCTGGCCCATGACCACGGCGTCGATGTCCGTCGGCGAGATGGCGGCCTGCTCGAGGGCGCCGCGGATCGCGAACGAGCCGAGCTGCGGCGCGGTGAACGGCGCGAGCTGCCCCTTCAGGCGTCCCTGCGGGGTGCGGGCAGCGGCGACGATGACGATGTCGCTCATGAGTTCTCCTTCAGGTTCTCCGAGACCGTCAGCGGCGGTTCGGTGGCGTCGATGACCTCCTGCGCGGTCACGCCGGGTGCCGTCTCCACGAGCACGAGCCCGTCGGGCGTGACGTCGATGACCGCGAGGTCGGTGATGATGCGATGCACGACTCCCCTGCCGGTCAGCGGGAGCGTGCAGTCGTTGACGATCTTGGCGGAGCCGTCCTTGGCGACGTGCTCCATCAGGATGATCACGCGGCCGGCGCCGTGGACCAGGTCCATCGCGCCGCCGGGTCCCTTGACCATCTTGCCCGGGATCATCCAGTTGGCCAGGTCTCCGGTGGCGGAGACCTGCATCGCGCCGAGGATGGCGGCGTCGATCTTGCCGCCGCGGATCATGCCGAAACTGGTCGCCGAGTCGAAGAACGCGGCGCCGGGCAGCAGCGTGACGGTCTCCTTGCCCGCGTTGATGAGGTCGGGGTCGACGTTCTCCTCGGTCGGGTACGGCCCGACGCCGAGGATGCCGTTCTCGGACTGCAGCACGACCGTCACGCCCTCGGGCACGTGGTTGGGGACCAGTGTGGGCAGGCCGATGCCGAGGTTGACGTACGAGCCGTCGGTGAGCTCCCGTGCGGCGCGGGCCGCCATCTCGTTCCGCGTGAGCGCCATGTCAGTCGCCTCCCTGTCCTGCGGCGACGGTGCGCCGTTCGATGCGCTTCTCGATGCCGGTCCCCACCTCGACGATCCGGTGCACGAAGACTCCGGGCAGGTGGATACCGTCGGGGTCGAGCTCGCCGGGCTCGACGAGCTGCTCGACCTGAGCGATGCAGATGCGCCCGGCCATGGCGGCGAGCGGGTTGAAGTTGCGGGCGGCCTTGTTGAAGACGAGGTTGCCGTGCCGGTCGCCCTTCAGCGCGTGCACGAGGGCGAAGTCGGTGGTGATCGACTCCTCCAGCACGAACTCGCGCTCCGCGCCGTGGAAGTCGAACGAGCGGGTCTCCTTGACGGGAGAGGCGACCGCGATCGTCCCGTCGGCGTTGTAGCGACGCGGCAGCCCGCCCTCGGCGACCTGCGTGCCGACGCCGGTCTGCGTGAAGAACGCGGCGATGCCGGAGCCGCCGGCCCGCAGCTTCTCGGCCAGCGTGCCCTGCGGGGTGAGCTCCAGCTCCAGATCGCCCTCGAGGAACTGCCGCTCGAACTCCTTGTTCTCGCCGACGTAGGACGAGGTCATCTTGCGGATGCGCCGTGCGCCGAGCAGCACGCCCAGACCCCAGTCGTCCACACCGCAGTTGTTGCTGACCACGCTGAGGTCCTTCGTGCCCTGCGCGAGCAGCGCCTCGATGAGCAGCATCGGGTTGCCCGAGAGACCGAATCCTCCTACCGCGAGCGACGCTCCGTCGGGGATGTCAGCGACCGCCTCGGCCGCCGATGCGAACTGTTTGTCGATCACTGACCACTCCTTCGTGAATGTCCTCATCCAGCATCCGCCCGGCGCGACGGCGGCGGCAAGCCGATGCTTGCGATGTGGTCAAGGATCCGGGTAGCGTCCACATTGTGGAATCGACGGCATCGGGGAGGCGCTCCGTCCCCGGCGCGCAGGCCATCGCCCGGGCATCCGCCCTGCTGCGGCTGGTGTCGGCGTCGGCGGACGGCGCGTCACTGCAGCAGCTGGCGACGGATGCCTCGCTCAGCCGCTCGACAGCCCACCGGCTGCTCACCGCGCTGAAGGTCGAGGGGCTGGTCGATCAGGATCCGGTGACTTCGCGCTGGACGGCCGGTCCTGAGCTGTATCTGATGGGCACGGCCGCGGCGTCGCGCTACGACATCACGGAGATCTCCCGCGACATCGTGCGCTCGCTGGCGGTGAAGACCGAGGAGAGCGCGTTCCTGTCCACGCGACGGGCCGACGAGACGGTGTGCCTGATCCGTGAGGAGGGGTCGTTCCCGATCCGCTCCTTCGTGCTCAGCGAGGGCATCCGCTTTCCGCTCGGCGTCGCCAGCGCCGGAATCGCGATCCTGTCGTTCCTGCCTGACCACGATGTGGATGCGTATCTCGAGCGCCATCCGGAGCTGGAGGGACGCTGGGGCGCGGCCCACGGCCCCGAGCCGCTGCGGAAGCGGCTCGCGGAGACGAAGGCCCGGGGGTACGCCGTGAATCCCGGTCTGATCGTGGAGGGCTCCTGGGGCATCGGCGCCGCGGTCTTCGATCGCGAGGGTCGCCCCGAATGGGCGCTGAGTCTCACGGGCGCCGAGTTCCGCTTCGGCCCCGACAGGCTTCCGCAGCTCGGCCGGACGCTGCTGGCGCACGCGCACCAGCTCTCCTCGCGGATCGCAGGCGCCCGGCGGTAGTCAGGCCCCCAGTTCGGCGACGATCAACGGTGCCAGCGCGTCCGCCCCGCGCTCGGACATCACGACCGTGTAGTGGTTGAGGTCGTCCAGATGCACGTGACGCACCTGCGGGAACTCCGCCAGCACCTTCTGCAGGTGCGCGGGCGGGTAGAGCCCCGGTGTCTCGTTCTGCAGGCCGCGCGGCACGGTGATGAACAGGGTCGGCTTCGACAGCGCTGCCAGTGCCTCCGGGAGCAGCGTGCCGACGTTCATGTCGCGGGTGTCGTCGGCCATCGAGCGATAGGTGGTCGCGGCGCGGAACGCGTCACCGTCCGGGACGAGATCGTAGGCGATGTACCGCTCCAGCTCGTCGCTCCAGTCCTCGGCCAGCGCGGGATGATTCCGCCAGAACCGCTCGGTGTACTCCTGCACGCCCGACCAGCGCATCGAGAGGCGCTCGGCGACCGGTCCCAGCACGACCTGCACCGCCTGCTCCGGGTCGACGCCCGCAGGCAGATCCAGCGGAAAGCCGCCGTCGATGAGCACCAGGCGACGCACACGATCCGGATGCCTGTGCGCGAACGCGACCGCGACGAACGCGCCCATCGAATGCCCCACGACGGTCGTGGACTCGACGCTCACGGCATCCAGCACCGCCGCCATGTCGTCGGCGTGCGCCGCCATGCCCGCGGGCCCCTCGAGAGTGCTGCTCATCCCCCGGCCGCGCAGGTCCGGTGCGATGATCCGGACGCCGGGCATCCGCTCGACGACGAATGGCCAGGCCAGGTGCGAGGACGTGACCCCGTGGATCAGCAGCGCGGTCGCGACCGTTTCCCCCTCCGGCTCCCAGATCGCGACGCGCAGGGCGCCGCCTGCGACGGGGACGTCGGTGGTGCGGTAGGTGTGGGACATCAGCGAGCGCTCCATCCGCCGTCCATGGTGTACGACGCACCGGTCACCATGCCGGCCGCGTCCGATGCCAGCCAGCCCGCGAGCGAGGCGACCTCGGTCGCCTCCACCAGCCGCTTGATCGCACTCTCGGTGAGCATGATCCTCTCCACGACCTCGCTCTCGGGAATGCCGTGCAGCCGCGCCTGGTCGGCGATCTGCTTCTCGACGAGCGACGTGCGCACGTAGCCGGGGTTGATGCAGTTGCTGGTCACGCCGTGCGGGCCGCCCTCGAGGGCCGTCACCTTCGACAGGCCTTCCAGCCCGTGCTTGGCGGCGACGTACGCCGACTTGAACGCGCTGGCGCGCAGCCCGTGCACGCTGGAGATGTTGATGATCCGACCCCAGCCGCGCTCGTACATGCCCGGCAGCACGGCGCGGATCAGCAGGAACGGCGCTTCGAGCATGATGCGCTGGATCAGCCGGAAGGCGTCGGGATCGAACTCGGCGATCGGGCTCACCCGCTGGATGCCGGCGTTGTTCACGAGGATGTCGGCCTGCAGCTCGAGGGCATCGAGCGCTGAGGTGTCGGAGAGGTCGACGGCCCACGCCTCCCCGCCGATCTCGTCGGCGGCAGCAGCCGCCGCCTCGGCGTTCAGATCAGCGATGATCACGTGCGCTCCGCGGCCGGCGAACTCCTTGGCGCACGCCAGGCCGATGCCGCTCGCTCCCCCGGTGACGACGGCCCGCCTGTCGGCGAGGTCCTGTTCGGTCATCCTGCTGCCCCCTTCGTGGTCGGCGAGGTCGTGGTGTCCGGGCGCAGCGCCCGGGTGATGAATGCGGTCATGCCGTCCAGCACGGCCGGGTCGATCTCGGCGGGCGGGCGCCCCTCAGCATCCGTCTCCCAGAGCAGATAGCGCATGCCGATCAGTTCGCCGGCGCCCATCAGCGCCCACGCGACCACCTCGGTGTCCAGCTCGGACGCGACCTCGCCGTCGCGCTGCGCGGCGGCGAGCCCGGCTCGGTACCCGTCCACGATGCGCTCGTAATGCAGCTTGAGCATGGCGGGCGAGACGAACTCCGCTTCGCGGACGACCCGGTACAGCGCCGGATGCTGCGCGGTGAAGCGGAAGAAGCCCTCGAACCCCCTCCGCTCGGCCTCGATGCGGTCCGCGGCACCTGCCATCGCCTCGGACATGGAGTGCCGGACACGGCTGTTCAGGTCGACGACCAGGGCCTCGAAGATCGACTGCTTGCTGTCGAAGTACAGATAGAAGGTGCCCAGCGCGACCCCGGCATGCTCGGTGATCTTCACGATCGACGCCTCGTGATAGCCGAGATCGGCGAACACCTGCTCGGCCGCCTCCAGCAGGCGGCGGCGCGTCAGCTGACCGCGCTTGGTCAGCGGCCGTCCCGTCGCCGGGGAGACCGGCGGATCCTCAGTGGGCGTGATCATGTTCCTCCTTCAGAGGCGGGTCGGCGAGCAGGTCCCGCGCCATCCGCCGCAACCGGCCTCTGGCGACCTTGTCGATGGTCGAGCGGGGCAGCTCGTCGAGCAGCACGATGTGCGCGGGCAGCTTGAACGCGGCGAGCCGCTCCGCGGCGAAAGCGCGCAGCTCGTCCGCCGACACCGGGCCGTCGGTCACCACGAACGCGCAGCCGCGCTCGCCCCACACGGGATCGGGCACGCCGACGACGGCGGAGGCTGCGACCAGCGGATGCCGGTTCAGTACGCCCTCGATCTCGGCCGGGGCGATGTTCTCCCCGCCTGAGACGTAGATCTCCTTCAGCCGGTCCACCACCCGGTGGATGCCGTCGGCGTCGCGGTGCAGCAGGTCGCCGGTGCGGAGCCACTCCCCGCTCCTGGCCCGCGCGGTCGCATCGGGGTCGTCGAGGTATCCGGGGAAGACGCTCGCCCCGCGCACCCACAGCTCCCCGGTCGCCACGCCCCGCAGTTCGAGGCCTGTCGCCGGGTCGACCAGCCTCGCGTCCACGCCCGGGTAAGGCCTGCCGACTGCACCGGGGTGATCGGCGACGAGCTCGGGAGCCAGATACAGCACGTTGGGTCCGGCCTCGGTGAGCCCGTAGCCCTGGGTGAAGGTCAGGCCCCGCGCGGCCCAGCTCGCCACGAGGTCGTCGGGGATGGTCGCCCCGCCGACCACCACGCGACGCAGCGACGCGAGGTCGGCGGATGCCCAGAGCGGATGCTGCAGCAGCATCCGGTACTGGGTCGGCACGCCCATCATGGTGGTGACGCCGCGCTCAGGGACCAGTTGCAGCACGCGGCCCGGATCGAAGGAGCGCTCCAGCACGACGGTCGCGCCGCGCCACCACGCCTGCAGCGGCTGCACGTTCCAGGCTGCCACGTGATACTGCGGCAGCATGGCGAGCACGACGTCATCGGCGCCGAGGGGCATGGCGCGGTCGAGCGCCAGGTTGTTCCAGAAGCAGTTCTCGTGCGTGAGGACGACGCCCTTGGGAGCCGCCTCGCTGCCGGAGGTGTAGATCACCAGCAGCGGGTCGTCGTCGCGGGCCGGTCGCGCCGGCGCCGCCTCCGCAGCGGGCGGCGCGTCGCGCTCCACTCCGGCCACGCCGAGCGCGGCCCGCGAGACGGGAGCCTCGACGAGCTCGAGCGCCGCCGTCGCGAGGGCGGCATGCTCGTCGTCGATCAGCAGCAGTGCCGGCGCCGTCCGGGTGACGAGATCCGCGAGCTCCCCCGGGGTCAGCCGCCACGACAGCGGGACGAACGCGATGCCCAGCTCCGCGCAGGCGAAGAACGCGACGATGTGGTCGGTCGAGTTGCCCGAGACCGTGGCGATCCGCTGGCCGGCGCCGTACCCGGCATCCGTCAGCCGTGCTGCCAGCGCGTCGACTCGTGCGGCGAGCGCGCGATAGTCGGTGCGCACGCCGCGATCATCGACGGCTATGCGTGCGGGCGCTGCGACGGCGCTGTCGCGCAGCCACCGCCCGATCGTGTGCGCGCCCGCCATGACATCCATCATCGCGCCACGACACCCGCCGTGTCGCTCTGCTCGAGCCCGGCGATGCCCGTGTCGGGCGCCGCCCTGCCCCGGCGGCGGCGCACCCAGCCGTCGACCGTCCCGGCGATGCCGCCGGGGAGGAACATGACCACGAGGATGAACAGCACGCCCAGGATGAACAGCGGCTCCGACAGCGGCACACGCAGGATGTCGGGGAGCTGGTGGATGGCGTCGGCCCTGGCCAGCACCGTGAGTCGCTGATCGAGGATCGTGTAGACCACGCCGCCCACGATCGCGCCCCAGCGGAATCCGACTCCGCCGAGCACCACCATGACCAGCACCGTGATCGTGAGGTCCGCTCCGACGGCGCTGGGCTGCGTGCCCGACTGCAGCAGCAGGTACGCGATGCCCGCGAGGGAGGCGCACAGGCCGGCGATCACGAACACGATCAGCTTCGCCCGATTCGGCTGCAGACCCAGCACCCGCACGCGCAGGTCGTTCTCGCGTGCGGCGGCGGCCAGGTGTCCCAGGCGCGAGCGGTCCACCCACAGCACGATCAGGTAGACGACCACGACGACCGCCAGCGACACCCAGTACAGGTTGCGGGTGTTGATGACGCCCACCAGCCAGTCCGGAACCCCTGCGGTGTTCAGGCTGAGCCCCTCCTCACCGCCGGTGACCGCCTGGTTGCGGCGGACGAGCACGGAGCCCGCCTGCGCGAAGGCGAGTGTCACCATCGCGAACGGGATGCCGCTCACCCGCATGGCGACGGCTCCCGTGACAACGGCGATCACGACGCCGCCGAGCAGCGCCGCGAACACCGCAGGCACGAGCGGGAGCTGGGCGGCGTGGAGCACGATGCCCAGCCCATAGGCGCCCGCGCCGAAGTACAGGGCGTGCCCGAAGGACAGCAACCCGGCCGTGCCGAGCATGAGGTTGTACGACAGCGCGAGGGCTGCGAACACCATGCACAGCGACATCAGGGCGAGCGAGCCCGGCGTGTAGGTCGGCCCGGGCAGGATGCCGGGGATCGAGAGGTTCAGCAGCGGGAGCACCGCGAGCACGACGACGACTGCGGCGCCGACGATGAGCGGGAGGAGGTCTCGGATGCTGCGCATGGTCATGCCCTCTTCCCCATCAGTCCGGCCGGTCGCACCAGCAGCACGACCGCCAGCAGGATCACGACGATGAAGTCGCCGGTGCCGCCGAGGTAGGTGTTGGCGACCTGCTGCAGCACGGCCACGAGCACCGAGGCGACGGCGGCGCCCGTCAGGGAGCCGAGGCCGCCCACCACGGTCACGATGAACGCGAAGATCAGCAGCGTGGAGCCGAGATGCGCCGAGACGTAGGTCATGGCGTGCATGGCGAGCACTCCGCCGATGCCGGCGGCCGCGCCGCCGATCGCGAACACCAGGGTGAACGAGCGACGCACGTCGATGCCGAGGGCGGTGACCATGGCGCGGTTCTCGACGCCGGCGCGGATGATCATGCCGTAGCGGGTCTTCTTCAGGAACAGCACGAGCCCGGCGAGCACGATTCCCGCGGCGATGATGAGCACCCAGTACTTGTTCGGGATGCTGGCGCCGAGCACCGAGGTGGTCTGCCCGAGCCACGCCGGTCCTGTGACGGTGACGGGATCCGTGCCCCAGATGCCCTCGAACAGCGCGATCGCGGCGAACGAGAGCCCGACCGTGACCAGCACCTGCTCGATGTGCCGTTCGTACAGCGGCCGGATCAGGATCAGCTCCGTCAGGGCCGCGAACACCGCGCCCACCAGAGCGCCGGCGAGGACCGAGAGCAGGAAGCCGCCCCAGCTGGAGACGCCGATGGTCTGGGCGACCGCCCAGCCGACGAAGGCGCTGAGGGTGAGGAAGGCGCCGTGGGCGAAGTTCAGCACGTGCATCAGGCCGTAGATCAGGCTCAGGCCGCTCGCGACCAGGAAGTACAGTGCCCCGAGGCCCAGGCCGATGATCAGGGTGAGGACAAGCGTGCTCACTTCGTCTCCTCCGCGCTGACGCCCAGCAGGCGTCGGGTCAGGTCGGCGTCATCGAGGATCTCTGATGCCGTTCCGGTGTGCACCACGCGGCCGTCCGCGATCACGATGGCCTGGTCCGCCAGGCGGCGCACGACCTCGAGGTTCTGCTCCACGAGCAGCATGGGAACGGTCGTGGCGGCCTCGGCCAGGGCATCCGCCACCTCGGTGACGATCTTGGGCGCCAGTCCCTTGGTGGGCTCGTCGACCAGCAGCAGCCTGTTGTCGTTCAGCAGGGCGCGGGCGACCGACACCATCTGCTGCTGTCCTCCGGAGAGCGTCCCGGCGCGCTGCTCGCGGCGCGCGATCAGATCGGGGAACAGCTGCGCGACGAACTCGCGGCGCGGCTCGCGCTGGCGCTCGGCGAGCGCGAGGTTCTCGGCGACCGTGAGCCCGGCGAACACCTCGCGGTCCTCGGGGACATAGCCGACGCCGCGCTGCACGATGCGGTGCGTGCTGAGCGCGTCGATGCGCTCTCCGTCGAGGAGCACCTCCCCCCTGCGGGAGATCAGTCCGAGGATGCCTCGCAGCGTCGAGGTCTTGCCCGCACCGTTGCGTCCGAGCACGGCGGTGATGCCGGTGGCCGGCACGTCGAAGGACACGTCCTCGACGACCTGCTGGCCGGCGATCGACGCGCGCAGGTTCCGCACCTGCAGGATGGGGGCACTCACGAAGCCGTCCCCAGGTAGGCGCTCTGCACGGTCGCGTTCTCCATGATCCGCTGCGGGGTGTCCACCGCGATGATGCTGCCGAAGTACATCACCGCGACCAGGTCGACCAGGCCCATCAGCACCTCGATGTGATGCTCGACCATGAGCACGGTGCATCCTGTCTCGGCCTGGAGTCCGCGGATGCTGTCGACGAGGCCCGCGACATCTCCGGAGGCGACGCCGGCCATCGGCTCGTCCAGCAGCACCAGACGGGAGCGGGTCGCCAGGAGCACGGCGATCTCGAGCTTGCGCTTGTCGCCGTGGCTGATGTCCCCCGCACGCGCGTCCAGCCGGTGCCCCAGCCCCACGGAGCGGAGCAGCTCCTCGGCCCGGGTGCTGGCGGCGTCCGAGCGCCGCGGGAAGTGGAACAGCGAGTAGCTGCCGCCCTCGGTGGCCTGCACCGCGATGCGCACGTTCTCGCACACGCTCAGCTGCGGGAAGAGGCTCGAGGTCTGGAACGTCCTCCCCAGTCCCGCCCGGGCGCGCTGCGGCACGCTCGTGCGGGTGACGTCGGCGCCGTCCAGCAGGATGCGGCCGGCCGTGGGCCTGATCACTCCCGAGATGGTGTTGAACAGCGTCGTCTTGCCGGCGCCGTTCGGCCCGATCACTCCGACGAGGGCACCGGGCTCGACGGCGAGGTCGACGTCCTTGAGGATCGTCGCTCCTCCGATCTCGAGTCCGAGACCTTCGACGCGGAGTGATGCGCCGGATGCGGGCGGGGCTGGGGTGGTCACTTCCTACTTCTCCGCGGGCGCGACGTCGGCGGCCGGAACCGTGTCGACGAGTTCGGGCGTGAACGTGCCTCCCGAGGCCACGAGCTTCGCCTGGTACATGTCCTGGATCAGCGCGTGATCCTTCGCGCGGACCGTGTTCTCGCCCTTCGGTCCCTGGAAGGTGAAGCCCTCGAGCGCCTTGATCATGGCGTTCACGTCGCCCTTGCCCTCCTTGACGGCGTGCACGAGCATGATGGCCGCGTTGAACCCGTCGGGGCTGAAGAGGTCGGGCTCGGCGCCCTTCTTCTTCAGCGCGTCCACCATCGCGGTGTCGACCTTGTTGTCGGCCGCGCCCCCGAAGTAGTGGTTCAGGAAGTTGATCTTCTCGGATGCCTCGCCGTAGGCGCCGAACGTGGCGCGGTCGCCGAGTCCGGTCACGACCGGGATGGCGTCCAGGACGCCCTGCTGGCTCATCGCCTGCCACATGGCGCCGGAGGTGGCGCCGGCCCACGCGACGAAGACGAGGTCGGGCTCGGATGCGAGCACCTGCTGCGCGAATGGGGTGAACTCGGTCACGTCCTCCGCCACCAGCACCGGCTCCACCGTGGCGCCCTTGGCACCGAGGATGGCCTGGACCGCCGCGACGTTGCCCTGCCCGAAGGCGTTGTTCTGCGCGAACACGGAGATCTTCTTGCCCTTGATGTCCTCGAGGAACGTTCCCGCGGTCGCGACGTCCTGCGCGGACTGACGTCCGGAGCGGAAGGTGTACTCGTTGACGCCGGTGATGGCATCGGCGGCAGCAGGGCCCGAGATGAAGAGCACCTTGTTCTGCGCGGCCTGCTCGGCCATCGCGAGCGCGACGCCGGAGGACGCACTCCCCATCAGGATGTTGACGCCATCGCCGATCAGCTCCTTGGCTGCGGTCACCGCCGTGTCAGGGTCGCCCGCGTCGTCGCGGTTCTCGATGACGATCTTGGTTCCGCCCACGGCGCCCTTGCCGTCGGTGGCGTAGTCCAGGCCCGCGGCGAAGGCGTCGAGATACTGCTTGCCGTAGCCGGCCAGCGGGCCGGTCTCGCTGGTGATGACGCCCACGCGGACCTCGGCGGGGCCCTTGTCGCCGCCGTCTCCGGGTGCGGCGCCCGGCTGCGGCGCGCATGCCGTGAACAGGAGGGCCGCGGTGGCGAGCACCGAGCCGAGGAGCAACTTCTTCGTAACCCGCATCTGGATGCCTTTCAACGGTGGAAGGTCGGGAACATGAAACCCGATTCAGGTATTGGAATCGTATGCCCTGCGGCATCTGCCGTCAAACGACCCATATACATACCATGTGATATATACTCATTGGTATGGAAAAAGCGGACGTGATCCCGTCGATCGTGCTCTCCGCCCACGCCCTCGCACGGTTCGCCGCGCAGGACGCCGGGAACGAGGCGCCCTCGGCGCAGTGGCGCGCGCTCAGCATCCTCGAGCAGAAGGGCGGGATGCGCATCGGCGAGCTCGCGATCGCCGCCCGCACCACGCAGCCCGGAATGACACGGCTGATCGGGACGCTCGAGCAGGCGGGCCTCGTCACCCGCACCACCGACCCCGCCGACACGCGGGCGACGCTGGTGCACGCGACGGATGCCGGGCTCATCCACCTCGCCGAGTGGCGGGCGGAGCTGCGCGACACGCTCGCGCCCCGTTTCGCGGGACTCGCCGACGAGGAGTGGATCGTGCTGCAGCGCGCAGCAGAGATCCTCGCCGCACACGCACAGGAAACCACCACGACAGGAGAAGCCGAATGAGCGGAACACCACAGGGATCGGTCTGGCGCCAGCCCGCGCAGGTATGGGCGGTCGCCTTCGCCTGCGTGGTCGCCTTCATGGGCATCGGCCTGGTCGACCCGATCCTCCCCGCCATCGCCGACTCGCTCAAGGCATCCCCCGTCGAGACCGAGCTGCTGTTCACCAGCTACCTGCTGGTGACGGGGCTCGCGATGCTCATCACCAGCTGGGTCTCCAGTCGCATCGGCGCCAAGGCGACGCTGCTGACCGGCCTCGCCCTCATCGTCGTGTTCGCACTGCTGTGCGCCATGAGCGGCGGCGTCGACTGGGTGATCGGCTTCCGCGCCGGCTGGGGTCTGGGCAACGCCCTGTTCATCTCCACGGCGCTCGCGACCATCGTCGGTGCGGCCTCGGGCGGCAGCGGTGCGGCGATCGTGCTCTACGAGGCCGCGCTCGGCCTCGGCATCGCCATCGGCCCGCTGCTGGGCGGCCTGCTGGGCGAGGTCAGCTGGCGCGGCCCGTTCTTCGGCGTCGTCGTGCTGATGGCCATCGGATTCATCGCCGTCCTGGCGCTGGTGCGCGACAGCGGCGAGAAGCGCGAGCCCATGCCCCTGTCCGCGCCCTTCCGCGCACTCGGGCGCCCGGCCCTGGCGATCCTCGCCGTGGCGGCGCTGTTCTACAACATCGGCTTCTTCGTGCTGCTGGCCTTCTCGCCGTTCCCCCTCGGCTTCGGCGCCATGGGCATCGGCTTCACGTTCTTCGGCTGGGGCGTGGCCCTCGCCATCACGAGCGTGTGGGTGGCCCCCGCCCTGATGCGTCGCATCTCCCGCACGACCGTCATCCTCATCACGCTTCCCCTGCTCGCGATCGACCTGATCGCGGCCGGACTGCTGGTGGCGAACTCGACGGCGCTCGTGATCTGCATCATCGTCGGCGGCCTGATGCTCGGCATCATGAACACCGTCCTGACCGAGGCCGTCATGGAGGCGACCGACCTGCCGCGTTCGGTCGCATCGTCGGCATACTCAGCGGTGCGGTTCCTCGGCGGAGCGATGGCACCGCCGGTCGCCGCAGCGCTGGCACACGCCTACGACGACACGGTGCCGTACCTGTTCGCCGCCGCGTCCGTGCTGATCGCCGCGCTCACCATCCTGCTCGGGCGTCGCGCGCTCTCCCACATCGACGACGCAGGCGAGGGCGCGGGCGAGGACGCCGAGGCTATCCTCATGGGTGACGCCGCCTGAGCGGCATCCGACCGAAGGAGCCGCTCGTGAACGCACCCGACGATCTGCCCGCACGCAGCCGGCTGGTGCAGGAGCACCTCGCGGCCGCCGGGGTCGACAGCGCGATCGTCGTGCTGCCCGACTCCGCGCGGACCGCCGCGCTGGCGGCGGCCGCGATCGGCTGCGAGGTCGGCGCGATCGGCAACAGCCTGGTGCTGGTCGCCGACGGCGAGCCGGTCCTCGTGATGACGAGTGGCGCGCACCGGGTCGATTTCGGCGTTCTCGCGCGGAGCATCGGAGCGGATGCCGTCGCCATGGCTCCGGCGGATGTCGTGCGCGAAGCGACGGGTCAGGCGATCGGCGGAGTCGCGCCGGTCGGGCATCCGACTCGGCTGCGGACCTACATCGACGAGGACCTGCGCGGCTTCGCGCAGGTGTGGACCGCCGGCGGCACTCCGCACACCGTCATGCCGCTGACGTTCGCCCAGCTCGAGTCGCTCACCGGCGGCGAGACGATCCGCGTCGCCTGATCACTCGACCATCAGGTCGTCGATCTCGAGGTCCTCGTCCAGCAGGCAGTAGATGATCAGGTCGGGATACTCCTCCGGCGCGACGTACAGCAGGGTGATGCCGCCGTCTCCGAACACGACGACGCCGTCGAGCGCGATGTCGTCTTTGAGGGACTGCAGCGCCTCCGCGAGGTCTGCGCCCTCATCCTCGTCCTCGTAAGCGGCCTCCGTGAGCTCCTCGGCGACCTCCCGCTCCCGCTCGTCCAGGATCTCCTGGGTGAGCCGGGCCAGGGCGTGCTGCACCGTCTCCTGCATGGTGTCCATGTCGGGGAGGTCCTCGGGCTCCACATCGACGACATCGTCATCGTCGTCGTCCGCGGAGTCCTCGTCCTCATCGTCCCGGTCGAAGTCCTCGTCGAACTCGTACTCCACGGTGACGCGGCGTCCGCCTGGCAGTTCCACGGTGGCGGTCAGCGCGCCGTCTTCGTCGGTGTCGATGTCATCGAGTTCGATCATGTCAGCCTCCTGCTCGCCATGATGTCACCGCGTCGCGGCGGACGGAAGAGCCCCGTCGCCTAATCTCGTGGACATGAGGAGATCGCGCGGCGGGGTCATCAACGTCGACTCCCTGGAGGACTTCGATCATCGCATCGCATCCGGGGCGCGCTCGATGTCCGGATGGCGGCTGCGCTCGCTGGACCTGACCGACCGCGGCCGCGACCTGCGCTCGGTCGACGTCGCAGGTGCCCTGTTCCTCGGGTGCGTGCTGCGTTCGGACGATGAGGAGTCGGTGCGGGCACGCGGCGCCGTGGTGTTCCCCACCGTCCCGGATACGCCGGTGGACACCTACCGGACCGCGCTGTACACGGCGCAGGAGCTGTACAACACCCCCGACTACGCGCAGAGCCTGGACGCGCGCGTGTACGCGTGGTCGCAGCGCACCGGCTCTCGTGACAGCGCGCTGGCCCAGTCCCTGCACGACCACAGCATCGGGCTGGCATTGGAGCAGTGGATCCAGGGGCGCCGTCTGGTGGGCGTGATGGGCGGACACGACGTGGCGCGCGGCGACGCCGGCTACGCCGACGGCGCACGTCTCGGACGGATGCTGGCGCAGAACCACACCGTGGCCTCGGGCGGTGGTCCGGGCGCGATGGAGGCGGTCAACCTGGGCGGCTATCTCGCGGGTCACGACTCGGATGCCCTCTCCGAGGCGCTGTCCATCCTCAGCAGAGCGCCCGGCTTCGTTCCGAGCATCGACGCGTGGGCGAAGGCGGCCTTCACGGTGCGTGAGCTGTTCCCCGATGGCGGAGACTCGCTCGGCATCCCCACGTGGCACTACGGCCACGAGCCGCCCAACGCGTTCGCGAGCGCGATCGCGAAGTACTTCCGGAACGCGCAGCGCGAGGCGATCCTGCTGGAGATCTGCCAGGACGGGATCGTGTTCCTCCCGGGCGCGGGAGGAACGGTGCAGGAGATCTTCCAGGACGCCTGCGAGAACTACTACGCCGACGAGTCGTCGACCGCCCCGATGGTGCTCATCGGCCGCGACTACTGGACACGCCGCTATCCCGCCTGGCCGCTGCTGAAGGCGCTGGCGAAAGGACGCGCCATGGAGCCGCACGTGCACCTGGTCGAGACGATCGAGGACGCCGTGGAGCTCATGCAGCCCGGCGTTCCGCGATAGGAGGCACGCGATGACCGAGACCTTGGAGAGCGTCGCCGCTGACCTCTGCACCACGCCGCTGAAGGGCTTCGTGAGCGAGCGCGCCGCGCGCGCCGAGGCGGTCGGCGATCCGGACCTGTCGAGGCGGATCCGTGCCCTGCGGAAGCCCTCGGTCGCGGCGTGGGTCGTGAACCTCTTCGCCCGCGAGCGTCGTGACAGGTTGGGACAGGCGCTGCAGCTCGCCGAAGAGCTCCGCGAGGCCCAGGCCGACCTCGACGCAGGTACGCTCGCCGAACTCGGACGGCAGCGACGCGCACTGACGGACCAGCTGGCAAGGGAGGCTTCCGGCCTCGCCGAGGACCGCGGGGAGCGGGTGACGGCTTCGACTCTGGAGGCCGTGCGGCAGACTCTGTCCGCCGCGTTCTTCGACCCGGATGCCGCGGCCGCGGTCGCATCCGGTCGACTCGTGCGAGACCTGGAGCCGTCCGAGCCGGTCGACCTCGCCGCGGTCGTCGCAGGTGGTCCCCCTGAGCGGGGCGCCGTGGCGCCGCGGGCGACGGATGAGGTGAAGGCGCGCCGAGAGCGTCGCGATGCTGAGCGCGTCGTGCGCGACGCGGAGCAGGAGCTGGCCCGGGCGAGGTCCGAGCATGGGAGGGCGGTGCGCGACCGGCGCGACGCCACCGCGAGGGCCGACCGACTCGCCGCACGGGTGGCGGAGCTGGAATCGGAGCTGGCCCGACTGCGCGACGAAGCCGACGACGCTGCCGAGGCCGTGGACGCGACGGCCGACAAGGAGGCGCGCGTCGCCGAGCGCATGGCGGATGCGGAGACGGCACTCGCGGACGCCCTGACAGCGCTGGACAGGCTCTAGATCGCCCCTGTCCTCGACCTCCTACGACATCTGATCGAGGACCAGGTCGCCGCGCGCGTTCAGAAGCTCCATCATGTGCTCGATCCGCTTCGGATCGATCACGGGCATGGCCGTGGAGTCGAAGGAGAAGACGAGCGGAATCGCAGGGTGCATCCACGTCGTCAGCCGCCCCGACTGCACGGACTGGTCAGGGAGCCACGTCATCATGAAGCTCTCCTGCCGACGCAGCTTGGTGCCGATGACCACCTTCAGATGCGCGAGCGTCACGTCGTCCACCTGGATCGGCGGGCGGGAGCTGTTGTATTCGAGGTTCCCCATGGCAGCAACCGTACGCCTAGAACGCTCGGATGAGTGCCGACGGGCTCGACGTATTCCGAACGTTCCCCCGGTGTTGAGTGATCGACGGCCCCGACGCAAGCCCCTCAGCGGACGGCGACCATGTCGCTATGGTCGCGCCCATGACTCAGCAACCGCACGCGCTCATATCCTTCGACGGCGACGACGGAATCCCGCTGGCACAGGGCGAGGACGTCGTCGACCTTAAGCGACGCATCGAAGTGGCCGCCGTCGAGACGAGGTTCGTCGACTTCAGCACCGCGAACGGGACTCAGTTGAGCGTGCTGGTCTCGCCGTACCGGAGAGTGAGCATCGCCGTTATCGCGCCCCGCGAGCCCCCTGACCCTACGCTGCTCGTCGACCTCAGTCATCTGCCTCCGGATCTTATGGACTTCTGAGCACGCAGCGAGGAGGATCGGGCGTCAGGGAACGGCTGCAACCCGGGCACCAGTGGGCAAACGCGGGCCGAGAATCTAGATTGAGTCGATGGGGACTTCATCGCAAGTGACGATCCTCGCCGACATGGTGATCAAGCGCGGTCGATCACCGGAAGCGGCGGCCAACGAAGCGGAGCACTACCGCGCAATGGACACCGTGTCTCCCCCTTTCGGTGCGCCGCGCCTGATCTCGTCGAACGGAGACGAGCTCGTGGTCACCCGGCTCGGAGGTCTCGCGCTGGGCCGCGGAAGATCCTCGAGAGCGACGTCTCGCGCCGCGTGGCGCGAGCCTGCGTCGCCCTGGCGACGTCGACTGCAGAATGGGACCCGCCCGTCGACGGGCGTGGCTTCGACGACATCAGCCAGCTTGATTGGGGCCTGGCAGAAGGAATTCTGCGGGAAGGGGAGGTCGTGAGGATGCGCCGGCATGCCGCGTCGGCGAGGCGAGTCTTCCAGCACGGCGACCTGATCCCACCCAACGTGTTCGTCGACGGTGACCGGGCAGCGGTGATCGACTTCGAATGGTCTGGCCGCGGCTTCGTGGACGGACTCGACTGGGCACGGCTGCTCGCGAACGGGTGGCGATCCGCAAACCTGAGGGCGGAGCTGCTCTCCGCGCCGATCGCCGCGACGCCCGACGGCGCCTTCAGCTGGGCGGTCGTGCTGTGTCACGAGCTGAGACAGGTCGAGCGCGACGGGGCCGGGACGGACTGGGCCACCGACGCACGCCGCCTGTACCTGGATCAGCTGGCCGCACTGCAAGGCATGATCGCTGCGCTCTCCGCCCACTGAGCTCCAACAGCCCTGCGAGTTGACGAGACAACGGCCCCAGGGATTGAACCCTGAATCGAGGTCCGTGGTCGCGCGACTCCCCCGAGATCCCACGGATTCTGATAGCAGTTCCCTGATATACGTCTGGGGCGACGAGGCAGAAGAACCCGTCCTCGTCGACATGCAGGAGAACGGCATCACTCCTGGCGGCACCGTAGCTGAGCTCCATCTCAGCGCGCCACATCCGAGGAAGGATTCCCGTCGCCCATCGATGTGAACTCGACCTCGCCGCTCGGATCTTCTGGTAAGAACCGCGCCGGCGGGACGTCGAACTCGGTCGGGACTCTCGTCTACGTGCGGGGGCGGTGAGACGGGATGGGATCGGGCTTCTCTGCGCGCGACTTCGCGTCACGGATCGATGTCTCGCTCGTTGGCCTGGCGCCGTGCCAATGCTCACCTCGCGCGGCGTCCCATTCCGATGGCGGGGTGTGTTTCGAATCCTTGTTCTTACTCATCTTCGGACTGTACGCGCCCGACATGTGCGTGCTCACAGACTCACGAAGCGAAGCGCCACCGGATACATCCCCATCCCCTGCACACGGTGAAAGCCCCGACAACGAGGCGTGCCCGAACGGACCTACGGGGTGCCGTCCGCGCCTCTCTCCGAGATCTCGTCCCGGCAGAGCCTGATTGCAGAGAAGCACTACATCAAGCGGGCTCGTCGACAGGGTCCGGATGCGGCCCGTGAGGTGCTCGAGCCGTTCTTCCACCGGGGCTGGGCGTCGGTTCGCAACGACGAGTAGGCGACGGATGCGATCCTGGGTGCCAGCCGGCAGTACATCGGAGTCCGGACGAGCACGCAGAAAAGCCCTGGTAGATGGCGAGATCTACCAGGGCTTGTCCGTGCACCCCCAGGGACTTGAACCCTGAACCCATTGATTAAGAGTCAATTGCTCTGCCGATTGAGCTAGAGGTGCGTGGCCCGGGATGTTATCCCCGGCCGAGGAATTACATTACCAGCGGGGGCGGGTCGTGCCAAATCACTTCCGGATCCCGGGCGCGTTGCTCTTGCTCACGGCCGGGCGGCCACTCGATCGCAGATCGTTTCACGACCGATACCCGGCACCCCGGTCTGGCATACCAGCCCGGACTATCCTGTTGAAGTGACCGTCCCCCTCGCAGCCACAGACTTCCGCACCGACCTCGACCTCGCCCTTCGCCTGGCGGATGCCGCCGATGCGCAATCCCTCCCCCGATTCGACGCGGCCGACCTCGAGGTCTCCCTGAAGGCCGATCGCTCGCACGTCACGGATGCTGATCTCGCCACGGAACGAGCCATCCGAGACATCCTGCACGCCGAGCGCCCCGACGACGGCATCCTCGGCGAGGAGTTCGGCACTGAGGGCGACACGAGCCGCCAGTGGATCATCGACCCGATCGACGGGACGGCGAACTTCCTCCGCGGCGTGCCGCTCTGGGGCACCATGATCGCCCTGGCGGTCGACGGCGTCCCGCAGGTCGGCGTGGTCAGCATGCCCGCCCTCGGGCGCCGCTGGTGGGCATCCGCAGGAGATGGCTCCTGGACCGCCACGAGCGGCGGAGCCCGCAGGCTGAGCGTGTCGACGGTCGACTCGCTCGACGAGGCGAGCGTGAGCTTCCAGAGCATCTCGCAGTGGGCGCAGGCCGGGAAGACCCCCGAGCTCCTCGCCCTCGCTGAACGCGTCTGGCGTGACCGCGCCTACGGCGACATCTTCAGCTACATGCTGCTCGCCGAGGGACGCATCGACATGGTCGCCGAGTTCGACGTCAAGGAGTACGACATCGCCGCCGCCGTTCCGATCGTCCGCGAGGCCGGTGGGCGGATGACGGCGTTCGACGGCACGGAGACCCTCTCCGCACTGTCCGCGCTGGCCACCAACGGCATCCTGCACGACTCGTTCCTCTCCCTGTTCCGCGACGCGCCGCGCGCCTGAGCGCGACATGCACCCCTCCCCCACGGATCACATGAAAACCCGATTCCCACTCGCTGCCGGCGCCCTGCTGGCCGCGCTGTCCCTCGCCGCGTGCAGCGGCCCCAGCACGCCGGTCGACAAGACCCCCGCCTCGACGGCCTCGAAGCCTCCGGCAACGCCGAAGGCCGAGGTGGAGACCGCCCCCGCCGACAAGCCCGCCACGACCGCGCCCGCTGACCGGCCGACCTGCGAGACGATGATCACGAAGGGCACCGTCGAGGCCCTGAAGTCCCAGGGCTGGACGTTCGAGGAGCGCGAGTTCCGCATCGGCGACGTGCTCGTCGATGGCGGGCTGGAGTGCATGTGGGCCGACTACTCGACGGCGTCCGACCACGGCCAGATGTACGCGTGGGGCCCCATCAGCGCCGAGAACTCCCGCACGGCCCAGGCGAGCCTGATCTCGGAGGGATGGCTGCGCTCGACCTCGAACGGCAAGACGTACATCACCGAGGATCCCGACTACGCGATCGCCAAGGACGACGACGGGTTCGGCATGACCTACGAATTCGGCGACGGGTGGGTGAGGTTCGCCGACACCAAGCAGGGACTGCTGCTCGTCGACTGGGGCGAGAAGTGAACCCCGGACACAGGGAGAGGGCGCCGCTACATCAGCGGCGCCCTCTCGGCGTCTGCGGGTCGGCGGCACTGCAGCCGCCGACGACGATCACTTGTCGCCGCGCTGGTTCCAGTTGTCGGCGCGACGAGTCGCGGAGCCGCGCTGGCGCATGACGTAGGCGAGCGCGAGGCTGACCAGGAGGATTCCCGCGGAGAACACCACGCCCTGCGCGGTCGGCAGCTCCCACGCGAGCCCGAACAGGTAGAACCCGCCGAGGAACAGGACCATGAACACGATGAAGTCGACCACGTCGAACCCTCCCGATCTTCGGATAACCACTCCAGCTTAGTCCGGTTGCGACCCGTTCCCCTGCCGCTCCGGTGCGCGCGACGACGATAGATTGGGAATCATGCCGAGGACGACGCCGTGACGACCAGTTCCAGGACCGTGCGCCGTGGACGCCCGGGTCATGATCGCGCCGACGTCATCCGCGCCGGCGTCGAGCTCTTCAACGAGCAGGGGTACGACGCCACCTCCGTCTCCGACCTGACGGGCCGCCTCGGCCTGACCAAGTCGGCGCTGTACCACCACGTCGAATCGAAGGAGCAGATCCTTCAGATCGCCCTGGAAGACGCCCTGGGCGGGCTCGAGCAGGCCCTGGAGGAGGCCCTTCAGCAGCCCACGGCCGGCGCCCGGCTGACGGCCATCATCGAGGGCGCCGTCCGCGTGCTCACGGAGCGTCAGCCGCAGGTCACGCTCCTGCTGCGGCTGCGAGGCAACAGCGAGATCGAGACGGCGGCACTGGCCCGGCGACGCCGGTTCGATCACACCGTGACAGGCCTGGTCCGCGAGGCGCAGTCCGAGGGCATCGTGCGCGGCGACCTGGACGCCGGCGTCGCGACGCGCCTGATCTTCGGCATGATCAACTCGGTCGTGGAGTGGTACCGGCCCGACGGTCCTGTCGACCCGGAACTCCTGGCGGGCGAGATCCTCGCAGTGGCACTGGGCGGGCTCCAGCCGCGAGACTGATCACGGCGCACTGCCATCCCACACGCGGGTGACGCCTCGTGCAGCCTCGCGAAGCGGTCCGCCGTCGATCGTGACCGATCCCTCCGGGATGCCGACGGCCTCGGACACGTAGTGCAGCGTCACGTCGCCCTCAGCGGGCAGTGGCCAGAGCCAGACGCCGAGCGACGACGTCCAGTGCTCCCCATCGCCGCTTCCGCCGCCGTCGACCGCGGTCAGCTGCGGCGGATCCGGAGCATCCCCGCTCATGCGGCGCGCGAAGACTCCCGCATGCGGTCCGATCAGCTCCGCAGTGCCGTCTGCCGTGGTGACGCCCACCCGGAGCCCTCGTTCAACGCTCGGCCGATGACTCCTCGGATCCAGAAAGGCGTCGACAATTGCGCGGCGTTCAGGGCTCAGGCTGTCTTCCAGGCGGATGTCGAAGCGCAGCGAGATCACAGCCCCATCCCGATGGACGTCGATCCGTGCGAGGTGGAGCGCTGCACCCGGCACACGCGCGAGCCGACGCCCCGCGGGAACCGCGACCGGGATCTCGTCCGCCGGCGGTCGCACCCAGATCGGCGACGGCGGTGCCTTGCGGCGCTCCGGTGGCAGCTCCGGTTCCGGCTCCAAGGGCGTGAAGAACGACATGCCGACAGTCTGCCGGGTCCATGAGGCCGGAAGCAGCCCCGGGCGTTCACCTCGGGCAGCCCTCTCGATCGCCGGATGCATGAACGCGTCGCAAACATGTCTATACAACTTTCCGATCTGGCGGTCGGATGGCGCTCCACCATCCGATAGTGGAGGTCGACGGCATCCGCCGCCATCCCCTCACAGAAGGATCACCATGCCCTCGCCGAACCGCGCTCACCGCGTCGCTTCGACCATCCTCCTCACCACCGCCATCACCGCGACATCCGGCCTCACGGCCGCCGCTGCGGCCGCTTCGACTCCCGCGGAGAGCCCCCGCGACGTCAAGACCCTCGTGGTCGGCATCGACGGCGCGAGCTTCGACTTCCTCGAGCCTGCGGGGATGCCGAACCTCGCGGCGCTCCGGTCCTCCGGGCTGACCGCCACGAGCAACCTGTATGCACTGCCGATGTCCGGCACGGTGTCGGGCCCCGGCTGGTCGACGATCGCGACCGGCGTGTGGCCGGACAAGCACAAGGTCGTCGACAACAGCTTCAGCGCACCGAGCTACGGCGAGTACCCCGACTACCTCACCCGCATCGAGCAGGCCGCACCTGAACGCTCCACCCTGGTGGTCGGCACCTGGACCCCGATCCCCCAGACCGTGTTCGGCGCGGCGGTGGACGAGCGCATCGCGGGTGGCGATGACGCCGGAACCACCGCCAGGACGGTGGCGGCGCTCTCCCAGGGCGACCCCGACGACGTCTTCGTGCACCTCGACGAGGTCGACGGCGCGGGTCACTCCGTCGGAACCAACGGCGCCGCATACGGCGCCGCGCTGCGCAGAGCCGACAGTCAGCTCGGCGAGATGCTCGCGGCGATCGAGTCGCGTCCGACCCGGGCCGCGGAGGACTGGCTGGTCATCGTGACCGCCGATCACGGCCACACGCCCACCGGCGGGCACGGGGGCAACACCCCTGCAGAGCGGAAGACGTTCGTGATCGCCTCCGGCCCGGGGATCGTCGCCGGCTCGGTGCGCAACGACGTCAAGCTCGTCGACATCGCCCCGACCGTGCTCGCGGCCGACGGCATCGCCACGGACCCGGCCTGGAACATCGACGGCAGCGCGCTCGGAGACCTGAAGGCCGACGACTTCGACAGCGTCCGCCCAGCCCTGCAGCCGCAGCTCGATGAGACGCGCCCCGGAACCGGAGTGCTCGGCTGGACGCACCAGACCCCCGAGGGCTGGACGATCGACAACTCGGCGATGCCGGCGGGCGGCGTACGCGAGTGGGCCGGCTGGTCGTTCGCGACAGACGACTTCTTCTCGAACGTCGAACGCGGCCAGGGCCGCGAGACCGACGTACGCAGCCGCGACGTGTTCGCTGTCGCCGACTCGGACGAGTGGGATGACAAGGCGCACGACACCGGCGCTTTCGACTCCACGCTGGTGAGCCCCGTGTACCCGCTGACGGGCGCCTCCGACGCCGCGCTGTCCTTCGCGACGACCTATGTGATCGACGGCCCGCAGTCCGCCGAGGTGCTGGTGAGCTTCGATGGCGCCGAGCCGGTGTCGCTGAAGGACTACACGAAGAACACGAACGCGAACGAACGCCTCGAGTTCGCGGTGCCGCAGGGCGCGCAGCAGGCGCAGTTCCGCTTCCGCTACACGGGAACGAACAGCGCGTTCTGGACAGTGGACCGCGTCGCCTTCCAGCAGGCGCAGCCGACTGCCCCTGCGGCTCCGCAGGCGCTTCAGGTGACCTCGGGCGACGCCACCGCCGCAGCATCCTGGCAGGCTCCGGCCTCCGACGGCCACTCCCCGATCACGGCCTACACCGTCACAGCGACGCCCATCGTCGACAAGGGCAAGTCCAAGCAGGCGACTCCCGTGTCCGCGCAGACCACTGCGCTCACTGCGACGCTGAGCGGCCTGCGCAACGGAGTGTCCTACACGGTGACCGTCACGGCCACGAACGCGTACGGGACGTCCGTGACCTCGGATGCCGTCCTCGCGACCCCCAAGGTGTCCCGCGCGACGCCGGCGACTCCCCCGTCGAAGCCGAAGAAGGGCTGAGGGCGTCGCACCGACAATGAAGAACCCCCGTCCTCCTGACGAGAATCAGGAGGACGGGGGTTCATCATGTGACAACGGCTTGGTGGAGCTGGGGGGAATCGAACCCCCGTCCGACGCTGATCATCCACGTCTTCTCCGGGCGCAGTCTGTGAAAGCGTTCTGCTCGGCTCCGACCTTTGTCGCAGACACCTAAGTCGACGAGCCCAGCCTGGGAAGAGTCCCACGTGACGTCCAGACGCCGTCACGCAGCAAGATCCCTAGATGACGCCAGGGTCCGTATCGGGATCACATACGGTCTGACGGACTATCGGGCTCGCTTAGGCAGCGAGGGCGAAGTCGTTGCGCTTTGCATTGGCAACTATTTTTTCGCAGGGGGCGTTCACGAGATAACCCTGCATCCTCGGCCCGCTTCCCGTCGATACCCAGACGCCGTCGAAACCGATCAGCCCCGTGGGCCTTCTTGCGAAGGAGCCGCTGTCACACTGTGGAATTACCAATCGGATGCTGCTGCACCCGAGCACCAAAGACTACAACGTATCCGCCCCTCGTGCCATTCCGCGCCACCGAAGCCGATCGCGTGACGTACAGTCGCACTCATGAGCGACGTCATCATCACCGTCCGCGGCGAGCACGAGCTGCGCATCGCGCCCGAGCGCGCCACCGTCCATCTGAACATCCGCGCCGAGGGGCCGCAGCGCGTCGCCGCGGTCGACGAGGTCACCCGGCTGGCCGAACCCGTGCGGCAGAGCATCGTCGACCGCAAGGACGCGGAGACGGTCGTGGAGTGGTCGAGCACCCGGATGACCGTGCACGCCGAGCGTCCGTGGAACGCGGACGGCCGCCAGCTCGCGCCGGTCTACCATGCCACGATCGCGTTCACCGCCACCTTCCCGGATCCCTCCGAGCTCTCACTGTGGGTCTCCGACGTGTCGCTGCGCGACGGCGTCGAAGTCGGCATCGTGGACTGGCAGCTCACACCGGAGACGCGGACGCGACTGGAACGGGATGTCGCGGCGGGTGCCGTGTCGGTGGCCGTCGCGCGGGCGGAGGCCTATGCCGCCGCCCTCGGGCTGGACTCCGTCGTGCCTCTCGAGGTCGCCGACCTGGGTCTGATCTCCCGCCAGGAGTCCGCCCCTCAGCCCAAGATGCTCATGCGCAGCGCCGCCTTCGCGATGGACTCGGCCGGCTCCTCCGGCATGGTCTATGAAGCGGAGGACATCATCGTCTCGGCGACCGTCGAGGCGCGCTTCCAGGCCGCCTGACGGTCTCCGGACGTCCGGCTCAGTTCGCCGCGTAAGGCGCGAGTTCGGCCGCCAGGCGCTCCGACACGTGCGCGTGCACCAGCGTGCCGGCCTCCTCGTGCTCAGCCGAGATCAGCACTCCGGTCTCGTGCACCGCGGAGACCAGGTCGCCGCGGTCGTACGGCACCAGCGCGCGCACCTCGACGGCCGGCATCGGCAGCATCCGCTCGATCGCCTCGCGCAGCTCGTCGATGCCCTCGCCCGTGCGCGAGGAGACGAAGTGCGCGTCGGGCGCCAGCCCGCGCAGCACGAGACGCTCGTCCTCGTCGACCAGGTCGGCCTTGTTGAACACGACGATCTCGGGGATGCTGCGGGCGCCGACGTCGCCCATCACGTCGCGCACCGTCTGCAGCTGGGCGGAGGGATCCGGATGCGAACCGTCCACGACGTGCACGATCAGGTCGGCCTGTCCGACCTCTTCGAGCGTGGAGCGGAACGCCTCGACGAGCTGATGCGGCAGGTTGCGCACGAAGCCGACCGTGTCGGTGAGCGTGTAGATGCGGCCGTCATGGGTCTCGGCGCGGCGCACGGTGGCATCCAGGGTCGCGAACAGCGCGTTCTCGACCAGGACGCCGGCGCTGGTGAGAGCGTTCAGCAGACTCGACTTGCCGGCGTTCGTGTACCCGGCGATGGCGACCGACGGGATCGTGTTGCGCTTGCGCTCGGCGCGCTTGGCGTCGCGCGCCGGCGCGAACTCGCGGATCTGCTTGCGCAGCTGCGCCATGCGCGTGCGGATGCGGCGGCGATCCAGCTCGATCTTGGTCTCACCGGGACCTCGCGAGCCCATGCCCGCTCCCCCGGCGCCGACCTGGCCACCGGCCTGACGGCTCATCGACTCACCCCAGCCGCGCAGACGAGGAAGCAGGTACTCGAGCTGTGCGAGCTCGACCTGCGCCTTGCCCTCACGGCTCTTGGCGTGCTGGCTGAAGATGTCCAGGATGACCGTGGTGCGGTCGATGACCTTGACCTTCACGACGTCCTCCAGCGCGCGGCGCTGGCTCGCCGCGAGCTCGGTGTCGGCGATCACGGTATCGGCGCCGACGGCCGCCACGATGTCCTTCAGCTCCTGCGCCTTGCCTCGGCCGAGGTAGGTGGCGGGATCCGGATGCGGGCGGCGCTGCAGCAATCCGTCGAGCACGGCGGCTCCAGCTGTCTCCGCGAGGGCGGCGAGCTCGCGGAGCGAGTTCTCCGCGTCGTCCTGAGCCCCCTGCGGGTACACGCCGACGAGCACCACGTTCTCCAGGCGCAGCTGGCGGTACTCGACCTCCGTGACGTCTTCGAGTTCGGTGGACAGCCCCGCCACGCGACGCAGCGCGTGCCGATCCTCGAGGTCCCACTGCTCGCCGTCGGCGGCGCCGTGCGCGGCCGTGGCCTCGTTCTGCAGTGCTTGAGCGGCGCCGAACACTTTCGCCTCGGTTCGCGGCTCCGCGTGCGACAGCACGCGATCCAGCGCATCCGTCTGAGTGCTCTCGTCGTTGCTCTTCGTCATCCGATCCTTTTCTTCTCCTGCGTGCGCATGGGTGCTTGGGGCTCGCAGGGCCACAACCACTCAGAGCGCCTTAACCTTAGCCCCCGCCATCCGGTACGCTCACTCCATGCCGTCCGACCATTACTTCAGCGCGGCCCCGGCAAGTGCAGAGAACCTGCGCACCATCCATGTCACCCTCGCGGGACGGGAACTCGACCTCACCACTGCGGGTGGCGTCTTCAGCCCCGATCGCCTGGATGCGGGGACGGCCGTGCTGTTCGCCAACATGCCGCCCCTGCCGCCCGGGGGCGACTTCCTCGACCTCGGCTGCGGCTGGGGACCGATCACGCTCACGATGGCCCTGGCCGCCCCTCACGCGACCGTGTGGGCCGTCGACGTCAACGAGCGGGCGCTCGATCTGACCCGGCGCAACGCCGAGTCCCTGGGCCTCACCAATGTCAACGCCGTGACGCCCGACGATGTTCCCGATGACGTGCTGTTCCGCACGATCCGCTCGAACCCGCCGATCCGTGTCGGCAAGGGCATCCTGCACGAGATGCTGGAGCACTGGATCCCGCGTCTGGACGAGCACAGCGACGCGTGGATGGTCGTGCAGCGCAACCTCGGCTCGGATTCCCTGCAGCGCTGGATGACGGCGACGTTCACCCCCGGTTACAGCGTGCACCGCGCCGCCACGGGGAAGGGCTACCGGGTGCTCAAGGTGCGCCGGCACGGCACGCCGCCGACGGCTCCGATCGCCGTCGCGGAGTGACCGGCGCCCTCGCTCAGACCAGGTCGATCTCGCCGCGGTACACCAGCTGCGCCGGGCCCGAGAGCGCGACGTGCTCGCCGTCCTCGGCGGGGAACATCCGCACGCCCAGTGTGCCGCCGGGCACCTCGACCCGCCACTGGTGCGGCGCGCGCTCGCCCGCCCAGTGCCGCACCGCCAGCGCCGTGGCAGCGACACCCGTGCCGCAGCTGAGGGTCTCGCCGACGCCGCGCTCGTGCACCCGCATCCGCACCTGACCGACTCCGTCCCGCACGAGGGGCTCCCCCGGCACGACGAACTCGACGTTGGCGCCTGCCGGCGGGGCGGGCTCCAGCACCGGTGTCGGGTTGAGGTCGAGTCCCTCGAGCTCCTCATCGGATGCCAGCGCGACCACGACGTGCGGATTGCCGACATCGATGCCGAGACCGGGCCGCGCGACGGACAGTCCCGCAGCGCGTGCCAGGGGCTCACCGCCGGCCAGCCGCCAGCGGCCCAGGTCGACCTGATAGCCGTTCTCGGAGCGCATCACGTCGCGCACACCGGCTCGGGTGCCGATCGGCAGCGTCGAGCCCGGCTCGAGCTCGGCCAGGCCGGAGCGGAGCAGGTAGTGGGCGAAGACGCGGATGCCGTTGCCGCACATCTCGGCGATCGAGCCGTCGGCATTGCGGTAGTCCATGAACCACTCCGCCGCGGGCTCCTCGGCGAGGGCTGCGGCGCCGTCGGAGATCGCCGACGACCGCACCACACGGAGCACGCCGTCCGCGCCGATGCCGAAGTTCCGGTCGCAGAGCGCCTGCACCTGGCTCGGTGTCAGCTCGAGGGCGCCGTCGACGTCCTCGATGATGACGAAGTCGTTGCCGGTGCCGTGTCCCTTGGTGAATGCGACCATGCCAACAGTCTAGAGAGCGGCGGACATGCCGGCGCTCAGACGGACGCCTCGGTCGGGGTGTCGACGATCAGCCGCTTGCCCGTCATGCCGATGTCGAAACGCTCGTAGCCGACCTGGTCGTAGAACGCGAAGACGATCTCGTTGCCCGGCCGCACCATGAGCTGCACCTTCGGGCAGCCGAGTGCGAGCAGCCGGCGCTCGGCCTCTCCCACCAGCATGCGTCCGATGCCCTCACTGCGCCGGTCGGCGGCGCTGGCCAGGTAGTAGATCCATCCCCGGTGTCCGTCGTATCCGGCCATCACGGTTCCTACGATCCGGTCGCCGTCGACGGCGACGATGAGCAGGTCGGGCCAGACCGCCCGCATCCGCTCGATGTCGGCACGCGGGTCGTTCCACGGGCGTGTGAGGCCCGCCTCCTCCCACAGCGCGACGACGTCGCCGGTCTCGGCGGGGTCGAAGGTCCTGATCTCCACGGTCATGCCTGTGCTCCGTCCTTCGCGTCGTCGAGGGTACCTGTGACACGGTAGCGACCGCACAGGAAGTTCCGGTTGCGCGCCACGTCGATCAGCTCGAGATCGAGGGCGCGCGGGAGCACGGGAGCCCCTGCGCCGAGCGTGACCGGCGCGTACTGGATCCATACCTCGTCGATCAGCCCGGCATCCGCGAACCGGCCGACCAGCTCTCCCCCGCCGACGATCCAGATGTCCTTGTCGCCGGCGGCCGCCACCATCTCGCCATGCACCGCGCGGACATCCTCCTGCGTGAGCCGGATGTCGGCGCCGTCCGGCACGTCGAGCGCGCGGTGCGTGAACACCCAGGTCGGCAGCGTGTAGGTCCAGCCGCCCTCGTCGTGCCGCATGATCCACTCATACGTGTGCGCACCCATCGCCATCGCGCCGAGACCTTCGCGGAATCCCGAGTACGCCATCGGGCCGTCCTCGTCGATGTCCTGTCGCAGGAGCCAGTCCAGTGAATGGTCGGCGGTGGCGATGAATCCGTCCAGGCTGGAGGCGGTGTAGTAGTGGGTGGTCATCACTCCATCGTGACGGGGGCCACCGACACTCACAATGCCGTCAGGCGTCGATGAGCCCCGCCGGGTCCGCTGTGCCGGCGTCGAGCCACTCGATCCCGGGATAGCGCTTGAACCACGACACCTGGCGTCGGGCGTACCGACGCGTGAGCGCCTGGGTCTCCGCGATGGCCTGCGGCTCCGTGATGTCGCCGCGCAGCTGGGCGAGAGCCTGCGCGTAGCCGATGGCGCGGGAGGCCGTGACGCCTCGCTCCAGGCCGGCTCGTTGGAGCGCCGCGACCTCGTCGAGCATTCCGTCGGCCCACATCCGCTCGACGCGTCGGTCGAGTCGCTCGACGAGGGTCTCGCGTTCCGTGTGCATGCCCAGGATGCGCGTCTCCGGATGCCACAGCTCCGGCTTCTCGGGGAGAGCGGCGCCGTGCGTCGCCCCGCCCTGCTCGAGCACCTCGAGTGCCCGCACGATGCGACGGCCGTTCTTCGGGTCGATCCGCTGCGCCGTCACGGGGTCCTGCTGCTGCAGCCTCGCGAACAGCACGCCCGCGCCGCTCTCCTCGAGTTCCGCCTCGAGTCGCGCGCGCACTGCTGCGTCCCTGGGCGGGAAGCGGAAGTCGAAGACGACGCTCGAGACGTAGAGTCCGGAGCCGCCGACGAGGATCGCGTCGCCACCGCGCTCGCGGATCGCCTGGATCGATGCACGTGCGAGCGGCTGATACCAGGCGACCGCGGCCTCCTCGGTCACCTCGCGGACATCGAACAGGTGATGCGGGATGCCGCGGTACTCGGCAGGCGAGAGCTTGGCCGTGCCGATGTCCATGCCGCGGTACAGCTGCATGGCATCCGCGTTGACGATCTCGGCGGGGTTGCCGCGCGCGCGCAGCGCCTCGGCGAGCTGGAGCGCGAGTTCGCTCTTCCCCGTGCCCGTGGCGCCCACGACCGCCCAGATCCGCGCGGTCATGCTGATCCTCGCTCAAGACGCCGCACGTCTCCGCAGTTCTGCACGACTCCGCAGGCGACGGGCTCGAGGCCTGCGGACGTGTGCGGATCTGCGAGCGAACGCGACGAGAGGATGCCGGTCACACCCCGACGCGCAGGGTCGGAAGTCCGAGGGAGACGGCGCGCGGTGCTCCCGCCGCCTGTCCGGCGGGTGCGGGCACGCCGCAGCTGGCGGCCTGCGCACGATCCCAGGCGTCGCCGCCGCGGGTGCGCCGGATGCGCAGCGGAGCGCCGGTCGGGTCGTCGGCCAGCAGGTGGAACGGCGCACCGTGCGTGATCGTGACCGTCACCACGTCACCCGGACGGGGCAGGTCCGAGCCGGGCGTGACCTCGAAGTGCACCAGACGGTTGTCCTCGGCGCGCCCCGTGAGGCGGTGGGTCTCGGCGTCCTTCTTGCCCTCGCCGACAGACACCAGCACCTCGACCTCGCGGCCGACCTGCTTCTGGTTCTCCTCCAGTGAGATGCGCTCCTGAAGGGCGATCAGACGGTCGTAGCGCTCCTGCACGACCTCCTTGGGCACCTGGTCGGCCATGGTCGCAGCGGGCGTGCCCTCGCGGATGGAGTACTGGAAGGTGAAGGCACCGGAGAAGCGCGACTGCTCGACGACGCGCATGGTCTCCTGGAAGTCCTCCTCGGTCTCGCCGGGGAAGCCGACGATGATGTCGGTGGTGATCGCCGCGTTCGGGATGCGCTCGCGCACGCGGTCGAGGATGCCCAGGTACTTCGAGCTGCGGTACGAGCGCCGCATGGCCTTGAGGATCCGGTCGCTGCCGGACTGCAGCGGCATGTGCAGCTGGGGCATGACGTTGGGCGTCTCGGCCATGGCGGCGATGACGTCGTCGGTGAAGGCGGCCGGGTGGGGGCTCGTGAAGCGGATGCGTTCCAGCCCCTCGATCTCGCCCGCGGCACGGAGCAGCTTGCTGAACGCCTGACGGTCGCCGAACTCGACGCCGTAGGAGTTCACGTTCTGGCCGAGCAGCGTGACCTCGATCGCGCCGTCCTCGACGAGGAGGCGGATCTCGCTGAGGATGTCGCCGGGACGGCGATCCTTCTCCTTGCCGCGCAGGCTCGGCACGATGCAGAAGGTGCAGGTGTTGTTGCAGCCGACCGAGATGGACACCCACCCGCTGTGCGCGGAGTCGCGTTTGGTCGGGAGCGTCGAGGGGAACACCTCGAGTGATTCGAGGATCTCCAGCTCCGCGTCGCCGTTGTGGCGGGCGCGCTCGAGCAGCCCGGGGAGGGAGCCCATGTTGTGCGTGCCGAAGACCACATCGACCCAGGGAGCCTTGTCGAGCACGGCCTGCTGGTCCATCTGCGCCAGGCATCCGCCGACGGCGATCTGCATGCCCTCGTGCTTGTCCTTGCGGGACTTGAGGTGCCCGAGCGTGCCGTAGAGCTTGCCGGCGGCGTTGTCGCGCACGGCGCAGGTGTTGATGATGACGATGTCGGCGTCCTCGCCCTCGGCGACCGGCACGTACCCTGCGCTCTCCAGCGAGCCCGAGAGGCGCTCGGAATCGTGCACGTTCATCTGGCAGCCGAAGGTGCGGACCTCATAGGAGCGGTGGCGACCGTCGGCGTCGATCGCGGCCGAGGAGGGCGCGATGATCGTCGGTTCGGAGGAGAGAAGAGACATGATCCAGCCATTCTACGATCCGCCGCGGGGTGCGGCGTCGCGGCCGACCGCCGGGTCCGAGCGCCGTCGGCGCACCCGTCAGTCGGAGTCGACGAACCGCACTCCGCTGCGGCCGCTCCCCGCTTCCCGCAGCGCCGTGCGCGCGGCGTTCATCGCGACGGAGCCACCGTAGCCGCGCCTGGCGAGCTGACCGAGCAGACGGCGCAGCGCCGTGTCCGGCTCCAGTCGTGACATCCCCGATGCCTTGCTGCGTGCGAACTCGAGGGCGCGCTCTGCGTCGTCGTCGGGAAGCTCCTCGAGCGCCTCCTCGACCACATCCCGCGGGATACCGCGCTGCGACAGCGCACGGGACAGCGCGATCCTGCCCTGCCCCTTGCGCTCGACGCCGGAGGTCACCAGCAGCTGCGCGAGGGTGCGATCGTCGAGATAGCCGCGGTGCTGGAACTCGTCGAGGATGTCCTCGATCGTGTCCCGATCCACATCGTTCTCGCGGAGCACGGCACGCGCCTCCGACACCGAAAGCTGCTTGCCGCGGAGCCGGCGCACCAGCACCTCCTCGGCACGACGGCGCAGCTCCTCGGGGTCGACGGGCGCCTCCGCAGCGTCGGGATCCGCCTCCGCTTCGGCGTCCGAGTGCCCCGCAGGGAAGTCGGACCTGCGTCGCGGGCCGTCGATCAGCGCGGAGCGCCAGAGACCCTCTTCACCCGTGCGCCGCGGCATGCCGTCGGGCTCGGAGTCGGGCTCTCGGCGCGGCGGCACGCCCGCCTTCGATCGCGCGCCGCCGAAGAGCGGGATGACGGGGGCGAGATGCTCCTCGCCCCCGTTCGTGTGCCCCATGATCAGGCCGGACGACGCTCGGCGAGCTCGTCAGCCGGAGCCTCGGTCGCAGCCTTCACGCCGATGCCCAGCTTCTGCTTGATCTGCGTCTCGATCGCGACGGCGATGTCCTCGTTCTTGATCAGGAAGTTGCGGGCGTTCTCCTTGCCCTGGCCGAGCTGGTCGCCGTCGTAGGTGTACCAGGAACCGGACTTCTTGACGATGCCGTGCTCGACTCCGAAGTCGATCAGGCTGCCCTCGCGGGAGATGCCGATGCCGTACAGGATGTCGAACTCGGCCTGCTTGAAGGGCGGAGCCATCTTGTTCTTGACGACCTTGACGCGGGTGCGGTTGCCGACCGCCTCGGCGCCGTCCTTGAGGGTCTCGATGCGGCGGATGTCCAGACGCACGGACGCGTAGAACTTCAGCGCCTTACCACCGGCGGTGGTCTCGGGCGAGCCGAAGAAGACTCCGATCTTCTCACGCAGCTGGTTGATGAAGATGGCGGTGGTCTTGGTCTGGTTCAGTCCACCGGTCAGCTTTCGGAGGGCCTGCGACATCAGTCGAGCCTGGAGGCCGACGTGCGAGTCGCCCATCTCACCCTTGATCTCGGCCTCGGGGACGAGGGCGGCGACGGAGTCGATCACGACCAGGTCGATCGCACCGGAGCGGATCAGCATGTCGGCGATCTCCAGTGCCTGCTCACCCGTGTCGGGCTGAGAGACCAGCAGCTGGTCGATGTCGACGCCGAGCTTGCGGGCGTACTCGGGGTCGAGTGCGTGCTCCGCGTCGATGAACGCGGCGATGCCGCCGGCGCGCTGGGCGTTGGCGATGGCGTGCAGCGTGAGCGTGGTCTTACCGGAGGACTCGGGGCCGTAGATCTCGATGATGCGGCCGCGCGGAAGCCCGCCGATGCCGAGTGCGGAGTCCAGGGCGATCGAGCCGGTGGAGATGACCTCGACGGGGGCGCGCTCGTCGCTGCCCAGTCGCATGATCGATCCCTTGCCGAACTGACGCTCGATGTGCGCGAGTGCGGAATCCAGTGCCTTCTCGCGGTCGTCGGTGGATGGCATGACGTGCTCCTCAGTGTCTCGAATGCTGCCGCCTGTAGGCTGTCGCGGCCTCTCCGGGATGGATCGACTCTGCGACAAGGCGTATGGCTGGTGCCACATCCATCACGCTAGAGGGGGCCTCCGACATCGAGTCGGGAGAGCCGCCTTCTGTGGATGAAGATCACACCAGGACCACTTGTGCAGAACGATACGCGCATCTCGAACACATCTTCGACGACACGCCGCACGGTCGCGCCCGACTTTCGATCGCCGCTCGCGCTCAGTCCTTGCGACTCAGCGCCGTCGCGGCTCCAGCCGGCCCACGCCGTAGCGACGCTCGGCGGGCACGTCGGCCTCCTCGCACAGCGCGAGCCAGATGTCCCGCGGCGGGACGCCCGCGTCCAGCGCCTCCAGCGCCGTCCTGCCGAGCCCGCTGAGGATCAGATCGTGCGTGAGAGCCGTCGCGCGCCCGCCGAACTCGTCGTCGACAGCGCGCAGGAATTCACTGCGTCGCATCCGTGCCTCTCGCCGATCAGTGCAGCGAGAGCTCGGGCTCGACCGAGGCGACCAGGTCGTCCGGCACGACGTCCGGGAAGCTGCTCAGGCCCTCGAGGACCGAGATGCGGTCACCGACCTCGCGCATGATCGTCGAGATGGGAACGTCGAGTGCGTCGGCGACCGAGGCGAGGATCTCGCTGGAGGCCTCCTTCTGACCGCGCTCGACCTCGCTCAGGTAACCGAGCGCGACCGATGCCTTGCTCGCCACCTGTCGGAGGGTGCGCCCCTTCTGCAGGCGGAAGTCCCGCAGCACATCGCCGATCTCCTGTCTGACAAGGATCATCGGAACCTCCTCTCCACGATCCCCCTCGGAGTCCCCGAGTGGATGGCCAGTCTAACCCGACTGGATGACGCTGAATCTACTGTTTCTCGCTGTGGTTCTGTTGTGAGGGATGATGCGGGTCTGACGGTGTGTCGATTGCTGAGCACATCAGGGACAACCCGCGTTCGGCATCCGCTATTCCCGCAGGGCGCGCAACGCCAGCGCGATCGCGGCGTCCCGCGCCTGCATGCGGATCTCCGCGCGCGATCCTGCGAAGAGGTGGGACCCGGAACGCGTTCCGTCCGGCGTGGCCACGCCGACGTGCACGGTCCCGACAGGCTGCCCGTCGGGCGAGTCCGGGCCTGCGATGCCCGTGGTCGAGATGCCGACGTCGGCAGGCCTGCCGTCGACCGCCACCGCGCGCCGCACGCCCTCGGCCATCTGCACGGCGACCTCCGGGTGAACCGGGCCATGCGCGGCGAGCAGGCCGGCATCCACGCCCAGCAGCGTGTGCTTGACGGGTGTCGCGTAGGCGACCACCGCTCCCCAGAGCGCAGCGGATGCCCCGGGAACGGAGACGATCTCGGCGGCGACCGCTCCCCCGGTCAGCGACTCCGCGACGCCCAGCGTCCAGCCGCGCTCGCGAAGGGCGGCGATGAGAAGCGCGGCGTCGCTCATGCCCGGTCCTGGCGCCCGCGCACCTGCGCGACGACGTAGTCGATGCCGCTCGCGACCGTGAGCACGAGCGCCGCGATCATGAGCACGAGGGTCGTGATCGTCCAGACCGGCATCCCGATCCAGACGTGCAGCGGCAGCAGAGCCCAGCTGAGCGCGACGGCCTGGACCACGGTCTTGATCTTGCCCATCCAGGCCGCGGCGACGACGTGCTCGTGCACGATCGTGAAGCGGTGGACGGTGATCCCCCACTCCCGGATCAGGATGAGGATCACGATCCACCACGGCACCTCGCCCAGGATCGCCAGACCCAGGAACCCCGCGCCGGTGAGGAGCTTGTCGGCGATCGGATCCCACAGCTTGCCGAAGTCGCTGACGATGTCGAATCGGCGGGCGAGGTAGCCGTCCACCCAGTCCGTCGAGATGGCCAGCACGAACAGCACGCTGGCGACCCAGCGCATCGTGAGGCTGTCCGCACCGAACGTGCCCGCCAGGAGCAGGAGCACGAAGAACACGACCGCCAGCGGGATGCGGGCGATCGTGATCGCATTGGGCAGCTGCCGGGGGATCGCCATCAGTCGCGGCCCGTCAGGCCCCAGGCGTCCTCGTCGCCGTCGTCCTCGCGATCGACGACAGGGAGGTCCCGGAACTGCTGCTCGACCGGGTCCTGCGCGTACATGTCGTGCTCGGCCGGCGCGGCCGCGGGAGCAGGAGCGGGTCCTGCCGGCGCGGACGCGGACGGCGTGTCGCCGCGGAGCTTGGCCAGCACCGCGGGCAGCTGCTCGTTGGTGACCAGCACGTCGCGGGCCTTGGAGCCCTCGGACGGGCCGACGATCTCCCGGGACTCCAGCAGGTCCATCAGGCGGCCGGCCTTGGCGAAGCCGACGCGCAGCTTGCGCTGCAGCATCGAGGTCGAGCCGAACTGCGAGGACACGATCAGCTCCGCTGCGGCCAGCAGCAGTTCGAGGTCGTCGCCGATGTCCTCGTCGACCTCCTTCTTCGTGGCCGCGGCCTCCTGCACGTCCGCGCGGTACTCGGGGCGGGCCTGCTGCGTGACGTGCTTGACGACCGTCGCGATCTCGGCCTCGTCCACCCAGGCGCCCTGCAGCCGGAACGGCTTGGAGGAGCCCATCGGCGAGAACAGGGCGTCGCCCTGTCCGATGAGCTTGTCGGCACCCGGGGCGTCCAGGATGACGCGGCTGTCGGTGACGCTGGTGACCGCGAAGGCCAGACGCGAGGGCACGTTGGCCTTGATGAGGCCGGTGACGACGTCGACGCTGGGTCGCTGCGTGGCGAGCACGAGGTGGATTCCGGAGGCGCGCGCCAGCTGGGTGATGCGCACGATCGAATCCTCGACGTCGCGCGGGGCGACCATCATCAGGTCGGCGAGCTCGTCGACGACCACCAGCAGGTACGGGTACGGCTTGAGCACGCGCTCGCTGCCGACGGGGACCTCGACCTCGCCGGCGCGGACCGCGCGGTTGAAGTCGTCGATGTGGCGGAACCCGAACGACGCGAGGTCGTCGTACCGCATGTCCATCTCCTTCACGACCCACTGCAGCGCCTCGGCGGCCTTCTTGGGGTTCGTGATGATCGGGGTGATCAGGTGCGGCACGCCCGCGTAGGACGTGAGCTCCACGCGCTTCGGGTCGATGAGCACCATGCGCACGTCGGCGGGACGAGCGCGCATCAGCAGGCTCGTGATCATGGAGTTCACGAAGCTGGACTTACCGGAGCCGGTGGAACCGGCCACCAGCAGGTGCGGCATCTTGGCGAGGTTCGCGACGACGAACTTGCCGCCGACGTCCTTGCCGACGCCGATGGTCAGGGGGTGCGTGCTCTTCTGCGCGGCGGCCGAGCGCAGCACGTCACCCAGCGCGACGGTCTCCTTGTCGACGTTCGGGATCTCGATGCCGATGGCGCTCTTGCCCGGGATCGGCGAGAGGATGCGCACGTCGTTGGAGGCGACCGCGTAGGCGAAGTTGTTGCTCAGCTGCAGGATCTTCTCGACCTTGACGCCCAGGCCCACCTCGACCTCGTACTGCGTGACCGTCGGGCCGCGCGAGAAGCCGGTGACCTTGGCGTCGACCTTGAACTGCTCGAGCACGCTGGTGATCTGCGCGATCGTCTGGTCGGTTGCATCCGATCGGGTGACCGGCGGCGGCCCGGCCTTGAGGATGCCCGGGTTGGGAAGCACGTACGGTGCCGCCGGCGGCTGCGGACCGCCCGCCCCGGGGCCGGCCGTGCCGAAGCCGTCCAGCCCGGGAAGCTCGCCGGTGGAGCCGGTGTCGTCCAGCAGCGCCGTGGTGTTCTGCTCGTCGAGCAGCCCGGTCAGCGCACTGATGTCGCTGAGGACCTCGGTCGCGGCATCCTGCGGAGTCGGGTCGACCACGACGGCCTGCTCGTACGCGCCGTCACCGGCGGGTTCGTCGAAGAGGGCGGTGATCGCCTTCGAGTCGACCCCGTCGTCGGGATCCTCCTCGCGGCCCGTCTTGTTGCGCCGCCACCAGGGCAGCTCGTCCTTGGCGCTGTCGTCCTCGTCCTTGGGGGCCTCGTCGACGGCGGCGGCACGCAGCGGGCGCTCCGCCCCGAACATCCAGGAGTACAGGTCGCCGAGCCTCTCGCCGATGCGGTTCGGCGGGGTCTTGGTGAGGATCAGGATGCTGAGCACCGCGAGGATGCCGAGCACGATGTACGCCACGACGGCGGTGAGGTGGGCCAGCGGCTCGCCCAGCATCCAGCCGAACAGACCGCCGGCTGCGCTGAGCGCCGGCATGCCGTCCTTCGGCTGCGGTCGGACGACGTCGCCCAGGCTGTTCGCGGTGCCGGCCGCGACATGGCAGAAGCCGGCCATGGCGAGCACGAAGAAGCCGAAGCCGATCCCGATCCGGCCGTTGTCGTGCACGGACGACGGATGACGGAACAGCCACCCGGCGAGGAACAGCAGCAGCACGGGCAGCACGAATGCCACCCGCCCGACGAGCAGCCCCCAGGTGTAGGCGCTGATGGACTGCGCGATCTCGTTGCCGATGAAGAACCATTCGACGACCGCGCCGGCGCAGGCAAGCAGCACGAGCAGGAACGGGAAGCCGTCGCGCCGGTCGTCCTTCTCCAGGGACTCCGGACCGAAGGCGCGGAACAGCGCACCGACGCCGTGGGCGATGCCGAGCCACATCCGCACGCCGACGGGCGGCCTGTCGGCCTCGCCCACGTACTTCTTCGGTGCCGGCGCGGCCTTCGCACCGGAGCGCGAGGTCGTCTGCCGCTTCGGACGCGACGCGGGCGTCGCCGACGCGCGCTCAGACTTCGTGGTGCTCCTGGCCATGCCTCAACGGTACGGCCAGGAGCCGACATCCGGCCGTAATGACGCGGGTTTCCGCGGGATCAGGCCTCGATGACGAGCGGCACGATCATCGGGCGCCGACGCAGCTTCTGGTTCACCCAGCGGCCGATCGTGCGACGCACGATCTGGGAGAGCGCGTGGTTGTCGCGCACGCCGTTGCCGGCGGCCTCCTTGAGTGCCGCGACGATCTTCGGCGCCACGTCGTCGAAGACGCTGTCGTCCTCCGCGACGCCGCGGGCGTGGATCTCGGGGCCGGAGATGATGCGTCCGGTGGCGGAGTCCACCACGACGATCACCGACACGAAGCCCTCCTCGCCGAGGATGCGGCGGTCCTTCAGATCTGCATCCGTGATCTCGCCGACGGTGGAGCCGTCGACGTACACGAACCCGATGTCGTGCTGCCCCGCGACGGTCGCCTTGCCGTCCTTCAGGTCGACGACCGTGCCGTTGGAACCGATGATGGTGTTCTCCTCGGCGATGCCGGTGTCCTGAGCGAGCCGGGCGTTCGCCATCAGGTGGCGGTACTCGCCGTGCACGGGCAGCACGTTCTTCGGCTTGAGGATGTTGTAGCAGTACAGCAGCTCGCCCGCGGCGGCATGGCCGGAGACGTGGACCCGGGCGTTGGCCTTGTGCACGACGTTCGCGCCGAGCTTGGTGAGCCCGTCGATCACGCGGTACACGGCGTTCTCGTTGCCGGGGATCAGGCTGGAGGCGAGGATGACCGTGTCACCGGGTCCCGGCTCGATGGCGTGGTCGAGGTTGGCCATCCGGCTGAGCACGGCCATCGGCTCGCCCTGCGAGCCGGTCGACATGTAGACGATCCGGTCGTCGGGCAGGTCGCGGGCCTTCTTGTATTCGATGAGCACGTTCTCGGGGACGTGCAGGTAGCCCAGCTGCTCGGCGATGGTCATGTTGCGCACCATGCTGCGGCCGAGGAACGCGACACGACGGCCGTGCGCGTGCGCGGCGTCGATGACCTGCTGCACGCGGTGCACGTGGCTCGAGAAGCTCGCCACGATCACTCGGCGCGGCGCCTTGCCGATCACCTGGTCGAGCACCGGGCCGATCGAGCGCTCGGTGGGCGTGAATCCGGGGACGTCCGCGTTCGTGGAGTCGACCAGGAACAGGTCCACGCCCTCCTCGCCCAGGCGGGCGAAGGCGCGCAGGTCGGTGATGCGGCCGTCCAGCGGCAGCTGGTCCATCTTGAAGTCACCGGTCGCGAGCGCCAGGCCCGCGGGCGTGCGGATGGCGACGGCGAGCGCATCCGGGATGGAGTGGTTCACCGCGATGAACTCGAGGTCGAACGGACCGACGCTCTCCTGCTGTCCCTCCGTCACCGTCAGCGTGTACGGCTTGATGCGGTGCTCCTTGAGCTTCGCCTCCACCAGGGCCAGGGTCAGCCCGGAGCCGATCAGCGGGATGTCCTGCTTCAGGCGCAGCAGGTAGGGAACCGCGCCGATGTGGTCCTCGTGGCCGTGCGTGAGCACGACCCCGACGATGTCGTCGAGGCGGTGCTTGATGGGCTCGAAGTCGGGGAGGATCAGGTCGACGCCGGGCTGGTGCTCCTCGGGGAACAGCACCCCGCAGTCGACGATGAGGATCTTTCCGCCGAACTCGAAGGTGGTCATGTTGCGGCCGACCTCGCCGAGACCGCCGAGCGGGGTCACGCGGAGCGTGCCCTGTGCGAGCGGTTCGGGAGCGGCGATGGGGATGGACATGGGTGTCTCCTCAGTCGGACACCGAGTGCCCGTTCGTGGTCGGGCGCTCCACGCGCCCGGGATGTCAGCGCGTGGTGCCGTGCACCTTCGGCAGTGCGCCGCCGGCGGCGGCGTTGCGGTCGGGACGGAAGTTGGAGAAGTCGGCTCCGGGCACGTCGTGGACCAGAGCCAGCTCGTCCTCGATGATCGCGGCTTCCCACTCCTCCGGTCCCACCAGCGGCAGGCGGACGCGAGGGCTGCCGATGCGGCCGAGTCCGTGCAGGATGTACTTGGCCGAGACGGTGCCCGGCACGTGGGTCATGACCGCGCGCACCAGCGGCTCGAGGCGCTTGTGCTCGGCGGTCGCGGTCTTCAGATCGCCGCGGTTCACGGCGTCGACGATCGTGCGGTACGGCGCCGACGTGATGTTCGCCGTGACGCCGATCATCCCGGTCGCACCGATCGCCAGGTGCGGGAGCACGTTCGCGTCGTCACCGGAGAAGTACATGAGGTCGGTCTGGTTGAGCACGCGGCTGACCTCGGAGAAGTCGCCCTTGGCATCCTTCACGGCGAGGATGTTCGGGTGCTTGGCCAGGCGCAGGATCGTCTCGTACTTGATCGGCACGCCCGTGCGCCCGGGGATGTCGTACAGGATGACCGGCAGGTCGGTCGCGTCCGCCACCAGCCGGAAGTGCGTCAGGATGCCGGCCTGAGTCGGCTTGTTGTAGTACGGCGTGACGATCATGATGCCGTCTGCGCCGGCCTTCTCGCTGGCCTTGTAGAGCTCGATCGCGTGCGCGGTCTCGTTGGATCCGCCGCCGGTGATGATCTTCGCGCGGCCGGCGGAGACGTCCTTGCCGACCTCGACCAGCTTGATCTTCTCGGCGTCGGTCAGGGTGGAGGTCTCACCCGTCGTGCCGGTGACGACGATGCCGTCGGCGCCGTCGCTGATGACGCGGTCCAGGTGCTTCTCGACAGCGGGCCAGTCCACTTCGCCGTCGGCGGTCATCGGGGTGACCAGCGCGACGAGGACCTGTCCGAACGGATTGTCGATGTGCGTCATGGATTCAGGTTATCGCGTCGGATGCGGTGGCATGCGCCCGATACCGCGCGGATGACGGGCCGCGCCCGGGCGCGGGGAACGGCGACGACCTGTTCAGACGCGTCCCCGGCGGGCCACGCCGGCCGTCAGCGAGCTCGGCAGGACGCGCGACAGGGCGACGACGACCTTGTACCGCAGCGACGGGATCGACACGGATCGGCCGCGTGCGGCATCCCGCAGCCCCTCGCGCACGACGTCCGCGGCGTCCAGCCACATCAGCTTCGGCACGCCCTCGTGCCCCGGCGCGAGCCCCATCCGCGCGTGGAAGCTGGTGTGCGTGAAGCCGGGGCACACGGCCGTGACGCTCACACCGTCGCGCGAGTACTCGGCATTCGCCCAGCGGCTGAACCCGATCAGCCACGACTTGCACGCCGAGTAGGTGGAGCGGGAGATGAAGCCCGCGACCGAGGCGACGTTGATGATGCGACCGCCGCGACCCCGCATAGCGCGGATCCCGGCGTGCATGAGCCGCATCGATGCCTCGACGTGCACGCGCAGATGGCGCACCTCGTCCTCGATGTCGTTGTCGGCGAACTGCAGCGGCAGCCCGAAGCCGGCGTTGTTGATGAGCAGGTCGATCGGATGCCCAGCATCCGCGATCCGCTCGGCGACCCGGGTCACGTCGGACTCCTGCGCCAGGTCCGCCGCGAGCACCTCGACCGCGACACCGTGCTGCGTCCGCAGTTCGCCCGCCAGGGCGTTCAGGGCATCCGTCCCGCGAGCCACGAGCACGAGATCCGCGCCCTTCGCGGCGAGCTGACGTGCGAACTCCGCCCCCAGGCCGGAGCTGGCGCCCGTGATCAGCGCGGTGGGCATCAGCGCTCGTATCCCAGGAAGCGGTAGCGGATGCCCGTGCGGGAGGTCTCCCACTCCCCCTCGTCGACCAGTCGCCAGCCCTCCCGCGAGGGGGCGAACGCATCGCCGTCGACCTTCAGCTCGAGCTCGGTGACCTCCAGCCGGTCGGCGTGACCGATCACCTGCCGGAAGATGTCGGAGCCGCCGATGAACCACATCCGGTCGAGACCGCGGACCGCCTCGTCGATGTCGGCGGCACGCCGCACGCCCTCCGCCGCCCAGTCCTGCTGCCGGGTGATGACGATGTTCTCCCGGCCGGGCAGCGGACGGAACCGCTCCGGGAGCGACTCCCAGGTGCGCCGGCCCATGATCACCGGGTCGCCGAGGGTGATCTCCTTGAAGTGAGCGAGGTCCTCGGGCACGTGCCAGGGCATCCCGCCCGCGGCGCCGATGACGCCGCCTTCGGCTTCGGCCCAGATCAGGCCGGCCCAGCTCATACGGCCACCGCCGCGCGGATCGCGGGGTGATGCTCGTAGCCGACCACCTCGAAGTCCTCGTAGCGGTAGTCCAGGATCGAGTCCGGGGTGCGGGTGATGCGCAGCGTCGGGTACGGGTACGGCTCGCGGGTCAGCTGCTCCCGCACCTGCTCGACGTGGTTGTCGTAGATGTGGCAGTCGCCGCCGGTCCACACGAAGTCGCCGGGCTCGAGACCGGTCTGCTGCGCGACCATCAGGGTCAGCAGCGCGTACGAGGCGATGTTGAAGGGCACGCCGAGGAACAGGTCGGCGCTGCGCTGGTAGAGCTGGCAGGACAGCTTCCCGTCGGCCACGTAGAACTGGAACATGGCGTGGCAGGGCGCCAGCGCCATGTCGGGGATGTCGGCCGGGTTCCAGGCCGAGACGATCAGCCGGCGCGAGTCCGGCGTCGCCTTGATCTGCTCGATCACCTGGGAGAGCTGGTCGATGCTGTCGCCGTCCGGCGTGGGCCACGAACGCCATTGCACGCCGTACACCGGACCGAGGTCGCCGTCCGCATCCGCCCATTCGTCCCAGATGGAGACGCCGTGCTCCTGCAGCCAGCGCACGTTCGAATCGCCGCGCAGGAACCACAGCAGCTCGTACGCGATCGACTTGAAGTGCACGCGCTTGGTCGTGACCAGCGGGAAGCCCTGGGACAGGTCGAAGCGGATCTGCCTGCCGAACACGCTGGTCGTCCCGGTGCCGGTGCGATCGTCCTTGTGCGTGCCGTGCTCGAGCACGTCGCGGAGCAGGTCTTCATAGGGCGTGGGGACGGCGGCGCTCATGCCTGCCACGATACCCGCCGAGGCGGGGTCGGCGGCGTTCCGTCATGATCCGTCACATCGGGTCCTGCACCCAGCGGACGGACTTATCCTCGGCTCATGTCCCCGATCCCCGCGCTGCTCGTCCTGGCAGCGCTCGTCGTGATCGCCGCCGCGGCCGGCGTCGTCTGGCGCGCCCGCGACGGCCGTCGTCGCGGCGGATCGGATGTCGTGGACCTCACCGACCTGGGGGTCACGGCCGGACGCGTCACGCTGGTGCAGTTCGGCACCGAGACGTGCGCCCGCTGCCCGCAGGTGCGGCGGATGCTGCAGGGCATCGCATCCGCTCTGCCTGCCGTCGACCACGTCGACGTCGACCTGACGCACCGCCCCGATCTGGCTCGGGCGCACCGCGTGCTCAGCACGCCGACGACGTTCCTCATCGGAGCGGACGCCGTTCTGGTCGCCCGATTCAACGGCGTGCCGCGCCGCGCGGACGTCGAGGCCGCACTCAGCGAACTGCCCGTCCTCCAGGAGGCATCATGACCGACACCGCCCCCGCCGCGCCGCGCGGCATCGATCCGCGCGCGCCGCGCTTCGCCGCCTGGATCACCTCCGCGCTGCTGCTGGTGGCGACGTTCCTGGGCCTGATCGGGATCGGCGGGTCGCGCGTCGATCCGGCATTCGTGCTGACCGCGGTGATCGCGCTGCTGTTCTTGTGGGGCGTCCTGTCCCCCACGACCTCTCCGTGGAGCGTGCTGTTCCGCCGCGTCGTGCGGCCGCGCCTCGCGCCGCCGACCGAGCTCGAGGATCCCCGACCGCCGCGCTTCGCGCAGGGCGTCGGCCTTTTCGTGGTCGTCGTCGGACTGCTCCTGCACCTGCTGGGCGTTCCGCTCGCGCTGCCGATCGCGACGGCCATGGCGTTCGTAGCCGCCTTCCTGAACGCCGCGTTCGGCTTCTGCCTCGGCTGCGAGCTCTACCTGCTGCTGCAGCGCGCCGGCGTGTTCGGACGCGGTCCTCGCGCGGCCTGACCGGTACCGCCGGAGCCGCCTCCTGGATAGGCTTGCGAAGCGACGCGAACCCGCGTCCACCGCATGATCGCGACCCCTGGAGGAAACATGCCCGTCACCAGCGAAGCCGCCGCCACCTGGACCGGTTCCCTGACCGAGGGATCCGGCACCGTCGCGTTCTCGAGCTCGAACCTCGGCACCTTCCCGATCGACTGGAAGGCCCGCAGCGAGGGCTCCGACACGACCACCACCCCCGAGGAGATGATCGCCGCCGCGCACGCCTCGTGCTTCAGCATGGCGCTCTCGCACGCGCTGACCGAGAACGGCACCCCGCCCGAGCGCGTGAACACCTCGGCATCCGTCACCTTCAAGCCCGGCACCGGCATCACCGGCAGCCACCTGAACGTGAACGCCACCGTCCCCGGCCTCACCCCGGAGAAGTTCCAGGAGATCGCCGAAGGCGCCAAGACCGGCTGCCCGGTGTCGCAGGCCCTCGCGGGCATCGAGATCACCCTCGAGGCCAGCCTGGCCTGATCGCCTCGGCGGTCCTGCAGGACGTCAGGGACGGACGCGAGCGAGGCGGATCGCCTCGCGGATGCTGGCCCTGGCGTCCTTTCTGCGTCCGGACGCCTCCTGCACGACACCGAGCCGGTACCGCGCGCGCCAGTCGTCGGCATCCGCGTCGGCCGCCGTCCTGTACTGCGCGATCATCGGCTCCACGTCCTCACGGAGCAGGCGCCCGCTCGGGCTCAGGGCCTCCGGCGCCTCGGGCATCCCGCCCTCCCCGTCGAGCTGACGCCCGAGCCGGTCGGCGGAGAACCCGAACATCAGCTCGCGCACGAGCGCCCATCCGCCGATCACGGCGATGACGATCAGGCCCACCCCGAACGCGATCGACAGCGGGGTCGCGGCGGAGAACATGAGCACGGCGAACCAGGCGGCGACGACGACGTACAGGAAGAGCGCCGCGCCCATGACTGCGACGCCGATGCGAGAGCTCATGCCTCAATCCTAGGAGCCCGCGGAGACGGTTCCCTCCCGCTGACAGCGGCTGACAGGCGCCGACAGCGGAACGACAGTACGACGATAGCGGCCGGGCGGATGCTCGTCGCATGACGAACTCCACCTCAGAATGGGCCATCGCGGCCGACGGACTCGTGAAGGTGTTCGGTGCGAACCGCGCAGTCGACGGCGTCGACCTGCGCGTGCCCACCGGCACCGTCTACGGGGTCCTCGGCCCGAACGGCGCCGGCAAGACCACCACCATCAACATGCTCGCGACGCTGATGCGTCCCGACGGCGGCGACGCCCGCATCTTCGGCCACGATGTCGTCCGCGAGGCGCACATCGTCCGCCAGCTCATCGGGGTGACCGGCCAGTTCGCCTCGGTCGACGAGACGCTGTCGGCGAACGAGAACCTCATGATCTTCGCGAGGCTGCTCGGGCTGACCCGCGCCGAGGCGCGCGCCAAGTCCGCGGATCTGCTGGAGCGGTTCGGGCTCACCGAGGCGGCGCGCCGCCCCCTCGCGCAGTTCTCCGGGGGCATGCGCCGCCGCCTCGACCTCGCCGCCTCGCTCATCGCCCAGCCGCCACTCATCTTCCTCGACGAGCCGACCACCGGCCTGGACCCGCGGACGCGTGGGCAGATGTGGGACACCATCCGCGAGCTGGTCCGCACCGGGTCCACCGTGATGCTGACCACGCAGTACCTCGACGAGGCCGATCAGCTGGCCGACCGCATCGCCGTGATCGACCGCGGCCGCGTCGTCGCCGAGGGCTCGCCGGACGATCTCAAGGCATCCGTCGGAGCATCCTCGCTGCAGCTGCGGCTCACGCAGCCCGCGGACGCCGAGGACGCGCTGCGCGCCATCGAGCGCGTGCTCGGCGTGCAGGGCGTGCTCTCGCCCGAGGCCGCCCGCATCACCGCCCCCATGACGGACGCCGATCGCGTCGCGGACCTGCTCATCGTGCTCCGCGAGGCCGGCATCGGCCTGAACGAGATGAGCGTGCAGAAGCCCACTCTCGACGAGGTCTTCCTCACCATCACCGGTCACTCCGCAGACGCCGACGCCGACGACACCGCGGCCCCGGCCGCCTCACAGAAGGAGGAGGTGCGCGCATGAGCGCTCTCGCCCCCACCGCCACCCGCATCATCCCCGCGTCCGAACGCCGGCTCAGGAACCACGCCGGCCTCGGTCTCGCGCTGCGCAACACCGTCACGATGGCCGGGCGCGGCCTGATCAAGATCCGCCGCACGCCGGAGCAGCTGATCGACGTCACGCTGCAGCCGATCCTGTTCACCCTGATGTTCACCTACATCTTCGGCGGAGCGATCTCCGGGGACGTGCAGTCCTACCTGCCGGTGATCATCCCCGGCATCCTGGTGCAGACCGTGATCACCACCTCGGTCGTCACTGGCGTGCAGCTCCGTGAGGACATGGACAAGGGCGTGTTCGACAGGTTCCGATCCCTGCCGATCGCGCGCATCGCCCCATTGTCCGGCGCGCTGCTGGCCGACACGGTGCGCTACGCGATCGCCACCGTGCTCACGTTCACCATGGGTGCGCTGATGGGCTTCCGTCCCGGCGGCGGCATCGCATCGGTGGTCGTCGCGGGGCTGCTCGTGATCGTGTGCTCCTGGGCGGTCAGCTGGATCTTCGCGTTCTTCGGAGTGATCGCGCGCACGGCATCGAGCGTGCAGGGCATCTCGATGCTCATCCTGTTCCCGCTGACGTTCCTCTCCAACGCGTTCGTCCCGGTCGACACCATGCCCGGCTGGCTGCAGTGGTTCGTCAACATCAACCCCGTCTCGCACCTGGTGACGGCCGTCCGGGATCTCACGGCCACGGGCGCCTTCGGTGCGGATGCCTGGATCTCGATCCTCGGCGCAGCCGTGATCGTCGCGATCTTCGCACCGCTCACCGTGCGGGCCTACATGCGCAAGGCCTGATCCGCGCTGCAGAGGGACGTCCGCCGCCGGCGGGCGTCCCTCTCGGCGTTCCGCGGCACCTCGTGCCGTCGGGCGGGGCGCGATCAGCGCCCCGCGAGCACCGCCAGGCCGCGCTCGACCCGCCGGCCCGCGGGCAGGGCGGCGATCTCCGCGCGCACTCGCGCCACGGTCTCGGCGCCGGCCACCCGCTCGGCATCCGCCAGATGCGCGGCGAGGTCGAGCGTCGGCATGTTCTGTCTGCCGCCGAGGACCTCGGACAGCGCGACGGCCTCGACCGCGCGCTCGACGTCGCCGGGGCTGCGGAGCGCCCACGCCGACCAGCCCATCAGCGCGGTGCCCAGCACGGGTCGATCCACGCCTTCGCGGCGCTGCCTGCAGGCGGCGATCGTCCTGGTGCGCAGCCTTCGCTCCCAGACGGCGCACTCCTCGACCGGCAGACGCAACGAGCGGACGGCCGCCGAGAGATAGCCCGACATGGCCATGAGGTACCAGGGCGAGCGTCGCGTGGCCGGTTCGGCGAAGGCCCGCATCGCGGCCGCGAACGATGCGGATGCCGAGGCGAGGTCGCCGTCCAGAAGATCCGCCTCGGCGAGTCCGTACCGGCCGATGGAGGTGAGCTCCAGGCCGTCCTGACTGAGACCGCCCTCGTCGACGAGACGCTGGAACAGCGGCCGGGCCTCGCCGGTGCGCCCCAGGCGCAGCAGCGCGCCACCGCGGACCCACTCCTGCTGACTCAGCTGATCCTGCGCGTCGTACTCCCGGAAGACCACGGCGGCGCGGTCCAGCCACACCAGTGCTTCCTCGGCCTCCCCCGTCTGCGCGGCCAACTGGGCGGCGAGGTCGGCGGCCATGCCCTCGGCCCACCGCTCGCCGAGCCTCCGTGCTCGCTCCCAGGCGCTGCGGGCGGCATCCATCGCAGGCTCCGCCTCACCGTCGTTCTCCTCGGCCTGCGACACGAGGATGTCCGCGGCGAGCTGTGCACGCGGGTCGGTCTGCCCCGCCCGGATGTCCGCCGCGCTCGACGTCTCCCCGCGCGCCGCCGCGTCCAGTGCCTCGGTCAGAAGATGCCAGGCGGGAGCGAGGCGATCTCCGGCGCGCGCTCGATGCAGCCGCAGCAGCGCGAGCCCCCTGGTCGCCCACGGATCGCCGCTGATCAGGCATCCGAGCACGCCCATCGCCATCGTGATGACGACCACGTCCGGGTCGATCCGGTCGCGATCGGACGAGGCGGCGGTCTCGATCATCCGCGGCGCATAGCCGATGAACTCGGTGAAGGAGCCGCGGATGAACCAGGACTGCCCGAGAACGGCGAAGAGCAGCACGGCGTCCGCGTCGCGGCGCTCGGTGAGCAGGTGCCGCAGGATGTGGACGAGGTTGTCGTGCTCCCGGACGACGGCCAGATGCTGCGCAGCGGTGAGGCCCACGGGGAACAGCCGGCCTCCCTCGCCCTGCTCGCAGGCGAACGCGGTCGCCCAGGCGATCACGGCCTCCCAGGCAGCCCCTTCCCTGCCTGCGTCCTGAAGTCGCTGCTGACCGAACTCGCGCACGGTCTCGAGCATCCGGAAGCGCACCTCCGCGCCCGAGGCGTTCTCGATCACGCCGAGGAGGGAGTGCGAGACCAGCATGTCGAGCACGTCATCCGCCGGTGCATCGCCGAGCACCGCCTCGGCGATCGATGCGGAGAATCCGCCCGGCAGCACCGAGAGCAGGGCGAGCGCGCGCTGCGCCTCGGGCGCCAGCAAGTCCCAGCTCCACTCGATCACCGCCTGCAGGGTGCGGTGCCGCTCCGGCGCGGACCTGTCGCCGGTCGTCAGCAGCGCGAACCGGTTCTCCAGCCGCAGCTCGATCTGCTCGGGGGTCATCGTGCGCACGCGCGCAGCGGCGAGCTCGATCGCCAGGGGCAGTCCGTCGAGGTGGCGGCACAGCCGTGCGACCGTCTCGAGGTCGAGGGTCGCACCGGGGCGGGCGGCGTGCGCCCTCTCCATGAAGAGACGGACGGCCGGAGCTCCGGGATCGGCGTCGATCGTCAGCGGATCGAGCGGCAGCACCTGCTCGGCGGCGACCGCCAGCGGTGTGCGGCTCGTCGTGACGATCCGCAGAGTCTGCACCGCAGACAGAAGCTCGGCTGCGCACTGCGCGGCGCCGTCGATGACCTGCTCGCAGTTGTCCAGCACGAGGAGCGTGGACCGCTCCCCCAGCATCGCCGTCACGCGCGCCATCAGGTCGGGTCTCTGCACCGGCTCGTTCAGCCGCCGGCCAGGCGTGCTCTCGCTGATCCCGAGGGCGGCGGCGACGGCGATCTGCACCCCGGCGTCCTCCCGCACGCCTGCGAGGGGGACGACGACCACCGCCGGCGCATCGGCGTCGAGGGCGATCGCCTGCGCCAGCCGCGTCTTGCCCAGACCGCCGGCACCGAGGATCGTCAGCAGTCGCGTCCGCGCGAGCAGGGCCTTCGCCTCACGGAGCACGTCGTCCCGGCCGATGAGCTCGTTCGGGGCGGCCTGGACGCCGATGCGCACGCGCGCCCCGACCTGATCCGAGCTCTGCAGCAGCCGCGCGTTGAGCTCGACCGCGGCGGGTGACGGCGACGCTCCGAGCTCGTCCCGCAGCCGTGCGCGCAGGTCGGCGAAGACCGCGAGAGCCTCGGGTGCGCGACCGGCGCGGGCCAGCGACTCCATCAGCGCCACGTGGATGCTGTCGTCGAGCGGGCGCTCGCCCGCCAGTGCGGCCAGGAGCGCGACGGCATCGGCGTCTCGACCGGCGTCGGCGTAGGCGGCGGCGAGGCCGGAGCGGATCGTGCCGAGCAGCGCGCTCGCGGTGCGGGAGAGCTCTCCGGCCACGGGCGCGTCACCGAGATCCAGGCCCGGTTCGCCGCGCCACAGCGCGACCGCGGACTCGAGCAGCTCGATCCGCCGTGGATCCCGATCAGCCCGGTTCGTCGCCTCCAGGACGATCTCCCGAGCGCGCTGCAGATCCGTCGCGTCTGTCCCCAGCGCATACCCGCCTGGAGCGCTGCGCACGAGCTCCGAACCGCCTGCCGCGCGCGCCCTGGAGACCAGCGTCTGCAGCGCGGCCTTCGGATTCTGCGGCGGGTCCTCGCCCCAGACGTCGTCGGCGAGGGCCGCGACGGAGCGGACCTTGTCGCTTCCGGTCAGCGCGAGCGCGGCGAGCAGCGCTCTCATCGCCGCTCCGCCCGCGTCGTGGCCGGCCACCTGCACGGGGCCGAGCACGCCGACGGGAAAGGTCATGCCTTCGGGCGCAGGCCGAGGTCGATGATGTTCTCGAGTCCGATGACGAGATCGCGGTTGTCGCGTGCGAACGGCACCGCCAGCCGGATGCCGGGCGCGTAGGCTGCCGCGGAGTCCACCGTGTCGTGCACGATCGTCAGGGACTCCCCTGCGCCGGACAGGATCGCCTCCTGCCGGGCGATCACGCCCGGGCGGCGCAGGGAGTGCACGGGGATGCCCGCGACCTGCTGCCCCCGAGCGCGCTGATCGACGTGCGGGGCGTCGAACGGTCCCTGCTCCTCGCGAGCCTCGGCCATCTGTTCGGCCGTGCGCACCGCGGTGCCGCTGGGAGAGTCGATCTTGGAGTCGCGGTGGGATTCGACGATCTCGGCGAAGGGGAAGAACGGCGCGGCGGCGGCGGCCAGCGCGGTGCCCAGCGCGGAGCCCAGCGAGAAGTTGGGGATGAAGACCACACCCGTCCCGGCGGTGGCCTGCAGCGGGCGCACCAGCGAGATGCGCTCCTGGGACCAGCCCGAGGTGCCGACCAGGATGCTGATGCCGCGCTCGAGGGCCGCGCGGACCACCTCGATGCTCACGGCCGGGGTGGACGCGTCGACGACGAGGTCGGCGCCGTCGAGCTCGCTGAGATCGCTCGCGGAACCGAGGACATTGCGCACCTCGAAGCCGTCGAGCTCGTCGATCACCGCGTGGATGATGCGGCCGAGTTTGCCTGATCCGCCGACGAGGGCAACCTGAGTGGTCATGTCACCAGTCTAGATTCGCCGTGCGAGCGTCTCCGACGCGTGACGGGCGCCCGTCAGACCGAGGGCACATCGGGAAGGCCCGTGCGCAGCTCCATCGGCAGATGTCCGAGATCGTTGTGGCTGATCAGCGTCCACGGCCGGCCCTGCTTCTGGGCGATCACGCTCAGCCCGCAGTGCGCCTGGTTCAGCGTCATCCAGCGCCAGTCCGGTGCACCCAGCACCTCGCGGACGAACCACGAGATCACGAAGTTGTGCGTGATGAGCACCTCGTGCACCTCGCCGTTGCGGCGGCGGAGGAACTCGCCCACCGCGTCCGACATCTGCGCCGAGCCGGCCTCGATCTCGGCCTCGCTGACCGACCCGAAGAAGGACTCGTAGGCCGCAGGGGTGTCCTCGGTCATGCCGGTCGGAACGCAGTCGAACAGCAGCGCCGAAGGCACGGGGTCGACCGAGGGCAGCCGCTCCGCGATCGCACGCGCGGTCTCCGTGGCGCGCAGCAGCGGGGAGTGCCAGACGGCGTCCAGCGGAAGGCCCGAGAGACGGTCGGCGATGAGCTCGGCCTGTCGTTGACCTCGCGGCGAGAGGGGTCCGTCGTCGATGCCGTGCTCGGCATCCTGATGTTCACCGTGTCTGACCAGATATATGTAGTGCGTCACAACCCTGCTCGCTTCGTGCCGCCGCATTGCGGCTTCTCCAGCTTAGCCGCCCGACCGACAGCCGCACCGGTGAACTCGGATCAGGCGCCCGCCCGGGTGAGTTCGGCGATCTGCGCGCGCGAGAGCGTGATGCCCGCGCCCTGCATCAGCTCGTCGACGTGCGTGGTCGCGAACGCATTGACGATCGGCGCCACCACTGTCCGCTGGGCCAGCAGCCAGGCGATCGACACGGCCGCCACAGGCACGGAGAGCTCGGCGGCGATCACGTCCAGCGCCCGGAGCACCCGGATGCCACGCCGATTCAGCTGGCTGCGCAGCTGCTGCCCTCGCACCCCGCTCATCGCGGACTTGCTGCGATGCTGACCCGACAGGAACCCGTGCTCCAGTGCGTGCGAGGGCGTGACCGCCAGCCCCTGGGCGGCGGCCACCAGCCGCAGATCGCCCTCGAACTCGGTGCGGCGCACCAGGTTGTACGGCTCGTCCAGCACGTCGAGTCGCGGATAGCCGGCCGAGGCCAGGATGCGCGCCTCGACCAGGCGCTCGGGTGCGAAGTGGAATGCGCCCACGGACGCGATCTTGCCGGCATCCCGCAGCCACTCGGTCGTCGCCAGAGTGTCCTCGAGGTTGGTGGTCTCATCCAGCGAGGCGTCCAGGTACAGCACGTCGATCCGCTCGACGCCGAGCCGCGTGAGCGATCCCTCGACGGCGCGCACGAGGTTCACCGACCCCAGCCCTGGGTTGTCGGCGTGTGCGCCGATCCGCACGCTGAGCACGAGCCCGTCACGGTCCGCGCGTGAACGCATCCACTGGCCGATGATGTGCTCGCTGCGTCCTCCGGAGAAGCCGTCGGCGGTGTGGATCGCATTGCCACCGAACTCCACGTAGCGGTTCAGCAGCGCATGGCTGGTGGGCAGATCGACGTTCCACCCGAACTCCGCGGCGCCCAGCATGAGCGGGAAGATCGAGAAGCCGGTCTCCCCCAGCGGCACCCGGATGGTCTCGCCGACGCCGGGTCCGACGACGGGGATCGGGGCGGAGGGATGCTCGTCGAGGGCATCGTCGGGGCGCGACCGCTGATCGGCCGTGCCGACTCCGAAGATCCTCATCTCTCACCCCCGCGAGATCCGCAGCCCACCCCGGGGTGCGTACTTCGAGGGTAAGCGAGGTTTTCCACGGCGATGAACACTGCGACAGCGGTGACGAGAAGTTCTCGTAACGATCCGGTCACATCGGATACGACGCAGGGCCCGGAGTCGTGCGCATGCACTGCTCCGGGCCCTGCTCACGGATGCCGGGTCACCGGCATCCGACGGGATCACGCCTCAGCGGGCTCCTCGACCTTCTCGCCCTCGGCGGGCGCGTCATCGAGCACGGGCTCGAGAGACAGCTTGCCGCGGTCGTCGATCTTCGTGATCTTGACGAGGATCTTCTGGCCGACCGAGAGGACGTCGTCGACGTTCTCGACGCGCTTGCCACCGGCGAGCTTGCGCACCTCGGTGACGTGCAGCAGGCCGTCCTTGCCGGGCAGCAGCGAGATGAAGGCGCCGAAGCTGGCGATCTTCACGACGGTTCCGAGGAACTGCTCGCCGACCTCGGGGTTGGTGGGGTTGGCGATCGCGTTGACCTGGGCACGGGCGGCCTCGGCCGACGGACCGTCGACGGCGCCGATGTAGACGGTGCCGTCCTCCTCGATGGAGATCTGCGCGCCGGTCTCGTCCTGGATCGCGTTGATCGTCTTGCCCTTCGGGCCGATCAGCTCGCCGATCTTGTCGACCGGGATCTGCACGCTGATGACGCGCGGCGCGGTGGGCGCCATCTCGTCGGGAGCGTCGATCGCGGCGTTCAGCACGTTCAGGATCGTCAGACGCGCGTCGCGGGCCTGGGTCAGCGCGCCGGCCAGCACCGACGACGGGATGCCGTCGAGCTTGGTGTCCAGCTGGATCGCGGTGACGAACTCGCTGGTGCCTGCGACCTTGAAGTCCATATCGCCCAGCGCGTCCTCGGCGCCCAGGATGTCGGTGAGGGCCGCGTAGCGGGTCTCACCGTCGACCTCGTCGGAGACCAGGCCCATGGCGATGCCGGCCACGGGTGCGCGCAGCGGCACACCGGCGTTCAGCAGCGACAGGGTCGAGGCGCAGACGGAGCCCATCGAGGTGGAGCCGTTGGACCCGAGGGCCTCGGAGACCTGGCGGATCGCGTAGGGGAACTCCTCGCGGGAGGGCAGCACCGGCACGAGGGCGCGCTCGGCCAGGAAGCCGTGCCCGATCTCGCGACGCTTCGGCGACCCGACGCGACCGGTCTCACCGGTGGAGTAGGGCGGGAAGTTGTAGTGGTGCATGTAGCGCTTGCTCGTGGTGGGCGACAGCGAGTCGATCTGCTGCTCCATCTTGAGCATGTTCAGCGTGGTGACGCCCAGGATCTGGGTCTCACCGCGCTGGAAGATGGCCGAGCCGTGCACGCGCGGGATGACCTGCACCTCGGCGTCCAGCGGACGGATGTCGGCCAGGCCGCGACCGTCGATGCGCACGCCCTCGGTGAGGATGCGGCCGCGGACGATCTTCTTGGTGACCGACTTGTAGGCACCGGAGAACTCGGCCAGTGCCGGCTCGGGCAGGGTGCCCGCCTCGACGGCGGCGGCGAGCTCGTCCTTGACACGGTCCTTGATCGCGTCGTCGGCGTTCTGGCGCTCGATCTTGTCGGCGATCTGGTAGACGCCCACCAGCTCATCGTGCGCACGCTCGTTGACGAACGCGAAGGTCTCCTCCGAGTACGGCAGGAAGACGGGGTAGACGCCCGGCTCCTTGGAGGCGTGCGAGGCGAGCTCGGCCTGTGCCTTGACCAGCTGGGCGATGAACGGCTTGGCGGCCTCGAGACCCTGCGCGACGATGTCCTCGCTGGGCTTGGTGGCGCCGGCCTTGATCAGGTTCCAGCTGTTCTCGGTGGCCTCGGCCTCGACCATCATGATCGCGACGTCCTCGGAGCCGTCCGCCTTGGTGACGACACGGCCGGCGACGACGAGGTCGAAGACGGCCTCCTCGACCTGGGCGGCGTTCGGGAAGGCGACCCACTGGTCGGCGTGCTCGCCGTGGCCGGGGATGAACGCCAGGCGCACACCCGCGATCGGGCCGGAGAACGGAAGACCCGAGATCTGGGTCGAGGCGGATGCCGCGTTGATCGCCAGCGCGTCGTAGTACTCGCCCGGGGCGATCGACAGCACCGTGATGACGATCTGGACCTCGTTGCGCAGGCCGTCGACGAACGACGGGCGCAGCGGGCGGTCGATCAGACGGCAGACCAGGATCGCCTCGGTGGAGGGGCGGCCCTCGCGACGGAAGAACGAGCCGGGGATCTTTCCGGCGGCGTACGAGCGCTCCTCGACGTCGACGGTCAGCGGGAAGAAGTCGAAGCCTTCGCGCGGGTGCTTGCCTGCGCTGGTGGCCGACAGGAGCATGGTCTCGTCGTCGAGGTACGCGGCGACGGAGCCCTGCGCCTGCTGGGCGAGGCGTCCGGTCTCGAACCGGACAGTGCGGGTGCCGAAGCGGCCGTTGTCGAGAACGGCCTCGGTGGCAGTGATTTCAGGACCTTCCAAGAGGTCTCTCCTTCTTTGTTTAGGCTCGCGCGTCCGTATGACGCGCGAGTTCTCGCGAAGGAGCGGATGCGGGCAGATATAAGCGCGCGGGCATCCCCGCGAATCTCGCCTGCGCTGGCCACCAGTAGAAGATCACCCGGCGCCGTGTGCGACGAGGAACCCACCACAGGGGACCAGCTTCTCAGCCGACCGCTCCGTACTAAGTCGATATGCAGTTTGACGGATGCCACAGGCATCCTCTGCAAGCCTACCAGTGCGATCTCAACCGGCGTGCTCGCGCACGCGGGAGTCGTTGCGCGCGATGTACACCCAGTCGTCGTGCTTGGCCACGCGGCCGTCCCCCGCCGTGCGTCCGTGCAGCCGCCGCCAGACCCAGGGCAGCGCGTGCCGTCGCCACCACGTGCGGCGCGGGATGTGCTCGTGGTCGTGCAGGGACTCGTCCAGCACGCCAAGCGCCTCGGCATGCGGCACGCCCAGCGCCTCACCGACCCGGTAGGCGAGGAAGCGGTGGCCACGGCTGGAGAGGTGCACGAGGTCCTCGGCCCAGTTCGGGCGACGTCCGAGCATCGGATGCAGGTCCGCGTCGATCAGGATCGCGCCGGTGCGCTGCGCGACTGCGGCGAGCGCGCTGGCGTACGCGGCGAAGCGCCGGGCGTAGACGGCGGAGGCCGCACGACGGGGCAGCATCGGAGTGACCAGGACGACATCGGCTCCCGCGGCGCGCAGCTGCGCCACGGCATCCTCCACGCGCGCGGCGAGCGCGGGGATGTCGGCGCGGACCCGCACCAGGTCGTTCGATCCGACGAACACCGATGCGAGGTCCGGACGCAGTTCGAGGGCGCGTCGCAGCTGCGGGCCGCAGACGTCGGAGACCCGCCGCGAGCGCACGGCGAGGTTCGCGTAGTGCAGGCCGCCGCGGGCGGCGAGCAGCAGCGCGAGACGATCGGCCCACCCGCGCTCGATTCCGTCCTCGCCCGGGTCGCCCAGGCCCTCGGTGAGCGAGTCGCCGAGGGCGACGAAGCGCTGCCAGCGCCTCCCCCGCTGCGGTTCGGCGGGCTCCGGTCGCCGCGTCCGGGGAACCCGCAGCGTGCGATCCAGCGCGTGCAGCTTCTGCGCCTCGTCGAATCTCTCCACGAGCTGATCGCAGACAGCCGTCCAGCTGCGGCCCTCCACGGCCCCGCGCCCGGCCCGGCCGAACGCCCGTCGCTTGCGCTCGTCTCCCGCGAGGTCGCGCACCCGCATCCGCAGGTCGTCGAGGTCGCCGGGCCGGTACAGCCAGCCGTCGATGCCCATGCGCACCAGGTCCAGCGGGCCGCCGCGCCCGGTGGCGATCACCGGGACGCCGCTGGCGTGCGCCTCCTGCAGCGTCTGCCCGAAGGTCTCGCTCTCGCCGGGGTGCACGAAGACGTCGAAGGATGCCATCGCCCGGGCGAGCTCGGCGCCGGAGAGGTGGCCGAGGAACAGGGCATCCGGCAGCAGGGTCTCCAAGCGGGCACGGGACGGCCCGTCGCCGACGATCACCAGGCGGATGCCCGTGATGCCGCGCAGCGCGTGCAGGTCCTCCACCTGCTTCTCCGGCGCGAGACGACCCACGTAACCCACTGTCACGAGGCCGGGGATGCGATGCTCCCACTGCTCGTCCCTTGCATCGGGGCGGAAGCGCTCGGCATCCACTCCCCTGCCCCACCGGCGCACCCTGTCGACTCCGAGCCGGCTGAGCTGCGCCTCGGACTCGCTCGACGGCGCCAGCGTCAGCGTGGCGCGGCGGTGCAGCCGTGCGAGGTGAGTCTCGGCGAGGGAGGTGGTCAGCGCCACCCCGTAGCGCGACGTGTACGCCGCGACGTCGGTCTGGTACGCGGCCACCGTCGGCAGGGCGAGCCGCTCCGCTGCGGCCACGCCGCGCCAGCCGAGGGCGAACGGCGATGCCAGGTGCACGACGTCCGGCTGGAACCTGCGCAGCGAATCGACGACGCGCCCCGTCGACGCCATCCCCACCCGCACATGCCGATAGCCGGGCAGCGGCACGGATGCCACGGTGTCGACGCGAGCCCCGCCGGAGCGCAGCGGCGTGTCTGGAGCGGACGGGGCGATCACGTGCGCCTGATGCCCGGTGCGCTCGAGGTGGCGCAGGATCTGCAGCACGGATCCGGTCACGCCGTTCATGTGCGGGAGGAAGGACTCGGTGACGATCGCGACTCTCACCAGGCCAGGATGCCTGCGGCGGACGCGCGGAACGGACGGAATCGGCGTCGGGAGCCGAGTGTTCACCCGATGCACGGATGCCGGTCATCTCCTCACCTGCCGGCCTCCTCCCGTTCACCAGGATGAGCGACAGTTCCGCTGTGATGCCGGAACCTCTGCTGCAGCTGCTGACCGGCCCCTGGGGCCTCGTGGTGATGTGCGCTCTCGTCGTCGGAGACGCGTTCCTGGTCGTCATCCCCGGTGAGATCGCCGTCACCGCGCTTGGCGCGATCGCGATGTCGCAGGGGTCCCCGCCGCTCCTGGCGGTGATCGGGCTGGCAGCGGCGGCCGCCTGGTGCGGCGACGTCGCCTGCTACCTGATCGGGCGCACGGCGGGCGTGGAGCGGTGGCGCTGGATGCGCGCGCCCCGGGTGCGCGCCGCCCTCGACTGGGCACGGCGCCGGCTGTCGACGGGGACCGCCACCGTGCTGTTCACCGCGCGCTTCGTGCCGTTCGCCCGGCTCGCGGTGAATCTCGTCGCCGGCGCGTCCCGCATCCACCCGCCTCGCTATCTCGGCCTCGCCGCCGTCGCCGCGACCGGCTGGGCCGCATATCAGGCCGCCGTCGGTGCGGTGGTCGCGGCGCTCCTGCCGGGCGGCCCGCTGCTGGCGGTGGTCGTCTCCGTGCTCGTCGCGGTCGCCCTGGGTGCTGCGATCGACCTGATCACGGCGCGGCGGCCTCGCTCGCGCTCCGCGGAAGCCGACCGGCTAGGCTGACGGACATGAGCGAAGACAAGGCAGTCTCCTCCGAGGAGATGAAGCGCAAGTTCAAGGAAGCGCTCGACCGGAAGAACGCGAAGAACCAGGGCGGCGAGGCGCACCTCGACGGCGATTCAGCCGTGCACGCGACCCCCGCGCCGCAGATGAAGCGCGAGTTCCGCCGGAAGAGCGGCTGAGCCCGTACCCACGTACGACGCAGGCCCGCGATGCTGCTGCATCGCGGGCCTGCGTCGTTCCGGTCCGCTGCTCCCGGGCGTCCGGTACCGCTCAGCGCTGCGCGGCGCCGACCTGTGCGCTCTCGACCTGTGCGCTCTCGGTGCGCGTCTTAGCGCCGCCGTGGCTGTCGACGCCGTCCAGCGAGGACTCGTCGAACGGCAGCTCGCCGCTGAGCACGCGGCGCACGCGATCCCGGTCGATCTGCTTCGTCCAGGTGCCGATCAGCAGCGTCGCGACGGCGTTGCCGGTGAAGTTCGTCAGCGCGCGGCCCTCGGACATGAAGCGGTCGATGCCCACGATCACGCCGACCCCGTCGACCAGGTCCGGGCGATACGCCTGCAGACCTCCGGCCAGCGTGGCAAGGCCCGCTCCAGTCACGCCCGCCGCGCCCTTGCTCGCGAGGATCATGAACACCAGCAGGCCGATCTGCTCCGTGATGGACATCGGCTGTCCCATTCCCGTCGCGATGAACAGCGAGGCCATCGTGAGGTAGATCGCGGTGCCGTCCAGGTTGAACGAGTAGCCGGTGGGCACGGTGATGCCGACGACCGGCTTGGAGACGCCGACGTGCTCCATCTTCGCGATCAGACGAGGGAGGGCGGACTCGGACGACGAGGTGCCGACGATGAGCAGGTACTCGCGGCTGAGGTACCGCATCAGGCTGAAGATGCTCACCCGAGAGCCCAGCCACAGCACGGTGCCCAGCACGACGACGATGAAGACGATGCAGGTGATGTAGAACGCGACCATGAGGATGCCGAGACTCCAGATCGCCGCCAGACCGGTCTTCCCGACCACCGCCGCGATGGCGCCGAACGCACCGACCGGCGCCAGCCAGAGGATCATGCCGAGGATGCGGAAGACCAGCAGCTGCAGGTTCTTCACCGCCTCCATGATCGGCGCACCGCGGTCACCGAGGCCCTGCAGCGCGAAGCCGGCGAGCAGTGCGATGAACAGCACCTGCAGCACGCTCTCCCCGGTGAACGCGGAGAAGAACGTCGTCGGGATGATCCCGAGCACGAAGTCCTGCGCGGTCGACGCCTCGGTGGACGCGGCCTCGTAGCTGGACCCGGCCATGTCCAGTCCTGAACCCGGGTGGATGATGTTCCCGACCACGAGCCCGATGGCGAGCGCGAAGGTCGACATCACCATGAAGTAGATCAGCGCGAGCCCGCCGATCCGGCCGACCGTCGCCGCCTTCGCGATGGAGCCGACGCCCACCACGATCGTGCAGAAGATGATCGGCGCGATCATCATCTTGATGAGGGCGACGAAGCCCTTGCCCAGCGCCTCGAAGCCCTGCCCCACCTCGGGCCAGATCAGTCCGACCACTGCGCCGAGCACCACCGCGATCAGCACCGACAGGTAGAGCCAGGTGTGCTTGTCCCACGACTTCCGGCCGCGCCGCTGCGGGATCCTCGGGAACCCGAATCCGCTTGTCATCGCCATGTTTCCTCCTCGATCATGAACGTCGTCGTGTCATGCCGGACGGCGTCCTCGCCGTCGGTTCCTCCACCGTCACGGACTTCTCATCGCGGCACCATTTGTGGTCGTATTGGTCGCGAGCAGCGCAGCGGACGACGGGAGGCGTGGATGACGACCGTGCCCACCCACGCGCGCAGCGCCGCGTCCCGCGTCTTCGTGGTCCTGATCGCGGCATCCCTGGTCCTCGCGGCCCTGGTGGCGGCCTTCCTCGTCTTCGAGACGCAGACCGCCGCGCACGACGAGGCGGAGCGCGTCACTGCGGCGACCGCCAGGACCCTCGCCGTGTCGCCCCTCGTCGCCGGGGCGCTGGAGGACGACCGTGACGCGGCGTCGGCCGCCCTCGAGCCCTACGCACTGGAGGTCACCTCCCGGGCGGGTCTCGACTTCATCACCGTGATGACGCCGGACGGCACGCGCGTCACGCATCCGGACCCCGACGAGATCGGAAGGCACTACCGCGGCACGATCCCCGCCGACGACAGGGAGCTGACTGAGGTCTTCACCGGCACGCTGGGTCCTTCGGTGCGCACGATCGTGCCGGTGAGGGATGCCGCGGGCCGGCTCGTCGGGTGGGTGGCCGCGGGCGTCACGACGGAGTCCATCTCGGAGACGCTGGTGCGCCGGCTCCCCCTCACGGTCGCGATCACTGCCGTGCTCGTCCTGCTGGGCGCCCTCGGGTCGATGGCGGCGCGCCGCTTCACCCGCCGCATCGCGGGAGACCTGCCGCCTGGCGAGGTCCGTGATGCGGTGTCGTCGTACGAATCGTTCCGCACGCTCGGGGAGGCGCTGCGGGCGCAGACCCACGAGCACGGGAACCGCATGCACACCGCCGTCGCGCTGCTCGAGCTGGGCCGCACCGACGAGGCGATCGAGATCCTGACCGAGACCTCCCGGCAGAGCCAGACGCTCGTCGACCAGGTGACGGCCCAGCGCCACGGAGACCCGGCGGTGGGCGCGCTGCTGCTGGGCAAGGTGTCCCAGGCGAGGGAGCGCGGCATCGAGCTGCGCCTGCACATCGCGAAGGATGCCCCGTCCTCGGGGCTCTCGCCCATCGACAGCGTGTCCGTGATCGGCAACCTCATCGACAACGCGTTCGACGCGGCGGCCGCATCCGACGATCGCTGGGTCGAGGTCGAGATGCACCCGGCTGCGGACGGAGGCCTGGTGATCGCGGTGTCGGACAGCGGCGAGGGCGTGCCAGCCGAGCTGCGCGAGCAGGTCTTCTCGCCGGGCTTCTCGACCAAGCCCGCCGGGGCGGAGGGCCGCGGCGTCGGCCTGGCGCTCGTGCGCTCCGTCGTGACCGAGGCGGGCGGCTCCGTCCGCATCCTGGACGATCCGAGCACGTTCCTGGTCGAGCTCCCCGTGCCGCGGAGCCGCCGATGATCAGGACGCTGCTGGTCGACGACGATGCGCTCACCATGGAGCTGCACCGCAGCTACCTCGCGCGCATGAGCGGGTTCGAGATCGCAGGCGAGTGCACGAGCGCGCGGGCGGCGATGACGGCGGTGCTGGAGCGTCCGGGAGCCCAGGCGTTCGACCTCGCTCTGCTGGACATCACCATGCCCGACGGCTCCGGCGTCGACGTGCTGCGCACCATCCGCACTCGGGCGGCCGCGATCGACGTCATCGCGATCACCGGCGTGCGGGATGCCGAGACGGTGCGGCAGATGGCGGCACTGGGCGTGTTCCAGTACCTCGTGAAGCCGTTCCCGTTCGCGGTCTTCAGTGAACGGCTCAGCGCCTACCGGGAGCACAAGCAGCGCGCCCTGGCCACCGAGGGCGAGGCCACGCAGACCGAGATCGATGCGCTGCTGGGCCGTGTTCGCCCCGCCGTCCCGCTTCCCAAGGGTCTGGCATCCGACACACTGGAGCGCGTGTCCGCCGTGCTGCGCGCCTCAGGCCCGCTGTCCGCGACCGGCGCCGCGAACGCGCTGGGCATGTCCCGGGTCGCCGCGCGCCGGTATCTGGAGCACCTCGCCGACGACGGGGTGGCGGTGCGCGAGGCGCGCTACGGCACGCGCGGGCGGCCGGAGACCCAGTACCGCTGGAATCTCCGGCCGCCGCGCTGACCGATCAGTGCCTCACTCCCCGGCGAGACCTCCGAGCAGGTGTCCGAAGGACTTGCCCTTGCCCAGGTACGTGTCGGGGTCGAAGGGGTCGGCGTCGGTGACCGGCTCCTTGCGCGCGATCGCCTCGGCGAGCTCGCGCGCGCCGCGCTCGACACGGGCGCTGAGCGGTGCCACGTCGTCGGCGTTCGCACCCCAGTCGCTGGATGCCGCGAACACCCCGGTCGAGACGGGCTCGGCGTGCAGGTAGGTGAAGAGCGGGCGGATCGCGTAGTCGATCGCCAGCGAGTGGCGGGCGGTGCCCGCGTTCGCGCCGATCAGAACGGGCTTGCCGGTGAGGGCGTCGGGGTCGAGCACGTCGATGAACGACTTGAACAGGCCCGCATAGCTGGTCGAGAAGATCGGCGTGACGGCGATGACGGCATCCGCCGACACGACCCGGTTGATCGCCTCCTCCAGGGGCGCCGGCGCGAAGCCGGTGAGCAGGTTGTTCGTGATGTCGTGCGCGAGGTCGCGGAGCTCGATCACATCCACCTGCACGTCGATGTCGCGCTCGCGCAGAGCCCTCGCGGTCTCGGCGGCCAGCCGATCGGCCAGCATCCGCGTCGAGGACGGGTTGGACAGACCGGACGAGACGACGGCGATGCGGCGCTCGCTCATCTCACGCCTCCTTCCGGGAGAGGCCGAACGCGGCGCCGGCGGGCGCCGGGGCGTCCTGGTACGGGGAACCCGCGGTGAGGTTGTCGCCGCGGTTGGCGGCGGGGCGGGCCTCACGAGCCGGACCGTCACCGTAGATCGCCTTCACGCGGGCCGCATGGGTCGGAGCGTCCGGCACCGTCGCGGGACGGTCCTTCGCGAGCTCCTTGCGCAGCACCGGCACGACCTCTTCGCCGAGCAGGTCGATCTGCTCGAGCACGGTCTTCAGGGGCAGGCCCGCGTGGTCCATGAGGAACAGCTGGCGCTGGTAGTCGCCGAAGGTGTCGCGCATGGCGGCGTAGCGGTCGATGACCTGCTGCGGCGAGCCGACCGTCAGCGGCGTCATCTCGGTGAAGTCCTCCATCGACGGGCCGTGGCCGTAGACCGGGGCGTTGTCGAAGTACGGACGGAACTGGTTGACGGCGTCCTGCGAGTTCTTGGCGATGAACGCCTGGCCGCCGAGGCCCACGATCGCGGTCTCGGGTGCGCCGTGACCGTAGTGGCTCCAGCGCTGGCGGTACAGCTCGATGAGGCGCTGGTAGTGCTCCTTCGGCCAGAAGATGTTGTTCGCGAAGAAGCCGTCGCCGTAGTAGGCGGCCTGCTCGGCGATCTCCGGCGTGCGGATGGAGCCGTGCCAGACGAACGGCTTGACGCCGTCGAGGGGGCGCGGCGTGGCCGTGAAGCCCTGCAGCGGAGTGCGGAACTTGCCCTCCCAGTCCACGACGTCCTTGGTCCACAGCTCGTTCAGGAGCGCGTAGTTCTCGATCGCGAGCGGCAGGCCCTGACGGATGTCCTGACCGAACCACGGGTACACCGGCCCGGTGTTCCCGCGCCCCATCATCAGGTCCATACGGCCACCGGAGAGGTGCTGCAGCATCGCGTACTCCTCGGCGATGCGCACCGGGTCGTTCGTGGTGATCAGCGTCGTCGAGGTCGAGACGATCAGTCGGTCGGTCTGCGCGGCGATGTACGCCAGAAGCGTGGTGGGGCTCGAGGAGAAGAAGGGCGGGTTGTGGTGCTCGCCGATGGCGAAGACGTCGAGGCCGACCTCTTCCGCATGCTTGGCGATCGTCACCGCCGCCTGGATCCGCTCGCGCTCGCTGGGCGTGATGCCCGTGGTCGGGTCCTGCGTGATGTCGCTGACCGACATGATGCCGAACTGCATACCGGCTGTCTGGGTGCTGTTCTGAGCGTCCATGGTTCTGATTCTCCACTCGGGATGCGGTGGCATCCGTTTCTATTCAAATGAATGTACTTGGTGGAACACCGCAGCCGCAAGGATATTCCCGCAGGCGCCGGAGAAGTCCGGCCGGGTAGCCTCGAGGGATGAGCAGTGCCGACCAGCATCCGCCCACGACGACGCCGACGGGGACGATCCGCGGGCGGCGGCGCGTTCCGTTCTGGGACAACGCCCGCTTCGCCTGCGTCGTGCTGGTGGTGATCGGGCACGGCACGCAGCGCCTGATCTACGACTCCGACATCTCCTACGCGTTCTACCTGTGGATCTATGCGTTCCACATGCCGGCGTTCGCGATCATCTCCGGCTACTTCTCCAAGTCGGCGAGCCCGACGAAGCGTCAGATGGCTCGTGTGATCACCGACATCCTGGTGCCCTACGTGATCTTCGAGGGACTGTGGACGCTCACCAAGTGGCTGGTCGAGGGACGCGCGGATCCGAACCTCACACAGCCGTCATGGACCCTGTGGTTCCTGCTGGCACTCGGCATCTTCCGCCTGGTCCTGCCCTATCTGGCCCTGCTGCGCTGGCCGCTGGCCTGGGCGCTGGCGATCTCCGTGGGCGTCGGCTATCTCAGCAATGTCGACAGCACCTTCTCGCTCTCGCGCACGCTGGGCCTGATGTTCTTCTTCACGCTCGGCTGGTGGCTGCGCGAACGCGACGTCGTGCGCCGGTTCAGCCTGATCGACTACCGCCCGTGGTGGCTGCGCGTCTCCGCTGTCGCCGTGCTCGCCGCGTGGGCTTTCGTGTGCTGGCGCTGGCTGGCATTCTGGGACGACGTCGATCTGCGCTTCTGGTTCTTCTACGACGACTCGTACTCCGGGCTCTCCGTCGATCAGTGGTGGGCGGGAGGCATCCGCCTGGGCCTGATGGCGCTGGCGATCCTGCTGAGCGCGTGCTTCTTCGTGCTGCTCCCCCGCCGCGCGCAGTGGTGGACCACCTTCGGTCAGTACACCATGTACGTCTACCTGCTGCACTCGTTCGTGCTGTACCCGTTCCGCGAATCAGGTCTGCTGCGCGGGCTCGACCCCACCTGGATCTGGCTCCCGCTGATCACCGTGCTCGCGGTCGCCATCGCGTTCCTGCTCGCCTCGAAGCCGGTGCGGAGGGTGTTCCGCCCGCTGATCGAGCCGCGCCCGAAGTGGATGTTCACGGATGCCGCACTGTCATCCGGATCGGACCACCGCAGCGATCCCACCGGCTCGCGTCGCGGATAGGCGTCACGCGTCGCGGAACAGCGCCTCGCCCACGTAGGAACCGGAGCGCGCGCCGGCGGGAACAGCCCAGACGCCGGAGCCGACGTGCCGGATGTACTCGTTCAGCAGATCGGTGGAGAGCTTCCGCTGCAGCCCGATGAACTGCGCCGGGTCGCGCTGGTAGGCGAGGAAGAAGAGCCCGGCGTCGAGGCGCCCGAGGCTGTTGTTGCCACCCACGTAGTTGAAGCCGCGTCGCAGGATGCGGGTGCCGCCGTTGCTGTCGGGATGCGCGAGCCGCACGTGGCTGTGCTCATCCAGTCCGGACAGCTTGGGGGCGGTCCCCTCGGTGCCGCCGCTCAGAGGCGCGCCCTCGCCCTTGTCACGTCCGAAGATGCGCTCCTGCTCGCCGAGGCGCACCCGATCCCAGGTCTCGATGAGCATCGCGATCTTGCGCGCGACGAGGTACGAACCGCCGGCGAGCCAGGCGGGATCGTCGCCGTCCGCGACCCACACGTGCTCGTCGAGCGCCTCGGCGTCGTCGGCGAGGATGTTGGCTGTGCCGTCCTTGAACCCGAACAGGTTGCGCGGGGTCTGCTGCTCCGCCGTCGTGCGCGAGGTCTTGCCGAAGCCGAGCTGCGACCAGCGCAGCTTGGCGCGCCCGAACGCGATGCGGCTGAGATTGCGGATCGCGTGCACGGCGACCTGCGGATCGTCGGCGCAGACCTGCACGCACAGGTCGCCGTCCGAGAGCATCGGGTCGAGATCCTCGCCGAGGAAGGCCGGGAGCGGCTTCAGCTTCGCGGGCAGACGATCGCGGATGCCGTAGCGATCGCCGTCCTCGTTCTCGAAGAGCGTCGGACCGAAGCCGAAGGTGACGGTCAGCGAGCTCGCCGGAAGCCCCAGCGCCTCCCCGGTGTCGTCCGGAGGCGCCTCGGAGGATCCGCCCACGGCGCCCGTCGCACTGACCTCGAGCCCCTGCGTCATCCGGGAGGCCGCGTACGACCAGTCCTGCAGCAGCTCGATGAGGTCGGCGCGGTCGCTGCGGGGCATCATGTCGAACGCCGCGAAATGCAGATGCTCCTGCACCGGAGTGGTGATGCCGGCCTGGTGGGCGCCGAAGAACGCATGCACTCCGGATGCCGTCTCCTCCCGCCGCTGAGCGGCGGCGAGCGCATAGCCTCCGCCACCGGCCAGCGCCAGGGCGGCGGCTCCCCCGCCCGCCGCGAGCCCCAGCAGGCCCCGCCGGCTCAGTCCGGGCCTCTTCCGCCCGGCTTCGACGTCCTCGGTCATCGGCGGATCAGGCGAGAGCCGTGCTGGTCAGCTTCGACAGCGGCTCGGCGAGAGCGTTGATCAGGTCGATCAGCTCGCGCTTGTCGGCGTCGTTCAGCTGCGTGAACGGGACGAACCCGGCATCCAGCGATCCCTGCGCGGCCAGAGCCTTCTCCAGGTCCGCGTACCCGGTGGAGATCTCCTCCACGAGCGCCTTGCCGTCCGCGCCCTTCGAGGCGACGAGGTCGCTGACGAGCGAGAACGCCATCTTCGAGCCCTCTACGTTGGCGGCGAAGTCGTAGAGGTCGGTGTGCGACCACCAGTCCTCCTCGCCCGAGATCTTGCCCGTGGCGACCTCGTCGAGCAGCGCGACCGCACCGTTGGAGATGCCGGCGATGCCCTGGTCGTTCAGCGCTGTGGTGAAGTCCTTCGAGTGGACGTAGTCGTACAGCTCCTGCACGTCGGCGATCAGCAGATCACCGAACTCGCCCCGCTGCTCAGGCGTGGACGGCGCCCAGTCCTTCCACGCCGACGTCTCGCCGTCGGAGTTCAGCGCATCCTGGGCGGGCTGCCACAGGTCCTTCTCCAGGCGGTGGAAGCCGGTCCAGTCCAGGCCGTCGGCGACGGCATCCACCTCGCGGAAGTCGATGCGGGGGTCGAGATCGCCGAGTGCCTCGGCGACGGGCTCGATGCGCTCGTAGTACGCCCGGGTGTTCGGGAACAGCTCGCGCGCCTTCTCGTCGTCGCCGGACTGGTAGGCGTTCACGAGCTCCTGCACCGCCGGGACCAGCTGTCCGACCTGATCCTTCACGAACGCGGCGTAGAGGTCGACGGCCTTCTGCTTCTGCTCGGCGTCCGGCCCGTCGATGGCGACCTTCTCGCCGCTCACCGTGAACGCGGACTTGCCGACGCCGTCGCCCACCATGCCGGGCTTGCACACCGTGAAGTAGTCGCCCGGCTGGGCCACGACGGTCATGGTGCGGGACGCCGACGGAGCGATGTTCTCCACCTCGCCGACGATGCGCAGGCCGTCGGAGGCCAGGAGGTAGAACTCCGTGACCTGGTCTCCGCTGTTGGAGATGTCGAAGGTCAGCGTGCCGCTCTTCGCCGTGTCGGCGGAGACCGTGCAGGCATCGGCCGTGGACTTCACGGTGAAGGATGCGGCCGGGTCGGCGGTCGCCTTGGCGACGCATCCGGTGAGGGCGATGGCTGCTGCCGCCAGCGCCGCAGCGGCGCCGAGAGTGCGGGCGGTGAGGGTCATGCTGCTCCAGGGGATGTCGAGGTGAGGGAGGAGGTCTGAGCGGGGGCGGCGGCGTGGGCGCGCGGACGACCGGCACGGATGCCGCGGATGAACAGGGCGCCGACGACGACGATGTACAGCGTCCACGCGATCACCTGCAGCCAGGTCATGTGCGGCATGAACCCCACGATCGCCTGCAGGAGAACCGCCCAGACACCGCCGGGCACGATGACGCCGCTGGCATCGAATGCCCACCCGAAAGGGAATCCGGCCACGCCGGTGAGCACGATGCCCGTGCCGGGATCCACGGGAGCGAGCGCGGAGAACGGTCCCGGCAGCACGCCGGCCTCCTGAAGATCCATCACGGCGTATGCCAACACACCTGCGGCGACGATGACGAGGAAGCCGCCGGTCCAGGCGAAGAAGCGTCGCAGGTCGAGGCGCACGGCGCCGCGCGCGATCAGCCAGCCGACGATGACGGCGATGGCGAGTCCGAGGAGCGCCCCGGGGAGCGCCAGCGGCGCGTCTCCGGACGACTGCACCATGGACCACAGCAGCAGAGTGGTCTCGATGCCCTCCCGGGCGACGGAGACGAAGCCGACCGCGACCAGCGCCCACAGGCCGCCGTCCGCCAGCGCGCGGTCGACGCCGCCCTGCAGGTTCGACTTCATGGTGCGTCCGGCCTTCTGCATCCAGAAGATCATCCAGGTGACCATCACCACGGCGACCAGCGACAGCGTTCCGCCGATGATCTCCTCGGCCTCGGAGGTGAGGGCGTAGGCGCCGAAGGTGAGCACGGCGCCGATGCCCAGCGCCAGGGCGATCGCCAGTCCGATGCCGATCCACATCCGGCCCAGGACGTCGGCGCGCCCGAGGCGCCGGATGTAGGCCACGAGGATGCCGACGACGAGAGCCGCCTCCAGGCCTTCGCGAAGGCCGATCAGGAGCGCGGGAAGCATGACTGCGAGCACGAGCGGGGTGTTCTCCGTGTGTCGATGATCGGTAAGGGGTGCCTTACCTAACCGAGCCTAGCATTGCGATCACTGCGCTCCTGTCGCGGCCGCCGGGTAAAACAGCGCAACATTCGCGCCACCGCACCTGCATCCGCATTACCGTCGACGCATGTCCGACCTGAACCTCCCCGTCCTGGACCTCTCCCGACTCGATGCCGGAGAGGAGGAGGCCGCCGCGTTCCGAGCCGATCTTCGTGCGGCGACCCACGACGTCGGCTTCTTCTATCTGACCGGCACCGGCCTCCCCGCCGGGCTCGAGGAGCGCCTGCACCGCGCCGCTCGGGACTTCTTCGCGCTTCCCGACGAGGACAAGCTCGCGATCGAGAACGTGAAGAGCCCGCACTTCCGCGGGTACACCCGGATCGGGGGCGAGCGCACGCAGGGTGCGGTGGACTGGCGTGAGCAGATCGACATCGGGCCGGAGCGGGACGCCGTGGCCGGAGGGCCGCCCTACTCCAGGCTGATCGGCCCGAACCTGTGGCCGTCCGCTCAGCCGGGGCTGCGCGAGGTGGTCGCGGAATGGCATGCGGCGCTCTCGGCGATCTCCCGACGGCTCCTGCGCGCCTGGGCGCTGGCACTGGGAGCAGAGGAGTCGTACTTCGACGACCACTTCGGGGAGCCCTCGACGCTCATCAAGATCGTGCGCTATCCGGGGACGCATGAGCCGCTTCCGCAGCAGGGCGTCGGCGCCCACAAGGACAGCGGTGTCCTGACCCTCCTCTGGGTCGAGCCCGGCCGTGGCGGCCTGCAGGTCGAGCGCGACGGCGAATGGGTCGATGCCCCGCCCGTCGAGGGCGCGTTCGTGGTCAACATCGGCGAGCTGCTGGAGTACGCGACCGGCGGATATCTGAAGGCGACCAACCATCGGGTCATCTCCCCCGCCGCCCCCGACGACCGCCTGTCGATCCCGTTCTTCTTCAACCCCGCGCTGGACTCGCAGCTGCCGCTCATCGATCTCCCCGCGGAGTTGGCCGCCCAGGCCCGCGGCGTCACCGACGACCCGGCCAATCCGATCCACAGCCTCTACGGCGAGAACGCGCTCAAGTCACGGCTGCGGGCGCACCCGGACGTCGCCGCCATTCACCACGCGGACCTGGTCGGCGCCTGAGTCACCCGCCCGTACCGTAGTCGACGATCGCGCGCAGCGCCTCGAGGTGCGCCTGGAACGCCCGGCGGCCGGCTGCTGTGCCGGTGACCCAGGTGCGCCCGCGAGCACCGACCTGCCCCTTGCGGACCTTCACGTAGTGCACCTGTTCGAGCGAGGAGATCGCCTTGCTGAGCGCGGAGTCGGAGACCTGCAGGATGCCGGCCAAGGTGGCGAAGTCGAGCTCGAGTTCCTCGCCGAGCGCTGCCATCAACGAGAAGCGGATGGGACTGGCGAAACTGTCGTCGAGCCGGAGCCGCGGATGCTTGGGGCTCTCACCCACGATCGGGGCCCCACCAGGCTCCGAGGGCGAACGCCAGCGCGATCGCACCACCGACGACGTAGCCCCCGATGGTCAGTGGCATGGAGGTGAACTGCGCCAGCAGCAGCAGCGCGATGATCACTGCACCGGAGAGGGCGAAACAGATCCACAGGAACGGCCCCCATGCCAGCGCGAGCTGGGATCCCTGCGTCAGCATCGAGGCCGACAACCACGCCACCAGGGCGAGCATCGCCAGGAGGTTGACGATGTTGGCGATGAGCGCGGAGGGGGTCGCCACGCAGGCGACGATCGCCCCGACCGCGATCCCGATGCAGGTCGTGGTCAGTCGCGCCCCGCGGTCGAAGGGCGCCCGCTTCCGGACGATCCGCTCAGCGGTTGCATGTCTCCACTCACCCCACGCGAGGAGGCCATACAGCACGAAGCACAGGACCCCGGGCGCGAACCTCAGAGCGACGGGGATGTCGACACCCAGCATGAGCGTGCCGAGTGATCCGATCACGACAGCGAGCAGGATGAGCATCACTGCTGTCCGCATCCGCTGCTCGCGGCCTCGGCGCTGATAGCCGTACTCCTCCCGGAGCGTCGTCACGAGCTGAGTCCAGACGATGAACGGCGCGACGATGACGATGATGTTGACGCCTTCGGCGGGTGGGAACACGAGCATGAGCACGACGAGGTAGATCGCGAACGAGATCCCCTCGGCGAGCAGGAGCCGCGCGGCGGCGCGGCGATCGATGTGCTGCTCGCGACGCTGAGCCACGCGAGCCGATTCGTCGAGATACGCCTGCGCGACGGCTGCGGTCGGCGGCTCGTAGGGCTCCAGCCCCGGTTCCGGCCTCTGCTCCATGACCCCCCACTTTCCACCAGGAAACCTAAATACTTTCCTACTGGAAACCGAGCGGGACCGTCAACCCCGGGACACAGCGAGAGCCGCCCCACACCGTGGGGCGGCTCTCCAAGAATGTTCTGCGCGATATACGCGGCAGCGGTGCTTATCGACGCAGACCGAGGCGCTCGATGAGCGAGCGGTAACGGTTGATGTCGATGTCCTGCAGGTAACCCAGCAGGCGACGGCGCTGACCGACGAGCAGGAACAGGCCACGACGCGAGTGGTGGTCGTGCTTGTGCTCCTTGAGGTGCTCGGTGAGGTCCTTGATGCGCTGCGTCAGCATCGCGACCTGCACCTCGGGGGATCCGGTGTCACCGGGGTGCGTCGCGTACTCTTCGATGATCGCCTTCTTGACGTCTGCTTCCAGTGCCATAGATTCGATCCCCTCTCTGCTTGTTGCGCGGCGCCCGACACCTGATGTGTGGGCTCTCTTCATCCGCGGCCGATCGAACGGCAACCTCCATAGCCTACCAGCTTCGGCGCCCCGGTCGCGCACAGCCGATAGCCTCGAGAGGTGCAGTTCTCCCGCGGTCTTCTCATCGACCTCTCCCCCCTGAAGATCAGCCCGGCGTTCACGCGCATGTGGATCGGCTCGACTCTCGCGGGCATCGGCGGGCAGCTCACCGTCGTGACCGTGATGCTGCACGTGTTCGAGTTGACCGGCAGCACCTTCGCCGTGTCGATGATCGCCGTCGCGGGTCTCGTGCCCATGATCCTCGCGGGCCTCTACGGAGGGATGCTGGCGGATGCCTTCGACCGGCGCCGCGTCGCGCTCATCTCCGCGACGGTCGCCTTCATCGCGACGGCGCTGCTGGCGACGCTGACCTGGACGCACACCGAGACGATCTGGTGGCTGTACGGGCTGAGCATGACGATCGCCGCGGCGAACTCCGTCGGGATGGCCACGCGCACCGCGATCGTGCCGCGGCTGATCCCCCTGGACCATCTCGCGGCGGCATCCGCCCTCAACGGCGTCGCGTTCGGGCTGACCGTGATGGTCGGTCCGGCGGTCGCCGGCCTGCTGGTGGCGCTCACCGGATTCGGATGGACGTACACGATCGACGTCATCCTGATGCTGTCGATGTTCCTCGGCCTCTGGACGCTGCCGGCGCTGCTCCCGGAGGGGACGATCGTGCGCCCGGGGCTCGCATCGCTGGTCGACGGCTGGCGCTTCCTGCAGCGCGCGGGGAACATCCGGATGCAGTACCTGATGGACATCACGGCGATGACCTTCGGTCAGCCGCTCGCCCTGTTCCCCGCACTCGGAACGGTGATCCTCGGCGGCGGCGCCTTCACCACCGGCATCCTCACGGCGGCGGTCGCGGTCGGCACGTTCGCCTGCAGCCTGTTCTCCGGGCGGATCGTGCACTTCCGCTGGCACGGGCTGGGCATCTCCCGCGCGGTGCAGGCCTACGGCATCGCCATCGCGCTGTTCGGGGCGGTGCTGCTGATCGGGATGCTGCTGCCGCCGGCATCCGAGCAGGTGCCGCACGTCGCTCTCATCGTCGCCGCCTGCATCGCACTGGCGCTCTCCGGCGCCGCGGACAACGTCAGCTCGATCTACCGCAACACGATGATGCAGGCGGCCGTCCCCGACACCATGCGCGGGCGGCTGCAGGGCGTCTTCATCATCGTGGTCGCCGGCGGACCCCGCGTCGGCGCTCTGTATGCCGGCGCCCTCGCCACGGCGACCAGCCTGTGGTTCCCTCCCCTGCTGGGCGGCTTCCTGGTCATCGGGATCGTCGCGACACTCGCGCGGCTCAGCCCCCGCTTCCGCGCCTACGACGCACTGAGCCCCGAGGCCTGACGCTGACGGCGCCGGGCCCCGGGGCTCGTGAAGGGAAGCGGATCAGGCCTGCAGAGCGCCCTGCAGGTCGAGGCCGATGGTGATCTCCTTGCCGACCAGGACGCCGCCGGTCTCCAGCGCGGCGTTCCAGGTGAGGCCGAAGTCCTCGCGGTTGATGACGGTCTTCGCGGACGCGCCGGCCTTGTAGTTGCCGTACGGGTCGGTGCCGAAGCCGCCGAACTCGAACTCGAAGGTGACCGGCTTGGTGATGCCACGGATGGTCAGGTCGCCGTCGACGAGGAAGTCGCCGTCCTCGACGCGGGTGCCGGTGGACACGAACTCCATCGACGGGTGGTTCTCGACATCGAAGAAGTCCGCGGAGCGCAGGTGGGCGTCACGGTTCTCGTCCTTGGTGTCGATCGAGGTCACGTCGACCTTCGCCTCGACCTTGGCCTCGAGGGGGTTCTCGGGGGCGATCAGCGTCGCCTCCTTCACGCCGAAGGTGCCGCGCACCTTCGAGATCATCATGTGACGGACGCTGAAGGTCACCTCGCTGTGCGCGGGGTCGAGGACGTAGGTGCCGGGACGGTAGCCGGGGATCTCGATCGACATATCTGCTTCTCCTTGAAGTCGTGGGTGCCGCGTGGGCCGTAATGAGGATAACTTGCATGCATCTGCATACATTCCCGGTTTTCAGAATTCTTGCAGAAAGCCCCCGCCCGCAGAATGCGGACGGGGGCTTCGAGGATGTCGAGGATCAGCCGACGGCGACCAGGTCGATGCCGAGGGCTGACGGGACTCCCTGGGTCAGCCGACGGCGACCAGGTCGATGATGAAGATGAGCGTCTTCCCGGAGAGGAAGTGGCCTGCGCCGGCGGGGCCGTACGCGAGGTGCGGCGGGATGGTCAGCTCACGGCGACCGCCGACCTTCATGCCGGGGATGCCCTCCTGCCAGCCCTGGATCAGGCCGCGCAGCGGGAACTGGATGGTCTCGCCGCGGCCCCACGAGGAGTCGAACTCCTCACCGGAGTCGTGCTCGACGCCGGCGTAGTGCACGGTGACGGTGTCGCCGGGCTTCGCCTCATCGCCGTCGCCGACGATGATGTCGCGGATGACGAGCTCGGTGGGTGCGGGTCCGGTCGGTGCGTCGAACTCGGGCTTGGTGCGATCTGTCATGGTTCCATCAAACCCGAGCCGTGCACCCCGGTCAACGCCGCCGCGCGTGCCGAGAGCGAACAGCACCGCAGGCCGTCGATGCCTCTCGGAATAGGATTGCGAGGTCATCAGCAAGGCCCCGAGGAGTGCTCCATGACCCGATACGACGGAGCACGACCTGTCGCTGTGCTCTACACCGGCGGTACGTTCGGGATGGTGATGACTCCTCAGGGGCTGGCACCGGATCCGCACCTGAGAGAGCAGATCGAGGAGCTCGTCACTCATTCGCAGGGCAGCGCGCCCGCTCAGCCGTGGACGTACGAGGCGACGGCCCGCGCCATCGACAGCGCAGAGCTCCAGCCGGGCGGTATGGCTGAACTCGCCGACGGCATCCGCGGGATCGTGGAAGCGCAGCATCCGGTCGGGGTCGTCGTGATCCACGGCACGGACACCATGGCCTACAGCGCGGCCTTCGCGGCTTTCGCGCTGGCGGACATCGACGTCCCCGTGGTGTTCACAGGTGCGCAGGTGCCCCTGGGCATGCCGGGGAGCGATGCGCCGGACAACTTCGCGCAGGCGTTCGCCGCTGCATCCGAGGGGACGCCCGCGGGCACCTGGATCGCCTTCGGCGGGCGCCTGCTTCCCGCGGTGCGCGCGACGAAGCGCTCCAGCCGAAGCCTGGACGCCTTCGCCGCCCCTCGACCACTCGCCCCCGGGAGCTCCGGCACGCCGCCCGAGCTGACCGCCGCGCTCACCCGGTCGGCGGGGCGCGACGCGCCCCGGGTCGGACTCGTGAAGGTGTCGCCGGGCCTGACCCGCGGTCAGCTGGCGGCGGCGCTGGCCGAATGCCCGGCGGGCGTCGTGCTGGAGTGCTACGGCGCGGGCACCGCGCCGATGACGTCCGGCGGACTGACCGAGGCCGTGCGCGCGGGCGTCGACGGCGGCAGCATCGTGCTGGCCGTCACGCAGTGCGCCGACGGTCCCGTCGACCTCGGGCGCTACGCGGTCGGGTCGCTGCTCGCCGATGCAGGCGCCGTCGCGGGCGGCGACATGACCCCCGAGACCGCACTCGGCAAGCTCGCCGCGCTGCGGCGCACGGATCTCTCTCCCGAGCAGGTGCGCTCGCTGCTCGCGCAGAACATCCTCGGGGAGCGCGAAGACGCAGCGACCTCTTGACAGGCCGCCTGCCCTCATGCATCCTGAGATCAGGCCAACTCAGCGCCCGGGAGACTAGCAGGCATCGCCGCAGCACCGGGCGCTGAGTGCTGTTCGGAGCGGTGTTCGCTCAGTACGCCAGCAGGTGCGCGCGGGTCGCCCTGGTGCGTGCCAGAAGCGACTGCTCGTCCGCAGCGGCATAGGCGTCGTGCCCGTTGATCGCCCGCTGACGGACAGCCGCCAGCTCCGTGGCGTCCTTGATGAACGACCGCATCAGCTTGCGGCGGTCCCCCCGCAGTCCGCGCGCCCACTGCATCCCGGCCTTGCGTCCGGCGGGGGTCGCCAGCATGACGACCTCCTCCTTCGTGAACCAGCCGGCTGCGGCGTAGTCCTCGAGCCGTCGCTGGGTGAGGCGGGCTTCCGCCCGCCGGAGAGCGACGATCGCGAAGATGAAGCCGAGGAACAGCGGGATCTGCGCCGTGAGGTAGAGCGTGAAGAAGTCGCCCAGCATCGACGAGCCGTTCCAGAAGGCGTGCAGCGCCATCGCACCGAGCAGTCCCAGCGCCCCGGCGCCGAGTGCACCCGCGACGGTCGCCCCGCGGCGTGCCGCGAGCCCGATGGCGAAGCCCGTGAGCGCCGTGAACATGGCGTGGGCGAACGGCGAGAGAAGGCCGCGGAGGATGAAGGTGATGGTCAGCTCACCGGCGCCGCCGTTGACGAGGCTGACACCGAAGTACTGGATGTTCTCGGTGAAGGCGAATCCCGCACCCACCAGCGCGCCGTAGACGACGCCGTCGACCGGGCCGTCGAACGCCCGGCGTCCGATGACGTAGATCAGGAAGACCCCGAGCCCCTTGCCGATCTCCTCGATCAGCGGGGCCTGGATCACCGCGGAGAAGAAGTCGTCCGGGCGGCCGGCTGCGAGGGTCAGGAGCAGGTCGAACAGCAACGCGATGCCGATCGCCGCGATCGCGCCCCAGGCCAGCGCGAAGATCACCAGGCTCTTCGGCTCCGGCTCCCAGCGGTCGATGAGGTGCACTCCGAACAGCACGATGCCGAGCGGAACGAAGGCGAGGATCAGGCCGACGACCGAGGCGCCCGTGCCGAGGAACATCGCGAAGTAGGCGATCAGCGCGAGCATCACGAAGCCCAGCACACCGAACACCCACACCGAGACCGAGCGCCCCTTGCGCACCGGCATCGGCAGCGCCGGCACACCGGCGACCGGGGCGGGCGAGAGCGGAGCCGGCGGCGCGTACGCTGCTGCGGCCGACGGCTGCGGTGCCAGCTGCTGAGGCTGGCCGTAGCCGATCGCGGGCGCGGCTGAAGCCGTCGCCGCGTAGGCATCCGAGACCGGCGCCTGGGGCGCCAGCTGCCGCGCCTGCTGACCGTACGAGGGAGCCGGCGGCTGACCATACGCGGGAGCGGAGGGGTACGGCTGAGCGGGAGGCTGACCGTAGGGGGGCTGCCCCTGGCCGTACACGGGTGCGGGCGGCTGACCGTACACGGGGGTCGGCGGCTGACCGTACGCGGGCTGCTGCCCTTCGGGCACCGGCTGGCCCGACGGGGGCGGCGGCTGGTAGGCCGGGGGCTGTCCTCCAAAGCTCATGAGCAAAGCCTAGAGGGAGCCTCAGCCGACGGGGGCATCCTGGCCGGTAGCGTAGAGGCATGCGTTTTGCCCATCTGAGCGCTCGCGACTCGGATTCCCTCCAGCTCGCCGTCATCGACGGCGACGAGGCGATCCTGGTCAGCGACCTCCTCTCCCCCGGCCCGAAGACCCTGCAGGAACTCATCGTGGGCGGTGACGAGATGCTCGAGGCGCTGCGCACCGCGGTGGCGGCGGGCGCTGCTCCGCGGCATCCGCTGAACGGGTTCTCCTTCGGGTCCGCGGTCGTCGACCCGCCCGCGATCCTCGCAGTCGGCCTGAACTACTCCGCGCACTCCAGCGAGCTGGGCCTCAAGACCGACACCGCTCCCACCGTCTTCACCCTGTGGCCGAACTCGCTGGCGGGACACGGCCAGACGACCTCGTGGCCGCGCACGCTCAGCGAGTCGGTCGACTACGAGGCCGAGCTGGGCGTCATCATCGGACAGCCCGCCAAGGACGTGTCCGAGGAGGACGCGCTGAGCACGGTCTGGGGCTACACGGTGGTCAACGACATCACGGCGCGCGACATCCAGTTCGCCGAGGCCCAGTGGTGCCGCTGCAAGTCCTTCGACGGCTTCACCCCCACCGGCCCCGTCGTGGTGACCGCCGACGAGATCCCCGATCCTCAGGCGCTGCACATCTGGACCGTCGTCGACGGTCACACCGTGCAGGATGCGTCCACGGGGCAGATGGTGCGCACCGTCGCGACTCTGGTCGCGCACCTGTCGTCTTCGGTCACACTGCTCCCCGGCACGCTGATCTCCACCGGCAGCCCCGGCGGCGCCGGCTACTCCCGCGACCCGCAGATCTTCCTGCGCGACCGCTCCACCGTCACGGTCGGCATCGAGGGGATCGGCGAGCTCACCACGCACTGCCGCATCCTGGACTGATCGGGCGCGGGCTCAGACGAAGAAGAGGCGGATGCTGTTCAGCATCCGCCTCTTCCGCATTCCGGGATCAGTTCTCCGGCAGATCCTCCGCGGCGATCACCGGGATGGCCGAGGTGACGGTCTCGAGGCCCGAGAGGCGAGCCGGCGAGATCTGCTTCATGACCTCTTCGCGCGTCATCAGACCGGCCTCGACGACGAGGTCGGCGATGTTGCGGTTGGTCAGCAGCGCGGTCTTCGCGAGGGCGGCGGATGCCGCGTAGCCGATGAACGGGGTCAGTGCGGTGACGACGCCGACGGATGCGCCCACCATCGCGCCCAGGCGCTCGCGGTTCGCGGTGATGCCGTCGACGCAGTTGACGCGGAGCGTCCACATCGCCTGACGCATCCAGGTGATGGACTGGAAGATCGAGTGCGCGATGACCGGCTCGAAGGCGTTCAGCTGGAGCTGCCCGCCCTCGGCCGCCATGGTCACGGTGACGTCGGCGCCGGCGACGGCGAAAGCCACCTGGTTGACGGCCTCCGGGATGACCGGGTTGACCTTGCCGGGCATGATGCTGGAGCCGGCCTGCATGGCGGGAAGGTTGATCTCACCGAGGCCGGCCTGCGGGCCGGAGGAGAGCAGACGCAGGTCGTTGCAGATCTTGGAGAGCTTGATCGCGTTGCGCTTGAGCGACGAGGAGAACGACATGAACGAGCCGGTGTCGCTGGTGGCCTCGACGAGGTCGCCAGCGGTCTGCAGGTCCAGACCAGTGATCTCGCGCAGGTGCTTGAGCACGGTGGGCGCGTAACCGGCGTGCGTGGTGATGCCGGTGCCGATCGCCGTGGCGCCCATGTTGATCTCGAACATCAGCGAGGCGTTCTCGGTGAGACGGCTGTGGTCCTCGCCGAGCGTCGTCGCGAAGCCGTGGAACTCCTGACCGAGCGTCATCGGCACGGCGTCCTGAAGCTGCGTGCGGCCGACCTTGAGCACGTCGTGGAACTCGGATGCCTTGCCCAGGAACGACTGGCGCAGCAGGTCGAGCTCGTCGAGCAGCGAGCGCAGGTTCAGCGACAGGCCGATCTTGACGGCGGTCGGGTAGACGTCGTTGGTGGACTGGCTGCGGTTGGTGTGGTCGATCGGCGAGAGGTAGGCGTAGTCGCCCTTCTCGCGGCCGGCCATCTCGAGCGCGACATTGGTGATGACCTCGTTCGCGTTCATGTTGGTCGACGTGCCCGCACCGCCCTGGATGACGCCGACGACGAACTGGTCGTGGAACTCCCCGTCGATGATGCGCTGCGAGGCCGCGTCGATCAGGTCGGCGCGCTCGGCGTCGAGAACGCCGATCTCCTTGTTGGCCCGGGCCGAGGCCTGCTTGACCATCGCCAGGCCGCGGATCAGATCGGGGTACACCGAGATCGGGCGCTTGGTGATCGGGAAGTTCTGCTCGGCCCGCAGCGTGTGCACGCCGTAGTAGGCGTCGGCGGGGATCTCCAGGCTTCCGATCGAGTCGGTCTCAGTACGGGTCAGGGCAGGCGCGTCAGCAGCCATGTCACTTCCTTGTGGGTGGTGGCGGATGGGATGCGGGGGATGCATCAATTCTATGCCCGGGCGGCAGGCGGCTTGCGCGAGAAGGCCTCGAGCCGGCCCTCCGGCGACAGCGCGGCCATCCCGCGGACCCACTCCTCGCTGAAGTAGTCGCCGGTGGGCGCCTCCGCGACCGGGACGACGGTGTGCGTGATGACGTCGGGTCGCACATGCACGAGCTGGAAGGCCTGCGCGGCATCCATTCCGTTCACCTCGGCGGCGGGCCGCCCCAGGTTCATCGTGTAGCAGGTCGAGGACGCGACGCTCACGGGGACTCCCGCGAACATGCCCGAGCACGAGTAGTGCAGGTGGCCTGCGAGGATGCCCCGCACGTCCGTGCCGCGGATGACGTCGGCGAGCTCGTCCTGATGCTGCAGCTCGAGGATGTCGAACAGCGGCACGTGTGCCGGCAGCGGCGGATGGTGCAGGGCGAGCAGCGTGCCGTGCGGGGCGGGTTCGGCCAGCACTCCCGCGAGCCAGTCCCGCTGCGCGGCGTCGATGTCGCCGTGGTGCCAGCCGGGGACGCTGGTGTCCAGCGCGATCAGGCGCAGTCCGTCGAGGTCCCAGACGCCCGTGACGGGCTCCTCGCTCGCGGGCTCGTCGAGCAGCTCCGCGCGCAGCGCGGGTCGCTCGTCATGGTTTCCCGCGACCCACACGATCGGGCATCCGAGTTCGGCGGCGACGGGTTCGATCGCCGCGCGGATGCGCCGGTACGCGTCCGGCTCGCCGAAGTCGGTCAGATCGCCCGTGACGACGATCGCCGACGGATGCTGATCGACCCGCCGGATCGTCTCGAGCGTGTGCGCGAGGTTCCCGTCGCTGTCGGCGCCGCCGGAGTGCCGGGCCCCCCCGGCGACGAAGTGCGGGTCGCTCAGGTGGATGATCGTGTGCGACGGCGGCTGATGGCGTCCGAACACCGGTGTGTCGATCATGCGCCCAGCATAGGGTCGCCCGCCGACGTCCGCGCCATCCGAGTGCGGATCCTCAGTGCCCGCCACCCAGGACGATGAGCAGGATGCCGCCGATCACCGCGGCGGCGCACAGCGCGAAGCATCCGAGCGCCGCGACGAACGCGAGGGTCTTCTGGCCTTCGGTGAGCGGACTCTTCCGCGCCGCCTTCTCCGCCTGCTTGGCCGCCCGCTTGATGTCCTTCTCGGAGAGCACGGTGATGGCGTCCGTGAACTCCGCAGGGGTCACCACCGGCACCCGCCCGGCGCGAACCAGCATCCGCAGGCCCAGCGCGTAGAACGCGACGATGGCGACCGCGCCGATCAGGGCTGCGGCGAAGACGCTGAGGAAGGCCATCCAGTCGATCTCGACACTCATCGGGCGCCCTCCTGATCGTCGACGCCGAGGTCCCACTCGGCGAGCTTCGCACGAGCGCGGCGGCTGGCGCTCAGCTCCTCCCACGCCGCTGCGGCCTTCTCGGCCTCGGCGTACTTCTGGGCGGCGCGCTCGGCGGCCTTGCGTGCGGCCTTGACCTCGCTGGGCGTGCCACCGGACTTCTTGAGCTTCTTGGCCCTCTTGGCCGCACGCTCGGCGTCATCAGCCTTGCGCTCGGCCCGCTCGAGTGCGCGCATCAGCTCGATGCGGCTGGTGCGGCGGGTGGGACCGGGCACCTCAGGGAGCTCGACGGCGTGACCGGACTCGGCCACGTCGCTCATCGCGTTGGCGTGGGTCACGGCGTTGCGCCGTGAGCGCAGGAACAGCCCGACGATGATGACGACGGCGAGCACAGCGTCGATCGCGACACCCCAGCCACCGAGCCAGCGCACCATGACGGCCGCCAGGGCGCCGACGAGGCCCGCCGCCGGGAGCGTGAGCAGCCAGCCCACCGCGATGCGCCCTGCGGTGCGCCAGCGCACCGTGGAGCCGCGGCGTCCCAGACCAGAGCCGATGACGGAGCCGGAGGCGACCTGCGTGGTGGACAGCGCGAAGCCGAACGCGCTGGAGGCGAGGATCGTGGCAGCGGTCGAACTCTCTGCTGCGAAGCCCTGAGCGGGCTTGACCTCGGTGAGGCCCTTGCCCAGGGTGCGGATGATGCGCCAGCCGCCGAGGTACGTGCCCAGCGCGATGGTTCCGGCGCAGGCGACGATCACCCAGAACTCCGGGTTGTGGTACTCGGGGCTGCCCGGATCGCCGCTCTGCCAGCCGACCGTGATGAGCGCGAGGGTGATCACGCCCATGGTCTTCTGGGCGTCGTTGGTGCCGTGCGAGAGCGCGACCATGGACGACGTGAAGATCTGCCCCCACCGGAAGCCGGAGCGGCCGTCGGGCTTGCCGTCGTAGCGACGGGTCAGGCCGTACGCGACCTTGGTCGCCACGTACGCGATGACGCCCGCGGTGAGCGGTGCGATGAGCGCCGGCAGGATGACCTTGGAGAGCACGACGCCGAAGTTGATGCCGCTCGCGCTGAAGCCGACGATGGTGGCGCCGATCAGGCCGCCGAACAGGGCGTGCGAGGAGCTGGACGGCAGCCCCAGCAGCCAGGTGAGCATGTTCCAGGTGATGGCGCCGATCAGGCCGGCGAAGATCAGCTCCGGCAGCAGCGTGTGGCCGACCGCCGACTCGTTGATGATGCCGCCGGAGACGGTCTTGGACACCTCCGTCGACAGGAACGCGCCGACGAGGTTCAGCACCGCGGCCAGCAGAACGGCCGTCTTGGGCTTGAGGGCTCCGGTCGCGATCGGCGTCGCCATCGCGTTCGCCGTGTCGTGGAATCCGTTGGTGAAATCGAAGAAGAGTGCCAGTGCGATGACCAGCACGACGACGAGGGCTGCGGTTTCCACCGTTCTCTTTCGTTGGGACTGTCAGGAGGGGATGCCGGTGCGCCGGCGTGACGAACGAAGAGTTCACCGTGGGTTCATGTTCCGTATACGGGCCCGCGAGAATCCTCCCATCCTCCCCCGCCTCGGTCAACTTCGCACCCCCTCGAACGCTGTGGCCGGCGCGCCCGGGGCGGGGCTGCTCCGATAGCGTGGACCCGTGAGCGAACTCAGCATCCAACCGCCCGTCGCAGACCGCCGTCCCGTCGCCCGCACCCACCACGGCGACACCTTCGAGGACCCGTACGAATGGCTGCGCGCCAAGGAGGACGCCGAGGTCGTCGCGCACCTCGAGGCGGAGAACGCGTACACGGACGCACGCACCGCGCACCTGAGCGGACTTCGCGACGAGATCTTCCAGGAGGTGAAGTCGCGCACGCTCGAGACCGACCTCTCCGTGCCGACGCGTCGGGGCGACTGGTGGTACTACGGCCGCACCGAGGAGGGAGCCCAGTACGGCATCCAGTGCCGGACCGCGATCTCCGGTCCTGACGACTGGACTCCCCCGGTGCTCGAGCCGGGCGTGGCGGTTCCCGGCGAGCAGGTGCTGCTGGACGGCAACGTCGAGGCCGAGGGGCACGAGTTCTTCTCGATGGGCGCGTTCGACCTCTCCGACGACGGCACGCGGATGCTGTGGTCGGTGGACTTCGAGGGCGACGAGCTGTACACCGCCCACGTCCGCGACCTCGTGACGGGCGAGCGACTCGCGGACGAGATCCCCAGCACCGGTCAGGCGTTCTTCACCCCGGACGGTCTCGCCGTCGTCTACACGACCCGCGATGAGGCCTGGAGGCCGGACACCCTGTGGCTGCATCGCATCGGCACCCCGGTCGCCGACGATGTGAAGCTGTTCCACGAGCCGGACGAGCGCTACTGGCTGGGCGCGGGCATCACCCGCAGCAAGAAGTACCTCGTCATCGGGCTGGGCTCCAAGATCACCAGCGAGGAGCTGCTGCTCGACCTGACCGATCTGACCGCCGCACCGCAGCCCGTCTGGCCCCGCGTGGAAGGCGTGGAGTACTCCGTGGATCACGCCGTCGTCGACGGCGAGGACCGCCTGTTCATCCTGCACAACGACGGCGCCCTCGACTTCGAGCTCGTCTCGGTCGCGGCGTCCGACCCGCAGGGCGAGCGCCGTGTGATCCTCCCCCACACTCCGGGCCGGCGGCTGCTCGACGTGGACTGCTTCCGCGACTTCGCGACCGTCGAGTACCGCACCGAGGGCATGCCGCGTGCAGCGCTGCTGGACTACCGCACCGACGCGCTCGACGCCGTGGAGTTCGACGAGCCGCTCTACGAGGCGTACTTCTCCGGCAACCCCGAGTGGGACGCCCCGTTCCTGCGGATGGGCTACACCTCGTTCGTGACGCCCTCGACCGTGCTGGAGCTGGAGCTCGCGACGGGTGAGAAGCACGTGCGCAAGCAGATGCCGGTGCTGGGTGGCTACGACTCGTCGGACTACGGTCAGCAGCGCGTGTGGGCCACCGCGCCCGACGGCGCCCAGGTGCCGATCTCCCTGGTGTGGAAGCGGTCGTTCGGCGAGCCCGGCGCCGAGGTGCGCCCCGTGCACCTGTACGGCTACGGGTCGTACGAGCACTCGATCGACCCCGGCTTCTCGACGATGCGCCTGTCGATGATGGACCGCGGCGTGATCTTCGCCGTCGCGCACGTCCGCGGCGGCGGCGAGATGGGCCGGCACTGGTACGAGGACGGCAAGGAGCTGACCAAGCGCAACACCTTCACCGATTTCGTCGCCGCCGGCCGCCACCTGGTCGAGACCGGGGTGACCAGCCCGGAGCGGATGGTCGCCGAGGGCGGCAGCGCGGGCGGGCTGCTGATGGGCGCGGTCACGAACCTCGCCCCGGAGCTGTTCGCCGGCATCCTCGCCGCCGTGCCGTTCGTCGACGCGCTGACCACGATCCTCGACCCGTCGCTGCCGCTCACCGTGATCGAGTGGGACGAGTGGGGCGACCCCCTGCACGACCCCGAGGTGTACGCGTACATGAAGTCGTACACACCGTACGAGAACATCGCGCCCGATGCCTCGGCCTATCCGCGCATCCTCGCGATGACCTCGCTCAACGACACCCGCGTGCTGTACGTCGAGCCGGCGAAGTGGGTGCAGGCGCTGCGCCATGCGGGTGCCGCCGACGTGATCATGAAATGCGAGATGTCGGCCGGCCACGGCGGCGTGAGCGGCCGGTACAACGCCTGGCGCGAGCGCGCGTTCGAGCTCGCCTGGATGCTGGACGTGCTGGGCCTGGCGGACTGAACCGCCCGGCCCGGCCGCCGGGTCAGCCGAACAGCGCGGAGGCCTCCTCGTAGCGGCTGAGCGGCACGGTGTTCAGCTCGCCGAGCGCCTCTTCGAACGGCACCCGCACGATGTCGGTGCCGCGCATGGCGACCATCTGCCCCCAGCACTCGTCCACGAGCGCGTCGGCCGCGTTGAGGCCGAGGCGAGTCGCGAGCACGCGGTCGAAGCCCGACGGCGAGCCGCCGCGCTGGATGTGACCGAGCACGGTCGAGCGGGTCTCGATGCCGGTGATCCGCTCGATCTCCGGCGCCAGGATCTCGCTGATGCCTCCCAGCCGCGGACGGTTGAACGCGTCCAGGCCCTTGTCGCTGTACGCCTCGTCCATGCCGCTCAGCTTGAAGCCCTCGGAGACGACGACCAGCGGCGCGCGACCGCGGTCGAAGGCGCGCGTGACGAGCGCGCAGATCTCGTCGATCGACATCGGCACCTCGGGGATGCAGATGACATGGGCGCCCGCCGCCATTCCGGCGTGCAGCGCGATCCACCCGACGTGCCGGCCCATCACCTCGGCGACCATGCAGCGCTGGTGGGAGTCGCCCGTGGTGCGGAGCCGGTCCATGGCGTCGGTGGCGATGTTCACGGCGGTGTCGAAGCCGAACGAGTAGTCCGTCGCCCGCAGGTCGTTGTCGATCGTCTTCGGCACGCCGAGCACGTTGATGCCGTCCTTGGAGAGCCGGTCCGCGGCGGCGAGCGTACCCTCTCCGCCGATCGCGACGATGCCGTCGATGCCGTGAGCGGCCAGGGTCTTCGCGATGTTCTCCGCTCCCCCGCGCACGCCCTCGTAGGGGTTGGTGCGGCTGGTGCCGAGGATCGTGCCGCCGACCTTGGACAGGCCCTTCACCTCGTGACGGGTGAGGGGGAAGAAGTCGCCGTCGACGACGCCGCGCCAACCGTCGCGGATGCCGACGAACTCCAGGTTGTACGTGGTGGTGCCCTTGAGCACGATGCCGCGGATGACGGCGTTGAGTCCGGGGCAGTCGCCGCCGCTGGTGAGGATGCCGATCTTCATGCTGCTGCCTTCGTGCTTCGGGAGGAGAGGGGAACCGGCGACGTTGCCTGTTCTCGACCCTAGTGGGGATGCACCCCGGATGCCATTCCTGAAGGCGCGAAAACCAAGAATCTTGACGTCGGATCCGAGGCATCCGATGAGATCTTCACGAAACCCGCCGATATCGACGAAAAAGGGCGCCAAGAACGTGTGTTCTTAACGCCCTCTTCGGGAATGTGACGATCAGGCCGCGCCGAGCGCCTCCCGCAGCAGGTGCATGAGGGCCGCGAGCTGCACGGATTCGCCCGGAGCCTCCTCCACCGCCTCCCCGTCCAGGGCGCGCGCGGCGAGCCCCTGCTTCTGGTCGATGAGCTCGGCGATCTTCGTGTCGATCGTGTGCGCGGCGATGATCCGCCACGCGGTGACCGGCTCGTCCTGCCCGATGCGGTGCACCCGGTCGATGGCCTGGGTCTGCTCGGCAGCGGTCCAGCTGAGCTCGGCCAGGACGACGTTCGAGGCCACCTGCAGGTTCACGCCCACGCCGGCGGCGGTAAGGGAACAGACCGCGATACCCACCGAGGGGTCGTTGTTGAAGGCGTCGATGGCCTGCTGACGTGCGGGGGTGGACTGATCGCCGCGGATCGACACCGCCTTGATGCCGGATGCTGCGAAATGCGCCTCGGCCTGATCCATGACGTCGATGTGCTTGGCGAAGAAGACGACCTTCTCCACCGAGCGCTGCAACTGGGCGGCGTAGTCCGCAGCGAGCATCGCCTTGGCCTGACCGATCCGCCGCACCATCGTGAAGACGTTGTCCCCGCCGGTGCCGGCGGCCTTCGACTCCTCGAGCTCGTTGTGCGCGACCAGACGGACGATGTCGTCGTCGATCTCGTGCGAGCCGGACGGTCCATGGGCCGCCGCGCGCGCTTCGACGATGCGGCGGTACTTGGCGGCCATCCGCTCCCCCAGCTCGCGCTCAGCGGCTCGGATGCTGCGACCGTACTCGTCGTCCAGCTGGACGGGAAGGTCGGCGATGAGCTTGTCCGGCAGGTCGGCCGCGACGTCCTTCTTCTTGCGGCGCACGATGCCCATCGAGATCACGGCCTCGCGCGCCTCGGCGTAGAAGGACTTGTCGGCCGGCGTGAGTCCGGTGGCGTCGAGCTTCTCCATCAGGACCGGCTCGGGCTTCTCGCCGTTGGTCCAGCCCAGGAACCGCCAGATCGCGTCGAAGTCCTCGACGTCGTTGATCAGCGGGGTTCCGGTCAGCGCGAGCATGAGCGGATGCTGCTCGCGCTCGCGGATGCGGGATGCCAGTGCGAGCACGTTCTGAGACCGCTGCGAGGACAGGTTCTTGATGAAGTGCGCCTCGTCGACGACCATGCCCTTCAGGCCGATCGCGCCGAGCCAGGACAGGTGCCTGTCGAGGATCTCGTAGTTCACGATGAACACGTCGGCGAAGGCGTCGATGTCGTCGCCGTCGCCCTGGATGACGGTCGCACGGCGCTGCGGCGTCCACAGCTCCACCTCGCGCGCCCAGTTCATCTTCACCACGTTGGGCACGACGACGAGCAGCGGGTAGGCGTCGGCGACGGATGCCGCGAGCACCGACTGCGCGGTCTTGCCCAGGCCCGGCTCGTCGGCCAGCAGGAAGCTGCGGTGCCCGGCGCGCACGGACTCCACGAACCGCGACTGGTGGACCATGACCTCGCGCCCCTTGGGCGAGATGTGGTCGTACTCGGGCAGGGGCGGCAGCTCCATGGAGGCCGCGCTTCCACCCGCACCCGACTCGAAGGCCTTGTACAGGGGGCCCATCAGCTCCCAGCCGTCCAGGCGGCGCCGAGGCACGGAGGCCGGGCGCGGCGTGAGATCGGGCGCGAGGAAGGGGTTCGCGAGCTGACGCGACTCGACCGAGGGCGGGGTGACCTGCTTCTCGGCGAGGGCGGCCGGCACGACCTGGGTGGTGCGCACCGGCGCGATGTCGGTGATGACGAGCTCCTCCGGAGCGAGCTCGGCACCCGACTCGAGCAGCCAGTCCCGCCGCATCCGCTTCGCGACCGGGGAGGTCGCCTGGTCCGCCTCCAGCAGCTGGATCAGCGACGTGTCGCGAGCCGCGGTCTTGGCGAGGATCGTCGCCACGCCGTCGAGGCGCTTGAGCAGCTCGGCGCGCGCGGAGTCGCCGAGCTCGGCGTCCGACTTCACCCTGGCGCGCTCCTCGCGCACGAGGAACGCGATCACCTGGAACTTGACGCGATTCGTGGGGCCGAGCTTGGATCGCTGGGCCTTCGCCTCGATCTCGCGGACCTTGCGCGCGAGGATCGGGATGAGGGGTGCCTCTTCGTCTCGACGAGAGGTCTTCTTGCGCCGCGATGCGGCGGTCGCCGTGGTCGGCATGCTCCTCCTGAGCGTGAATGCCGAAGTGCCGAAGAGGCCTTCGGTTCCTACTGTGTTCCGCGTGTGGCGCCAGCCAGGACCGTGCGGAGAGCGGCTCTCGGACTGCGCGCGCAGCGGCGGCTTCGAGTGCCAGGCGACAGTTTACGGCATCCGGATGCCGTCTGCGGGGTTCAGCCCAGGCCGAGTCGCGTCCGCGCCTCGGTGACGTCGGCGGCGATCTGTGCGATCAGCGCATCCATGCCCTCGAACGCGACCATGCCGCGCAGGTGGTCGGTGAACTCCACCGTGACCCTGTGGCCGTACAGGTCCAGGCCCGACTCGTCGAGCACGTGCGCCTCGACCTGACGTCGCTCGACGTCGTCGAAAGTCGGGTTGGTGCCCACCGAGATCGCGGCGGGATGCCGGATGCCGGTGTCGTGGTCGTCCAGCCAGCCGGCGTACACGCCGTCCGCGGGCGCGAGCGCGTCGATCAGCTCGGAGAGGTTCGCAGTCGGGAAGCCGAGCTCGCGTCCGCGCTTGAGCCCGTGCACGACCTCGCCGGTGACCGCGACCGGGCGCCCGAGCGCTTTCGCCGCCTCGACGACATCGCCCTCCGCGAGGAGCTCGCGGATCCAGGTCGAGGAGACGCGACGCTGCTCGCCGTCCGGATGCACGTCGTCGATGACGTCGACGGTGAAGCCGTACGTCGGCCCGAGCTCGCGCAGCAGCTCGGGCGTGCCCGCGCCCCCACGGCCGAAGCGGAAGTCGCGTCCGACGAGCACGGTCACCACATGCAGCGCGTCCACCAGGATGCTGCGCACGAAGTCCTCGGCGGCGAGTGACGCCAGGGCCCTGTCGAACGTGAGCACGAGAGTGGCGTCGAGGTCGAGCTCGGCCAGCAGCTGGACCTTGCGGTCGGTAGCCACGACGTTCTCGGGACACAGCTCGGGACGCAGGATCTCGAGCGGGTTCCGGTCGAAGGTCACCGCGACCGTCTTGGCGCCGACGGCTGCCGCATCCACCCGCATCCGCTCGATGATCGCGCGGTGGCCGACATGCACGCCGTCGAACTTGCCGATGGCGACGACGCTGGGGCCGAAGTCGGCGGGGACCTCGGAGGGGTCTCGGAAGACGATCATGCGGAGGCTTCCTGCGGTCGATGCGTGCGCAGCCACCACAGACCGAACAGCGGCAGCACGAGCGGGATGAAGACGTAGCCCATGCCGAAGTACGACCACACGCTGTCGTGGCCGAACAGCGTCGGGACCAGCAGGCTCAGCAGGCCCACGGTCACCACGCCGGTGAGCTCGAACAGGATGGCGATCCAGGCGACCGCGTACCAGCCGCGCCGATGCGCGAGCACCAGGGCGAGCGTGGCCAGGATGTACACGACCGCGGCGAGGGCGGAGAGGGAGTACGCGAGCGGGGCCTCGTCGAAGCGCCGCACGATCTGCACGAAGCTGCGCCCGGTCGCGCCCAGCGCCATGACGGCGTAGACGATCACGAGCACCCGCCCGACACCCGTCATCCGGGTGCGCCCGTGTTCGCTCATCGGGTCAGCGGGCTGGGGCGGAGCATCGGTGTTGGACATCGCATCCACCATCCTATGCCGCCGCGGGCATCGCGAGCCGCGATGGGTCGCAGCGGGCGGTCATCCGATCTGCAGGGTCCAGATGCTCTGCATCCGCCACAGCATGATCGCCAGCGACAGGCCGACGACGCCGAGCACGACCGTGCTCCAGCGGGTGCGGTCCAGCAGCGCCCAGGCAGTGCCGCCGACAGGGAGCAGGACGGCCGCGATCAGATACACCCAGTATTCGAGCAGGTCACCGGTGGGCGGATTGCCGGCCAGCGGCGCGATGATCGCGATCACGACCTGCACGATCAGCAGCACCTCGACCAGCAGCAGGCTGCCCACGGTGTAGTCGCTGGGTCGACGTCCGGCGAGGCCGGCGATCAGGCAGAAGAGCCCGGATGCGCAGGCGATCGCGATCTGCACGATCGTGAACCACAGGATCATGCCTGCACCTCCGGCATGTTCATGGCGCTCTTGATGTCGTGCCCGCGGGCCTCGAGGATGCCGACGAGGGCGCCGTCCGGATCGATCGCCGCCACCTCGGCGGCATCGAGCCGGTCGCGCTGCCCGACGAGTCGCTTGCCGTGGCGGAGGTCTCGCGCCTCCTCCGCGGTGACATCGAGCGCGGGCATGACGCGGGTCGCGGCCGCCGCGGGTGTGAGGGTCGCGGCGCCCTCCAGTTCGTCGATGCCGACGGCATCCGCCACCTCGAAACCGCCGACGCGGGTGCGACGCAGCGCGGTCAGGTGGCCGCCGACGCCGAGCGCGTCACCGAGGTCCCGTGCGAGGGCGCGGATGTAGGTGCCCGAGGAGCAGTCGACGATCACATCCAGGTCCAGGAACCCCTCCGTCCGGCGTTGCGAGAGCACGTCGAATCGGGAGACAGTCACCTGCCTGGCCGCGAGCTCGACGCTCTCCCCCGCCCGCACCAGGTCGTAGGCGCGCTTGCCCGCAACTTTGATGGCGGAGACCGAGCTGGGCACCTGCGCGATCGTGCCGGTGAGGTTCCGGATGCCGGCGAGGACCGCCTCGTCGTCGACGGACGCCCAGTCCCCGGCATCCGCGGTGTCGACGGTGTCGCCCTCCGCGTCGTCCGTGGTAGTCCGGGCGCCGAGGCGGATGGTCGCGGTGTACGTCTTGTCGGCGCCGACGATGTACGTCAGCAGCCGGGTGGCGCCCTCGATGCCGATCACCAGCAGTCCGGTCGCCATCGGGTCGAGCGTCCCGGCGTGCCCGACCTTGCGGGTGCCGAAAGCGCGCCGCACGCGCGCGACCACGTCATGACTGGTCAGGCCTGCGGGTTTGTCGACGAGGAGGATGCCGTGCGATGCCACCCGTCAAGCCTATCGATGCCCGGAGCTCGTCTAGGCTGGCGGGATGCCGACCGCCGCCGTCCTCCCGCACGCGCTCGCGGACTGGTACCGGCAGGAGGCGAGGGATCTTCCCTGGCGGCGGGCCGAGTTCGCCGAGCGCTACGGCGCCTGGGGCACGCTGGTCAGCGAGTTCATGCTGCAGCAGACCCCGGTGACCCGCGTCATCCCGCACCTTCAGGCCTGGCTGGAGCGGTGGCCCACCCCTGCGGCGATGGCTGCGGCGACGCCGGCCGAAGTCGTGCACCAGTGGGCGAACCTCGGCTATCCGCGCCGGGCGCTGTGGCTGCACCGCGCGGCGGTCGAGGTCGTGGAGCGGCACGGCGGCACGGTGCCCCGTGACGTGGGCGCTCTGCTGGCGCTGTCGGGCATCGGCGACTACACGGCCAGGGCGGTCGCGGTCTTCTCCTACGGCGACCGGCATCCGGTCGTCGACACCAACACGCGCCGTGTGATCGCGCGCGCCGTCGACGGGCGCGCGCAGCCGGACGCCCCCGCGAAGAAGGACCTGGATCGTATGACGCAGCTCCTGCCGGAGGGCGTCGCGGAGTCAGCCGTCTTCAACGCCGCGATGATGGAACTCGGTGCCGTGATCTGCACCGCGCGCGCACCCCGTTGCGAGATCTGCCCGATCGCGGCCTCCTGCGCCTGGCTTCAGGCGGGCCGCCCGGACACCGGCGACACGCGGCGGCGGCAGGCGAAGTACGAGGGCTCGGACCGCCAGGCGCGCGGCGGCGTGCTGCGCGCGCTGCGCCATGCCGAGGGTCATCGGATGCCGGCGGATGCCGTGCTGGCCGACTGGCCGGACACCGCTCAGCGCGACCGGGCGATCGACTCTCTGATCGGCGACGGGCTGGTCGAGGCCGTGGACGGGCTGCTGCGCCTGCCCGTGTGAGGGGCAGGCGCAGGCAGAACCCTCCCCGAGCTGCCGAGAGTGGCCCGACGGTCACTCAGCGCTCGTCAGGCCTCGGCTCAGTCCTCGTCGTCGTGCACGTACGGGTCGGCGTCGCCGGCGTGGGTCGCACCTGCGGCGAGCTTGGCCACCTCTTCGTCCCGCTCGCGCGCCTGGCGCAGCAGGTCGGCGATGTGCCCGGCCGACTCCGGCAGCGCGTCCGGGATGAACTCCAGCGTCGGCACGAGGCGCACGTTCAGCTGACGGCCGACCTCCTTGCGCAGCATCCCGGTGGCAGAGGTCAGCGCGGCACCGCTGGCGACGCGCTCCTCCTCGCTTCCGAGCACCGTGTAGAACACCGACGCGTGCTGCAGGTCGCCCGACACGCGCACGTCGGTGATCGTCACGAAGCCCAGTCGCGGGTCGCGCAGCCCCTTCTCGAGGCGCTCGGCGAGGATGACGCGGATGCGATCCGCGAGCCGTGCCTGTCGTTCTCCAGCCATGTTCCTATTCCTATACCTTCCGAGCGGATTCCATGTGGAACCGCGAAGGCGGCTGCCTTCCCTTCACGAGCATTGGGGTAGGGGCCCCACTCTGCGAGTGAAGGGAAGGCAGCCGCCGGAGCAGCGTCCAGATGTCAGCCGCGAGGCTTCTCGACCATCTCCGTGGTCTCGATCTCGTCGCCGATCTGGATGTCGTTGTACTTGCCCAGGCCGATACCGGCCTCGAAGTCGGTGCGGACCTCGGTGACGTCATCCTTGAAGCGACGCAGCGACTCGATGGCCAGGCCATCGGCGATGACGACGCCGTCGCGGATGACGCGCGCCTTGGCGTTGCGCGTGATCGTTCCGGAGCGGACGATGACACCGGCGATGTTGCCGAACTTCGAGGAGCGGAACACCTCACGGATCTCGGCGACACCCGACTGGACCTCTTCGAACTCCGGCTTGAGCATGCCCTTGAGAGAGTTCTCGATCTCCTCGATGGCCGAGTAGATCACCGAGTAGAAGCGGATGTCCACGCCCTCGCGGTTCGAGGCCTCGCGTGCCTTGGCGTCCGGACGGACGTTGAAGCCCACGATGATCGCGTTGTCGATCGTCGCCAGGTTCACATCCGACTCCGTGATCGCACCGACACCGCGGTGGATGATGCGCAGCTGCACCGAGTCGTCGACCTCGATCTTGAGCAGCGACTCCTCCAGCGCCTCGACGGCACCGGACACGTCGCCCTTGATGATGAGGTTGAGCGTCTCGACCTTGCCCTCTTCGAGAGCACGGGTGAAGTCCTCGAGCGAGATGCGCTTGCGGGCCTTGGCCAGCTGGGCGTTGCGCTCGACGGCCTCGCGCTTCTCCGCGATCTGACGGGCCATGCGGTCCTCGTCGGTGACGATGAACACGTCACCGGCGCGGGGCACGGAGTTCAGACCCTGCACCTGCACGGGGCGGGACGGCGCGGCCTCGGTGACCTGCTCGCCGTTCTCGTCGAGCATGGCGCGGACGCGGCCGTACGCGGTGCCGGCGACGATGGCGTCTCCGACGCGCAGCGTTCCGGACTGGATCAGCACGGTGGCGACCGAACCGCGGCCCTTGTCGAGCTTGGCCTCGATCGCGACACCACGGGCCGCCTTGTTCGGGTTGGCCGTGAGGTCCAGACCCGCGTCGGCGGTCAGCAGCACGGCGTCGATCAGGTCCTGGATGCCGGTGCCCTGACGGGCCGACACATCCACGAACATGACGTCCCCGCCGTACTCCTCGGCGACCAGACCGTACTCGGTGAGCTGCTGGCGAACCTTGGCCGGGTTGGCCTCGGGCTTGTCGACCTTGTTGACCGCGACCACGATCGGCACGTCGGCCGCCTGGGCGTGGTTCAGCGCCTCCACCGTCTGCGGCATGATGCCGTCGTCGGCGGCGACCACGAGGATCGCGATGTCGGTCACCTGCGCACCACGGGCACGCATGGCGGTGAACGCCTCGTGACCCGGGGTGTCGATGAACGTGACAGCGCGCTCGATGCCGTCGTGCTCGGTCCAGATCTGGTACGCACCGATGTGCTGGGTGATGCCGCCGGCCTCGCCCTCGATGACGTTGCTCTTGCGGATCGCGTCGAGCAGTCGGGTCTTACCGTGGTCGACGTGACCCATGACGGTGACCACCGGCGGGCGGATCTCGAGGTCGTCCTCGCTCTCCGCCTCCAGCTCGGCCTCGAGGTCGAGACCGAAGCCCTCCAGGAGCTCCTTGTCCTCGTCCTCGGGCGAGACCATCTGGATCTTGTAGCCGAGCTCGGCACCCAGCACCTCGAAGGTCGCCTCGTCCAGGGACTCGGTGGCCGTGGCCATCTCACCCAGGTTGAAGAGGATCGTGACGAGCGTTCCGGGCTGGACGGTGTAACCGTTCAGAGCCTCGAGCTTGTCCGCGAAGTCGGCGATGGAGGCACCGCGGCGCAGACGGATGATCTCGCCGTTGCCCTTCGAGACGTTGACGCCGCCGACGACCGGCGCCGACCGCATCTCGAATTCCTGCCGCTTCGCCCGACGCGACTTGCGCTGCTTGCTCTTGCCGCCGCCCTTGCCGAAGGCACCTGCCGTGCCACCGCCGGGTCCACGACCACGACCGCCGCCGCCACCGGGACGACCGGCGAAGCCGCCGCCCGCGGGTGCGCCGCCCGGACGCTGGAATCCAGCGCCGCCAGCACCGCCGGGACGACCGGGACCGCCCGTGCGCTGCTGGAACGGAGCACCGGGACGACCGCCCTGACCGCCGCGAGCACCGCCACCGGGACGACCGGGACGCGGGGCGCCGATGCGCGGGGAGCCGGGACGCGGCGCCTGGGGACGCGGGATGTTACCCGGCGTCGGGCGCTGGCCCATGCCCTGTGCGGAGGCGAACGGGTTGTTTCCCGGACGCGGACCCGCCGGGCGCGAGCCCATGCCCTGCGCGGACGAGAACGGGTTGTTGCCGGGGCGGGGAGCGCCCGGCTTGGGTGCGCTGCCGCCCGGCTTCGGCGCGTTGCCGCCCGGCTTCGGCGCGCTGCCGCCCGGCTTGGGGGCGTCCGCAGCGGGTGCAGGCGCCTCCGCCTTCGGAGCCGCGGGTGCGGCTTCGGGGGCGGGTGCCTCGGCCTTGGCGGCCGGCTTGGGACCGGGCTTGGGTCCGGGGACCGGAGCACCGGGCTTGGGCGCGCCGGATGCCGGTGCCTTCGCCGCCGCAGGCTTCGCCTCGGGCTTGTCCGCGGCCTTGGCCGACGGGTCCGCCTCGATGGCAGCGCGGAGCTTGCGAGCCACAGGGGGCTCGATGGTGGAAGAGGGACTCTTCACGAACTCGCCGAGCTCCTTGAGCTTCGCGAGAGCGAACTTGCTGTCGACGCCGAGTTCAGCGGCGATCTCGTGCACGCGTGGTTTACCAGCCACAATTCTCCTGTCAGGGTCGGTCCGCCCTGGCAGGGCAGACCACTAGTCGCGGACGGGTCTCATTTCGAGCCGTTCACTTTGTTTCCATAGCCGTTCAGCCTTTGTTTCGGTGGAAGTACCGTTCGGTGGTCTGCGCATCCGCCGCTTCGGGGAAACCGATGGACGGAGAGATGCGAAGTGCTCGTGCGAAGGCCCGGCGCCGCAACGCGGCATCCAGGCACTCGCGTGACGGATGCAGCCACGCGCCCCTCCCCGGCAGCACGGCTCGCTCGTCGAAGACGAGCTCGTCATTGTGCAGGGCCACCCTGATCATGGCGGTTCGAGAGGCACGACCGCGGCAGCCGACACACGTTCGTACAGCTTCCATCTTACACCTCGCGACGCGGATCGAAGCCCGGCGCCCGGCGTGTGCGCAGAGTGCGTCGCTCCCCCGCGGTCACTCCTCGGCCATCACGCTGTCGGGCTGGATGTCGATCTTGGCGCCGGTGAGCTTGGCCGCGAGCCGGGCGTTCTGGCCCTCCTTGCCGATCGCGAGCGACAGCTGGTAGTCCGGGACGAGTGCGCGCACGGCCTTGGTGCCGGCATCCAGCACGAACGCCGAGGTGACCTTGGCCGGCGAGAGCGCATTGGCGACGAAGGTCGCCAGATCGGGGTGGTGGTCGACGATGTCGATCTTCTCGCCGGACAGTTCCTCGGTGACGGCCCGCACGCGGCGGCCCATCTCGCCGATGCAGGATCCCTTGGCGTTGACCGAGGGGTCGTTGGCCTTGACGGCGATCTTGGTGCGGTGACCCGCCTCGCGGGCGAGCGAGACGATCTCGACCAGACCGGCCGCGATCTCGGGGACCTCGAGGGCGAACAGCTTGCGGACCAGCCCGGGGTGGGTGCGCGACACGGTGATCTGGGGACCCTTCGTCCCCTTGGCGACGCTGGTCACGTACACCCGGAGGCGGGTGCCGTGGGCGTACTCCTCGCCGGGGACCTGCTCCTCGGGCGGCAGGATCGCCTCGACGGAGCCGAGATCGACGTGGATCATCCGCGGGTTGGGCCCCTGCTGGATGATGCCGGCGACGATGTCGCCCTCCTTGCCGCGGAACTCGCCGAGAACGGCGTCGTCGGCGATGTCGCGCAGGCGCTGGCCGATGACCTGCTTGGCGGCGTAGGCGGCGATGCGGCCGAAGTCCTCGGGCGTCGCCTCCTCCTCGCCGATGACCGCGCCCTCCTCGTCGGTGACGGGCTGCAGCACGGCGACGTGTCCGGTGGTGCGGTTCAGTTCGACGCGCACGCCCTCGGGCACAGCGCCGTCGGCGGAGACGTGCTTGCCGTAGGCGGTGAGGATGGCCTGCTCGATGATCGAGACCAGCTCGTCGAAGGGGATCGCCTTCTCCTTCTCGATTCCGCGCAGCAGTCCGAGTTCGATGTCCATCAGCGGTCTCCTCTATTCAGCTCTCTCCGCGGACAGACACTCCGCGGGCATCAGAAAAGAATACCCGAACCTCGGCCACTCAGATGAGCGCGTCGACGCCGAGCCAGAGGAGCAGCACGACGCACCCGAGCAGCGCGAGCTCCACGACGATGAACAGCGCCAGCCACGACCCGATGCGGGAGCGGATGCGCGTCGAGAGGTGGTTGACGGCGGGGTCGGCGGGATCGTAGAGGACCTCCACCGTGTCGCCGACCGCGGGAGCCACCAGAAGCCGCTCGGCGTCCTCGCCCGTGTACGCCCGATCGCGGACCGTGAAGCCGTAGTGCGCCAACGGCCGAGGAGCATCCTGCGGCAGCGGAAAGGGGACCATGTCGACCCGGGCGATCGATGCGGCGGCGCGCGGCCAGTTCCCGGCGATCTCCCGTGACTCGCGCAGCCTGCGCAGCAGGGCGCGCAGACCCCAGAGCCACGCGAGCGCGGCGAGTGCACCGAGCAGCAGGGCCACGACGCCGATCAGCACGCCGACGCCGTCCAGCAGGCCGCTCAGCATGTCCCAGATGTCCATCCTGGAAGGCTAGCCGGATACGACCGGCCCTGACGTCAGTGCCGGTGCCGCGCACCCGCGGGTCGCGGCACCGGCATCCGCTCAGGCCCGGTGCACCTGCACGACGGCAGGGCGCGGCGCCGTCGCGATGTCGCCCGGCGCGGTCGAGCCGTAGTCCGGGAACAGCGAGCGCGGCTGGTCGAAGGTGCCGTCCTCCCCCGGATGCTGCACCGCGACGAACACGAGGCCCTCGCGGTCGTGGATCACCGGACCGCAGGTCTCGGCGTCCCGCGGCACGGAGAGGAACTGCTGCACGTGGCCGCGCTCGGAGCCGGTCAGCGGCACCTTGAACAGCCCGTCGCCGTAGCCGATCGTGCCCGGCGCGCCGTCCGTGGAGATCCACAGATCGCCCTGGGAGTCGAACGCGACGTTGTCGGGGCAGGAGATCGGAGAGACCAGCTCCTTCGGGAATCCGGCGAAGTAGGCGTTCTCGAAGGTGTTCGGATCGCCGCACAGCATCAGGATGCTCCACCCGAAGCGGGTTCCCGACTGCCCGGCCGTCTCGGTGATCTCCACCACGTGTCCATAGCGGTTGCCGCGCACCGGGTTGGCCTCGTCTACCTCGTTGCGCCGGGAGTTGTTGGTGAGCGCGACGTACACCTTGCCGGTGACCGGGCTCGGCTCGACGTCCTCGGGGCGATCCATCTTCGTCGCGCCGACCGCGTCGGCGGCGAGGCGGGTGTAGACGAGCACCTGCTCAGTGGTGAAGCCCGGCACCACGCTATCGCCGTTCCTGGTGAGCGGCAGCCACTCTCCGGTGCCGTCGAACGCTCCGTCGGTCGGCAGCGCGCCGGTTCCGGTGATCTCCGCGGCGGGCGAGTCGCCACGGAACCTGGCGACGAACAGGTCGCCCTCGCTGAGCAGCTTCAGGTTCTTCTTGCGCGAACCCGAGATGCGGTTCTTCGAGACGAACTTGTAGAGGTAGTCGTTGCGCTCGTCATCACCCATGTACGCCACGACGCGGCCGTCCTCGGCGACGCGCACATTGGCGCCTTCGTGCTTGAAGCGCCCCATCGCGGTGTGCTTCCGCGGCGTAGAGGTGGGGTTCTGCGGGTCGATCTCGACGATGTAGCCGAACCGGTTCGGCTCGTTCACGTAGTCCGCCCGGTGCGCGTCGAAGCGCGGGTCGTAGGCTTCCCAGCCGGTGGAGGTGCTCGTCGTGCTCGAGCCGCTGTACCGCTTCTGCTCGGCCGTGTCGGCCGCCCACGCGAAGTAGCCGTTGAAGTTCTCCTCGCCGGAGAGGATGGTGCCCCACGGAGTGGTGCCGCCGGAGCAGTTGCCCAGGGTGCCGCGCACCCAACGGCCCTCCGGGTCGGCGGCGGTCTTGACGAGGTCGGACCCTGCGGCGGGGCCGGTGAGCTCGAACACCGTCTCGACGGTGATGCGGCGGTTCCGCCGGCCGTCGACGACGTACTCCCACGGGTCCCCCACGCGGCGACGGCGGATCTCGACGACCGACATGCCCTGGGCGGCCTTGTAGATGTCACCGCGACGACGCAGCTCGGCGGCATCGCCGGTGTCGCGGAACATGAGGTTCGGGTTGACGTACTCGTGGTTGTTCACGAGCACGCCGGTCTTCCCGCTGGGATCCGCGACGATGTCGAGGTAGTCGCTGTTGTAGCCGAACTGCCCGGCCTGCGCCTCGGGCGTCTGCGCCTCGATGTTGAAGGCCGGCGTGCTCGAGAAGAGCGGATCGCCCCAGCGGATGATCGGCTTCCAGGTGTAGCCGTCCGGCACGGTGAAGGCGTCCACCTCGGCCGGAACCGGGGCGATCGCACCGAAGGACAGGCCTGCGCGACCAGGCCGCGCGAAGGACGCGCCCGGTCCCCCGACGCCTGCCGCCGAGGGCGCGGAGGTCGGTGCGCCCTCGCCTCGTCCCACTCCCACGGCGACCGCCACCGCGGCCGCAGCACCGAGTCCGAAGAGGGCACGACGGGAGAAGACGGCCGTGGCGATCGAGCGGAAGTCCTCGTTGGCGGACGTGTTGCACTCGGGGCCGAGGCACGCGTTCGCGCACTTGAGCTGACAGGTGACCGCTGAGCGCTTGCCTCGCACGTGATCGAGCATGGGCAGATTGCGTCGCGTGGGTTCGGCCAGAGTCATCGGTCCTCCTCGTCGGATGCGGTGGATGACACGATGCCGGGCGCTGATGACGGGCGGATGAACGGGGTTTGAACTCGGCGTTGTGCCTCAGCCCACCACGACGCGCAGCCAGGAGAGGATGGCGCCCAGCGCCTCGGGGTCCAGGCGCGTACCCGGTTCGTTGTACCCGCTCCCGGGAGCGGCAGCCCGTTCCTCCGGCGAGCGCAGATCCTCCTTGAGCACATGGTTGGCGTGCTCGGGGAACGCGAAGGTCACGTTCGGCATCCCGGATGCCGCCGACCGGAGCGGACCGCCGTCGAGCTCGGCGTCCACCTGAACGTCCCTGCGTCCGATGAGCACCAGAGCGGGGACGGTGACCGATGCGAGGGCCGCCGTCGCATCCTCGTTCCACAGCTCCCGCGCGAACGGGAGGTTCACCGGGGTCTCGAAGCTCGCCAGCACGCCGCGCACGCCCTCCGGCAGGCGCGGATCGGCGTCCATGGGCTCGCCGGCGCTGTAACGCGCGGCGGCCTGCTCGACGAGCGGGAACAGCTCGTCTCCGTCGGGAAGGGAGCCGAGCTGCGCGCGCAACTGGCTCAGGAGAACAGCACCGATGCTACGGCCGGGAGGAGCGGTGAGCACGAGACCGGCGAAGGGCGGATGCTGGGCGCTGCCCGCATAGTGCAGCACGTGCAGACATCCCTCGCTGTTGCCGAGACCGACGATGCGCGTGGAATCGATGTTGCGCTGGGCGGTGAGGACTCCGACCGCCGCGACGAGCTCGTCGAGGTGGGACTCCATGCTCATCCGGCCGGCGATCTTCGGGATGTTCTCCGCGACGTGCGGCCCGGAGGCGCGCTTGTCGTACCGGAGCGAGGCGATGCCCGCCGCGGCGAGATACTCGGCGAGCAGCACCGCCGAGCCGTTGTCCCCCGGCAGCAGAGGTGACGTCCAGTCGCGATCCGTGGGTCCGCTGCCTGCGACCATGACCACGGCAGGATGCGGCCCACCGGCGTCCGGCGTGGTGAACGTTCCGAACATGTCGATGCCGTCGAGCTGCCAGCTGACCTCCGCCGAATGCGTCATGTGCTCATGATGACACTCCCGCGCTCGCCCTCGGGAGACCCGTTCCACGCTCGACATGCGCACGGCGGCGAGCGCCGGCCCTGCCGGGTCGGCGGGTCCGGACGCTTCATACTGAGGGCATGGAGCGATTCGACACGGTCGTCGTCGGTGCGGGCATGGCAGGCGTCACGTGCGCCAGGATGCTGGCCGACGCGGGCAGGCGCGTCGTGGTGCTGGAGGCGCGGGAGCGCATCGGCGGGCGGATGCGCACGGACCGCACCGCCGGTTTCCCCGTCGATCTCGGCGCCTCCTGGATCCACGGCATCGAGCACTCGCCGCTCTGGGAGCTGGTGCAGGCGCTGGACATCCCGACGCGGGAGTTCACGGTGGGGAGCTTCCAGGCGGGCGGGCGGCCGATCGAGCACTTCGACGGCACCGGACGGCCGATGGATGCTGCGGCGTCCGAACGATGGATCTCCGACGTGGAGGCGGTGGACGCCGCACTCGCGGAGCAGATCGCCGCCTCCGCTCCCGGGGACAGCTACCTGGACGTGACCGAACGCGCGCTGGACGCCTCAGGGCTGGATGCCGAGCGGATCGACGAGATCCGCGAGTTCTTCCGGCATCGTGTCGAGGAGCAGTGCGGTGCCTGGATCGGCGACCTCGACGCGCACGGCCTCGACGAGGACGGCATCGACGGTGATGAGGTGATCTTCCCGCACGGCTATGACGAGATCCCGCACCGCATCTCGGTGGGGCTCGATGTGCGACTGTCGCATGCCGTCAGGACGATCCGGCGCACGGATGCCGAATGGCTCGCCCACACGGACGACGGCGACCTCAGCGCGCAGCAGGTCGTCGTCACCGTGCCGCTCGGCGTGCTGAAGGCCGGCACGATCGCCTTCGACCCGCCGTTGCCCGAGGCCGCCACGGGACCGATCCCCCGGCTCGGCATGGGGGTGTTCAACAAGATCTTCGTGCAGTTCCCCGAGCGCTTCTGGCGTGCGGACACGTACGTCATCCGCGCGCTCGGCGAGGCGGGCGAGCGCTGGCACTCCTGGTACGACGTATCGTCGATCAGCGGCGTCCCGACCCTGCTCACCTTCGCGGCGGGTCCGCTGGGCCGGCACCTCCAGACCCTTCGGGATGCCGAGGTCGTCGCGGACTCCGTCAGCGCGCTCCGTGCCCTGTACGGGGACGCAGTGGGCGACCCGATCGCCTCGTGGGTCACGCGGTGGGGCGACGACCCGTTCGCCGCGGGCTCCTACTCGCATCTGCCGGTCGGGGCATCGCATCACGATCACGATGCCCTGGCGGGGCCGTTCGAAGGCGGCCTGCACTTCGCGGGCGAGGCAACCTGGGGCGCGGAGCCCGCGACGGTCGGAGCCGCGTACCGTTCGGGGCATCGGGCTGCGGAGCGGATCCTCGGGCACGCCGTCGACCTCGCGGAGTTCGCGAAGCATGTGGCGGAGAGGACCGCGGATCACCCTCCCCGGAGATGATTTCTCCGTATCAGCACTGATGCGCGAGCTGTGACACCCACCTAGCCTTCTGTCGGAACAGGGGTCGCATCGGTGCGCCCCGTCGTTGGAAGGCGGAATCATGAAGCGAATGGCACTGGGGGCCACCGTCGCGCTGGTGTTCGTGCTGGTCGGGACGGGCACGGCGTACGCGGGAGAGGTGACGGGCAACGGCAAGGATGCGCAGGGCGCGAATCATGCCTCCTCCGAATGCGCGTTCTCCGGACAGGACACCTGGGACCAGGTGGAGAACAACCCTGCGGGGTTCGACGATGACGCGCTCGCGATGCGCGGCAGTCAGAAGCACGGCTACCACGGGGTGCAGAACTTCGGCACGTTCATGCGCAACCCCGATGTCAAGGCCTCGATGGGCGGCTTCAACCCCGGCGACGCCTGCCGTGGCAACATGACCGAGTCCCCGGAGCCCTGACCCGATCTCGAGCACCGCTCGCCGTCGGCCCCGCCTGCGGCGAGCGTTCGCCCCGTCGGCCTCAGCGTGCCGAGGGCAGCTCGTTGATGGCGCGGATCAGCGCGAACAGCGAGCCCACGGAGCGCTGGGCGAGGTTCAGCACGATGCGGGGCAGCTCGACGGCATCCCCGTCGGCGAGTTCCACGTCGAGCGGGTCGGTGCGCTCGATGCGCCCTTCCGCGCACATGCCGCCGAAGCGCTCGTTGAGGCTGTCGATGTCGACATCCGTCGGTTCGTGCACCAGCCGCAGGACCAGCCTGTCCCCCACCCAGCGCAGCGAGTCGTAGTTGCGCCAGAAGCCGGTGATGTTCGCCACGGCCTCGCTGACGGAGTCGGTGATGAGCACGCGGTCGAGGTCGTCCCGTGAGATCACTCCTGCTGGGGCGAGATGCTCGTCGACGAAGGTCTTCAGGCCTGTCCAGAACGAACCGCCCTGTGCGTCGAGCAGCACGATCGGCATCGGCTCGGCCTTGCCGGTCTGCTGCAGGGTCAGCAGCTCGAACATCTCGTCCATCGTCCCGAATCCCCCGGGCAGGCAGATGAACCCGCGGGACTCCTTCATGAGCATGAGCTTGCGGGTGAAGAAGTACTTCATCGAGACGACCCGCGCATCCTGGGCGATGATCGTGTTCATCCGCTCCTCGAACGGCAGCCTGATGGAGACACCCAGCGACATCCTCGCGCCGGCTCCCTCGGCGGCGGCCTGCATGATGCCAGGGCCGGCGCCCGTGACGACCATCCATCCGTCGCTCGCGAGCGCGGCGGCCACATCGCGAGCCTGGATGTAGAGCGGGTCGTCCTGCGCGGTGCGCGCCGATCCGAACACCGTGACCTTGGGCACCTGGTGGAAGGGCTGGAAGAGCCGGAAGGCATCGTGCATCTCGCTCAGCGCGGCCGACGCGATCTTCAGGTCCAGCCGGTCCGTGTGCTCGACCCCGAGCTTCAGCGCGGTCTGCAGCATCCGCGCGATCAGCCCCCGGTCGGTGTGGATGCCCGCACGGTCGAGAAGCGTCGTCAGTTCGTGTCGCAGGTCGTCGTTCAGCGTGGCATCCGTCATGCCCTCAGCCTGTCACAGGCGCAGCCCGGGCGGAGTCCTCGAGCAGGTCGGCGACGCGTCGAGGTGGATCATCGCGCCACGGCACGATGATCCACCTCACGGGTGCGTCCGGCATCCGTGTTCGCACGGATGCTGTCATCTCAGCGCGTGAGTCGTGCGACGGCATCCGCCGCCGAGATCGCCTCGCGCTCGCCGGTCGCGCGGTCCCACAGCTCGACCTGCCCTTCGGCCGCGCCACGGCCGACGATCACGATCTTCGGCACGCCGACCAGCTCGGCGTCGCCGAACTTCACACCGGGCGAAACCTTCACCCGGTCGTCGTAGAGCACGTCCAGGCGAGCAGCCTCGAGCTGGTTCGCGATGTCCTCCGCCACGTCGAAGGCGACCTGGTCGCGCCCTGCTGCGACGACCTGCACGTCGAACGGGGCGACGGATGCCGGCCAGATCAAACCCTTGTCGTCGTTGTTCAGCTCGGCGATGATCGCGAGGATGCGGGTCACGCCGATGCCGTAGGAGCCCATCGTCACCGTCACGAGCTTGCCGTTCTGGTCGAGCACCTTCAGCCCCAGGGTCTCGGCGAAGAAGCGACCGAGCTGGAAGACGTGTCCGATCTCCATACCGCGGGCGAGTTCGACCGGACCGGAGCCGTCGGGAGCGGGGTCGCCCTCGCGGACGTTCGCGATCTCGACGATGCCGTCGGCGAAGAAGTCGCGACCCGCGACCACCGAGTGCGCGTGCTTCTCGTCGATGTTCGCACCGGTGATCCACACTGTGCCCTCGCTCACGCGCGGGTCGACCAGGTAGCGGATGCCGGTGGCGGACTCCTCGCCAAGCACCGCGCCCGTCTCGGACCAGGGGCCGATGTAGCCACGGACGAGCAGGGGGTTCTTCTCGAAGTCCTCGGGCGTCGCGGTCTCGACCTCCGCGGGCGCGAACGCGACCTCCGCACGCTTCTCGTCGACCTCACGGTCGCCGGGGATGCCGACCACGACGAGCTCGCGGGTGCCGTCGAGATGGGTGAGCGCGAGCACCACGTTCTTGAGCGTGTCCGCCGCGGTGTACTCGCCCTCCAGCGTCTTGTTGGCATGTGCCACGAGTGTCTCGATCGTCGGCGTCGCGGGCGAATCGAAGATCGTCGCAGCGGGCACGGCGGAGAAGTCGACAGGCTCGGGAACGGCGGTCGTGAACGCCTCGACGTTCGCCGCGTAGCCGCCGGCGGAACGCACGAAGGTGTCCTCGCCGACCGGCGTCGGGTGCAGGAACTCCTCGCTGCGGGCGCCGCCCATCAGGCCGTTGTCGGCGTTCACGATCACGTACTCGAGGCCGAGGCGCTGGAAGATCCGCTCATAGGCGTCGCGCTGCTTCTGATAGCTGACGTCCAGTCCCTCGTCGGAGGAGTCGAAGGAGTAGGCATCCTTCATCGTGAACTCGCGACCGCGCAGAAGGCCCGCTCGCGGACGCGCCTCGTCGCGGTACTTGTCCTGGATCTGATAGATCGTCAGCGGCAGGTCCTTGTACGAGGAGTACAGGTCCTTGACCAGCAGCGTGAACATCTCCTCGTGCGTCGGCGCGAGCAGGTAGTCGGCGCCCTTGCGGTCCTGCAGACGGAAGATCCCGTCGCCGTAGGACTCCCAGCGTCCCGACTGCTCGTAGGGGTCGCGCGGCAGCAGCGCGGGGAAGTGGACCTCCTGCGCGCCGGCGTTGCCCATCTCCTCGCGGATGATCTGCTCGATGCGCGACTTGACCTTCAGGCCGAGCGGCAGCCACGTGAACACTCCTGGCGCTGCGCGGCGGATGTAGCCGGCGCGAACGAGCAGCTTGTGGCTGGTGACCTCTGCGTCTGCAGGGTCTTCGCGGAGCGTGCGGAGGAAGAAGTTCGATAGACGTGTGACCACGGGTCGATTGTATCGACCGCGTGGACGCCCATCCGCCGCGCGTCGGTTCGGTGCCGCGTCAGTTCAGCGCGCGGGTGCCCGCCGGGATCGCGCCGTTCGCGTAGAGGTCGGCTGCCGTGTCCTGCAGCGCGGTCAGCGCGACGCGCTGCGGCAAGGGCCCGTACGAGATGCGGGCGACGCCGAGAGCCTCGTACTCGGCGGCGGTGAGTGCGCCGGGGAGTCCGATCACGCTGACCCTGCCCGCGCCGATTCCGTCGACGAGGAAGCGGGTGGCGTCGGCGTCCAGGATGCCGGGCACGAAGACGGCGGTCGCACCGACGTCGAGATAGGCGCGGCCGCGCTCCACGGCATCCGCCAGCTTGTCCGAGAGCGGCTTGTCACCGCCGCGCACGATCGCGTCGGTGCGGGCGTTGAGAGCGAAGGAGACGCCCTCGGCCTCACCGGCCCGGACGATGGCCTCGACCTGTGCGACGGACTCGGCGAAGGGCTTCAGCCTGTCCTCGACGTTCGCGCCGACGATGCCGACGCCGATCGCGAGGCGGGTGGTCTCCCCCGCGTCGCCGTAGCCGTCGTCCAGGTCTGCCGAGACCGGCAGATCGACGGATGCTGCGATGCGACCGACCATGTCGAGCATGAGCTCCCGGGGGATCTGCCCGTCCGAGTAGCCGAAGCTCGCGGCGATGGAGTGCCCCGCCGTGGCCAGTGCGCGCGTCTCGGGGAGCGCGGCGATCGCCTTCGCCGAGACGACGTCCCAGATGTTGACGACGCGGAGGATCTCGGGGGCGAGGTAGAGGTCGGTGAGGGTGCGGGCCTTGTCAGCGGTGCTCATGGCTCCACGCTAGTCCCGGTCGCGGACACCGGCGCGCGAATGCCCCAGGATGACGCGCGGCCGAGGCGCTCCGGCTCGGCGAGCGCCCGCGAATAGGCTGACGACATGCCTCAGCGTCGATCACATGTCGCCCCGTCCGCCTCGCAGAGTGAGCTGGCCGCTGCCCTCGCCGCCCTGCGTGCGGGCATCGAGTCCCCCGTCGAGTTCTCGCCCGAGGCTCTGGCGGAGGCGGAGTCGACGACACCGGAGGTGCCGGACCTCGACCTGCGCGAGGTGCCGTTCGTGACGCTCGACCCGGCGGGTTCGAAGGATCTCGATCAGGCCATGCACCTGTCCCGCGCGGGTTCGGGATATCAGGTGCGATACGCGATCGCCGATGTCCCCGGCTTCGTCAGGGCCGGTGGCGCTCTGGACGCCGAGGCGCGCCAGCGTGGCCAGACCCTGTATCTGGCCGACGGGAACATCCCCCTGCACCCGAAGGTGCTCTCGGAGGGAAGGGCCTCACTCCTGGCCGACCAGGAGCGGCCCGCGCTGGTATGGACCTTCGTGCTGGACTCCGCGGGGGCCGTGACCGACTTCCGCCTGGAGCGCGCATTGGTGCGGTCGCGCGCTCAGCTCGACTACGTGGCGGCGCAGGAGCTGCTGGACGCGGGGCAGGAAGGCCCGCTGTCGTTGCTGGGCGAGATCGGCGGACTGCGGCAGCAGCAGGAGCAGCAGCGCGGCGGCGCGAGCCTGAACCTTCCCGACGAGGAGGTCGTCCAGAAGCCCGACGGCAGCTACGACATCGAGCGCCGGAGTCCGCTGCCCATCGAGGACTGGAACGCCCAGTTGTCACTCATGACCGGGATGGCCGCAGCAGAGCTGATGATCGGCGCGAAGGTGGGCGTGCTGCGAACGATGCCGCAGCCGGACGATCAGGCGTTCTCGCGATTCCGCCGGCAGACCGAGGCACTCGGACGGCCGTGGAAGGACGGCAGGTACGGGGACTACCTGCGAGGTCTGGACAAGAACGATCCGATGACGCTGCCCGTGCTCGAGGCCGCCGCATCGCTGTTCCGCGGAGCCGGCTACGTCACGTTCGACGGCACCGTGCCGGCCGGGGATCTCGAGCAGGCCGCGATCGGCGCGCCGTACGCGCATGCCACCGCGCCCCTGCGGCGGCTGGTCGATCGCTGGTCGCTGGCGATCTGCGAGGCAGTCTCGCAGGGCCGGCCCGCACCGGAGTGGGCGCGGGAGTCGCTCCCCCAGCTCCCGGACGTCATGCAGCAGTCCGCGCAGCGGGCGTCGACGCTCAACGGCGAGACCATCGACCGCGTGGAGGCCGCCCTGCTGCATCCGCTGGTCGGGAAGAGCATCGAGGCGACCGTCATCGAGCTGCGCGGCGAGTCGCGCGCAGCTGTGCAGATCGCAGAACCGGCTGTGACGGCATCCGCGCCCGTGCGTGCGGGGACCGCTCCCGGCGACACGGTGACACTGAAGCTGACGAGTGTGGACGTCGCCAAGGGCGAAGTCCAGTTCGCCGCGTGAGCCCGCTGCCCGGTCTCGACGCCGCGCAGCGGGCGTGGGTGGGCGAGCGGATGCCGGATGCCGAGCTCGTGCGCGACATGTCGTGGGGTCTCGTCGAGACCACGGTGCTGCACGCGCGGGCGGGCGGCGAGGACGTCGTGGTGAAGGCCGCCGGACCGTCGGACACGCATCTGACTCGCGAGATCTCCGCCCATGCGGGTTACACCGAGCCGCTGATCTCGACCGGCCACGCCGCCCGGCTGAGGGACGCGTCCGCGGCCGACCGCGTGATCCTGCTCGACTACCTTCCCGGCGAGCTGGTGCTGGGCGCGGATGCCGAGTGGCAACCCGACACCTATGCACAGGCGGGTGAGCTGCTTCGGCGGCTGCACGAGCAGGACTCTCGGACGGATGCCGAATACGAGGCGCGTGCGACGGCCAGGGCGCTGCACTGGCTGGATGAGCCTCACCGCATCGACCCGGCGGTGGCCGCACGTGCGCGTCAGGTACTGGCATCCGTGCCCGCCCCGGCGACGACGCTGGTGCCGACGCATGGCGACTGGCACCCTCGCAACTGGCTGATCGATGACGGCGTCGTACGGGTGATCGACTTCGGGCGGTTCGCACTCCGCCCGGCGGCCTCGGACCTCACGCGCCTGGCAGCTCAGCAGTGGCGGGAGCGCCCAGATCTGGAGGCCGCGTTCTTCGCGGGTTACGGTCCGGACCCGCGGGATCCGGACCTGTGGCGCCTGGATGCCCTGCGCGAGGCCGTGGGTACCGCGTGCTGGGCGTTCAAGGTGCGCGACGAGGCGTTCGAGCAGCAGGGCCACCGGATGCTGACCGAGGCGCTGGACGCGTACGACGGTTCATGACCGCGGAGATGTGCACGATCTCGGAGATTTTCGATGCACAGCATCCGAGATTCTGCATATCTCCGAGATTCTGCCGAGCCTCGACCCGCGTCAGCCGTTGACGGTGCGCTGCATCGACTCCGGGTAGCGCTCTCCGTGCACTCCGATCCTCGCGGCGAGCGCGTCCAGGTCGTCGAGCTCCCCCGGTGTCAGCTCCAGGTCGGCCGCGGCGAGGTTCTCCTGGATGCGCGACATCCTGCGGGTGCCGGGGATCGGCACGATCCAGGGTCGTTGTGCGAGCAGCCACGCCAGCGCGACCTGTCCCGTCGTGGCGTGCTTCGCCGCCGCCAGTTCGGCGACATGCGCGACGAGTGCCGCGTTCGCGTCGCGATTCTCCTCCGTGAAGCGCGGCAGACCGCGGCGCATGTCGTCGTTCGCGAAGGTCGTGCTCGCATCGATCGCGCCGGTGAGGAAACCGCGGCCGAGCGGACTGAACGGCACGAAGCCGATGCCCAGCTCCTCGAGCGCCGGCAGCACCTCCGCCTCCGGGTCGCGCGTCCACAGCGAGTACTCGCTCTGCACCGCCGTCACAGGGAACACGGCGTGCGCGCGACGGATCGTCGCGGCGGAGGCCTCGGACAGACCGAAATGACGAACCTTGCCCGCGGCGACCAGTTCCGCGACCGTCCCCGCGACGTCCTCGATCGGCACATCCGGGTCGACGCGATGCTGGTAGAACAGGTCGATCACATCCGTCCGCAGCCGCCGCAGCGAGGCATCCGCGACCTCCCGGATATGTTCGGGCCGGCTGTTCAGTCCACCTTCCCGGCCAATGTCGAAGCCGAACTTCGTCGCGATCGCGACCTGGTCGCAGACCGGCTCGAGCGCCTCGCCGACCAGCTCCTCGTTGACATACGGTCCGTACACCTCGGCAGTGTCGAACAGAGTCACCCCCGCGTCCACCGCTCCGCGCAGCACGGCGATCATGTCATCCCGCGATCCGGGGTTCGGGCCATAGCTCTGCGACATGCCCATGCAGCCCAGGCCGATCGCCGAGACCTCCAGGCCCAGTCCGAGAATCCTCGTCTTCATGTGCGCGCTCCTCATCGACTCTGCGACGAGCGTACGCCGCTGCCCTGGCGTGATGGGCGGAGTGCGAGACTGAACCATGCTCTACCCACCGGAGACGCGCGTGCTCGATGCGGCACGTGAACAGGCGCGTGCCCTGCGGGGCGACCCGAACCACACGGTCGCCGCAGCCGCGATGGACACTCTCGGACGCATCCACACCGCTGTGAACGACTACCCCTTCACCGGCGGGCCCTGCGCGGAGCTCGTCGTCCTCGGGGTCGCCGCAGCCGCGGCATCCGGCCCCCTGGTCACGATCGTGGCCGTCGGCGACGGGGACCGCGACGTCATCGCTCCGTGCGGGCGGTGTCGCCAGGCGCTGCTTGATAAGCATCCGGACTGCGACGTGATCATCCGGGACGGCGACCAACTTGGTCCGGTCAACGTCCGCAGCCTCCTGCCCCATTCCTACCGGCATCCGGATGCCGAGCCCGAGCGGTTCGTCCGCTTCAGCGCCGGTTACTTCGAGGCCGTACGGGATGGGCGCAAGACCGCCACGACCCGTCTGAACGATCCCTGCGAGCCAGGACCCGCCTGGCTGCTCTTCGAGTTCGACGACGTGTACCGCAGGCTTCCAGGACTCATCGACTCGGTGGTCTCCAAGCGATTCGACGAGATCAGCGATGACGACGCGCGCCTGGAGGGCTGCGAGCGCGCCGATGAGCTCAGAGCCGGTCTGCGCGGGCACTACCCGGCCATCACCGATGCCGACACCGTCGAGGTCGTCCGGTTCCACGTCACTGGGGCGGTTGGATGAGCGACCTCGAAGACTGGCTGCGCTCTTCGGCGCATCGCCTGCGCACGCTCGACCCCGATGAGCAGGACGACGACGACCTCGAGCCGCTGCTCGACATCATCGGCGACGCACGTGTCGTCGCGATCGGCGAGTCCATGCACCGCATGCACGAGTTCCTGCAGGTGCGGCACCGCGTCTTCCGCTTCCTCGCGCGTCGTGCCGGCTTCACCGCGCTGGTCATGGAGAGCGGGATGCCCGAGGGCGGACTCGTCGACCGCTGGATCCGCACCGGCGAGGGGCGCCTCCGCGACGTGCTGGCCGAGGGCATCGGCTACCGTTTCGGCGCCTGCCAGGAGATGCTCGACCAGGTCACCTGGATGCGCGAGCAGCAGGTGCGCGGGTCCGTCCCCGTGCGCTTCGCCGGCATGGACATCCCGGACTCCTCGGCGTCGGTCCTTCCTGCTGTCCAGGCCGCGCTCGCGCTCCTCGACGACACGGACCCGCACTACGCCGCGCACCTCCGCTCGATGCTGCTCCCGCTGTTCTCCTACCTGCCGGCGGACCGCACCGGGTTGGCTCAGGCCGCGCCGGCCATCCACTCCTACCTCGCGCTGGATGCCGCCGCGCAGCACGAGATCACGGTCGCGCTGACCGACCTTGTCGCGAGGATGCGCGCCCGCCGTCCGGACATGATCGCGAGCCTCGGCGGAGGGAACGCGGCCGAGGAGCGGGTGCGGTTCGGCATCCGCTCCGCGGAGAGCGCGCAGGCGGGAGATGCGTTCCTGCACGCGATGGTCTCGGCGCCCTCCCGCACCTGGCCTGCCGCGAACGTGCGGGACGTCTGGATGGCGGATTCCGTCGAGTGGGTGCTCGAACGCGAACCGCGGGTGCTCGTTGCGGCCGCGAACGGACACGTGCAGCGCACGGCGTTCAGCGCTCCCCCGTTCGTGCCCGAGCCGATGACGACCCTCGGCGGCCATCTCGCTGATCGGCTGGGTTCCGCTTACGTGGCGATCGGCACCGCGTTCGGGCACGGCGACGCGTGGCTGCATCGGCCTCGTCCCGAGGATGCCCCGGGCCACTCGCATCCGTTCGTCCAGCCGCTCGGACCGCCCGACCCGGCGAGCGCGGACGCCGCGTTCTCGGGGGCCGGTATCGGCGACTTCCTCGTCGACCTCCGCACGGCTCCGCCGGAGGCCGCGTCCGCCCTGGAACGCACCGCGGGTCTGCGCAACGGCGACGTGCTGCAGCCCCTGCCGATTCTCGATGCCTTCGACGCGATCGCGTACGTCGACGAGGTCACGCCGTGGCACACCTGGATCGACGAGGACGGGCTCGCCTGACGCCCTTCGCGGCTCAGGCCGGGACTGCCGTCGTCGTCATCACCAGCAGCTGCGGATCGCTGAGGTCCAGCGACACGGCGATGGATGCGAACTCGGCCAGCGAGCGCACGTGCGTGCCGCCGCAGAGGAAGCCGACCTCGCCCTCGGGGAGCGCACAGCGCCAGGTGCGCCGGTCCGAGATGCCCGGGCCCTCGACGTCGATGCGGCTCTCGCCACCCGACGCGATCCAGCCGGCCAGCAGCTCGTTGATCCGCTGCTCGCGCTGGGCGAGCGAGGCAGCGAAGCCCTCGGAGTCGAATCCGGCCTTGCGCAGGCTCTTGCCGAGCCGGTACTCGTCGACGCTGCCGTCCGGGTGGATGAAGCTGGTCTGGTTCGCCCGCCCCTCGAAGTCCGGGTGCCCCAGCGGGTCGACGCCGATCTCCTTGCGCCACAGGTCGGCGAGCGCGGCGTCCAGCGCCAGCGAAGCGAGATGACAGGCCGTGTGACCGCGGCTCAGCCCGGCCCGGCGTGCGGCATCCACCTCGAGACGCGCGGATGCCCCTGCGACGACGGATCCCGGGATCTCTCCGTCCACGCGATGGCCGACCAGCCACGTCCACCCGTCCGCGCCGCGCTTGACCGGGATGTCGGTGCCGACCGCCAGCTCGCCCTCATCGCTGACGGCAGCCATCACGGCCTCGGAGACGTCGAGCACGACGTCGGAGACGGTGATCGTCCCGCTGTCCCCCGGCTGATCGGGCCAGGTGTGATCGACCGGGTGGAACGGCGTCGCGTCCACCACGACCACCGCCCGCTCGCGGTCGACGATCAGCACGTCGCCCTCACCGGTCAGGGAGCCATCGGGGAACGTCACACGCGTGGACTGCATGCTCCCACGCTACGCGACCGAGGGGCTGGACGACGATGCGACCAGCGGCCGCGGAGCCTGCGGAGGTCTAGTGGCTCGGCGGGATCGTGAAGCTCACGAGCCTGTCGCCGCGGACGACGAACACGCCCGTCGACTCCCCGTTGAAGACGTTGCTGCGCCAGCCGAAGCGGATGCTGGTGGTGTCGCCCGCAGTCTCGGCCGAGAGCACCGTCATCCGCGCGCCGGCGCCGATAGCGTCGCTGTCCGCCCAGGAGCGGATCCCCTCCGGGCCGGACTTCACCGTCCCCCAGTCGTCGACGAAGCCGTCGGCCGTGAACGCGGCGACGAACGCCTCGGTGTCGGCGGAGTTGATGGCATCGACCATCGCCTGGACGGGCGCGGGAAGATCTGCAGCGGGCATCGATGTCTCCTCGATTCGAGCCGGGTCGAGCCCGGCATCCGGACGCCGAGCGTAACCCGGGAGTGCCTCCGAGACCAGCCCCTGACCCCTGGGATCCGTCAGGCGGTGATGACCTGTGCCGTGCCGACCGCGGCATCCGGACCCATCTCGGCGGCGATGCGGTTCGCCTCCTCGATCAGGGTCGCGACGATCTCGGACTCGGGCACGGTCTTGATGACCTCGCCCTTGACGAAGATCTGGCCCTTGCCGTTGCCGGACGCGACACCGAGGTCGGCCTCACGAGCCTCACCCGGTCCGTTCACCACGCACCCCATCACGGCGACGCGCAGCGGCACGGTCATGTCCTTCAGACCCTCGGTGACGTCCTCCGCCAGCGTGTACACGTCCACCTGAGCACGGCCGCAGGACGGGCAGGACACGATCTCGAGCTTGCGCTCGCGCAGGTTCAGCGACTGCAGGATCTGGTGGCCGACCTTGACCTCCTCGGCCGGAGGCGCGGACAGCGAGACGCGGATCGTGTCGCCGATGCCCTCGCCGAGCAGGATGCCGAATGCCGTGGCGCTCTTGATGGTGCCCTGGAACGCCGGCCCCGCCTCGGTGACGCCGAGGTGCAGGGGCCAGTCGCCCCGCTCGGCCAGCTGACGGTAGGCCTTGACCATCACGACCGGGTCGTTGTGCTTCACCGAGATCTTGAAGTCGTGGAAGTCGTGCTCCTCGAACAGCGATGCCTCCCAGACAGCGCTCTCGACGAGCGCCTCTGGCGTGGCCTTGCCGTACTTCTCCAGCAGGCGGCGATCCAGCGATCCGGCGTTCACGCCGATGCGCAGCGACACGCCCGCCGCCTGGGCGGCCTTCGCGATCGCGCCGACCTGGTCGTCGAACTTGCGGATGTTGCCGGGGTTGACGCGCACGCCCGCGCACCCGGCATCGATCGCCTGGAACACGTACTTGGGCTGGAAGTGGATGTCGGCGATCACCGGGATCTGGCTCTTCGCCGCGATGATGTGCAGCACATCCGCGTCGTCCTGGGACGGCACCGCGACGCGCACGATCTCGCAGCCGGAGGCCGTGAGCTCGGCGATCTGCTGCAGAGTGCCGTTGATGTCGGTGGTCTTCGTGGTGGTCATCGACTGCACGCTCACGGGTGCGTCGCCGCCGACGAGCACCTTGCCGACCCGGATCTGACGGGACTTGCGGCGGGGCGCGAGGACTTCGGGGATGCGCGGCATCCCAAGGTTCACTGCTGGCACTCCTCAAGGCTACCGTCGCTGAGTGCATGCGGGCTGGATGCTCGTAGGCTGAGCCCATGTCGACGATCCTGCTGACCGGCTTCGCGCCCTTCGACGGTGCGGAGCGCAATCCCTCGGGAGACGCCGTCGCGGCCGTCGCCTCGGGCTACGACGGACCTCACCGTCTGATCGCAGCCACTCTGCCGGTCTCGTTCGCGGGCGCGGCAGCCCATCTGCACGCCCTCATCGCCGAGCACGATCCGGATGCCGTGATCGCCACGGGCCTGGCCGGCGGCAGCGATCGGGTGGCGGTGGAGCGCGTCGGCGTGAACCTCATGGACGCGCGCATCCCCGACAACGACGGCGCTCAGCCGATCGACGTGCCCAGTGAGCCGGGCGGACCCGCCGCGCGCTTCGCCACACTGCCGGTGAAGCGCATCGTCAGTGTGCTCGAGGAGGAGGGCATCCCGGCGCGCGCGTCGCTGTCGGCGGGCTCGTACGTGTGCAACCACGTGCTCTACACGGCGCTCGGAGCGTCCCGCCCCCATGTGCCGACCGGATTCGTGCACCTGCCGTGGTCGACGGCGACAGCGCCCGCCGATGCGCCGAGTCTGTCCGAGCAGGACCTGGCCCGGGCGGTGCGCCTGGTCGTCGACCATGCCTTCGACCCCGACGACTCGATCCCCGGCGGCAGCATCTGGTGACGTCACGCCGCGCCGGCGGTCATCTCTGATGTGATACTTTCGCGGTATGTCCGCGACCCGCACCTGGTGGCCCGCCTTCTAGGCGGTGTTTCGCGAACCACGAGAACACGACCGCCTTCCGGGGCGGTCTTTTTTCGTTCTCCGCACCGGATTCCCAGAACCTGGAGACCCCGATGACCGACCTGAAGCGCCGCATCCGCGCTCTCGCCGCCGACCCCGAGACCTCTTTCGTGCTGATCGCCCGCGACGGCGTCGTCGAACTGCTCACCGGCGAGATCGTCGACGTCGAGACGCTGTCCGACATCCCGCTGGAGGGCGCTAACGGCCCCCGCGAGGTGTTCGCGATGGTGCCCTACCGGCAGGTGCGCGAGCGCGGGTTCGAGGCGCAGGACGACGGCACTCCCCTGCGCTGCCTGCTGGTCGCCGAGCGCGAGGGGCTGGATGCCGAGGAGCTGCGCGCCGCACTGCCCGACACGCCGATCGACCTGCGCGGCGGCGGCTTCGACATCTCCGACGACGAGTACGCGGACATCGTCGAGCAGGTCATCGCCGAGGAGATCGGCCGCGGCGAGGGCGCGAACTTCGTCATCCGCAGGGACTACCGCGCCGGATACGAGTGCGACGATCGCATCGCCGCACTCACCTGGTTCCGCGCGCTGCTCGAGCACGAGCGGGGCGCGTACTGGACGTTCGCCGTCATCACCTCGGGACAGATCGCGGTGGGCGCGAGCCCGGAGGCGCACGTCGTCGCCCGCGACGGCATCGTGACCATGAACCCCATCTCGGGGACGTTCCGCCACCCCGCGGGCGGCGCGACCCGCGAGTCGCTGACCGAGTTCCTCTCCTCGACCAAGGAGACCGAGGAGCTGTTCATGGTCGTCGACGAGGAGCTCAAGATGATGAGCCAGGTCTGCTCGGACGGCGGCCGCATCACCGGCCCGCATCTGAAGGAGATGTCGCGGCTCACGCACACCGAGTACATGCTGCGCGGACGCAGCCGCCTGGACCCGCGTGACATCCTGCGCGAGACCATGTTCGCCCCGACGGTGACCGGCTCCCCCATGCAGAACGCGTGCGCGGTCATCCGCCGGCACGAGCGCGCGCCGCGGGGTTACTACTCGGGCGTCGCCGCGCTGTTCACCCCGAACGCCGACGGCGGCCACGACCTCGACGCGCCGATCCTGATCCGCACCGCCTACCTGGATCGGGGACACCTCCGCGTGCCCGTCGGAGCGACCCTCGTGCGTCACTCCGACCCACTGGGCGAGGTGGGCGAGACGCACGGCAAGGCCGCAGGCGTGCTGGGCGCGATCGGCGCCATCGAACGCGATCATGTCGCGGAGACGCGTGACGACGACGCGCCGGCGCCCGCGCGACTGGCGGACGATCCCGAGATCGCGGCACTCCTGGCATCCCGCAACACGCGCCTGGCGGACTTCTGGATGCAGCCGCAGGACGCGGCCACCGCCGGCCGTTTCGGCGGGCGCAGCGCACTCGTCGTGGATGCCGAGGACCGCTTCACGACGATGCTCGCACACCAGCTGCGCCATCTCGGCCTGGACGTGACCATCGCGCCCTGGTCCGAGGTGACCGATGAGGCCGTCGACGCCGCCGACCTGGTGGTGTCCGGGCCCGGCCCCGGCGACCCGCGCGACCCGTCGTCGCCGCGCATCGCCCGGATGCAGCAGGTCGTCGCCCGGCGTCGTGCGACCGGCTCACCCCTGCTGGCCGTGTGCCTGAGTCACCAGATCCTCGCCGACGGTCTCGGCATCGACCTGGTGCCGCTGGACTCTCCGTACCAGGGCGTGCAGAAGACCGTGCCGGTGTTCGGGGAGGACGCGTCGGTCGGCTTCTACAACACCTTCACAGCCCGCGTCGCCCCCGGAACCACGCGGGTCGGCGAGGCGGAGGTCGCCGCGGATGCGGAGAGCGGTGACGTCTACGCGCTGCGCGGCGAGCGCTTCGCCTCGATTCAGGGGCACCTGGAATCGATCCTGTCCCGCGACGGGATCGCCACTCTGGAGCGGCTCACCGCGCACGCGCTGAGCTGAGCTGAGCTGAGCTGAGGCAGAGTCAGTGCAGCGGCGGCCACCACGCGGCATCCGCGCCGTCTCCGCGGACTCCGGGGCTGCTGCTGTACCCGCCATGCGCGCTGCACCAGGATGACGACACCGGCCGATCCGCCGACTGCCAGAACGACCCAGCGGTCGCGGTGATCGAGAGCGGTGCGTCGCCGTCGGCCGCGAACCTCAGGTGCGCACCCTGCGGGCCGGTGGCCTCGATCAGCAGCGACCCCTCCTGGTCGCGAGTGATGCTCCAGCCGGCATCCGTGATGGCCTTCGCCAGCGCAGCGTGGTCCAGGTCGAAGCTCGCGGCATGACGGAAACCGATGCGCAGCCGATACGCGTCCCAGCCGCGCCCGTCGTCGTCCAGGGATTCCGCGCAGGCCTGCTGTGAGTCCCATCCGCCGGGCGCCGCAGCGGCGCGCAGGTCGGCAACCACCTGCTGCACCGCGTCGTATCGCTGCTCGGCGAGTGCGATCTGCTCGTCCGCGTTGCGGGCCGTCGCCTGTGCGCGTGGCTCGCCAGCGGCATCCGTCTGCACCTGTCCGAGAGCCACGCCGAGCCCTCCGACGCCGGCGAGCAGCAGCGGCGCCAGCGCGAACGCAGCGCATCCCGCACGCTCCCATCGCCGAGGATGCCGGATCGCGAGGGCTCCCAGTCCCCGTACGAGAAGCAGAATCCAGGCAGCGACTCCGCACACGATCGCCGCCGAGAAGACCCACGTCGAGAGCACTCCGCCCGCAGGATCGCCGACCAGGCGGTGCAGCAGTGACGGCACCGGAACCGACTCCGAGGGGTCCAGTTCGATGGTGCGGTCCGGCATCGCGGCTGCGAGGGCCGCCCAGCTCCACCACAGCACCGCGAGCAAGGTGACCTGAGGCAAGGGCGTCGCCTGTGCGCCCTGACGGCGCAGCACGAACCGGGGCAGTGCCCCGAGCAGACCTGCTGCGGGAATCAGCAACGGTGAGGCCACCACGATGAGGAAGGCGCTCTCACCACGAGTGATCGTCGCGCACCACAGGCAGAACAGCACGAAGCCGGTCGGCAGCAGCCAGTTCAGCCACGGCCAGATCCGCCAGGTCGCTCGGCGCAGACCCGACGTGCGGTACCGAAGTGCATGCGGATGCGGCTGCATCCCGTCACGCTAGCCGCGCAGGCTGAGCGATCGGCGTCAGCCGCCGAGCAGGTTCATCGGCCTGATGATGTCGGCGATGATCAGCAGCGCCCCCATCGCGATCAGCAGCACGGCGACCACGACCGTGACCGGCACCAGGCGCGTCGCATCCACGGGAGCGGGTTCGGGACGCCCGGTGACCTTCGCCCACAGGCGCTTGATCCCCTCCCACAGCGCGACCACGATGTGCCCGCCGTCCAGCGGCAGCAGCGGGATGAGGTTGAACACGAAGAGCGCGACGTTCAGCGCCGCGAGCAGGTTCAGCAGCACCGCGAGGCGGTCGAGCACCGGAGCGTTGGTCGCCGCCACCTCCCCGGCGATGCGCCCGACGCCGACCACGCTGAGCGGGCCGTTCGGGTCGCGCTGCGATCCGGTGATCAGCGACTCGCCGACGTTCCAGAGCTTCTGCGGCAACTGGATGATCAGGTTCGTCACTCCGCCGACCTGCTGCCAGGTCATCTGGGCGCCGGTCCAGATCGGCTGGTGCGCGTACTCCAGCTGCGCGGTGATGCCCGCGTAGCCCACGCTGCGGGTGACGGGCTCGCCGCCCTTGTCGGTGACGGGCCGGCCCTGGGCATCCGTCTGCTGACGCTGAGCGGCGACCGGGGTCAGCTGCAGTGTGACGTCCTCGCCCTTCCGCTCCACAACCACCTCGAGGGTGCGTCCGGGAGAGTCCTGGATGATCTGCGACGCGGCCGCGAAGGTGGCGACGGGCTCGCCGTCCATACTGACCAGGCGGTCGCCGGGCTCGAACCCGGCCTCCGCGGCGGGGGCGGCCGGGTCGTCCGCGGCGCAGGTCTGCTGCTTCGTCGCGGTCGCGGGGATCATGCACTCGCTGACCGAGGCGACCGTCGTGCTGGCCTGCTGAATGCCGATCCCAGATGCCATCAGCGTGAAGAGCAGCACGGCCAGGACCAGGTTCATCACGGGGCCGCCGAGCATGACGATCACGCGCTTCCACACCGGCAGGCGGTAGAAGACGCGCTCCTCCTCGCCCTCGGCGATCGTCTCGTCGTTGGCCGTGCGGGCGTCCTGCACCAGGGCGGCGAAGACGCCCTTCGCCGGTCCGGTCTTCGTCGAGGGCGGGTACATGCCCGACATCGAGATGAATCCGCCGACGGGAAGCGCCTTGAAACCGTACTCGGTCTCGCCGATCCGCTTGGACCACAGCCGCGGTCCGAAGCCGATCATGTACTGGCCCACGCGCACGCCGAACAGCTTCGCGGGCACCAGATGGCCCACCTCGTGCAGCCCGATCGACACGCCGAGACCGACGAGCATGAACAGGATGCCGCCCAGATACAGCAGGATCTCCACCCGACCACGCTAGTGCCCCGCACCGAGGAATCCGCTGTGCCCTCGCTATGCATCCGGCTAGGCTGAAGAGGTGACGACCCGCCAGCTGCGCCTGTTCCGCGGCGCTGCGGCCTCTTCCGTCGCGACGATCCTCGCCGCCGTCTCGCACACCGTCGGCGGCGGCACCGCACCGCACCCGCTGCTGATCGTCACCGTCGCGGTGCTCCTCTCGCCGATCGCCGCTCTCCTGGTGGGCACGCGGATCCGGCTGTCCGGACTCACCGGAGCCGTGCTCTCGACGCAGTTCGTCTTCCATGCGCTGTTCGAGCTGACCGGCGGCATCGCCCCCACGGGCCTCGTGGGCGGGCACCAGCACGGTCCGATCGTCCTCGAGCTCGCGTCAGGACCGCATCCCGACCTGCTGTCGTTGTCTCCCGTCATGCTGCTCGCCCACCTGCTGGCAGCCCTCGTCACCACGCTGCTGCTCTGGCGCGGCGAGCTGCTGGTCCGCACGATCGCGCGTTGGGTTCGCACCCTGCTGCGCCTCCCGCAGACCGCCCCTGCGCATCCCCTGGCGGCACCGGCGACCGCAGCACGCACCGAGGCTCCCCTCCTCGATCGGCTGCTCGCCGACTGCGCCTGGCGGCGCGGTCCTCCTGCGTCGGCGCTCAGCTGACCTTCCGGGCGTCCAGCCCGTCTTCGCCGTCCGGCCGGCCGGACCGCGTCCCGCCGATCGCGCCCCGCGACGGCATCCGTCCGCGCGCTCACGCGCGGAGCATCTTCTCGCCGCGCGCGTGCGCGGCCCCTCATCCATGAAGGACCATCCATGTCTCTTACCCTCCGTCGCGGCGGCATCGCCGCTGCCACCCTCGCCCTGTTCCTCATCGCCGCACCCACCGCGGCCTCCGCACACGTGGGCGTCTCACCGGACCGGATCCCCGCCGGCCAGGTCACGCCGCTGACCTTCTCGTTCAGCCACGGCTGCGGCGAGTCCCCGACCACCTCGCTGCGCGTCACGATGCCGAAGGGCATCGGCAGCGCCTGGCCCGCGTTCGACGGTGATTGGGCGGCAGACATCGAGAAGGATGCGGGCGGGGCGATCACCGCCGTCACGTTCACCGCCGCGCAGCCCGTGCCTGTCGATCTGCGCGGTTCGGTGGAGCTGGCCGTCATCACCGACAAGAACGCCGCCGATGAACTGGTCTTCCCCGTCGAGCAGCGCTGCGTCTCGGGCACGAACGAGTGGACCCAGGTGGCGAAGGACGGCGAGAACGCCCACGATCTGGACTCGCCGGCCCCCGTCGTCGCGCTGACCGCCGCCGGCGCCTCCGGCGAGCACGGTCAGCAGGACACGCACGGTCAGCACACTGCCGCCCCGGAGGCATCGTCGTCGAGCACGGAGGAGCCGGCGGCGATCCTGCCGACGCTGCTCGGGGGCGGCGGGCTTGTGATCGCCATGGCGGCACTCGTGGTGGCCATCCGCGCGTACCGTCGGCGCGCGTAGCGCACCCGCGAGGAGGCGCCCGGCGCACGCCGGGCGCCTCCAATCCGCAGGATCCCTCCGCTGTGCGTGAGATCATGGAGACGCTATGACCACTCAGCCCTCACTGCCGCCCGTGCTCCGCCCCGCCGACCCACCCCGTCGTGCTCTGGCCGAGCTCGCAGACCGCTTCGCAACGGAGGTCCGCGGTGATCTCGCGGGCGTTCAGCTCAGCGGCATCACGCTCGCCACCGCCGATCTCCGCGCCGGGGAGGCCTTCGTCGCGATCCAGGGCGTGAACCGGCACGGTGCCGAGTTCGCGCAGACCGCAGCCGATCAGGGCGCGGTCGCGATCATCACGGACGCCGCCGGCGCCGACATCGCGGCATCAGCGGGTCTGCCGATCGTGATCGTCGACGATCCCCGCGGCGTGCTGGGCGAGCTGAGCGCGTGGGTGTACGGCACCGGGGCATCGGATCCGCTGCCGCTGCTGTTCGGCACCACCGGCACCAACGGCAAGACCAGCGTCTCCCACCTGCTGCAGGGCATCTTCGACCAGCTCGGCGTCGTCTCGGGTCTCTCCTCCACCGCGGAGCGGCACATCGCCGGTGAGGTCATCGTCTCCCGGCTCACCACCCCCGAGGCATCCGAGATGCACGCCCTGCTCGCGCTGATGCGCGAGCGGAACGTCGAGGCCGTCGCCGTCGAGGTCAGCGCGCAGGCGCTCTCCCGCCACCGCGTGGACGGCATCGTGTTCGACGTGGCCGGCTTCACGAACCTCTCGCACGACCACCTCGACGACTACGCCGACATGGAGGAGTACTTCCAGGCGAAGCTGCCGCTGTTCACCCCCGAGCGCGCCCGCCGCGGTGTGATCAGCCTGGACTCGGCGTACAGCCCGCGCGTCGTCGAGGCCGCGAGCATCCCCGTCGTCACCGTCGGGACCCCGTCGATCGCCGCCGATCCGGATGCCGCCGCCGCGGCCGACTGGGTCGTCACGATCGATGACGAACGGCAGGCGGGCACGGTGTTCACGCTCACGGGCCGCGACGGACGCACCCTGACGACCATGGTGCCGGTGATCGGCCAGCACATGGCCGCGAATGCCGGACTCGCGATCGTGATGCTGCTCGAGGCCGGCTACGACTGGGACCGCATCGCCGCGGCGTTCGAGCGGGACGGCCAGATCCTGGCGTACCTGCCCGGTCGCACGCAGTTCATCTCCGGCGAGACCGGCCCCGCCGTCTACGTCGACTTCGGTCACTCCCCGGATGCCTTCGAGAAGACCCTCGCCGCGGTCCGCCGCGTTACGCCCGGCAAGGTGCTGATGCTGTTCGGCGCCGACGGCGACCGCGACGCCACCAAGCGCTACGACATGGCCCGCACGGCCGTCGAAGGCAGTGACATCCTGGTCGTCACCGACCATCACCCGCGCTTCGAGGACCCGGACTCGATCCGCGCGACCCTCGTCGCCGGAGCCCGCAAGGCGCGACCGGATGCCGAGATCCACGAGTTCTCCCCGCCGGAGAAGGCGATCGTGGCGGCCGTCGGCATGGTCGGCGAAGGCGACGCGATCCTGTGGGCCGGTCCCGGCCACCAGGACTACCGCGACATCCGCGGTGTGCGCACCCCGTACTCGGCCCGCGAGCTCGCCCGGCGCGCGCTCATCGCCGCCGGCTGGCCCGCCCCCGACTCGCACTGGCCCGTCCCCTACGACGACCGGGTCTGACCAGAGCCCGCCCGTCTGGAATCAGGCGGAGGCGATCAGCGCGTCCGCCTTGGCACGCGCCCAGCTCTCGGCCTCGGCCAGCGTCTCGAGCGTGAGGTCGTCCGGGGCGTCGTGCGCCTCGATGACGCGCTCGATCGTGTCGACGATGCCGAGGAACGGCAGCCGGCCCTCGTGGAACGCGTCCACGGCCTGCTCGTTGGCGGCGTTGTAGACCGCGGGGAACGTGCCGCCCGCGCGGCCGACGGACTTCGCCAGGCCGACCGACGGGAACGCCTCGCCGTCGAGGGGCTCGAAGGTCCAGCTGGTCGCCTGCCGCCAGTCCAGCGGCTTGCCCACCCCGCCGACGCGGTTCGGCCAGTCCAGCCCCAGCGAGATCGGCAGGCGCATGTCCGGGGGCGACGCCTGGGCGATCGTGGAGCCGTCGACGAACTCGACCATCGAGTGCACGATCGACTGCGGGTGCACGACCACCTCGATGTCGTCGTACGGCACGTCGAAGAGCAGGTGCGCCTCGATGACCTCCAGGCCCTTGTTGACGAGGGTGGCGGAGTTGGTCGTGACCATCCGCCCCATGTCCCAGGTCGGGTGCGCGAGGGCCTCCGCGGGTGTCACATCGCCGAGCTCGGCCCTGGTGCGGCCTCGGAAGGGTCCGCCGGATGCCGTGACGACGAGCCGCCGCACCTCGGCGCCGGTGCCCGATCGGAGTGCCTGGGCGATCGCCGAGTGCTCGGAGTCGACCGGGACGATCTGGTCCCTCTCCGCCGCGGCGCGCACGAGTGCACCGCCGACGATCAGTGATTCCTTGTTGGCCAGGGCGAGGGTGCGCCCCGCCTTCAGCGCGGCCAGCGTCGACCCGAGTCCGATGGAGCCCGTGATGGCGTTGAGCACGACGTCCGCCTCCACGTCGCGGACCAGCTGCTCGGACTCCGCCGCGCCGAGCGCCGTGTGCTCGAGGTGGAACTCCTCCGCCTGACCGGCCATCATCTCGGCGTTCGATCCCGCCGAGATCCCGACCAGCTCGAAGCGGCGGGGATTGGCGCGGATCACATCCAGGGCCTGCGTGCCGATGGAGCCGGTGGAGCCGAGGACGATGATGCGACGCATGTCGCCAGCCTATGCGAGAGTGCGCCGGCCCTGCAGGAGCGGGGCCGGCGCACTGACGGTGCGAGGATGCCTACTTGGCGGCGGGCGCGTGCTGCGTGGCCAGGATGTCGATCACGAACACGAGGGTCGAGTTCGCCGGGATCGATCCCTGCTCCTTGTCGCCGTAGCCGAGCGCCGGCGGGATGACGACCAGCACCTGCGAACCGACCTTCTGACCGGCGAGCGCCTGGACGAAACCGGGCACGTAGGTGTTGCCGGGGATGGAGATGGGCTCGCCGTTCTTCCACGACGAGTCGAAGCTCTTGCCGTCGGCCCAGTTGACGCCGTAGTACTGCAGCAGCGTGGTGTCGCCGTCGGCGACCGACTCACCGTCGCCCTGCTTGAGCACCGACACCTTCAGTTCGGTGGGGGCGTCGGTCTTCGGGATCGAGATGCTGGGCTCGCCGTTCTTGGCGAGCTTGACCGCGGGCACCCCGTCGACGGGCGCCTGTTCCTCGCCCCACGCCGCCGTCGGGACGGTGCCGAGCACGTCGACGATGTAGATCTGGGACTCGGCGCCGTTGGAACCGGTCGGGAATGCGACGGCCAGGCGCGAGCCGACCGTGGCGCAGCCGATCACCTGGGCGAGGGTGGGGTTCGCGAGAACGTTCTGTGGCAGCATCTGCTCGGTGCCCGGGTAGCCCGCGTCGCCGAGGTGCTCGCCGGTGGTCGTGTTGAACGCGCTGAGGGCGTAGGAGACGAACTCGCCCTTCTTGACCGTCGCGCCGTCGCCCTTGGTGATCACCGTGCGCTGCAGCTTCTTGATGTCCTGCTTGAGCGTGAAGGTGGCCTTCGACGGCGTGCCGAACTGACCGTCGACCTTGATGCCGTCGGAGATCGAACCCGGCTCAGCGGTCTGCGCGCAGACATCGCCGCTCGCGGAGTCGGTCGAGGTCGGACTCGGCGACGCGCTGCCGGAGCAGCCGGCCAGGAGCAGCGCCGAGACGGCGATGGTGGACAGGAGGGCCAGGGGACGCAGGCGCAAGATGAGACCTCGGAATCGCTGAAGGGAAGTGTCCATCTTCGCGCATCCGGCTTTGCCGCGGCTGAACGAACACGCATCGCGGACATTCCGCGACCGGAATGCGGCGCTCGATAAACTTCACGGATGAGTTCTGCGCAGTCGGTCGGGTCCGAGCACGAGCCGGAATCGCACACCCCCCGACATGCCGGATTCAAGTACGCGGTCGGTCGCATGGTCGCCACTCCCCTGGCCCGGATCGTGTACCGTCCCCACATCGAGGGGCGCGAGAACGTGCCCAAGCGCGGCGCGGTGATCCTCGCCAGCAACCACCTGTCGTTCATCGACTCCATGGCGATCCCGGTCGCCGCCCCTCGCCCCGTGCACTTCCTCGCGAAGTCGAGCTACTTCGAGGGCACGGGTGTGAAGGGTGCGCTCTCGAGGGAGTTCTTCACCTCCGTCGGCGCCATCCCCGTGCGGCGCGGTGCCGGCCAGGCCGCGCTGGACGCTCTGGATCAGCAGCGCCAGCTGCTCGATCAGGGCCTGGCCGTCGCTCTCTACCCGGAGGGGACGCGGTCCACCGACGGTCGGCTGTACAAGGGCAGGACCGGCGTCGCCTTCCTCGCCCTGCAGACCGGTGCGCCCGTCGTCCCGGTCGGGCTGATCGGAACCGACCGCGTGATGCCCGTCGGTGCGAAGATGCCGTCGGTCAAGGAGCGCATCACGGTGCGCTTCGGCGAACCCATCGACGTGTCGAAGCACGGCCCCGCCACCAGCGGCAAGGCCCGTCGACTCGCGACCGACGAGATCATGGCCGCCATCCACGCGCTCAGCGAGCAGGAGCTCGCGGGCGTGTACAACGAGCCGCCGGCGCAGAACCCGATCGACAAGATCAAGCAGGCGCTGCCGCACGAGCGGCGCTGACGTCAGCTCCCGAGCGCGGCGACGGTCACCGTCGCCTCATGGCGGACCGGGAAGTTCACCGAGTTCGAGATGAAGCACCAGTCGTGCGCCTGGTGGTGAGCCTGCTCGGCGGCCTCGATCATGGACGGGTCGGCGACCGTCACCTGCGGATGCAGCACCACCTCGGCGAACGCTCCCCCGCCGCGGCCGTCCTCGCGCATGAGCCCGGTCGCCTCATCGCGATACGAGGTGACGACGACGCCGGCCGTGACGCAGGCGTGCAGGTAGGAGAGCAGATGGCACTCGGCGAGCGCCGCGATCAGCATGTCCTCCGGATTCCATCGGGCGGGATCACCGCGGAACGGACGGTCGGCTGAGGCGAGCAGGTCCGGTTTGCCGTCGATCGAGATCGTCACGTCGCGCGCGTAGTCCCGGTAGCCGCTCGTGCCGCTGCCGCGGTCGCCGGTCCAGGTGGCGGTGAGTGCGTACCGGTGCTCGCCGAGCGGATGCTGTGCCATGCCGCCAGTCTTTCATCTTCGAGAAGCGGCGGGACGGTCTCGCGGCAGGGCGACGTCGTCTGCAGGAAGGCGTGACGCGGCGCATTAGGCTGGTCTGGTGCTGGAGACCCTTACTGTCCGTGATGCTGTCGAACTCGCCGTCGTGGAGCGCAGCGGCTTCGTGGAGTCCCGCCACGCGGGCGCTGCGGTCGTGCTGTCGCCGGAGGGCGATGTCGTCGCCCAGTACGGGAACGCGGATGCCCTGATCCTCCCCCGCTCGAGCCTCAAGCCGCTGCAGGCGGTCGCCAGCCTCACCGCAGGCGCCGCGCTGGAGGGCGAGCAGCTCGCGCTCGGCACGGCCAGCCACTCCGGGACCGATCGACACGCTGAGGTCGTGCGCGAGATCCTCGCCGCCGGTGGTCTGACCGAGGACGATCTGGGCTGCCCGCCCGCCTGGCCCTCGGATGCCGCAACCCGGCGGGAGATGATCAGCGATCACGCGGCGGAGTCCCGCATCCGGATGAACTGCTCCGGCAAGCACGCGCTCATGCTCCGCGCGTGCGTGGCCACAGGGTGGCCGACCGCGGGGTACCTGGATCCCGCGCATCCGCTGCAGGTGCACATCCGCGAGGTCGTCGAGCGGCTCACCGGTGAGAAGATCGCGCACACGTCGGTCGACGGCTGCGGTGCGCCGGTGCACGCGATCACCCTGACCGGACTCGCCCGCGGCATCCACCGGATCGGCTCCGCGTCGGAGCGATCTCCGTTCGCTCTGCATCGCGTGGCTGGCACCCTGGTGCGCGCCGTGCGCGAGAACCCGTGGACGATCGCCGGTCCCGGTGAGCCGGACACGATCGCGATCGAGACGCTCGGTGTGTTCGCGAAGGGCGGTGCCGAGGGCGTGATGGTCATGGTCGCCCCGAACGGCGCGACCGTGGCACTGAAGATGCTCGACGGCAACGGCCGCGCGGCGACGCTCGTCGCCGCGACGCTGCTCGCCCGCGCCGGGGCGCTGACGGATACCGATGTGGCGACGCTGACCGCGGCACTGCCGCTGTCGGTGCTCGGCGGCGGGCAGCCGGTCGGTTCCATCCGGGTCACTCCCGGCCTCTGAACTCCGCCGCGGTCCGACGAGCGCTCCCCTCAGCGGGGTGATCGCGCTCATCCGAGCACCACGCGTCGCGGCATGCGTCCGCCCTGCACGCTCCACGCCCGATCGGCGTGGGCGCGCGCATACGGCGGCAGTTCCCGCACGCCCGCGAGCTGCCGCAGCTCAGTGGCGCACTCCGCTGCGACGACGAGCTCCCCGGCGGACCGGATGCCCTGCAGGAGAGCCCACTGCGCGCGCCACTCCTCGGGATCACCGACGATGATGACGGGAGCGTCCGCCTGCGCGCCGAGCGCCTCGCCGAGAGGCACGACGCGATGGCCGGGATGCGCGGACCGCAGCACGGCGCAGGTCGCGCCGGCCGCCTGCGTGATGATCCCCGCCCGGTGCTCGAACGGCGTCCACACCGCATCGGTCGCCGATGGGGCGCGAACCGAGGATGCGGCGCCATCGGAGGACCCGGGCAGGCACAGCTGCACCTCCCGCCCGTCCAGCCAGGCGCGCCCGACCGGACGGTCGCGCTCGAACGCCGCCGGCTCTCCACCGGCCGCGATGTGCTCGACCCTGCTCGTCAGTCTGAGCAGCCCCCGCCGCGGGAGGGCGTCGATCAGCCGGCCGACCGGCCCCGACACCCGCGACAGCGTGACCACGACCGTCGTGGGGGCGCGCACGATCCTCTCCCAGCGGCTCAGGAAGAGCTGAGCGTAGTCGGGCGGGTACTCACCGATCAGCACATCCAGGTCGTCGCACAGCACGGGTTGATCGGTTGCCGCGCTCAGCTCCGCAACGGCGTCCCAGGCGGCCTCGGGATCCGCGGGGATCACGATCGCGCCCGGGAGCTGCGAGGCCAGCATCGCGACGGCCGAGCTCTTGCCCGAGCCGGGTCCGCCGATCAGCGAAAGCCCGTCCGAGCGGCTAAGTACCACCCACGGCTGTCTCTGCCGCTCGGGCTCATCGGCCCGGCCGAGCACCGCCCCGCCGTCGTCACGGACGCCGCTCGGCAGCGGGATCCGCGCCGGCAGCGGAGGCAGCCATGGGCTTCTCTGCGACTCGCGCCCCGCCCAACGCCGGCCGACGCCGGCGATGTCGGTCTCGGCGGTGAGGGCGATGCGGGCGGGCAGCGCCTCGGTGTCCTTGGGACGCCGAACGAAGGCCAGACCGCGCGATTCGGCCCCGCCGGGCAGATCGGATGCCGCATCCGAGCCGATCACAAAACGGCTGTCGGCCGCCTCGGCGACCCGCAGGCTGACGCGCAGCGGGCAGTTCGCCGCCAGGGCGTCGCGGATGACCCCGCTCGCGCGCTGCGTGCCGAGAATGAGATGCATGCCGAGTGCGCGACCGCGCGCGGCGACGTCGGTGAAGATCTGCCCCAGGTCGGGGTGCTCCTGCAGGAGTGCGGCGAACTCGTCCACGACGATCACCAGCCTCGACAGACCGGGGCAGCCGGCGACGTCGCGGACGCCGGCCTGCGAAAGCGCCGCCTCCCGCCGCCGCAGCTCGGCACTCAGGCTCCCCACGCCCCGCTGCGCCCCCTCGGCGTCCAGGTCGGTGATGACGGCGACCACGTGCGGCAGACGGCGCAGCGGGTCGAACGCCGTGCCGCCCTTGAAGTCGACGAGCACGAAGGCGAGTTCCTCCGGAGGATGCGCCCGAGCGAGGCTCGTGATCCACGTGGTCAGCAGCTCGCTCTTGCCGGTCCCCGTCATGCCGGTGACGATGGCATGCGGGCCGTCCTCGACGAGGTCCACGGTCACATCTCCTCGCTCGCCCCTCCCGAGCGCCGCGGTGAGGCCTGCAGCACCCGCCGGCGCGAGTTCGTCCAGACCGATGCGGTCGGGGATGGTCTCCTCGGCATCCGACCGCCCGGCGAGCTCCGCGGCGATCGCCCGCGCCTGCTGCGCGGAGAGAGCCTCGACCGCGACGGACTCCTCGCCGTCGGGCGTGCGCACACGCGCCTCGCCCGGCACTGTGCAGTCGAGCACGGTGGTCACGCCCTCCGGGGCCTCCTCCCCCGGCCTGCGGATGCACACGACGGCATCCGCGCCCTCCACCCCGGTATCGAGCCCGAGCCGGAACGCCGCGCGACGGCGGCCCCGATGCGGCAGCGCATCCAGCGACCAGTCCGGCGCGGAGCCGCCGATCACTCCGAGTTGCGTCGGACCGAACCGCAGGCACAGCTGGATCACGAGGGCGCGGGCGACGGCCCGGGCCACGGGTTCGGCGGCGCGGACGCAGATCCCGCCGCCGAGCGGGACCGACGCGGGCGCGTCGTCCAGCCGCTGCGCCCGAACGCGGAACGCCCGCGAGCGCTCGTCGTCCCCGCCACGGGCCTGGACACGGCTCGTCCGGGATCCACGGCCCAGCACGACCGGCGTCGCCCGGTCAGGCGGCTCATACCCTCGCAGCGGCGGCTCGGCCAGGCACTCCGCGACGCCCGGTTCGCGGCGCCAGGCGGCGGCGTGCTCCTGTGCGTGCAGGCGCTCCAGTTCCACCTCGGCTCGCTGCCAGCCGGCATCCGCCTCCTGCTGCGACCGCCTGCGCTCCCTGCCCCGGGTGCGCAGCCCGTCGAGGAACGACGCGACCAGCATCAGCGGCCCGAGCGCCGCGAAGCACAGCGCGAACAGCGAGCCCGTGACCAGCCAGAGGACGACGCCGGCGACGACGGGCACGACCGCGGCCATCAGCGGCAGCGACGGGCGCCTCGGCTCGGCGGGAACAGCGGGAAGCACGATCGTGGTGGCGTCCATGCGCACCATTGCACCGCACGATCAGCGTCGGAACCGGCCTGTCCACAGGCCGGATCGGTCAATCGTCCGAATCGGCGTCTGTGGAGGGAGAGTGCGACAGCAGCACGCGAACGACGATCAGCGTGACATTGTCGCGTCCGCCGTTCTCCAGAGCTGCGTCGAGCATGGCCTCCGCCGCCTCGGCGGGGTCCTCGTGCTCGCGCAGGAAATGCAGGATGCCGTAATCCGTGAGCTCCTTGGTGAGACCGTCGGAGCAGATGACGAGCCTGTCCTCGTCGCGCAGGTCGACCGTCACGTAGTCCGGCGGCACGAGCTCGCTGGCACCGACAGCGCGCGTGATCACATTGCTGTACGGGTGGCCGTCGGCCTCCTCCGGGCTGATCTTGCCCGAGGCGATCAGCTCCTGCACCACGGAGTGGTCGGTGGTGACCTGCACGAGCCGGTCGTCGCGCTTGAGGTAGACGCGCGAGTCGCCGATGTTCAGCACGGTCCACTGCGGCGTGCCGTCCTCGGCGTGGTCCAGGTACGCGCCAGTCAGCGTGGTGCCGGTGCCCTCGTCCGTCGTCTCAGGATGCAGGTGGATGTCGTCGACCGCATGGTGCAGGGCGGTCTGGATGGTGGCATCCGACACCTCGCCGTCTCCGACCATCTCGTCGAGGCGGGCGACCGTGCTCTGGCTGGCGATCTCGCCACCCGCGTGCCCGCCCATCCCGTCGGCCACCACGAAGAGCGGGAACCGCGCCAGGAACGAGTCCTGGTTGTTCTCGCGGCGACGACCTCGATCGGTCACCCCGGCCCAGGCGAGCTGCAGCTCGTCGCTGACGCGGTGCGTCTGCGTTGTGGTCTCAGGCACGGGCGGTCTCCGTCGAGTGGGCGGATGCAGGGGCATCCGCGGGATACAGATACATGCTAGTGGTCGCCGCTCACATCGCCGACGCGGGGTCCTCGACCAGCGGGAACAGCCGGTCGATCTCCTCCAGATCGGCGACGGAGGGCGCCCAGGCGTCGGATGCTGCGGCGTTCGCCTCCACCTGGGCGGGTGTGGTGGCTCCGGCGATCACACTGGCCACACCCGGCTGAGCGAGCAGCCACCCGAACGTGGCCTGCAGCATGGTGATCCCCCGCGCATCGCAGAACGCCTGGTAGGCCTCGAGCGCATCCCAGGGCGCATCCGCCCAGATGTGCGGACGGGTCTCCATGATGCGGCTTCCGGCCGGGCCTCCTTCACGGGTGAACTTGCCGGTGAGGAGGCCGTTCTTCAGCGGGAAGTACGGGAAGAATCCCAGGCCGTAGCGATTCGCAGCGGGCAGCACTTCCCGCTCGGATGCCCTCGCGAGCAGCGAGTAGTGGTTCTGCGCGGAGATGAACCGGCCTGTGGAGCGCGCCCGGGCCGTGAACTCCGCCTCGGCGATCTGCCAGCCGTCGAAGTTGGAATGACCGTAGTAGCGGATCTTCCCCTCGTCGACGAGCTCGTCCAGGGCGTCGATCGTCTCGGCGATCGGCGTCTGCGGATCGGGCAGGTGCAGCTGGTACAGATCGATCCAGTCCGTGCGCAGGCGGCGCAGGGACTGCTCGACGGCGAACCGCACATACCGCCGGGAGCCTCGGCCGCCCGGGAAGTCGTAGCCCATGTCCCGGGCGTGCCCGAACTTGGTGGCCAGCACGACGCGATCGCGACGCCCCTCGAGGGCCTCGCCCATCAGTGCCTCGCTGCTGCCCGGCTCGGCGCCGTACATGTCGGCCGTGTCGAAGAAGAACACGCCGTTCGCGAGTGCCGCGTCGATCACGGCTCTGGTCCCCTCCAGCGTCTGCGTCACGGTGCCCGCGCGCCCGAAGTTGTTGCAGCCGAGTCCGGCTGCGGAGACGACGAGGCCGGATGCGCCGACGCGACGCTGCGAGGTTCCCATGCCTCCACCGTATCGAACGCGGAGAGCTGCGGAGGCCGCACGCAGGAACGCCCCCGACCGGAGTCGGGGGCGTTCGATGCGCATCAGATCACGCAGGGGGCTGCGTCGGGTCTGCCGGCGGAGCGGCCGGCGGCTCAGCGGCCGGCGGTGCGGGCGGTGCAGGAGGCGCCGGCGGGGTCGCGGGCGGCGCAGCCGGCGGCACGGGTGCTGCCGGGGGTGCGGCCGGCGGCGGCACCGGAGCACCGGGCGCGGCGGGCGGCGGGACCGGAGCGCCGGGCTGCGGAACACCGTATCCGGGCTGAGCGGGGGCGCCGTAACCGGGCTGCTGCGGGGCGCCGTAGCCGGGCTGCTGCGGGGCGTAGCCCTGCGGTGCAGGCGGCTGGTAGCCCTGCGGCGCGCCGTAACCGGGCGCGGCGAAGCCGGGAGCAGCAGCGGCCGACGGCTGCACGGGGATGCCGTCCCACACGGTGCGGTCGGCGAGGAAGCTGTTCGTCGCCCACGCGGACGGCGGGATGTTCGGGTTCCAGCGCGAGGAGTCGAAGGCGAGGATGCCCAGCCAGACCGGTGCCACCAGGATGTACAGCACGATCCACGCGCCGTCCTTCTGCAGCTTCTGGCCGACGCGGTAGGCGGCCAGGATGCCCATGACGGCCACGCCGAGGCTGATCAGCCAGCCGAGGAACGGGATCCAGGTCAGGAACACGCCGAAGAGCAGCCACGGGCTGACATCACCGAGCTTGAAGAAGATCATCCCGTTGTAGAACGGGACCCAGGCGCGCCACTTGCCCTGCACGCCGGCCTTCTCGAAGATGTTCATCAGGAACCAGGCCGTGATGACGTAGAAGATGGGGCCGGCAAGCAGCGCGATCAGCCAGATCAGACCGATCAGGGCGCTCAACCCCCCATAGCCGTAACCGCTGTAGTCGTCCATGTTTCCCTCCGATAGGCATTCGCGTCCACGCGGACGCCGTGACCACACTAGCCAACGCCGGTGGCCAGCGGCAATCATTCACTCGGCGACGACGAGCTCCAGCACTCCGGCATCCGCCGTCGTCCTGAGCAGGATGCCCTGCTCGTCGGCCCATGAGAGGAGGGCCCTCACCGACTTCGCCCTCGGGCGTGTCTGCGCGAGGGTCCGCACCAGTTCGCCCTTGGACTTCTTGTTGAAGTGGTTGAGCGCCCGCCCCGTCTCGGTGACCACGCGCGCGTAGGCCGCGGGGACGTCGGCGGGAACCGGCCCGAGTGCGACATAGGCCTCGCTGCGCAGGTCGAGGACGAAGTCTGCGTCGGCCAGCGCGGCGCTGGTCGCCGTGCTCCAATGCCGCCGCAGAGGCGGGATGCCGGGCAGGGACGTCCCCGCCGAGAGTCGGTACACCGGGATGGGGTCCAGCGCTCCGATCGGCCCGAAGGGCGCCGAGTGGATGAGCGCGTTCCGTCCCAGCCACCTCCGCGCGGGCTGATCGAGCGATCCGGCATCCAACGCGTCGTAGAGCACGCCGGTGTACCGGTCGACGGCCGGCATCGTGGCGGCGGTGCGCAGCATCCGGTTGTGGTCCACATCGGCCAGCTGACGGTCGCTGAGCTTGAGCACGCGCCTCGCGGCGTCGGCATCCGCCGACAGCGTCACGAGGGCATCCACCACGGCCTCGCGCAGCGGGGCCAGTGCGGGCAGCGCGAGCCCGGCGACATCGAGCGGACGCGGGCGTCCCCCGGTGCGCTTGGTCTCTGAGGGCGGGAGGAGGATCTTCATGAGCTCCCTGCAGACGGAGACGTCCGCCTCGTCCTGCGCCGGAGCGCGGTCGAGGCGGACGTCTCGGAGATGGGTGTCAGGCGACCAGCGCGGCGTTCCCGGCCACGATCGTCAGGGCGTCGCCCTCCATGGAGAGGAAGCCGTCCTGCGCGTTGGCGAGCACCTTCGTGCCGTCGGCCCGGGTGATGCGGACCTGTCCCTCGGCGAGGATGGCCAGCACGGGCTCGTGACCGGACATGAATCCGATCTCGCCCTCGACGGTCTTGGCGACGACGAGCGTCGCCTCCCCCGTCCAGACCTCCGCGTCCGCGGAGACGAGACTGACCTGCAGAGCCATGGTCAGCCGTTCTCCTTCTGGATCTTCGCCCAGGCCTCTTCCACGTCGGAGATGCCACCGACGTTGAAGAACGCCTGCTCGGCGACGTGGTCGAAGTCACCGCGGCAGATCGCATCGAAGGACTCGATGGTCTCCTTCAGCGGCACGGTCGAACCCTCGACACCGGTGAACTTCTTCGCCATGTAGGTGTTCTGCGAGAGGAACTGCTGGATGCGGCGCGCACGGGCGACGACGATCTTGTCCTCTTCCGAGAGCTCGTCGACACCGAGGATCGCGATGATCTCCTGGAGCTCCTTGTTCTTCTGCAGGATCTGCTTGACCGTGGTGGCCACGCGGTAGTGGTCCTCGCCCAGGTAGCGGGGGTCCATGATGCGCGACGTCGAGGTCAGCGGGTCGATGGCCGGGTACAGACCCTTCGACGCGATCTCACGGCTGAGCTCGGTCGTCGCATCGAGGTGCGCGAACGTGGTCGCCGGGGCCGGGTCGGTGTAGTCGTCGGCCGGCACGTAGATCGCCTGCAGCGAGGTGATCGAGTGACCGCGCGTCGAGGTGATGCGCTCCTGCAGGAGGCCCATCTCGTCGGCCAGGTTCGGCTGGTAGCCCACGGCGGAGGGCATGCGGCCCAGCAGCGTGGAGACCTCGGAACCGGCCTGCGTGAAGCGGAAGATGTTGTCGATGAAGAGCAGCACATCCTGCTTCTGCACATCGCGGAAGTACTCTGCCATGGTCAGGGCCGACAGGGCGACGCGCAGACGCGTCCCCGGCGGCTCGTCCATCTGGCCGAAGACGAGGGCGGTCTTGTCGAAGACGCCCGCCTCCTCCATCTCGTGGATCAGGTCGTTGCCCTCACGGGTGCGCTCACCGACACCGGCGAACACCGACACACCACCGTGGTCCTGCGCGACGCGCTGGATCATCTCCTGGATGAGGACCGTCTTGCCGACGCCGGCGCCGCCGAACAGGCCGATCTTTCCACCCTGCACGTACGGGGTGAGGAGGTCGATCGACTTGATGCCGGTCTCGAACATCGTGGTCTTCGACTCGAGCTGGTCGAAGTTCGGCGCCTTGCGGTGGATCGGCCAGCGCTCGGTGATCTCGATCTGCTCGCCGGGCTCGGCGTTGAGGACCTCGCCGATCACGTTGAAGACCTTGCCCTTGGTGACGTCGCCGACGGGCACCGAGATGGCGGCGCCGGTGTCGCGGACCTCCTGGCCGCGGACGATGCCGTCCGTCGGCTTCAGGGCGATCGCACGCACCAGGTCGTCGCCCAGGTGCTGCGCGACCTCGAGGGTGATCTCGTTGGACTCATCGCCGATGACGATGGTCGTCTTCAGCGCGTTGTAGATGTCGGGGATCGAGTCGTGCGGGAACTCGATGTCGACAACCGGACCGTTGACGCGTGCGACGCGCCCGACGACCGCGGTCGCGGGCTTGTCAGCCGTAGCGGTGGGGGTCATTTCTTCGTCTCTTTCCTGAGTGTCTGTCAGCTGGATGCCAGTGCGTCGGCGCCACCGACGATCTCGGCGATCTGCTGGGTGATCTCGGCCTGACGCGCGTTGTTGCGCAGGCGGGTGTAGTCGGTGATCAGCTTGTCGGCGTTGTCGCTGGCCGACTTCATCGCCTTCTGCGTCGCCGCCTGCTTCGCGGCGGACGACTGCAGCAGTGCGTTGAACACACGGCTCTGGATGTACACCGGCAGGATCGCGTCCAGCACGGTCTCGGCATCCGGCTCGAACTCGTACAGCGGGTAGACCGTGCTGCCCGCCTCCGAGTCGTCCGCCTCCGCGATCTCCAGCGGCAGCAGGCGCACGGACTCCGGCGACTGCGTCATCATGCTGACGAAGCGGTTGTACACGAGGGTGATCTCGTCCACGCCGCCCGCATCTCCCCCGCGGTTGAAGGCATCCAGCAGCGTGTGCGAGATCTTCTCCGCGGTGTGGAAGGACGGCGTGTCCGTGTCGCCGGTCCATTCCGCCGCCGAGGCGATGCCCCGGAACTGGAAGTAGCCGACGGCCTTGCGGCCCACCAGGTAGAACACCGGCTCCTTGCCCTGCTCGCGCAGGAGCTCCGCCACCTCGAGACCCTCACGGAGGATCTGCGAGTTGAAGGCTCCGGCGAGGCCGCGGTCGGACGAGAAGATGACGACCGCGGAGCGGCTGATCTTCTCGGGCTCGCGGGTGAGCGGGTGATCGACGTTCGAGTGCGTCGCGACGGCGGACACGGCCCTCGTCACGGCCCGCGCGAAGGGGCTGGACGCCTTGACGCGTGCCATCGCCTTCTGGATGCGCGAAGCCGCGATGAGTTCCATCGCCTTCGTGATCTTCTTGGTCGTCTGAGCAGAAGAGATCTTCTGCTTGTAGACCCTGAGTTGAGCGCCCATGAATCAGTACCTCACGCGATTACGCGCGACGACCCTTGACGATCTTCTCCTGGTTGACGTCGTCCGCCTCGGCGGCGGCGTGCTCCTCGTGGCCCGGGGCGCCGATGGCGTGACCCTTGCCGCCCTGGAACTCCAGAAGGAAGGCGTCGGTCTGCTTGTCGAGCTCGGCGACGGTCGCGTCGTCGAGGACGTTCGTCTCGCGCAGGGTGTCGAGGATGCTCGTGTTGCGACGCAGGTAGTCGAGCAGGTCGCGCTCGAAGCGCAGCACGTCCTCGACCTCGATGGTGTCGAGCTTGCCGTTGGTGCCGGCCCAGATCGAGACGACCTGCTCCTCCACCGGGTACGGCGAGTACTGCGGCTGCTTGAGCAGCTCGGTCAGGCGGGCACCGCGTGCCAGCTGACGGCGCGACGCGGCGTCGAGGTCGGATGCGAACATCGCGAACGCCTCGAGGGAGCGGTACTGCGCGAGCTCCAGCTTCAGCGTTCCGGAGACCTTCTTGATCGACTTGACCTGGGCGTCACCACCCACGCGCGAGACCGAGATGCCCACGTCGACAGCAGGACGCTGGTTGGCGTTGAACAGGTCGGACTGCAGGAAGATCTGGCCGTCGGTGATCGAGATCACGTTGGTCGGGATGTACGCAGAGACGTCGTTCGCCTTGGTCTCGATGATCGGCAGACCGGTCATCGAGCCGGCACCGAGCTCGTCGGACAGCTTCGCGCAGCGCTCCAGCAGACGGGAGTGCAGGTAGAACACGTCGCCCGGGTAGGCCTCACGCCCCGGCGGGCGGCGCAGCAGCAGCGACACGGCGCGGTACGCCTCGGCCTGCTTGGACAGGTCGTCGAAGACGATCAGCACGTGCTTGCCGTCGTACATCCAGTGCTGGCCGATGGCCGAGCCGGTGTACGGGGCGAGGTACTTGAAGCCGGCGGGGTCGGAGGCGGGAGCGGCCACGATGGTGGTGTACTCCAGCGCACCCGCGTCCTCGAGCGCGCCCTTCACCGAAGCGATGGTCGAGCCCTTCTGGCCGATCGCGACGTAGATGCAGCGAACCTGCTTGTTGACGTCGCCGGACTCCCAGTTGGCCTTCTGGTTGATGATCGTGTCGATCGCCAGTGCCGTCTTGCCGGTCTGGCGGTCGCCGATGATCAGCTGGCGCTGGCCGCGGCCGACGGGGATCATGGCGTCGATCGCCTTGACGCCGGTCTGCATCGGCTCGTGCACCGACTTGCGCTGCATGACGCCGGGCGCCTGCAGCTCGAGCTCGCGCACGCCGTCCGTCTCGATGGCGCCGAGGCCGTCGATCGGGTTGCCGAGGGGGTCGACCACGCGACCCAGGTAGCCGTCGCCGACCGGGACCGAGAGGACCTCGCCGGTGCGGGTCACTTCCTGGCCGGCCTCGATGCCGGTGAAGTCGCCGAGGACGACCACGCCGATCTCGTGCTCGTCGAGGTTCAGCGCCAGGCCCTTGGTGCCGTCCCCGAAAGTGACGAGCTCGTTGGCCATGACGCCGGGCAGCCCCTCGACGTGCGCGATGCCGTCGGCCGCGTCGATGACGGTGCCGACCTCGGTCGCGACGGCGCCAGTGGGCTCGTAGGCGGCTGCGAAGTTCTTCAGCGCGTCACGGATGACGTCGGGGCTGATCGATAGTTCTGCCATTGTCTTCCCTTTGTGTGTCTGGTGTGCGCGGTTCCCCGCGTCAGTCTGTGTCAGCTCGCGAGCTTCTGACGGAGCTCGGCGAGTCGGGCGGAGATGCTGCCGTCGATGACGTCATCGGCGATCTGCACGCGCAGGCCGCCGACGACGGAGGGGTCGATCACCTGGTTCACGGAGATCTCCCCGCCGTAGCGGCGCGCCAGAGCGTCACGGAGACGCGTCTCCTGCGCAGCGGCGATCGGTGCGGCCGTGTAGACGGTCGCGACCGTGCGGCCGGCCTGCGCGGAGACGATGTCGATGGCCCGGCTCAGAAGCTGACGGACGCGGCGCTCGCGCGGCAGGCGCACCAGCGAAGCGGCGATCAGCACGGTCGCAGCGGAGACCGAGGAGCCCAGCACGTTCTCGACGAGCGCGGCCTTCGCCGCGGAGTCGCCGAGGCGGCTGCCGAGCGCGAGCTCGAACTCCGGGTTCGCGGCGACGACGCGCGAGAACTCGAAGAGCTCGCCGGCGACGTCGTCCTTCGCGGAGGCGATGGCCGCAGCGCGGATCGCGAGCTCCTCGACACCGTCGATGAGATCGGATGCACTGGACCAGCGCTCACCGGCGACGGTGTCCAGCAGCGCGCGGACCGGAGCGGATGCCCCGGCGAACACGCTGGAGACCAGCGCCGAGCGCGCCTGAGCAGACGCCGTGGGGTCGGCCAGCGCGCCGCTCAGCTGAGCCGAGTCCCCGAGGGCACGGGCGGCTGCGAACAGCTCGGCCGCGCTGTCGAGGTTCAGGCCCGACGCCGCGGCAAGCGCCTGCGTGGATGCCGCGAGTGCCTGAGTGGTCGCGCTGCCCATTACTTCGCCTTCTCGAGGTCGGCGAGGAAGCGGTCCACGACGGCCGTCGCACGCGCGTCGTCGGTGAGGGTCTCCCCCACGACGCCGCCGGCGAGGTCGATCGCGAGCGTGCCGACCTCGTTGCGGAGGGACACGAACGCGGCCTGGCGCTCGGCCTCGATCTGCGTGTGCGCGGCGGTCGTGATGCGGTTCGCCTCAGCGGACGCGGCATCCTTCGCCTCGGCGACGATCTTCTTGCCGTCCTCACGGGCGGCGTCGCGGATCTGTCCGGCCTCGGTGCGCGCCTCGGCGAGCTGACGGGTGTACTCGTCGAGCGCGGCCTCGGCCTGCTTCTGAGCCTCATCAGCCTTGGCGATGTTGCCTTCGATCGCCGCGGAGCGCTCATCGAGCATCGCCGTGAGCTTGGGAAGGGCGACCTTCCAGACCACGATGAGGATGATGAGGAACCACAGCGCCGACCAGACGATGTCGTACCAGGCAGGGAGGAGAGGGTTCTGCGCCTCTTCTCCTGCTGCCAGGTTCGTGACAAGAGCGTTCAGCATCCTGTCTCCTTCAGAAGTCGCTGCGGTTTACGGGAAGGGGATGAATCCGACGGCGATGCCGACGAATGCAAGCGCCTCGGTGAAGGCGATACCGATCCACATCAGGACCTGCAGGCGACCTGCGAGCTCGGGCTGGCGGGCGACACCCTCGATCGTCTTGCCGACGACGATGCCCACGCCGATGGCCGGGCCGATGGCGGCGAGGCCGTAGCCGACTGCCGCGAGGTTGCCGTTGACTGCTGCGAGAACCGTAGTTGCGTCCACGGGGTTTTCCTTTCGATTTTGGTCAGCAGATGCTGACCCGTTCAGTGCTCTTCTGCGACCGCGAGCTGGATGTAGATCGCGGTGAGGACGGTGAAGACGTAGGACTGCAGGACGACGACGAGGATCTCGAAGATCGTGAACGCGCCGCCGAAGGCGAGGGTTCCGACGCCGAGCGCGGCCCAGCCGCCGCCTGCGGTGAACATGAAGAATGCGGTGGCCGAGAAGCAGAGCACGAGGATCATGTGCCCGACGACCAGGTTCATCATCAGTCGGAGCGTGAGCGTGACCGGGCGGATGATGAAGGTGGAGATGAACTCCAGCGGCGTGACGATGATGTACACCGGCCACGGCACACCGGACGGGAAGAGCGAGTTCTTCCAGAAGCCGAGAGGGCTCTTCTTCATGCCCGCGTAGATGAACGTCACGTAGCTGATCACGGCGAGCGTGAGCGGCACGGCGATGATCGCGGTACCGGGCATGTTCAGGAACGGGATGATGCCCGTGATGTTCATGAACAGGATCATGAAGAAGATCGTGACCAGCAGCGGTGCGAACCGCTCGCCGTCCTTGCGGCCGAGCAGGTCGTGCGCGATGCCGTTGCGGACGAAGCCGATCCCCATCTCGACGAGGCTCTGGAAGCGGCCGGGGACGACCTTCATCCGGCGCGTGCCGAGCCACATGAACAGCACGACGGCGATCACCGAGAGGAACTGGATCAGGTGAATCCGGTGAACCGGAACACCGAAGACCTCGAACAGGATCGGCGGGAAGAAGTCGCCCATCGAGGGACCATGGAACTCACCATCACCGGCGAATGGACGAAGGATCATTGTCGCAACGGGATTCAACAGCGCGGGCTCCAGCTTCGGGTCACCGGTCGGAACCGGGGCGACGAGGGACGGTGTGCATCACAGCGCAAGCGCTCGCGAAACGAGCGGCGGGCACGGTTCAACACTATCAGATGTCGCCGGGCTGCTTTGGCGCACCGGGCGCCCCCTGGGCGTCGTCACCGTCGTCTTCGGGGTTCGTCGTCGGGAGGTCGATGTCGCTGACGTTCGGGAGTCGCATCTTCGTGAGGACGATGACATCCACGACCAGAGTCATCGCGATGCCGGCGACCAGAGCGAGGAAGAAGACGAGGGGGTCGATCCACGGCTGCTCGCGCAGCACGAGCATGAGCACCACGAACAGTCCGAGCTTGACCAGCCAGCCACCCAGCACGATCGCGAAGAATAACTGCACGTACAGGGGGTCTCCGAACCAGCGGTTCGCGAACAGGATGCTGCCCGCCGTGATCCCGAGGAAGATGAACGAGAGGAGCACGCCGATCAGCCCGCTCCACAGCCCGTCGGTGCCCGCGACGGCGAAGCCGATGCCGGCGGCGATCAGGGCCAGCACCGCGGCCGCGACGGCGGACAGGATCAGAGTGCGGCGGAGGATGGGCGTGCTGGACACGGGGCTCGGGGTCATCGGGGCTCCAGGGGCTTCGTGGGCTTCGTGGCTTCAGGGGTCTGCGTCTCGCCGGACTGCGTCTCACCGCTCCGCGTCTCGCCCTCGGGCTCCTCGTCGATGCGGACGGTGTACCGCGAGGGCATCCGGGTGACCACGAGGCAGGCGGCGGCGCCGACCACGCCGAACACGATGCCGCCGACGTAACCGCCCGGCCAGTCCTGGCGCGTCCCGATGTACATCAGGAGCACCGCCAGCGAGATCACGGCGGTCCAGGCGTAGAACACCAGCACGGCGTCGCGGTCGCGGTGGCCGAGGTCCAGCATCCGGTGATGCAGGTGCTTGCGGTCCGGGGCGAAGGGCGACTTGCCCGCCCGCATGCGCCGGAACACCGCCAGGCCGAAGTCCAGCAGCGGCAGCATCACGATCACCAGCGGGAGGACGATCGGGATGAAGGCTCCCAGCAGCTGCGAGCGCCCGAACTTCGCGGGGTCGAAGGCGTTCACATCGCCCTGGGTGGTCACGGCGATCGCCGAGGTGGCCATCAGCAGGCCGAGCACGAGTGCGCCGGAGTCGCCCATGAAGATCTTGGCGGGGCTCCAGTTGAACGGCAGGAAGCCCAGGCAGGCGCCGATGAGGACGGCGGCGAGGAAGGTGGCGAGGTTGAAGTAGCTGGTGGCACCGGAGTCGCGGGTGAGGATGTACGAGTACACGAAGAAGATGCCGTTCGCGATGAGGCACACCCCCGCGACGAGTCCGTCGAGCCCGTCGATGAAGTTCACCGCGTTCATGACCACCACGATCGCCACCATCGTGATCGCGATGCTGAGCCAGGGCGAGACGAGCACCATGGTGCCGATCGGCAGGGACAGGATCTGCAGACCGCCCCATGCTGTGATGATGCCGGCGGCAAGGAACTGCGCGGCCAGCTTGATCATCCAGTCCAGATCCCAGAGATCATCGATCACGCCGACGACGGCGATCAGCGCGGCTGCGGCGAGGATCGCCCACAGCGTCTGCGGCGGCGACCACATCCGCTCGAAGAAGGGGTTCGCTGCGGATATCAGGATCGCGACCGCGATGCCGATGAACATCGCCACGCCGCCCAGTCGCGGCTTCGGGGTCTTGTGCACGTCCCGTTCACGGATGCCGGGGTAGAGCTTGAACTTCATGCTCAAGCGCCACACCGCCCACGTCAGCGCGAAGGTGATCGACGCCGTGAGGATGATCGTGAACAGATACTGCTTCACTCTTCGTCTACCGGACTTCCCGCGTCCCCTGCCGACGCGGCGTCCACGGCCGGGACGGAGTCCGCGGCGGGGGCGGCGTCGGGAACATGGCCCGGGACAGTCTCGTCGGGCTTCTCGGCGGGCTCGAGCAGGTCGCCGAGGACCTCTTCGAGCTGCTCGCGGGTGATCGCGCCCTGGCGCAGGATCCGCACGGCAGGGGTCTCCCCCTCCTCGGTGCCCACCAGCGAGGTGGCATCCACGATGGTCGAGGGGATGCCGTTCTCGCTGTAGCCCTCCTCGAGGTACACCGCGACGGAGTCGCCCAGCATCTCCTGGGCGTCGGAGGCGATGATCGCGGCGTCGTGGCCGGTGAGGTTCGCACTCGACACGGCGAGGGGGCCGGTCTCGGCGAGCAGTTCGAGGGCGACACGGCGGTCGGGCATGCGCACGGCGACCGTGCCCTTGGTCTCCCCCAGGTCCCAGGTCAGCGACGGCTGCGCGGGCAGCACGATGGTCAGGCCGCCGGGCCAGAACGCGTCGATGAGCTTCTGCACGGCGTCCGGCACGGATTCCACCAGAGCCGCCATCATCTCCGGCCCGGCGACGAGGACGGGCGGCGGCATCTCGCGGCCGCGGCCCTTGGCGTCGAGGAGCCGCTGGACGGCGGCCGGGGAGAACGCGTCGGCGGCGATGCCGTAGACGGTGTCGGTGGGGAGGACGACGAGCTCGCCGCGGGCGATCGCCTGACGGGCGTGACGCATGCCGGCGAGGATCTGGGCGTCGTCGCGGCAATCGAAGACAGTTGACATGGCGTGCTCATTCTACGGTGGTGGTCTGTCGGTCCGCCGTGGGCGGGCGGATCCGGGTTCCAGGGGAGGCTCAGCGACTCAGCGCGGTGGTGGCGCGATCGCGACGGGTCAGGTCCTCGTGCGTCGCCGCGGCGCGCCATCCGTCGGCCTCCAGCAGAGACCGGATCGACGCGCCCTGCAGCTCGCCGTGCTCCAGCACGAGCAGCCCGCCCGGATGCAGCAGCTCCTGCGCCCTCCTGCTGATCACGCGCACCACGTCGAGCCCGTCCGCACCGCCGTAGAGCGCCTGCGCGGGATCGTGCAGGCGGACCTCCGGATCGCGCGGGATCGCATCGTCCGGCACATACGGCGGATTGGAGATCACGACGGATGCCGTGCCGCGCAGCTCATCGAACGCCGTGGCGAGATCGCCGAGCACGAGCGTCAGGTTCGCGGCATCCGCGGTGTTCCTCGCGGCCCAGACGTGCGCCTCGGGTGAGCGCTCGACGGCGAACACACGCGCGTGCGGCACCTCGGTGGCCATCGCCAGAGCGATCGCGCCGCTGCCCGTGCCCAGGTCGATCGCGACGGGAGCGGGCGATGCGCTCTCCATCAGCGCGTCGATGGCGATCTGCACCACCGTCTCGGTCTCCGGCCGAGGCACGAAGACGCCCGGTCCCACGGCGAGCTCCAGGTGCCGGAACGCGGCGACACCGGTGAGATGCTGCAGGGGCTCCCTGGCGGCGCGCCGCGCGACGAGGGCGTCCAGCCGAGCGGCATCCTCGTCCTGCAGCCCGTCACCGCGGACGACCGCGGCCTGCAGCTCACCGCGCCCGAGGCCCAGGACGTGGCCGATCAGCAGCTCGGCATCCACCAGCGGGTCCGGGACCCCGGCGTCGGCGAGCTGCTGGGCGACGGCGCGCAGGCGCGCGGAGAGCGTGTCGGGCATCTCTCCAGCGTAGGCGTCGGAGGCGCTCGGACACATTCGGCGAATGCCGGGGATGCGGGTCGTAGGCTGAGCACGCTGATCACTCCGACATCCTTCGACGAAAGGCCCGCCATGACCGGCATCCACTCCGACATCACCACAGCATTCGGCAACACCCCGCTGGTGCGTCTAAATCGCGTCACGGAGGGCCTCGACGCGACCGTGCTCGCGAAGCTGGAGTTCTACAACCCGGCCTCCAGCGTCAAGGACCGGATCGGGATCGCCATGGTCGACGCCGCCGAGGCGTCGGGCCAGCTCAAGCCCGGCGGCACGATCCTCGAGGCCACCAGCGGGAACACCGGCATCGCGCTCGCGATGGTGGGCGCTGCGCGCGGCTACAAGGTGATCCTGACCATGCCCGCGTCCATGTCGAAGGAGCGCCGCGTGCTGCTGCGCGCGTTCGGCGCCGAGATCGTGCTCACCGACCCCACCAAGGGCATGTCGGGATCCATCGAGGCGCTGAAGGAGATCCTCGCCGAGAACCCGGACGCCGTGTGGGCGCGCCAGTTCGAGAACGAGGCGAACCCCCGGATCCACCGCGAGACCACCGCGCAGGAGATCCTGCGCGACACCGACGGGAGCATCGACATCCTGGTCGCGGGCGTCGGCACCGGTGGCACCGTCACCGGAGTCGGTCAGGCGCTGAAGGCCGTGAAGCCCGACGTGCAGGTGATCGCGGTCGAGCCCAAGGACTCCCCCGTGCTCAGCGAGGGTCACCCCGGACCGCACAAGATCCAGGGCATCGGCCCGAACTTCGTCCCGCCGGTGCTCGACCGCGACGTGATCGACGAGGTCTACCCGGTGGAGTTCGAGGACTCGCTGCGCACCGCACGCGACCTCGCCGCCAAGGAGGGACTGCTCGTGGGCATGTCCGCCGGCGCTGCCGTGTGGGCGGCGCTGAACGTCGCCCGGCGGCCCGAGAACGCCGGCAAGACCATCGTCGCGGTCGTCCCCGACACCGGGGAGCGCTACATCTCGACCGCGCTGTTCGAGGACCTGCGCGACCAGCCGAAGGACTGAGATGGGCATGATCGGGCGGCTGCGCGAGGACGTCGCAGCCGCACGCAGGCGCGACCCGGCGGCGCGCTCAGGAGTCGAGGTGGCGCTGCTGTACCCGGGGCTGCACGCCATCTGGGCGCACAGGCTATGGCATGCGCTGTGGCGGCGCGGCATCCGCTTCCCCGCCCGGATGGGCTCGCAGGTGTCGCGCTGGCTGACCGGCATCGAGATCCATCCGGGTGCGCGCATCGGCCGGCGGTTCTTCATCGACCACGGCATGGGCGTCGTGATCGGCGAGACCGCGGAGGTCGGCGACGATGTGATGCTGTACCACGGCGTCACGCTGGGCGGCCGCACGCGGGATCACGGCAAGCGGCATCCCACGCTGGAGGACGGCGTCGCCGTCGGCGCCGGCGCGAAGATCCTCGGCCCGGTGTGCATCGGGGCGCGCTCAGTCATCGGGGCGAACGCCGTCGTGACCCGCGATGCCCCGCCGGACAGCGTGCTGGTGGGCATCCCTGCGAAGGCCCGGCCGCGCGACGCGGATGAGAGCGTGCGCGCACTGCTGTCCGCACCCGACTACTCGATCTGAGCGGCCGCGTTCCGATGCCGGGTCAGGAGGCGTCGGAGCCGACGGCGGCGAGGCGCTCGGCCTCGTCGGCCTCGATGCAGGACTCGATGATCGGCTCGAGTGCGCCGTCCATCACCTGGTCCAGGTTGTACGCCTTGTACCCGGTGCGGTGATCCGCGATGCGGTTCTCCGGGAAGTTGTAGGTGCGGATCCGCTCGGAGCGGTCCATGCCGCGGATCTGCGAGCGACGGGCATCGGATGCCGCGGCCGCCAGCTCCTCCTGCTGGCGGGCCAGCAGCCGGGCGCGCAGCACGCGCATGCCGGCCTCGCGGTTCTGCAGCTGCGACTTCTCGTTCTGCATGGACACCACGATGCCGGTCGGCACGTGCGTGATGCGCACCGCGGAGTCGGTAGTGTTCACGGACTGCCCGCCGGGGCCGGACGAGCGGTACACGTCGATCTTCAGATCGTTCGGATCGATCTGGATCTCCTCCGGCTCGTCGACCTCGGGGAAGACCAGCACGCCGGTGGTCGAGGTGTGGATGCGCCCCTGCGACTCGGTCGCCGGCACACGCTGCACGCGGTGCACGCCGCCCTCGTACTTCAGGTGCGCCCAGACACCCTGCGAGGGGTCGCTGGAGGCCCCCTTGATCGCCACCTGCACGTCCTTGTAACCGCCGAGGTCGGACTCGTTCCGCTCGAGCAGCTCGGTCTTCCAGCCGCGGTGCGCGGCGTACTGGATGTACATCCGCAGCAGGTCGGCGGCGAACAGCGCCGACTCGGCGCCGCCCTCCCCCGCCTTGATCTCCATGATCACGTCGCGGGCGTCGTCCGGATCGCGCGGGATCAGCAGCCTGCGCAGCTTCTCCTGCGCGGCGTGCAGGCCCGCCTCCAGCTCCGGGACCTCGTCGGCGAAGGCCTCGTCCTCACGGGCGAGCTCACGAGCGGCCTCCAGATCCTCACCTGCAGCGACCCACGCCTCGTGCGCGGCGACGATCTTCGAGAGCTCGGCGTAGCGGCGGTTGACGCGCTTCGCCCGCGCGGCGTCGGCGTGCACCGCCGGGTCGGAGAGCTCCTCCTGCACCCGGCGATGCTCGTCGATCAGAGCCTGGACGGACTCGAACACAGATCAGTCCCGACTGCAGCTCAGCGGATGTTGTTCTCGTGCGCGTGCGAGGAGCCGGTCGAGGTGGGCGCCGGGATCGACTTCTGCATCTGGAACAGGAACTCGACGTTCGAGCTCGTCTCCTTCAGCTTGCCGAGCACGACCTCCAGGGCCTGCTGCGGGTCCAGGCCCGCGAGGGCGCGGCGCAGCTTCCAGGTGATCTTCACCTCGTCGGCCGAGAGCAGCATCTCCTCGCGGCGGGTGCTGGACGCGTTGACGTCCACCGCCGGGAAGATCCGCTTGTCGGCCAGAGCGCGCGACAGGCGCAGCTCGCTGTTGCCGGTGCCCTTGAACTCCTCGAAGATGACCTCGTCCATCTTGGAACCGGTCTCCACGAGAGCGGTCGCGAGGATGGTCAGCGAGCCGCCGTTCTCGATGTTGCGCGCCGCGCCGAAGAAGCGCTTCGGCGGGTACAGCGCGGAGGCGTCGACACCACCGGTCAGCACGCGCCCGGAGGCGGGCGCCGAGATGTTGTACGCGCGGCCCAGTCGGGTGATCGAGTCGAGCAGCACGACCACGTCGCGGCCCAGCTCCACCAGTCGCTTGGCGCGCTCGATGGCGAGCTCGGCGACCGTGGTGTGGTCCTCGGCGGGGCGGTCGAAGGTGGAGGCGATGACCTCGCCCTTCACCGTGCGCTGCATGTCGGTGACCTCTTCGGGGCGCTCGTCGACGAGCACGACCATGAGGTGCACCTCGGGGTTGTTCTGCGCGATCGCGTTCGCGATCTGCTGCAGCACGATCGTCTTGCCGGCCTTGGGCGGCGCGACGATCAGGCCGCGCTGACCCTTGCCGATCGGGGCGACCAGGTCGATGATGCGCTGCGTCAGCTTCTCCGGCGCCGTCTCCAGGCGCAGGCGCTCCTGCGGGTACAGCGGGGTGAGCTTGCCGAACTCGACGCGGTTGCCCGCGTCCTCGGGCGAGAGGCCGTTGATGGAGTCCACCTTGACCAGGGCGTTGTACTTCTGACGGCCCTGCTGCTCGCCCTCACGCGGCTGCTTGATGGCGCCGACGATCGCGTCGCCCTTGCGCAGGTTGTACTTCTTGACCTGTCCGAGCGAGACGTAGACGTCGCTGGCGCCGGCGAGGTAGCCGGTGGTGCGCACGAACGCGTAGTTGTCGAGCACATCGAGGATGCCCGCGACGGGGATCAGCACGTCGTCCTCGCCGATCTCGGTCTCGAACTCGTCGGCGTTCTGGTTCGCGCCGCCACGTCGCTTGTTGCGCTGACGCGTGCGACCGGAGCCCTGCTCGTCGTCGCCGTAGGCGTCGTCCTGCTGGCCTCCGCGGTTGTTCTGGCCGCCCTGCTGGCCGCCGTTCTGACCACTCTGGTTGTTCTGGGTGCCCTCGCCCTTGCCGCCGCGACCGCGGCTGCGGCTCCGGCTGCGGCTCCGGCTGCGACCGGAGCCCTCGCCGTCGGTCTGCTCGCCGTCGGCGGACGCGCCCTGCTCGCCCTGTGCGGACTCCACGGAAGCGGACTCGGCGGGCCTGTCGCCGGATGCCTCGGATGCGGCGCCCTCGGCCGTATCGGCGGCCTTCGAGCCGCGACGCCCGCGTGCGGGGCGCTTGGCCGGTGCGGCCGACTCATCGGATGCTGCGGCGTCCGCGGCCTCTGCCGGGGCGGCGGACTGCTCGGCGGCGGTCTCGGCGGGAGCAGCGGCCTCCTCCGTCGCCGCCTTGCCCGCGGCGCGCGACGCGCGCTTGCGGACGGGCTTCGCCGGCGCCTCGTCTGCGGCGGGCGTCTCGGCGACGGGGATGTCGAGCGTCTCGGCATCCGCCTTCTTGGCACGGGTGCGACGCGCCGCCTTCGGCTTCTCCTCAGCGGCGGGAGCCGCCTCGGATGCCGGCGCGGCCGGCGCCTCGGTCACCGCGGCCGGCGCCTCAGCCGCAGCAGTGGCGGATGCCGTGGTGGCGCGGCGCGGAGCGCGCTTGCGCACCGGAGCAGCCTCGGAAGCCGGCGCCTCAGCGGTCGGCTGGTCGTTCTGGGTCTCGGAGAAGGTCTCCACGAGTACTCCCTCATATGTCGTGGGAAATGAGCAATCCAGATGTGCGCAGCGGAAGCTGCGCGTTTCACACGCGCCGACGCAGAAGAGCGTCTGCCTGCCAGAACCTGGATGGTGCTGGGGATCGCGTGCGGATTTCGCAGAAGTGCGATGGGGCGAGATTCACGAAGTTACGTGGAGCCCTCCGCTCGATCCCTAACTGTACCACCACGCACGTCGACGGCGAGCATGTGCGCGTCCCACGGAGTGTCCGTGACGGCATCCGCCACCTCGACCGCGCGCTGGCGCGTGCCAGGACCGTCCGCGAGCACCAGCACGCTCGGTCCCGCACCGGACACGACGGCTGCGAAGCCCTCGGCTCGCAGCGCCTGCACCAGTCGCAGGGTCTCCGGCATCGCGGCGCCGCGGTAGTCCTGGTGCAGCCGGTCGGCGGTGGCGTCCAGCATCAGCTCGGGGCTCTGCGTCAGCGCCGCCACCAGCAGCGCGGATCGCGAGACGTTGAACACGGCGTCCTCGCGCGGAACGTGCGGCGGCTGCAGTGAGCGCGCGAGCGAGGTCGACATGGTGAACCCGGGCACGAACACGAGCGGCGCCACGCCGCGATGCACGAGCAGCTTCTTGTGCTGCGGTCCGCGCTCACCCATCCAGGCGATCGTCAGGCCGCCGAAGAGCGCCGGAGCGACGTTGTCGGGGTGCCCCTCCAGCTCGGTGGCCAGGCGCAGCAGCGCCTCGTCGTCGAGGTCGACGTCTCCCGCCAGCAGGCCCTTGGCGATGAGGATGCCGGCGGTGACCGCCGCACCGGACGACCCCAGGCCGCGCCCGTGCGGGACGCCGTTGAGGGCGTGGATGCGCAGTCCAGGCATCCGCCGCCCGGCGTCGGCGTAGACGTGCGCGATGGTGCGGACGACGAGGTTGCTCGCGTCCGTGGGGATCTCGGCGGCGCCCGATCCCTCGACCTCGATCTCCAGGCGGTCGTCGTCGAAGGACGACGCCGTGAGCGTGTCGTAGATGCTGAGCGCGAGGCCCAGGGTGTCGAAACCGGGGCCCAGGTTCGCGCTGGTGGCCGGCACCGTCACGATGACCGTGCGCAGCGCGCCCTCGACGGCGTGCGCCTCGAAGACGACGGGTTCCATGTCCGCCGGCACGAGGGTGACGGTCATGCTCACTCCCCTTCGACGCGCAGCACCGAGACGACGTTCTCGACGACGTCGCTGGCCGTGAGCCGCGCGACGGCCGCGCTCAGCGCACTGTCCGCCGCGCGGTGCGTTCCGATGATCAGGCGCGCGGTGCTGCGCTGCTCCCCCTCGATCGCGGGGATCGCGGTCTGCACGAGCGTCGCCACCGAGACGCCGCCCTCGCTGAGGAGGCCTGCGATCGACGCAAGCACGCCCGGCTGGTCGGCAACCTCGAGCGTGATCTGGTAGCGGGTCACGACGTGGCCGATCGAGACGATCGGCAGGTTCGCCCTGGTCGACTCGCCGACCCCGGTGCCGCCGGCCATGTGGCGCCGGGCGGCGGAGACGACGTCACCGAGCACGGCGGATGCGGTCTGCATCCCACCCGCTCCCGCGCCGTAGAACATCAGGGAGCCGGCCGCCTCGGCCTCGACGAAGACCGCGTTGTTCGCGCCGTGCACGGAGGCCAGCGGATGCGAGCGCGGCACGAGCGCGGGATACACGCGCACCGAGATCGACTCGCCGTCCTCGGTGGTCAGCCGCTCGCAGACGGCGAGCAGCTTGATCACGAAGCCGGCCTCGCGCGCCTCCTCGATCATGTCGGCGGTGATGGTCGTGATGCCCTCGCGGTGCACGGCATCCAGCGGGACCGTGGTGTGGAAGGCGAGGGATGCCAGGATCGCCGCCTTCTGCGCGGCGTCGTAGCCCTCGACGTCGGCCGTCGGGTCGGCCTCGGCGTAGCCCAGGCGCTGCGCGTCGGCGAGCACGTCGGCGAAGTCGGCGCCCTCGCTGTCCATGCGGTCGAGGATGTAGTTCGTGGTGCCGTTGACGATGCCCATGATCCGCACCACGCGGTCGCCGGCGAGCGAGTCGCGCAGCGGGCGGATGATCGGGATCGCGCCCGCGGCGGCCGCCTCGTAGTACACCGAGGCGCCGACGCGGTCGGCGGCCTCGAACACCTCGGGGCCGTGGGTGGCCAGCAGCGCCTTGTTGGCGGTGACCACGTCGGCGCCCGAGCCCAGACCCAGGAGGATGTGCGAACGGGCCGGCTCGATGCCGCCCATCAGCTCGATGACGATGTCGGCGCTCGTGATCAGCGCCTCAGGGTCGGTGGTGTACAGCTCACGGGGCAGCTCGACGTCGCGCGGCGCGTCGGGGTTGCGCACCGCGATGCCCGCCAGCTCCAGCCGCGCACCCGCGCGGTCGGCGAGCTCGTCGCCGTGCTTGAGCAGCAGGGACGCCACCTGCGAGCCCACGGCTCCGGCACCCAGCAGTGCCACACGAAGTCGTCGGTAATCAGTCATCAGCGCTCCTCAGCACATCGGGGTCGTCGGGTGTCGGGCGCGAGACGCGCGCCCGACGTCTGCAGGGGCCTCACCGCTCGATGCCGGCGTCGCGGGCGAGCAGGTCGTCCAGGGTCTCGCCGCGCACGATCACCCGGGACTCCCCGTCGCGCACGGCGACGATCGGCGGGCGGGCGATGTGGTTGTAGTTGCTCGACAGCGGCGCGCAGTACGCCCCGGTCGACGGCACGGCCAGCAGGTCGCCGGGGGCGACGTCGCCCGGAAGGTACTCGTGGTCGACGACGATGTCGCCGGACTCGCAGTGCTTGCCGACCACCCGCACGAGCACCGGCGCGTCCTCGCCGGCGCGCGACGCCAGACGCGCGGAGTACTGCGCACCGTACAGCGCGGGGCGGGCGTTGTCGCTCATCCCGCCGTCCACGCTCACGTAGCGCCGCTCCCCCTGCTCGAGGGCGACGTCCTTGATGGTGCCGACCTCGTAGAGCGTGATGCCGGCGTTGCCGACGATGGCCCGGCCGGGTTCGAAGGACAGCGCGGGGATGCGGATGCCGCGCGCCGCGCATCCCTCCGCCACCGCATCCACGATGCCCTGCGCAAGCGCCTCGATGGGCTCCGGGGTGTCGACGCGGGTGTAGGCGATCCCGAAGCCGCCGCCGAGGTTCAGCTGCGGGATGTCCCCGTCTGCCAGCAGCTCCTGGTGCAGGTCGAGGACGCGGGCCGCCGACTCGCGGAACCCGGCCACGCCGAAGATCTGCGACCCGATGTGGCAGTGCAGACCGGCGAACTCCAGGCCCTCGATCTCGCGGATGCGGGCGACGAGTCCGGGTGCGAGGGAGAGCGGGGTGCCGAACTTCTGGTCCTCGTGCGCGGTGGCGAGGAAGTCGTGCGTCTCCGCGTGCACGCCGCTGTTGACGCGCAGCATGACGCGCTGAGTGGTCCCGGTGCGCGAGACGATCGCGGCGAGCCGCTCGATCTCGATCTCGCTGTCGATGATGATCGTGCCGATTCCGACCTGGACGGCGCGCTCCAGCTCGGGCACGGACTTGTTGTTGCCGTGGAAGCCCAGCCGGCCCGCATCGGCCCCCGCGGCCAGTGCGACCTCGAGCTCACCGCCGGTGCAGACGTCGACGTTCAGGCCCTCGTCCGTCACCCAGCGCACGATGGAGGTGTTCAGCAGGGCCTTGCCCGCGTAGTACACCCGCGCGCTCGTGCCATGTGCCTCGGCCGCGGTGTCGAAGGCGGAGCGGATGGCCGCGGCACGACGCCGCACCTCGCCCTCGTCGATCACCTGCAGCGGCGTGCCGTACGTGCGGGCCAGCAGCCCGGCCTCGACTCCCCCGATGATCAGCTCGCCGTCCGCGTCGCGGTGGGCGGATGCCGGCCAGATCGCGGGCACGAGGTCATTGGCGTCCTCGGGGACGGCCAGCCATTCGGGAGCGGGCGATGAGACAGCTGAATGCACAGAGCACCAATCGTGGGCGGGACCTCGGGCGGGGAGCGCACGACGAGGCTGCCCCGATTCTAGGTCATCTCCGCAACCCCCTCCGCCTGTGTTCCCTGGCATGACTATGGTGGCCGGATGAGCCGACGAACCGATTCCCCGCGTCCCAGCGCGTTCGCCAGGGCCTCCGCCGCAGTCATCGCACGTGCGCTGCGATGGCGTCTGGTCCGGGCCGCTCTGCGCTACTCGGGACGCAGAGGACCGGTGCTCGCGGACGCGGTGACCTACCGCGCCCTGTTCAGCGTGTTCGCCGCCGTACTGCTGGCCTTCTCGGCGGCTGCACTGTGGCTCTCGCGGGACGACGCCGCATGGGATGCCGTCGTCCACGCGGTCGCCACCGCGGTGCCGGGACTGATCCGGACCTCCGGCGGCCAGGGCATCGTCGATCTCGATGAGATCCGCGCTCCCGCCGGCCTGTCGGTCGCCGGGATCGTCTCGCTGGCGGGCCTGATCGGGGCGGCGCTCGGCGCGATCAGCTCGCTGCGCGTCTCGGTCCGGTCGATCGCGGGCACGGCGCATGACGATGTCGCCTGGTACCTGGTCATCGCGCGCAACATCCTGCTCGCGCTGATCATCGCGGTCACCTTCGCCGGCGCCGCCGCACTGACCCTGGCGGGCGAGTTCGTGGTCGGCTGGCTCGCGGATCTCCTCGGCCTGACCGCGAGGTCCGCCGCAGTGCGCTGGACGGTGCGGATCGTCTCGCTCGTCATCGTGCTCGCGCTCAACGCGGTGCTCATCGCCGCGACGTTCCGGATGCTGTCCGGTGTGCGGGCCTCGGCGCGCTCCCTCTGGTCCGGCGCCGTGCTCGGCGGAGTCGCGCTGCTGGTGCTGCAGGAGCTGTCCGGACTGTTCGTCGGCGGCGCCAGGGCCAACCCCCTGCTCGCGTCGTTCGCGTCGCTGCTGGCGCTGCTGCTGTGGCTGAACCTGTCGACGCAGGTGATCCTGCTGGCGAGCGCGTTCATCGTGGTGTCGGTGCACGAGGAGCACGACCGGGTGGCGGCCAGGTTCGGAGCGACGACGCTCGCCGACGCCGCCGTGCGACTCGCCGAGGAGGACGTGCGCATCGCGACCGAGGCGCTGCGGGCGGCGCGCGCCGATGCGGAGCGTGCCGCGCCCTGACGCCGCTCAGCGCGGGCAGGTGCCGTTCTCGAGCAGCGCGGGGTCCGTGGCGATGCGGCCGTCGGCGCTGATGTCGGCGACCGCGCTGGTGCCCTCGATGCGCAGCCCGGTGAGGGTGATGCCTGCCGGCAGGTGCTCGGCGATGCAGATGCGCTGCGGCGCAGCCAGCTGCGCGCCGAGGCCGCCGAGCATCCCGGAGAGCCGCTTCAGGTCGATCTCAGCGCCGCCGAGCGTCGCGGAGACGGGCGTGAGCAGCAGGTCGCCGTCCTGGGCGCCTGGGGTGACCGTCAGGCCCACCGGGATCTCGCGTCCGAGCACACTGAGCTCGCCCTGCACGGTGGCGTCCGGTGCCGCCAGCACGACCCCGGTGATCGGCAACTGCGAGTTCTTCAGCAGCGTCGCGAACTGACTCTGATCGATGGCGACGGTGCCCTTCGCCGAGCCCAGGGCGCCGCCCCGGATCGGCACACCCGTCGCGGTCACCTGCGCGGAGCCGGCGATCCCGCCGATCGTGACCCGCTTCGAGGACAGCTGCAGCTCGTCCAGCGTTCCCGAGACCAGCTGCGGGAGCAGCACACCGGACGCCTCCACGTCGAGCTGCTGATCAGCCGGCAGCTTCAGCTCCTCGACGACCAGCGAGCGGACGATCCCAGGCAGCACGGCACGCGCCACCAGTTCGGCGGCGACGAGCAGAGCAGCGATCACCGCGACGACGATCAGCAGCACCCAGGGCCAGCGCGCACGCCGACGGCGCACGTCCGGTCCTGTCGCCGCCGCCGTCATGTCACATCCGCTCGGGCGCGGAGACGCCCAGCAGCTCCAGGCCGTTGCGCAGCACCTGACCAGCGGCGTCGTTCAGCCAGAGGCGCGTGCGGTGGACGGTCTCGATCGGGTCGTCACCCTTGGGGATCACCCGGCAGTTGTCGTACCAGCGGTGATACAGGCCGGCGAGCTCCTCGAGATAGCGCGCGATGCGATGCGGCTCGCGCACCTCGGCCGCGAACGCGACGATGCGCGGGAACTCCTGAAGCGCGCCGAGCAGGGCGCCCTCGGTCTCGTGCACCAGCAGCTCCGGGGCGAACTCCGAGCGGTCGACGCCGGAGTCGGCGGCGTTGCGGGCGACGTTGTGCGTGCGCGCATGCGCGTACTGCACGTAGAAGACCGGGTTGTCGTTCGTGCGCTTCTGCAGCAGCTCCGGGTCCAGGTCCAGGGGCGAATCGGCGGGCGAGCGCTCCAGCGAATAGCGCAGCGCGTCCGCGCCCAGCCAGTTCAGCAGGTCGTCCATCTCGATGATGTTGCCGGCGCGCTTGGACAGACGCGCGCCGTTGATCGAGACCATCTGCCCGATCAGCACCTGGATGTTCTTCTCGGGGTCCTCGCCCGCCGCTCCGGCGACGGCCTTGAGGCGGTTCACGTAGCCGTGGTGGTCGGCCCCGAGCAGGTAGATCTTGTTCTGGAACCCTCGGTCGCCCTTGTTCAGGTAGTAGGCGGCGTCGGCGGCGAAGTAGGTGTACTCGCCGTTGGAGCGGCGGATGACGCGGTCCTTGTCGTCCGTGAAGTCGGTGGTGCGCACCCACACGGCGCCCTCGTCGTCGAAGACGTGTCCCTGCGCCCGCAGCCGGTCGACGGCCTGGTCGACGAGGCTGGGCCCGCCGTCCTCGGAGGCGGCGTGCAGAGTGCGCTCGGAGAACCACACGTCGAAGGGCACATTGAAGCGCTCGAGCGAGTTCTTGATCTCGGCGAGCTGGTACTCGTAGGCCTGGTCGCGGGCGACGACGAGCTGCTCGTCCTCGGGGAGTTCCAGCAGCCCAGGGTGGGCAGCGAGCACGCGCTGGGCGAGCTCGGTGATGTACTCGCCCGGGTAGCCGCCCTCGGGGGTCGGCTCGCCCTTGGCCGCGGCCAGCACGGACTGCGCGAAGCGCTCCATCTGGGCGCCGGCGTCGTTGATGTAGTACTCGCGCACCGCGTGCGCGCCGCTGGCGAGCAGCAGGCGCACGATCGAGTCGCCGAGCGCCGCCCACCGGGTGTGCGCGATGTGCAGCGGGCCGGTCGGGTTCGCCGACACGAACTCGACGTTCACCGACACGCCGGCCTGGGAGTGGTTGGTGCCGTATGCGGCGCCCGCGTCGACGATCGTCTTCGCGAGGGCTCCGGCGGCGCCGGCCTCCAGGCGGATGTTGATGAATCCGGGACCGGCGACCTCGACGCTCGAGATCCCGTCGACGGAGGCCAGGTCATCGGCGATGCGCTGCGCGAGCTCCCGCGGGTTCGACCCGAGCTTCTTAGCCAGTCGCATGGCGATGTTGCTGGACCAGTCGCCGTGGTCGCGATTGCGGGGGCGGTCCAGCACGACGTCGGATGCCGTGAGCCCCAGCTCCTCGTCGGGTCGCAGCGACGCCGCGATCGGCGTCAGGACGGCGAGGATGGCTGCGGCGAGGGCTTCAGGATTCATAGACCGACAAGTCTACCGGCCCGGCACTCAGCGGAATGCGGCGACCGTCTCCGTCAGACGGGCCAGGATCCGGTCGTCGGGCACGCCTCCGGCGGCGCGGATGGCGAGCATCGCCGCGCCGACCGCGCCATCGCTGACCGCGCGCATGTCCAGATCGCCGGCCGCGGAGCCGAGCCGGGCGAGGAAGGCATCGCGCACCGGCCCGCTGCGGGCGAGGACGCTTCCGCCGATCACCAGCGGTCCGGGGCCCCGCAGCACTGCGGAGAGCGTGCTCGCCAGGTGCTCCCCCGCCTCCTCGAGGATGCCGCGCGCCACCGCATCGTCGACCTCGAAGGCGAAGGGCGCGAGCCCGGCGAGCTCGATCGGGGGCCGGGAGTACAGCACTCCGACCAGCTCCTCGAGCTCCTGCCAGCGCCCGTCGTGGCGCACCTCGGTGCGCGCGAGGTCGTGGTGCGCCAGCACGAGGTCGGTGAGCCCCGTTCGCGGCCCCGTGCCGTCGAGGTCCTGGACAGCCGCCCGCGCGATCGCGTGCCCGATCCAGAACCCGCTCCCCCTGTCGCCGAGGAGCCACCCCAGCCCGTCGCCGGTGCCGTCGATCCGACCGTCCTGCACGCGGATCACGCAGGCTCCGGTGCCGGAGACCAGCGCGTACCCGAACTCGGCGGCCGCCCCGCTGAAGTAGGTCGCCAGCAGGTCGGACTCGAACACCAGGCGTCCGGTGAACCCCTGCGGGGTGAGCCGGTCCAGCAGCCAGTCCGCACCGCCCGCGGCCCGCATGCCTGCCATCGCCGGCACGATCACCGCGATGTCGGCGAGGGTCCGGCCGGACGCCGACAGGGCTGCGCCCACAGCATCCAGCACACCGTCCGCGGCACGCTCCGGCCCCGCGGAGATGGGGTTACCGCGCCCGCCGACGCCGTATCCGAGGCACTCCCCGTGCAGGTCGGTCAGCACCGCCCTGGTCGAGGTCCCACCTGCGTCGATCCCCAGCAGCAGCGGTTCGTGACTCATTTGTGATGTTGTCCTATTTGACGTTTTCGTCGCGTGAGAATAGTTTTCATCTCAACGAGAAATACTCCGGGCGGGATTCAGGAGGCAATGGTGCCACGGACCAAGGACTTCGGCAACGGAATGACGATCGCGCGCCGCATCGCGGCCGGTCGTCACACCATGCCGACGGCGATGAGCAAGATCGCCGACGTGGTCACCGGTCACCCCGCGGCCCCTGTCGAGCTGACCATCACCGAGCTCGCCGACCGTGCCGGCACCTCCCCCGCGACCGTCACCCGCTTCTGCCGGGCGATCGGGTTCGACGGCTACACCCAGTTCCGCGTCGGTGTGGCGAGCGAGATCGGCCGCGGAGACGCCGACGAGAGCTGGCAGGCCGACATCGGCGAGGAGTTCGGCGCCACCGACGAGCCGGGCAAGGTGCTCCAGACGCTCGTCGCCCTGCACGTCGCCAGCCTGGAGAGCACGGCAGCGCGCCTGGACCTCGACGCCGTCATGCAGGTCGCGAACGCCATCGCCGCCTCGCGCCACGTCGACATCTACGGCGTGGGCGGCAGCGGCGTCATCGCCCGGGAGTTCCAGGGCCGGCTGTACCGCATCGGCGTCAACGCGCACGCCTGGTCGGACGTGCACGACGGCCTCACCAGTGCCGTGATGCAGAACGCGTCCTCGGTCGCGATCGGCGTGTCGAGCACGGGCCGCACCGACGAGACCGTGCAGATGCTCTCCCAGGCGGGCGCGGCCGGCGCCTTCACCGTCGCGATCACGCACGACGCGGACTCCTGGCTCGCGGGCATCGCCGACATCTCGCTCGCCACCGCGGAGCCCTCTCACTACCTGCGCCCCGACGATCTGTCCGTCAAGCACTCGCAGCTGCTGGTGCTGGATCTGCTGTACCTGCTGGTGGCGCAGCAGATGTTCGGCGAGGCATCCACGCATCTCGCCGCCAGCGCGATGGCCGTCTCCGCCCACCGTCGCCCGGTCCGCGTCCCCAAGCCCGCCCCCGTCACGGAGGAGAACCGATGACCGCCACCCCGACCGACCTGCTCCATCAGGCGACCTCCCGGCTCGAGCGTCTCGCCGCGGATGCCGAGGCGGGCGCACTGGACGCCGCCGTCGCCCTCATGGTGAAGGCGCTGGACGACGGCGGAGTGATCCACGCGTTCGGCACCGGTCACTCCGAGGCGTTCGCGATGGAGATCGCGGGACGCGCCGGCGGACTGATCCCCACCAACCGATTCGCCCTGCGCGACATCGTGATGCACGGCGACCGCGACGTCGAGGTGCTCACCGGCTCCCTGGAGCGCGAGCCGTGGGTCGTGGACGAGCTGATGGCCACGGTCCCGGTCGGCGAGGGCGACGTGTTCCTGATCGCCTCCAACTCGGGCGTGAACGGATCGATCGTGGGCACCGCGCTATGGGCGCAGGAGCACGGCCACAAGGTCATCGCCGTGACGAGCCTGCAGCACACCGCGCGCGTCGAGCCCAAGCATCCCAGCGGGAAGCGACTCAGCGAGATCGCCGACGTCGTCATCGACAACCTCGCCCCGTACGGCGACTCCACGCTCGAGATCACGGACGGCATCGGCGCCGGCGCGATCTCCTCCATCACCGCGGCCTTCATCGCGCAGCTGCTGACGCTCGGCGTCGCGCGCACGATCGCCGAGCGCGGTGAGACCCCACCGATGTACATCTCCGCCAACATCCCCGGCGGTGATGAGCACAACTCCGTCCTCGAGGACCGCTACGCGGGCCGCCTGCGGCGGGGAGCTTGACCTAAGAGCTCACCCTGGGACCCTGAGCTCGTCGAAGGGCCCGAACCCTGTACACCGATCACATCACTACGGAAGGTATGAAGATGGAACTCAAAGAAGCATCCATCAGCCGTCGCAACCTGCTGCGCGGCGCGGCCACGGCTGCTCTCCTGCTGCCGTTCGGCGCAACCCTCGCTTCGTGCGCAGCACCCGGCGGCGGCGGTGGCGGCGGCGCGGGAACCGGCAAGGTCACCGCTGACAACCCGTTCGGCGTCGCCGCCAACTCGAAGGTCGACGCGGTCATCTTCAACGGCGGCTACGGCATCGACTACGTCGAGACCTCGGCGAAGATCATGGAGGGGAACAAGAAGCTCGGCGGCGTGTCCGTCAAGGTGAACTCCTCGACCAAGATCGCCCAGGAGCTGCAGCCCCGCTTCGTCGGCGGCAACCCGCCGGACCTCATCGACAACTCGGGCGCCAACTCGATCGGATGGAACACCATCCTCGACCAGCTCGAGACGCTCGACGACGTGCTCGACTCGAACAACCTCGAGGGCACCAAGATCAGCGACACGCTGTTCGGCGGCGTCAAGGCGCCCGGTACCTTCGACGGCAAGTTCGTGGCACTGAACTACGTCATGACCGTCTACGGCATCTGGTACTCCTCCAGCCTGTTCGAGGAGAACGGCTGGACCGTCCCCACCTCGTGGCAGGACCTGAAGGCCCTCGGCGAGGCCGCCAAGGCGAAGGGCAAGTACCTCTTCCTCTGGGGCAAGGAGGCGGCGACCTACTACCAGACCATGGTGGTGGACTCCGCTGTCATCCAGGCCGGCGACGACGTGCGCCTGCCGCTGGAGAACCTCGACGCCAAGGCGTGGTCGCACCCGGCCATCCAGGGCATCCTCGAGATCCTCTACGACCTCATCAAGTCGGGCTACGTGAAGCCCGGTGGCGGTGGCACGCAGTTCACCCAGGCCCAGTCCCAGTGGAGCCTGGACCAGGAGGCGCTGCTGTACCCCTCGGGCTCGTGGATCGAGAACGAGATGAAGAAGACCACGAAGGACGGCTTCAAGATGAAGGGCATCGCGGAGCTGCCCCTCGACGCCAACCAGACGACCCCCAAGGGCACCATGCGCGCCGAGGCCGGCGAGCCGTTCATCGTCCCCACGAAGGCGAAGAACCCGGCCGGCGGCAAGGAGCTGCTGCGCACGATGCTCTCGAAGGAGTCCGCCACGGCGTTCGCCAAGGCGAAGCTCGCGCCGACCATCGTCAAGGACACGGTCCCCGCCGACGGCTTCGGCTCGACGGCGCTCGTCTCCCAGTCGGAGCTGCTGGCCGCCGCAGGCGACAACGTCTTCACCATCAAGTCGTTCAACCTGTACGGCATGAACTCCGACCAGCTGCCGATCTGGAACTCGTTCCTGGGCGGCGGCATGACGGTGGCCGAGATCACCTCTCAGCTGCAGGCCCTGACCGACAAGGTCCGCGAGGACAGCTCGGTCAAGAAGATCGAGATCAAGTGAGCAATACGACACCCAGCGGCGGACCCGGCTTTCAGACGGCCGCGGTCACTGCAACCCAGGCGGGGCGACGCATGTCGCCCCGCCTGGGCGGGCGCAGGCTGACCTTCGATTTCATCTCGTTCATCGCGGTCTTCCTGCTGCTGCCGCTGGCCATCTTCCTGATCTTCGTCATCTCGCCGTTCGTGCAGGCGCTGTACTACGCCATGACGAACTGGACCGGCTTCTCGCCGAACATGGACTTCGTCGGCCTCGACAACTACGTCCGGCTGTTCAACGACAGCACCTTCAAGCAGGCGATGCTCAACAACGTGGTGCTGGCGCTCATCGTGCCGCTCATCACCATCGTCATCGCCCTCGTCTTCGCCAGCATGATCACCGTCGGCGGCCCGAGCCACGGTCAGGTGCGCGGACTCCGGGGTTCGAGCTTCTACCGCGTCATCTCGTTCTTCCCCTACGTCATCCCCGCGATCGTCATCGCGATCCTGTGGAGCATGATCTACGCGCCGACCGGCCTGCTCAACGGCGCGCTGGGCGCGATCGGCATCGACACCGGCCAGTTCGCCTGGCTCGGCGATGCGAACACCGCCATGGGAGCCACGATCTTCGTGATCGTCTGGAGCATGGTCGGGTTCTACATGATCCTGTTCATCGCCGCGATCAAGGGCATTCCCGCCGAGACCCTCGAGGCCGCCCGCATCGACGGCGCCGGCCGCTTCCGCACCGTGACCTCGATCCTGCTCCCCCAGATGCGCGACAACGTGCAGACCGCGTACATCTACCTCGGGATCATGGCCCTGGACGCGTTCGTCTACATGGCAGGCCTGAACTCGACCGGCGGTCCGGGCAACAGCACGCTGGTCATGAGCCAGTACCTGTTCCGCACCGCGTTCGAGAAGGGCCAGTTCGGCCTCGCCACCGCCATGGGCGTGGTGCTCGCCGTGCTCACGCTGCTGTTCGCCGCACTCATCATCGGCGTGTTCCGCCTGATCGGCGGCAAGGATGAAGGAGGACGCGCATGAGCACCGACACGCGCGCCGCAATCACGATCGATCGCCACTCGGCCTCCGGCAAGGACGTGCGCACCACGAAGTCGACCGCCGGCGACAAGGTCGTCGGCGGCATCTCCCACGTGGTGATGGTGATCTGGTCGCTGATCGTGATCCTGCCGATGCTGTGGACGCTGATCGGCTCGTTCAAGACCACGAAGGAGATCTTCAAGTCCCCCTTCGGCCTGCCCGCGAACTGGAACTTCGACAACTACGTCAGCGCCTGGGTCGACAACAACTTCGGCGGCATGTTCCTGAACACCGTCATCGTCGTGGGCGTCTCGCTCGTGCTCGTGATGGTGCTCGGCGCCATGTGCGCGTACGTGCTGGCACGGTTCTCGCTGCCCGGCAGCAAGGTCATCTACTACCTGATGCTGGCGGGGCTCACCTTCCCGGTATTCCTCGCCATCGTTCCGCTGTTCATGATCCTGCAGAACATGCAGCTGCTGAACACGCTGGCAGGCCTCATCGTCACCTACGTGGCGTTCGCGCTGCCGTTCACGGTGTTCTTCCTGTTCTCGTTCTTCAAGTCGCTGCCGTACGAGATCCAGGAGGCCGCCTACGTGGACGGCGCCAGTGAGTGGCGCACGTTCTTCCAGGTGATGCTCCCGATGGCCAAGCCCGGCATGGCCGCCGTCGCGATCATGAACTTCCTGGGCCTGTGGAACCAGTTCCTGCTGCCGATCTCGCTGAACGCGGACAAGGACAACTACGTGCTCTCGCAGGGTATGGCCGCATACGCGTCGTCGGCCGGCTACGCCCTCGACTTCGGGCAGATGTTCGCCGCCGTGATGATCACGATCATCCCGGTGCTGATCGTCTACATCCTCTTCCAGCGCCAGCTGCAGGGATCCGTCTCGCAGGGCACCTCGAAGTAGCATCCGTCAGGTCCGAAGGCCCGGGTTCCGCAGGTTCCCGGGCCTTCGGCGTCCCTCAGCAGCACCCGAATTCTCTTCCGGCCGAACATGACCTACTCTTCTCCCATGACCACGCGTCCGCCGACCCGACGGCGTCGCACGGCCCTCGTGGTCGTGGGCGCTCTCGCCGTCGCGCTCACGGTGATCCTCGGGATCTCCCGGCCATGGATGCCGCCCGCGGAGACGCCGCCGATCGCGGCCGCCGAGAGCGGCGTCCAGCCCGCCCCGCTCGTGCTTCCCGAGCATCCGAAGGTGTTGGTGTTCGGAGACTCCTGGACGTACGGCTCGGCCGCCACTCCCCCGACCGACGGGTACGCGTATCTGCTCGCCGGGCTCATCGACGGAACCACCGTGGTGGACGGCGTCCGCGGCAGCGGCTACCAGAAGCCCGGACTCGACGGACCCGACTACGGGACCCGCATCAAGGCGCTGGATCCGGGCATCTCCCCCGACCTCATCGTCATCGAGGGCTCGATCAACGATCGGCGCGAGAACGCCGCGGCGTTCCCCGCCGCCGTGAACGCCGCGTGGGACGCGCTGGCCGGCAAGTTCCCGGACGTCCCGATCGTCGTGCTGGGTCCCGCCCCGCACGAGCTGCCCGTCGGCGCATCGACCGCGCGCATCGACCGCGACCTCTCACGCCTGGCGGCCGAGCGCGCCTGGTGGTACATCTCGCCCGTGCAGGAGAACTGGATCACGCCGGAGAACTACCTGCGCCTGATCGATGTGGGCGCGGGCCGCAGGCATCCGACGAACGCCGGGCACGAGTACCTCGCCGAGAAGGTGCACGACGCGCTGGAGCGCTTCAGCGCGGCGCCGGTCACCGCGGCGGACGGCGCCCATCAGAAGCCGGCGAAGTAGGGCCTGCGGCCGGATAGACGACCTGAGTCCCTCGGAGGACCGCGCCCGGGGTGAGCTCGGCCGGTGAGATGCGCCCGTCTGGCATGAGGTGCTCGACGCGGATGCCGCGGGCCAGCAGGTGGTCCGCGATGATGCGGCGATGGCAGCGCCACCACACGGCCTCCGAGCACATCACCGCGCTCCGGCTCTCGCCGCCCAGGCGCACGAGCTCGTCGAGGCCGCGGGCGAAGTCCTGGCCGAGCGCGTGATCGGCGTAGTTGTGGAAGCTGCGGTTGCGCCAGAGCGCGTTCACCTCGTCGGGGACATCGCGCTGCACGGGACGGCGACCGGTCAACTCCGGGATGCGGACATATCGGATCCCGGTGTCGGCGAGGCTCGAGGACAGCGCGTCCTGATCGAACCAGGGGAAGCGCCGGGAGCCCGGCAGCCGGCGCACGTCGACGATCCCACCGACCTCCGCCTCGCGCAGCAGGCCGAGGAACGCCTCGAGCGGATGCGTGGAGTGCCCGACCGTGAGGATCGTCGGGGCGGGCGACGAGTCAGCCATCGAGCAGTGTCAGCGCCTTGCCCCTGTGCGCCGCGATGTGGTCGGTCCTGTCGCTCCTGATCTCGTACTGCGGATCGGCCTCGCTGGCGCGGTGCGTGTGCCCCTTGTAGTCGAAGTCCGCGGTGTGCACCTTGATGATGCGGCCGCTGACGCGCCCGGCCTCGGAGTTCCAGGAGACGTGATCTCCGACCTTGAAATGCTCGGGCATGACGGGGTCCCTCCGATGGCGGCGTACAGGGCCATTGTGCCTCGGACGGCGCGTGAGGTGCTCTGCTCACATCGAGACTCGAGACGGCCTTCGGCCGTCGTGCCCCCGCGTCCCCACCGGCCACTCACCGCGCCGCGGGTGGGCGAGGTCGGGTCGCATTGCGCACGGAGGCGGCGCGGCGAGCCTCCTGGCCGGCGGGGCCCCTCTGTCGGGGGCGGGTAGAACGCTGAAATGGGCCGCCCTCCGGGCGGCCCATTTCGGCGTTCGTGCCCCCGACAGGAATCGAACCTGCGACCTACGGTACCGGAAACCGGCGCTCTATCCGCTGAGCTACGGAGGCGAACTCATCGAGCCTATCATTCAGCGGGACCCCTCCTGTGCCGCCTCACCCCTTGCGCAGAGCATCCTCCGCCGCGACCCAGGCGAGCATCGCGCACTTCACGCGGGCGACGTACTTCGACACCCCGCCCAGGGCGGCCGCGTCTCCGAGCAGCTCGGGATCGGGTTCGATCCTCCCCCTCGATCGCATCGCCTCGCGGAACGCGTCGATCCGCTTGATCACCTCGGCCTCGGGCATCCCCTCGACCAGCTCGGCGAACAGCGACGCCGAGGCCTGCGAGATCGCGCACCCGTGTCCCTCCCACGCGACGGCCTCGATCGTGCCGTCCGGCGCACGGTGCATCTGCAGGGTGATCTCGTCGCCGCAGGTGGGGTTCAGCTGGTGCGACTGCGCGGCGATCGGCTCGCGCAGCCCGTACCCGTACGGCGCGCGCGAGTGATCGAGGATGAGCTCCTGGTAGAGCCCCTGAAGGTCGGATGAGGTCATCAGTGCCTCCGGAAGAAGTCGATCGCGCGGGCCACCCCGCCGATCACCGCGTCGACCTCGTCGCGGGTGGTGTACAGATAAGTGCTGGCCCTGGTGGATGCCGTGATGCCCAGACGCCGGTGCAAGGGCTGGGCGCAGTGATGGCCCACCCGCACGGCGATGCCGGCGTCGTCGAGGATCTGGCCGATGTCGTGGGCGTGGATGCCGGCGACGTCGAAGCTCGCGAGGCCGACACGGGGCCGAGCGATACCGGAACCCAGCACCCGCACGCCGTCGATCGCACCGAGCCCATCGACGAGCATGGCTCCGAGCTCGGCCTCGTGCGCGGCGATCCGCAGCATCCCGACCCGTTCCAGGTAGCGGACGGCGGCGGCGAGCGCGATCGCCTGCGAGACGCGCTGCGTCCCGGCCTCGAATCGCTGCGGCGGCGGCAGGTAGGAGGCCTCGGTGGTGGTGACGGTCGTGATCATCGAACCACCGGTGAGGAACGGCGGCATCGCCTCGAGGAGCTCCCGCCGGCCGTACAGGGCGCCGATCCCGGTCGGACCGAGCATCTTGTGCCCCGAAAGCACTGCGAAGTCCACGTCGAGTGCGTGCAGATCCAGCGGAAGGTGCGGGGCGGACTGGCAGGCGTCGAGCAGCACCATCGCCCCTGCTTCCCGGGCGAGCGCGATGACCTCCTCGATCGGGTTGATCACGCCGAGGACGTTCGAGACGTGCGTGACGGCGACGATCCGGGTGCGCGGCCCGATCAGCCGGGCCGCCTCCTCCATGCGCAGGGCGCCGTCGTCGTCGAGCGGGATGACGCGCAGCGTCGCGCCGGTGCGTGCGGCCAGCTCCTGCCAGGGAATGAGATTGGCGTGGTGCTCCATCTCGGTGGTCACGATCTCGTCGCCCTCGCCGAGACGAAGCCGGTCCGCCTCGGCTCCGCCGCGTCCCGCCGAGGCGTTCGACAGCGAGTAGGCGACGAGGTTCACGGCCTCGGTGGCGTTGGAGGTCCAGACGATCTCGTCGGCATCGGCGCCCACGAAGCGCGCCACCGTCTCACGCGCGTCCTCGAAGGCCTCCGTCGCCTCGGCGGCGAGCGTGTGCGCACCTCGGTGCACGGCCGCGTTGAGGTTCAGGAGGTAGTCGCGCTCGGCGTCGAGCACCGCGAGCGGCCGTTGCGCGGTCGCGCCGGAGTCGAGGTAGACGAGCGGATGCCCGTTGACCTCGGTCTGCAGGATCGGGAAGTCCTCGCGGAGGCGGAGCACCTCCGCTTCGGCGAGCGAGTCCACGGTGGAGGCTGTGTTGTGCACCCCTCCAGTCTCCCACCTGCGGAGACCGAGGCGGCCGTCGTGCGTCAGGCGCTTACGGGCCGCGAGGCGATCTCAGATCAGGAACATCGGGAGCAGGCCCGGATTGTGCGCGTGCACGAGAACGGCGAACACGACCGCGTCGAACAGCAGATGCACCGTGACGACGTAGGCGAGCGAATGCGTGCGCAGGAAGATCCAGCCCTGCAGCAGGGCGAACGGGACGGTCAGCACCGGCCCCCACGCCCGGTAGCCGAGCTCCCACAGGAACGACACGAACACGATCGCCTGCAGCAGGTTCGCGACCAGGTCGGGGAAGTGCCTCCGCAGCAGCGCGAACACCGTGCAGATGAAGAACAGCTCGTCCCAGATGCCCACCGCTCCCACGCCGACGAAGAGCCGTCCGATCAGCTCGGGCGAGTCGACCACGGGCCAGTTGCGGTACACGCCGCTGGAGATGAAGTAGTACGGCAGGATCAGCCAGCCGAGCACCAGCACGGCCACCAGCCACACCCACTGCCAGCGCGCCCAGCGCCTGCGGGTGCGCCACGGGAACGAGATCGCCCGATCCCGGAACGCGAACCGCGAGACGAGGTACGGCACGAGCACCGCTCCCCCGAGCGCCAAGGTGAATCGCAGCATCGCCGCGTCGTCGAGCTGAGCCTCCAGCGAGATGGCGTGCACGATCAGCATCCCGACCGCGATGAGCAGGAGATCCCGCACGAGTGACGGCGCGCGTCCTTCGCCGATGCGCCACGTCGGCCGGTGACCGGCGAACACCACTCCCCTGTCGGACGGCCGGCGCTCCAGCAGCGCGGCCACTCCGACGCCGATCGCGATCAGCATCCACCCCAGCCAGGTCCAGCCGAGCACGAAGAACGCCGGTGCCGCGAGGCACACCAGTGCGGCGGGCCCCAGCCGCCGCCAGGCGACGGAGGTCACACCCGCGGAACCCTGCGGTATGTCAGATCCCGGATGTCGCGGCCCTTCGCGATGCCCTTGCGCTCGAAGGCGGTCATCACCCGGCCGTCGAACCGCTCGGCCCACTCCCCGTCGAAGGCGCGCTCGAACTCGGGCGCCTCGTCGAGCACCTCGCGCATCTGCAGCGCGTAGTCCTCCCAGTCGGTCGCCAGACGCAGCAGTCCACCGTCGGCGAGAGCGCGCGCGACGGTCGCCGGGAACCCGGGGCGCACGAGACGGCGCTTGTTGTGACGCGACTTGTGCCACGGGTCGGGGAAGAAGATCCACACCTCGGATGCCGCGCCCTCCGGCAGGAACGTCGACAGCACCTCAGGGGCGTTCGCCTCCACGAGACGGAGGTTGCGGGCGCCCTCGCGATCCGCGTCGAGCATCGTCCGGGCGAGCCCGGCGCGGAAGACCTCGACGGCGAGGAAGTCGTCGTCAGGGCGCGATGACGCCGCGGACACGATCGCGTGCCCCTGACCCGACCCGATCTCGACGATCAGGGGCGCGGTGCGGCCGTAGACGGATGCCACCTCGAGGCGGGCATCCGGATGCACCGAGGTGAACGCCACGTCGCGCGGGACATCGATCAGATAGAACGGAGCGAGCTCCTCGAACGCCCGCTCCTGTCCCTCGGACATCCGGCCGCTGCGGCGCACGAACGAGACCGGCTCTTCACGGAAGGTGCGGGGTTCTGGCATCCCTCCAGGGTACCGGGGCGAGCCCTCCCGGCCCGTCGGGATGCCGCGCGACCGGCCGCTCATGATACCGGAGCGGTGACGAAGTCGATCAGCTCCTCCACCCGTCCGAGCAGCGACGGCTCGAGATCGCGGAAGGTGGTCACGCGGGACAGAATGCGCTGCCACGCCCGCGCGATGTCGGCCTGGTCCTCCGCGGGCCAGCCGAACGCACGGCAGATCCCGGTCTTCCAGTCCGTGCCGCGCGGGATCTGCGGCCAGGCGCGGATGCCCATCGCGGCCGGCGTGACGCACTGCCAGACATCGATGTACGGGTGACCGACGATCTTGAGGTGCTTCCCGTGCGGGCCGCGCAGGATCTGCTCGACCATCCGGGTCTCCTTCGATCCCGGCACGAGGTGGTCGACCAGCACGCCGTAGCGGCGGGTCGCGTTCGGCGGTGCCTCCGTCAGCAGCTCCTCGAGCAGATCGATGCCCTGCAGGTACTCGACGACGACGCCCTCGACCCGCAGGTCGGCGCCCCATACCTTCTCCACGAGCTCGGCGTCGTGCCGGCCCTCGACCAGGATGCGGCTGGGCAGCGCGACCTTCGCGCGGTCGTCGGCGACGACGAAGGAGCCGGACGCCGTGCGCCTGGTGCCCTGCGGCGCGGCCTTCGGCACCACCAGTCGCACCGGCTTGCCCTCCACGAGGAATCCACCGCCCATCGGGAAGCTGCGGCGGCGGCCCTTCCAGTCCTCCAGCTCGACCATCCCGGCTTCGACCCGCGTGATCGCGCCGCAGTAGCCGTCCGCAGCGACCTCGACGACGAGATCCTTCACGGCGGGCACGTCGCTCGCCTTCGCGAAGCCGCGTTCCCGCCATCCCGCTGCGAGCACATCGCTGCCGTACCTGTCGTCCATGCCTTCCAGCGTATGCGCCTCCGCGGACAGCGAACGGGCAGCACCCAGCGGATGCTGTCGCGTGTCGGCCGCTGTGCATAGACTCGTCGCATGGGGGCACGGCTGCCGGTCGGAGGGAACAGTATGCGTCAACGGTGGCTGGTCTGGGTCGCGGTCCTGCTCGGCACGGTCCTGGGCGGGTTCTCGCTGAGCGCCGCCTCCGCGACGGCCCCCGGGCCGCTCGACGGGCACATCACCGACCGCAGCGGCGTCGTGTCGAGCTCCGATCGCGCTCAAGCGGAGAGCACGCTCGAGAAGCTGCGCACGGAAGCCGGCATCGACCTGTTCTTCGTGATGATCCCCGAGTACACCGATCCGGCATCGATGGAGCAGTGGACCACCACCACGGCCCAGGGCAACAGCTTCCGCGACGACCAGTACCTGATCTCCGTGGCCACGGAAGGGCGCTCGTACACGATGTACCGTCCGGACGCCGGGCGGATGACCGTCTCGCAGCGAGACCAGATCCTCTCCGCGATGCGCCCCGACCTGACGGCGAGCGACTTCAGCCACGCCGTCGTCGCAGGCGCGGACGAGGCGTACGACATCTATGTGCTGGGCCCGCAGCGCGCCGCAACGGGCTGGACGGTGTTCGGGATCATCGCGCTGATCGCCGTGATCATCGTCGTCGTCGTGCTGCTGATCCGGCGGGCGCGCAAGCGCGCAGCCGAACAGGCGAAGCGCCGCGCCCAGTTGGCGGAGATCGGCCAGCAGGCGAACATCGCGCTGGTGCGCACCGACGATCTCGTCCGCTCCAGCGAGCAGGAGATGGAGTACGCGCGCGCCCAGTTCGGCGATGACGTGATCGGCGAGTTCGTCACGGCGCTGCAGACCTCGCGCACCAATCTGAACGAGGCCTTCTCCCTGCAGCAGAAGCTCGACGACGAGGTCCCCGACACCGACGAGCAGAAGCTGGAGTGGTCGCAGCGCATCCTCGAGCTGTGCTCCGAGTCGACGAAGGTGCTCGAGGAGCGCAAGGCCGACTTCGACGAACTGCGCAAGCTGGAGCAGAACGCCCCCGCCGCGCTGGACAATGTGCGAAAGCTCCGTGCCGCCGCCGGTGCTGAGGTGGACCGCGCCGATCAGATCCTCGCCGCGCTCACGGCCGCCTACGCGTCAGCCGCGATCTCCCCTGTCGCCGACAACCCCGCCCAGGCTCGGTCCCGCCTCGCCTTCACCGACGCCCAGGTCGAGGCGGCCGACGGGTTCATCGCCGCGGGGAAGACCGGTGACGCGGCCGTCGCGGTGCGCGCCGCCGAGGGTGCCGTGCAGCAGGCGACGCAGCTGGAGGATGCCGTCGAGCAGCTGCAGAAGTCCTTGAAGGACGCCGATGATCGTGCCGCGGCCCTCATCGCAGAGCTGGGCAGCGACCTGCAGACGGCTCGCGCACTGCCCGACGCGCAGGGTGCTGTCGCCCAGGCCGTCGCGGCCACGGAACAGGGCATCCGGCAGGCGCAGAGTCAGCTCGGCGCATCGGGGCGAAATCCTGTCGAGGCGCTGCGCGTCCTGGAGGCGGCGAACATCGCGATCGACGGCGTCATCGCGCATGTGCGCGACGAACAGGCCAGGATCCAGCGCGCCGCCGCCATGCTCGGCGATGCGATGCAGCGTGCGCAGATGCAGATCTCCTCGGCGGAGAGCTTCATCCTCAATCGGCGCGGCTCGATCTCCTCGACCGCGCGCACACGGCTCTCCGAGGCCCAGGGGAACCTCGACCAGGCGCAGAGCCTCGCCGGGGCGGATCCGGTTCAGGCCCTCGCGCTCGCGCAGCGCGCCGACACCCTCGCCGCCGAGGCCCTGCGCCTCGCCCAGAACGACTACGGCGGGTGGAACGGCGGCGGAGGCGGGAACGACAATCTCGGCGCGTTCATCGGCGGCGTCCTCATCGGCTCGGCCGGCAACCACCACGGCGGTGGCGGCGGCTGGGGAGACGGCGGCGGCATCTTCGGCGGGAGCGGCGGAGGCGGCTTCAGCGGCGGCGGGAGCGGCGGAGGCGGCTTCTTCGGAGGAGGCGGGGGCGGGGGCGGCTTCTCCGTCGGCGGCTTCGGCGGAGGAGGCGGCGGCTTCGGCGGCAGCAGCGGAGGCGGCGGCTCGTTCTGACCGCATCTCGCACCTGATCGCGGCTCATCAGATCGAGCTCTAACCTGACCAGACACGTACACGGCAAGACAACCATCCGAGAAGAAAAAGGAACCCACACAATGGCCAAGGAATCCATCTTCGGACGCATCTCCACGCTCGTCCGTGCCAACATCAACGCTCTCCTCGACCAGGCCGAGGACCCGCAGAAGATGATCGACCAGCTCGTCCGCGACTACACGAACAACATCGCCGACGCCGAGTCCGCGATCGCGGAGACCATCGGCAACCTGCGTCTTCTCGAGCGCGACCACGAGGAGGACGTGCAGGCGGCGACGGACTGGGGCAACAAGGCCCTCGCCGCCTCCCGCAAGGCCGACGAGCTGCGCGGCACCGGCCACACCGCCGACGCCGACAAGTTCGACAACCTCGCGAAGATCGCGCTGCAGCGCCAGATCAGCTCCGAGCGCGAGGCGAAGGCGGCCGAGCCGCAGATCGCGTCGCAGACCGAGATCGTCGACAAGCTGAAGGACGGCTTGAACGGCATGAAGAACAAGCTCGGCGAGCTCAAGACCAAGCGCAGCGAGCTGCTCGCCCGCGCCAAGGTCGCCGAGGCGCAGACCAAGGTTCAGGACGCCATCGGCTCGATCAACGTGCTCGACCCGACCAGCGAGCTCGGCCGCTTCGAGGACAAGATCCGCCGCCAGGAGGCTCTCGCCCAGGGCAAGGCCGAGATCGCGGCCTCGTCGCTGGACGCGCAGTTCGAGAGCCTCGAGGACCTCGGTGAGCTCACCGAGGTCGAGGCGCGCCTCGCCGAGCTCAAGTCGGGCAAGCCGCAGGCCGCCATCGAAGCCGAGTGATCGGACTCGGACACGCAGATTGACCGAGCGGGCGGATGCCGCATCCCGGCGTCCGCCCGCTCCTTCTCCTCCCGGGAGAGACCATGACCCGTTTCCTCATCGTCCCGCAGTGGCAGGGCTCGCCCGCCTCGCGGGCCATGCTCCTCGTCGACGGTGCCACCGCGATCGCCGGCGACCTGCCCCGCAAGGACACCACCGTCCTGGATGTGCCGCTCGAGGCCGGTGAATCGCTGGGCACCGGCGTCCGCCGGCTCAGCTCGCTGCTGCGCGTGCGCGAGCTGATCGCGGAGCACATGACGGATGCCGATGATCAGATCGTGCTCGTCGGCGGCGACTGCAGCGTGAGCGTGTTCGCGCTCTCCGCGATCGACACCTCGGACCTCGCCGTGCTCTGGTGCGACGCGCATCCCGATCTGAACGATCCCTCCACCTCCCCGTCCGGCGCGTTCTCCGGCATGTCCCTCGGAGCCGTGCTCGGCGACGGGGAGCCGCAACTCGCGCTGAACCCCGGCATCCCCGCCGAGCGCGTCGTCCTGCTCGGCGCCCGCAGCGTCGACGACGGCGAGAAGTCGCGCCTGGATGCGCTGCGCACGCTCTCGCCCGACGACGCGCAGGATCCGGATGCCGTGGCCGAGGCGCTGCGCGCGACCGGGGCATCCCGGGTCTGGGTGCACATCGACGTCGACGTCATCGATCCCGCCGAGTTCGAGGGCGTCTCGGACGCGGAGCCGTTCGGCGTCAGTACCGCCGCCCTTGCCGCGGCCGTCAAGCGCGTCCGCCAGGATCTCCCGCTCGCGGGTGCGACGATCGCGGGATTCGCGCCTCGCAGCCCTGCGGATGCCGTGCAGGACATGGGCGCGATCCTGCGCCTGATCGGGTCCGTGGCGTGACGCGGCGCACAGGCGCGAGAAGGGGTGCAGCGTGAGCGCCGACTGGCGCGCCGACGCCGAGCGTGCGCTCGAGCGCGGGCGGCGCTCCGATCTGCGCATCCCCTCGTTCCTGCTGCGCTCCCCCATCAGCCGGATCGGCTACTGGTGGGGCACCTCCGTCGGCTGGGTCTGGGGCTCGCTCTGGAGCACCGGGCCGATCGAGCGCCGCGCCGGCCTCTGGGTGTTCCGCGGCCTGCCGGACTGGGCTTACGGTCGCGGCGGGGTGTGCGTGGGCGGCTGCTATCTGACCGGTGACGTCGACCCCTCGGATGCCGTGCTGCGTCATGAGAGCGTGCACAAGCAGCAGTGGCTGCGCTACGGCTTCCTCATGCCCGTGCTGTACCTCTTCGCCGGCCGGAATGCGCTGCGCAACCGCTTCGAGATCGAGGCGGGGCTGGAGGACGGCGGCTACGTGCCGCGGTCCCGCCCTTCGACCGGATCAGAGACCCAGGAGCGTCAGAAGACCGGCAGTCCGTAGCGCGCGGGCGCGTGGATGGCCGTCGGCTCGACGCCGCACGCTCCGGTGAGGTGCTCGACGATGTCTGCCGTGCTGAGGTAGCCGCCCAACAGCGTGACCTCGGTGCGCATCGCACCCTCGGAGTCGTCGCACAGCATCTCGTCGGCCCACGCCATCGCGGCTCGGCTGAGCGTCTCGCCGATCGCCCGACGGACGCCGCCCCTGCGGGTGCGAGGCAGCCAGGTGACGGTCATGCGCGGCGGTGCCGAGACGACGCTGACGTCGTCCTGGTCGGCGACCTCGATGAACACCCGGCCCACGGCGCACAGCGGCAGCGTCGCGAGCAGGACCTCCAGCTCGGCGAGGGAGTTCTCGTCGGCGGTGATCAGGTGCTGCGCCTGCGGACGACGGGATGCCCGGCGTGCGGCGCGTGCGCTCGCGGTCGTCTCGGCAGTGCTCATGATGTCTTCATCGTAGCACTGAGGAAGGGTTGCCTAACCTATGCGGCTCCCAGCCTTGGGATGCTGAGCCTGTCGAAGCGCACGCTCACTCGATCAGCGCGTCCGCGAGGCCATCCAGCTCGGCCTGCGTGAGACCCGCCTCGCGGAGGTAGGCGGCGACCGAGCCGTAGCGACGATCGAGATCGCCGAGCAGCGCGGCCATGACCGGTGCGGGCGACTCCGTGGCGAGCTGGATCGCGTTGCGCGCATCGGGCATGTGCGCGCGGAAGTACTCCGCGATGGCGCGATTGCGCTCAGCAGGCAGCTGCGATGCCGTCAGCGCGTAGTCCGCGACCACGGCATCCCGATCCGCCCCGATCGCGCTCAGCGCCAGCGCGACGATGACTCCGGTGCGGTCCTTGCCCACCGTGCAGTGCACGAGTGCGGACTCCCCCTCGGAGATGATGCGCACGGCATCCGCCAAGCGCGACGAGCAGTCGTCGACCAGATGGCCGTACATGCCGGCCAGGTCCATGTCCTGCTCGAAGAACGATCCGACCGAGCCGAGGAAGAGCGGCACGCGAGTCGTCGGGACGTCACGAAGCGCAGAGGGCTCCGAGCGCACCTCGGTGTCGTCCCGCAGATCGACCACCCGCCGGATGCGGTCGCGCAGCATCGTCTGCCCCTCCGGAGTGACCCGCGCGAGGTGGCCGGACCGCAGCAGCACACCCGCGCGCACCCGCGCCGAACCGACGGGAATGCCGCCGACATCGCGCAGGTTGTTCACGCCAGGAATGCGAATGACCGTCACGGTTCCAGCCTAGGCGAGCGAGCAGGACACGGTCGGACACCCGCCAGGACAGACCGACAAGTGAAATCTGCGATGAGTTCACTATGTGACGAATGATTACCCGATATTACTTGTCATGATGATCCCGCATTTCCTGTGAACCACATCCCGATAGCAGAATATGGCCGTGGCACAAGACACCAGCGAGTTCCGGTACCTGCCCGCGCAGGCGGCGATGCTCGGCACCACCGTACCCTCCGCCGAGCGGATCGCGCTGACGCTGCCGGACGGCCGCACGCTCAGCGCACTCCGCTTCGGCGCGGGCGAACCGGAGGTCACCCTCCTGCACGGCGCCGGCCTGAACGCGCACACCTGGGACACCGTCCAGCTCTTGCTCGGCCGTCCCGCCCTCGCGATCGATCTCGCCGGTCACGGCGACTCCTCCTGGCGCGAGGACCTGGACTACTCCCCCGTCTCCCTCGCCGCCGATGTCGCGGTCGCGATGGCCGAGTGGACGCGTGACCCGCAGGTGCTGATCGGCCACTCGCTCGGCGGGCTCACGGCATCCGTCGTGGCCGCGCGGCATCCGCAGCTCGTCCGCGAGCTGATCCTCGTCGACATCGTCCCGGGGATGGACACCGACGCGGCCCCTGCCGTTCTCCGCGACTTCTACCAGGTGACCGAGTTCGCGGATCGCGACGATGCCGTCGACCGGGCGCAGGCGTTCGGCTTCGGCGGCTCCCGCGAGGACACCGAGCGCGGTGTCTTCTTCAACACGCGCGTGCGCGAGGACGGTCGCGTGGAGTGGAAGCACCACTTCGCGCACATCATCGGGCACGCCTTCGACGCGCTGAACGCGGCGAACGCGAAGGCCGCCGAGACGGACCCGTGGGCGGACCTCGAAGCGGTCCGAGCACCCGTCACCCTCGTCCGAGGTGCGCGCGGCTTCCTCGCCGACACCGACGCCGCCGCGTTCGAGCGGCGTCTCCCGAACGCCACCGCGATCACCGTCGACGCCGGCCACAACGTGCAGGAGACCGACCCGGCCTTGCTCGCCTCCCTCGCATCCGACGCCCTGACCCGACCTTCGCGCTGACCAGCCCCGTGGCTGCGCACTCAGCGCCTCACAGCACCCCTCCGAGAGGAAACACCGTGTCTCCCTTCCGCAGCACCCGACGATCGGCCCGTCTCGCGGCCATCGGCATCCTCGCCGTCGGCGCCCTGATCCTCACCGCCTGCGGCGGATCGTCCGAGCCGCAGACCACCTCGACGGGAAAGGCCGACCCCAAGGCCGGTCTCACGGTCGGGCTGGTGCTCGAGCCCACCAACCTCGACATCCGCCACACCAGCGGCGCAGCACTCGAGCAGATCCTCGTCGACAACATCTACGAGGGCCTCGTCACGCGCACGCAGGACAACAAGATCGAGGATCGCCTGGCGAAGTCCCACGAGATCTCGCCCGACGGCCTCACCTACACGTTCACGCTCAACGAGGGCATCGCCTTCCACGACGGCACCGCCCTCACCTCGGCTGACGTCGTCTCCTCGTACGAGACCGTGAAGTCGGATGCCACGGTGCAGGGCAACGCCGAGTTCGCCGGCGTCACCGCGATCACCGCCCCCGACCCGACGACGGTGCAGATCACGCTGGCGAAGCCGGATCAGAACTTCCTCTTCAACCTCACGGGACCGGCCGGCCTCGTCTTCAAGACCGGAGACACCACCGATCTGAAGACCGCCGAGAACGGCACGGGCCCCTTCACACTGCAGCGCTGGGCCAAGGGCAGCTCGATCACATTCTCGCGCAACGACGACTACTGGGGCAAGAAGGCCGGGCTCGCCGAGGTCACGTTCCAGTACATCCCGGACTTCACCGCCGGCGTGAACGCGGCTCTTGACGGCAGCCTCGACGTGCTCACCGCGGTCGACCCGAACCTGGTCTCGCAGCTGAAGGACAGCGGCGACTTCACGATCACGACGGGGCGCACCACCGACAAGGCCACGCTCGCCTTCAACAACGCGAAGGCTCCGCTGAACGACAAGCGCGTGCGCGAGGCGCTACGCCTGGCGGTCGACCACGACGCTCTCGTCGAGGCCGTCGGCGCCGGCCAGCCCCTGTACGGTCCGATCCCGGAGCTCGACCCGGGCTACGAGGACCTGTCCAAGCTGGTCCCCTACGACCCCGACAAGGCCAAGGCGCTCCTCAAGGAGGCCGGCGTCGAGAAGCTCGACCTCTCGCTGACGATCCCGTCGTTCTACGGCACGACCGTCGCTCAGGTGCTGGTCTCCGACTACGCGAAGATCGGCGTCTCGCTCGAGGTCGACCGCGTCGAGTTCGCCACCTGGCTCGAGGACGTCTACAAGAACCACGACTACGAGCTGAGCTTCGTGCTGCACGTCGAGCCGCGCGACTTCAGCAACTGGGCGAACCCCGAGTACTACTTCGGCTACGACAACAAGCAGGTTCAGGACCTGTACGCGCAGTCGCAGGCCGAGCTCGACCCGGCGAAGTCGGCCGACCTGCTCGCGCAGGCCGCGCGGATCGTCTCCGAGGACGACGCCGCCGACTGGCTGTACAACGGCGCCACCCTGACCGCCCTGACCGCGGGCGTCAAGGGCTTCCCGAAGGACTCGATCAACTCTCGCATCGACCTCGCGGGCGTCACCAAGACCGCCGGCTGACATGCTCCGCTACGCGCTCACACGAGGGGTCCTGCTCATCGCAGGGCTCCTCGTGTCGAGCGTGATCATCTTCTTCACCCTGCGCGTCTTCCCCGGCGACGTCGCGCAGCTGATCGCCGGCACGCAGGCGAGCCCCGAGCAGGTCGAGGCGATCCGCCAGTCGCTCGGCCTCGACAAGCCGCTGCTCGCGCAGTACACCGACTGGATCGGCGGCATCCTGCACGGCGACCTCGGCACCTCTCAGCTCAGCGGGGCATCCGTGGGCACTGAGCTCGCCGAGAAGGCCCGCGTGACCTGGCCCCTGGCGCTGATGTCCATGACCATCGCGATGCTGATCGCAGCGCCCTTCGGCGTGCTCTCCGCGATGCTGCGGGGTCGTGCCGGCGGCACGGCGCTGAGCGTCGCCGCACAGGCGGTCGCCGCGATCCCGGTCATCTGGGCCGGCATGATGCTGGTCGTCGTCTTCGCACACTGGCTGGGCTGGCTGCCAGCCCAGGGCTTCCCCCGCACCGGCTGGTCCACCCCGGCCAAGGCGTTCGAATCGCTGCTGCTGCCGGCCATGACCATCGGGATCGTCGAGGGCGCCATGCTGATGCGCTTCGTGCGCAGCGCGACCCTTCAGGCCGCGGGGCAGGACTTCGTGCGCACTGCGGCTGCGAAGGGCCTCACCCGTCGCCAGGCGCTGATCCGGCACGGCATCCCCGCCGTGGGGCTCTCCATCGTGACCGTGCTCGGTGTGCAGGTCGCGGGCATCATCGTCGGCTCGGTCGTCGTGGAGCAGCTGTTCACGCTCCCCGGCATCGGGCGAATGCTGGTGGCCGACGTCGGCACGCGCGATCTCGTGAAGGTGCAGAGCGAGCTGCTGGTGCTGACCGGCTTCGTGCTGGTGATCGGCTTCCTGGTCGACCTCGTCCACCACGCCATCGACCCCCGACAGCGCGAGGAGGCCGGATGATGCCCCGCTGGCTGCGTTCCCTGCTCTCGTCGCGCACCGGGCTTTTCGGCGTGATCGTCGTGCTGCTGATCGCCGTGACGGCGCTGGTCTCGCTGTTCTGGACTCCGTTCGACCCGATGCTCTCCGACATCCGGGGCCGATGGGCTGCGCCCGGCTGGCCGCATCTGCTGGGCACAGACGGCACGGGGCGGGACATCCTCAGCCTCGTCATGGCCGGTGCCCGCACGACGCTGTTCGTCGCCGTGGGGTCGGGCGTCGTCGCCACCCTCGTCGGCGTCGCCCTCGCGGCCCTCGGCGCTCTCACCGCGCGCTGGGTGCGCGAGACCGTCGCAGTTCTCGTGGACATCCTCATCGCCTTCCCCGTGCTGATGATCGCGATGATGATCTCCGCCGTCTGGGGCGGTTCGCTGTGGGTCGTCGTGTTCTCCGTGGGCATCGGGTTCGGTGTGAGCATCGCCCGCGTCACCCGGCCCGAGCTGCGCCGGGTGCAGCAGAGCGACTTCGTCGTGGCCGGCCGCGCGAGCGGCCTCACCACGGGGCAGAACCTCGTCCGCCACCTGCTGCCGAACGTGGCGCCGGTGTTCATCGTGCAGCTGTCCTGGTCGATGGCGGTCGCCGTGCTCGCCGAGGCCGGCCTGTCCTACCTGGGCTTCGGGGCGACTCTCACCGAGGCGTCCTGGGGAACCCTGTTGGCGGATCTGCAGCGCTACATCGGCGTGCATCCGCTCACCGTGGTCTGGCCGGGCCTTGCCATCACGATCACGGTGCTGGGGCTGAACCTGCTCGGCGACGCCCTGCGCGAGGCCACCGACCCGACGCTGAGCCGCCGCGGCGCAGAGGTCCATGTCCCGGCGGTGGTCGCATGAGCCTCGAGGTGAATGACCTCGTCATCGAGATCGACGGCCGTCGCGTGGTCGACGGCGTCTCGTTCTCGGTCGCCGACGGCCAGCGCTTCGGCCTGATCGGCGAGTCGGGATCCGGCAAGTCCCTGACCGCGCTCGCACTGCTGGGTCTGCTCCCGGATGCGGCGACGGCGAGCGGCAGCATCCGCTGGAACGGCACCGAGCTGATCGGAATGCCCGACCGCGAGCTCGCGAAGCTGCGCGGTGATGAGATCGGCATGGTGTTCCAGGAGCCGCGCACCGCGCTGAACCCGATCCGCACCGTCGGCCGGCAGATCGCGGAATCGGTGCGCATCCACGAGCGCATCGGACGCCGCGAGGCCCGCGAGCGGGCCGTCGCCGAAGCCGCTCGCGTCCGGCTCCCGGAGCCGGATGCCATCGTCGACCGCTACCCCCATCAGCTCTCCGGCGGCCAGCGTCAGCGCGTCGCGATCGCGATGGCGCTCGCCTGCCGGCCGAAACTGCTGATCACGGACGAGCCCACCACCGCCCTCGACGTCACGATCCAGGCCGAGGTCCTGAAGCTGCTGCTGTCGCTGGTGGAGGAGCACGGCATGTCGCTGGTGTTCATCACGCACGACCTCGCCGTGCTGTCGCAGGTGGCGACGCATGCGGTGGTGCTCGAGCACGGCCGCGTCGTCGAGCAGGGGCCGGTCTCGACGCTGCTGACGGCGCCGTCGTCCCCGATCACGCAGGCGCTGCTGCGCGACGCGACCGCGACGCTGTGGCGTCCCGACGCCGGGCATGACGAGGGTCACGGCCCGAAGGGAGGCGTCGCATGAGCCTCATCGAGGCGGAGGGCCTCAGCCGCACGTTCGCCCTTCCGAAGCGCACCCTGTTCGAGTCGAGACGCACCAGCACGGCCCTGCATCCCACCGATCTGACGATCGACGAAGGCGAGTCGGTCGGCATCATCGGCGAGTCGGGCTCCGGGAAGTCGACCCTCGTGCGACTGCTGCTGGGACTCGATCGTCCGACGACCGGCCGGGTGGCGGTGGACGGCAGGGACGTGGATGCCACGGCATCCGCCCGCTCCCTGCACTGGCTGCGCCGGCAGACCGGGCTGGTCTTCCAGGATCCGTACGCATCGCTGGATCCGCGGATGACGGCTGGCCGGATCATCGCCGAGCCGCTCTGGGCCCTCGACATCCCGGGCGACCACCGTGCGCGAGTGCGCGAGGTGCTCGAGCAGGTGGGTCTGGAGGCCGGCATGGCCGACCGGCATCCGCATGAGTTCTCGGGCGGGCAGCGCCAGCGCATCGCCCTGGCGCGCGCCATCGCGCATCGCCCCCGCGTCCTCGTCGGCGACGAGCCCCTGTCGGCGCTCGACGTGACCGTCCGCGCGCAGGTGCTCGAGCTGATCACGGACTTGCAGCGCGAGGAGGGCCTCACGGTCATCATGGTCTCGCACGACATCGGCGTGGTGCAGAACCTCGCCGACACGGTCATGGTCATGAAGGACGGACGGATCGTGGAGCGCGGGCCGACGGATGCCGTGCTGCAGCGCCCGACCGAGGACTACACGAGGCGGCTGCTGGCAGCGATCCCCGTCATTCCGCACCCGGACGGCTCGAGCTAGAGCTAGAGCGTCTTCTGCAGCAGGAACACGCCCTGCGGCTCGCCGAACTTCAGGCCCACCTCGGTGAGCCGGCCCGCGTCGGTGAAGCCCGCCTTGCGGTGCAGGGCGATGGAGGCCTCGGCTCCGCGGTCGGCGATCACGGCGATCACCTGGCGCAGGCCCGCTGCGCGGCAGGCGTCCAGGAACTCGGCGAGCAGCGCCCACCCGATCCCCCGGCCGCCGGCCGTCGGGGCGAGGTAGATCGAGTTCTCGATCGTGAACCGGTACGCCGACTTCGGCGACCACTGCTGGCCGAGCGCATACCCGAGGAGTCCACCGTCCTCCGCCTCGGCCACCAGGAACGGGATGCCCGCGTCCGCGATCTTCGCGGCCTTGTCCGCCCAGGTCTGCTCCGTGGACTCGACCTCGTCGTAGGTGACCGTCGAGGTGCGCACATAGTGGTTGTAGATGTCGCGGATCGCCGGCAGATCGGCATCCGCCACCGGCCGGATGCGCAGTGCGCTCATGCCTCTCCCTCCACACGCCAGTCGACGGGCTGCGCGCCCATCGACTCCAGCATCGTATTCGCCCGGGAGAACGGCTTCGACCCGAAGAAGCCCCGGCTCGCCGACAGCGGCGAGGGGTGGGCGGACTCGATGATCGGGGTGTCCTCCAGCAGGGGCTTGAGGCCCCGGGCATCCGCTCCCCAGAGGACCGCGACCAGCGGCTTCCGGCGCGCGACCAGCGTGCGGATCGCGAGCTCGGTGACCTTCTCCCAGCCCCAGCCGCGGTGCGAGGCCGGGGTGCCGGGGCGCACGGTCAGGACCCTGTTCAGCAGCAGCACGCCCTGGTCGCTCCAGGCGGTCAGGTCGCCGTGCGGAGCCGGAGGGATGCCGAGATCGTCCTGGCGCTCCTTGTAGATGTTTCCGAGGCTGCGCGGGAGCGGCCTCACCTCGCGGTCGACCGCGAACGACAGGCCGATCGGATGCCCCGGCGTCGGGTAGGGGTCCTGACCCGTGATCAGCACGCGCACGTCGGCCAGGGGTCGCTGGAACGCACGCAGCACATGGGGCCCCGCGGGCAGGTACCCGCGGCCGGCCGCGTTCTCGGCGCGCAGCCTGTCCCCCAGTTCGGTGATCAGCGGCTGCGCGGGCGCGAGCGCCTCCGCCCATCCCGGATCGATCTGCCCGGCCTCGGCGAGCTGGGCGAGCGTCTGCGGCATCAGTCGACGTCGGTGCGGACGTGCAGCGGCCCGCGCGCCAGAAGGTGCTGCGCGGACTGCGCCACCGGGCGCATGGTCACGAGATCCAGGTTCACGCGGCGCGGCGCGTTCAGGGCGAAGGCGATCACATCGGCGACGTCCTCGGCCAGCAGCGGTTCCTCGACACCCGAGTACACGGCGTCCGCGGCGATGCGGTCGCCGCCGAGGCGGTTGAGGGTGAACTCCTCGGTGTGCACCATGCCGGGAGCGACCTCGACGACGCGGATGGGCTCGCCGTTCAGCTCCTGACGCAGCACCTTGACGAGCATCGACTCCGCGGCCTTCGCCGCGTTGTAACCGGCGCCACCCGGATAGGCGGTCTGCGCGGCGGTCGACGTCACGAACACCGTGTCGGCGTGGCCGGTGTCCTCCGCGGCGCGGCGCAGCAGCGGCAGGATGCCTGCGACGAGCCGCTGCGTCGACAGCACGTTCGCGTCGTACATCCACTGCCAGTCGTCGATCGAGCCGTTCTCGACGCTGTCGGTGCCCCGCGCGCCGCCGGCCACCTGCACGAGGGCATGAACGGGACCGGTGCGCTCGAGCTCCTCGATGAGCGCGGCCACGGCATCCGGATCGGTCAGATCGCAGGCGAACGCGGTCGAACCCGTCTCCGCGGCGAGCGCCTCCAGCCGCTCCGCCCGTCTGGCGACGCCGACCACGTCCCAGCCCTGCGCGCGCAGCGCACGCACTGCGGCCTCTCCGATACCGGTACTCGCCCCTGTGACCACGGCACGTCTGTTCAGCATTCCTCCACCGTACGGCTTTCGGAGCCGTTCGCTGTGTTACGTAACATTTCCCGGCTGTTGTCGGGCTTCGTGCATGCTCCGTAACCTCGCTTCCAGGCATCCGGCCGCACGACCACCACTCACTCTGGGAGAACCTCATGTCCGCACCCGAGAACTGGCGCTTCGAGACCAAGCAGATCCACGCCGGCGCAGCACCCGACCCGGTCACGAAGGCGCGCGCCACGCCGATCTACCAGACCACCTCCTACGTGTTCGACAACGCCGACCACGCCGCGAATCTGTTCGCCCTGGCCGAGTTCGGGAACATCTACACCCGCATCCAGAACCCCACCCAGGACGTGCTCGAGCAGCGCCTCGCCGCGCTCGAGGGCGGCACTGGCGCGCTCGTGCTCTCCAGCGGTCAGGCGGCGTCCACGTTCGCCGTGCTGAACATCGCTCAGGCCGGCGACCACATCGTTTCGTCCAGCTCGATCTACGGCGGCACCTACAACCTCTTCAAGTACACGCTCGCCAAGCTCGGCATCGAGGTCACCTTCGTCGAGAACCAGGACGACCCGGCCGAGTGGCGCGCGGCGCTCCGCCCGAACACGAAGCTGTTCTTCGCCGAGACCATCGGCAACCCGAAGATCAACGTCCTCGACATCCGCGGGGTCGCCGACATCGCCCACGAGGGCGGCGTGCCGCTGATCGTCGACAACACGATCGCCACCCCGTACCTCATCCGCCCGTTCGAGCACGGCGCCGACATCGTCATCCACTCGGTCACCAAGTTCCTCGGCGGCCATGGCACCACCATCGGCGGCGCGATCATCGACGGCGGCTCCTTCGAGTGGTCGAAGAACGTCGAGAAGTTCCCCGGCCTCACCGAGCCCGACCCGTCCTACCACGGCGCCAGCTACACCACCGCGGTCGGCGACGGTCTCGCGTACATCATCAAGGCCCGCGTGCAGCTGCTGCGCGACCTCGGCTCCGCGATCGCCCCGCAGAGCGCGTGGAACCTCATCCAGGGCATCGAGACGCTCTCGCTGCGTGTCGAGCGTCACGTGCAGAACGCGCAGGAGATCGCCGAGTGGCTCGAGAACCACGACGACGTCGCCTCGGTGAACTACTCGGGTCTGCCCTCGTCGCCCTGGTACGCCAAGGCCAACGAGTACGCCCCCAAGGGTGTCGGCGCGGTGCTGTCCTTCGAGCTCAAGGGCGGCGTGGAGGCCGGTCGCGAGTTCGTGAACAGCCTCACGCTGTTCAGCCACCTCGCCAACATCGGTGACGTGCGCTCGCTCGTCATCCACCCGGCATCCACCACCCACTCCCAGCTCTCGCCCGAGCAGCAGCTCACCGCCGGCGTCACGCCGGGCCTGGTGCGCCTGTCGGTGGGCCTGGAGAACATCGACGACCTGAAGGCGGACCTGGAGACGGCGCTCTCCGCGGCCCGTCGCGTCGCCGAGGCCGCTCGCGCCTGATCGGACTCCTCCTCAGAGACACGGATGCCCCGGACCGCGCGGTCCGGGGCATCCGTGCGTGTGCGGCGGAGATCCTCGTCCGGCTTCGGGTCCCGTTCCGCGCCGGTTCGGGAGGAAAACGTCGATCAAGCCGGCGGATCTCCGACGTTCTCCTCCTTTCATGAGCTCCTGCGGGTCGCGAACGCCGAACGGACACTCTCCAGCAGAAGCCGTCCGCCGTCATCGAGGTCGGCCTGGGTGAGGCGGACGACGATCCATCCGTGCGCGACGAGTTCGCGCTGACGGCGGATGTCGATGCGCCACTGCTCCTTGCTACGCCGATGGCCATCGCCCTCGTACTCGATCGCTGTCTTCAGCTCCGGGTAGGCCAGGTCCGTCCTCGCGACCAGGCGACGCCCCACTCTCACCTCGAACTGGATCTCGGGCTCCCGCATCCCGGCATTCACCAGCAGCAGTCGCGTCTCGGTCTCCTTGGGCGATTCCACCTTCTCCCTGGCGAGCTTCAGCGCTTCTCGCACCGTCGCCGATCCAGGGAACCTTCCCCACTCGGCGAGCCTTCGCGTGATCGTCTCGCGTGTCGCCAGAGGTCTGCCCGGACCGAGCCCCGGGTAGTCGTCCGCGGTGGTCAGGAGTGCGTCCGCGACGGCGACGGCGTGCCCCAGACCGAGCTCGGCAGCGGCCGAGAAGAACGCCGCGGTCGCGTCGACGACCGGAACGCCCTGCAGAATCAGTGTCTCCGCCCGGTGAGGGGCGAGCCTGCGCCCCGTGACGCCGGCGGTCCGAGGCGGTGCGGCATCCGGCGGGACGGCCACGTCCAGGGGCTCTCCGCGATTCCATGCCCAGGGCAGGGGCAGTCCCCACAGCCGCATGGCCGTCCGTCCCACGTAGCGGTGCCCGGGCTTCATCCGCCGGAGATATGTGTCGACCCGCTCGCTGAACGTCTCGGGCGGTCTGACACTGCGGATGCCGGGGAATGGTCGGGCAAGATCAGGAGCGTCCCGCCTGGACCGTCCGACTCCGGCCCGTGCGGCCTCCTGGATCGTGAACCGGACGCCCAGCCTGGGCGGAAGACGCACTCGTGTTCGCATTCGTCCATGCTCGCGGAGCGAAAAGGCGGAGCGACGACGGATTCCCGTGCTCAGGGGATAACCCGGTATTCACCGCGACCTGTGCAGAATGAAGGCCTCCTTCCGCTGGGAGGAGGAAAACATCGGTTCTAGCAGGGTTTGACGAACGTTTTCCTCCTTCTCCGTGGGGTCGGCAGGAGCAGACTCCGCGGGGTGGGCAGGAGCAGAGCCGAGAGAACGAGGCGTAACCTTCCGCTCCCGCAGGCGGGCACCCGGGAGAATGGGAGACATGGACTGGCAGACGACCTCAGAGGACACGGTGCCCTCGGCACCCGTGACCGAGGCCGACCAGCGACTGCTGCGCGCCCGTCCCCCCGCGACCGGCGCCTGGCGCGACGGCGACCCCGCGGGCGACCGCCGCTTCACCTTCCTGGGCGATCTGCGCACCGAGAGCGGCCAGCACCTGCCCGTGATGCGCCTGGCCTGGGAGTCCTGGGGCGAGCTCAACGCGGCGCGCGACAACGCGGTGCTCATCCTGCACGCGCTGACCGGTGACAGCCACGTGCGCGGCGAGGCCGGCGCCGGGCATCCGACGGCCGGCTGGTGGGATTCCGTGGTCGGACCGGGAGCTGCGATCGACACCGATCGCTGGTTCGTGATCGCCCCGAACATGCTGGGCGGATGCCAGGGTTCGACCGGCCCTGCGAGCATCGCCCCGGACGGCCGGGAGTGGGCATCCCGCTTCCCCTACCTCACGATCCGCGATCAGGTGGCTGCGCAGATCCGGCTGGCCGACGAGCTCGGCATCGAGACCTGGGCCGCCGTGATCGGCGGCTCCATGGGCGGCATGCACGCTCTGGAGTGGGCCGTCATGGCTCCTGATCGCGTCGAACGCCTGGCCGTGCTCTCCTCTCCCCCGGTGACGACGGCCGACCAGCTCGCCCTGAACTTCGTGCAGCTGGAGACCGTGCGGATGGATCCGCGCTTCGCCGGCGGCGAGTACTACGACGCGGCCCTCGGCGAGGGCCCGCACCGCGGTCTGGCGCTGGCCCGCCGCATGGCGCTGCTGAACTACCGCAGCCCGATCGAGCTGAATCAGCGGTTCCAGCGCTCCTGGCAGTCCGGGGTCTCCCCGCTCGGCCACGGCGGTCGCTTCGCGGTGGAGTCCTACCTGGACTTCCACGGCAACAAGTTCACCCGCCGCTTCGATGCGAACAGCTACATCACCGTGGTCGAGGCGATGAACTCCCACGACATCGGGCGCGACCGCGGCGGTGTCGAGGAGGCGCTGCACACCGTCACCGCGAAGAGCCTGGTGATCGGCATCGACACCGACCGGCTGTTCCCGGTCGACGGGCAGCAGCGCATCGCGCGCAGCATCCCGAACCTCATCGACGACGAGGCGATCGTGCTGGCCAGCGACTTCGGCCACGACGGCTTCCTCATCGAGACCGACGAGGTCGGGATGCATCTGCAGCGGCTGCTCGACGCCTGAGCCGTCCCGCGGTGGCCGCCGGGGATCCGCGGCTCAGACCGCGGCCGATGCCTGCAGTGTCCGCCGCTCCGCCCGGTACGCGATCACGGTGATGCCGAGTCCCAGCAGCGCCAGCCCCGCGCCCACCCACTCCGGAGCGGTGAACCCCAGCCCGAGCGAGATCGCGACGCCGCCGAGGAACGCACCCAGGCTGTTGCCGATGTTCAGCGCGGAGTGGTTCAGCGCTGCCGCGATCGACTGGTTGTCTCCGGCGACGTCCATCAGCCGGGTCTGGATCGCCGGGCTGATCATCGCGGAGAGCGCACCGACGATCAGTGCCAGGACCACCAGCGCGGCGAACGACCAGGCCAGCAGCGCGAGCAGGACCAGCGCCGCGGCGAGGCCCGCCAGTCCGAAGTGCAGCGTGGCCCGCAGGTCGCGGTCGGCGAAGTGGCCGCCGGCGAGGTTGCCGATGGTCATGCCCACCCCCACCAGCACCAGCGTCACGGGCACCGCCCACTGCGGTGCTCCGGCGACCTCGGTGACGAGCGGGGCGATGTAGCTGTACACCGCGAAGAAGCCGCCGAATCCGATCGCGCCGACGCCCAGCGTCAGCCACACCTGCGAGGAGCGGAACACCCCCAGCTCGGAGCGCATCGTGCGTCCGGGATCGCCTTCGTGGGCGGGCACAAACAGCGCGATGCACACCGCGCCGAGCGCGAACACCAGGGTGACGGCGAGGAACGCGGTCCGCCAGCCCCACTGCTGGCCGAGATAGGTGCCGACGGGCACGCCGACGACGTTCGCGATCGTGAGCCCGGTGAGGATGAAGGCCACTCCCTGGGCGCGACGCCCCGGACCCAGCACGTCGGCCGCGACGAGCGCGCCGATGCCGAAGTAGGCGCCGTGCGGGAGGCCGGCCAGCAGACGTGCCATCCCGACCAGTCCGAAGCCGGGCAGCACCACGACGAGTGCGTTGAACAGGGCGAGGGCGACGGCGAGGCCGAGCATCACCCGATGCCGCGGATACCGCGCGACCGCACCGGCGATGGTCGGCGCGCCGATCACGACGCCCAGCGCGTACATCGACACGAGCACACCGCTCTGACCGATCGCCTGCTCCTGGCTGCGCGCCCAGAGGTCGGGCAGCAGGTCCTGGGCGATGTCGGGAAGCAGGCCCATCATGACGAACTCGGTCATGCCGATGCCGAAGCTGCCGATGGCGAGGGAGAGGAGCGCCCTCATCGCCGCACCCCTCGAGAGGTTCGAGGGAGTCACCTGTCCATGCTAGTGGCGGGCGAGCGCGGGGAAGACGGGATGACGAGCGGATGCCGCATCAGCGGCGCTCGTACCGCCAGGGCAGCGTGCCCATCAGGAGCCGATGCCGGGCATCCGGTCCCCCGGGCTCCTCCGCGTGCTCGGCGTCCCCCGCCCACAGCGCGAAGCGGCCGTCGACGCCGTCGCGCAGGTTCGTGGCGTAGAGCGCCGGTTCGCCGACGGCGGCGAGCGCGTCATCGACCGTCCGGTGCCCGAGCAGTCCGTTCAGGGTCACCCAGGTCGGCGGGAAGAGGGTCAGGGTGCTCGCCTCATGCTGCGCGAACACCCGCTTCGGGCTCAGCCACACCGCCTCCTCGATCTCGCCGGGGTTCACGCGCACCTCGTCGCCGAGGTCGCGGGCGAGGAAGAACCAGGTGCGGAACTTCACGGGCTGCTCGGGCGGCGGCGTCCACCGGGAGAGCAGGGTGACATCGGCGATGCGGATCGCGGTCTCCTCCCGCGTCTCCCGCACGGCCGCGGCCCGGGCGGCATCCGCCTCGTCGTCCGCATCCGCCCAGTCGCCGGGGTCGACGCGTCCGCCGGGGAACACCCAGGCTCCCGCGAAGGAGCCCTTCGACGGGCGCCGCAGCATCAGCGTCTCCAGGCCCTCCGGTCCGTCGCGGAGCACGACGGCGGTGCCCGCGACGCGGATCTCCCCGTCGGCGCTCATCTCAGTCCTGGTCTGCGGCGTCGATCGCCGCCTCGAGCCGCTCGATCTTGGCATCCAGCTCCCCGCTGTAGCCGGGACGGATATCGGCCTTCAGCACCAGTGAGACGCGGGAGCCGAACGGCATCACCGCTTCGGTGGCGCGCTTGACGACGTCCATCACCGTGTCCCAGTCCGGACCCTCGATCTCGGTGAACATGCTCGTGGTGCGGTGCGCGAGACCGGACTCGCGAACGACGCGGACCGCGGCGGCGACGGCGTCATGGACGGAATCGCCGGAGCGGCCGTTTCCGGACGGGGCGACTGAGAAGGCGACGAGCATGGGTGTCCTCCGATTTCGGGGTGGTTTCAGGTGGGTGTCGCGGATCCGCGCGGTACGCGCACGACGGCGCGCACCGCATGGACGAGCAGGACGACCAGCAGCAGGTTGCGAGCCGTGAGCAGCAGCACGGGCAGCGCTTCGGCGCGCAGCAGCTGGTCGTAGGTGAGCGGATAGATCGTGAAGGTGAGCGCGCACAGCGCCAGGACGAGCAGCGCCGCGGTGCGCGATCGGACGCGGTCGAAGACGATCCACAGGATGACCGGCGGGATCAGCCAGGTGTGGAACTGCGGGGAGCCGACCTTGTTGGTCACCATCAGCCCGGTCACCAGCGCCAGCGTCAGAGGCGGCAGGAGCCGCTGCCACGCCGCTCCGCCACGTGCGCGGACGACGCCGAGGATCAGGATACCGGCGACGACGAGCGCCATCAGCGGCGTCAGCAGCGCGGAGACCACGTCCGCCCCGGGCGCGGCGATCTGGAAGGTGAGGATCTCGTAGCTGTACTCGATGCGCGCGGCGCCGCCCAGGACCAGCCACAGGAAGGGCGTGGCCCCCACGGCCTCGATCTGAAGGCCGCGGCCGGTCTGCATGCCGAGGAACCCCAGCAGATTCCCGCCTGCGCCGAGCATCAGCAGCACGCCGATGATCACGATCGTGACGGATGCCGCACTCAGCAGCACCTGCCAGGACCGCCGGCCGGCAGCGATCGCGGCGACCACCACGGCGCCGGGCCAGATCTTCACCCAGGCGCCGATCGTGAGCAGAGCGGCGCCCACCCGCGGCCGCTGCGCGAGCCACAGCCCGCCTGCGATCACGACGGGCACGGTGACCGCGTCGATCCGGTACATGGCGATCGGGCCGAGCAGCAGCAGTGCGCCGATCCAGAACCAGGCGGCCATCCGTCGGCGCCGGGTGCCGCCGCGGCCGACGAGCGCCGCGAACCCGAGCAGGTCGCACAGCGTGACCAGCAGCGCCCACCCGATCAGGTAGCCGGCCTGCGGCCCCAGGGCGCCGGTGAACGGCACCGCCAGCAGCTGCGCCAGCAGCATCGGCACCAGCGCCAGCTGCGGGTACACCCAGCTCTCTGTGATCCCCACGACCGCGCCGCCGTCGAGCGCGGCGGACGACCACGGCTGATAGACCAGCACCACATCGCCCATCGGCTGCGCGGGCAGCACCCAGCCCAGCCAGGCGACGACCGCATGCGCGGCGAGGAACGCGCCCCACAGCAGTGCGGTGCGGCCGGACTTCCGCGTCATCCGCGGGCCGGCTCTCGGCCGCAGACGCGCACGCGCCGCGCCGCGCTCACGCGATCAGCTCCGCGATCGCGAGGGGAAGGGCGTCCGCGACGTCGAGGGCGACGATCGGATGCCCGACGGCGCCGTCGCCCGATCCTGACGCGATCGCCGCTGCGCGCCCGTGCAGCCAGCTGGCCGCCGCCGCTGTCTCGGCGAGGGGCCTTCCGGAGTTGGCCGCGAGCAGGGTGCCGAGCACGCCGCCCAGCACGTCGCCCGTGCCGGCCGTGGCGAGCCACCCCGGCCCGTTCGACACCAGGATGGGTTCCGCGTCCGGTGCCGCGATGATCGTGCGGGATCCCTTGCACAGCACGACGGATCCCAGCGTCTGCGCGGTCTCGACGACCTCGGCGATCCGCTGATCGTCGGATGCGGGCCGCTCCCCCGAGGCGAGCCCGAGCTGCGCGCGCAGCCGGGCGAGCTCGCCCGCGTGCGGGGTCAGGACGCACGGTGCGGTCGCGCCGCGCGCGAGATCCAGGGCACCCGCGTCCACCACGACGGGGGCGGCCCCGGCGAGGATGCGACGCAGCGCCTCCTGCTCCTCCTCGCTGCGATGGGCGGCGTCCGTGCCCGATCCGATCACCCAGGCGTCGACCCTGGTGCGTCCGAGATCGGAGCCCACCACGGTCTCGGGGCGGCGCGCCAGCACGGCGTCCGCGGCCTCACCCGCATACCGGACGTACCCCGAACCGGCGCGCCAGGCCGCCTCCACGCCCAGCACCGCAGCACCGGGGTAGGCGGCGGAACCGGTGCGCAGCACGACCACGCCGCGGGAGTACTTGTCGTCGTCAGCCGCCGGAACGCGCAGGAAGCCGGTGGTGTCGGCCTGCGTCCACTCGCGCGTCATGAGACCACGCTATCGCGCGGACGCCGGGCGCCGCCCCGGATCGGGGACGGCCCTCACCCCTGTCATCAGCCGGTAGCGTCGTAGGGTGACCCTGCTGTTCTCGCCGCTCACCCTCCGCTCCCGCACCTTCCGCAATCGCCTGTGGGTGTCGCCGATGTGCATGTACAGCGCCGTGGAGGGCGTGCCGCAGTCATGGCACCGCACGCATCTGGCGCAGTTCGCATCAGGCGGCGCAGGGCTCATCGTCGCCGAGGCGACCGCCGTGACGCCCGAGGGCCGCATCTCCCCGCGGGACACCGGCCTGTGGACCGACGAGCAGCGCGACGTCTGGGCCGAGATCGTCTCCGACGTCCACGCACGCGGTGGCATGATCGGCATCCAGCTGGCCCACGCGGGTCGCAAGGCGTCCACCTGGTGGCCGTGGGCGGAGGAGCAGGGATCCGTCCCCGCGGATCAGGGCGGCTGGCAGACCGTCGCCCCCTCCGCCGTGCCCTTCGAGGGCTTCGCGCCCACCGAGGCACTCGACGCCGCCGGCATCGACCGCATCGTCGCCGGGTTCGCCGACGCGACGCGTCGGGCAGTGGATGCCGGATTCGACGCGCTCGAGGTGCACGGCGCGCACGGCTATCTGCTGCACCAGTTCCTGTCGCCGCTGTCGAACGTCCGCTCCGACGAGTACGGGGGTTCGCTGCAGAACCGCGCCCGGCTGCTGCTGCGGATCGTGGAAACGGTTCGGGAGATCGCCGGCCCCGATCTGCCGGTGCTCGTGCGGCTCTCGGCGACCGACTACGCCGAAGGCGGCTTCGTCCCCGAGGAGGCGGCGGAGGTCGGCAGGTGGGCGATCGAGCACGGAGCGGACCTCGTCGACGTGTCCAGCGGCGGCACGATCGCGCACCCGAAGGTGCAGCTGCGCCCCGGCTACCAGGTGCCGTTCGCGGAGATCGTCCGCGCCGGCGGGCGGGTGCCCACCGGCGCGGTGGGGCTGATCACCTCCGCGGCTCAGGCCGAGGAGGTGCTCGCCTCCGGTGCAGCGGATGCGGTGTTCGCCGGCCGCGAGTGGCTGCGCGACCCGCACTTCGCGCTGCGCGCGGCGCATGAGCTGGGCGCCGAGGTCGACTGGCCGCCGCAGTACCTGCGCGCACGCTGGCGCTGAGCGCCACCTCCCCCGGAGGCGGCGCTCAGCGGCCGCGCGCTGCGCTCAGCGCGCTGTGCCGTGCTCAGCGGCCGTGGCCGCGACGCGTGGCATCCTGCACTTCGCCGACGAGCTCCTCGAGGATGTCCTCCAGGAACAGCACCGCGGTCGTCTCCCCTGAGGAGTCGCGCACCTTCGCGAGGTGACGTCCGCCCCGGCGCATCGCGGCGAGCGCGTCCTCCAGGTCGGTGTCCTCCTGCACGGGCACCATGTGGTGGATCCGCTTGGCGGGCAGCGGCTCGTCGATGTGCGAGTCGGACTCCTCGGAGGCCCGCAGCACGTCCTTCAGGTGCACGTAGCCGATCGCCACGTCCTCGTCGTCGACGATCACGTAGCGCGAGAACCCGTAGCGGGCCACCGCCTTCTCCACATCGCCGGGCGTCGCGGTGTCCGGCAGGGTGATCAGCTCGGCCAGCGGCACGGCGACATCCCGCGCCTTCTTGTCGGTGAACTCGACCGCAGCGGCGACGGCGCCGGAGGTGTCCGTCAGCACGCCCTCGCGACGCGACCGGTCGACGATCGTCGCGACCTCCTCGATCGTGAACGTCGAGGCCGCCTCGTTCTTCGGCTCCACGCCGAACAGCCGCAGGAACAGGTTCGCCGAGCCGTTCAGCAGCGCGATCACGTGCCGGAAGACGCGGGAGACCCACACCAGCGGAGGCGCGAGGATCAGCACGGCACGGTCGGGCACCGAGAACGCCAGGTTCTTCGGCACCATCTCGCCGAACACGACGTGCAGGAACGACACCAGGGCGAGCGTGATCACGAAGGCCAGCACCGAGATCAGCGCGGGATCCCAGCCCAACGCGTGCATCGGGATCTCCAGCAGATGATGGATCGCCGGCTCGGACACGTTCAGGATCAGCAGCGAGCAGATCGTGATGCCCAGCTGCGAGGTCGCCAGCATCAGCGTGGCGTGCTCCATGGCGTACAGCGCGGTCTTCGCCGCGCGCGAGCCCTGCTCCGCGAGCGGCTCGATCTGCGAGCGGCGCGCGGAGATGACGGCGAACTCGCCGCCGACGAAGAACGCGTTGGCGAGCAGCAGCACGATCAGCCACACCAGGCCTGCCCAGTCGCTCATCGGCGGGCCTCCGTCTCGTCGTCGGTCTCGGTGGCGGGATCGGCGATGTAGCGGATGCGATCCACGCGCCTGCCGTCCATGCGCACCACCGTGAGAGTGCCGGAGCCGATGCGCACCTCGTCGCCGAGGGCGGGCACGCGCTCGAGCAGGCTCATCATGTAGCCGCCGATGGTGTCGTACACCTCGCCCTCGGGCACCTCGATGCCCGTGCGCGCCAGGAGCTCGTCCGGACGCAGCTCGCCGGGGAAGGTGATCGAGTCGACCCGGCGGACGATGCCCGCGCGGGATCGGTCGTGCTCGTCGAACACCTCGCCCACGATCTCCTCGATGAGGTCCTCCAGGGTGACGATGCCGGCGGTGCCGCCGTACTCGTCGACGACGATCGCCATCTGGTACCCCTTCGAGCGCAGCTCGGCGACCAGTGCGTCCAGGTGCACGGTCTCGGGCACCCGCAGCGGCTCCGTGCTGAGCGCTCCGACGGGCACCTCGAGGCGCTTCTCGCGGGGCACCGACACGGCGGCCTTCACATGCACGACGCCCGTGATGTCGTCGAGGTCGTCGTCGTAGACCGGGAAGCGGCTGTGCCCGGTGCTGCGGGCCAGGCGGATGACATCATCCGCGCAGTCGCCCACCGAGATCGCATGCATGCTCGGGCGCGGCGTCATGATGTCATCCGCGGTGAGGCGGGCGAAGTTGAGGCTGCGGTCCAGCAGCGTCGCCGTGTCCTCCTCGAGCACGCCCTGGCTGGCCGACCTGCGCACCAGCGAGGAGAGCTCCTCGGCGCTGCGCGCACCGGAGAGCTCCTCCTTCGGCTCGATGCCCATCGCGCGCAGCACGGCGTTCGCGCTGCCGTTGAGCATCAGCACGGCGGGCTTGAACACCACGGTGAACGCCGTCTGGAACGGGATGACCAGCTTGGCCGTCTGCACCGGGAGGGCGAGCGCGAAGTTCTTCGGCACCAGCTCGCCGATGATCATCGACAGGAAGGTGGCGACGAGCACCGCCACGGTGACCGAGACCGGTACGGCCGCGGCATCCGGAACGCCCCACGCCTCGAGCAGCGGCTCGAGGAGCTTCGAGATCGCCGGCTCCATGGTGTATCCGGTCAGCAGCGTGGTGAGCGTGATGCCCAGCTGCGCCGAGGAGAGATGCGTCGAGGTGATCTTGAGCGCACGAATGGTGAGCATCAGCCGGGACTCGCCGCGCGCCTGGCGCGCTTCGAGCTCTGCACGGTCGAGGTTCACCAGCGCGAACTCGCTGGCGACGAACAGGCCGGTCCCGACGATGAGGAGGAGCCCCACGCCCAGCAGCACGAATTCCATCAGCTGAAGTCCTCGCTATGGGCGAGGAGCGGGCGGTGGGGCGAGGGACTGCAAGAAGGAGGGTCGTCCATGGTGCGGACGATCTTACAGAATCCTGCTGTGAGCCGCGCGGACGCTACCAGCTCACCGGCAGCGCCTTGCCCTCCTCGTAGCCGGACGCGGACTGCAGGCCGACCAGGGCGCGGTCGTGGAACTCGGCGACGGTGGCCGCTCCCGCGTACGTGAACGAGGAGCGCACGCCCGAGGTGATCATGTCCAGCAGGTCCTCCACGCCGGGCCGGAGCGGGTCCAGGTAGATCATCGACGAGGAGATGCCCTCCGCGAACAGCTCCTTGCGGGCCAGCTCGTAGGGGTCCAGTCGCTCGAACCGGGCCTGCACCGCCTTCGTCGACGCCATCCCCCAGGACTCCTTGTACGCCCGCCCCTCGGCGTCGTGGAGCAGTTCGCCCGGCGCCTCGATGGTGCCGGCGAACCAGGATCCGATCATGACGGACGCGGCACCGGCGGCGAGCGCGAGCGCGACGTCGCGCGGGTAGCGCACTCCCCCGTCGGCCCACACGTGCGCGCCGAGCTCGCGCGCCGCCTGCGCGGTCTCGAGCACGGCGGAGAACTGCGGGCGCCCGACCGCGGTCATCATGCGCGTCGTGCACATGGCGCCGGGCCCCACGCCCACCTTGAGGATCGACGCCCCGGCACGCACGAGGTCGTGCACGCCGTCGGCGGTGACGATGTTGCCTGCGACCAGCGGGATGCCGAGATCCAGCCCCGCGACGGTCTGCAGCGCGCGCAGCATCCCCTCCTGATGTCCGTGGGCGGTGTCGATCACCAGGACGTCGACACCGGCGGATGCCAGCGCGCGGGCCTTGCCCGCCACATCCCCGTTGATGCCGACCGCCGCCGCGACCGCCAGGCGCCCCGAGGCGTCCACGGCAGGGCGGTACAGGCTCGAGCGCAGCGCGGTGCGCGGGGTCAGGGTGCCGACCACGTGCCCGCGATCGAGCACCAGGACGATCTCGGCATCCGCCGCGTCGATCGCGTCGTACGCCGCGCGTCCCTCGCCGATGTCCTCAGCGGCCAGCGCGACCGGCCCTGCGTGCACCAGGTCGCCGAGCGCGGCGTCCGGAAGGGCCGTCGCGAGCCTCGGTGCCGGCAGGATGCCCCGGACGTCGGCGCGCTCCAGCGGCTCGCCGCCGCGCTGGTCGGCGACGACGATGCCGTGCCCTGGCAGCGAGGGCAGCAGCCGCAGCGCGTCGGCGACCGTCGCCCGCGGAGAGAGCACCAGGGGCGTGTCCCAGCGCACGGGCTGGCGCTTGACCCAGCGGATGGCGGCATCCAGCTCCTGCAGCGGCAGATCCTGCGGCAGCACGCCGAGCCCACCGCGACGCGCGAGCGCCGCGGCGAGCCGCGGACCCGTCACCGAGTTCATGTTCGCCGACACCAGCGGAATCGTCGCGGGCGTGCCGTCGTGCGGCGCCAGATCCACCTGAAGCCGGCTGGAGACGGCGGAGCGCCGCGGCACCAGGAAGACGTCCGAATAGGTCAGATCCACTGCGGGCAGCTCACCGGAGAACTTCATATCGTCACGCTACCCCTCCACGCCCGCAGCGAACCGCCCGACCGGGGAGCATTCCGGCGGCCGATTGGCGTTAGGCTGGGAGACTGTTACAGACGTGCGACCCGACGCGCTCTCGCCGCCGAGCCGCATGCACAGCTTCAGCGATGAAAGTAGGGCGGTAGAGCGTGTCGAACCAGGTGACCGGCGTCGGGGGCGACGGGGGGTTCGGAGCCAATTCGTGGCTCGTGGACGAGCTGTACGAGCAGTTCAAGCAGGATCGCAACTCCGTCGACAAGGAGTGGTGGCCGATCCTGGAGAACTACACTCCGGATGCCGCGGCGGCGCAGACCGCGCGGACCTCGGACGCGCCGAGCGTCGCGCCGGTGACGGCGCCGATCCCCGTGATCGGCGCGCAGCCCGTGGCCCGCACCACGACGAAGCCCGCGAAGCAGGCGCCGATCCCCGCGCAGGCGCCCAAGCCGCAGGCCAAGGAGGAGACGGAGTCCGCTGAGGAGGACAAGGTCACGCCGCTGCGCGGCATGCCGAAGACCCTCGCGGCGAACATGGACCAGTCGCTGACGGTCCCCACCGCGACCAGCGTCCGAACCATCCCCGCCAAGCTGATGATCGACAACCGCATCGTCATCAACAACCACATGTCCCGCACCCGCGGCGGCAAGGTCTCCTTCACGCACCTGATCGGCTGGGCGCTGATCAAGACACTCAAGGAGTTCCCCAGCCAGAACGTGTTCTACGCCGAGATCGACGGCAAGCCCTCGGTGGTCGCGCCCGCGCACGTCAACCTCGGCATCGCGGTCGACGTCCCCAAGCCGGACGGCACCCGTGCCCTCCTGGTGCCCAGCATCAAGCGCGCCGACACCATGACGTTCGGCGAGTACCTCCTCGCCTACGAGGACCTCATCGCCCGCGCCCGCAACAACAAGCTGACCGCCGGCGACTTCGCCGGCACCACGGTCTCGCTCACGAACCCCGGCGGCATCGGCACCGTGCACTCCGTGCCGCGCCTGATGAAGGGCCAGGGCTGCATCATCGGCGCCGGCGCCCTGAACTACCCGGCCGAGTTCCAGGGCTCCAGCGAGAAGGTGCTCACCGAGCTGGGCATCGGCAAGGTCATCACCCTGACCAGCACCTACGACCACCGCGTCATCCAGGGCGCCGGCTCCGGCGAGTTCCTGAAGAAGGTGCACGAGCTGCTGATCGGTGAGCGCGGCTTCTACGACGACATCTTCGCCGCGCTGCGCATCCCCTACCAGCCCATCCGCTGGAACGCGGACATCGCCGTCGACCTCGCCGAGCGCGTCGACAAGCAGGCCCGGGTGCAGGAGCTGATCAACTCCTACCGCGTGCGCGGTCACCTCATGGCCGACATCGACCCGCTGGAGTACGTGCAGCGCTCGCACCCCGACCTGGAGATCGAGAGCCACGGCCTGACCTTCTGGGACCTCGACCGCGAGTTCGTCACCGGCGGCTTCGGCGGCAAGCGCGTCATGAAGCTGCGCGAGATCCTCGGCGTGCTCCGCGACTCGTACTGCCGCACCCTCGGCATCGAGTACATGCACATCCAGGACCCGGAGCAGCGGCGCTGGTTCCAGGAGAAGGTCGAGGTCAAGTACGTCAAGCCCGGCCACGACGAGCAGCTGCGCGTGCTCAGCAAGCTCAACGAGGCCGAGGCCTTCGAGACCTTCCTGCAGACGAAGTTCGTCGGCCAGAAGCGCTTCTCGCTCGAGGGCGGCGAATCGCTGATCCCGCTGCTCGACGAGATCCTGCAGGGCGCCGCGAACGCGGGCCTGGACGGTGCCGCGATCGGCATGGCCCACCGCGGCCGCCTGAACGTGCTCACCAACATCGCGGGCAAGACCTACGGCCAGGTGTTCCGGGAGTTCGAGGGATCGCTCACCCCGGGCAACCAGCGCGGATCCGGCGACGTGAAGTACCACCTCGGCACCGAGGGGACCTTCGTCGCCGAGGACGGCGCCGAGCTGCCCGTGTACCTCGCGGCCAACCCCTCCCACCTGGAGACGGTCGACGGCGTCCTCGAGGGCATCGCCCGCGCCAAGCAGGACCGCAAGCCGATCGGCACCTTCACCTGGCTGCCGATCCTCGTGCACGGCGACGCCGCGTTCGCCGGCCAGGGCGTCGTGGTCGAGACGCTGCAGATGTCTCAGCTCCGCGGCTACCGCACCGGCGGCACCGTGCACATCGTGGTGAACAACCAGGTGGGCTTCACGACGCTGCCGACCGACTCGCGCACCTCGGTGTACGCCACCGATGTCGCCAAGACGATCCAGGCGCCGATCTTCCACGTGAACGGCGACGACCCCGAGTCGGTCATCCACGTGGCACAGCTGGCCTTCGAGTACCGCGAGCGCTTCCACCGCGACGTGGTGATCGACCTGGTCTGCTACCGCCGCCGCGGTCACAACGAGGGCGACGACCCGTCGATGACCCAGCCGCTGATGACCGACCTCATCCAGGCGAAGCGCTCGGTGCGCAAGCTGTACACCGAGGCCCTCGTCGGACGAGGCGACATCACCGAGGAGGAGTACGACAAGGCAAAGGCCGACTTCCAGAACCGCCTGGAGATCGCGTTCGCCGAGACGCACGCCGCCGAGACCGGTGCCACCCCGATCGCGCCCGAGCTGACCCAGGTCGACCCGCAGGTCGGCGAGCCCGAGATCACCGGCGTGCCGCTCGAGGTCATCCACCTCATCGGCGACGCGCACGCGAACAAGCCGGACGGCTTCACGGTGCACCCGAAGCTGCAGCAGCAGCTCGACAAGCGCGTGGAGATGAGCCGCACCGGCGGCATCGACTGGGGCTTCGGCGAGCTGCTGGCGTTCGGTTCGCTCCTGGTCGAGGGCACCCCTGTGCGTCTGGCCGGTCAGGATTCCCGCCGCGGCACGTTCGTGCAGCGTCACGCCGTGCTGCACGACCGCGAGAACGGTCAGGAGTGGCTGCCGCTGACCAACCTGTCCGCGTCGCAGGGTCGCTTCTTCGTGTACGACTCGCTGCTCAGCGAGTACGCCGCGCTCGGCTTCGAGTACGGCTACTCGGTCGAGAACACCGAGGCGCTGGTGCTGTGGGAGGCGCAGTTCGGCGACTTCGTGAACGGCGCCCAGTCGGTCATCGACGAGTACATCTCGGCCGCCGAGCAGAAGTGGGGTCAGCAGTCCGGCGTCGTCCTGCTGCTGCCGCACGGCTACGAGGGCCAGGGCCCCGACCACTCCTCCGCACGCATGGAGCGCTTCCTGCAGCTGTGCGCCCAGGAGAACATGACCGTGGCGCGGCCCTCCACTCCCGCGTCGTACTTCCACCTGCTGCGTCGTCAGGCGTACACGCGTCCGCGCAAGCCGCTGATCGTCTTCACCCCGAAGGCCATGCTGCGTCTGCGCGGTGCCACCAGCCAGGTCGAGGACTTCACCCAGGGACGCTTCGAGCCGGTCATCGACGATGACCGCGCTCTGGACCGCGCCGCCGTCAAGCGCGTCGTCGTGCACGCCGGCAAGATCCACTGGGACCTCGCCAGCGAGCTGGAGAAGAACCCGAACCCCGAGATCGCCCTGGTGCGCCTCGAGCAGTTCTACCCGACGCCGATCGATGCGCTGAAGGCCATCACGGACTCCTACCCCAACGCCGAGCTGGTGTGGGCGCAGGACGAGCCCGAGAACCAGGGCGCCTGGCCGTTCCTGGCCCTGGCGTTCGCCGAGGTCCCCGGCCCGCGGCAGTTCCGCGTGGTGTCCCGTCCGGCCGCGGCATCGCCGTCGACCGGGTCGTCGAAGGTGCACGCGGCCGAGCAGGCCGCCCTGCTGAAGCAGGCGCTGACGCTGGACTGAGCCGAGCCGCATACGACGGGATGCCGCCCCTCCTCGCGAGGGGCGGCATCCTTCGTCTGTGTGCGGGGTCGCGAGCCTCGACGGCTCGCGCGTCTCGGACGCGAGGTGAACCGTCGGCCTAGGAGCGCACGTCCCGCCGCATGCGTCCGCGGATGACTCCCACCAGCACGGCCGCCCCGGCGAGCAGCACCGGCACGATCAGCGCGGTGCCGGCGAGCGGCAGCATCGCCACGGTGAGCACCGCCGCGACCACGGCCAGTCGATGCCCGAGGGTCCGGCGCGGGAGCAGGCGCACGGCGGCGACCATCCCGAGCGCGTAGATGGCGACCATGCTCGCGGTGTGGATCAGGATGAACGGTTGCAGGTCCCCGCCGGTGAGCAGCACGATCGTGAAGTAGACCAGGATGATCGCACCCGTCAGCAGCAGCGCGCGACGCGGCACCTCGCCGTTCCCGACGCCCTTCGCCAGCGGGGCGGGCAGGTCACCGGCCGAGGCCAGCGACGCGCCGAGCTTCGCGAATGCGGCGAGGTAGACGTTCATCACTCCGAGCGCCACGATCCCTGCCGCCGCGCCGACGAGTGCGGGTGCCGCCGACAGCCCGCCCAGGCTGGCCAGGTCGAGCAGCACCACGTCCCCCTCCCCCGCGCGCGCCCCGAGGGCACCGACCGTGACGACCTGCAGCACCAGGTAGCTCGCGCCGGACAGCGCCAGAGTGACCGCCGTCGCGATCGGGATGGTGCGCCGGGGATCGCGGAACTCGCCGGATATGTGCGTGCCCACTTCCCATCCGGCGAACGCCCACACGAACATCACGACCGCGGTGCCCACGCCACCCCAGCCGTGCGTGAGGAACGGTTCGAAACGGGCCGGCTGCACGGCGGGAGCAGCGACCGCGATGACCGTGACGACCACGGCCATCAGCAGGGCTGTCAGCACCAGCTGCAGCCAGCCGGCCACCCGCACGCCGAACAGGTTGGTGATGAACGGCAGAGCCAGGAACGCGAGGGCCAGGACGGGCACCATCCCGGGGTCGATCCCGACGATCGTCGCGATGTAGCGGGCGCCGAGCATCGCGACCACGGCGCCGCCCGCGGCGACGCCGAACATGAACCAGTAGCCGGCCGCACGAGCCGCGGTCGGGCCCAGCGTCCGCCGCACATAGGAGGCGACTCCGCCCGGGTCCGGATGCCGGGCAGCCAGGGCCGCGAACGTCCCGGCGAGCGGGATGGCGAGCAGGGTCACGATGGCCACCGACAGGATGCTCGCGGGCCCCGCGGCGCGCGCGGCGAGTCCGGGGAGCACGAGCAGACCGGTGCCCAGCACGGATGCCAGGTACAGAGCGATCCCCGGCCCGAGGCCGAGCCGCCCGGCGGGCGCTCCGGACGAGGGTGCACGGAGGTCGGATTCGCGGATGCTCACCCGCTCACGATAGCCACGGCCGCGGACACCGAGACCCCGGCCGACCCTGACGTGCGAGGAATGGCCGGATTGCGTCGGAACGCGACCGGAAGGCGACGAGGGGATGCTCAGAGCAGCACGGGCCGGGTGAACCTCTCGTCCGATTCCAGCTCCGTGCGCACCCCGGCCAGCGCGTCGATGCCGACGCCCACCTGCTCGAGCGCGAGCAGCGCCGCGCCCAGCACGGGCGGGGAATCGACGATCGTCAGGGACGCGCGGGGAATCCGCGTGGAGATCCCCTCCTCGATCCCGGACAGCAGCAGGGGGTCCCTGGCTCGAGCGACTCCGCCGCCGAACACGATGGGCACGTCGACCTCGAGCAGTCCGAGCCGCCGGATGCAGGCGTGGGCGTAGGCGACCACCTCATCCGCCTGTCGCCGCACGACCCCCTGCGCGACGACGTCGCCGTCTGCCGCGGCACGGAAGACCAGAGGCGCCAGGTAGCCGAGGCGGTCGCCCTCGCGCCGCCCCAGATGCACGTCCTCGATCATCGCGCCGACGCTCGGTGCATCGACGGCATCCAGCAGCAGCGGGAGCAGCTCCGTCCGCGGCCCGCGTCCGTCCTCCGCACGGGCGGCGTGCCAGAGCGCGGCGGCGCCGAGCTCCGTCCCGCCGCCCCAGTCCCCTGACAGCGGCCCGAGGGCGAGGAAGCGCACGTCGGCCCCGTCCTCGCGCACGCCGATGGCGTTCATCCCGGTGCCGCAGATCACGGCCACGGCATTGCGCGAATCGGTGCCGGCGCGCAGCAGGGCGTGCAGGTCGTTCTCCGCGACCGTAGGCCTCGCAGCCCAGGGCAGGTGGGCGATGGCCGCACGGAAGGCCTGAATCTCCTCGTCCAGGTCCAGACCGGAAAGGTACACCCCGACCTGCGCGAGCCGCCTCGGGTCCCGCCCGTCGAGCACGCGGTCGATGAGACCGTCGATGACGCGCACCGAGTTCGTCAGTCCCTCCACCTGCGGGCTCGACCCCGAGCCGCGCTCCCAGCCCAGCATCCTGCCGCTCAGATCGAGCAGCACGACGTCGGTCTTCGAGCCTCCGCCGTCGACCGCGATCACCAGATCCGCCGCCATGGTCATGCCCATTCCAGGAAGCGCGAGTTCGCCGCCATCAGCAGGTCGGTGAGCTTCTCCGCGCGGTCGTGCTGCAGCACCAGCGGATGCGATCGCATGGCATGGAGAACGCGGTCGCGGCCGCCGTTCACGGCCGCATCCAGCGCGAGCCGCTCGTAGCCCGCTACCGCACTGATGAGTCCCCGGATGTCATCGGGCAGCGGAGCGACCGGCTCGGCCACGAAGCGTCCGTCGACGTGCCGCGCCGGCACCTCGATCACGTGATCGTCGGGGAGGAAGGGCAGCACGCCGTCATTGCGGAGATTGACCACGCGGGGCAGCTCGGACCTACCGCGGATCGCCAGCAGCAGCTCGATCGCGGCTTCGGAGTAGTACGCGCCGCCGCGGCGCTCCAGGATCTCGGGCTTGGTGTCGACGCTGCTGTCCGCATACAGCGCCAGCAGTTCCTGCTCGATCGCGCGGACCTCGTGCGCTCTGGTGGACTTGTGCAGCTGCTCATGCAGCACCTCATCGTGCGCGTAGTAATAGCGCAGGTAGTACGAGGGGATCATCCCCAGCTGCGCGAGCAGCGCGGGCGCCAGCTGCACGTCGTCGGCCAGCTCCTGCAGATCGCCCTGCAGGGCCTGCGGCAGGGTGTCGACGCCGTCGATGAAGACCCCGCGCTCCCAGGTGAGGTGGTTCAGCCCGACGTGCCCGAGCGCCACGCGATCGGGCGAGACCCCGGCCTCGGCCGCGAAGCGGCGCTGGAAGCCGATCGCCACGTTGCACAGGCCCACCGCGCGATGTCCTGCCTGCAGCAGGGCCCGGGTGACGATGCCCACCGGGTTGGTGAAGTCGACGATCCAGGCATCCGGCTTGGCGTGCGCGCGCACGGTCTCGGCTATCCGGAGCACGACGGGCACCGTGCGCAGCGCCTTCGCGAGACCGCCCGGCCCGGTGGTCTCCTGGCCGATGCAGCCCGCGTCATGCGGCCAGCTCTCGTCCTGCTCACGGGCGTCCTGCCCGCCGATGCGCAGCTGGATCAGCACGGCATCCGCATCCGCGACCCCCGCGACGAGGTCATCCGTGGTGCTGAACCGAGCCGGGTGACCACCGCGCACCAGCATCCGCTTCGCCACCCCGCCGACGAGCTCGAGTCGCGACGGGTCGGTGTCGACCAGGACGAGCTCGTCGATCGGCAGTTCGGCCTGCAGGCGGATGAAGCCGTCGATGAGTTCGGGCGTGTATGTCGATCCGCCGCCGACGATGGCCAGTTTCATGTGCTCTCCTTGTGTTGGTACCGGTTGGGCCGTGGCTCACCAGGTGGGGATTCGGTCTTCGAGTCGGGTGCGGATCTGCTCGACGAGCAGCCGTCTCGCGCCCGCGAGCACCGAGCTGTCGCCGGTGACGCTCAGGCGCACGTCTGCGTCGGGCCGCTCGTCGCTGCGCAGCTCGTCGGCGACCAGCTCGGCGAGCCGCTCGCCACCGGCCAGGGACGTCGGTCCGCCGAGCACGATGAGCTCGGGGTCGAGCACGGCGAGCACGGGTTCGACCGTCATGGCGATGCGCGCCGCGACCGTCCGCAGCGCCGGCTCATGATGCGCGAGGGCGGCGATGCCCTCCGGGTACCGCGTGCCCGCCGGCGCGTCGACGAGCGCGAGGATGCTGTCCGAACCGAGCAGCTGCGTGGTCACCGCGCCCCTGCGCTGTGAGCGTCCGGCCACGACGAGGTAGCCGATCTCACCGGCCCCGCCGTGGGCCCCGCGGTGGATCCGGCCGCCCAGATCGACGCCGACACCCAGTCCGACCCCCAGCCACAGCAGCGCGAAGCTGCCCGCCTGCTGCGCGACGCCGAAGGCCCGCTCCGCCATGGTGGCGAGATTGACGTCGTTCTCCAGCACGACGGCGATGCCGAGTTCGGACTCGATGCGCGCACGGGCGCCGACAGAGGGCCATCCGGGAAGGGAGTCGGTCAGGGAGAGGGCGTCGGACTCGCTGCTCACCGCGGCCTGGACGCCCGCGGTCACCACCTCCACGGTGCGCCGCTCGATGCCGGACGCCGCGCACGCCGCGTCGATCGCGCGGTCGATGTCGCGCTCCGGCGAGCGCGGTTCGCCGCGCACCTCGAGTTCGACGATCGGATGCCTGCGGTCCAGCGCGTCGACGACCACCGCCTGGATGCAGTCCTCGAGCATGCTCACCGCCACGCCTGCGACGCGGTCGCTCCGCACGCCCCAGCTCACGGCGCTGGGGCCGCGACTGCCGGCGACCTCGCCCACCGGCCCGATCAGTCCCGCGCTCTCCAGCCGCGAGATCATCTGCGTCGCGGTGGGCTTGGACATCCCGGAGAGCTCGCCGAGCCGCGTCCGGGTGAGTGCTCCGTGCTCGAGGAACAGGTGGAGCGCCTCGCGGTCGTTCCGCGTGCGCAGCCACGCGGACGTGCCCGGGTCGATCTGCGACATGAGTGCTCCTCTCAGGGTTCGACGTCGTACGGGGACACCGCAGCCGGACCTGTCGCCGGTGGCGGGAAGAGAATCGGATCGGCCGTCAGCCGGCGGCGAGTTCCGCGCGCACCTCGTCGCGCAGCCGTCCGAGATTCTCGGGTTCGGGCGCGGCGGCGAGAAGCGTCCTGGTGTACTCGTGCTTCGGGTCGAGGATGACCTGGTCCGCCGGGCCGCGCTCGACGACATCGCCCTTGTAGAGCACCATGATCTCGTCGCTGAAGTGGCGAGCCGTGGCGAGGTCGTGGGTGATGTACAGCACGCCCAGACGGTCCTCGCGCTGCAGGTCGGCCAGCAGGTTCAGCACGCCGAGCCTGATCGACACGTCGAGCATCGACACCGGCTCGTCCGCCACGATGAACCGTGCACCGGGAGCGAGCGCGCGGGCGATCGCGACCCGCTGCCGCTGGCCTCCGGAGAGCTCGTGCGGCCTGCGATCGATGAACGACTCCGCGGGAGACAGCCGCACCCGCTCCAGCAGCTCGAGCGCTCGCTCGCGCACGCGCGTCCCGGACAGCCCCGGATGATGGATCCGCAGCGGGCGCTCCAGGTGATGCATGATCGTGTGGAACGGGTTCAGCGACGCGAACGGATCCTGGAACACCATCTGCACCTCGGAGCGATACGCGGCTCTGGCCCACCCGCCGCGCCCGGTCGGCCGCCCGTCGAGGAGGATCTGCCCCCTGGTGGGGTTCTCCAGCTTCATCAGCATCCGCGCGATCGTCGACTTCCCGCTGCCGGATTCGCCGACAAGCGCGAGAGTCCTCCCGGCTTCGAGTGTGAACGAGACGTCCTTCACCGCGTGCAGCACGGTCGTACGCATTCCCGAACGCAGATGGAAGTCCTTGACCAGGCCCCTGGCCTCCAGCGTCGGCGGCTGCGCTCCGGCATCCGTCGTCCTCATCGCGACCCCTCTCCGGTCGGTCCGGCCGCTTCCGCGCCCATGACGCCTGAACCGGCGCGGACGAATCCGCCCCGCTGCCCCCTCAGGCTCGGGAAGCTCGACAGAAGCCGCCGGGTGTACTCGTGCTCGGGTGCGCGGTAGATCTGCTCGGCGGGGCCCTGCTCGACGATGCGTCCGTCCAGCATCACCGCGATGCGGTCGCTGATCTCGATCAGCATCGGAAGATCGTGGGTGATGAAGATCACGGCGAAGCCGAGCTTCTCGCGCAGCCGCATGATCTCGCGGATGATCCCCCGCTGCACCACGACGTCCAGCGCCGTGGTCGGCTCGTCCATGATCATCACCTGCGGATCCAGGGCGAGCGCCATCGCGATCATCATGCGCTGGCGCATGCCGCCGGACAGCTCGTGCGCGAAGCTGGCGAGCCGAGCCGGCTCCACGCCCACCAGCGTCAGCAGCTCCTCGGCGCGTGTCTGCTTGTCCCGCCGCGACATGCCGGGCCGGTGGGTGTCGAAGATGTCGAAGATCTGCGCGCGGATCGTGATCACCGGGTTGAGCGAGTTCATCGCGCCCTGGAAGACCATCGAGATCTTGTCCCAGCGGAACGCCCGGAGCGCTTCACCGCCCAGCGCGGCGACGTCGATGTCCGCGCCGGATCGATCGTGGAAGACGATCTCGCCCGAGGTCATCAGCGCCGGCGCCTTCAGCAGCCGGTTGAGCCCGTACGCGAGGGTCGTCTTGCCGCATCCGGACTCTCCCGCGAGGCCCAGGATCTCGCCGCGGTTCAGCGTCAGCGAGACATCGCGGACCGCCTGGACGGGCGGATCCACCTCGTACTCGATCGTCACATGGCGGGCCGTGAGAACGGGTTCGGCATCCACAGACGCGACGACCGGCTCCGCGACGGGCGCGGTGATGAGGTCGGTCATGCCGCCACCTCCTCTCCCCTGGTGGCCGCTTCGGCGCGCTGGGCGCGGTGCTGCCTGCGCGCGGCAGCCGGTGCGAGCCGCAGCTTCGGGTTCACGATCTCGTCGATCGCGAAGTTGATCAGCGAGAGCCCCGTCCCGATCAGGGCGATGATCGCGCCCGGCGGCACGAACCACCACCATGCACCGCTGCCGACCGCCTGTCCGGTCTGCGCGTCGTTCAGCACGGTGCCCAGCGTGATCGACCCGGTCGGGCCGAGACCCAGATAGGACAGACCGGCCTCGCCGAGCACCGCGAAGATCACGCCGAAGATCAGCTGAGCCGCCAGCAGCGGCACGAGGTTCGGCAGGATCTCCACGAAGATGATGCGCAGCGGACGCTCCCCCGCGACGACGGATGCCGCGACGTAGTCCCGTGTGCGCAGGGACCTCGCGGTCCCGCGCAGCACCACGGCAGATCCCGCCCATCCGGTGATGCCGAGCACCAGGGCCACCAGCAGCGAGCTGCGGGCCAGCGCTCCGAGCCCTTCGGTGTGCTGCACGTAGGTGGCGATGATCATCACCAGAGGCAGCCCCGGGATGACGAGCATGATGTTCGTGATCAGCATCAGCACCTCGTCCACGGCGCCGCCGAAGTATCCGGCCAGCACGCCGAACACCAGGGCGAGCAGCAGGGCCACCAGCCCGGCGACGAGTCCGACGAAGAGCGACCCCTGCGTGCCCGTCGCGATCTGCGCCAGCACGTCGTGACCGAGCTTGGTCGTGCCCAGCAGGTGCGCGGGAGACGGCGGGAGCAGCGGTTCGTGGGATGCATCGTGCGGATCCCCCACGACCAGCGGACCCAGCAGACCGAAGAGCGCGATCGCGCCGATGATGGTCAGACCGCTCAGCAGCTTGCCGGTGATCCTCGGCAGGACGCGCCCGGAGCGGCCCATCCGCGCGACGGCGACGGCGTGCGTGTCCGCGGGTGCGTCGTACGTGCCCGCGTCGGTGTGTGCGCCCGTCGGCGCCTCGATCAGTTCAGCCATTTCTCCGCACCCTCGGATCGATGAACCCGTACAGCAGGTCGACGAGCACATTGGCGGCGAGCACCGTGAGGGTGATCACCAGGAACACGCCCTGCATGAGCGCGTAGTCCAGTCCCTGCACGGCCTGGATCATCAGCTTGCCGATGCCGGGGTAGCTGAACACCTGCTCGGTGACGATGGACCCGGCCACGACGAACCCGAGCGCGATGCCGAATCCCGCCAGGCTCGGGATGGCCGCGTTCCGCGCGGCGTAGGCGCGGCGGATCCGAGACGGCCGCAGCCCCTTTGCCTCGGCGGTGAGGACGTAGTCCTCCGCCATCTCCTGCACCATCATGTTGCGCATGCCCAGCAGCCATCCACCCACCGACGAGATCACGATCGTCGTCGCAGGCAGCAGCGCGTGCACGACGACGCTCCCGATGAAGCCGAGGCTCCATTCCGGGCCCGCCGGATACTCGAACACGCCGTAGCCGCCGAAGATCGGCAGCAGCCCGAGCTGCACCGAGAAGACGGCGACCAGCACCAGGGCGAGCCAGAAGTACGGAATGGACTGCAGGAACGTCGTCACGGGCACGAGCTGATCGACCCAGGTCCCCCGACGCCATCCGGCCCAGGCTCCGGCGACGATCCCGATGACGAAGGAGATCACGGTCGCCGTCCCCACCAGGGTCACTGTCCACGGCAGCGCGTCGGCGATGAGGTCGCCCACCGATGCGGGATAACGCGTGGACGAGACGCCGAGGTCACCCTGCAGCATCCGCCCCCAGTAGACGAGGTACTGGTCCCACAGGCTGGTGTCCTTCCCGGTGCCCAGCAGCGCGTGGATCGACGTGATCGTGGCCTCCGAGAGCTGGCGTCCGCCGCTGGCCCGGCGCAGCTTGCCGATCATGATCGCCGCAGGATCGCCCGGCATCATCCTCGGCAGGAGGAAATTGAGCGAGACGGCGGCCCAGAGCGTGATCACGTAGAAGACGACTCGACGCGTCCAGAACCTCATGCGCTCCCCCTCCTCGGGACCCGAACCATGTGAGGGCGCTCCTACTTCTCGACCGGATGCAGGTGCGTCAGGATGACGGCGGAGGCAGTGGACAGGTACGGAAGCGGGTTCGCGTACAGGTCGTCGGCGGTGGGCCAGCCGGCGAACTCGGCGGTGTTGTAGAACGCCTGCGAGGCGTTGAGCACCACCGGGATGTACGGCAGATCCTGCGCGATCTGCGCCTGGATCCTCGCGTACGCCTCCTTCTTGACGCCCTCGTCCTGGGTCGCGCCGGCCGCGGCGACGGCCGCGTCGACATCGGCGTTGCTGTAGCGGGCGTAGTTCTGCCCCTTGGCCGGCATCTCGCCGACCTTCGCCGTGGCGCCCGTGGCGAAGTACTGGTCGTAGTTCGAGAAGGGGTCGGCGACCAGGGACTGCGTCAGTCCGTACAGCGCGAGCTGGAAGTCGCCGTTGGAGACCGGCGTCCAGTACTCGGCTTCGGAGACCGTGCGCGCGTTGACCCTGATGCCGGCCTTGGCCGCCTGAGCGGCGATCAGCTTCGCCGCGTCGTTGTAATCGGTCCAGCCGTCCGGCGAGAACAGGTCGAGCTCGATGGCGGTGCCGTCCTTGCCGTAGAAGCCGTCGGCGTCCTTCGTGTACCCGGCGGCCTCCAGGATCCGGCCTGCCTCGGCGGCATCGGCGCGCTGCGGGCTGGTCGCGAGCGACGGGTCGCTCAGCCACTTCTCGTCCCGCGGCAGCAGGGCGAAGCTCGGGCTGGACTCCCCCGCGAGGCCCGCGAACGCCTTCTTGCTGATCGATGCCCGGTCCATCGCGGCGTTGAGCGCCTGGCGCACCGCGGGATCGGTCTGCGCGCCCTTGCAGCCGAGGGCCGCATCGGCGCAGGTCATGATGACGGTGGGGTCCTGCTGCTGGTTCATGGTGGCGACCCTGCCGCTGCCGGTGACGCCGTCCGGATTGGCCACGAACTGCCCGACCCAGTCGAGCTCGCCGGTCTTCAGCAGGTCCTCGGCGGACTGGTTGGAGTCGATGCCGACGTCCTGCACCTTCTTGATGTCGGGCGCGCCCTCGCGGAAGAGCGGGTTGGCCTCGAGCGTGTAGGCGGCGTCGGTGAAGGTCTTGAGGACGTACGGCCCGGATCCGACGGGCTTCGGATTGGTCTCCGACATGTAGTCGGTGATCTTGGACCAGATGTGCTCGGGCACGATGAAGGTCGCGCCGAGGATCATCGAGGCGGCGGTGAACTTGGGCGTCGAGTACGTCACGATCACGGTGGTCGCGTCCTTCGCCTCGACCGACACCGTGTCCGGGTCGCGATTGGAGCCGTAGCCGAGGCTGAACGCCACGTCCTCGGCGGTGAGGTCGGCGTCGTCACTCCACTTCTGGTCCGGCTTGATCCTGATCGTGAGCACCGTGCCGTCGTCGTTGAACTCGAAGGAGTCGCCGATGAGGCCGACCGGAGCCTCGGCGGAGAGCTGATTGAAGAAGAACAGCGGCTCGTAGATCGCGCCGAACGTCAGGTGCGCCGCGGTGTCGACGGCGAAGGGGTTGAAGTTGTTCGCGATCGGGGTCATCGACCCCGACCAGACACGCAGCGGCCGTTCGCCGGTCGGCTGAGCGCCTGAAGGTGCGCATCCTCCCAGTGCCAGGGCGAGCGCGGCAGTGCCTGCGACAAGAGGAATCGTCTTCCTCCACCGGATGTCGTGCATGGGGACCTCGTCTCAAGTGCTTCGTCGGCTTGTCGAGCGCGCGGAGAGGACTCCGCCAGAAGCGAGGTTATAGTAAAGGTTCTTTCCGGTAAAGACCTTTCCAATTGATTTCTGCAGAGAAGTCCGCAGGGCCCCTGCCTGCGGGCTCAGTACCAGATGCTGAGCGTGGGCGCCGGGTCCGCGTGCAGGGCTCGCCCGAGAGCTGCGACGGACGCCGCGTCGCCCTGCACCCGGCCGGCCGCGGCGAGCTGGGTGAGCGGCACTCCCCCGGCATAGGCGCTGGACAGCGTCGCGACATCGAGCGCGACGTCGGGCGCGGCATCCGTCGTCTCCAGCTCGGCAGCGCCGGCCGCGTCGACGCTCAGCCGCCACGTGCCGTCCGCGAAGCCGTACCCGTCCTCGACGCGGATCACCGTGTCGAGGGATGCCGCATAGCGGCGCGCACGCAGTGCCGCGGGCGCGTCCAGGATGCGCAGCCAGCCGTGGTCCCGCACCGTGACGTCCACCGCGTGCGGATTCGCGACCAGGCGCACCACCGGATCGTCGACGGGACGCAGATCGGCCTCGATCCGATCGACGAGGTCGTGATTCACTGCGAAGCCCCACAGAGCGCTCAGCGCCTCGTCGGTCTCGGCGACGAGCTGGCGGACGGTCATGCTGTTCCGGAACGATCCGGGGAGCTCCTTCAGCGTGTACGCGATCGCACCGCGCACGACGCCGTCGACGTCGCGGTAGTGCACGCCGCGCGCGTTGGCATCCTTCTTGGAGCCCGCACCCAGTCCCGCCTGACCCAGCCAGCGTCCGCGCCAGCCCGCGATCTGTCCGGCCCGCGCGAAGCGGGCGCGCTCGTGGAGCTCCCCGAGCTCCCTCGCGAGCTGGTCGAGGCCGACGTACTCGAGCCTTCCCGGCGCCTGCGGCGCCCGCCAGCCCGAGGTGCGCGCGTCCACTGCGATGCGCGACACCGGCACGGCCGGCCCGAAGCCGTAGCGGCCGTAGATGGTCGCCTCCGTCACGGTCAGCCCGGCCATCGGGACTCCCGCGGATGCCGCGGCGCGCAGCTCGCCCTCCAGCAGTCCCCGGGCGATGCCGCGCCGACGATGCGTCGCGGCCACCGTGACCATGCTGATCGCCCACATCGGGATCGCCCTCCCCGCGTCACCGCCGGGAAGGGACATCGATGCGACCCAGGAGTTCACGGTGCCGACCGGCAGCGCCGAGGCCACCGCATCCGCCTCGTACACGCCGACGTTGCGGCGCTCCTGCCACGTCTCGCGCATGCGCTCGATCTCCGCATCGGAGGGCGCACCGCCCAGGAATCCGCGCTCGGCGGCCTGCGCGAACGCCACGGCGGAGCCGTAGTCGGCGATGTCGACGACGCGGTAGTCGAAGCCCTGCTCTCGCAGCCTCCGCGCGGACTCGGGATCGGCAGGGACGGTGCGGGCGTCGACGGAGTTCACTCGCCCAGACTACTCAGCGGGCAGCGGAACGGGTCGGTGCAGCGCGGCGGAACGGTCAGTGCGCGGCGGCCTGGGCGGCACGCAGACGCGCGAAGACCTGCTCGCGCAGCTCTTCCGGAGCGCTCTCCTTGCAGGCCCGCGCGACGACCTCGGTGAGCGTCGTCGCGACCAGCGCCTCGCTCCGGCAGAACTCGCAGTTCTCCAGATGCTCGCGGATCTCGGAATGCTCGGTCGTGCAGATCTCGTTGCGGAGGTACTCCTCCAGGTCAGCTCGCGCCTTCTCGCAGCCGCAGTCGGTCATTTCGTGCTCCTCGGTTGAGCCGCCGCAATTCCTCGCTCGGCGGCATAGTCTGCCAGCAGCTCGCGGAGCATGCGCCTGCCACGGTGCAGGCGGCTCATCACGGTGCCGATGGGGGTCTTCATGATGTCGGCGATCTCCTGGTAGGAGAACCCCTCGACATCTGCGAGGTACACCGCGAGGCGGAAGTCCTCGGGCACCTGCTGCAGCGCGTCCTTGACGGCCGAGGCCGGCATCCGGTCGATCGCCTCGGCCTCGGCCGAGCGGCTGTGGGATGCGGTGGTCGACTCCGCCCCGCCCAGCTGCCAGTCCTCGAGGTCGTCGATCGTGCCCTGGAAGGGCTCGCGCTGACGCTTGCGGTAGATGTTGATGTAGGTGTTCGTCAGGATGCGGTACAGCCACGCCTTCAGGTTCGTGCCCTGCGTGAACGAGGACCACGCCCCGTACGCCTTCACGAAGGTCTCCTGCACGAGGTCAGCCGCATCGGCGGGATTGCGCGTCATGCGCATCGCCGCCGCGTAGAGCTGATCCATGAAGGGGATCGCCTGCTCCTCGAAATCCCGTCGAGGGTCCGCGGTTGTCGTCTCGTCCATCACCGGCCAGTCTAGGCGGGCGAGCACCTCCTCAGCGGAGGAGTCGACAGCATCCGTCGTCAGCGTCGCGGACATCCGTCACCTCTTCTCTCCGTGTGTCGCAGGCTTCACTAGGCTTAGAACCGATGAGCACTGACCGGTATTCCCCCGCCCCCGCCCGCGGTGCGTACCGCGCGCCGGAGAGCGGACGCCCCGTGCACGCCTCCGTGACGATCCCCGGCTCGAAGTCGCTGACGAACCGCGAGCTGATGATCGCCGCCATCGCCGACGGACCCGGCCACCTGCTGCGGCCGCTGCACTCGGACGACTCGCGTCGCATGATCGAGGCGCTCCGGCTGCTCGGCGTCGGCGTCGAGGAGGTCGCCTCCGACGGCGAGTTCGGCCCCGACCTCCTCGTCACCCCGGCTCCTCTGAAGGGCGGCGTCACCATCGACTGCGGCCAGGCCGGCACGGTGATGCGCTTCATCGCCCCGCTGGCAGGCCTCGCCGCGCAGGACGTGCATCTCACCGCGCACGAGACCGCGCTGCATCGCCCGATGGGCGCACTCATCACGGGCCTGCGCGATCTGGGCGTCGACATCGACGACGAGGGCACCTGGTCGCTGCCGTTCACGGTGCGCGGGCACGGTCGCATCCGAGGCGGCCGGGTCGAGATCGACGCCTCGGGCTCGAGTCAGTTCGTCTCGGGCCTGCTGCTCGCGGCGCCGCGATTCGACGTCGGTCTGCACCTCGTCCACACCGGCGAGCACCTCCCCAGCCTCCCGCACATCGACATGACCATCGAGTCGCTCAGCCGTCGCGGAATCCGCATCGAGCGTCCCGCCGTCGGCGAATGGCTCGTCGAGGCCGGGGTCCCCCGCGCGAAGGACGTGGCGATCGAGCCGGATCTGTCCAACGCGGCCCCGTTCCTGGCCGCGGCGATGGTCACAGGTGGCGAGGTCACGGTGGCGGGCTGGCCGCTTCACTCCACGCAGCCGGGTGCGCTGCTGCCCGAGATCCTGCACGCCATGGGCGCGCACACCAGCCGGCACGCGGGTGCACTCACCGTCAGGGCGGGTGACGGGATCCGCGGACTGGACATCGACCTGTCCGCGGCGAGCGAGCTGACGCCGACGATCGCCGGACTCGCGGCGTTCGCCGACGGCCCCACGACGATCCGCGGGGTGGCGCACATCCGCCGGCACGAGACCGACCGCATCGCCGCGCTCGTCGGGAACCTGCGCGCCCTCGGCGGCCAGGCCGAGGAACTGCCCGACGGCCTGCGCATCACCCCCGCCCCTCTGACAGGCGCCGTGTGGCCCGCACATCACGACCACCGGATGGCGACCACGGGCGCGCTGATCGGACTCCGGGTGCCCGGCGTCGAGATCGACGACATCGGCACCACCGCGAAGACCCTTCCCGAGTTCACGATGCTCTGGGAGCGGATGCTGACGGGCGCCACCGCGTGAGCTGGCTGGGCGACGACGACGAGGACTCCGACTTCGAGGAGTTCGACGAGAGCAGCATCCGGTCGCGTCCGAACCCGAAGGCCAACCGGCCACGCACCAAGCGGCGCCCTGCACATGAGGACGCCGAGATCGGTCGCATCCTCGGCGTCGACCGCGGCAGGTACAGCGTGCTGATCGGCGAGGACCGGGCCGATGAGCGCACCGTGACCTCGGCCCGCGCGCGCGAGCTGCGCCGCACGCCGATCGTCACCGGCGACCGGGTCCGGGTCGTCGGCGACACCTCGGGCGATGAAGGGACGCTGTCCCGCATCGTGGGCATCGTCGATCGCACCTCGCTGCTGCGCCGCAGCGCCGACGACACCGACCAGGTGGAGCGGGTCATCGTCGCCAACGCCGACCAGATGCTGATCGTCGTCGCTGCGGCCGACCCGGAGCCGCGCGCCCGTCTGGTCGACCGCTATCTCGTGGCGGCCCTGGATGCCGGCATCCGCCCGCTCCTGGTCGTGACCAAGACCGACCTCGCCGATCCGTCGGACTTCCTGTCGCACTTCGACGGCCTCGACCTCACCGTGTTCACCAGCGCCCGCGGGCAGATGCCCGTGGACGAGATCGGCGCGGCCCTCATCGGCCACTCCACGGTGTTCGTCGGCCACTCCGGCGTGGGCAAGTCGACGCTGGTGAACGCGCTGGTCCCGGGAGCGGGCCGGGCCACCGGGCACGTCAACGAGGTCACCGGCCGCGGACGGCACACGTCGTCGTCGACGGTCTCGCTGCGCTATGTCGCGGATACCGGGCGAGGCTGGGTGATCGACACCCCCGGCGTGCGTTCGTTCGGGCTCGGGCACGTGGACCGCGCCAACATCCTCGCGGCGTACACCGAGCTCGCCGAGATCGCCGAGGACTGCCCGCGCGGCTGCACGCACCTGCCCGACGCCGAGGACTGCGCGCTGAACCTGGCCGCGGCGGACGGAACCCTGAGCGAGGCGGGACGCGCTCGCCTCGAGTCGCTGCAGCGTCTGCTGGAGACGTTCGGCGGATAGGCTGGTGGCGTGACCACGACGCGCCTGGAACCCGGTACCCCCGCCCCCGACTTCACCCTGCTCGATCAGGACGGGACCAGCGTCTCGCTCTCCGATCTGCGCGGGAAGAAGGTCATCCTCTACTTCTACCCGGCGGCAATGACGCCCGGCTGCACGACGCAGGCGTGCGACTTCCGCGACAGCATCTCCTCCCTGCAGGGTGCCGGCTACACGGTCGTCGGCGTCTCGCGGGACGAGCCCGCCACGCTGAAGAAGTTCCAGGAGCGCGATGCCCTCACCTTCGAGCTGCTCAGCGACCCCGACCACGCCGTGCACACCGCCTACGGCGTGTGGGGCGAGAAGATGAACTACGGCAAGGTGATCGAGGGCGTCATCCGCTCGACCTTCGTCATCGACGAGCAGGGCGTCATCGAGCTCGCGCAGTACAACGTGAAGGCCACCGGCCACGTCGCCCGGCTGCGCAAAGCGCTCGGCGTGGACGCCTGAGCGCGGGCATCCTCACTCGTCGTCGGACGAACGCCCCTGCAGTCGGGGATCGTCAGCGCCCTCCCGGCGCACCGTCGCGATCAGCGTGACCAGCCCCACGACGCCCACGATCCCGAGGACCAGCACGAACGTCCAGGGCGTGGGCCGGATGGTGAGCGCCGCCAGCGACAGGGCGATCCCCAGCACCTGGAACACGATGCCGCCCGAACGCGCCCACGACGCACGGCGCACCACGCCGAAGGCGAAGGCGATCAGCGCGGCGGCGCCGATCAAGGTCAGTCCGATAAGCGCGATCCCGCTCGCCGCGGACGACGCATCACCGGCGCCGAGGGCGAAAAGCTCGATCAGGCTGATCACCGCGAGTGCGACGCCCTCGAGTCCCAGGACGACGGCTGCGATGGCGGCGGGGCCGGATCGGCGCACGGGAACTCCTCAGGGATGAATGTCACAAAAACCCTTGATTTCGCACATTCCATGTAACAGAATAGACAAAGCCATGTGCTCCCACATCGGAGTGGGGCGGGTGCAACACCCGCATGACCAGGGTAGCTGACTCCCGATCCGCTTCCCGAACTCGAGTGCCGCATCTGCGGCCACCACACCGAACATCTATCTCTGAGGAGCCATCCATGGATTGGCGCGACAAAGCGGCCTGCCTTACCGTCGACCCCGAACTGTTCTTCCCGGTCGGCAACACCGGCCCCGCGGTCGACCAGATCGAGAAGGCGAAGGCCGTCTGCGCCACCTGCACCGTCACCGAGATCTGCCTGCAGTACGCCCTGGAGTCCGGCCAGGACTCGGGCGTGTGGGGCGGTCTCTCCGAGGACGAGCGCCGTGCGCTGAAGCGCCGCGCCGCACGCGCGCGCCGCGCGGGCTGAACTCCCTCGCACCAGACGCGAGAAGCGCCGGTCCCCTTCGGGGCCGGCGCTTCTCGCATGCTCGTCAGGCGGCGATCCACCGCATGGGGATCGCGATGGTCACCTGCGTGCCCTCGCCCTCGGTGCCCTTCCACTCGATCGTGCCGCTGAGCTCGCCCTGGATCAGGGTGCGCACGATCTGCGTGCCGAGCCCCTGGCCGACCCGCCCCTCGGGAAGGCCGTGCCCGGTGTCGGTCACCGTCACGGTCAGCAGCTCGGACGTGCGGGTAGCCTCGATGCGGACGATGCCCTCCTGCCCCGCGAGGCCGTGCTCGACGGCGTTGGTCACGACCTCGGTCAGCGCGAGCGCGAGCGGTGTGGCGTACTCGCTGGGCAGCACGCCGAAGCGCCCCTCGAGCTGCGTCCGCGCCCGGGTGTTCGGGGCGGCGGCCACCTCGGCGACGAGCTTGAGCACGCGGTCGAAGACCTCGTCGAAGTCGACGGTCTGGGACAGGCCGCTGGCGAGGGTGTCGTGCACCACGGCGATGGACTCGACGCGGCGCATGGCCTGGGTCAGCGCGTCCCTGGCATCGTCGGAGCGTGTCCTGCGCGCCTGGATGCGCAGCAGCGAGGCCACCGTCTGCAGGTTGTTCTTGACTCGGTGGTGGATCTCGCGGATCGTCGCGTCCTTGGTGATGAGCTCCTGCTCCTGGTGACGCAGTTCCGACACGTCGCGGCACAGCACGATCGCCCCGATCCGGGTGCCGTGGTCCTTCAGCGGGATCGCTCGCAGCGACACCGTCACCCCGCGAGCCTCCATGTCGGTGCGCCAGGGTGCGCGGCCGGTCACGACCACGGGGAGCGACTCGTCCACCTGACGCGAGGGCGGCACGATCCGCGTGGTCACCTCGGCCAGCGACTCGCCCTCGAGCTCGTCGTCGAACCCCATCCGGTTGAACGCCGACAGCGCGTTGGGGCTCGCGAAGGTGGTGATGCCGTCGACGTCGAGCCGGATGAGGCCGTCGGATGCACGGGGCGCGCCGCGCCGGGGCGCGGTCGGCGCCGCGAGATCCGGGAACTCGCCGGAGGCGATCATGCGGAACAGGTCGTTCGCGCACTCGTCGAAGCTGATCTGCTGGCGGGACGGCATCCGCGCCTCGCCCAGGTTGGTGTGCCGGGTGATCACGCCCACGATGGCGCCGCCGTCGTGCTTGCGCTTGATCGGCACCGCGCGCACGCGCGTGGGCGTCTCCTCGAACCAGTCCGGTGACGAGGAATCGACGATCTCGCCGGACTCGAACGCCGACTGCACCTGCGTGCGCCACTGCGGACGCACCTTCTCCCCCACGATGTCGCGGTAGAAGAGGGTCGCCGCCCCGCTGGGCCGGGAGTGCGCGACGGCCATGAAGGAGCCGTCGGCGGTCTCGATCCACATCACGATGTCCGCGGAGGCGAGGTCGGCCAGGAGCTGCCCGTCGCCCGCGAGGCGATGCAGCCATTCGACATCCGCGTCGTTCAGGCGGCCCTGGGCGTGTACGAGATCACTGAGCGTTGACACTCCCTCAGCCTACTGGGGGCGTTCGGCGCCGACCGCGTCCGCCGCGCACGCGTCACAGCACGGCGAACGAGCTCGCCCGCCATCTGCCGTCGAGACCCTCCAGCCGCACCGCGACCGCACGCGTCCGGCCGGGCCCGGCGACGATGACGACCGCCTCGACGATGCCGTCGACCGGCTCCGTGACGCGGATGGAGAGGATCTGGAAGTTCGGCCGCGCCGGGGCGATGCCGCGAGCGCTGCGCGCACGCGCCGACAGGTTCGCCCGTGCGGCCAGCGCGCGGAACGCGTCCTCGCTGAGCCAGCGCGCCAGCTGGTCGACCTTGCGGATGCCGGCGAGCACTTCCAGCGCCCCGTTCGTCAGACTGCGGAGCAGCGGGACAGGATCGGGAAGCGCGGCGCTCGGAGTCGGCTGCGGTGCGAAGTACTCGGTCAACGTCGTCGTCATGGTTCCGCGATCCCCCCGGGTCGTGGCAGTCGTGCATGCTGGCATATCGGCTCGAACTCCTTGCAGTACAGCACGCGCGACGGTCTCAGGGAAGTCGCGGGCACCGATCTGTGGATAACTCGCGCACGCCCGTTTCGGGTCGCCTACGCTCATTCGGGTGGAATGGGATCACCTCTTCGCCGACCTGGAGGGTCAGCTCGCCGCCGAGTGGGAGGCGGAGCGCGCCGCACTGGATGCCGAGTCGGAGCGACTGCGGATCTCGAAGCTGACACTGCGCGACAGACTCCGCGCGATCGCCGACGAGCGCATCCGAATGGTGCTGGAACCGGCCGACGGTGAGCGCTGGGAGTGCACGGTGCACGCCATCGGCGCCGACTGGATCGGCGTCGTGCTCCCCTCCGACCCGCGACTGCGCATCCTGCCCGTCGCAGCCGTCTCGGCGATCGGCGTCGATCACGGCACGCTGCTGTCCTCGCTCGGCACGGATGCCGCAGCATCCGCCCCCACGATGCGAGAGCGGATGACGCTCGGCTTCGTGCTGCGCGACCTCGCCCGGCGACGCACCCCGGTGACGGTGGCCCGACGCGGCACCGATCCGCAGCACGGCACGATCGACCGCGCCGGCGCCGATCATCTCGACCTCGCGCTGCATGACGCCGGTGAGGTCCGCCGCACGCGATCGGTGCGCGGCTTCCGGGTGATCCCCTTCGACTCGCTGGTCTGGATCAGGGTCGAGAGCGGCGAGACGGCGGCATCATGAGAGGCGCGCCGGATCCCGGCGCCTCACGCGCGGCGCGGCGCCGGTCAACTGCGACGGTACGGAGTGGTGCCCCAGAGCTCGGGGAAGCTCGCCTCGTTGGCCTGGCGCCACAGCGCCTGGCGTCTGGCATCCTCGGACTGCTCCTCGAGGTAGTCGGCGAGGCTGGCCTCCTCGACCCGCCAGCGCGGCGGCGAACCCAGCTGCGAGCCCCGCAGGCGCCCCTGCTGCACGAGATCGATGACCTCATCGACCTCGATGCTCAGCAGCTCGGCGACCTGCGCGGGCGCGAGGAAGCGCGGAGCCATGTCGGATGCTTCGGGCATGCGTTCATTCTCCCCTGCCTGGGCGGCTCACGCCCCTGAGAATCGGCCCTGTGGATAACTTTTCGGGCACCTTCATCGAATCTGTGACGATGTGTGCATGATGTCCTCGCGTGCACACCGCCCGTTCTTCGGCGATCTCCGGTTTCTGATCGGCCTCGTGCTGGTCGCGGTCTCCATCGCCGGGGTCTGGATGCTGGTGTCCTCCTCGCGCCAGACGACGCCGGTGCTCCAGGCCACGCGCACCGTGCTGCCCGGCGAGAGCGTCAGTGCCGCGGACTTCCAGGTCGTCGAGGTGGGCCTGGGCGGGGTCGTCGACGCCTATCTCGCTCCGCAGGAGCTGAAGTCGGGTGCGGTCGCGACGCGCACCGTGCCGAAGGGCGAGCTGGTGCCCTCGGCGAGCATCGGCGACCGGGAAGCGTCCCGCACGACGACCATCGTGGTCAGCAGCACGGCCATTCCCGCTGGCGTGGTGGCGGGCAGTGCGGTGGAGCTCTGGCAGGCGCCGCTGAAAGATGACGGCCGCACTCGCGACGCCCCGCGCGTGCTCGTCGGCGATGCGGTCATCGGCAGGGTCGCCGAGGCGGAGGGCATGCTCAGCGAGAACCGCACCGACGTGGAGGTGGTGATCGACCGCGCGGACGTCGCAGAGGTGCTGGCTGCGATCACGGGCGGCTCCGTCATCTCGATCATCCCCGCGGGGGCGGGCTCGTGACCAGCATCCTGCTCTGCGCACCGGACGCCGAGGCCTCGATGCTGGCCTCCGATCTGGAGCTCGAGGGCGTCGACGTGCGACGACTGGACGCGTCCGAGCTGACGGCCGCCGCGCTGGACGGAGCGGATGCCCTGCTGATCGCGCCCACGCGGTCGACGCTGACCGCCGAGCTGATCGGCGCGTGCGATCGCACGGGCGTGCGGGTTCTGCCCGTCGGCGACGCCGACACCCGGCTGGCGACGAGGTTCGGTCTGCCGGCACCGCTCCCCTACGGCACATCGGCGGCGCAGGTGCTTCAAGCGCTGGCAGCGGGCTCGCCCGGTGCCCCGACCGGCCGGCCGTCACGTGTGATCGCGGTCTGGGGTCCGCACGGTGCTCCCGGCCGTTCGACGATCGCCGTCCAGCTCGCGGTGGAGCTGTCCAGGGCGGGGCGGCGCACGGCGCTCGTCGACGCCGACAGCGTGGCGCCGTCCCTCGCGCTCGTGCTCGGACTGGGCGAGGACGCTCCCGGTCTCGCCGCCGCATGCCGTCGGGCCGAGCTGGGGACTCTGGACGTCGCCGAGCTCTCCCGGCTGTCGAGCCCTGTCGAGACCTCCGGCGGCACGCTCGAGGTGCTCAGCGGGCTGAACAGGCCCAGTCGCTGGCCGGAGCTCGGCGCGGGTCGAGTGCGAGCGACGCTGGCGGCCTGCCGCAACTGGACCGACGAGACCGTCGTCGACGTCGCCGCGGAGCTCGATGCGGACGATGACGGCCTCGACCCGGGTGCGCCCGCCCGGCACGCCGCGACCGCCGCCGCCCTGCTGGAGGCCGATGCAGTGGTGGCGGTGCTCTCCGCCGACCCCCTCGGCGTGAGCCGGTTCATCCGCGCCCACGCCGAGCTCAGGCACGTGCTGGGCGGCACACCGGTCACTGTGGTCGCGAACCGCGTGCGTCCCGGTCCGCTGGGCATCGACGCGCGCGGGCAGATCCGGCGCACGCTGGACCGCTTCGCGGGGATCGACGAGGTCGCGTTCGTCCCCGAGGATCAGCGTGCAGCGGATGCCGCGGCTCTGCACGCGCGCGCGATCGCCGACGTGGCGCCGCGTTCGCCGCTGGTCACGGCCGTGCGTCGCATCGCCTCATCGCTGGGCGCACGCGCCGAAGCGGCTACTGGCGGTAGCTCGCGAGGAAGTTCCCGAGCCGCTCGACGGCTTCGCTGAGCACCCTCGCCTCGGGGAGGGTGACGACGCGCAGATGGTCGGGGTTCGGCCAGTTGAAGCCGGTCCCCTGCACCAGAAGGATCTTCTCGGAGACGAGCAGGTCGTAGACGAGCTTCTCGTCGTCGCGGATGTCGTGCACCTCGGGGTCGAGGCGCGGGAAGGCGTAGAGGGCCCCCTCCGGCTTGACGCAGCTCACGCCCGGGATCGATTCCAGTCCCTTCCAGGCGATGTCGCGCTGCTCGTGCAGGCGCCCGGACGGAACGATCAGCGCGTCGATCGACTGCACACCGCCCAGCGCCGCCTGCACGGCATGCTGCGCGGGCACGTTCGGGCACAGTCGCGTCGACGCCAGCAGGGTGATCCCCTCGAGGAAGCCCCGAGCATGGGACTTCGGGCCGGTGATCACGAGCCAGCCCGAGCGGTAGCCGGCGACGCGATAGGTCTTCGAGAGTCCGTTGAACGTCAGGCAGAGCAGATCGGGAGCGAGCGTCGCCGTCGGCGTGTGCACGGCGTCGTCGAAGAGGATCCGGTCGTAGATCTCGTCCGAGAGCAGCAGCAGCTGGTTCTCGCGCGCGATCTGCACGATGCCCTCGAGCACCTCGCGGGAGTACACCGCGCCGGTGGGGTTGTTCGGGTTGATGATGACGATCGCCTTCGTCTGCGGCGTCACCTTCGAGCGGATGTCCTCGAGGTCGGGCTGCCACCCGTTCTCCTCGTCGCACACGTAGTGCACCGGAGTGCCGCCGGCCAGCGAGGTCATGGCGGTCCACAGCGGGTAGTCCGGCGCGGGGATCAGGACCTCGTCGCCCTGATCGAGCAGCGCCTGCATGACCATCGTGATGAGCTCGGACACGCCATTGCCCAGGAACACGTCGTCCGGGTCGAAGCGCGGGAAGTCGGGGATCTCCTCGTAGCGGCTGACCACCGCACGGCGGGCGGAGATGATGCCCTTGCTCTCGCTGTAGCCGTGCGCCGTCGGGAGCGCGGCGAGCATGTCGCGCACGATCTGGTGCGGCGCCTCGAAACCGAAGACCGCCGGGTTGCCCGTGTTCAGCTTGAGGATCTGGTGCCCCTCCGCCTCCAGACGCGCCGCCTCGACCAGTGCCTTGCCACGGATCTCGTAGAGGACGTTCTTGAGCTTGGACGACTGGTCCAGGGTTCGGCGGGTCATCTGCCAAGGATACCGACAGCGCAGAGGCCGGCTCGCCACCGTTCCGCACCGCCGGGGTCGCCTGGAGGACGACGGAGCGGTCGTCGTTCAGTCTGCGATGACGGGCATCGAGGAGGTGCGCAGCGCCTCGGTGTGCGCAATGCGCTCGAGCCGACTGCTCTCGACGTGCCGGAAGGCGAGATCCGCGGCGCGGGCACCGTCGCGGTCCCGGATCGCCTCGTAGAGCGCGACGTGCTCCTCGGCGATGTGATGCAGGTCGTCGTGCTGCGCGAGCGCCCAGCGCAGCCGGCTGCGGATGCCGCCCATCAGGTCGGTGAGCAGGCGGTTGTCGGCCAGATCCACGACGATCTCGTGGAAGTCGGCCGCCGCGCGGCGGGAGATCAGCTGGTCGGCGCTGCGCGCGCTCTCCTGCTCGTCCTCCAGCGCGGCGCGCAGCCGCTCCAGGCCGTCTCGGCGATGGCGCTCCGCTGCGAGGCGGAACGCCATCGGCTCGAGCACCTGGCGGACCTCGTCGAGGTCCGCCAGGTCTGCGGCGGTGAATTCGCGCACGATGGCCCAGGTGCGCGGTCGCAGTTCGACCAGCCCCTCGGCCTCGAGGACCTTGAGTGCATCGCGGACGGGCACGCGGCTGACACCGATCTCGGCCGCGAGGTCGCGCTCGATCAGCTTGCTGCCCGGAGCACGCTCGCCGATGATGATCGCGTCGCGCAACCACGCGGTGACCCTCGTCGACTCGAGCTCACGCTCTTCTGCTCTGCTCACGCATTCATCCTCGCACGCCGGGGGCGAGAAGCCTGTCAGGCCTTCTTGCCGGCGGGCGTCCTCTCGACCCAGCGGATGCCCTCTTCGAGCGTTGGGACGATCTCGGTGCCGATCCGGCGCGCCAGGAGGTCGTCGAGGCGGTCCAGCGGACCGATCAGCGTGCGGCCACCGGCGCGGCCGACGCGGATCGCGGCGTCGATCTTCGGCTGCATGGAGCCCTCGGCGAACTTCATCGCCGCGACCGCGTCGACGGAAGCGGTGTGGATGTCGCGCTGCTCCGGGGTGCCCCAGTTCTCGCTGACGTAGTCGCCGTCGGTGAGCAGGATGAGGGTGTCGGCGCCGATGTCGGCTGCCAGGGCGGCCGAGGCGAGGTCCTTGTCGACCACCGCCTGGACGCCGACGTGACGCCCCTTCGAGTCCTCGCGCACCGGCACGCCGCCACCGCCGACGCACACGGCGAGGCTGCCGGCCTCGAGCAGGCGACGGATCAGCGGGGCCTGCACGATCGAGATCGGATTCGGGGAGGGGACGACGCGGCGGAAGGCGCTGCCGTCCTTGGCGATGGTCCAGCGGTACTCGGCAGCGGCCTCGGCGGCGTCGTGCGCGGAGTAGGTCGGGCCGATGAGCTTGGTGGGACGCGAGAAGGCCGGGTCGTTCTCGTCGACGACCGTGGTCGTGATGATGCCGGCGACCTCGCGCTCGCCGTTCAGCGCGTTCGAGAGCTCCTGCTGGACGACGTAGCCGATCATGCCCTGGGTCTCGGCACCGAGGATGTCCAGGGGGTACGCGGCGACGTCCTGGTAGGCCAGGTTCTGCAGGGCGAGCAGACCCACCTGCGGGCCGTTGCCGTGGGTGATGACGACCTCGTTGTCCCGGGCCAGGTTCGCCAGCGATTCGCACGTCGACTTCACGTTCGAGCGCAGGAACTCGGCGGTCATCGGCTCACCACGACGGGCGAGGGCGTTGCCCCCGAGGGCCACTACGACGCGCATGTTTACTCCTTCAGTAGAAGACTTTTGGTATTCCAAATTTAGGAATGGTATTCCATCCGTTTGAATGGTATACCTGGGGAGACACAAAGTGAAGACGGGCCGCATCGCACATCCACGAGACGACCGTCATGGAGAGAAGACGATGACCCCCGTCGCAATCCCGGTCGCCGTGACGGCGGCCAGTTGGGATGCTGCGCTTGAGGAGACGCTCTCATGCGCAGCAGAGCGCGCGTTCGCCGATGGCACGCGCGCCGCTGCGCTTTCCGCCGGCACCCCGGCTCACGTGCACTCGGTGCACCGCCGGGTGGTCAACGTCCTCATCGACGACGTCCTGGTCGCGCTGGCGAGCCTCGACATCGATGATGCGCCCGCCACGGTCCGGGTCCCCGTCGAGGACTGGCGACGGCTGGGCGTGACGCAGGACTCCCCCGTCGACGTCTCCGTGGATCGCATCGTGCTCGCGGCCGACGGCCACGACGTGGTCGTGTCCCTCACCGGCGCACGCGCCTGGACCGCCCCGGCATCCGATCTGGAGCGGCTCGGCGTCGACGAGCTCACAGCTGCCCTGGCCGTGCTCGAGGGATTCCGGGCGTCCGAGCCCGTCACGCCCTTCGGACATGCGGCGCAGGAGCTCCTGGTGACCCGAACAGCGCAGCTGCGCCGCGAGCTCCTCCACGGCGACGGGCGGGTCGTGCAGGCGGCCGCGAACTCGCTGATCGGACTGGGCGAGGGCCTCACCCCTTCCGGTGACGACATCCTCACCGGCTTGGTCTTCCTCGCCGCCCAGCCGGGAGCGCTGCTGAGCCGCCGCCTGCCGTCCCTCGCCGCCGCCATCCGCGACGGCCGGACCTCCACGGGCCTGCTCAGTCACGTCACCCTGTCGCACGCCGCCGAAGGCCGTGCGCGCCAGAGCCTGCACGAACTGGCCGGCTCCCTCGTCTCCGGTGATCTCGATCGCATGCGCTCCGTCGCCTCCGCGATCCTCGAGATCGGCCACACGTCCGGTGCGGACATCCTCACCGGCATCCGGCTCGCGCTCGACGTCGAGAGGTCGCTCCGCGCCTCCCGGAGCGCAGCCACCACCCCTCCGACGGAATCGAGGATCCCTCTTGACTGATTCAGCTGCAGGCACCGCCGCGGCGACCGCATCGGATGCCTCGGCATCCGACGAGTTCGAGCGCGAGCCGGTCCCGGAGAGCCACCGCAAGTCACTGTTCACGGTCTCGGCCGTCTGGTTCGGGTTCCCGATGATCCTGACCAACGCCGTCCCCGGCGGCCTGGTCGTCGCGATGCTCGGCTTCTGGCAGGGCGTCGGCGCGATCCTCGTCGCCAACGCGATCATGTTCGTCTACGTCAGCCTGCTCAGCTGGCGAGCCGGCCGCACCGGGAAGAGCTTCTCGCTGCAGGCGATCGAGACCTTCGGCACCGCGGGCTACGCGATCGCCTCCGGCTTCCTGTCCACGGTCGTCGTCGGCTGGTTCGCCTTCAACACGGGGGCGACCGGCGCGACCCTCAGCGAGGCGTTCGGCTGGAACGAGATGCTCGTCGCCGCCGTCGCCGGAATCGTGTTCATCGCCGTCACCTACCTCGGCATCCGCGCCCTGTCGGTGCTCGGCACCATCGCCGCCCCGCTGTTCATCATCGCCGTGATCGTCGCGGTGGTCATCGCCTCGCAGACCGCGGACTTCTCGGCGGTGCTGAGCTATGGCGGAGAGAAGGTGAACGACGCGATGACCTTCGGCGTGGCCGTCACCGCGATCATGGCGACCTTCGCCGATTCCGGCACCATGACTGCCGACTTCGCGCGCTGGGCACGCAACGGAAAGGAGGCCGTGCTGGCCACGGTCACCGCGTTCCCGATCGCGAGCCTGGTCGCCCAGCTCAGCGGCGGCGTCCTCGTCGCCGCCGGCGCGATCGCCCTGCCCGCCGTGAACGGCGGAAACTTCGCGCCCATCCTCACCGGCACGGGCAACCCCCTGCTGAACGTGTTCCTGCTGCTGTTCGTGGTGATCAACCTCGGATCCGTCTGCACGCACTGCCTGTACAACGGCGCCCTCGGCTGGTCGCACCTGACCCGGTCGAAGATGCGCGTGCTGACGCTGATCCTCGGCGTCATCGGCGTGATCGTCGCCGTGCTCGGCGCATGGCAGTACTTCGCCAACTGGCTCGCGCTGCTCGGCGTGCTCGTCCCGCCCCTGGGCGCCGTGCTGATCGCCGACCAGATCATCCTCGGCCGCCGCAACGCCGGTCGCCCGGAGCAGCGGTTCCGCGTCAGCGCCCTGATCGCGTGGGCCATCGGCGCCGGTTCCGCCCTGATCACGCATTTCTTCGCCCCGGCCCTCTCGGATGCCGTGGTCGGCCTGGTCGTGGGATGCCTCGCATACCTCGCCATGGAGCAGTTCACCCCCAAGAAGGAGATCACCCGATGACAGACGCAGACCAGCGCTATCTGGATGCCGCAGCCGCCGGCGACCTGGACGGCGTGCGCGCCGCCCTCGCCGACGGCGCGGACAAGAACGCCGTGGACTGGGAGGAGGCGACCGCGATCCTGCACGCGGCCCGGGGCGGGCACCTCGAGGTGGTGCGCGCGCTCATCGCGGAGGGCGTCGACATCGACGCCCAGGACCAGACCTGCTCCAACCCGTTCCTGCTCGGCTGCATCACCGACGACCTCGAGCTCGTGAAGATCATGGTCGAGGCGGGCGCCGACCTCACGCGCCTGACGCGCATGGGCGGCAACGGCCTGACGCCTGCGGCCGAGAAGGGCCACATCGAGGTCGTCCGCTACCTGCTGGAGAACACCGGCATCAACGTGAACCTCACGAACAACCTCGGCTGGACCGCGCTGATCGAGACCATCATCCTCGGCGACGGCGGCCCCGTCCGCCAGGAGATCGTGCGGCTGCTGCTCGCGCACCGCGCCAAGCCCGGCATGACCAACGAGTGGGGCGTGTCCCCGGCGGACCTCGCGCGCGAGCGCGGGTTCACCGAGATCGCCGCCATCCTCGACCAGGCGCACGCCTAAGACTCCCCGAAAGGACAACGATGACCAGGCACATCGAAATCAGGAAGAACACCTACCTCGACTCCGTCTCGCTCATGTCGATGAGCACCAAGGCGAACGCCGTCGAGGGCGTCACCCAGGCCCTGCTGGGCATGGCGACGCCGATGAACAAGGAGGTGGTCGCCAATGTCGGCGTCAACGACACCGCCGTCGACGAGGCCAGGCCCAGCGATCTGATGATCGTGATCGACGCGAGCGAGGACGCCATCGAGGCCGCCATCGCGGCCGTCAACGACATCCTGGCCCGCAAGGACAAGAAGGCCGGCGAGGCGCACGAGGTGCGCTACCGCACCCTGGACGGCGCCTTCGAGGAGAACCAGGACACCAACCTCGTCCTGATCTCGGTCAACGGCGCGTTCGCGGCGCGGGAGGCGCGCAAGGCTCTGAACGCCGGCAAGAGCGTCATGATCTTCTCCGACAACGTGTCCGTCGAGGACGAGCTGTCGCTGAAGAACCTGGCCCACGAGAAGGGCCTGATCGTCATGGGTCCCGACTGCGGCACGGCGATCATCAACGGCACCGGCCTGGCCTTCGCGAACGCAGTGCGCCGCGGCAGCATCGGCGTCGTCGGCGCCTCGGGCACCGGCAGCCAGGAGGTGTCCGTCCGCGTGCACGACTTCGGCGGCGGCATCTCGCAGCTGATCGGCACCGGCGGTCGCGACCTCAGCACCGACATCGGCGGCATCTCGATGATCGACGGCATCCGGGCCCTGGACGCCGACCCCGAGACCAAGGTCATCGTCCTCATCTCCAAGCCGCCGGCGGAGGAGGTCGCCGAGAAGGTCCTCGCCGTCGCCGGCGCAGCCTCGAAGCCCGTCTTCGTGACCTTCCTCGGTTCGGACCGCTCCGAGTCCGGCTACGACAACGTGACGATGATCACCGAGGGCACCAAGCCCCTCGCGATCGCCGCGGTCGTAGCATCCGGCATCGACGAGTCGACGCTGGACAAGCACCCGCTGAACATCCCGCTGATCGAGGAGGTGCGCGCCAAGCTCACCCCCGAGCAGAAGTACATCCGCGGCCTGTTCTGCGGTGGCACGCTGTGCGACGAGTCGATGTTCGCGGCCCTGGGCAAGTACGAGAACGTGTACTCCAACATCCAGAAGAACCCGGCGTACAGGATCGGCGCGATGGATGCCTCGAAGGAGCACACCTTCCTCGACATGGGCGACGACGACTTCACCAACGGCCGTCCGCACCCGATGATCGACCCGTCGCTGCGTCTGCAGCGCATCGTCCAGGAGGCGGACGACCCCGAGGTCGGCGTCATCGCCATGGACTTCGTGCTCGGCTTCGGATCGCACGAGGACCCGGTGGGCGTCACCATCCCGGCCATCACCGAGGCCAAGTCGAAGGCGGCCGCTCGCGGTCAGCACCTCGAGATCCTCGGCTACGTCCTCGGCACCGACCTGGACACCCCGGCTCTCGCCGAGCAGGTCGCCAAGCTCGAGGCCGCCGGCGTGACCATCGCCTCCTCCTCCACCAACCTCGGCCTGCTGGCCCGTGAATTCGTCGCGAAGGGTGACAACTGATGAGCGTCAACGACCTTTTCTCCTCCGATCTGAAGCCGGTGAACCTCGGCCTCGACATGTTCGCCGACGACCTGAAGACGCAGGGCGTCGAGCCGGTCCTGATGGACTGGACCCCGCCGGGCGGTGGCGACCCGGAGGTCATCGCCGCGCTGAGCCGGCTCGAGGACCCTGCGGTCGCTGAGAAGATCGACGCCGCCAACGAGGTCGCCCTCGAGCGCATCCTCTCCTCGCAGCCCTTCCTGGAGGGCTTCGGTCAGGCGATCGACACCGTGCCCGGGATGACCGCGAAGACCATCCTGCACGCCGGCCCGCCGATCGAGTTCACCCGGATGTCCGGCCCGATGAAGGGCGCCGTCACCGGCGCGCTCGTCTTCGAGGGCCTGGCGAAGGACGTCGACGAGGCGTTCGAGCTCGCGGCCTCGGGCGAGATCACCTTCTCGCCCTGCCACGAGCACCAGTCGGTCGGCTCGATGGCCGGCGTCACCAGCGCGAGCATGTGGGTGCACAAGGTCACCAACCGCACCCACGGCAACACCGCGTTCACCAACCTGTCGGAGCAGCTGTCGAAGATCCTGCGCTTCGGCGCGAACGACCAGTCGGTCATCGACCGCCTGAACTGGATGCGCGACGTGTTCGGTCCCGTGCTCGCCGGCGCCATGGCGCTGAACGAGGAGGGCCTGGACCTGCGTCTGATGCTCTCGCAGGCGCTGCACATGGGCGACGAGGCGCACAACCGCAACGTGGCCGGCACCACCCTGCTGATCCAGGCGCTGGCCCCGTACATCCTCGAGACCGACTTCACCACGAAGGAGAAGCGTGAGGTGTTCGACTTCGTCGCCTCGTCGGACTACTTCTCCGGCCCCACCTGGATGGTCGCGGCGAAGGCCTCGATGGACGCGGCGAACGGCATCGAGAACTCGACGATCGTCACCACCATGGCGCGCAACGGCGTCGACTTCGGCATCCGTGTCTCCGGCACCGGCGGGCAGTGGTTCACCGGCCCCGCGCAGGAGGTCATCGGCCCGATGTTCGCCGGCTACACCCGTGAGGACTCCGGTCTGGACATGGGCGACTCCGCCATCACCGAGACCTTCGGCATCGGCGGCTTCGCGATGGCCGCGGCCCCCGCGATCGTCGCCCTCGTCGGCGGCACCGTCGCCGAGGCCATGGGCTACTCGCGCACGATGAACGCGATCACGACGGGCAACAACCCGAACATCACCATCCCCGCGCTCGACTTCATGGGCGTCCCCAGCGGCATCGACGTGCGCAAGGTGATGGAGACCGGCATCCTGCCGATCATCAACACCGCCATCGCTCACAAGGAGCCGGGCATCGGCATGATCGGAGCGGGCATCACCCACCCGCCGGTCGAGGCCTTCCAGAAGGCGCTGCGCGCCCTTGCCGAGACGGTCAAGCCGTGACCGCCCCCGCGCCGGCATCCGTGTCCACCGCCGGCCAGCTGAAATGGTGGAAGAAGGGTGACATCGCGGCGTTCTTCGCGCTGTTCACCAACAACCTGACCAACATCATCACCTTCACCGCCCTGCTTACCATGGCGGGTCTCCCGGTGGACATGGTGGTCGGGCGCATCGCGCCGGCGTTCGGCCTGGCGATCCTGCTGACATCCTCGATGTACGTCTGGTTCGCCCGGCGGCTCGCCGCCAAGGAGGGTCGCGACGATGTCGTGGCCCTTCCCTCCGGTCCCAGCGCACCCTCGATCTTCACGGTGACCTTCCTGGTGATCCTGCCGGTCTACTCGACCACGCAGGATGCCGAGCTGGCCGTGGGCATCGGCCTCGTCTGGGGCTTCCTGGAGGGTCTGATCCTGTTCGTCGGCTCGTTCTTCGGCGACCTGCTGCGCCGGGCGGTCCCCCGTTCGGTGCTGCTGGCATGCCTCGCCGGCCTGGGGCTGCTTCTGCTGGCCATGAACCCGATGCTGCAGTCCTTCCAGTTCCCCGTCGTCGCGTTCGTCGTGCTGACGCTCGTGCTGATGAACTGGTTCGGTCGCTCCCCCTTCCTGGGCAAGGTGCCGACCGGTCTGCTGCTGCTGATCGTGGGCACGGCCGCCGCATGGGCGTTCGGCCTGCAGACGCCGGAGGCGGTCCAGGCCGCGCTGGTGCACGCGGGCTGGCACCCGCCGCAGGTGTCGATCACGAACTTCATCGACGGCGTCGCCCACGCGGGACCGTTCCTCGCCTCGGCCGTGCCGCTGGCGCTGGCGAACTACGTGTTCGACCTGGAGAACATCGAGGCGGCCGAGGCCGCCGGCGACCACTACAGCGCCCGTCCCGTGATGCTCGTCAACGGCGGCGCCACGATGGTCGGCGCACTGATGGGCAACCCGTACCCGGTCACCGTGTACATCGGGCACACCGCCTACAAGGAGATGGGCGCCGGCATCGGCTACACGATGCTGAACGGCATCACGATGTTCGCGGTGGGACTGTTCGGCATGAGCGCCCTGCTGCTGTCGGTGGTCCCGATGGCGGCGATCGCGCCGATCCTGATCTACATCGGAGTCGTCACCGCCGCGCAGTCGGTGCGCGAGACGCCGAAGGTGGAGCTGCCGGTGATCTTCATCGCGCTGTTCCCGTGGATCGCGAACTGGGCGAACAGCCTCATCAACAACACGCTGAAGGCGGCGGGCACGAACACGGCCGAGGTGGGAGCGGATGCTCTGAACCACGCAGGCACGTACTTCGCCGGCATCTCCACGCTCGGCAACGGCGCACCGCTGTCGTCGCTGCTGTGGGGCATGATCGCGATCTTCGCGATCCGCAACAAGCCCCTGCAGGGCGCGATCATCGGTGCGCTGGCGGGCGTCCTGTCGTTCTTCGGTGTCATCCACGCGCATGTCCCGGGCCTGCCCGAGAAGTTCGCGCTGTCCGACACCCACGTGATGTTCCTCGTCGCGTACCTGATGGTGGCGGTGCTGTTCCTGGCGAAGTGGATCCAGGACAGGATCACGAACGAGTCGGTCGTGTTCACCGCGAACGACGAGATCACGCTCAGCAACGCCGTCGCGCCGCCGCTGATCCAGTCCTCCAAGGGCTGAGTCACCACGGGAGGGGTACGGGAGCTCGCGCTCCCGTACCCCTCCGCGCGCGAGACGCGCTCCTGCACGGAGCACCACAGTCCGTGCGGATGAAGAAGGCCGGCCCCGCAGGGCCGGCCTTCTTCATCCGCGCAGGGCGCTCACTTCTTCCTCTTGCTCTGCGCGCGGCGCTGCTCGCGGTTCGCGGGAGCCGGCTGCTCCTCGGCATCCACCTGCTGGCCGAACGCACCGCGCTGAGCGGTGGCGGCGCGCTCGGTGGCGGCCTGCTGCACCTGGCCGCGCTCGTTGCGGACCTCGACATCGCCCGCGTCGTTGGGCGCCGAGTACTCCAGCTTCTGCTCGGGCTGCTGGTCGACCAGCCCCTTCGCCTCCACCTCGGTCTGGTCGGCGCCGGCACGGCGCACCTCGACCTCGAGGTTGTAGAGGTAGCCGACCGACTCCTCCTTGATCTGCCCCATCATGGACTGGAACATCGCGTAGCCCTCGCGCTGGTACTCGATCAGCGGATCGCGCTGCGCCATCGCGCGCAGGCCGATGCCGTCCTTCAGGTAGTCCATCTCGTACAGGTGGTCGCGCCAGCGGCGGTCGAGCACCTGCAGCACCACACGGCGCTCGAGCTCGCGGGTGGCCGCCTCGCCGAGCGCCTGCTCGCGCTTCTCATAGGCGATCAGCGCGTCCGAGAGCAGCTCGCGCTTGAGCCCCTCGGCGGAGATGCCGCCCTTGCGTCCGCCGGCCTCGGCGACGACCTCGTCGATCGTGACGTTCATCGGGTACAGCGTCTTCAGCTCGGTCCAGAGCGCGTCGAAGTCCCAGCTCTCGTTGTGACCCTCGCCGGTGTGGTCGTCGACCACGCCGCCGATGGCGTCCTCGATGAAGTGCTTCACGCGGTCGGCGATGTCGTCGCCGTGCAGGATCTGCCGACGGTCGGCGTAGATCGCCTCGCGCTGGCGGTTCAGGACGTCGTCGTACTTGAGCACGTTCTTGCGCATCTCGGCGTTGCGGGCCTCGACCTGCGACTGGGCGCTGCGGATGGCGCGGCTGACCAGGCCCGACTCGATCGGGACGTCGTCCGGGAAGTTGGTGCGCGCGAGGATCGCCTCGGCGGCCCCCGACTGGAACAGGCGCATGAGGTCGTCGGTCAGGCTCAGGTAGAAGCGGCTCTCACCGGGGTCACCCTGTCGGCCCGAGCGGCCGCGCAGCTGGTTGTCGATGCGGCGCGATTCGTGACGCTCGGTGCCGAGCACGTACAGGCCACCGGCCTCCGTCACCTTGACCGAGTCCTCGGCGACCTTCTTCTTCATGGCCTCGTAGGTCTCGTCCCACGCGGCCTCGTACTCCTCCGGAGTCTCCTCGGGATCCAGGCCCTTGGCCTTGAGCTCCTGGACGGCGAGGAACTCCGCGTTGCCGCCGAGCATGATGTCGGTGCCTCGACCGGCCATGTTCGTGGCGACCGTGACGGCACCGAGCTTTCCGGCGAGGGCAACGATCTCGGCCTCGCGTGCGTGGTTCTTGGCGTTGAGCACCTCGTGCTTGACGCCCCTCTTCGCCAGCAGGCGGGAGAGGTACTCGCTCTTCTCGACGCTGACGGTTCCGACCAGCACCGGCTGCCCCGTGGCGTGGCGCTCGGCGATGTCCTCGACGACCTGCGCGAACTTGGCCTGCTCGTTCTTGTAGACGAGGTCCGGCTGGTCCTTGCGGATCATCGGCTTGTTCGTCGGGATCGGGACCACGCCCAGCTTGTACGTGGACATGAACTCGGCCGCCTCGGTCTCGGCGGTACCGGTCATACCGGCGAGCTTGTCGTACAGGCGGAAGTAGTTCTGCAGGGTGACGGTCGCGAGGGTCTGGTTCTCGGCCTTGACCGGCACCCCCTCCTTGGCCTCGATGGCCTGGTGGATGCCCTCGTTGTAACGGCGTCCGACCAGGATGCGACCGGTGTGCTCGTCGACGATCATCACCTCGTCGTTCATGACGACGTAGTCGGTATCGCGCTTGAACAGCGAGATCGCCTTGATCGAGTTGTTCAGGAAGGAGATCAGCGGGGTGTTCGCCGACTCGTAGAGGTTGTCGATGCCGAGGTAGTCCTCGACCTTCTCGATGCCGGGCTCGAGCACGCCGACCGTGCGCTTCTTCTCGTCGACCTCGTAGTCCACGCCCGGCTCGAGCGTGCGCGCGATCTTCGCGAACTCGGTGAACCAGCGGTTCGCCTCGCCGGAGGAAGGGCCGGAGATGATCAGCGGCGTGCGGGCCTCGTCGATGAGGATCGAGTCGACCTCGTCGACGATCGCGAAGAAGTGCTCGCGCTGGACGAGGTCCTCCTTGCGCCAGGCCATGTTGTCGCGCAGGTAGTCGAAGCCGAACTCGTTGTTCGTGCCGTAGGTGATGTCCGCCGCGTACTGCTGGCGGCGCACGTCGGGAGTCTGACCGGAGATGATCGTGCCGGTGGTCATGCCGAGGGCGCGGTGCACACGCCCCATCAGCTCGGACTGGTACGACGCCAGGAAGTCGTTGACCGTGATGACGTGCACACCCTTGCCCGCGATGGCGTTGAGGTAGGACGGGAAGGCCGCGACGAGCGTCTTGCCCTCACCGGTCTTCATCTCGGCGATGTTGCCGTTGTGCAGGGCGGCGCCGCCCATGATCTGCACGTCGTAGGCGCGCATGCCGAGGGTGCGGCGCGCGGCCTCGCGGACGGCGGCGAACGCCTCCGGCAGGAGCTGGTCGAGGGTCTCGCCCTTCTCGTAGCGTGCCCGCAGCTCGGCGGTCTCGCCGCGCAGCTCCTCATCGGTGAGCTTCTCGAAGTCGTCCTCCAGCGCGTTCACGGCCTTGACGGTCTGCTTGAGCCTGCGAAGGATGCGTCCTTCGCCGGCGCGCAGCATCTTCTCGAGAGGATTCGCCACGGATGTCTCCCTTGGATCTCGGGTGCCGGCAAGGGTCGTCGCCGGGCATACCGTGTCATGTTACCGGCCCGTGACATGCATCCGCTGTGCGCTGCGGGGCCGGCCGGCCACGCTGAGCGCGAACAGGACACGCGGATCACGCCGTCGCCGCGACGTTTCCGGGCATGCATATACTCGGCAATGCAATACCGGGAGATGATCGGAGACCGCATGTCCGTCCGCCAGAGCCTGCTCGCCATCCTCGATCAGGGTCCGTGCTACGGATACCAGCTGCGCGCCGAATTCGACCGCCGCACCGGATCGACCTGGCCGCTCAACGTCGGCCAGATCTACAACACCCTCGAACGGCTGGCGCGGGACGGCCTGGTGCGGAAGGGCGACGTCGACGACCAGGGGCACGTCTACTACGCGATCACGGATGCCGGTCGCGGCGAGGTGCGGAACTGGCTGGACTCCCCCGTCCCGCAGCAGGCCGGCACGCGCGATGAGCTGCCGATCAAGCTCGCACTGGCGGCGACCCTCCCCGGCGTGGACGTCGCGTCCGTGATGCGCCGCCAGCGCGAGGCGTCGCTCGCGGCGCTCGAGGAGCTGCGCGCGGCCCGACCGCTGAGCACGTCCGGCGGCGAGGACCTGGCCGCGACTCTCGTCGCCGACGCACTCATCTTCCGCGCCGAGGCGGAGGTGCGGTGGCTCGACCATGTGGCGTCGCAGCTGCCGCCCGGCTCGTCGCGCGCCCGCGAGCTGCCGCTCAGCGCGCAGACCCCCCGGAGAGGGCGGCCACCGCGCGCCGAGGACGCCGCCTAGCGACGCGCGGGCGGGCGGGTGTTCGCCGAAGGCGCATCGGATGCACAGCACCCGCATCACACGAGGCTCGTAGGATCGGTTCATGGCCGGATTCTGGGGCAGACGTAGACGTGAAGAGGAAGCGCTCGCAGCGCAGGACGCGGATCTCGCGCGCCGTGCCGAGCAGGCGCTGGTGGCCGCGGACGAGCGCATCCGCACCACGTCCGACGAACTGGCGTTCGCGCAGGCGGAGCTCGGCGACTCCCTGACTGCGGACCTGAAGGCGGCCCTGGATGCCGTGCGCCTGCACCTGCGCGAGGCGTTTCAGCTGCATCAGCTGAACCACGACGAGATCCCGGACACGGTCGAGGAGCTGCGCACCCGCAACGCGCGGATCGCGCAGCTGTGCGAATGGGCGGAGTCCCTGCTCGACGAGAAGACCGGCACGCTGGCCGAGACCATCGCCAAGGTGCGTCGCGCGCCTGAGGTGACGGCGCAGGTGCGCCGGGACGCCGAGGCGCTCGGGGCCCGCATCCCGCAGGCCCGCGACACGATCGCGCGGCTGTCGTCGCGGTACTCCGAGACGGCCATGCGACGCATCGCGTCGTCGGGCGACGAGGCCGAGCAGCTCATCGCGTTCGCCACCCACGGAGCCGATGTCTCCGAGCGACGCCGGGCCGCCAAGCAGAACGAGGAGGCCAACCTCGCCCTCGAGACCGCCACGGAGGCGGTGCGCCGCGCCGGTGCGATGCTCGACGCGGTCGAGGACTTCGAGATCCAGGCCCTGCGCGCGGAGTCGACGCTCGCGAACGTGGTCGCCGACTCGCGCGGCGACATCGTCGCGGCGCGCAACGCACCGCAGACGCCCGAGGTCACCGCAGCCGCAGCCGCCCTCGAAGCGGCTCTGGGCGCGCTGGCCCCGACCGGCACCCCGAACGACCCGTTCGCCGAGCTCACGCAGCTGCGGGCGGCGAACAGCGCACTGGACGACGCGATCGCCAAGGCGCAGTACCGGATGCAGCATCCGCTCCCTTCCGTCGAGCAGGTGCAGCACGCGCTCGACGACGCCGACCGCCAGCTGGGAGTCGCCCGCGGCCTGATCGCCGGTCACCGCGGCTGGATCGGGGCGGACGCCCGCACCCGCCTCGCCGAGGCGGAACGGCTGCGCGTCGACGTGCCCGGCATGATCTCCGCGGAGGACACCCGCGAGCAGGCGCTCTCGTCCGCGCGCCGCGTCGCGCAGCTGGCATCCGAGGCACTGCAGCTGGCCCAGCGCGACATCGACTCCTCCCGCCCGCAGCAGCAGCCGTGGGGCGGCGACGGCTGGGGCGGCGGCGGACGCCGCGGAGGGGGCGGCGGCGACATCGTCAGCGGCGTGCTCGGCGGCCTGGTGATCGGCAGCATCCTGGACGGCATCTTCGACTGATCGACCACACGACAGAGGCGCCCTCCCCGATCGGGGAGGGCGCCTCTTCGTGTCAGTCGGTCAGGATGCCAGCGCTTCCGCGGGCGGCGCGGCCGTGGTCAGGGAGATCACGCCGTAGTCCCAGCCCTTGCGGCGGTAGACCACGCTCGGGTGATCGGTGCGGGCGTCGACGAAGAGGAAGAAGTCGTGCCCGACCAGTTCCATCCGGTCGACGGCCTCCTCCACGGTCATCCATTCGGCGTCGAAGTTCTTCGTGCGGATGACGACGGGCGAGTACGTCTCCTCCTCGTCCTCCACGACCGGGATGGCCCCGGTCGCGACAGCCGTGAGCACATCCACGGAGGCCGGCTGCACGTCGATGCCGGCGAGCGATCCGCTGCCCTTCTCGAAGTGGGCGCCTCGGGCCTGGTTGCGGCCGTCGATCCTCTTCTCCTTGGCGCGCCGGAGCTGCTCCGCGAGCTTGTCCAGCGCCATGTCCAGCGCGGTGAACTTGTCCGCGTCGACAGCCTCCGCCCGGATGACCGGTCCCTTCCCGAGGAGCGTGAGCTCCACCGTCTCATCAGGCACGCGACCGTTGCGATAGGCCCGATGGGTGACCTTGATCTCGAGCCGGAGAGCTCGCGGCGCGAGCGTCTGAATACGCGCCGTCTTCTCCTCGACAACCGTGCGGAACCGGTCGGAGATGCTCACTCCGACGCCGACGATGCTCGTTTCCATCACTGCCTCCTTGTCCCGGTCCTCCCGGCCAAGGGCGGACCGTGGTCGCCTTGTGAACCCCTACGCTAGTCCCCGCGCCCGGACATGTCACTATCCGTTCACCTGGATTTTCCGTGTGTCGTGACGTCCGGGCGTGGCGGCCAGCGCGACCGCGCACAGGGGCCGGTATCCGGCTGCGCGAAGCGCCCGCGCTGCCTCGTCCAGGGTCGCGCCCGTCGTGACCACGTCGTCGACGATCACGACCTCGCGACCCGCTCCGGGAGCACCCGCGACCCGCATGCTGCCCGCGACGTTGCGAGCCCGCTCCTCCCGGTTCAGGTCGCGCTGGTCCCGCGTGCGGCGGGCCGTGCGCAGCATCCGCTCTCCTCGGCCGCCGGCTCGCCGGATCAGCAGCTCCGGCACGCGGTAGCCGCGGCGCCGGAACGCCGCGCGGCTCGTCGGCACGGGGACGAGAAGGGCACTCCGCGGCGCATGCGCGGCCAGGGTGACCGACAGCGCACTCCCCAGCGGGTCGGCCAGCGCGGTCGCCCCCTCCTCCTTGACACGGCGGATGCATCGGGCCGGCACGCCCTCGTACCTCAGCGCCGCGTGCACGACGAGACCGCCGGGCGTGCTCAGATCGAGCGGGTCGGGGATCAGCATCCGCCGGCACTCGTCGCACAGCAGCTCCCCCGTGCGATCGCAGCCGGGGCATGCGGCCGCCAGCAGCAGCGCCAGCAGCTCCTCGGCGATCCGTCGCGCGCGTCCGTGACCCATTCGACGATCCTGGCCCGCCCGTGCCACGCACGGGCGCCGGTTCACGGCATCCGTGCACAAGTCCCGCAGGCCGCGTGATGTGCAGGAGCAGTCGGAGCTCAGTACCCGGCGCGGGTCCCGAGCACGCGGATGCCCTCGATGGACACCTGCCACGACGATCCGCGCTGCGCGTAGACGGAGCCGTCCGAGCCGAGCACGCGCAGGCCTGTCGTGGCCTTGGCCCCGGCGAGCGTCGCCGCGGCATCCGGCGGCGCGGTCGCGACGGAGGGACCGCCCACCGGGTACATCGTCAACGCCGGATCCGGCGTGCTGGTGAGCACAGCGAGGGTGTCCGAACCGACCCATCCCAGCCCGAGCGTCGGGCCCGGAAGACGGCTCACCACGTGCGGCGGACCGAGCTCGGTGGGCTCAGAAGACTTGCCGCGCAGCACCGCGGCCACGACCAGCTGACGCTGTCCCGCCTGCGTCGCGACCGCGGCGACGCGGGCGCCGTCGGCCGAGACCCGGAGCTGGCTGATGGAGTCGTAGCCCGGCCAGGCCTTCGCGATCTGATGCGACGGCGGACCCTGCGCGCCCCACGCCTGCAGTTCACCCGGCGCGCCGCGCGGGACGGTCCAGGTGAACCCGAACGGGTCCAGGGACGGTTCGATCAGGTCGGCGCGCGCGTCGAGCTTCGTGGAGTTCCCGTCCGCCAGGGCCCACACGGTGCCGTCCTGCATCTGCACGGCCGCGAGGGTCGCATCCAGCGACACGTCCACGGCGCGGATCGGGGCCGTGATCTTCGCGATCTGAGCCGTCAGCCCGCCGACCGGCTCGATCGTTTCGCCCGACACGGCGCGTCCGAACGTCTCGGCGTTCTGCACGAGCACCCCGGCCTCCTGGATGTTCTCGTCCAGGGGGACGGTGCCGGCCTCCAGCGGCGCGCCGTCGACGGTGAAGCGCACTTCGGCGACGCCGGCGCCGGACAGGCTCCCCTCCAGCTGGGTGCGCATGCGGGCGAGATCGGATGCCGACGCCGACAGCGCGCTGCGTGAGAGCGCGACCGTCGCCACCTGCGAGGAGTCGACGGTCACGGCGTCGCCGGCGAGAGTGATGTCCTCGGTGAAGGCGTTGTGCACCGCGGGCGCCAGCCAGTCGCTGGGCTTGCCCGAGATCAGCGCCCGTGCCACGGACGTCGCCATGGCCGTGCGCCGCGGGAACCAGCGCACATCGGGGACGAGGTGCGACCAGCTCGTGTCGAAGTACTTCAGCGCGTACTTCTGATAGACCTGTCCGAACGTCTCGGCATCCAGCACGATCCCGTCGGCGGCCTTGGCGATCCTCCACTCCCCCTTGACGCGCTTGAGCTGATAGGTGGCCTTGCCCAGTCCGGACTCCGCGTTGTACGCGCCCGAGGCATCGACGTTCGCCACCTGCTCGAACTGGGCGTGCACCTCCGCGGTCTTGGCGGACTTGTCATCGGAGTCGACTGAGGACTGGAACTTCCGCTGCAGCACGGACTCGTCGATCGTCACGAGAGTGCCCGGCTTCCACGTCGGCCGGAAGTCGTCGGTGAGGAACTCCTGCGCGATCTCCCAGTTGTCCGCCGGGGTCATCGACGCCTCCAGGAAGCCCTTCACGATGCCCTCCGGGCTGTCGCCCGGCTTGGGTCCGGACGCGATCGGGGTGTAGATCAGCGTGTCCTCCTCGCCCCCGATCGCGAGGCCGGGATTCGGCGGTCCCGAAGTGGGCAGACCCGTGCAGCCGGCGAGCAGCAGGCCGACGACGGCGACGGCGAGAAGACGGATGCCGCGGATGCGCCTCATGAGCGATCGCCCCCTTCCGGGTCGGAGCGGCGCACGACGATCGGCTGCGTGACGCTGCCGAGGTCGGCGAGGGTCTCCGGCGGTTCGAGCGGGATCGGCCCCTGACCGGTGGCCTCGCCGCCGGCGCGCGGGATCGTGAGCACGAAGTTGCTGCCCACGCCGAGCTCGGACCACACCTGCAGAGTGCCGCCGTGCAGCCTGGCGTCGCCCAGCGCGATCGAGAGCCCGAGCCCCGTCCCGCCGATGGTGCGCTTGCGCGAGGGGTCGGCACGCCAGAATCGGTCGAACACGTGCTCGGCGTCCTCGGGGCGCATGCCCATCCCGAAGTCCCGCACGCCCACGGCGACGGCATGCTGATTGCTGTCGACCGTGACCACCACCGGCTGCCCCTCCCCGTGCTCGATCGCGTTGCCGATGAGGTTGCGGAGCACCCGGCGCATCCGGCGCGGGTCCATGTCGACGGGCGAGTACCCGCCGGGGGCCACCATCCGCAGCTCGATGCCGTGCGTCTCCGCCAGCGGCCTCATCTGCTCGACCAGCTCCTCGGCCAGCTGCGCGAGGCTGGTCGCCTCGACCTCGAGCTGCACGGATCCGGCGTCGTAGCGGCTGATCTCCAGCAGGTCCGAGAGCAGCGTCTCGAAGCGCTGCACCTGGGTGTGCAGCAGCTCGGCCGTCCGGGCGGTGGTCGGGTCGAACTGGTCCTTCTGATCGTTGATCATCTCGGCGGCGAGCCGGATGGTCGTGAGCGGCGTGCGCAGCTCGTGCGATACGTCCGAGACGAAGCGCTGCTGCACGAGCGAGAGCTCGGCGAGCTCCTTGATCTGCGCCTCGATGCTGTCGGCCATGGCGTTGAAGGAGTGCCCGAGGCTGGCCAGCTCGTCGGCGCCGTGCACGCGCAGCCGCACGCCGAGGTCTCCCGACGCGAGCCTCGCGCTGGTCTCCGCGGCCTCGATGATCGGCACCGACACGGACCTGAGCACCAGCCAGAGGATGCCCGCGATCAGCGTGACCAGCGCGAGCCCGGCGAGCCACAGGGTGCGCTGCACGAACTGCAGGGTCTCGTCGGTGTCGGCGAGGTCGTACGCGATGTAGACCTCGTAGCGCGCGACACCCCTGATCTCGAGGATCTGGCCCACGACGATCCCCGCCGAGTCCGGAGCGTCGCTGTGGGAGAGCGCGATGGACTGCCACGCCTGCCGGGCCGGAACATCCTTCACCCGGGTGAGCAGCTCGCCACTGAGCTGCGCGGGGCTGAACTGCTGGCTGTTGAAGCCCGGCGGGATGTAGCCGTCGCCGAGCGGCTCGGACACCACGCCCACGATGAGCTTCGACGATGCCGCACGGCCGAGCTCGTTCTGCGCCTGACGCCACAGGCTGGACAGGGTGGCGCGGTCGTCGCCCGCCACACCGGACTCGAGCACACGCTGCGCCTGCGCCACGGCGGCGCGCGAGTTGTGCAGCGCCTCGTCCTTGCGCGCTTCGAAGAGGTCGTTGCGGATGACCAGCCCCATGATGACGCAGGTGACGAGGATCGTCAGCGCCGTGGCCACCAGTGTGATGACGGTGGCGCGGAACCGCATCGAGTGTCGCCATTCGGCGATCACTGCCCCGGGCCAGCTGCGCGGGGACCGCCAGTCCACGGCCTGCACCCGCGTCGCGGTCGTCGCGATCACGGGATCTCCTAGCTGACGCTCCCGGCGCGGTACCCGACGCCGCGCACGGTCATGACGATGCGCGGGTTGTCCGGGTCGAGCTCGACCTTCGCACGCAGCCGCTGCACGTGCACGTTCACCAGGCGGGTGTCGGCCTTGTAGTGGTAGCCCCAGACCTGCTCGAGCAGCATCTCGCGGGAGAAGACCTGCTGCGGCTTGGAGGCCAGTGCGACCAGCAGCTGGAACTCCAGCGGCGTCAGCGCGATCGGCGTGGATCCGCGGCGCACTTCGTGGGCGTCGACGTCGACGGTGAGGTCGCCCACGCGCAGCACCTCGGCGGTCGCCTGCGGAGCGGGGCGGAGGCGGGTGCGGATGCGGGCGACGAGCTCCTTCGGGTTGAAGGGCTTGACCATGTAGTCGTCGGCGCCCACCTCGAGCCCTCGGACGACGTCGGCAGTGTCGGTGCGCGCGGTGAGCATGATGATCGGCACGCCGGACTCGGCACGGATGCGGGTGCAGATCTCGATGCCGTCCATGCCGGGGAGCATGAGATCCAGCAGCACGAGGTCCGGACGCGAACTCCGCCACTCGTCCACGGCCTGCGCCCCGTCGGCGCAGAACAGCACGTCGAATCCCTCGGTGCGCAGCACGATCCCGATCATCTCGGCGAGCGCCGTGTCATCGTCCACCACGAGGATCCGTGAGGTCATCTTCTGCCCAGCCTCATCTTTCTCTGCGAAGCAGCGCGTCGATTCCCCTGCCGCGCGCGACTCGGATCAGCCTACTTGAGAAACCGGGTCTCGTACCGGAGTGGATCGCGTGCCCGCGCAATCCACGCGCCCTGTGCCACGATGGACATGCACATGGAGGGGAGTGCCGATGAGCGGTCAGACCTGGACGCCCGCGCCCAAGAAGGGCGCCATCCCGTTGCATCCGATGACCTTCGGAATGGTGCTCGGCCGGGCCTTCGCCGCCCTGCGGCACAACCCGAAGGTGCTGTTCGGATTCGCGATCGTGGTCGAGTTCATCGTGACGCTGGCCACCGTTGGTGTGCTGATCCTGATGGTCTGGTTCATCGCGGTCCGCATCCAGTCCGTGCCGCCCTCCTCCCCCGATTACTGGCCGATCCTCATCGGGTCCACGGCGCTCGGCGGCCTGGCCGCGGTCGTGATGGGCCTGGCATCAGTCGCCTTCACCTCGGTGGTGCAGGGGCTGGTGGCTGCCGACGTGTCGTTCGCGACCGTGTCCCGCAAGGCCTCGCTGCGGCTGCTCTGGTCGCGGGTGAAGCCCGCGTTCTGGAGGCTGTTCTCCTACTCGCTGCTGCAGGGACTGGCGGCGCTGCTCTGGGTGGCCCTGCTCTTCGGCGTGGTGGGCGGCATCCTCGCCGCTCTGGGCCCCGACAACGGCGGCGCGATCGCGCTGGCCGTGATCCTGGGACTGCTGCTCGGACTCGGCAGCATCCCGCTGTACGTGTGGCTGACCACCAAGCTCCTGGTGGTCCCCGCTGTGCTGGTGCTCGAGCGGGCGACGATCCGCGGCGCCGTGGTGCGCTCCTGGCGGCTCATCCGCGGCAGGTTCTGGTTCGCCTTCGGCGTGATGTTCGTGATCGGCGCGATCATGGGCATCGCGGTGCAGGTCGTCGCGATGCCGGCCTCGCTGTTCTCGGGCATCATCGGCGGCATCCTGAGCCCGACCGGTGGCGGCGACGAGACGAGCGCGATGATCACGGTGGTGCTCGCGAACGTCATCCCGCAGGTCCTGGTGCTGGCGGTCCAGGCGATCGCGCTGGTCGTCACGGGCACCGGCGGCACGCTGATCTACATCGACAGCCGGATGCGGTACGAGGGATTGGACCAGGCCCTGATCCGGTACGTCGAGCTCAGCGCGCAGGGCACTCCGGACGACGAGCTCGGCGACCCGTTCGCCGTGGACCCCGAGCGCGCGGTGTCGAAGACCCCTCCGCCCGTGCAGAAGCCGGCCTACGCCGCCTACCCGGGCCAGTACCCGTACCCCGGTCAGTATCCGTACCCCACGCAGGCGTACCCCGCGCAGGCGTACCCCGCGCAGGGCTATCCGGCACCGCCCGCGTACGGGGCCCAGCCGGCCTACGGTCAGCCGGCGTACGGCGCTCAACCGACGCATCCGCAGGCCCCGTACGGCGCCCAGCCGGGATACCCGGCGACTGCCCCGCATCCCGATGGCGCGCAGGCCCCGTACACGGCACCGGGTACAGCGCAGGTTGCGCCCTCCGCACCCGCATCCCCGTACGCGGCTCCGCCGGCATCCGAGCAGCAGACCCCCGCGTCCGACCCGCGCGCCCCGCAGCCTCCGCACGTGATCCCGCCCTCCTCCGCCAGCCCGTGGGCTCCCCCGGGCGGAGACGCATGATCCTGCTCCCCCTCGCCGACGTCTTCGTCCCCGACGGGGACGATGCGCGACGTCAGGCCGCAGAGGAGCTGTCGAAGCAGGAGTATCAGGCCGCCAAGCCGACCTGGTTCGACGAGTTCGTCACCGGCATCGTGCAGTGGTTCGTGAATCTGTTCACCCGGAATGGCGCAGGTGGTGTGGCGCCGTTCGCGCTGACGCTGATCATCGTCGTCGTGATCGCGGCCCTGGTCGTGGCGCTGCTGGTGTGGGGGCGCCCCCGCGCCTCGCGTGCCGTGGCACGCCGCCGCGACCTGCTCGGCGAGCGCGACGACCGCACGGCGGCCCAGCTGCGCGCCGACGCCGAGCGCCTGGCTCGCGAGCAGGACTGGGATGCCGCGATCGTGCTGCGCTATCGCGCACTGGCACGCGGCCTGCTGGAGCGCGACCTGATCGATCCCGCCCCTGGCGCCACCGCCCAGGGCATCGCGCGCGAGGCGCGCGTTCCGTTCCCCGGCTTCGCCGACCGCCTGCACGATGCGGCCACCGTCTTCGACGCGGTCCGCTATCTTCGCACTCCCGCCGACGAGGCCGCATACCGTGCACTGGCCTCCACCGATGACGACCTGCGCTCCGCCGCACCGGTGCTGGGCTCCCCCGAGGCGGTGCCGGCATGACGCTCGCCCCGAACGCCCCCGCCGAGACCCCGAGCGCCGAGGAGTCTCCCGCCAGCACCGCAGCGCGCCCGGCACCGGGGCGCACCGGCCGCATCGTCGGCTGGCTGCTCGTGATCGTACTGCTGGTGGGCATCGCTCTCCTGTCGATGCGGTTCATCGTCACGAGTCCCGACCTCGGCGGCACGCTGAACCCGCAGAGCCCCAGCCCGAGCGGCGCGAAGGCTCTGGCCGAGCTGGTGCGCGATCGCGGCGTGGACGTCGAGGTCACCGACAGCCGTGCCGCCGCGGCATCCGCTCTGCGCCCGGGCACCACGCTGGTGCTGACCGATCCGTACACCCTCACCGACAATGCCGTGAACGCTCTGCTGGAACGCGCGGACCGCGTCGTGCTGCTCACCAGCAGCGCCCGGATGCTGCGCCTGCTGGATCTCGGAGAGGATGCCCCTCTCGAAGGAGGCAGGGTCGACGCGCAGTGCGACACCCCTGAGTTCGCACGCGTCGGCGACATCCGCGCCGAGCGGATGTTCATCCCCTCCGCGGGTGCCGACGGCTGCTTCCGCGCCGAGTCCGGCGCTGCCGCTGTCGTGCGCAGCACCGAGGGGGGACGCACGGTCACCCTGGTCGAGGGCGCACGGCTGTTCTCGAACGACGCGCTGGCCGAGGACGGCAACGCCGCGCTCGGGCTCGCCCTGCTCGCGCAGACCGAGCGGGTCGTCTGGTACCAGCCGTCACTCTCCGACAGCGACATCTCCTCAGACCAGAAGAGCCTCGGCAGCCTCACCCCCGAGTGGGTCACGCCCGCGATCCTGATGCTGCTCGTCGCCGGGCTCGCCGCCATCTGGTGGCGGGGTCGCCGCTTCGGGCCGCTCGTGGCGGAGTCGCTGCCGGTGACCGTGCGCGCCTCCGAGACCATGCAGGGGCGTGCGCGGCTCACGGCGAAGGCCGCGGATGCCGCGCACGCCGGCGACTCGATCCGCGCCGGCACGGTCATCCGCCTGTCGGCGCGACTGGCACTGGGGCCGCGCGCCTCGGTCGAGGAGGTCGCGGACGCCGCATCCGATCGCCTCGGTGTGCCGCGCACCTCACTGTACGACCTGCTCGGCGGCCCGGCGCCGCAGAGCGACCACGAGCTCATCGACCTCGCCCGCCGTCTCGCCGACCTGGAGACCGCGGTCGAGAACACCGTCCACATCGAAAGGAACCGCCCGTGAGCGACGAGCAGATCCCCACCACCCCGGCCCCCGACGTCCACGCCGGTGCGATCCCGGCGGACGACGACGCCCTGCGCCAGGCCATGCACCGGGTGCGCGCCGAGGTCGACAAGGCCGTGATCGGCCAGGCAGGCACCGTCACGGGTCTGCTGGTCGCCCTGCTCGCCCGCGGCCACGTGCTGCTGGAGGGCGTGCCCGGCGTCGCGAAGACGCTCGTGGTGCGCAGCTTCGCCCGCGCGGTGGGGCTGGACACCAAGCGCGTGCAGTTCACGCCCGACCTCATGCCGGGCGATGTGACGGGCTCGCTGGTGTACGACGCGCGCACCGGCGAGTTCGAGTTCCGCGAGGGGCCGGTGTTCACGAACATCCTGCTCGCCGACGAGATCAACCGCACGCCTCCCAAGACCCAGGCCGCGCTGCTGGAGGCCATGGAGGAGCGCCAGGTCTCGGCCGACGGCATCAGCCGCACGCTGCCGGACCCGTTCCTCGTCGCGGCGACGCAGAACCCGGTCGAGCACGAGGGCACCTACACGCTGCCCGAGGCGCAGCTGGACCGGTTCCTCATGAAGCTCGTGGTCGGCATGCCCGAGCGCGACGCCGAGGTCTCGGTGCTGCGTCTGCACGCCAACGGCTTCTCGCCGCGCCTGCTCACCGGCGTGCAGCCGGCCGTGAGCGGCGATGAGATCCGCGCGGCGCAGGACGCCGCGGCTCGCGTGCGGGTGACCGATGACGTGCTCGGCTACGTGGTGGACCTGGCGCGCGCGACGCGGCTGTCGCCCTCGGTCGAGCTGGGTGCGAGCCCGCGCGCGTCGACGGCGCTGCTCGCCGCCGCGAAGGCGTGGGCATGGCTCAACGCCTCCACGGCGGTCACCCCCGACCACGTGCAGACCATGCTGATGCCGGTCTGGCGACACCGCCTGCAGCTGCGTCCCGATGCGCAGATGGAGGGCGTGTCGGCGGATGCCGTGCTGCAGTCCGTCGTGCAGCAGACGCGGGTGCCGATCTGACATGTTCGTGACCGCACTGCTGGCGCCGCTGGTCGCGCTGGGGATCGTGCCGATCGTGCTGCTGAGCGCGCTCGGCTATCCGGCGTGGGCGGTGTTCGGCGCGTGGTTGCTGCTGTGCGCGCTGCTGGTCGGGCTGGACGTCGCGCTCGCGACGAGTCCGCGGGCGGTCGTGGTCACGCGTCAGGTGCCGTCGCGGGCCCGCCTCGGCGAGCCGGTCGCGGTGAGCATCGCCGTGCAGAACACCGGCACGCGCACGCTGCGCGGCTGGCTGCGGGATGCCTGGCAGCCCACGGCCGGCGCACCGCTGGAGCGTGAGCGGATCAGCATCCCGCCCGGTGAACGGCGTCGCGTGCAGATCCCGCTGCTCCCCCGCCGGCGCGGCGAACTCGTCAGCGACTTCGCGGTGATCCGCTCGCGGGGGCCGCTGGGCCTGGCGGGCCGCCAGGCCGGCCACGACGTGCGCGGCGCGCTGCGCGTGCTGCCCGCGTTCACGTCCCGCAAGCACCTCCCCTCGCGTCTCGCGCGGCTGCGGGAGCTGGACGGGAACACCTCGATCCAGGTGCGCGGCCAGGGCACCGAGTTCGACTCGCTGCGCGAGTACGTGCGCGGCGACGACATCCGGTCGATCGACTGGCGGGCGACCGCGCGGGCCGGCACCACCATGCTGCGCACGTGGCGTCCGGAGCGCGACAGGCATGTCGTGATCCTGATCGACACCGGCCGCACCGCAGCAGCGCGCGTCGGCGACAGCACCCGCCTGGACGCCTCGCTCGAGGCCGCCCTGCTGCTGGCCGCCCTGGCCTCGCGAGCGGGCGACCACGTGCACCTGCTGATGTACGACCGTGTCGCGCGGGCCCGCGTCACGGGCGTCGACGGTGCAGGGCTCCTGCCCGCGCTCACGGACGCCATGGCCCCGGTGCACGCGCGGCTGGTCGACACCGACTGGGCGGGGGCGTTCGCGTCCGTGCGCAGCATGACGACCCGCCCGTCGCTGATCGTCGTGCTGACCGCTCAGGATGCCGCGGAGTCCGCGCGCGGGTTCCTCGGCGCCTTCCCCGACGCGTCGCGGGCCACCACGCTGCTGGTCGGCTCCGCCACCGATGACTCGATCATGCAGGTCGCGAAGCGTCGCGACTCGCGCATCGACGTCTACCTCGCCGCGGCCGCCGAGCAGACCATGCGCGACGCACAGGTGGTGGCCGATGCCGTGCGGCGTGCGGGCGGCGAGGCCATCGCCGCCGACCCGGAGACACTCCCCCCGCGCATCGCCGACCGCTACCTCGAGCTCAAGGCCGCGGGCCGCCTGTAGCAAGCATCCGCGGCAGGTCACCCGCCCGGGCACGCCGGATGCGGAGGACGGGAAAGACCCCCGCCCCGAAGGGGGCGAGGGCCTTTCCGTGAGAGACGCTCAGACGAGGTCGAAGCGGTCCAGCTCCGTGACCTTGCCCCATGCGGCGGCGAAGTCGCGGACGAACTTCTCGGCGGCGTCATCCGAGGCGTACACCTCGGCGAGCGCGCGCAGCTCGGAGTTCGAGCCGAACAGCAGGTCGACGCGCGTGCCGCGGCCCACGAGCTCGTCGGAGCCGTCCTTGCGGCCCTCGAACGCGTGGGAGCCCGGGTCCAGCGGCTTCCAGGTGGTGCCGAGGTCGAGCAGGTTCACGAACACGTCGTTGCTGAGCACGCCGGGGCGCTCGGTGAACACGCCGTACTCCGAGCCGTCCCAGTTCGCGCCGAGCGCGCGCAGTCCGCCGACGAGCACGGTCATCTCAGGCGCGGTCAGCGTGAGCAGGTTCGCCTTGTCGAGCAGCAGGTGCTCGGCGGGGATGGCGGCGGTGTCACGGGACACGTAGTTGCGGAACCCGTCCGCCTTCGGCTCCAGGAAGGCGAACGACGCGACGTCGGTCTGCTCCTGGGTGGCGTCGGTGCGACCGGGGTGGAAGACCACCTCGACCTGCACGCCGGCGTCGGCAGCGGCCTTCTCGACGGCCGCGTTGCCCGCGAGCACGACGAGGTCGGCGAACGAGACGCGCACGTCATCGGTGCGCGCATCGTTGAACTCGGCCTGGATGCCCTCCAGGACCGCGGTGATGCTGGCCACCCGTGCCGGGTTGTTCGCCTCCCAGTCCTTCTGAGGCGCCAGGCGGATCCGGCCACCGTTGATGCCGCCGCGCTTATCGCTGCCGCGGAACGACGCAGCCGCCGCCCAGGTGAAGGCGACGAGGTCGGAGACGCTCAGACCCGAGGCGAGCACGCGCTGCTTGAGGGCAGCGGCATCCTCCGCGCCGATCAGCGCGTGGTCGACGGCCGGCACGTTGTCCTGCCAGATGAGCTCCTCCGCAGGCACCTCTGCGCCGACGTAGCGGCTGCGCGGCCCCATGTCGCGGTGGGTCAGCTTGAACCACGCGCGCGCGAAGGCGTCGGCGAACGCCTCGGGGTCGTCCTTGAAGCGCTGCGAGATCTTGCCGTACTCCGGGTCGAAGCGCAGCGCGAGGTCGCTGGTGAGCATGCGCGGCTCGCGACGCCCGCCGGAGTGCGCCAGCGGCACCATGTCGGCGCCGCCGTTGTTGATCGGACGCCACTGGTTGGCGCCGGCCGGGCTCTTGAACAGCTCCCACTCGTAGGCGTACAGGATGTGGAAGAACTCGTTGTCCCAGCGCGTCGGGTGGTAGGTCCAGGTGACCTCGAGACCCGAGGTGATCTGGTCGTCGCCCTTGCCGGTGCCGTTGTTGTTCTTCCAGCCCAGGCCCTGCATCTCGAGGCCGGCCGCCTCGGGGTTGTCCTCGAGGTTGGAGTCGGATGCCGCACCGTGGGTCTTGCCGAAGGTGTGGCCGCCGGCGATCAGCGCGACGGTCTCCTCGTCGTCCATCGCCATGCGGGCGAAGGTCTCGCGGATGTCGCGGGCGGATGCCAGCGGGTCGGGGTTCCCGTTCGGGCCCTCGGGGTTCACGTAGATGAGCCCCATCTGCACGGCGGCCAGCGGCTTCTCGAGGTCGCGGTCGCCGGAGTAGCGCTCATCACCCAGCCAGGTGGTCTCGGGGCCCCAGTACACGTCGTCGTCGGGCTCCCAGGCGTCGATGCGGCCGCCCGCGAACCCGAAGGTCTTGAAGCCCATGTCCTCGAGCGCGGCGTTGCCGGCGAGGATCATCAGGTCGCCCCAGGAGAGCGCCTGGCCGTACTTCTTCTTGATCGGCCAGAGCAGGCGGCGCGCCTTGTCGAGGCCGACGTTGTCCGGCCAGCTGTTCAGCGGCGCGAAGCGCTGCTGTCCGGTGCCGCCGCCACCGCGGCCGTCGGTCACGCGGTAGGTGCCCGCGCTGTGCCAGGCCATGCGGACCATCAGGGGCCCGTAGTGGCCGAAGTCGGCGGGCCACCAGTCCTGGGAGGTGGTGAGCACCTCGACGATGTCCTTCTTGACCTCGTCGAGGTCGAGCGCCTCGAAAGCCGCCTTGTAGTCGAAGTCGGCGCCGAGCGGGTTGCGCTGCTCGCCGTTCTTGGCGAGCACCTTGATGTTGAGCTGCTCGGGCCACCACACGCGGTTCGCCGAGCCCATCGTGGGGTGCGGCTGAGCGTGGATGACCGGGCAGGCGCCGGCGTCCGTCGGCTCGACGGGCTCCTCGGTGACGGTCTTCGTCTGGTCGATGTCGGCAGCGTTGTCTCCGATGCCGGGCATGTCGTCGCGAACGTCGGTCATGATGTCCTTCCGGTGGGGGTTGGTTCTTCAGGAATGGAAGTCTGCAGCGCCGCGCACGAGGCGCACAGGCCCCAGTACGTGACCTCCGCGACGGCGATGCGGTAGCCGTGCGCGTCGTCGGGGATCAGGCAGGGCGCGTGGCCGGTCGCGCAGTCGACGTCGGTGACCGCACCGCAGGAGGTGCAGATCAGGTGGTGGTGGTTGTCGTCGACGCGCAGCTCGAACATCATCGGATGCCCTGCGGGTTCGATCCGGCGCACGAGTCCTGCCGCGGCGAAGTCGCCCAGCGCGTTGTACACGGACTGCAGGCTGGTCGAGGCGACCACGTCCCGGACGGTGTCGTGCACGGCGTCGGCCGTGGCGTGCGGATGCGCGAGCAGTGCGTCGTACACGGCGCGGCGCGAATCGGTGACGCGCAGGCCCGCGGCGCGGATCGCCGCCTCCGCGGCATCCGTCATCAGCTCCTCGCGCATGCCTCCATCCTATCTTCTTTTGAGTGAATCAAGAAAAGGGCGGATGCCCCGGCGCGGCGCGCCTCACAGCATATGCACAGCACCGGCGACATCATGTCCTCGCACGGCGATCTCGCCGTGCACACGACCGGAAGGACATGGAAGATGTCTGAGTCAGTCAGCACCACAGAGAAGCCCTCCCTCGGCGCGAAGCTCGCCGCCGAGGGATTCGGCACGTTCCTGCTCGTGTTCGGCGGCGTCGGCACCGCGCTGTTCGCGTCGAACCACTTCACCGATCCCGGTGCGAACTCGGCGGTCTACGTCGCTGTCGCGCTCGCGTTCGGCCTGACCGTGCTCGTCGGGGTGTACGCCTTCGGGCCGATCTCCGGCGGTCACTTCAACCCCGCCGTCACCGTCGGCGCGGCGGCTGCGGGTCGCATCCCGTGGCGCGACGTCGCGCCGTACATCATCGCTCAGGTCGTCGGCGGCGTGATCGCCTCGACCGCGCTGGTCCTGATCGGACTGTTCGGCCCCGACAAATGGCTGCAGACCGCCCAGGACGCAGGGTTCGCCAGCAACGGCTGGGACTCGCACTCCCCCGGCGGCTTCGGCATGATGTCGGCGATCATCATCGAGGTCATCCTCACCGGCATCTTCGTGATGGTCATCCTCGGCTCCACCCACGCGACGCGCGGCACGGCGAACGCCGGCATCGCGATCGGCCTCACCCTCACGCTGATCCACCTGATCTCGATCCCGGTGGACAACACGTCGGTCAACCCGGCCCGTTCGATCGCCGCGGCGATCTACGGCGGCGGCGAGTCCCTCGCGCAGCTGTGGGTGTTCCTGGTGTTCCCGATCGTGGGCGCACTGATCGTGGGCTACGCCTACAAGGCGCTGTTCGACGGCACGACCAAGGCCTGACGACGCACAGAGGCGTTCAGCCTCACCACATGCAGGAGGGGACGGCTCAGGCCGTCCCCTCCTCGCGTTCCGGGCGCCGTGCCGCGTCAGCCTGCGAACAGCGTGGGCGTGCCGGACTCGTACTCGATCAGGTCGCCCGTCTCACCGTCGCGCGCGGCCCGACGGCCGATGACCAGCATGTAGAACAGCACGATGCCGAGAGCGACAGCGCCGATTCCGATCTTGAGCGGCCAGGGCAGCGCCGATCCGGTGACGAATCCCTCGACTAGTCCCGACAGCAGCAGCACGAAGACCAGGCCCATCGCGACGGTCGCGAGCGAGCGCCCGCCGGCCGCCAGGGACTCACCCCGCGTGCGCCGCCCCGGCACCGCCCACGACCAGAAGATGTGCAGCCCTGCCGCCGCGGCGATGAAGATCGCGGTCAGCTCGAGCATGCCGTGCGGCAGGATGTGCAGCATCATGACGTCCAGGCGATCGTGCGAGGCCATCACCGCCGCCGCCACGCCCAGTCCCATCGCGTTCTGCACGATCACCCACACCGGCCACACGCCGGTCACGCCGAACAGCACGCACTGCAGGGCGATCCAGGCGTTGTTCGACCACACCTGCCCGGCGAACGACGCCATCGGCTCGTAGTAGTCGACGAAGTCGTGCTCGGCGTACTGCTTGAGCACCTCCGGGCTCCCCAGGGATGCGATGCGAGCGGGGTCCGACGAGATCCAGGCGCCGCTGATCAGCACGATCAGCACGAAGACCGCCGCGACGACCGCCGTCGTCCAGCGCAGCCGGTACAGCGCCGCCGGCAGCTGCAGCCGGAAGAACCGCGAGGTCTGCGCGAGGATGTTGTCGGACGCGCCGGTGAAGCGCAGACGCGCGGCGGCGAGGATCGTGGACAGGTAGGCGCCCTGCGGCGAGTCGCCGACGGAGGTCTTCAGCTCGGCGAGATCCGCGGATGCCGCACGGTAGCGCGTGATGAGCTCGTCGACCTCGGTCCCGGTCAGCCGCCGCTTGCGGCTGAGGGCGTCTAGCCGCTCCCACTCGGAGCGGCGCATGTCGGTGAGAGCATCGGCATCCACGTGATTGACTCTACTCATGTCGCTTCCGATCACCGATGAGCAGGAGATCCTCTCCGGCGAGGCCGTCGCCATCGACGTGCAGCCGATCGGCTTCGTGCTGCGGGCCGCCGGCGCCCTGATCGACATGGTCATCGGGTTCGCGGTGTTCGCAGCGTTCGAGATCCTGCAGTTCTGGCTGCTCAGCCTGAACCTGCTGGATCTGCACACGCTGCCGATCCTCAGCATCTGGGCCGCCGTGATCAGCTTCCTGGTGCTGCCGATCACCGTCGAGATGGCCATGCGGGGCCGCAGCGTGGGCAAGCTCGCCGTGGGCGGGCGGATCGTGCGCGTCGACGGCGGCGCGATCACGTTCCGCCACACGTTCATCCGCGCGCTGGTGGGCGTGCTGGAGATCTACATGACCCTGGGCGGTGGCGCGGTGATCGCGGGAGCGGTGACCGCGCGCTCGCAGCGGCTGGGCGACCTGGTCGCCGGCACCTACTCGCAGCGGGTGCGCACGCAGCGGCTTCCGTCGCACGTGCCCTATCTGCCGCCGTCGCTGTCGACGTGGGCGCCGATCGCGGACGTCGCGCGGCTCCCCGACCGCCTCGCCCGGCGCGTCTCCCAGTTCCTGGCGAACGCCGATCAGCTCCTCCCCGCCGCCCGCATCCGGGTGGCCGAGGAGCTCGCGGCCGAGGTCACGGCCTTCGTCTCGCCTGTTCCACCGGTCTCGCCGGAGGAGCTGCTGCGCGGGGTGACCGTGCTGCGCCGCCAGCGCGAGCAGCGCGCACTGGTCATCGCCGACGAGCGCGCCGAGCGGCTCACCGGACGGCGCGTGCGCGTCTGAGGGGAGGCGATGCCGCCGGCATCCGCTCCCGCTCAGAAGCGGATCGCGTCGATCACCTTCACCCGCAACGCGACCAGCGCCGGGACGAAACCGGCGACTGCGCCGACGATCACCGCGGCCACGAGGCCGGTGATCGCCGCGCGCATGGGGAACGGCGGCACGTCCACGAGGGCCGGGAACAGCCATTCGGTCAGCATCGGCATCCGCAGGGCCGTGATCACGATCGCGATCCCGATCACACCGGCGACGGTCGTGGCGACCAGGCTCTCCAGCAGCACCGTGGTGAAGATCCGCCCCGCGGTGGCGCCGAAGGCCCGCCGCACGCCGATCTCGCGCACCCGCTGCCGCATCGCGACCAGCTGCACGTTGATCAGGCTCAGCGCACCGAGACCGAGGATCAGGGCCGCGACGCCGCCGATCAGCAGCTCGACCATGCGCTGTCCCTCCAGGTAGCCCGGGTTCGCACCCCAGTCCGTGCGATTGACAATCACCTGCTGTCCCTCCGGGAGGCCTGCGCGCAGATCCATCGCGAGGGCGGGGCCGACGGCGGCGACGTCCTTCCTGCCGACCCAGATGTCGTAGCGCACCTGGGCGTCCTCGGGCAGCCTGTCCACGCGCGACGTGTAGGAGTCGAAGAGCACGTCGATGCGCTTCTCGTCGTCCCACGCCCCCTGCCGGGGTCGCACACCGACGATCTGATAGGTGCCGCCGGCGGGACCGGCCAGGGTGAGCGTCGGATGCTGCGCCATCGGCACGCTGCCGAGCACCTTCCAGAGCGCCTCCGACACGATCACGGGAGGCGCGAGCGCCTCGGCGTCGTCCGCGCGGAACTCGCGGCCGGTGAGCAGCTTCTCGCGGTGGATCCTGGCGTACGCGGGATCCAGCAGCCGTGCCGAGGTGTCGTGCAGGCCGTCCGGCGCCTGGACGGGGATCATCAGACCCTCGGCGATGCGTGCCACATCGCTGAACCCGTAGCGCTCGGACACCTTCGTGAACCGCTCATCGAAGGCCGCGGTGTCGACCGGCCCGTTCTCCCCGATCGCGGTGACGCCGATGGTGGCCTCGCGCCCGCCGTAGCGGTCCATCTCCTCGGTCTGCGACTGCATGGCGAGCTCCGAGACGGCCACGACGGCGGTCAGCGCCGCGACCGACACGGCGATGCCGATCAGGCTGAGCAGGACGCGCAGCTTGTGCACGCGGATCTCCGCCCAGGCATCGGCGAGCGATCCGATCAGCCAGCTCATGACGCCCGCTCCACGGCATCCGCCGCGACGGCGTCCGCGGAGGCGTCACCGGCCGGCACGCTCGCGGCGAGCGCGAGCCCCGCCGGCACGTCGTCCTGCAGCGTGGACGCCTCGAAGGCGCGACGCAGATCCGCGGGGGCGAGCACCCCGCCGTCGAGCCGGTAGTGCCGCCGTGCGCGGGCTGCGACGTGCAGATCGTGCGTGATCGTGACCAGTGCGGCGTCCGTCTCGGTGGCCACCTCGTCCAGCAGCGCCATCACGCTGGCGCCGGTGTCGATGTCCAGGGCGCCCGTGGGCTCGTCGGCGAGGATCAGCACCGGCCTGCGCACCAGGGCCCGCGCGATGGCGACGCGCTGCTGCTCGCCGCCGGAGAGCCGGTCGGCGATCTGCTCGACGCGATGCCCGAGACCGACGCGCTCCAGCATGTCGGCGGCGATCCGGCGACGCTGCCAGAACAGCCGGCCCTTCGCATGGCCCAGCGGCATCATCACGTTGTCCAGTGCGGTGCGGCCGGGCAGCAGGTTGAACTGCTGGAACACGAACCCGACGTGGTCTCCTCGCAGCCGGTCCAGGCGCCCGGGCCTCATGCGCCGCACCTCGCGGCCGGCGAAGGACACCGTGCCGGTCGTGGGGGCGTCCAGCATGCCGAGGATGTTCAGCAGCGTCGACTTCCCGGATCCGGAGCGCCCGACGATGGAGACGTGATCGCCGGCGCTGACCTCGAGCGTGACTCCGCGCAGGATCTCCAGCGTGCTGTCGTCCGGCAGGAGCACGCTCTTGGCGACGTCCTGCAGCGCGACGAGCGTCACCAGCTCGTCCCCGACTCGCAGAACTGGCCGCCCTGACCGTCGTCGTAGCACTCCTCCTCGGAGGGTGCGGCGAAGCCGGGTACGAACTGGCGGATGCTGTCGCCTTCGGCGAGCCCGTCCGTGACCTCCACCTTCTCGCCATCGTTCACTCCGAGCGTGACCTTGCGCTCCTCGGGCTCGGACCCGTCGCCGGCATCCACCCAGACCGTCCCGCTGCCCGCTCCGCCCTTGACGGCGGTGACGGGGATCACGAGCGCGTCGTCGACATTGCCGAGTGCGAGCTCGACCGATGCCGGCAGCCCGGCGAACACCTTCTGGTCGCCCGGCACCGCGCAGCGGATGCTCGCCGTGCCGTCCTCGGCGATCTGCACGCCCACTCCCGTGCAGGTGAACGGCGCCGGCCCGCCGTTGATGCTGACGGTCGCCTCGGTGGGTGCGTTCACGAGCCGGTACAGTTCGGCCGGCTTGACGGTGGCGAGCACGTGGTGTCGCGCCGGGGTGAGCTTCAGCACCTCTCCCCCGACGCTGGTCGTCTGTCCCTTGACGAGGGCCAGCTCGGAGACCTCGCCGGCCTCCGGGGCACGAAGCTCGACGGTCTTGGCAGGATCCAGCTGCTTGATCGTCACCAGCAGCTGCCCCTTCGCGACGGTCGCCCCGTCTGCGACGTGCACCGCCGTGACCGTGCCGTCGGTCTCGCTGCGGACGGCGTAGGGTTCGTCTCGCGCGATGGTGGCGTCCAGCTTCAGCGCGCTGACCACCGATCCGCGCTCGACGGCGGTGATCGGATCGGCGACGCCGGCGGAGGGATCCGCGGGAGCGGCCTGCGTGACATCGGGGAAGAACGCGAGCTTGACGAGCGCGGCGGCTGCTGCGCCGAGGACCAGGACGAACACGAGCGGGAGGATCACACGGCGCCAGACGACCACGGTTGCCTTTCCTGGGCAGCCGCCCTGGCGCCCCCTTGGCATCAGGCTAGGGGAAGGCCCCGCGGAAAAGGATCAGGGTTCACCCCCATCTGTCGTCGCGTCGCCCCTGAGTGCGCTCGACGCGAGCCGCCGGTCTCGGCGGGAGACGTCAGCCGCGCATCGCCTCGTGCCGCACGACCAGCCAGCCGGCGGGAACCGAGAGCCGCTCGGCATGCAGTGCGCACAGGTCGTGCGCGTGCGGGTCTCCGCCCGGACCGAGCGGGCCGAGTGCTGCCATCTGGTCGCCGTAGTCGAAGGTGAGCGTGGCGACCGCCTCGCGCGCGCAGGCCACCTTGGAGCAGAGCCGTTCGTCGGTGCGGAGTGAGTCGTCCATCTCCCTCAGCGTAGGGCCGCGCATGCAGGATGCCCGGGTGCCGCGCGGCATCCGCTCCGAGCCGCCCGCGACTTCGAAGACGACCTAGACTTTCAGACATGCCCCGCCGTCGTTCCTCCCGCGCTCCCGGCCGCCGCGGCGCCCGCCACGGCCGGCACGGCAGACTGGGCCGCAGCGAGGTCGTGCGCCCGCCGCTTCCGCCGCTGGACGGCCGGCTGGACCGGTTCGACGTCACGGTCGGCAGCGCGGTGGAGTACCTGCGCGGCGCCTGGGAGGAGCTGCGGGACGTGCGCTTCGAGATCTCCGCGATGCCGCTGCACGATCGTGAGGACGGCATCCCCCGGTGGCGGGTCGACCATGCCGCGCAGCGTGTGTCGCTGTACCGCGTGCCCATCGAGCGGCTGCTGCCGAAGGGTCACGACGACGCCATGCACCGGCGCGTCGCGATCGAGAGCGCGGTGTTCCACGCGGCCGCCGAGTACGTCGGCCGCGAGCCCTGGGAGCTCGGTCCCGAGGGCCGGGACTACTGAGCCCCGGCGCCGGGTCGGCTCAGGGACGCACGACGATCGGCTGCTGCGTGGCGGCACCCGCCCACAGCGGCCAGCTCGCGATCGCCGCGGAGCCGTTCGCGCCGAGCATGCCGATGGCCGCGTTCACACGACCGCTGGGGTCGAGGGTGTAGGCGCCCGCGTCGACGGTCACGGCCGTCGAGCCGCCGGGCTTGAGCTGGACGGTCCGCTCGTCCGCGCCCCCGAGGGCGACCGTGACGGATTCGGACTCGGCGTTGTGCAGGTAGAGCGTCGCCGGTGCCCCGTCCGGGACCGAGAACATCGTCGTGGCGTCGGATGCCAGTTCGGGCGAGGGCAGCGACCACGCGATGTCCTGCTGATCCCCTGCGCGTGCCGTCTGCTGCGCTGCGGCGACGATCGGCTCCGTCGAGGAGATCTCGATGTCGTAGGAGCCCTCCTTCAGCCCGGCGAGCGAGACCTCGGCCGGTGTCCCGGCGACGAGATCGACCGGATACTCGTCGACAGCCGTCGCGGATCCCGCGGCGCGCACGCGCACCGTCGTCTTCGCGTCGTGGTCCGGCGCCAGCATCCGTACGACGATCCCTGTCGTGTCGTCGCCCACGGTCGCGGGCGCGGAACGGACCCCGAGGAGGAGCTGATCGGTCTGCGCCCCGCTGATGCCGTCCTGCAGGTCGATGCCGACGGCGTCGAGCGCGCGCACCAGGGTGGACTGCAGGCTCGCCCGCACCGCCGCGCCCGACGAGGAGACGTGCACCACCGGCGTCCGCGACCCTGCTGCGACGGATGCCAGCGGCACGCCGAGCTGGGTTCCCGCCGGCACGACGACGGTGGATGCCGAGCGCCGGTCGCCGTACACGTCCAGATCGACGGTCGCGGTGACCGCGCCAGGATTGGTGAGCAGGATGATGTCCGATGCTCCGATCGACACGTCCCCGCCGACGAGCCAGCTGCTCAGCGAAGGCTCACGACAGGGGGCCGCGGCGAATCCGCTGGCATCCTCGTCGGAGAGCTGCACGGACTCCGTCGCGGAGAACAGCGGCACCTTCCGGTCCTTCACCGCGCCGACGATCATCTGGGTCCCCGAGGCTCCGAGCGCATCCGGCGCCTCGATCGGATCGGACTTCGTGCCCTCGGTGTCGCCGTCCACGCGCAGGCGCATAGTGGCTGCGGAGACCATCAGGCCGGCCTGGGTGGCATCCCGCCCCAACACCCGGAAGGAGCCGTTGCAGACCAGCACGGCATCGCTGGGCACGGGCCTGACCGTCGTCGTCGCCGGTGCGGTGCGGATCTCGGGGAACGGCGCCGCCACAGCGCCGGCGACGCCCAGTGCGCAGGCGACGGCGACGACGGCCCCTGCTGCCACGCGGGTGCCGGTGGCGGCAAGACGGATGGTGCGCTGCTTCATCGGGTGGCCTCCGTCTCGTCCTGGTGATCGTCGACGTGCGCCGACCCGGCCGATTCGCCGACGGTGTCGTCGAACTCGGCGGTGGGCGGTGCGGCCTGGTCGTCGTGATGGTCGGCGATGCGGCGGCGAGGCAGCACGATCGGCTCCGAGGGCTCGCGACCGACGATGCGGGATCGGGAGCGCGCGGCACGACGCGAGGCACGGGTGGGGATCGCGAGCAGCAGCGCCGCCAGCAGCACGATCAGCTGCACCACGCCGACCAGCGCCGCGATCGTGCTCTGGGCGGCGGTCAGCTCGGGGCGCGGGGCGATCGTGCCGTCCACGCGCCACAGCATCCCGCGCGCGGTCTGCCCGGCCTTGACGAAGCCGGAGCGCTGGTCGATGGAGGTGGTCGCGGCATCGCGCATCGAGCGGGCGCGGTCCTGCTCCTGCGGCGCCTGCGTGAGCAGCACGAAGCTGATCCCGTCCTTCGCCAGGGCGGAGGCGGCGTCGAAGTCGCGCCCCGACATCAGGTCGACCGACGTGGTCGCGATGTCATCGCCGAGCTGCTTCGTCGCCGTGCTCATCAGTGTGCTCTGCGCCCCGAGCGTCGAGCTCGCGCCCCACACGACCTGCGCGGAGAGGCTGCCGTCGTTCAGGGGTGTGAGCACGAGGGTGCCGCTGTCGACGGCGCCGTCGGACTGCGCCGCGACCAGCGCCGGAAGCGTGCTCGCCGGGCCGTTGTGGACCAGCGCACGATCCAGCTGCACCGCCAGCAGAGCGGGGGTCGCGCACGCGGCGACCGCGATGCCGGCGAGAAGCGCGGCCGCGGTGCGCAGCGCGGTGAGCGCGACGACGGTGTCCAGTGTGACCAGGGCAGCACCGACGGCGCCCAGCCAGGCCAGGCTCAGGCCGCTGCCCGGCCAGACCGCCGCGCCGACGCCGTCGACGGAGGACATCACGACGCCCGCCACGAACAGCGCCGTCCCCAGGCCCGCCAGTGTGGTGGCCAGCAGCACGTAGCCGGCGCGCCAGCGCGGCGAGAGCGCCGACAGCAGCGCGAGCAGCGCGAGGGGCGCGAGCAGCAGGGGCGCCCACGGCGCGAACGCGCCGCCGAGGAACCAGTCCCAGCCGGCGCGGTCCGGGGAGGGGAAGCCCGTCGCGACGTCCAGTCGCCGGGCGGTCTCGTCGACGGCGAGCACTGCGCCGGGGTCGGCCAGCAGCGCCCACGATTCGCCGTCGCGCAGTCGGCGCACCACGAGCGGCGCGAACATCGCGGCGGACGGGATCAGCAGCCAGAACACCCGGGCGGCGCCGCGCAGGCGTCGGGTCGAGATCATCAGCACGAGCGTCAGGGCCCACAGCAGGACGAAGGCGGGTGCCAGCGACGGTGCGCAGGCCAGCGCCGCGGCGGTGAGCACGGAGGCCGCGCCGGCGGCGCCCCAGGAGCGGTGCGCGACGACAGCGGTGTGGAACACCCAGGGCAGCAGAAGATGCAGCAGCACGGCGGCGGGACGCCCCTGCACCAGTGCGGTGAGGAAGGTCGGCGCGAGCGCCCACAGCACGCCTCCCAGGATGCGCAGGCCCGCGCGGTCGGTGACCCGGGTGGCGGCGAACCATCCGCCGAGCACGGCCAGAGGCAGCGCGGCCAGCCACAGCACCACGAGCGCGAAGGAGGGCGCCCCGGGCGACAGCGTCCCGAGTACGGCCAGGACACCGGCGAACGGATCGGCGGGACCGACGATCCCGAGGCCCACGTCCCGCAGGCCCCACGCGGCATCCCCCCAGAGCGCGGCCACGGTGCGCCTGAGCGGGAGGAGGGCGCCACCACCGATCGTGGGCCATGCGAGCATCGAGACGAAGGCGGCGATGCTCACCACGAGAGCGGCCAGCACGGCCCACGCCCCGCCGCCGCTGAAGAAGTTGAGTTCGCTGACCGCACCGCGCTCGGTGCCGTGCCCGTCGTCCAGCCGCTGCTTCAGCTGAGCCCGGCTCACGCGCAGCGGCGCGATCTCGGCCCACGAGGCCCGCCGGAAGGAGCGGATGGCGGCGCGCGACCGGGCGAGTGCCCCGAGCCGCACCATGGCGGTCAGCGCTGCACCCCACTCCGGCACGACCTCGCCGGGGCGCTTGGCGATGAGGTGGGTGATCGATCGCCACAGCGCGAGGGGCAGCAGCGAGATCCAGTGCAGCGGAACCGCGACCGCCGGCGCATAGGCGAGGCGTCGATGCAGCTGCGACCGGCGCGTCGCCCACGCGCGCGCCATCGCGGTGCGAGGGCGCCCGCTGGACCCTGCGGCGGGCACGCCCAGCCGCGCCTTCGGAACGAGCACGAGCCGCGCGCCGCCCAGCCGGGCCCTGACGCCGAGGTCGAGGCCCTCATCCGCGTCGGCGAGGGCGGTGTCCGGGCGCAGCACCGACGGCGCCTCGCCGCGGATCAGCATGCCGCGCACGTCGGCGCCGAGCGCATCCTCCGCATCGTCGTGCTGGCCCTGGTCGAGCTCACCCGACGCGAGTTCGATGGCGCGACCCCAGCGGGTCATGCTCACGCCCATCGACACGATCTCGCGGTCGTCGTCCTGCTCCACGAGCTTGGGCGCGGCGACCGCCGCCGACGGCGAGCGCTCCAGCGCCCCCGCCAGCAGCTGCAGAGCATCCGGTTCGGGGACGGTGTCCTCCGCGAGGAGCCATACCGCGCTGCCCGCGCTCACCCGAGGTCCTGCGAGCGCCACCGCCTCGGAGAAGGTGGTGCTGGTCCGCGCCTCGATGATGCCCTCGACGATGTGGCCGATGCCCGGGAGCGCACGGACGGGTGCGGCGTCGCCGAGCACGACGACCGTCACCGCCGCCGGCGGCAGGGACTGCGCGCTGAGTGCGTCGAGGGTTCGGCTGAGCTGGGCGCTCGCGGATCTCCCCGCGCGCGCGACGATGATTGCATGGGCACGTGCTGGCATGGCCCTGTCAGCCTAAGCAGGCTTGCGCGCCCGGTCGGTCACCGCTGCGGCGCGTTCACGAAGAAGTCAGCCGATCCGCCCTCGAAGGGCGTGCGCGCTGCTGCGCGACGCGCTCAGCTGGCGCGGCGCTTGAGCTTGCGGCGCTCGCGCTCGCTGAGCCCGCCCCAGATGCCGAAGCGCTCGTCGTTGTTCAAGGCGTACTCGAGGCACTCGCCGCGCACATCGCACGAGGAGCAGATCCGCTTCGCGTCACGCGTCGAACCGCCCTTCTCGGGGAAGAACGCCTCGGGGTCGGTCTGCGCGCACAGCGCATCGACCTGCCAGGCGAGTGCGCCGTCGTCCTCTGCCTCGACTCGGCGCACACCGGGTACGCCGAGGTTCACCGGATCGACGAACCAATTCTCAGGAACGTCTGAGCGGTAACCCGTCATCTCGATCCTCCAACCCTGCTCATGCCCCCCACGGGCCGTGCTTCAGATAATTACACCCGTGTCATTCGCTCCGGTCAAGTCGCGGATGGTAAACCCTCAAGGCCGCCTTGAAGGTTCATTGAAGCCTCCTCGGCGTGTCGCGCCGGCGTGGAGCGTGCCGACCGGGCGCCTCGCGAACCGCGGGGACGGGTCGTCAGGAGCGCCCCGGCTCGGCGATGAAGACCTCGCCCGCGCCGCGCAGGGCGAGCACGGTCTCGTCCGCACTCGCGAACACGGCGGCGCCGACGCGCACCGGGACCGTCGCTCCGTCGGAGCCCGCCACGGCGACCTCTCCCGCGGTGACCAGCGCCATCGCGGGCCCTGTCACCTCGACGGTCCGCTCTCCGGAGAGCTCGATGCGACGCAGCGCGAAGTCGGCGACGGGGATGTCGTACTCGGTGACGTCTCCCCCGGCCGGCTGCACGGGCACGACACCGGGCTCGGTGTCGACGATCGAGAGCAGCTCGTCCACGTCGATGTGCTTGGGCGTCAGTCCTCCGCGCAGCACGTTGTCGCTCGCCGCCATGATCTCCACCCCGAGACCCGAGATGTAGGCGTGCAGCAGTCCGGCCCGCAGGAAGATCGCCTCACCGGGGCGCAGCACGATGTGGTTCATGAGCAGCGCCACGACGACTCCCGGATCCCCCGGGTAACGGGTGGCGATGCCGCGCACCGCGCGCAGCGCCTCGGCGAAGCCCTCCGCATCCGCTGAGCCGAGCGCGTCGATGATGTCCTCGACGGCCGCCTGCGCGTCTCCGGAGAGCAGCCAGCCGATCGTGGCGCGCAGCGCCTCCGCATCCGTTCCCGCGCCGAGCCGCTCGCGCAGAGCGACCACGCCGGATGTGTCGGGGAACGACGCCAGCATCCGCAGAGTGTCCGCGACGGGCCTGAGCCCGCCGAGAGCCTCGAAGCGGTCGCTGAGGGCCACGATGAGCTCCGGCTTGTGATTGTCGTCACGGTAGTTGCGGGCGGGATCCGACGCGTCCAGGCCCGCCTCCCGGGCGAACCCCTCCCGCGCCTGCGCGCGGGTGGGATGGACCTGGATCGACAGCGGATCGGCCGCCGCGAGCAGCTTGAGCAGATAGGGCAGCGATCCGCCGGTCACCGCGTCGAGCGTGCCCGCACCCTGGACCTCGGCCGGGTCGCCGGGGTGGTCGCCGAACCAGACCTCGGCCTCGGGCCCGCCCGACGGGCTGCGTCCTTCGAGAGCGGCCAGCAGAGTCGTCGATCCCCAGGCGTAGTCGCGCGGCTCGTTCGTGATCGTCAGCAGCATGCCTCCCAGCGTAGGGCGTGGCCGGAGGTCTCTCCGCGGCGGGCCGCCCGGTCACAGGGCCGCGGGGGCCGCCGGGCGGTAGCCTGAACGCGATGGCCGTGTACACCAAGCATCCCGTGGCTGCGCCACCCGCAGCACCCGCCCGTGAGACCACGGGTCACCTGATGGTGCGCGCGTACGCCGTGCTGTGCCTGTTCAGCGTGTTCGCGCACACGGCCGTGTACAACCTGGTGGGGCCGGTCGGTTCCGTGGTCGTGCTCGTCGTGCTCACCCTGGGCGCCCTGGGGATCTGGGTGCCGGCGATCGCGAGACACCGCCCGACCCGCTTCCCCTGGCGCCGGTTGCCGTGGGCCGCGCTCGGTTACGGAGCGCTGGCGCTGGTCTCGGTGCTGTGGTCGCGATGGCCGGGGGCGACGCTGCTGACGTGGTCGCTGATGGCCGCGATCACCGCCACCGCGCTGATGGTGGCGACGATGCTCACCTGGCAGGAGATCGTGCGGGCGCTGTCCACCACGCTGAAGCTCATCCTCGGCCTCTCCGTCGTCATCGAACTGTGGGTGGCGCTGGTGGTGCGGCATCCGATCCTCCCGAACTTCGCACAGCTGCCGCCCGGCAAGATCAACCCGGTCAGCTACTGGGTGCGCGGGAACCTCTTCAACGGCGGACGCATCCAGGGGATCGTCGGCAACGCGCATGAGCTGGCGATGATGTGCCTGTTCGCGCTGCTGGTCTTCGCCGTGCTCTACGCGGCGCGGGTGCGCCGGCGCGGCCTGCTGATCGGATGGGCCGTGCTCGCCGTCGTGCTGCTGGTGAAGGGCGCCTCCACGACCGTCTACCTCGGCATCGTCGTCATCCTCGCCGTCGCCGCCGCCGCGCTCGTCGCCCGCGCAGCGAGGACTCCCGCGGCGCGCCGCGGCGTGTACCTCGTGTTCACCGCGGTCGCGGTCATCGGCGTCGTCGCGGCCGTGCTGCTGCGCGACCGCGTGCTGGGACTCTTCGGCAAGGGCTCCGACCTGACCGGCAGGGTGGAGATCTGGCAGGCCGTCTGGGAGCGGGCGATCACGCGACCGGTCCTCGGCAACGGGTTCTCGTCGCCGTGGGTGCCCTGGGATCCGGCCTTCGACCGGTGGATCCTGAACCACGGGATCACGGTGTTCCATGCGCACGACATGTGGCTGGACGTCTTCCTGCAGCTCGGGATCGTCGGGGTCGCGGTGATGCTCGTCGCCTGGCTCGCGCTGCTCTGGCGCTCGTGGTTCTTCGCGGTGGACCGTCCGCGGTGGGACCTCGACGCGCAGCGACCGTACTCGGCGCTGTCGCTGCTGCCCCTGCTGCTGACCACCGCGCTGCTCTTCGAGGGGATCGCGGAGTCCGCGCCGATCATGCTGTGGGGCTGGATGCTGCTGATCCTGCTCTCGTTCAAGATGAAGTCGGTGCCGCTGATCGGCATCGGAGTCGGCGAGCGCACGCCCGTGATCTCGCACGGACCGCAGGCCCGGCAGGTGCCATGACCGTGCTTCGGCCCATCGTGGCGCTGCTGGCATCAGCGGAGTTCGCCCGCGCCTACACGCTCACCTCGCTCGCCGCGGCGTTCGCGTCGTTCATGATCGAACGGCTGACGTCGACGACCACGGTGGTCACGATCTTCGCCCTGCTCGCACTGATCGGCGCCGGGGTGCTCATCGCCCGCCGCGAGGAGCTCTCGCTGCTGCGCTTCGCCCCCACCTCGCTGCTCGGGTTCCTGACGCTCGCGATCGTCAGCGTGCTGTGGTCGGGCAACAAGCCCCACACCGTCCTCGGCTGGCTGGCGCTGCTGGGCATCGCGACCATCGCGATCACGATCGGGCACGTGCGCGACACGCTGCAGACCGTGCGCGCCATCGGCGACACCCTGCGCTGGCTGCTGTCGATCTCGCTGGGGCTCGAGATCCTCTCCGGCATCCTGCTGGACATGCCCCTCACCCCTTTCGGGATCGAGGGGAACCTCGCGCTGGGCGGACCGATCCAGGGCATCTTCGGCACCCGCAACCTGCTCGGCTTCATGGCGGTGGTGGCGCTGATCACATTCGTGATCGAGTGGCGCACCCAGTCGGTGAGCCGCGTGGTCGGCGTGCTGTCGGTCGCGCTGGGCGGCTTCCTCGCACTGCTGTCCGCCTCGCCGACCGTGGTCGTGCTCGCGGCCGCCGTGGGGGTGACGACCGTCGCGCTCACCATCGTGCGGCACGCCCCGCCCGCCCGCCGCGCGCTCGTGCAGTGGCTGCTGGGTGCGGCCGTGGTGGCAGGGCTCGTGCTGGCGTTCGCGCGACGGCATCAGATCATCCAGCTGCTGGACGCGGGCTCGGACTTCTCGACCCGTGCGGACCTGTGGAACGCCATCCTCGACTGGGTCGGAGAGAAGCCCGTCACCGGTTACGGCTGGTTCGGCCCCTGGACCGGCGGCGAGTACCCGTTCCAGTACATCAACTTCCAGCTGTCGAACCACCATCAGTCGGCGCTGAACTCGTACTTCGACGTGCTGCTGCAGCTGGGCGTGCTGGGGCTCGCCCTGTTCCTGGTGCTCGGAGGCGTCGCCACCGTGCGTTCCTGGCTGGTGGCCAGTGTGCGGCGGTCGGTCGTGTACGCCTGGACGCCGCTGCTGCTGGTGACACTCGCCGTGGAGTCGATGTTCGAGAGCTTCACGCTCGTCGGGGCCGGCTGGCTGCTCCTGGTGCTGTGCGCTCTGCGAGCGGGGCAGACCAGGTCCTGGCGTCAGAACATCGACGACGCGCACACCGGCGCGCTGCCCACGCTGGGCCCGCAGAGCCAGGGCTGAGGCGCCGGGCGGATGCCCGGGAGGCTTGCAGAACGCTCACAAGAGCCGCCCCGGGCGTCACGATAGGCTTGTCATCCGTGACCCATGTGATGCGCAGCCCCCGCCGTCCGGACCTCATCGAGGCGCAGGCATGACCGCCGCATTCGATCCCGCCTCCGCGGCGATCATCATCGTCACCTTCAACCGCTCGCACCTGCTCAAGGGGCTGCTCACCAGCATCCGCACGATGGACCCGAAGCCGGGTCGCGTCGTCATCATCGACAACGCGTCCACCGACGACACCACCGCCCTGGTCGAGTCGTTCCGCGACGACCTCGGCACCGAGATCGTCTACCGTCGCCTGGAGACGAACACCGGGGGCTCCGGCGGATTCAGCGAGGGCATGCGCACCGCCTACGAGCTCGGTGCGGAGTGGATCTGGATGATGGACGACGACGTCGAGGTGCTCCCCGACGGCCTCGCCCGGATGGGGCACTGGTCCGGCCGCTTCAAGAGCATCCAGGGCCGTCGCTACGACTACGACGGCAGCGAGTTCTACTGGCAGTACCGCATCGCCGACCGGATGGGCATCCCGATCCCGTTCGCCCCGTCCAAGTTCGACGCGTCCGGGTTCAGGGAGATGAACAGCGGATGCTTCGAGGGGATGTTCATCCACCGCTCGATCGTGCAGCAGATCGGCCTCCCCGATCCCCGGTTCTTCATCTACTGGGATGACCAGATGTACGGCTGGCTGGCCTCGCGCCTGACCACCGCGGTGATCGTGGACGAGTTCGTGCTGCGTCGCACCCGCGAGATCAAGCAGTGGGACATGGGCATCCGCCACATGAACGCGTCCAGCAACGCGTACCGGTACTACATCATGCGCAACCGCGCCTTCATCAAGCACTACTACCGCACGAAGGGCGCCTACAACCCGGTGCTGTTCGGCCTGGGCACCACGGCCACGTTCTTCAAGGAGCTCATCCGGCTCTTCTTCGTGGAGCGCACGGTGCGCGGCACGAGCAACCTGTTCCGCGGTCTGCGCGACGGCGGCCGGATCGGCCGCGACCGCACCTGGCAGCCGATGCCCCCGCTGGAGGCGTGATGAGCGAGCAGCAGTACCTCTGGGCCCCCACGCCCGACAAGCCCAAGCGCGGGCGCGTGTGGCTGATCGTGCTGCTCGCGGTGGTGGCGCTGCTGATCGTGGGAGGAGTGCTGTGGGCGTTTCTGAGGCCCGGGGCTCCGGTGGCCGACCCCACGTCCAGCACGAGCGCGTCGCCCTCGGCATCCGCGAGTCCGACGCCGTCGACGAGCCCGACGTCTGAGCCGACGCCGACCGATCCGCCGGTCACGAGCCCGCCGCCTCCGCCGGCGCCGGACCTGGGGGCGTTCCGGGACAGCGTCTCCCCCGTGCTCGCCGACGCGCAGCGTGGACTTCAGATCGTGCGCGAGTCGGATCCTCAGGAAGCCGTCCAGAACGTAGGTCTGCTGCAGGAGGATGCCGGCCGGCTCGCCGAGGTCATCTCTCCGAGCTCGATCGCGTCGCGCTGGAGCAGCGCCCTCGACACCTACGCCAAGTCTCTGCAGTCGCTCCGCTCGGCGTACGAGGGCGGGACGTCCGCTGAGGGACCGCTCTCAGATGCGACAAATGCGTTGAAGTCTCTGAACGATATCGTCGCCGGTCGCTGACACCGATCAGCACGTATTCTGACGCCGATCAGCGCTTGTTGTAGTCGGCGTTGTAGCGGTCGAGCACGTCGGCGATCGGAGCATCCATCGCCAGGGCGCCCTTGTCCAGGTACAGGCCGCGCGTGCAGAAGCGCCGCAGATCGCGCTCGTTGTGGCTGACGAAGAAGAGCGTGCGCCCGTCGGCGAGCAGCTCGTCGATGCGGGTGTAGCACTTGTCGCGGAAGGCCTTGTCGCCGACCGCGAGCACCTCGTCGACGAGCAGGATCGGCTCGTCGAGCTGAGACACCACCGAGAACGCCAGGCGCACCTTCATGCCGTTGGAGAGGTGCTTGTACGGGGTGTCCTCGAAGCCCTCGAGCTCGGCGAACCCGATGATCTCGTCGTACCGGCTCGCGATCTCCGCGCGCGACATGCCGTGCAGCCCCGCCGTCATCCTCACGTTCTCACGAACCGTGAGGTCGCCCACGAATCCGCCGGTGAGCTCGATGAGCGGCGCGACTCCCCCGTGCACCTCGACCCCGCCCTCATCGGGCAGCAGGACGCCTGCGACGAGTCGCAGGAGCGTGGACTTGCCCTGGCCGTTGCGGCCGACCACGCCGATCGACTCCCCCGGCTGCACCGAGAAGCTCACGTTCCGCAGCGCCCAGAACTCCCCCGGACGCGAACGGCGGGATGCCCCGGCGAACAGATCCTTGAAGCTTCGGCGTCCACGGCGGTTGCGGCGGAAATGCACGCCCAGATCCTGCACCTCGATCGCGGCGGACATCACAGCTCCTTCAGCACGGGACGCTCGAGCGCGCGGAACACCCACACTCCGAGAGCGAGGATCAGCAGGCTCATCACCGCGCTGATGATCACGGTCTGGGTGTGCCACTGGTCGGGGAAGAAAGCCATCCGGTAGAGCGTGAAGATGCCCGCGAGCGGGTTGAACGCGCCGATGGTCTCGAAGGCGCCGGGCAGGTTGGACACGTTGTAGATGATCGGCGTCGCGTAGAACAGCGCCCGCAGGATCAGCCCCGTGGTGCGCTCGAGATCGGCGTACAGCGCGCACAGCGGCGCGACGATGAGGCCGAGGCCGACCAGGAGGATCGTCTGAAGCAGGACCGCGACGGGGAGCCAGAGGATGCCCCATCCGATGTGCGCGACCTGTTCGGGGTTCTTCTCGAAGATCATGTTCGCGACGACGAAGATCGCCAGCACCGGCATCGAGAAGAGGAACTCGATCCCCTTGCTCAGCACGATGCGATTCACCCAGATGGACCGCGGGATCGCCGTCGAGCGTACCAGGCGGGAATCGCGCTTGAACGCCTTGGTGAAGTCCGACACCGAGGAGTTGAACCACACCCAGGGCAGCAGGCCACTGATGAGGAAGACGATGTACGGGTCCTCGCCGACGTCGCGGTGGAAGACCCGGGTGAAGACGAACCAGTAGATCGCGCTCATGACCAGCGGGTCGAGCACCGACCACAGGTACCCGAGCGCGCTCGTGGAGTAGCGGACCTTCAGATCGCGCGCGGAGAGCAGCCACAGCGAGTGCGCGTACCGCTGCGGTGTGCCCGGGGCACCGACCGTGGTCCTGCTCATCCCGATGTCAGTCGTCCTGGCCGGAGAGCTCGTTGCGCCACATCGACAGGGCCGACCCGATCGCCATGTGCATGTCGAGGTACTGGTACGTGCCCAGGCGTCCGCCGAAGTGCACGTCCTGCTCGCCCTTCGCGAGCTCGCGGTACGCGAGGAGGCCGTCGCGGTCGGCGGGCGTGTTCACCGGGTAGTACGGCTCGTCCTCCCGGTTCGCGAACCGGGAGAACTCGCGCATGATGACCGTCTTGTCGGAGTTGAAGACGTCCTTGCGCTCCGGGTGGAAGTGCTTGAACTCGTGGATCCGCGTGAACGGCACGTCGAGATCCGGGTAGTTCATCACACTGGTGCCCTGGAAGTCGGCGACGTTCAGCACCTCCTGCTCGAAGTCCAGCGTCCGCCAGCTGAGCGCGCCCTCCGCGTAGTCGAAGTAGCGGTCGACCGGGCCTGTGTAGACCACCGGCAGCTGTCCCACGGTGGCGCGCTTGTTGAGCGGCTGCGACTCGTCGAAGTAGTCGACGCCGAGCTTCACCTCGATGTTGGGGTGGTCGGCCATCCGCTCCAGCCAGGCGGTGTAGCCGTCGGTGGGCAGACCCTCCCAGGTGTCGTTGAAGTAGCGGTTGTCGTAGGTGTAGCGCACGGGCAGGCGGCTGATGATGTCACCGGAGAGCTTGTGCGGATCGGTCTGCCACTGCTTGGCCGTGTAGTCGCGGAAGAACGCCTCGAAGAGCGGGCGGCCGACGAGGGCGATGCCCTTCTCCTCGAAGTTCTCGGCCGTCTTGACGTCGAACTCTCCCGCCTGCTCTTTCACCAGGGCGCGCGCCTCGTCGGGCGAGTACGAAGCCTGGAAGAACTGGTTGATGGTGCCGAGGTTGACCGGCATCGGGTACACGACGCTGTTGTGGTTCGTGTACACGCGATGCACGTAGTTCGTGAAGGTCGTGAACCGGTTGATGTACTCCCACACCGTCGCGTTGGACGTGTGGAACAGGTGAGCGCCGTAGCGGTGCACCTCGATGCCGGTCTCCGGCTCCGCCTCACTGTAGGCGTTGCCGCCGATGTGCGAGCGGCGGTCGATGACGGTCACCTTGCGGCCGGCCTCTGCGGCGCGCTCGGCGATGGTGAGGCCGAAGAAACCCGACCCGACGACGAGGAGATCGGTCACTTTCTGCCTTCCGGGAGCTCTGGGTTGCTCAGCGCGATCTGCCGTGCAAGGCGAGTGATCTGCAGATCTTGCTCCCGACGATGCCGCACGGTCGCGAGGGCGTTTCCAACGAACACGACGATGAAAGCGTAGAGAAGAAGATCGGTTCCTCGCCCGACGCCGACGGCATTGGCGAGGTCGTTGATGATCGCCGGGAACACGACAGCGAACACGCCGCAGGCAAGCAGCAGGATCAGAGTGATGGTGCGGATCGCCCGGTTGCGAGCTGAGCGTCCCGGCCTAAGCAGGATCAGCCCGAAGACGACGAAGGCAGCGATCAGCAGGATCTTGATGATGGTCTGGTCGAACATGTGGCGTCCTATTTGATGAAGAGCTCGCTGAGGATGTTCACGGAGTTCCAGAGCGACTGCCCTTTCGCCCGGGAGTACTCGGTGTAGACGATGTGCACGGGTTGCTCGGCATAGCGAAGGTCGTGCTCGCCGATCTGCGCCACGATCTCGCTCGCGTGAGCCATCCGGTTCTGACGGATCTGCAGTGTGCGAGCGGCATGCTGATTGAACGCCCGCAGGCCATTGTGTGCGTCCGTGAGTCTCACGCCAGTGCTCATCCGCTCGAAGAGAACGGCCAATTTCAGAACCGACTTCTTCAGCCAGCTGGCGTTTGTGCGATCGTCGAGGAAACGCGAGCCGACGATGATGTCGTATGGCTCTTCACGCAATCGCCGAACCATGGCCAGCGCATCCGCGACCTGATGCTGACCATCCGAGTCGAAGGTCACGAAGTATGCGGCGCCGGGTTGCTCACGCGCGAACTCGATGCCCGTCTGGAGCGCGGCGCCCTGGCCAAGATTGATCGGATGGCGCAACACGATCGCTCCGCCCGCGAGCGCCTCCGACACGGAGTCGTCGGAACTCCCGTCGTCCACGCAGACGATATTCGGGAACGTGACACGGGCGTCGCCAATGACCTCTCGAACCACCGTCGCTTCGTTGAAGAGAGGGATGATGAGCCAGGTGTCGTCGTTGTGCGAAGAGTGATCCATAAGGCTTTCAGGAGGGAGAACGGGCCGCCCCAGTCTATGTCACCGCCTCCTGGAGCGCCCCTGGACGCTCCGGGCGAGGATCTCCGCGTACTCGCCCGCTCTGTCTTCCCAGTACCAACCGTGCAGCGGCGCAGCGGCGGCATCTCCCTCGCGCACGGCCAGGACCGCGTCGCGCAGCGCGTCGCGGTCCTTCCTGGCCGAGATCGCTACTGGATGCCCCTGCTCCTGCAGCAGCGCCGCACCAGGCACGTCGTAGGTGGCGACCCGTCCACCCGCGTCCAACGCCTCGAGCAGCGTCGTCTGGAACCCTTCGGCGAGCGTGGTCGGGTTCACCAGGATCGCGCCCCGCAGTTCGCGGCGGACCTCTTCGGGCGCGACGCGCCCGCGGAGCGTGATCCGCTCCTGGACCCCGGACCGTCGGACCAGGTCCTCGATCGCACCTCGGTCCGGGCCGTCGCCGAGCATGATCGCCTCGATCGCCGGGTTCGCGGCGGCGAGGCCGGCGACGAGGTCCACGAAGACGTCGGCGCCTTTGCCCGCGACCAGGCGACCGACGAAGACCAACCGGTCGAACTCGGCCGAGCGCTCGGGCGCCTCCGTCGAGGGCGAGGCGTCGATGGCGTTGTAGAACACGCGTGCTTCGCGGCCGGACAGCCGCCGCACGAAGGCCGTCACGCTCTCCGACACTCCCAGCACGGCGTCCGCGGACCGCAGGACACTGCGTCCGAGCGTCCGGTCGACCATCCGGCTCGCCGTGGAGATGAGTGCGGAGGGCGACACCACGTGATCGCTGCCATGCTCCGTGTGCACCACCGCGGCGCCCGCGCGGCGACCGGCGCGCAGACCGATCCACGTCATCGGGAAGAAGCGCGTGTGCACTGAGACGGCGTCGATGCGATGCTCTTCGAGCAATCGCGCAACCCGACGGGTGGCGCCGACAGACGGGAACCCGAGCACGTCCCCCACTCGCAGGTGCTCCCGCATCCGGACGACCTCGATCCCGTCGTCGACGGCGGCCCCGGCCTGCTCGGCCAGAGTGATCACGAGGATCTTGTGACCGAGGCTCCGCAAGTGCTGCGCCAGGCTGTGCACGTGAGTCTCGACGCCGCCCGTCTTCGGCGGGTAGTTGTTGACGACGAAGGCGATCCTCATCTGCGCTCTCCTCGGGATTCGGGGCGACAACATGCCGCGGAGGGCAGTGCGCTCAGGAGACCACTGTACGATGATCGATAGCACCCGATCGGCGTCCCGAAGGAGGATCGTTGCGCATACTCGTCGTCTGCTCGGATGCGGACATCGGGGGTGCCGAACGACTCCTCGCCACGTTGGCGTCCGCGCGGCGTCCTGAGGACACGCTGGCCCTCGCTGTCCTGATGCGACCCGGAACGCTGAGTGCCCGACTCGAGGCATCGTTCAATGAGGTGCACTATCTGGGCTTCCCGCCGACGTCGCGCAACCTCTTCGGCATGGTGCGCGCCCTCGAGCGCGTCGCCCGCGACTTCGAGCCCGACGTGGTCTGGTCGAACCTGTTCCACGCCGACCTGGTGACCGCTCTGGCCCGCCTGCGCGCACCCCGCGTCACGACCGCGCACACGCAGAGGCTCGGCGCACAGGATCATCCGCTGACGCGACTGATCGCGCGTGCGGTCGGACTCCTGTCGTTCCGCTTCCGGGCCGTGGTACCGACAAGCGACAGCGTGCAGATGCAGCACTTCCTCCGCTCGCTGGGCATGCGCAACGTCCGCCCGGCTATCCTGAACACGGCACCGCTGCCCGCGGCTCCCTCCTTCCACGCCGACGCAAGGCAGTTCCTCTCCCTCGCCCGGAATCACCCGGTCAAGGGGCATGCGGTCCTCTTCCGCGCCTTCGCGGAGATCGCCGACGACCACCCGGAATGGAGTCTCGTGGCGTACGGCCCCGGTGTGACCGCGGACGATCCGGCGATGACCCGCGCCATCACCGACGCGGGCGCCCGCGAGCTGGTACAGGCAGGACGGATCAGTCTTCTTGGCCCCACCGATCACCCGGAGGATCAGCTGTCCGGAGCCTCTGCGCTGGTCATCTCCAGCCTCTACGGCGAGACGTTCCCGCTCGTGGGCATCGAGGCAGCCGGGGCCGGCGTGCCCGTCATCACGTCTGACATCGGCAACTGCGCGGCGTTCGCCGATGACAAGCGCTACGTGGTGCGTCCGGGTGATGCCGAGGAGCTGGCCGCGGCCATGTCGGCATACGCAGACGTCGGCGATGCGGCGCGAGCCGGCCTCAGCGCCGCTGCCCGTGCGCGCAGCGAGCGCGACTACGACCCCCGCATCGGATACGAGGCATATCGCGCGGTGTTCGCGTCACTGATGTCGGCGAAGGCACGCACGCGGTGAGCGGCGGCGGAACCGCTGGCGTGCTCTCCCGCGCTGCGCTCACGACCGGCGGAATGGCGGCGCAGGGCATCGCGCGCCTGCTGTACACCATCGTCATCGCACACCTGGCCGGGGCGGGGGCCGTCGGCGATACGAGCGCCCTGCTGTCTGTGATGGTCTACCTGTCGCTCATGCTGCCCGCCGGGCTCGGCATCGGCGCGTCCCGCTACCTTCCCCTCGGCGACTTCTCCGCCGTGGCGATCGGCGTGTTGAACCGATGGTTCGGGCTGTCGTCGATCGTGCTCGCTCTCGTGGCGGCACCCATCGCGTTCCTGCTCACGAAGGATGCGGGCGCGGCGGTCAGCTGCGCGATCCTGACGTGGAGCTACAACGCCTACGTGTACACCCGCGGGGTACTCATGGGCGAGGACCGGATCCTCCGCTCGCTGATAGCCGACGTCGGCTCATCCGTACTCGCGATCACGGCCCTCGTCGCCGTTCTCCTCGTCGGGGCATCCTGGGCACTGCTGCTTCCCCTCGCGGTCGGGTACGCGGTGTTCGCCTTCTTCGCGCGGCCCCGCACGAACGCGGTTCCGAGCACCCCCGAGCAGCGGGCGGTCCTGGCCCGGTTCATTCGCGACGCTACCATCGGCGCCCTCGCCACCGGTGGTCTGCTGCCCGCGACGATGGTCTTCGTGCGCGCCTTCGACACTCCGGTCCAGGCAGACCTGTTCGCGGCCGCGCTCTCGCTCGCTACACCGGCGAACATGATCTCCCAGGCGCTCAACCAGGTGCTCGTCCCACACTTCGCCAAGCTCCACCTCGACCCGGCAGTGATGCGGCAGTCCCACCGTCGCCTGATGCTGGTGTCGACAGCGGCATTCCTCGTCATTTTCGCGGCGATCATCGCGCTTTCGCCATTCATCCTCTCGATCTTCTATCCCGAGAAGTTCATCGACGGAGCGGGAGCCATGCAGGCCCTCCTCGTCGTGGTCTTCTTCATCTCGGCGACATGCGCTTCCGCGGCGTATCTCGTGTCCGCGGGCCGACAGAAGTCGTTCGCGATGATCTGGCTCATCGCCCTAGTCGCCGGGACCGCGGTGATGGCGGTGCTCTCTCCGCTGTACGGCATGTGGGGCGCCCTCTTCGGCTTCGCGGTCGGCGGCGTCGGCGGCTCCGTCGCGGTCGTCGTCACCGCATTCCTCATTACCGCGCCCGCGCCACCCTCCCCCGTCCTGACCCCCTTGGAACGAGAAGAACCATGAACCGCCTGACCCGACTGCTCACCACGCTCCTCGCGGGGATAGCAGTGTTCCTCTCCCTGGGCGCCTGGGCCCTGAGCTCCCCCGTCGGCGCGACGCCCGACGAGGAGTTCCATCTGGCGAGCATCTGGTGCGGGAGCGGGCCGCGTGAAGGTCTGTGCCAACCCGGTTCGGACGGACGCCACTGGTACGTGCCCAAGAAAGCAGTCGACGCTCCCTGCTACGCGTTCAACCCGGAGAAGAACGCGTCCTGCCAGGGCCGCAGCTTCCTCGACGAGGGTTTCAAGCTCAAGCAGACCAAGCACGTCAACGCCGGTTCGAATCAGTATCCGTCTGGCTTCTACTACTGGATGTCCCACTTGGCCAGCGACAACATCGCCGTGTCCACGATCATCATGCGGCTGGTCAACGCGGCACTCTTCGCGATCCTCCTGATCGGCACCTGGATCCTGTTGCCTCGGCAGCTGCGCATGTCCCTGTCCGCCGGCATCGCGCTGACTGCAGTGCCGTTGGCGATGTTCCTCATCCCCTCCGTGAATCCGAGTAGCTGGTCAATCATCTCGATCGCCATCATGTTCCCCGCACTCCTCGGCTTCTTCGCGGCGAGGGGGTGGCGCAACTACGCGCTCGGCGGAATCTCGCTCCTCGCGGCCCTGCTCGGTCTCGGCGCCCGCGGCGACAGTGCCGCCTACGCGGCCGTGGCGGTCTGCGCCGCCCTCGTGCTCTCCTTCCGCAACGAACGGCGCTTCTACCTCCGAGCCCTCCTTCCCGCTCTGATCGTGGTCCTGTCCGCCTTCGCCTTCCTTGGCGCCCGCCAGACCAGCCTGGCCATCAACGGCATGGGCCAGACCCATTCGACGATGTCCACCGCCGACCTGATCGTAGCCAACCTCCTATCGATGCCGGGTCTCTGGTCCGGCGTCTACGGACTCGGCTGGCAGCTCGGCTGGCTCGACACGACGCTTCACCCGGTCGTCTGGGCGTCCGCGATCTTCTGCGTTCTCGGAGTTCTGTTCGTGGCGCTGCGCTGGCGCGGATGGCGCAAGCTGGTCGCGCTCGTCGGCGTCGGCTCCGCCGCGCTGCTCGTCCCGCTGTATATCCTCGTGTCCAGCCACGTACTCGTCGGCTACGAGGTCCAGCCGCGCTACGTCCTGCCCCTCATCATCCTTTTCGTCGCGGTGGTGCTGGCCCCGTCCGAGGACCCGCGCGGACGTGACCACGGAGTCTCACTCTCCCGGGCGCAGACCTGGAGCATCGCGGTGCTCCTCACGGTAGCCAACGCCGTCGCCCTGTACGACAACATGCATCGCTACACGGGCAGCGGCACCCTGTCGCTGCGCGGAGCAGTCGCGTGGTGGTGGCACGCGACCCCGTCTCCTCTCACGGTCTGGCTGATGGGCGGCGCCGCGTTTGCGGCCATGATGCTCGCATTCGCCCTGACGGCTCCGGGGGGACACCCGTCCCTCGGGCGGCGCACCATGGACGATGACCGTCCGGCGCCGACCGCGGAGACCGCTGCTCAGGTGGACGCGCTGCGCGAGTCCACGCCCGCCTCGGCGTAGATGGCCGACCACGATGCGGCTCCGGCGAGCTCCGGCGCCGCATCGCGGTACTGCGCAGCCAGCGCCGGCCAGGCCATCCTGATGCGGAAGCGGAGCCAGACGGAGCGCAGCAGCAGCGAGAGGGCCCGGCGGCGCGATCGGCGAAGCAGGAAGAAGCCCTGCCCCGTAGCGCTGCGCAGTTCGACCTCGTCCGCGAGCCCGAGACACCACCACTTGCCCTGATCGCGAGCCACCGGCTGAGTGCCATTCACGCTCGTCTTCGCAGCCTTGAGTTGGTGCCCCAGCACACGCAGAAGCCGGCCGGCAAGCGCGCGCGGACTCTGCGGAGCACGCGCGAGGGAACCCGAGGCCCGCATCGCGCGACTTGTCCCGTCGGGACGGACCTCCTGCCCGGCGTCGGCGAGGATCTGCTGGGCTCTGCTGCGCCCTCCGAGCAGCGTTGAGCGGAGGTGGCCGGGGCCCCGGAGCACGTCCTCCAGGGCGGCGTTGCGCAGACTCACCGAGCCGTACTGCAGGCACAGCACGTGGTTGACGTCCTGCACCCACGTGATCGGCAACAGCCGACGGGGGCGGCGCTCGTGCACCAGCGCCGTGACGACGCGGTTGCGTAGCTGGTAGTACGCCTGCCAGTCAAGGCCGTCGTCCTTCGACGTCCACGGGATGTGCCAGAGTGCCACCCCCGGCACCGTCACGGTGCGATGTCCCGCCTGCGCCGCCCGCAGTCCGTACTCGGCGTCGTCCCACTTGATGAAGAGCGGCAGCGAAGCGCCGATCTTCCTGATCGCCGCGACGGGGATCAGGCACATCCACCAGCCGTTGAAGTCGACGGGGCGGAAGCGCCGCAGCTCCGGCGTGGACTCCAGCGGGCGCGTCGCGAGATCCGCCGCCGACAGCCCCGGCTCGCTGCCGTGCCACCACATCGCACGCCGATCCATCTGCTCCCCCATCGAGTGCAGCACGGTCGGCTCCCGCAGGCTCAGCATCTGGGCACCGAGGAGCGGCTGGTCTTGCGCCGTCGACGCGAGCGCCCGCAGCCGTCGGATCGACTCCGGTTCGAGGCGCACGTCGTCGTCGAGCAGCAGGACGTGCGTGACGTCGGCCGCGGACGCCTCGAGCATTCCCCGGCTGAACCCGCCGGATCCGCCGAGGTTCTCCTGCTCGATGAGGCGGACGGGCACGCCGTTGGGCAGGGGCGACGCGGGCAGGTGAGGCGAGAGCGGATCGCTACCCTGGTCGACGACGACGACCTCCTCCAGGGCATCCGTGAGCTCGGCGCCGCCGAGCGCCTCGATCACCTCCACGCAGTCGTCGACTCTGTTCATGGTGGTGATCGCAACGAGGATCCGCACCGGCCGCGGTCGCGCAGGAACGGTCCATCGCGCCGCATGCACTCGTATCGCCGCGTCATCCCCCGCTCGGCTCTCCAGCCACAGCCACATCAGATCATCGGCGAGCGGCCCGCTGTCCAGGTCGATCTCGCTCTCTCCACGGGCTTCCGCCAGCAGCCGCGGCGCGCCCTCGGCCGCGATCCCGAAGAGCCGGTGCGTGCCCTCGCCCTCGGACGCGAGTCGCAGGCTGACCCGGTCGACCCCGGCGGCGGACGACCAGATCCCCACCGGGAACGCGTTGAAGTAGGTGGCGAACGAGACGGTCAGCCCTGCGGGGATGCGCAGCTCGTCCCTGCCCAGGATCTGCCCCTCACCGCGGAGGTAGAGGGCCGTCGCGTCGGCAGCGACGCCTCCTTGCGGAAAGACCAGCCTCTGCGCGACAACCGGCGTCCTCTCAGCGCCCACGCAGTCGCCGCCATCCCTTGCGCGCCGCCTCGGTGGCGTACCGCCCCAGCGATCGCTGCGCGGCGAGCTGTCTCTCGACCTCATCCTGGACGAAGCGCGCCAGGTACAGCGGCAGTCCGTCGCCGTTCGCCGCGACGTATGACCGCAGCGCCTCGTCGCGGATCATCCGGTCATAGAGGTCGTGCTCGTCGGCCAGCACGAACATGCTGTTGCCGAGGACGCCTTCCTGCCCCCGCCTCTGCATCCAGTACGCACGCACGCGATCGCTCGCGTACCCGATCGTGTGCAGGCGCAGCACGCGCAGGTTGAACTCCCAGTCCTCCGCGGCGTGCACGTCCTCGCGGTAGAGCCCGACTTCATCGTGCAGCTGCCGTCGATACATGTAGGCGATCGGCACGAACCGGTTCACCTGGAGCATGTCCGCATAGGTGATGCGCGTCATCTCGCCCCAGAAGGGCTCCCGGCCGGTCTCCACGATCCGGCCGCCCTCGACCCGCTCGTAGACGATCTCGGTGCGGCTGACGACGCCGGCGTCCGCCGGCTCGCGGTCCAGCCACGCCACCGATGCCTCGAGGAACGTCGGATCCCACAGGTCGTCGTCGTCGTGCAGCACGACGAACTCCGTCTGAAGTGCGAGCACGCCGGCGTTGGCCGCAGCAGACCGCCCGAGGCCTTCCGTGCGGTGGATGACCGCGGTCCTCGCGCGGTCCGGCTCGGGGAGACCCTGAACGACCCGATCCACCGCGGCGGCGTCACCACCGTCGTTCACGACCACGGCACGCCAGGCGTGCATGGTCTGTCGCCGGATGTCGGCGAGCGCCCGTTCCAGGAACATCGGCCGGTCCTTCGTCCTGACGACGATCCCGACACGGGCGGACGTTTCAGGCAAGAGAACTCCTGTCGTAGCCGAGGTTTCGATGCTCGAAGGCTACCATCCTCCGTCTGCACGCCCGGGGCGAGCGCCTAGACTCCCAAGGGTGCTGACTCGCCTCCGAGGACTCTGGCGCTCTGCGCGTTCCCTGCCGATCCTGCGCGCGCCCCTCGTCGCCGTCGACCGCCTCTGGTGGGCCCGCGTGATCCGTCGCTCGGGAGTCGTGGATGCGGTCTACGCCGGCATCCAGCTCGGACGGCCCGTCTCGGAGCGTCACGCCATCCGCGCCTATGTCCGCAGCGGGTTCGCATCGGGCCTGTCCCTCAACCCGCTGTTCTCGGAGCGGCTCGTCTCCGGTCAGCTCTCCGACTCCGGTCGCGTTCCGGCCCTGTACGCGTATCTCCTCACGGATCCTGCGCGCATCGAGACGTCGTGCGCCTGGGACGCTCCCGCATATGCGGACGACGGCCGGTCCCCAGGGTCGGCCGGGCCGCTCGGCGACGCCTGGCGCGCGCTGATCTCCGGGAGGAGCCTGGTCCTGCGCGGCGGCGCGACGGTCACGCTCGCGGACCTCCACGCGGCGGCCGCGCGCATCCTCCGACCGGACTCTCCCGGCTCGCCGGCCCGGCTGCCGGCCGGCGTCGTGCTGCGCTGGGAGCTGGGGCCGGAGGACGCGGACGGTGCCGGCCTGCGCGCCCCCCTGCAGGTCATCGACGAAGATCGGCGCAGCCCCGAGAGCGACGGGAGGGACACGACCCTGATGCTCGAGGTCGAGACCGCGCCCGCGGAGGTGCGGCTGCAGGCAGCCCAACTCGCGCTGGGCGACCCCCGCGTGCTGCTCATAGAGCGCGCTTCCGCGGACATCGCCGACCCGCCGCCCGGCTCCGTACTCGTGCGGCGCGCACCCGGCGCCCTCGTCACGGCCGACACGTTGCGCGCACTGATCGCCGCGTCCGCCTCCGGGCCCGTCGCACCGGTCTGGCTCTCGTCCGACGGCACCATCGCGTCCGCCGGCGTGCTCGTTCACGACGGTGCCCCGTACCGGGTTTTCGCCGGTCATCCGGCGGAGGACGCCCGCTCGCTCGGATCCGCCCTGCCGGTCGCCGCGATCGACGCGCCCGTGACGGCGCGCACGATCGGCGCCGGGACCGAGGAGCGCACCCTGCTCGACGAGTCCGTCCTCGGCGGCCGGCTGGGCGACGTCCCCGCGCCGATGCTCCGAGAGGACGGCGCCCCGCCGGAGCCCCGCGGGCTCCGCGCGGCCGGCTGGACCCGGGGGGCGGCGGGTCTCGCACCTCGCTACGTCCGCTCTGCGGAGACGTTCCGACTCGGGGACGGCACCGAGGTGCCCCGCCTGCGCTGGGCGATCAAGACGGGCGCTCCCGCCGGCCCCCGCGGCGAGTCCTGGGGTGAGACGCACTTCGCCCGGGCTCTCGCCGAGGCCCTGGAGCGGCACGGGCAGTACGCGTCCGTCGACGCCCGGCCGGCGCGCGCGCGACGGTCGTCCGGCCTCGACGACGTGGTCCTGGCGCTGCGCGGTCCCCATCGCCTGCCCGCGCCTCCGTCCGCGCACTCACTCCTGTGGATCATCAGCCATCCGGACGAGATCGGCGCGGACGAGGTCGCCGACTACGACCTCGTGTATGCCGCGTCAACCTCCTGGGCGCGCGCCGCGTCCGAGCGGTTCGGGTCCGAGGTGCGGGCGCTGCTGCAGTGCACCGACGCCCGCCGCTTCCGGCCGTCCGGACTCGCGCGCGGCACGGACCTCGTCTTCGTCGGCACCGCCCGGGGTATCGCACGACCCTCCGTCGTCGAGCCGTTGCGCGCCGAGCGTCCGGTGCGCGTCTACGGACCCGACTGGCGCGGCTACATCCCCGGGTCCGCGATCGCGGGAACGCACGTCCCCAACGACGCCCTTCCCGCCCTTTACGAGTCGGCGGGCGCCGTACTGAACGACCACTGGCCCGCCATGCGCCGGGAGGGCTTCGTCTCGAACCGGCTCTTCGACGTGGTGGCCGCAGGCGGACGTGCGATCAGCGACAACGTGACCGGCATTGTCGAGCTGTTCGGCGGCGCCGTGCGCACGTACTTCGAGATCCCCGAGCTCCTCGCGCTCACCGAAGCACCCCTGGATCCGAAGTTCTGCGACGATGACGAGCTCGCCCGCATCTCCCACCGGATCCGCGCGCAGCACTCCTTCGACGCACGCGCCGGAGCGCTGCTCGCCGACGTCCTCGCGCGCGCCTGAGGTCCCGGCCCGTCCACAGGAACCCAGTAGCATCGAAGGACCATCCAGAGCCAAGGAGCACACGTGCGCGTACTCGTGACCGGCGGGGCCGGCTACATCGGATCCCACACCGTCCTCACCCTCCTCGAGCGCGGCGACGACGTCATCGTCGTCGACAACTTCGCCAACAGCTCCCCGGTCTCGCTCGAGCGCGTCGCCGGGATCGCGGGACGCGCCGCGCGCCTGCACACCGTGGACGTGGCCGACGAGGACGCGCTCGACGCCGTGTTCACCGAGGAGAAGCCCGACGCCGTCATCCACTTCGCCGGGCTCAAGGCCGTCGGCGAGAGCGTCGCGGAGCCGCTGCGCTACTACCGCGAGAACCTCGGCTCGACGTTCTCGCTGCTGAGCGTGATGCAGCGGCACGATGTGCGCACACTCGTCTTCTCCTCGTCCGCGACCGTCTACGGCGACCACCAGAACGCCCCCTACCGGGAGGACGGCGGCTTCCTCGACGCCGCGAATCCTTACGGCCAGACCAAGGTGATGATCGAGCGGATCCTCACCGACCTGGCGCAGGCGGATCCGACATGGCGGATCGCGCTCCTGCGCTACTTCAACCCCATCGGAGCGCATCGCAGCGGCCTCATCGGCGAGGACCCGCGCGGCGTCCCGAACAACCTTGCACCGTACGTCGCGCAGGTCGCGGTGGGACGGCTCGCAGAGGTGGGAGTCTTCGGCGACGACTACGCCACCGCCGACGGCACGGGCGAACGCGACTACATCCACGTCGTCGATCTGGCCGAGGGCCATGTCGCGGCGCTGGAGCACCTCCGCGCCCATGCGGGCGTGCGCGCATGGAACCTCGGCACGGGCCGTGCCACCTCGGTGCTCGAGCTCATCGCCGCCTTCGAGCGGGCCTCGGGGCGCCCGATCCCGCACCGGGTCCTGCCGCGCCGGGACGGCGATCTGGCTCAAGCGTGGGCCGACACGACGCGCGCGGAGGACGAGCTGGGCTGGCGTGCACAGCGCGGGATCGCCGAGATGGCCGAGGACGCCTGGCGCTGGCAGTCCGGCAACCCGCAGGGCTACGAGACGGCCCGCTGAGGCCCGCTTCGATCAGCCCCCGCGTCGCTCAGGAGGCGACGACGACGTCGGCGGACACGCTGCCGACGCTCGAATCACCGCCGCGCACCGTGAACATGATGCCCTGCGACAGCCCGTGCGAACTGTGCTCGCTGACACCCGCCGCGTTGGCGTTGACGTAGTACTGCCCTGCGCCCAGGTGCACGCTCGCGATCGTGAGGTCGACGGCACGAGGGCCGTCGATCGGATCGAGGGTGACGCCGAGCATCTCGGTGTTGCTCGCCAGCACCATGTGACCGAGCGGGGTGTCGATGCTGAATCCGACCTCCCACCGCTCGATCCGGTGAAGGCCGTCCACATTGATTCGGATCGTCAGCGGGTCGTCGACATCGATCTCCTTGGTCGGTTCACCAGTCTTGTCAAGCAGCTCGATGCTCTTGACCTGGATCGGGTGCCGCGTCTCCTCGGGAGCTGCCTCGTCCGCGCGGCGCCCGTCGAGCACGTTGCGCAGCGCACCGACCGCCTCGTTCGTGTCCCCGTCGAAGACGACCTCGCCGTGGCTGAGCACGATGCCTCGGTCGCAGAGCTCCTGCACCTGGTTCGCGGAGTGGCTGACCAGGATGATCGTGCGCCCCTCCTTGCGGAACTGCGCGATGCGATCCATGCACTTACGCTGGAACGCCTCGTCGCCGACCGCCAGGACCTCGTCGACGAGGAGGATGTCGGGGTCGGTGTGCACGGCGACCGCGAAGGCGAGTCGCACGTACATGCCCGAGGAGTAGAACTTCACAGCGGTCTCGATGAAGTCTCCGATGCCACTGAACGCGAGGATATCGTCAAATCGATCTTCGATCTGCTGCCGGTTGAGACCGAGCAGCGACGCATTCAGGTAGACGTTCTCGCGTCCGCTGAGGTCGGGGTGGAACCCCGCCCCGAGCTCGAGCAGTGCAGCCATGCGACCACGCGTCTGGACGGTTCCCCTCGTCGGCGACACGATGCCGCCGATGAGCTTCAACAGCGTGGACTTCCCCGAACCGTTGGCGCCCATGAGTCCCACGGTCGTACCGGCCTCGATAGACAGCGTGACGTCGTCCACAGCCGTGAACGCAGTGCGATGCTCCTGACCGAGCTTGCCGAAATGGACGATGCGGTCTTTCAGGCTGTTGTCCTTGCGAACCCGGAATTCCTTCACCACGCCGTTGAGACGGACGATGTCGGGACGATTGTCGGTGTCTGTCATCACAGCTCCTGCGCGAAGTTGCCCTGCATCCGGTTGAACACTCGATGAGCGAACCAGAGCAGGAGGACGCCGATCACTGCGGCGATGAACATGCGCAACGCAAGGTGCGCGGGGTAGTCAGCCTCGGTGCCCGCGCCCCAGAATGCCCGGTGGAAACCAAGCACGCCGATGGTGAGCGGATTGGCTGCATAGATCTCGAGGATCCAGTTCGGAAGGTGATAGCGCTCCAGCGCGCTTTGCACCATCGACCAGGAGTAGACGATCGGTGACGCCCACATTGCGAGCATCATGACGACCTCGGTGAGGTACTGGATGTCACGGAGATAGACGTTCAGTGCTGCCAGCAGCAATCCAATTGCGACCCCGTACACGATCACCACGAACAAGGATGGGAAGAACCACAGCATGTGCACCGGAGCGGGAAGCGCTCCAAAGGCGATTGCCGCGATGATCAGCACGAGCAACTGCACCAGGAACATGAAGCCGGCGGCGCCAATGCTCGCCAGAGGGAACACCTCCCGTGGCACATAGATCTTCTTCACGAGTCCTGCGTTGCCTACGATCGAGCCGGTCGCGCCGAACACCATGTCACTGAAGAAACCGAAGAGCGTAAGACCCGAGAACAGGTAGATCGCGAACTGCGGGACGCCTTCTGCTGCACGGAGGAACTGTCCGAGAACCAGGTAGTACATCAGGAACTGGATCAGCGGTCTGATCACGGTCCATAGAAAGCCGAGAATGCTGTCGCGGTAACGCGCCTGCAGATCGCGTCGTACGAGCAGGGACAGCAACTGCCGCCGCGAGATGATCTCCCTGATCTTGCCTCCGCGCACGCGGAGGCCGCGCGAGTCGATCGTGGAGAACGACTCAGCCGCGATGCGCGCGAAACGTTCCGTGGTGTCCAATATCCTCATACTTCCGTGAATCCCGTTCCGGGCAAGCGGGTCCGCTCCGGTCATCGGCCGAGAAGGCGCCGAAGCGCCGTCCGTGGCTTCCGAGCAGCCCGGGCGACTTTGCCCATCACCGTGTCGGACGCCATGATCGCGCGCAACCGCGCGCCGGTGCCGGGAAAATTGACGCGCATGTACATTCTGGCAAAGTCTCGCGCGGATCCGGTGCCGACGTACCCTGCCTTCCGAAGAAGCTCGATCTGCTCGTACGTGTAGCCGGGCGTCGTGGCGGACATCTCGTCGAGCAGGAAGTCCAGCGTGGTATGACTGACTGACATGTACTCCGCGGTGCTGACCGTGCGGACGTGGTAGCCGAGCTCGCCGGCCGCGTACACGGGAAGTCGCTCGAGGATGTGGGCGAGGCCGCCGTCCCGGTATGCCTCCGCCCCGCCGAAGTCGGCGTAGCTCCAGGGATGCTCGAGCAGGACGGCCAGTGCCTCCGGCCGTCCGATGTACATCGACCCGAAGGGCGCCAGCGGCGATACGTCGTCGAGGGGCACTCGGATCCCGAGCTCTGCGCACAGTCTCTCGGCACCGGGCTTGTTGACGGACCAGCCGCGGCCGAGCGTCGGATAGCCGATGTGGATCATGGGCGGGAAGACTATACCGAGTCCCGGCTCGCGCTGGAAGAGGGCGATCAGGTTCGCCGTGTAGCCGGGACTGTTCAGCAGATTCAGGAACTGCTGCTCCTTGAAGTGCCGCCCGATGTTGAAGCCGTCCTGCGGCGTCTTCTTGGAGTGGATCTTGACGAACAGGTCGTAGCGTCCCGATAGCAGGACGTCGCGGCAGGCGATGAGGAAGGCGCTCTGATCGCGGCCGTCGTTGGATCCGACCACCCGCACCTCCGCCGTCCCGCGGTCGTAACCGCGCCGGCTCAGCACCTCGCGGATGCCCTCGGCGCGCGTCTCGTCGGACGTCGTGACAACGAGGTCGTACGCGCCAGGAAGCGTGTCGGCGCGATCAAGCATCTCGTCCGCCATCTCCACGTAGAAGATGTGCGCGAGCACGACGGTCCGCAGCGGTCGCCCGGGGTCGTAGGAGACGTCGATCTCGGGCAGCACCTCCAGCGCGGCTGCGTCCGTGTTCAGGTCCTTCGGCGGTATGGTCCTGGCGGCGTTGCGCCAAAGGAGCTCCATCGGATAGCCGTAGGACTCCGCCTTCTCGAGCGTCCAGCGCCCGACCACGGAATGGCGGTCGAGGTACGGGGGCCACTGCAGGAGGGGCCGGCGCTTGAGCGTGGGGCAGCCCGCGTCCAGAAGGGCCTCGGCGCGGTACAGCGAAGGGTTCTTCGTTCCGATCTCCGCGGCAGGGAAGGCGACGTCGTGGGTGAAGCCGGCCTGCGCGAACGTCTCCGTGAAGATCGCCTCGTGCTTGAGCACCGCATCGAAATACGACGGCATCTCCGGCAGCTCCGCCCAATACCGCCGCCACGCCTCCGACAGGAACATCTCCCGCCGCACCGCGATCCAGAACGACTGCAGATGATACGGAAGAACGCCCTTGCCCGTGAACGGATTCGGCTCCTGCCGCACATGATCCGTCATGCCCCAGAAATGAACTGGACGCTCCCCCATCCGCTCGAACACCGGACCATACGGACGCACCGGACCAAACCACGTGTCGTTCGTCAGCAGAACCTCATCGAACTCGCCGATCGCATCGCCCACATGATCCAACGCATCCTTATGCGCCCAGATGTCGAACCCGACATTGTCACGCACCAGGATCTCATCCGACACCGGCTCCAGCTTCGCCCGACCCTCCTCCGACAAAGAGCCGTTCACCACCACCAGCACCCGCGCCGCATGCTCACGCAACCCCGCAAGAGCATGAGGAACGAAATCCTCCACACCCCCACGCCGATCCCACACCACATACACCACAAGCCGACGACCACCCACAGGGAGCACCGCAGCCGACCGAGGATCGCTCATCGTGCCCTCCCTTCATCGGGTCGCCCTCGTCGGAGGACCCGTTTCACCGTCCGGACTCCGAACCGCGCGAAGCGGCCCAGCGGATGCAGGACCGGATGCAGGCTCCGTGCGACCTCGGGGTGGTTCAGGCGCACGTACATCCGCATCATCGCGACGATGCCGCCCGTGCCGAACCATCCGGCGCGATGCAGGAACTGGATCTGCTCGAGCGGATAGCCCGGGGTGGTCGAGGCGAGTTGGTCGACCTTGTACTCCATCGACGTGTGGCTGATCGAGGCGTGCTCGGCCGTCATGATCGTCCGGGTGTGGAACCCGTCCTCCGCGGCGGCGTAGGAGATCAGCCGCTCGACGACCTTCGCGAGCGCCGGCACCGACTTGGATCGCGGCTTCTCGTAGTCCTCGTACGCATGCCCGGCGTCCACCAGCCGCCGCAGCGCTTCGGGGCGACACACCCACATACCGCCGAACGGCGCCAGCGGGGAGATGCCGTCCAACGGCACCTGGATCCCTAGCTCGGCGCAGATCTCCTTCGCCCGCGGCAGGTAGAACGACCACGCCCGGCCCGGCAGACTGTATCCGACGTGCATCATCGGCGGATAGACGATGCCGAGGCCCGGCTCCCGCTCAAACAGCGCGAGCATGTTGCGCACGTAACCCGGCGAGTCGAGTAGGTTCTCCAGCTGATAGCGGGAGAAGTAGCGCTTCGCGTTCTGCGATCGCTGACGTGGCGTGCGCCCGTGCACCTTGAACACGAGGTCGTAGCGCCCCTCGGTCAGCGCGTCGCGGCAGCCGAGCAGCAGGGCACTCATGTCGCGGCCCGCCGCAGGCACGACCCGGACCTCGGCCCGGGTGAGCCGGTCCAGCCTAAGCGCCTCGATACCCGTCCGCATCTCCGCCACCATGCGGTCGTCGTGGACTGTGACGAACAGGTCGAAGGGGTGCGGGACAGCGCGCAGCGCACCGATGACGCGGGGGAGGTCCTTGGTCTGAGGCAAGTGCGCCACGACGGCGAGCCTCGGCGCGGGGGCGGCCTCCTTGACGAGCGCGCGACCGGGAAGCACCTCGAGCATCCCGGCGTCCGTGTTCAGCACCTTGGGCTGCACGTTGCGCGCCAGGTTGCTCCACACCAGATCTGCCGGATATCCGTGCTCCGACATGGTCTCGACGATGCGGCGTCCACTCACCGCGTGTCGGTTCATGAAGGGAGGGTAGTGAAACAGGGGTCGCCGCTTGACCAGTGGGCAGCCGTCCTCGACGAGCAGATCCGGGTTGAACAGCGCGGGATGCTCGGTCGGGTAGTCGCCCTCGGAGAAGGCGACGTCGTGGGTGAAGCCGGCCTGCGCGAACGTCTCCGTGAAGATCGCCTCGTGCTTGAGCACCGCATCGAAATACGACGGCATCTCCGGCAGCTCCGCCCAATACCGCCGCCACGCCTCCGACAGGAACATCTCCCGCCGCACCGCGATCCAGAACGACTGCAGATGATACGGAAGAACGCCCTTGCCCGTGAACGGATTCGGCTCCTGCCGCACATGATCCGTCATGCCCCAGAAATGAACTGGACGCTCCCCCATCCGCTCGAACACCGGACCATACGGACGCACCGGACCAAACCACGTGTCGTTCGTCAGCAGAACCTCATCGAACTCGCCGATCGCATCGCCCACATGATCCAACGCATCCTTATGCGCCCAGATGTCGAACCCGACATTGTCACGCACCAGGATCTCATCCGACACCGGCTCCAGCTTCGCCCGACCCTCCTCCGACAAAGAGCCGTTCACCACCACCAGCACCCGCGCCGCATGCTCACGCAACCCCGCAAGAGCATGAGGAACGAAATCCTCCACACCCCCACGCCGATCCCACACCACATACACCACAAGCCGACGACCACCCACAGGAAAGGACGAAGGCAGGGAAAGGGAAGTCATGAGACGCATCAGCTCCGGATAATCACAGTCACGAGACCGTCGGCGTCACGCGCCAAGGGCCGCCGATCAGCCTAGGGCGCGGAGTTTCAGCGACCCTGGGCGAGGGCCTTGAGTAGGTACGCACCGTAACCACTCTTGATCAGCGGTTCCGCACGCTCGCGCAGCTCATCGTCGGTGAGGAAGCCCATCCGCCAGGCGACCTCCTCCGGGCAACCGATGGACAGCCCCTGACGCTTCTCGACAGTGCGGATGAAGTCGGTCGCCTCGGCCAGCGAGTCGAACGTGCCGGTGTCCAGCCACGCGGTGCCGCGGGTAAGCAACTGCACCTTCAGCTTCCCGCGGTCCAGGTATTCGCGGTTGACGTCGGTGATCTCCAGCTCCCCGCGAGGCGAGGGCTTGAGGTTCTTGGCGATCTCGATCACGTCGTTGTCGTAGAAGTACAGACCGGGCACCGCGTAGTTGCTCTTCGGCTGCGCCGGCTTCTCCTGGAGGGAGACCACGCGGCCGGCGTCGTCGAACTCCACGACGCCGTAGGCCGTCGCATCGTCGACCCAGTATCCGAACACGACGCCGCCGTCGAGGTCGGTGTACTGACGCAGCTGCGTGCCCATCCCCTGGCCGTAGAAGATGTTGTCGCCTAGCACCAGGGCCGCGGAATCAGATCCGATGTGTTCCTCGCCGAGGACGAAGGCCTGGGCGAGGCCGTCCGGAGACGGCTGGGTCTTGTAGGTGATCGAGACGCCGAAGCGCGAGCCGTCACCGAGGAGGCGCTGGAACGCCTCGGCGTCGTGCGGGGTTGTGATCATCAGGATGTCCCGGATGCCCGCCAGGATGAGCGTCGACAGCGGGTAGTAGATCATCGGCTTGTCGTACACCGGGACCAGCTGCTTCGAGATACCGAGGGTGATCGGGTGCAGCCGCGAGCCGGTGCCACCGGCCAGGATGATTCCACGCATGCAGCCATTCTCTCGCATTCCGTCCGGGTTCCTGTGAATTCACCGCCGTCCACACCGGGGAGACTGAGCGGTCCCCGCTACCCTGGAGACCATGCAGAGACTGCTCGTCACCGGCGGCGCCGGCTTCATCGGCTCGAACTTCGTGCACCACGTCGTGGAGAACACCGACCACCACGTCACCGTGCTGGACGCCCTAACCTACGCCGGCAACCGTGCGTCGCTGGACGGTCTGCCCGCGGACCGGTTGACGTTCGTGCACGGCGACATCACCGATGCGGAACTGGTCGACACGCTTTTCGCCGATACCGACGCCGTCGTGCACTACGCCGCGGAGTCACACAACGACAACTCACTGCACAGCCCGCGCCCCTTCCTTGACACGAACATCGTCGGCACATACACGCTGCTCGAAGCGGCTCGCAAGCACGACCGCCGAATCCACCACATTTCGACCGACGAGGTCTACGGCGACCTGGAGCTCGACGACCCGGAGCGGTTCACCGAGAGCACCCCGTACAACCCGTCCTCGCCGTACTCCTCCACGAAGGCTGGATCCGACCTGCTCGTGCGCGCCTGGGTTCGCTCCTTCGGCGTGCGCGCCACGATCTCGAACTGCTCCAACAATTACGGCCCGTACCAGCACGTGGAGAAGTTCATCCCGCGTCAGATCACCAACGTGATCCGCGGCATCCGGCCCAAGCTCTACGGCGCCGGCGAAAACGTGCGGGACTGGATCCACGCGAACGACCACTCGTCCGCGGTGCTCACGATCCTCGACAAGGGGCGCATCGGCGAGACCTATCTCATCGGCGCCGACGGGGAGCGCAACAACAAGGACGTCGTCGAGCTCATCCTCGAGCAGATGGGTCAGCCGCGCGAAGCGTACGACCACGTCACCGACCGCGCCGGTCACGACCTGCGCTATGCGATCGACTCCACCAAGCTCCGCACCGAGCTCGGCTGGGCCCCGCGGTACGCCGACTTCGAGTCCGGCCTCGCCGCCACGATCGACTGGTACAAGGCCAATGAAGCCTGGTGGGCGCCCTCCAAGGACGCCACCGAGGCGTTCTACGCGACCAAGGGACAGTGATGACGGTCGAGTTCGGCAAGCAGCTCCAGGTCGTCGAGACGCCGATTCCGGGGATGATCGTCCTCGAGCTGCCGGTGCACGGCGATGCGCGCGGATGGTTCAAGGAGAACTGGCAGCGCGACAAGATGACCGCGTTGGGCCTTCCTGACTTCGGCCCGGTGCAGAACAACATCTCGTTCAACGACGCCGTTGGCACCACGCGCGGCATCCATGCGGAGCCCTGGGACAAGTGGGTCTCCGTCGCCACCGGCCGGATCTTCGGGGCCTGGGTCGATCTGCGCGAAGGCGACAACTTCGGCACCGTCTTCACCACCGAACTCGATCCGTCCCGGGCGATCTTCGTGCCGCGCGGTGTCGGCAACTCGTACCAGACGCTGGAGCCGGACACGGCGTACACCTACCTCGTGAACGACCACTGGTCACCGGACGCGTCCTACTCGTTCCTGAACCTCGCCGACGAGACGGCGGCGATCGAGTGGCCCATCCCGCTCGCGGATGTGGAGATCTCGGAGAAGGACAAGAACCACCCGCGGCTGGCGGACGTCACCCCGATCGCGCCGCGCAGGATCCTCGTCGTCGGCGCGAACGGTCAGCTCGGCCTGGCACTGCGCGCCGAGCTGGGCGACGCCGCGCATGTCGAGTACGCGACCCGCGCCGACCTGGACCTCGCCGACGCCGATCTGGCGACCGCTCGCCGCTGGCGCGACTACGGCACGATCATCAACGCCGGCGCCTACACGGCGGTGGATCTCGCCGAGACGCCCGAGGGACGACGCGACGCGTGGATTGCGAACTCGGAGGGACCTGCCCGCCTGGCGCGGATCGCCGCCGAGAACGGCATCACCCTCGTCCACGTGTCGAGCGACTACATCTTCGACGGCACGGCCGACCGTCCGTACCGCGAGGACGACGCGCTGGCGCCGCTCGGCGTGTACGGGCAGACGAAGGCGGCGGGAGACGTGGCCGTGGGCACGGCGCCGCGGCACTACATCCTGCGCACGTCGTGGGTGATCGGCGAGGGCAAGAACTTCGTGCGCACGATGGCCTCGCTGGCCGAGCGCGGCATCGATCCGCGTGTGGTGGACGACCAGATCGGGCGCCTCACCTTCACGACCGACATCGCGCGGGCGATCGTCCACCTTCTCGACGCAGAAGCCCCGTACGGCGTCTACAACGTCACGAGCTCGGGCGAGCCCGCATCCTGGGCGGACATCGCCCGCGCGGTGTTCTCCGAGACCGGGCACGACCCGGCACGCATCACCGGTGTCAGCACCGAGGAGTACTTCGCGTCCGCGACCGCACCGGTCGCACCGCGGCCGGCGTGGAGCGTGCTGGACCTGTCGAAGCTCGAGGCGACGGGATTCGAGAGCCGTCCCGGGCTCGAGTCGCTGCGAGACTACTTGTCTTGAACTCCCGCGCTCGCCTGGTGGAGGGCTTGCACCTGTTCCGAGGCACGGCGTCCGGCCGCTCGCGCGAGCCGTGCCGAGGGCTCCTCCACGAAGAGGGTGAAGAGCCAGGCGACGACAAAGACGACCGGGACGGCGATCAACAGCGCCCGGTGCGGCGTGCCCGGCGCGACGTGCAGCGAGCCCAGCAGGATCGGCATGTGCACGAGGTAGAGGCTGAAGGAGATCCTTCCGGGGAACCGGAACGGTGCCGTGCCGAGAAGCCGCGCCAGCTCTGAGGGCGAGGCGAGCCCCCAGACGATGAGTGCCGCACCGAGCGTCACGAAACCCTGCAACGCCCCTCTGGCCCCGGCCGGAAGCAGGTCCGGAAGGACGACGCGCACGACGAGGTCGGGCACCCCGATCGCCACGATGCCCACGACCGTAAGGAGCCACGGGCGCGGCTGCGCTGCGCGGAGGCGTGCGCGAAGTCCACATCACTGCCGCGACGCATCCGGCGAGGAACATCGGGCCGTAGATGAGCGCCTGCACGCCCAGCACGATGCCGACGGACGTGGCCGCGCCGCAGGCGATCATCCACAGCCAGTGTCCCCTGGTGATCCGCGCCACCGAAACGAATGCGACCGGAAGCATCAACGAGAACAGCAGCTCCCAGCGCAGCGACCAGAGCGGATTGATGACGTGAGTCGACACGGTGATGAGGAAGAACGAATCCACGATCTGGGATGGTGTGAGCGTCGCGAAGCTTAACGCCCTGGCCCATTCGCTCGGTGCCGTCTCCGGCTTCTGGTGCCCGAGCAGGATGACGATGATCGCGAAGGCCATCGCCCCCGCGGAGGGCAGCCACAGCCGCAGGATCCGTCGCGGGTAGTAGGTCCACAAGTCGAGCGCGCGCCCTTGGAGTATCGGGAGTACCAGGACGAAGCCGCTCAGCACGAAGAACACGACGACGGCCTCGGGACCCATCAGCGCGTACTTGAGCGGCGTGTCGGCGAGCAGTCGCACGCGGCCCCGGGCGCCCGCCAGCGCGGCCAGATAGGCTTCGCCTCAGGCGCTGCTTAGCACCGCCTGGTGCGCGACGACGATCACCGCCGCCAGGCCTCGAAGACCGTCGAGGGCAACGAAACGCGTAGACGTGGCCCCGGCGGGCCGAACCAGTTCGTGCTCCGGAGAGACCGGGCTCAACCGGTCACCGTGACCGTGCGGCAGCCGAGGAGCGTGTGCCCTCCGGTGCCGTTGTTGATGCCGTAGACGCACACGCCGTGCGAGCCGGCCGACATCGGGATCGTCTGGTAGAAGCCATGGTTGCTTCCGGTCCCGGGGTACGCGGCGGCGACATCCGGACGAGCGATGTCAGCAGTGTACGGTTGGCCGACTCCGTCCACGTAGATGTGGATGGTGATCGGGTCCGTCGTGTCGGGATCGATCACCCATCCGGCCACCGTCGCGGTCCCCGCTCCGCCGATCAGCGCCTCGTAGTTTCCGTACGGGGCGCGACCGCGGTCGACCACCGGCGGAGCAACCGAGTTGGTGACCTGCTTGCAGCCGAGGAGCGAATGCCCGCCGGGGCCGGTGTTGATCCCATACACGCAGATGGTCGAGGTCCCGGAGGGGATAGAGACCGTCTGGTCGAAGCCGTGGTATGAGCCGTAAGAGGGGAATGCGGAGAGCGAGCCGTTGTTCGCCTTGTCTGCAATGAAAGCCTGACCGGCCGCTCCGACGTAGATGTGCACATTGATGGGTGAGCGAGTGTCGGGGTCCACGGCCCAGCCGCTGACCCGGGCCGAGGTACCGGAGACATCGACACTGGCAATCGACCCGACAGGAGCGCGTCCCTGGTCGGGGATGGATTGATCGACGTCGACGGTCTTACAGCCGAGGAATGCGTTGCCGCCCGGGCCCGCGTTGATCGCGTAGGCACACACTGTCGTCGTTGTGTCCGTGGTCGTCAGCTGCTCCTCGAATCCGTGCTTGTCTCCGTATCCGGGGTTCGCGGTGGCGACATCCGCGCGAGCTTTGTCGGCGGTGTAGGCACGGCCCACGCCGCCTTGGTACAGATGCACCTGGATCGGCGATGCGGTATCCGGATCGATGGCCCAGCCCTTCGCCGTGACCATTCCCTTTCCTGTCAGGAGAGTCTCGAAGCTGCCTATCGGGGCGCGACCCTTCTCTTCGATCCCACCGGGCTTCGTCGCCTGTTGGCACCCGAAGTCCGAGGTGCCTCCCGGGCCGATGTTGATCCCGTAGACGCAGATCGTCTGGGCGCCTGTATTGGCGGGCACGTGCGCTACGAACCCGTGATTCGCGCCGTATTGCTGATAAGCAGTGGGGATGGCTGTGCTCGCCGCATCAGCGGTGAACGCACGCCCCACCCCGCCGATGTACACGTGCACGGTCGCCGCGTCGGTCGTGTCAGGGTCGATGGCCCAACCGGTGACGTCGAACCCGTCACCGGCGGCCTTGATCGACGTGACGGCGCCGACAGGCGAGCCAGTCATCGGCACGATCTTCTGACATCCCAGCAGCACATTGACACCGGGACCCGAGTTGATCGCATAGATGCACACCTCAGTCGCATCGGGTCCCTGTGCGGGAACCCTTGCAGAGAACCCGTGCTTCTCGCCCTTGCCGGGATACGCACCCGCGACGTCCCAACGTGTCTGATCGGCGGCGATAGCCGTGCCAACTCCGCCCACGTAGACGTGTACCGAGATCGGCGACGACGTGTTCGGATCGATCGCCCAGCCCGAGACAGCCACTTCGCCAGGAGATGCCTGGACCATCTCAACATTGCCGAAGGGGTTGTCGGCCGCAGGATTTTTCTGCGTCGACCCGAACCAGTCGGTGAAGTAGTTGTAGAAGTTCCGGTTCCCATAACTGGAGCAGGAATCGCCGAAGCCGTAGCCCGCGTTAAGCGCAGCAGCATTGGGCTGATAGGGCGTGTAGTAGTACAAGGCCGACGTCGCCTTGTTGGCGATGTACACCGGCGAACTGCCGCACACGTCCTTCCACACCCCGGGCGAGACCTGCACCGGCGGGTGCCAGAGCAGGTTCCAGGTGTTGCCCGGCGCGTACCACTTGAAGTAGCGGCCCTCCATGTACAGCTGCATCTGACGCGCTGCACCGTAGACCTGGTGGAAGAAGCCGACGAACTTCGGGTCACACGCGACACCGCCGTCAGGGCAGCCCTGGCCCAGCGCCTTGTCATAACGCCAGGCGCTCGGCCAGGTGTGCGTGACGAGGCTCTGCTCCTTCTGGAGCATGACGATCAGCACCTGCGGGTTGATCCCGCACGACTGCGACACGCGGTAGATGATGCGCGCCGCAGACTCGCCTGCGGCGCCGGTGTAGCCCTTGCAGTATGTGTCCGCCGGACGATTCACCGTGTTCATCCGGAAGTCCTTGATGCAGACGATCGGCCGACCGTCCTCGTCGGTACCACCGCGGCAGGTCGTCACTTTGGAATTGAAGAACGACTGAATCTGTGCCTCAGTCATCGTGGTGGTGTCCGTGAACACTGCGTCGCTGATGATGTTGCCCGCGGAGAAACCTGCAAGCGACGTCTTGACAGGTACACCCATCGTGCTCTTCACGGGAACTGCGCTCGAACTCTGCACGGTTCCGGAAGCCGCGGAAACCGGTCCGGAAGCGGCGAAAGACGGCGCGGCCGTGCCTACGACAAGGGCGACGACAGCGAGAGCCGTCATCACCCAGCGTGAGATCCGAGGCGCACGCGGGTCGGGAGTACCGCGAAGATGCATGTGAATAGTGTGACGGAAGTTGGCGAATGATGCCAGTGGGGCAGGATATCGGTTCCTCAGAAGCAGCCGAGATATTCTCTGGAGTTTCTCAGAGCTCCGCGTGCAGCGCCCAGAGGCGCTCCGCGGAGCTCGCCCACGAGAACGCCCTCGAGCGGTCCGCGGCGAGCACGCGCAGTCGTCGCTCCCCCGTGCCCAGCGCGTCGATGACGGCATCCGGGATCTCGTCCGTCGAGACGATCGCCGCGCCGTCGGCGAGCACGTCGCGGTGCACGCCGGACTCGACCGCCACCAGCGGCACCGACAGCGCCATCGCCTCGACCGCCCGCCAGGGCCACGCCGAGGCCGCTGACGTCGCGACGAGCGCTGCCGCTCCCCCGAGGACCGCGGCCCGATCCTCATCGCCCAGAGAGCCGCGGATGTGCGCCCGTCGCTCGGGCAGGCCCGCGGCCGCTGCGACGTCGGCCAGCGCCGGCTCGGAGCCCTCAGGCGCATCCAGCACCACGGCATCCGCACCGGCCTGCGATGCGGCGCGGAAGCCCTGCAGCAGTGAGTCCGCGTCACCCGCGAGCGCGATGTACCGCTCGGGGATCTGCAGGTCCTCGCGGCGCCGCGAGGCGTCCGCGGGAACCGCGAACCCCTCGGGAGCCGCACCCGCGATCACCCGGACCCGGTCTCCGAAGCGGCCGAGCTCGCCCAGGCGCTCGGCCATCGAGTGCGACGGCACCACGACCGCGTCCGCATGCTTGGCCGCACGCTTGAGCATCGCCTTCTGCCAGACCAGCTGCGCCTTGCTCAGCCTCTCCGGAGCCTCCCAGGCATCCAGGTCCCACAGGGTCACGGTGACCTGGTCGTTGTCGTTCGCGCGATCGTGGCGCACCAGCGGCGCCATCAGGCTCGGCGCGTGGATCAGGCCGCCTCCGACGCCCGGCGCGATGCCCAGCTGCCAGGCCGCGGCGAGCTCCTGCCGCCCCAGGGGCAGACCACGCACGTCCTGCACGCCGCGCACGGGCACCTCGGCCCCTCTCGGCACGAGCGCCGAGACGACGCATCCGCGTGGAGCCGTGGCGACCAGCCCGGCCGTCAGGGAGAGCGCCGCACGCGCCAGATCCGCGTCCACGACCTGCGACGCCTGATCCAGCACCACCCGCAGCTGCACACTCATAAGGTCAGCCTAAGCGAGCCGCTCCGATATACCGGGCGACCGGCCGCCCTTCCCCGATCAGCCCTCGCTCGGGGCCTTCGTCGGCGGGTGCAGCGCGTCCTTGACCTTCTCGCGGATCAGGTCGTAGTCGGGCGTCTTCTCCTCGATGCCGTTCTCCGGCGTCAGCTCGATCTGCGTGACCGGCTGCTTCTTGGCCTTCATCATCAGATCGAAGAACTCCGGCAGCTTGTCCTGCGGCAGGTCCGTGGACGCGAGCGCCGTGCCGGCCTTCATCACCTCGGAGAAGTGCGTGAGCACGTTCTCCGGCGTGAACTGCGCGAGGATCGCCTCCTGCAGCTGACGCTGACGCTTCATGCGGTCGTAGTCGCTCGTGGTGTACCGCGAGCGGGCGTACCACTGCGCGGTGTCGCCGTTCATGTGCTGCTGGCCGGGCTCGATCCAGCCGATCGCCCACTTGTCCACGTCGTGCGCGCCGGATCCGGGCGGCGGGCCGCCCTTCGGCAGACGCTCGGTCACGTTGATGTCGACGCCGCCCAGCGCGTCCACGAGATCGGCGAAGCCGTTCATGTCGACGAACACGTAGTACGGGATCTTGATCCCGAGCACGGCCTCGGCGGCGTCCTTGGTCGCCTCGATGCCCGGCGCGGAGCCGTGCGCCGCGGCATCCGGATAGAGCGCCTTGCCGCGGTCCTTGCGGCACACCTCGGCGGCGTTGCGGATCTGGTTCATCCACGCGTTCCAGCCGCACGTGCTGGAGCTGTGGGACCGGAAGCCGTCCGGATACAGCTTGTGCATGGGGCTGTCGGCCGGGAACGGCGGGTCGGGGAGCTCGCGCGGGATGCCGGTGATCGTCGTCGCACCGGTGGTGGCGTTCACGGACACCACCGAGATGCTGTCGAAGCGCATCGAGTCGCGGCCGTCACCGCTGTCGGCGCCCAGCAGCAGCACGTTGTAGTAGCCGTCGCTGGGCGGGAGGCTGGGTCCGCTGTTGCCGAACAGCGCGTTCAGCGCGCCCCGGCTGTCCGCGGCGATGTTCGAGGCGTAGACGGCTCCGGAGCCGACCAGCGCGAGCACGACGAGGGAGGCGATCGGCGCCGCCCAGCGGGTGATCGTGGGCAGCTTCACGAGCCTGAGCAGCCGCAGCGTGTCGACAGTGAGCACGACCCACAGCAGCGCGTAGGCCAGGCAGAGCACCTGCGCCAGCGTGAGCACGAACCACGACAACGGCCCGGTTGCCAGCCACACCAGGGTCTGCCGCGCGAACAGGGCGAACCCCACCGCGACGATCGCCAGGAACCAGCCCAGGAGCGTCGCTCCGAGCCCGAACCGCCCGAGCCGCCGGTTGCCCGCGAGCACCTGTGCGGAGCCGGGGATCAGCACATTCAGCACCACGAGCCACCAGGCGCGGCGCCCCATGCCGTGCGAATCCTGCTGATCCGGGTTGCGGATCGGGTGCGACTCGATGAGCGGCCGTGCGCCCGCCTCACGGGCGCGCGGAGCCGCCAGGGTCACAGCGAGTCCTTCAGCCGCCGGTTCTTCTGCTCCACCTGGCCCTCGAGGTCACGCGCGTACGCCTCGACCCGATCCGCCAGCTCGGCGTCCGAGGTGCCCAGGATGCGCGCGGCCAGGATGCCTGCGTTCCGCGCCCCGCCGATGGACACCGTCGCCACCGGGATGCCTGCCGGCATCTGCACGATCGAGAGCAGGGAGTCCATGCCGTCGAGGTAGGCGAGCGGCACCGGCACGCCGACCACGGGCAGCGCCGTCATGGAGGCGAGCATGCCCGGCAGGTGAGCGGCTCCCCCGGCGCCGGCGATGATCACCCGGATGCCGCGGCCGCGCGCCTCGCGCGCGTAGCTCATCAGCTTGTCGGGCGTGCGGTGTGCGGAGACGACCTCGACCTCGTGCGGGATGCCGAAGTCGGTGAGCGCCTGCGATGCGTCGCTCATCACACGCCAATCGGAGTCGGAACCCATCACGACGCCGACCAGGGGCGAACTCGAGGAATGCAGCGGCTCAGTCACCATGACAGGCTACGGGGCGCCCCTGTGAGAACGTCGCAACGGCACGCAGTCGCGCCGTCGGAGCCGGACTCAGAGGAACTGCGCAGCGGCGGCACGCGCGATGTACACGACATCGTCCAGGTCGGAGCCCGCCACATTGACATGGCCGACCTTGCGACCGGGCCGCGGAGCCTTGCCGTAGGTGTGGATCTTCGCCTCGGGATGCTCGGTCATCGCCTGCGGGAACCGGTCCTCCAGAGCCCCTTCGGCGGGCCCTCCGAGGATGTTCACCATCACGGTCCACGCGGCGCGGGGCTCGGTGCGCCCGAGCGGCAGATCCGCGACGGCGCGCAGGTGCTGCTCGAACTGCCCGGTGATCGCACCGTCCTGGCTCCAGTGACCGCTGTTGTGCGGGCGCATGGCGAGCTCGTTCACGAGGATGCGCTCGTCGTCCGTCTCGAACAGCTCGACGGCCAGCATCCCGGTCACCCCCACGCCCTCGGCGATGGTGCGGCCGATCTGCTCGGCGACCTGCACCAGACGGGCGCTGGTGCCCGGAGCGGGAGCGATGACCTCGGCGCACACGCCGTCGCGCTGCACGGTCTCCACGACCGGGTAGGCCACCATCTCGCCGCAGGGACGACGCGCGATCTGCTGCGCGAGCTCGCGGGTGAACGAGACGAGCTCCTCGGCCAGGAGCGATTCGCCCTCGGCGAGACCGGCGAACCAGTCGGATGCCTCTGCACCGGCCCGCACGACGCGCACGCCCTTGCCGTCGTAGCCGCCGCGCGGCGTCTTCACGACCGCACCACCGCCGTGATCGTCGATGAAGCGCTGCAGCTCCTCGGCATCCGACACCGCCGCCCAGTCGGGCTGCGGCACGCCGAGCTCGGCGAGACGCGCGCGCATGACCAGCTTGTCCTGCGCGAACTGCAGGGCGTCGGGGCCGGGGTGCACCTGCACGCCGTCGGCGATGAGTGCGCGCAGCACCTCCTGGGGCACGTGCTCGTGGTCGAAGGTGACGACGTCGACGTCGCGCACGAACGCACGCACGGTCTCCAGGTCGCGGTAGTCGCCGACCGCGGTCGCGGCGAGCTGCGCCGACATGCCGTGGTCCTCGGCCAGCACGCGCAGATCGAGGCCGAGCTCCACCGCCGGGGCGATCATCATCCTCGCCAGCTGGCCTCCGCCGATCACACCCACGCGCACAGTCATCCGCTGTCCTTTCGTCAACGCCCATTCTTCCGCATGCGGGAAGGGTGCGGATGCCGTTCGGAGCGCGTCCGGGCTCAGTCGCCCGCGTTCCCGGACTGCGCGTCGCGATGCGCGAGGATCTGGTTCACCTCGACCTGGTCGGCGAGCGCCTCGTGCACGAGGTTCACGCTCGGCACGTTGACGAGGCGCAGCGGGGCGTCCACGCCGTTGCTCAGCGTGATGGTCCCCGCCCCCCACATCCGCTGGAGGATGCCCCGCCGCACGGCGATCGAGTAGCCCCGCGTGTGCGAGAGCTCCCTGCGACTCCGCGAACCCATCCCCTCGCGCACGATGACGCGGCGGGTGGTGATCGTGTAGGTGCGCGACAGCCAGAACAGGAAGGGCACGATCACGAACAGCACGATCGCGGCTGCAGCCGCGGCAAGCAGCATCCAGTCCTCGAACGGCGGCTCGAGGTTCCCGTAGAGGAAGGCGGTCGCGCCGCACACGCCGATCAGGACCAGGGCGGACCAGAAGAGACGCCGCGCATGACTGCGGAACCGCGCCACCAGCAGCTCTTCCACGGGCGCGCCCGGTGGCGGCATCATCGGCCGTCCGCCGAGCGTCACGGGCTGGGTCACCCCTCCATTGTGCCCGTACGGCCCTTCGTCGGGCTCAGGGGCCCAGGTGTGTCCTGATCAGGCCGGGCGCACGTGCACGACGTCGCCCGAGGCCACCGCGTGCTCGGCTCGGCCGTCGTCGACGACCAGACGGCCGTCGGATGCGAGACGCACGGCCCGTCCGGTGAGCACGCTGCCGTCGGGCAGGGACACGTCGACGTCCTGGCCGAGCGTGAGGCAGCGCGAGGTCGCGGCCTCGTGAAGCCCGGATGCCGCGGCATCCGCGTGCCCGGCGAGTGCTCCGACCGCGGCCGCCAGCCCGGTCAGGTAGTCGGCGAGAAGCCGGTCGACGTCGGCCTCGACGCCGAGCGCGGCGAAAGAGGTCGCGGTCGGGACCGGGAGCTGGTCAGCGGTCATGGCCGTGTTGACGCCCGTGCCGACGACGATCGCGCCTCCGGTCACCTCGGCGAGGATGCCGCAGATCTTGCGGCCGTCGACGAGCACGTCGTTGGGCCACTTCAGTCCGACCTCGTGACCGGGCAGCTGCGCGGTGACGGCGTCCGTCATCGCCACCCCGGCCGCCAGCGGGATCCAGCCCCACAGGTCGACGTCGACGGGCAGGTCGCGCAGCAGCACCGAGACGGCGAGCGCGGCGCCCGCCGGTGTGGTCCAGGTGCGGTCCAGGCGCCCGCGACCCGAGGTCTGCGTGTCGGTCAGCAGCACCGAGAGGTGCGGCCAGTCGACGGCATCCGCCGCCCGCCCGCGCAGTTCTGCGTTGGTCGAGCCGCACTCGGGCAGCACGAGCAGGCGCGAGGCGACGGCGGAGGCCCTGGTCAGGTCCATTCAGTCCTCGTCGTCCTCGTCGTCGTCGCTCACGTCGTCGTCATCCGGCCCGGACTCCACGGCGTCGCGCGCGTGCCACTCGTCCCACTTCTGCATCAGCTGCTCGATGGCGCCGTGGAACTTCGCGGTGGCCGCGCCCGGCGTGGTGTCGCCGAAGTAGTGCTGCACCCAGGTGCGCAGGCGGGCGACGGCTTCGGCATCCGCGCTCACCCGCTCGACCTCGGCGAGGATGTTCTCTGCGCCCGAGACGGTGAGCCATTCGCACGCCGACAGGTATCCGGTCGTGTCGATCGAGGCGCGCTCATCGGCGGGCCGCGTGATCATGAGGGGCTTGCCCGCGGCGAGCCGGTCGTAGACCATGGCCGAGATGTCGACCACGGCGACGTCGGCGGCTGCGAGCTGCCAGCCGAGGTCCGGACCATTGTCGTAGACGTGATGCGCGGAGGGGTCGGCGGCGTTGGCCGCGGCGATCGCGTCGAGGATGCGCTGATGCGCCGCGCCGTACTCCTCGTTCACGACGCCGCTGCGGGGATGCGGGCGGTAGATGACGCGATGCCGGGGACTGGCGAGGAGACCGCGCATGAGCGCCTCTCCGTGCGTGGCGATGGAGCCGTAGTGCGCGGACGGGCGGTCGCCCTCCCAGGTCGGCGCGTACAGCACGACGGTGCGCTCATCGGGTGTGTAGGGCAGCGTCCCGGAGTAGTGGTCGGCCTGCGGACGGCCGATCTCGATCGTGCGCCGATCGAGATCGAAGTCCCACAGCGTGCGACTGAGCCGGTCGCGGGCCGCCTGACCGGCGATCAGCGCGTAGTCGTACGCCTTGTACTGGTTCGTGGTCATGTACATCTTGTCGGACTCGCCGTGGTTGATGAACACGTGCCAGCGGCGCCCGTACCGGAACATCTGGAAGTTGCGGGTGTTCTGGTTGACGTACAGCACCACGCGGATGTCCTGCTTGGCGAGGAATTTCTCGAGGTTGCGCACGGTGGGCACGAATGCCACCGGAAGGCCGCTCTCCTCGATCAGCTTCTCCGCACCCGTCGCGCTGCGGGAGAGCACCACCACCGGCCAGCGCTCGGCGAGCCCCTGGAGCGGGCGGTACCACTGCCGCATCTGGTACATGTTCACGGCGCCGTCGGCGAAGTACACCGCCACCCGGTAGCGGCCCGGTTCGAGCGGCTCCTGAGCGGCGAGCGTGCGACGGACCCGCTGCACGGCCGAGCGCGAGGTGAGCGCCTTCCGCAGCAGCCGATACGCCTTCTTCCCGTCAGAGACCACACCCATCCGTCCAGAATACGGGGTGGGATGCCCGCGCTCCGAGCCGGTGACAGGGCAACCTCCGAATCCGCCGAGTCGCGCCACCGCGCCGCATGACATGATCGACGGGTGCAGCACAACGACAGGACCGACTCCGACGGCGTCTCCTTCGTCATGCCCGTGCTGAACGAGATCGACTACCTGGAGCACGCGGTGCAGTCCGTGCTGGCGCAGGACGTCGACGGACCCACCGAGCTGGTCCTGGCGCTCGGGCCCTCCAGCGACGGGACGACGGCGCTCGCGCAGCGCCTCGCCGACGGCGACGCCCGCATCCGCCTGGTGCAGAACCCGCATGCGCACATCCCGGTCGGCCTGAACGCCGCGATCCGAGCGAGCCGGTACCCCACGATCATCCGCGTGGACGCGCACTCCGAGCTCTCCCCCGGCTACGCGCGGCGGGCGCTGGAGACGCTGCAGCGCACCGGCGCCGCGAACGTCGGCGGTGTCATGCGCGCCGACGGCAGGACCCCGTTCCAGAGCGCGGTGGCGCGGCTGTACAACTCCCCCGTCGGACTGGGCGGCGGCGCGTACCACGGCGGCGCCCCCGATGGCGAGGCGGAGTCCGCGTACCTCGGCGTCATGCGGCGCGAGGTGCTCGACGAGATCGGCCTGTTCGATGAGAGCATCCGTCGCGGCGAGGACTGGGAGCTGAACCTGCGCATCCGTCAGGCCGGCCATCTGGTGTGGTTCGACCCGACGCTGTCGGTCACGTACTGGCCGCGGGAGAGCTGGTGGCGGCTGGCACGTCAGTTCCGTGCCACGGGCGCCTGGCGCGGAGAGCTGGTGCGCCGGTACGGGCGCAGCAACAGCCTGCGATTCTTCGCCCCGCCGGCGCTGGTGGTGCTCACCGCGCTGGCTGTGATCGTCGGCATCCTGCAGCTGACCGGCGTGCTGCACGGGCTCGCCTCGCTCATCGCGAGCGCGGTCTACCTTCCCCTGGTCGCGTACGTCCTGCTGGTGCTCGCCGTCGGCCTGGGCGGCCTCGGGATCGCACGAGGACCGCGCGGGCTGCACGAGCGGCTGTGGACCCTCGCCGTTCTGCCCACGATGCACTTCGCCTGGGGTCTCGGGTTCCTCGCCGGCGTGCTCCGCGGAGCCGGCGACACGGTGGACGCCTCGCGCCTCGGATCGCAGAACACACCGCTCCCCTGACGAGCCCATCGAAGGGCACGGGGACGCGGCGGTCGCTCAGGCGGTCAGCCAGCCCTGGTCGAGGATGCGGGAGACCACCCGATCCGCGGCTCCCCCGTCGTCGAGACGGTTGAACTGCGAGGTCCATGCCGCGTAGTGCTCGCGATACGCGTCAGGGCCCTCGGCATCCGCCAGCGCACGGATCAGCTCGTCCTGCGAGCGCACGAGCGGCCCCGGGGCGCGTTCGGCGAGGTCGAAGTAGAAGCCGCGCAGCTCGCCCCGGTAGTGCTCCAGATCGGGCACCAGGAAGTACATCGGCCGCCCCGTCACGCTGAAGTCGAACATCACCGACGAGTAGTCGGTGATCAGGGCATCCGCGATGAGCAGCAGTCGCGAGGTCTCCGGGTAGCCGGTCACGTCGATGACACGGGACCCCGCCCGGTCGCGACCGGGCTTGAGCGTGCGCGAGTGTCCGCGCACGAGCACCACCGAGTCGGTCTTCGACGCCAGCTGCTCCGGATCGATGAAGTCCACCATCTCGGAGCGGTCGTCGCGCCAGGTGGGCGCGTACAGCAGCACGCGCTCGTCGGCTCCGATCCCGAGCGCCTCGCGCACGGGAGCGGGATCTCCGGTGACGAGCAGGTCGTTGCGCGGGTAGCCGTCCGTCCAGATCGGCTTGCCGAAGAACGCATAGGCCTTCTTCAGCACGCGCGCGGCGTAGACGTTCTGCGCCAGCAGGGCGTCCCAGCGACGGGACTCCTTCACCACGGCCGCCATCCGCCGGGGGTCGAACCCCGGCCGGTGCAGGGCGAGCCGTTTGAGAGGCGTGCCGTGCCACGTCTGCAGCACCCGCTGGCCGGGTTTGCGCACGAACCGCCGCCGCAGCCAGTCGTTGACGATCAGCATCCGCGCGGCAGCCCTCGCCCGCCACCACTCCGGGCTGCCCTCGACGACGGCGACGGCGCCCTCGGGCACCTCCACCGACAGGTCGGTGACCGCCCAGTACCGCGTCACCGACGGCGCGCGCTCGGCGAGCACCCGATCGATGGCACGCGGGTTGCAGCCCGAGGTCTGCCCGTAGAAGCTCTCGAAGAACACCGCGTTCTCGCCGGCGCCGATCTGCGACACGTACCGCTCCTCGAGGGTGCGCTGCCCCTCGGCGGTCTCGTACACCGGATCCAGTGGCGGAGCGATCGTCACGACCGATCCGTGCGCCTCGACGCGCAGGATCGGCAGCAGCGTGGGCTCGACGGCGACCTCGGAGAGGTCCTCCCCCTCGACGGACAGCGCGTACTCGCCCGCAGGCAGCGGCAGCTCCGCGCCGCCCCAGCGCGCGGCGCGCAGCGGGAACGTCGCCTTCCAGGTCCTGCCGCCTCCGGTCACCTTCGCCGTGACCTGCGCACGCGATCCAGTCAGTGCGGCGGATGCCGGGCGCGGTCCGGTCCCCGCGACGATCAGCGTCTGCGTCTGCTCATCGATGCGAGCGGTGGTCATCGTGCTCCCTTCGGCGCGGGGATCCCCCGCGCGCGGATGGACCTGTAGACGCGGTGGGCGTTGCGCCCGTCGCGATAGGCGTGCATGTCCTCGCTGAGCGCCGCCGACCGCTCCGCACGCTCTGCGCGTACGTCGTCGTCGCCCAGCACGGCGTCGATCTGCTCGATCGCGCCGTCCCAGTCGCGAGCGTAGTCGTCGCCTGCGACATCCTCGTAGCGCCCGTAGAAGCCGCGCTCGCGCGCGTAGTCGTCGACGTCCGGTGCCAGGTACACCACCGGCATGGCCAGCAGTCCCACGTCGTACGCCATCGAGGAGTAGTCCGTCACCAGCAGGTCCACCCGCGGCAGCGCGGGGGTGACGTCGGGCAGCAGCTCCGAGTTCAGCATCCGGACCCGCCCGCTGGACCACGGCGGCGAGTACGAGCCCTCGCCCAGCGGATGCGAGCGGATGAACAGGATGGCGTCGTGCTGCTCCAGCATCCGCACGATCCGCACCCACTGCGCGGCATCCGGCACGGCGGGGTCGGCTGCGCCGTCGCGCCAGGTCGGCGCGTACAGCAGCACGCGCTGCTGCGGCAGGAGCGGACCGGTGCGGGTGAGCAGCGTCGTCGCCGCGGCACGTCGCTCCTCCGGCGTTCCCGCCGACAGCACGTCGACGCGCGGCTCCCCCGTGACGACCACCCGGTCGTCGCCGAGACCGAACGCGGATTCGAGGCGGCCGCGGGAGCGGTGCGAGGCCGCAGGGAGCACGCGGATCCGCTGCGCCGCTCCACGGTAGGCGACGGTCAGCAGCCGGCGCAGCAGGGCCGCGCCGGGGAGACGCGCAGGGACCTGCGCGGTGACCGGTGAGTCCAGGCCGATGCGCTTGAGCGGGATGCCGTGCCAGAGCTGCACGACGAAGCCGTCCGTGCTGCCGTAGCGGTTGACGTCCCCCAGACCGTGGGTGACGACGATGACCTCGGCGCGTGCGGTCGCCCACCATCCGCGGATGCCGTCGCGGCGGCGCGTGCGGATGCCCAGCGCCCTGGCATCCGCCTGCTCTCGCGGCGAGCGCACCAGCCAGAGCGTGCGATGCCCCTGAGCCTGAGCCTCACGCAGCAGCGCGAGGGCGCCGTCGCCGATTCCCGCCCCGCACCCGAACACCCAGGTGCGTCCGCGCGGGACGATCAGGGTTCCTATGCGTCCCGCGGCATACAACGGCAGGCGGAGCAGTTTGGCCGCGTTGCCGGTTCCGAACGAGAAGGACGCCACCCCGCGAGCCTATCGCGGGGTGGCGTCCTGAACTGACCGTGGACTGAGGGGGCTCAGAGCTTGAGCTCGCCCAGTGTGGCCTCGGTGGTGTAGGTCTTGCCGTCGCGGACGTATGTGATCTGCACCGTGGATCCGGCGGCCTCGGCGCGCACCTGGGCGGTGAGGTCGGTGGCGCTGCCGATGGGCAGTCCGTCGAACTCCGTGATGATGTCGCCGGACTGCAGCCCGGCCTTCTCCGCCGCCCCGCCCGCGGTGGGCTTGGCGATCACGGCTCCGGCGATGGTCGCGTCCTTCAGAGAGGTCGCATCCTGCACCTGAGCACCGAGCAGGCCGTGCGTGGCGGACCCGTTCTCGATGATCTCGGTGGAGACCCGCTTGGCGATGTTCGCCGGGATGGCGAAGCCGACGCCGATGGAGCCGGGCTCACTGGACGACGACGAGGACTGGCCCGCGGTCGCGATGGCGACGTTCACGCCGATCAGGCGGCCCTGGCTGTCGACGAGCGCGCCGCCGGAGTTTCCGGGGTTGATCGCCGCGTCGGTCTGGATGACCGCGATCGAGATCGACTGCTGCGGCTGCTGGCTCTGGCTCTGGCCCGGCAGATCGAACTGGAACGGGTTGCCGTTGCCGTTGCCGCCATCGCCGTTCTGCTGCGAGTCGGAGTTCTTCGGCACGGCCGAGGAGGCGACCTGGATGCTGCGGTTCAGCGCGCTGACGATGCCGTCGGTGACCGAGTTCGACAGGCCGAGCGGGGCGCCGACCGCGACGGCCGCGTCGCCCACGTTGAGCTTGGAGGAGTTACCGAACTCGATGGGCTTGAGGCCCGTCGCATCCTTCAGCTTGATGACCGCGAGGTCGTAGATCGGGTCGGTGCCGACGACGGTGGCCGAGTAGATGTGGCCGTCGGAGGTGGTCACCGTGATCGTCGGGTCCGCGACGGCGCCACCGAGGGTGACGACGTGCGTGTTGGTCATGACGTAGCCGTCCTTGGACAGGATGACTCCGGATCCGCTGCCCGACTCCTGGGAGCCGGCGACGTTGATCGTCACGACCGAGGGGAGCACGTCGGCCGCGATCGCGGTGGTCTGGTTCACGGAGCCGGGGTTGTTGACCGTGACGGTCTGCGGTCCGGTCGCGGTCTGCGAGACGGGCGTGCCGTTCAGGGAGCCGCCGATCGCGCTGCCGCCGAAGCCCGCCACGCCGCCCACCAGGGCCGCTGCGAGCAGGAGACCGGCGACCTTGAGCGTCGCGCCGCCCTTGCCGGGCGATGAAGCGCCGGAGGTCCCGGCCGGCGCGGCGAGCAGCGTCGGGTCGAGTGGGAGGGTCGGCTCGGTCGGGTGCGACTGCGCGTTCTGCGCGGCGCCGCCGAACGCGGATCCCGTCGGGTGCGGTGCGAGGTGCGCGGGGCCGCTGTAGTGAGCCTGCGGTGCGGTCGGCTGAGTCGGCTGCTGCGCACCGTACGGTGCCTGCCAGCCCGGGGACTGCGGGGCGCCGTACGCGCCGGTGGCGGGCTGACCGGCCTGAGGCTGGTCGGCCGCGGCGGGCGCACCCGGTGCGGAGAACGGAGGGTTCGGCGGCGTCGAGCCGGCGTTCGGCATCCCGGGGTCGGGGACCTCACCGTTGGTGTTGTTGTCGTTCATGATCTGCTCCTTCCAGGCGCACCATCAGACTGACAAGCGTCCCTGTGGTTTTCATATGGCGAAGTTGGATTTCTCCTATGGTCTTAGCCTGTTCTGCATGGATGTCATTCCCGGCGCTTGGCGGCGCACCGCAGCAGGAGCAGGTCTGCTCTCCCCACAGGGCGAAGTCGCGCCCACCATCTTCGCAGAGATGTCTGCGGCGGCGGTGCGATTCGACGCGATCAACCTCGGGCAGGGCTTCCCCGACGAGGACGGTCCGTCGGTGGTCCTGGAGGCGGCGAAGGATGCCATCGCGCACGGCGCGAACCAGTACCCGCCGGGGCGCGGCATCCCGGACCTGCGGCTCGCGATCAGCGAGCACCAGCGCCGCTTCTACGGCCTGGAGGCGGATCCCGACACCGAGGTCCTCGTCACCGCCGGCGCCACCGAGGCGCTCACGGCGACCCTGCTCGCGCTGATCGACTCGCCCGAGGACGAGGTGGTCGTCTTCGAGCCGTACTACGACTCCTACGCGGCGGTCGTGGCACTGGCCGGAGCGCGCCTGCGCACGGTTCCGCTGCGGCTCCCCGACTTCCAGCCGGATCTGGATCAGCTCGCCGCCGTCGTGAACGACCGCACCCGGATCATCCTCGTGAACGACCCGCACAACCCGACCGGCGCGGTGTTCGGCCCCGAGGTGCAGGCGGAGGTCGTGCGACTGGCGAATCGGCACGACGCGGTCATCGTGACCGACGAGGTGTACGAGCACCTGTCGTTCTCGGCGCCGCACGTGCCGATCGCGACGCTGCCCGGCGCCGCGGAGCGGACGCTGACCATCTCGTCGGGCGGCAAGACGTTCTCGGCGACCGGCTGGAAGATCGGGTGGGTGCACGGTCCTGCCGAGCTGATCACCGCGGTGCTCACCGTGAAGCAGTTCCTCACCTACGTGAACGGCTCGGCCTTCCAGCCGGCGATCGCCGTCGGTCTGCGACTCCCGGACTCCTACTTCGACGATGCCCGCGCGACGCTGCTGCACAAGCACGGCATCCTGGGCGATGCGCTGCGCACGGCAGGGTTCGACGTGCACCCACCGCAGGGCGGGTACTTCACGGTCGCCGACGCCACGGCGCTGGGAGGGGCGGATGCCATGGCCTTCTGCCGCGCCCTTCCGGAGCGCGCCGGAGTGGTGGCGATCCCGATCACCGCGTTCGTCGCTCCGGAGCACCACGGCGACTACGCGGGGCTGGTGCGCTTCGCCGCCTGCAAGAGGGTCGACGTGCTCGAGGAGGCCGCCCGCCGGCTCGCGGCGCTCGGCTGAGACGCGCGGCTTCTGACTGTCACACTCCGGGGGCCGACACGCCAGATTTCGGACGTTTCCCGCGAATCCGTCCGTCATCTGGCGTGTCGGCCCCCGATCTGTGTCGCGTTCCCCGCGTCAGGCGTCTGCTTCGAAGGCGACGACGCTCACGAGGTCTGCCGCGGGACGACGGCGTAGCGGCGCAGCCGCAGGACGGGATTGGTGTCACGGGTGCGTGCGATCAGCTGCGGGTCGACGGATGCCAGGGCGATGCCCTCGCCCGCGCTGACGCCGGCGACAGACACCCCCTGCGGGTCGAGCACCTGGGACAGACCGACGCCGATCGGTGCGGGATGGTCGGCGGCGATCACGTACGCGGTGCTCTCGACGGCGCGCGCGGTGAGCAGGGTGCTCCAGTGATGCTCCTTGAGGGGGCCGCGCACCCATTCGGCGGGCACGATCAGGGCGTCCGCTCCGGCATCGACGAGCGTGCGCGCGACCTCCGGGAAGCGCAGGTCGTAGCAGGTCATCATGCCGAACCGGATGCCGCAGGCGTCGAACACCGACGCCTGGCCGAGCTCTCCGGGCTCGATCCAGTCCGACTCGGTCTGGCCGAACGCATCGTAGAGGTGCTGCTTGCGGTAGATCGCCTGCACTCCGGCATCCGACACCGCGACCAGCGTGTTGTGCACGCGGCCTGCGTCCGCGGTCTCGACCATGCCCGCGACGATGACGGCGCCGTGCTCAGCCGCGAGCCCCTGCAGGGTCTGCACGAACTCCCCGCCGACGGGCTCTGCGTTGGCAGCGAGCGAGTCGTCCATCGGGTCGACGAAGAAGCTGCTGTACTCCGGAAGCACGATCACCCGGGCGCCGCGACCCGCGGCATCCGCGACGAGTCCCGCGATGCGCGCACGGTTGGATTCCCGCGATGCAGTGGGCGCGAACTGGCAGACGGCGACGAGCGGAGCGGATGCGGTCATGTGCCCATCCTCGCGCATCAGCGGGTGCGCTCGGGCTCGCCCGCCTCGTCGACGGCGTCGTCCGCGTCCTCACCGTCGACGTCGGCTGACTCGAGGCGGATGACGGGGATGGCCGCCGTCTCGTCGACGAGCTCCTTGCGAACCCGCCCCGTGCCCCGGACGAATCCGAAGTACGCCGCGGCGAGCAGGGCGATCCAGATCGCCCCGACCACGAGCGCCGGACGGCTGTCAGGGATGATGCCGATGAGCACGATGACGAGGGCGATGACGGCCATGGCCACGTAGTTCCCCACCGGCCAGAGCGGCGCCGGGAACTCGGAGGGCAGCTTCTTCTCGCGCGCGATCTCGGACTTCATCCGGGCGTGGGACACGAGGATCATCAGCCAGACGACGACCGTTGCGAAGGTGGCCAGAGCCGCGATGAGGAAGAAGATCTGGTCGTGGAACCACACGTTCAGCAGCACGCCCACCAGGAGGGCCGCGACCATGGTGAGCACGGTCATGAACGGCACGCCCGCCCTGGTCGTGCGCGCGAACGCGCGGGGCGCCTGGCCCTGCTCCGCCAGCCCGTGCAGCATGCGCCCCGCCGCGAAGATGTCGGCGTTGATGGCCGACAGCGCCGCCGTGATGACGACGAGGTTCAGGATGTTCGCCGCGCCGGCGAGACCCAGGCTGCTGAAGATCGAGACGAACGGACTCGCCTCGCCGTCGATCGTGTCCCACGGCTGGATCATCATGATCACGCCGAGCGCCAGCACGTAGAACAGCAGGATGCGGACCGGGACCGAGTTGATGGCGCGCGGCAGCACCTTCTTCGGATTCTCCGCCTCGCCCGCCGTGATGCCGATGACCTCGGTGCCGCCGAACGCGAACATGACGATCGTCAGCGACGCGAGAACGCCCCAGAGCCCGTTCGGCGCGAAGCCGCCCTCGCCCACGAGGTTGTGGAACCCGGGCTCATGTCCGCCCGCGTTCGCGAAGCCGAAGAGGATGATCGCGATGCCCCCGGCGATCATCGCGACGATGGCGACGATCTTGATCAGGGCGAACCAGAACTCCAGTTCGCCGAACACCTTCACGCTGACGAGGTTCACCGCAGCGATGATGAACACCACCGCGAGGATCCACACCCAGCGCTCGACCTGCGGGAACCAGAACCCCATGTACACGCCGAACGCCGTGACGTCAGCGAGGGCGACGACGAACATCTCGAACGTGTAGGTCCAGCCCGTCAGGAAGCCGGCGAACGGGCCGACGTACCGCGAGGCGTACTGCCCGAAGGATCCGGCCACGGGATGGCGCACGGCCATCTCGCCGAGTGCGCGCATCACCAGGAAGATGACCGCGCCGCCGATCATGTAGGCGAGCAGCACCGCCGGGCCCGCAGTCTGGATCGCGGCGGACGAGCCGTAGAACAGGCCGGTGCCGATCGCGGATCCCAGAGCCATGAACTGGATGTGCCGGGCGGTCAGGCCACGACGCAGCGTCTGCGAGGTCTCGGTGGTGTGCACGATTCTCCTTCGAACGGACCGGCCGATCACGTGATCCGGGCTTCATCGCGAGGCCCGGACCGTGCGGATCCCTACGATGAAAACCCATCGGCGGGTCGCTCCCCGACCGGATGCGGGAATCTGCGTCTGGGATCACAGACGATCGCGGCGGTCCCTGCACGATCGGATGCCGCAGACGCGAAGAAGGCCCGATCCTTGCGGACCGGGCCTTCTTCTCTTTGTTGCGGGGACAGGATTTGAACCTGCGACCTCCGGGTTATGAGCCCGGCGAGCTACCGAACTGCTCCACCCCGCGGCACGTCTTAAAGCCTAACACGCAGGTGAACAGGAGGCGAATCGAGCGGCCTCCCGCGCGACGGGCGGGCGTGTCGCGCGCCCGTCGACCGTGCGCTCACGCCTCGGCGGCGTCCCCCTGATGCTCCAGCTCGCAGTCCGGGCCGGGGAAGATCAGCGACTCCGCGCCGTCGTCGAACCGCACCAGATAGGGCGGGCCGCCGTCCTCCCCGCGCGTCTCCAGCACCTCGCCGTGCCGCTCCGAGTTCCCCACCCGTGCGCCATGGATCCTGATGCGCGATCCCACTTCTGCTCGCATCCCGACCACCTCCTGCAGCCTGATGCTCTTATTGTCCGCGCGTCCGCCCCCGGCTGCCAGTGGCAGTCTGCAGCCCGGCATCCGGCGGCAGAACTTCGGAGAAATGCAGAATCTCGGAGGCATCCGAGTGGATCCCTCCGAGATTCTGCGCATCTCCGCAGATGCGGACTACTCCCCCGCGGTCTGACCCTCCAGCTCGAGGATCTTCTGGACCGCGGCGGTGAGCTTCTCGTCCTGGACGGCGAACTCGGAGAGGTCGCCGTCGCGCAGCGCCGCGTTCCGGGCCGCGAGCGCCGCTCCGGCATCCGCAAGCGCCTGCTTCATGGCATCCGACGATGTGGGAGGCGTGGTGCCGCCCTGATCCGGCGGAGTGGTGCCGCCGTCCCCGGGATTCGGGGTCACGCCCTCGTCGCCGCCCGGCGCACCGGCGTCGCCGCCGAACAGCGCGTCGAGCGCCTCGGTCAGGGTGTCCTCGAACGCGACCCGGTCACCGAAGGCGACGAGGATCTTGCGCAGCGTGGGCAGCTTGGTGCCCTCGGACGACTGCACGAACACCGGCTGCACGTACAGCAGACCGCCACCGACCGGCAGGGTCAGCAGGTTGCCGTACTTCACCTCCGACTTGCCGATCGTGAGCACGTTCAGCTTCTCGGCCACGCTGGCGTTCGAGTCGAACGTGTTCTGCACCTGGCCGGGTCCGGGCACGGTTGTGGAGGTGTCGATCTCCAGCATCCGCAGCTTGCCGTAGTCCTTCGCCTTCACGCCAGCCTTGTCGCCGGCATCCGAGTCGACCGCCAGGTAGCCCATCAGCACCTGCCGGCTGTCGCCGGCGCCGTCGGCGGGGATGAACGTCGAGAACATCGAGAACCGCGGCTCGTCCTGACCCGGCATCTTCATGGACAGGTAGTACGGGGGCTGCAGCTGACCCTTCTCGCGGGGGTCCTCAGGCGTCTGCCAGCGGTTGTCCTCCTGCGCGAAGGAGCCGGCGTCGTCGATGTGGTAGACGCCGAGGATGTCGCGCTGCACCTTGAACAGGTCGGTCGGGTACCGCACGTGGCTGATCAGGTCGGCCGACATGTCGCTGATCGGCTTGACGGTGGCCGGGTAGATCTTCTCCCAGGCCTTCAGGACCGGGTCCTGGTCGTCCCAGGCGTACAGCTTGACCGAGCCGTCGTAGGCGTCCACGGTGGCCTTGACCGAGTTGCGGATGTAGTTGATGTTGTCGAACGCGACCGCGGAGGCCGGCGTCTGCGAATCCGCGATGGCGTCCTGCATGCTGACCGTCTTGGAGTACGGGTACGACGCACTGGTGGTGAAGCCGTCGACGATCCACACGATGTGGCCGTCCACGACGCTCGGGTACGGGTCGTGGTCCAGCGTCAGGTACGGGGCGACCTTCTTCACGCGCGTGAGCGGGTCGCGGTCGTACAGGATCTGCGAGTCGGGGTTGACCAGGTTCGAGAACAGGATCTGCTCGGACTGGAACTTCAGCGCGTACAGCAGCTTGGTGAACGTGTTGCCGATCCGCGGTCCGCCGTTGCCGGTGAACGTGGTCTTGGTGTCGCTGCTCTCGCTGTCCTGACCACGCGGGTAGTCGATCTCGACGGGCTTGGTGCCCTCCGGGGCGCCCACGATCGAGTACTCCGGCGAGGTCTCGCCGAAGTACACGCGCGGCTCGAAGTGCTCACTGTCGGTCAGGAAGCCCGAGGTGGGAATGCCCTGCTCCAGGAAGACCGGGTCGCCGTCCGAGGTGCGCTCGTTGCCCGCCATCGCGACCAGGCCGTAGCCGTGCGTGTACACCGCGGCGCGGTTGTTCCAGCTGTCACCGCCGCCGAGCTTGTTCATGTCGAGGTCGCGGACCGAGACGACGGTGTCCTGCTTCTTGCCGTCGATCGTGTAGCGGTCGACGTCCATGTCGGTGGCGAACTGGTAGTACGAGCGGTACTGCTCGAGCTGGCGGACGGTCGGGCCGATGACGGCCGGATCCATGATGCGGATGGATGCCGTGGTGTCGGCATCCGCGCGCAGCTGACCGGCCGTGGTGTCGGTGGTCGCCTTGAACGGAGTGACCTCCATGTCGGCGACGCCGAACGCCTCCTTGGTGGCGTTGATGTTCCGCTCGTAGTACTGCGCCTGATAGCTGTTCTCGTTCGGCTTCACCTGGAAGGTGGTGACAACCCACGGGTAGCCCATGCCCACCACCAGCGAGGCGACGATCAGCAGAGCGGTGGCGGCCAGTGGGAAGCGCCAGCGGCCGATCACGGCGGTGATCAGGAACAGCACGGCGACGACCGCGGCGATGATCGACAGGATCGCGAGCCCGGGGATCGTGGCGTTCACTCCGGTGTATCCCGCACCGGTGATGCGGCCCTCCGGCTGCACCAGCGTGAGGTAGCGGTCCAGCCACAGGCTCACGGCCTGCACGGCCAGGTAGAGGCCAGCGAGCACCGCGAGCTGGATGCGCGCGGGCTTGGAGATGCGCAGCTCGCGCTGGCCGATGCGCACCGAGCCGTACAGGTAGGACACCAGCGCGGTGATCACCAGGCACAGCAGCAGCACGGCCGAGACGAACGCCAGCAGCATCGAGTAGAACGGCATCGCGAAGAGGTAGAAGCCCGTGTCCAGCTGGAACTCCGGGTCGAGCGTCTTGGTGCTGACGCCGTTGGCCCACAGCCACACGGTCTTCCAGTTGCCGGCGGCGGCGAAGCCCGCGAAGATGCCGAAGAACACCGGCATCCCCCACATCGCCAGCCGGCGCAGCGGCTCGATGACCTCCTGGTAGCGGTCCAGCTGCGAGCTCAGCCGCACGTACACCGGACGGAGCCGGTAGGCGAGCTGGATGCACAGGAAGATCGGCAGCGCCATCCCGAGGAAACCGAGTCCGAACATCGAGACCGTGGCGATCCACTGCGTGGTCAGGACGTTCGTGAACTTCAGCTGGTCGAACCAGAGGTACTCGGTGTACAGCGACGCGAAGATGAAGAACGCGGCGATCAGGGCGACGATGATCGCCACCGAGACGGCGAGGATCCGGCGCGAGGCGCTGCGTGTGGCCGGCGGGTGGGATGAGGAGGTGGTCACCGTCCCATCCTAAGCAGGGCACCTATGACCGCACCCCGGGTTCCGCCCAGGGCGAAGACGTCACTTGGCGGATGCGGTGCAGACCGGCAGCTTCGAGGTGTCGCCGTGGTCGGCGATGACCTCGAGGATGTCGAGGGAGTCCTGCAGCGTGGCCGTCTTGAACACCTTCAGGCCGTCCGGGATGTGGCCGACGACCTCATCGCAGTTGCTCTCCGGGGCGAGGAACACCGTCGCACCGGCATCGCGGGCGCCGAACAGCTTCTGACGGATGCCGCCGATCGGCCCGACATCCCCTGCGGCGTCGATCGTGCCGGTGCCGGCCACGTTCACGCCGCCGTTGAGCTCGCCCGGAGTGAGCGTGTCGATGATCCCGAGCGCGAACATCATGCCCGCGCTGGGGCCGCCCACGTTGTCGAGCTGCAGCTTGACGTCGACGGGGAAGGTGTAGTCGGTCGTCAGGGTGATCCCGATCAGCCAGGTGGTGGCGCCGCTGGCATCCTTCGTCTTCTTCGGGGTGATCGCGACGGTGTCGGTCTCGCTCCCCCGCTTCACGCTGAGGGTGACCTCGGAGCCCTTCGCCTTCTGGATCGTGTCGCGCAGCAGGGTGGCCGAGTTCACGTCGACCCCGTCGATCGCGAGGATCCGGTCGCCGTCCTTCAGCAGACCCTCCGCAGGCGAGTCCTTGAGCACGCTGACGACCTCGACCTGCGCGCCGACGTCGTAGCCCAGTTCGGTGAGGGCCGCCGCGGTCGCCTCGTGCTGGGAGTCGACCATCAGCGCGGCGTTCTGCTGATCGCGCTGCTCGCTGGTCACGCCCTCCGGGAAGACGGCGTCGATCGGCACGACGGCCCGCGACGGGTCGAACCAGGCCAGCGCCAGCTCGAACCACGTGGGCGTCCGCTGCCGGTTGCCGATGACCTGCACCGTGGTGAGGTCGAGCGTGCCGCCGGTCGGGTACGTCTTGGCGTCCTTCACCTCGATGAGCGGGACCGAGGCGCCGTCGCTGCCCTTGGCCGTGCCGAGCGTGTCGAAGACCGGGCCGGGCCGCTGGATCACGTACTGGGTCGGGATGAAGGTCAGTCCGACCAGCGCGACCAGCGAGATGCTCAGTGCGACGACGCCGACGATCGTGCCATTGCTGCGGCGTGATGACACGTGACCTCCGGGCGTTCGCGAGCGGCGTACAGATATCCCCGCTGCCAGGGCTGGAGCACAGGATCGTGTGACTAGCGTAGAGCGCACACGCTACGGGCATGCTGAGAGGGCCATTCGCATGACAGACGACGACCGCGATCCGTCCGACTTCGAGGAGATGCTGCGCCGCATGATGTCCGGCGGGCAGATCGACCCGGAGGAGCTCCGCGAGGCGCTCTCGAACATGCAGGGCATGCCGATCGATCCCGCCCAGATGCAGGGCTTCATGTCGCAGATGCAGGGCATGTTCGCGGGCGACCCGTGGCAGAACGCCGAGCGAGCCGCGCTGCACATCGCCAACCAGGACGGTCTCGGCATCACGGCAGGCGCCCAGTCGTCGCTGGCGGATGCCTTCGGGTTGGCGAACCTGTGGCTCAGCGAGGCCACCACGATCTCGGAGCTGTCCACGACCCCGCAGGCGATGACCCGCGGCGACTGGGTGCAGAAGACCCTGCCGGTGTGGAAGGAGATCGCCACGCCCGTGTCGACCTCGATCGCCGACGCCCTCATGGACGCGCTGCAGACGCAGGTGCCCGAGGAGATGCAGGGCATGGTGCAGGGCGCAGGCCAGCTGATGCGCGGGCTGGGCGGCTCGCTGTTCGCCACCCAGTTCGGGCAGGTGCTGGGCCGGCTGTCGCTCGAGGTCGTCTCGGGCGGAGACGTGGGGATCCCGGTACTGCCCGCCGGAACGGCGGCGGTCATCCCGCAGAACATCGCCGCGTTCGGCGAGGGGCTGGAGATCCCCGAGGACCAGATCGCCCTGTACCTCGCGGTGCGCGAGCTGGCCTACGCGCGGCTGTACCGGCACGCCAAGTGGCTGCACCTGCACGTGCTCTCGCAGATCACCGACTTCGCCCGCGGCGTGACGGTCGACATCGACGCCCTGGAGGACCTCGCCTCCCGGCTGGACCCCTCGAATCCTGAGGAGCTGCGCGCGGCGATCGAGGGCGGCGCCCTGCTGCCGGCTCAGACGGATGCTCAGCGCGAGGCGCTCACGCGCCTGGAGAACCTCATCGCCACGATCGACGGCTGGGTCGACGTGGTCACCGGCCAGGCCATCGCACGGCTCCCCGACGGCGCCCGTCTCGCCGAGGCGGCTCGCCGGCGTCGCGCGGTCGGCGGCCCCGCCGAGGAAGCGCTGGGTGCGCTGGTCGGCCTGAAACTGCGTCCGCGACGACTGCGCGAGGCGTCCGCGATGTGGAAGGCGGTGACGGATGCCGTGGGCGTCGCCGCCCGCGATTCGCTGTGGGACTACCCCGACCTCATGCCGTCCTCGGAGGACATCGACGACCCGACGGCGCTGATCGAGCGACTGCAGGCGCTGCAGCGCGGCGAGGCACCCGCGGCCGACGAGTTCGACGAGGCGCTCGCGCGCCTGCTGGACGGCGACGACTTCGGCCGTGCCCCCGGCGAGAACGGCGAGGACCCCGGGGAACCTGAGGGCGATGCCGCTGGACCGGACGGTTCCGCTGACGGAGACGGTCCGGACGACGGTGACGGTCGCGGCCCGGCATCCGACGACCGTCCCGAGGGCGACCGCCCGGTCTGAGTCCCCGCACCCGGACCACTCTCCCTCCACAGCCGGCCGGTCCCGCGGATCCGTCCACAGATCGTCCGGACACGGCCCGCGGATGCCGCGGATTGCCCACAATCGGGGGTATGAGCCCGCGACCGACTCCCGCGATCACCCGACTCGATGCGCGCTACCCGGTGCTGTGGCGGGACGAGCGCACCGTGCAGTTCGGGCTGGAGGGCGTGGTCTCGATCGACGTCGACGAGCCCTGGGTGGAACCGCTGCTGCTGCGTCTCCAGGCCGGCATCCGCCCGGCGTCCTTCGATGTCGTGGCGCATGGAGTCGGGGCGCCCCGCGTCGCCGCGCGCGAGCTGCTCGCCCGGCTCCGGCCGGTGCTGGTGAGCGACCCGACACCCGCACCGCGCGTGAGCATCGAGGGCGTCAACCTGTCGGACGGCCGCGCCCTGGAGCGGATGCGGCAGGCGATCGAGGACGAGGGCATCGCCGTGGCGGATGCCGACGCCCCCGATGCCGTCGCACTCGTCCTGATCGAGGGCGCCGCGGCGGCACTGCAGCTCGCGCCCTACCTGCGCGAGGATCGATCGCATCTGCCCGTCGCGTTCGAACGGGAGGCCGCCGTGATCGGTCCGCTCGTCGTCCCCGGCCGCACGCCATGCCTGTCCTGCCGTGATGAGCACGAGACCCGGCGCGACCCGGCCTGGCCGATGCTGCACGCGCAGCTTGTCGGCCGCTCGGTGTCGGTCTCCGCAGCGCGGATCGCCGTCGCGGCGAGGCTGGCGGCGCGCGTGCTGCGCACACCGGTGGAGCAGGCCGGGCTGACGGTGCGGGTCAGTCCCGACGGGCGGCTCGCCTGGCGCTCGGTGCGCCATCACGCAGGATGCCCGTGCCTCGAGACGTCGTCCCGATCTCCGCGAGGAACCGCGACGGCGCCCGCTCCCCTCGTCCCGCGCTGCGAGACCACGAGATCGCGAGGGTACGCGCGGCCCGCGTGATGCCGACGTAGGCCAGGCGGCGCTCCTCGTCGACCGCCTCGAACGTCGAGGCGTAGGAGATCGGCAGAGCGCCCTCGGCCCAGCCCGCCAGCAGCACGTGCGGCCACTCCAGGCCCTTCGCGGCGTGCAGGGTCGACAGCGTCACGGTGTGCAGGGTCGGCTCGTGCTGGTCCTTCGCCCGCGCCATCAGCTCGTCGGCGAACACCCGCAGCGTGGTGCCCCTCGGGGCTTCCTCGGCGAGGCGGAGGATCGCCCGGCGCGCCTCCCACCCGTCCCGCTGCGCGCCGCCGGCCGCCGGCGGCTCGTCGGTGAGCCCCAGGCCGCGCAGCACGTCGCGCACGGTGGGCAGGAACCCGGCATCCGTGGGCGCGACGGCCGCGCCTCGCAGACCGAGCACCGCCTGACGCACCTCGGGCATGTCGAAGAAGCGCGTTCCTCCGAGCACGCTCGTGGCGATGCCGCGGGCGGCGAGCGCCTGCTGCAGCACGGCGGACTGCACGTGCGCGCGGTACAGCACGGCGATGTCGGAGGGCGAGACGCCGGAGGCGATGCGATCGGCGATGGCCGCCGCGATGCCGTCGGCCTCCTCGCGCTCGCTGTCGTAGGCCGTCACGGTGGGCGTCTCCGCACGCGCGTCCTTCCGCGCGGGCACGAGGGCGAGCGCTCCAGGACGTCCGTGCATGAGCGCGTTCGCCGCGGCGAGGATGGGCGCCTGGGAGCGGTAGTTGGTCTCCAGACGAACGACGGTGGCATCCGGATGGCGCTTCTCGAACTCCAGCAGGTAGCGCTGCTGGGCTCCCGCGAAGGAGTAGATCGTCTGGCTCGCATCACCGACGACGCAGATGTCGCGGCGATCGCCGAGCCAGAGCTCCAGCAGCCGGTTCTGCAGCGGCGAGACGTCCTGGTACTCGTCGACCGTGAAGTGCCGGTACTGCTCGTGCACGGCCGCTGCGACGCGGGGCTCGGTCTCGAGCATCCCCGCGCACGCGAGCAGCACGTCCTCGAAGTCGAGCTGGCGGCGGTCGTCCTTGAGCTGCTCGTAGGCGGCCTGCAGCTCGAGCAGCTGCTCCGGGCGGATGCCGGTGATGGGCCGACCCTGCTGCGCGTACTGCTCGATGGAGAGCATCGACACCTTGCGCCACTCGATCTCGGAGGCGATGTCGCGCAGGGTCGCGGTGCTCGGACGCAGGCGCATGGCATCGGCCGCCTGACCCAGCATCCGCACCTTGTTGTCGATGATCGAGGGCGCGGTGTCGCCGGTGAGGGTCGGCCAGAAGAAGTTCAACTGCGCGAGAGCGGCGCTGTGGAACGTGCGCGCCGAGACGCCGCCGACGCCGAGCGCGCGGAGCCGTCCGCGCAGCTCTCCTGCGGCCTTCGCGGTGAAGGTCACGGCCATGACGCGCGACGGCGAGTACGCCCCCGTGTCGACGCCGTGCGCGATGCGGTGCGTGATCACCCGGGTCTTTCCGGTGCCGGCGCCGGCGAGCACGGCGACGGGTCCGCGCAGCACGGACGCCGCTTCCCGCTGCCTTTCGTCGAGAGCGTCGAGCGCGCTCACGCGGGTGATTCCTGGGCGAGCGGAGCGCTGCGCCCGCCCCGCGCGGCGGTTCCCGATGGCTCCTGATACCAGTGCTCGATGAGCCTGCGCGCGATCGAGGCCGGGCCGGGGAGCCCGACCGGGCCGTCGCCGGCGAGGGCGCTGCCGATCTCGTCGCGGGTGAGCCAGCGCACCTCGGTGATCTCCTCGCCGTCCGGCGCCGTGCTCTCGTCGACGGCGACCGCGCGGAAGCCCAGCATCAGGGATCGCGGGTAGGGCCACGCCTGCGAGGAGACGTACCGGATGTCGCGGACGCGCACGCCGGCCTCCTCGAACAGCTCGCGGTGCACGGTGTCCTCCAGCGACTCCCCCGCCTCGACGAAGCCGGCGAAGCAGGAGTGCATGCGCCCGCGCCAGTTGGCGTTGGCCCCCAGCAGCAGTCGCTCGCCGTCCTGGCTCTCGATCGCGACGATCACCGCGGGGTCGGTGCGCGGGAAGTGCTCGATGTCGCAGGTGGCGCACCGCCGGGACCAGCCGGCGCTCTGCAGTTCGAGGGCCTCGCCGCACCGGGCGCAGAACCGCGCGTCGGTCAGCCAGCCGGCGAGCGCGATCGCCGTGACGAACAGGTCCGACTCGTGCGGGTCGAACCGGCCCCCGGCGTCCCGCAGGCCCAGCCAGGTCTCCTCGGGCGCGCTGTCGATGCTGTCGGTCTCGGCCGGCACGGATGCCAGCAGCAGGGGCACCCCGTCGCGGTCGCGGCCGAGCAGAGCCCAGTCCGCGTCGGCGACGGCACCCGCGTCGACGCGGAGCACGGCATCCGACGCCACTCGCAGGCGACCGTCGCGCACGACGACGACCCGCGTGCCGGGCGTGGCGCGCAGCCGAGCGACGACATCCGCCTCGGTGCGCAGTTCGGCCGCCCGGTCGAGGATGTCCCGTTCCGCCGTCATCCGCTCCTCCTGCTCTCGTGCCATGCGCTCGCCCACCGTAAACCGGGGCAAGGGCGTGGCGTGGGCGCACCGGCTGGGGTGCGCACCTACCCTGGAGGACATGGCACGCTCTCCTTTCACTCTAGTGGCGGCGGTCACGGCCGCACTGCCGGGGGCGGAGGTCACCGGCGCACGCGCCCTGACCTCGAACGGGGACGGGAGGTTCGACTCCGCGGTCGCCACTCTCGCCGACGGACGCGAGCTCGTCATCCGCGCGGCATCCGACGATGCCGCCGCGCGCGAGCTCGCCGAGGAGTCCCTGGCGCTGCGCGCGCTGACGGCCGGCGCCCGCGAGATGCTGCCGTTCCAGGTGCCGACGCACATCGGCGAGACGACCGTCGGCGAGGCCAGGGCGCTGGTGACCGACCTGATGCCGGGGTTCCAGATCGAGGCCGGCGACATCCCCGCCGGACGGGGTGCGGCCGTGTCGATCGGCGAGGCGATCGCCGCCGTGCACTCGCTGCCCGCGTCGGTGGTGCGGGCAGCGGGGCTCACGGTCCGCGACGCCGCGGCCGTGCGCGCCGAGATCCAGCAGCTGATCGACCGTGCGGCCGGCACCGGACGCGTTCCCGCCCGCCTCACGGCGCGGTGGCGGGACGCGGCGGCCGATGACGAGCTGTGGCGCTTCGAGACCGCCGTCACGATGGCGGGTCTGCAGGCGCAGTCGTTCCTCTTCGAGGACGACCCGAACGACGGACCGCAGGTGACCGGGGTGATCGGCTGGCGCGGGCTGACCGTGAGCGATCCCGCCGAGGACCTGGGATGGCTCTCCGGTGCCAGGGACGCCGCCGATGACGTGTTCGCGGCGTACGTGTCCGCGTCGTCCCGCGCGGCCGACGACGCGCTGCGCGTGCGCGCCCGGCTGCACGCCGAACTGGAGTTCGCCCGCTGGCTGGTGCACGGCGACGAGCTGCGCCGACCCGACATCGTGGACGACGCCGCCGGGCTGCTGGAGTCCCTCGCCGACGGCCTGCGCAGCGACGACCTGCGCGTGGTCGCCGCGTACACCGGCGGGGTCGACTCGGCGCTCGACGTGCTCGAGCAGACGCCCGAGACGGCGGCCAACGCGATCGACACCTCGATGCAGACCGACGCGTACCGACCTGAGGATCTCTGGCTGGACGAGGCCAAGACGGGCGAGGACGACGCTGCCGCGTCCGACGCTGAGGAGGCCGGCGATGCGGAGGGCTCCGAGCCCGCGGGGGCGGAGGGCGAGGACAGCATCTCCACCGAGCAGCACGGCTCGTGGGAGCAGGACACGCAGGACCTCGGCGAGATCAGCGGCGTGCGCGGCTCGACGCATCGCGACGGGGAGACCGGTCCGGTCGCCGCTGAGCCGGATGCGCCGAGCGACATCGACTCGGCCGAGGAGGCTCAGCGTGCGGCGCGCGCGGCGCTCCAGCGCTGGACCAACTCCGCCTCGGAGTAGATCCGGTCGCCGCGGATGACCAGGTCGTCCGCCACGTAGAACAGCGCGACGTCGATCTGGTCCAGCGGCACGCCGAACCGGCGGTGGTATGCGACCCGGTAGAGGGCGAGCTGCAGCATCCGCTCCTCCTTCTCCTGCGCGGTGCGCGGCGCACGGCCCGTCTTCCAGTCGACGATCTCGATGCGACCGCCGCGATCCTCGCGGCGATAGACGGCGTCGAGCTTGCAGATCACGATGTGGCCCGTCCCTGCGCCCTGGGTCATGGAGCCGCTTGACGTATCGGCGCCGAAGGCGAAGTCGATCTCGATCTCCACCGCGATCGGCTGCAGCGCCGCCCACTCACTGCGCTCGAAGATCTCGCGGAGCGCGGCCAGCGCCTGTTCGTCATCGCCGCTCACCGCGACCACGCCGGAGGCCTCAGGCGCATCCTCGTCGAGCTCCCACAGCGCGCTCTCGGCCGCACCCGCGCCGACGAGACCGGAGCGGTGCTCCACCCAGGCGTGGAAGAGCGTGCCGATCCTGGTCTGCGTGTAGGGACGCTCGGGCATCGGACGACCGAGGTCGCGCAGGGTGCCGCGATAGTCGGTCACCCAGTCCTTGAACCGCGAGGCGGGCACGCGGGTGGGCGCCTCGCCGCCTGCGCCGCGCAGGCGCTCCGCGCGCTCGGCGAGCAGACGCTCGAGCTGCACGGTGGGCTCGGGGGGATCGGCATCCATCGCCGCACGCACCAGACCGGCCGCATCGGTGACGCGACCGCGCCTGCCCCCGAGGGGATCGAGCGGCCACGCCGCGGTCATGCCCGGTCCCTCATACGGGTTGTCGTCGGGATCCACGTCGCCGATCGGGTCGAGGCCGAGCATGTCGATCGCGTCCCGCAGATAGGGGCTGGCCTTGCGGGGCCTGGTCTGGCCGGCCCAGTGGGCGCCCGAGAGCAGCAGATCCTGCCGTGCCCTGGTCACCGCGACATAGGCGAGCCGGCGCTCCTCCTGCTGCTGATAGTCGCGGTACTCGTTCTTGAACCGACGCAGCGCACCACCGTGCGGGAACGCCTTGGTGACGCCGGCCGCCAGCGCATCCAGTGCGGCCTTGTGCCGCTTCGCGGGAGCGTCGCCGGCAGCATCCATCTCCGCCTGCGGATCCCAGCGGAACACCGGAAGGGCGTCGCGATCGCCACGCAGCGCGAACGGGACCACGCCGAACCCGAACCAGCCGGACGTGTCGCTCACCCGGCCGGGCAGCTCGTCCTCGACCAGGCGCACCACGGCGACGGCATCCCATTCCAGGCCCTTCGAGCCGTGGATCGTGAGCAGCTGCACGACGCCGGGCTCGGGAGGCTCGGGCCGGGGCATGAGCTCGTCGGTGCTCTCGGCCTTGTCCAGCCAGGCGAGCAGGCTGCCGATCGTGCCGCGATCATCGGCGCTGAGGAACGCGCGCACCTCGTCGGTGAACGCCCGCAGCTGCGTCGCCGCGACGCGGGCGGGGCCCCTCGTCTCGTTCGCGGCGAGCTCGATGTCCAGCCGGAGCTCCAGCTCGATGAGACGGAGCAGCTCCGGGATCGGCAGGCCCGCCGAGCGGCGCAGCCGCTCCAGGATCTCCCCCGCGGCTCTCAGCCGCGCTCTCCCCTCGGGCGTGATCCCGGCGATGAGGCGGTAGTCGTCGGGAGCGGCGCGGAGGAAGTCGACGGCGTCGACGATCGAGACCGCCTCGTCCGCGCCGCGCGAGGAGCGCAGCCGCTGCTGCACCTCGTCGGACAGCGGGCTGAGGTCGGCGTCCCGTCCGGCGAGCGCGGATGCCAGGTCGTACAGCGCCGCCATGTCGGCGACGCCGATCGCGAAGCGCGGTCCCACCAGCATCCGGATCAGCGCGGACCCGGCCGTGGGGTCGTGGATGACCCGCAGCATGGAGACGACGTCGACGACCTCCGGGGTGGAGAGCAGGCCGCCGAGGCCCAGGATGCGGTGCGGGATGCCGCGGCGCGCGAGCGCGCCGGCGAAGGTCTGCATGTGCCGCTTGGAGCGGAACAGGATCGCCCCGGTGTGCGCGCGGTCGGCGCCGGATGCCGCGTGCTCCGCCCTGCGCTGCTCGAACCACGCGCTCACCTGCTCGGCCTCGTCGTCGACCGTGTGCGGGAAGAGCACCTCGACCCGGCCGGCACCGGCACCCGGCCGCGGCTCGAGTGCGGGCACGTCGAGTCCGGGGCGCTTGAGCGGCTCCAGGATGCGGTTGGCGACGTCGAGGATGCTGCTGTCGTTGCGCCAGCTGGTCATCAGACTGTAGGTGGTCGCGGACCGCTCTTCGGCGAACGCCCGGCCGAAGGCGTACAGGTTGTCGGCGCTCGCGCCGCGCCAGCCGTAGATGGACTGGTGCGGATCGCCGACCGCCATCACCGCGCTGTCGCGGAACAGCGCCGCGAGGAAGCGGGTCTGGATGACCGAGGTGTCCTGGTACTCGTCGAGCAGCACGACGCGGTGCTGCTCGCGCAGCTCCGCGCGCACATCCGGGGCGGTCTCGACGATGTCGAAGGCGCCGCCGACCTGATCGGCGAAGTCGAGCACGCCCCGGCGCTCCTTCTCGGCGATGTACTCCCGCACCAGACGCACCAGCACCGGCATGCTCAGCAGATTGAGCGCCGCTGTGTCCACGTCGCGATTGCTGCGGTAAGGCTCGAAGGCCGCGGCCTGCTCCACGGCGATGCGTTCGACGGCATCCAGGTCGACACGATGGTCGAGCACCTCCGCGGCGAGCTTCTGCACGGCGTCGATGACCGTGCCGAGCGCGCGGTCGATGTCCTCCAGCCCCGGCAGGTCGGCACGGAGCACGACGGCGCGGGCGATCAGCCAGGATGCCGACTGGCTGAGCATCGCGGCCTCGGGATCGCGTCCGATGCGGGCGGCGTGCTCGCGGACGATGCCGTCGGCGAAGGCGTTGTAGGTGGAGACCCGCGGGCGGATCAGCAGATCCTCCGCAGAGCGGGGCGTGCGCGGATCCCAGCCGGTGTCGTAACGCGCGGCCAGTTCGTCGAGCACCTGAATGCGCACCGCATCGCGCTGCACGCCCGGTGCGGCGTCGTGCACGCGGCGCAGGGAATCCGTCGCGACGAGCTCCGGAAGGTGCGGGAGCAGGCCACGCCGGCCGAAGTGGTCGATGGTCTCCAGACGTGCGCCGATGCGCTCGGCGAGCTCGCCGGCCGCCTTGCGCGTGAACGTGAGGCCGAGCACCTCGTCCGGGCGCACATGCCCGTTGGCGACGAGCCAGACGACCCGGCCGGACATGGTCTCGGTCTTGCCGCTGCCGGCCCCCGCCACGACCAGCGCCGGGGTGGGCGGGGCCTGGATGACGAGCTGCTGCGCGCCGGTGGGGACGGGCAGTCCGAGGGCGAGTGCGATGACCTCGGCGGAGATGGCGGACGGCACCGCCCCGTCGGCGGCCGTGCTCACGCGCTCACCGCCGGAACCGTGTGGATGTGGCACGGGGTCACCCGGACGAGCGTGTCGGCGCAGTGCGCCTCCACCTGGGCGGTGAAGCTGCTGGCGGCCATGCCGCGCCCCGCCTCGGAGACGCGGTGCAGGAACGCTGCCCTGGCCTCGTCGTCGAGCGTGTGCTGGTGGGCCACGCGGTAGTCCGCCCTGCCCACGGTCTTGGACACGATCACCAGGCGCGCGCCGGTGAGGGCCGCGGGCGGGGCGCCCTCGATCAGTCCCTGCTGCACGGCGATCTGATAGGCGGCGAGCTGGGCGTGCTCGCGCACGTTCGCCTCGGTGTCGGGCTCGTACTTCCCGGTCTTCAGGTCGACCACGATCACCCGTTCACCGTCCTGGCCCTCGCTCATGCGGTCCCACTTCTGCCCGCGCGCGGCGTCGTGCTCGCCCGCACCGGACGGGTACACCTCGACGCGGTCGATGACACCGCTCACCACCGCGCGCGGCGGGATGCCGGCCTCCGGCGCCCCCGGCTGCTCGGGCGCGCCCGCGTCGCCGCCGCCCGCGAGCCGGGAGCCGGACGCGTCCTCGGCATCCGGCAGCACCTGCTCGGTGTCCAGATCGACGGCGAACCGGAATCTCGCCTCGGCGCCCACGACCCGACCGCCGTCACGGGCGGTCTCGCCGAGGTACGAGTGCAGCCGCTGCACGTACAGGTCCGCGCGACGGCGCTCCTTCCGGCCGATCCACTCGGTCTCGAAGTCGAGCTCCGGCCAGTGCTCGTCGACGATCGCCGTCATCGCGGCCAGGTCGCCGTCCGGCACCTTCTCCATCGCCTCGTGGACGATCGTGCCGATCCCGGCCGAGGGCGGAGCGACCGTGTCCCCGCCGAGCGCAGAGACGACCCAGTTCAGCCCGCACTCCTCGAAGGCCTCGAGCCTCGACGGCGACACCTTCACCGGCGCCGCCGCGAGGTCGCGCAGCGGCGCGGCGCTCGACACCTCGGTCACGCCGTACCAGTCGTCGGGCGACGCCCCCGGCACCCCCGCCTCGGCGAGCAGGCGCAGCTGCCCCGCTGCGGCTGCGCGTTCGGCTGGATCGGACGCGGTGGTCAGCGTGCGCCGATGCCGCGCCACCAGTCCGCGCAGCGTGAGCGGATGCGCGAACCGCTGCTCCTCGGCCTCCAGCGGCGGCGGTGCGGGCAAGAACGAGAAGAACGGACTGGGCGTCATGTCGTCGTCGTCCACCGCCGAGACCACCAGCCGCGTGCGCGCCCGCGACAGCGCGCGCACGAACAGGCGCAGTTCGTCATGCAGCGCGGCACGCCGGCGGTCCAGCACGCCGGGCACCACCTCGGGGTGCCCTTCCCGCGTGGCGGCGAGCCACTCCCCCAGACGCCAGGTCTCCAGCATCCCGCCGCGCAGGCGCACGTTCGGCCAGATGCCGTCCTGCACACCGGCGACGACCACCGCCTCGAACTCCGCGCCGAGCGCCGACGCCGGGGTCATCAGCGTGACCAGGCCCGGCCGGTCCGGAGTGGAGAGCGTGTCCTCGGGGACCTCGCTGTCGAGGATGTCGCGGATGAACCGAGCGGGCTTCTCCTGCGGCGAGCGCTCCACGAACCGCTTGGCCGCGTCGAAGAGCGCCACCAGGCTGTCCAGGGCGCGGGCGATCTCGGCTCCGCCGGGCTGATCGGCGGCCGCGCGCCAGGCGGTCTGCAGCGACGTGCCGCCGATCGAGCGCGCACGGTCCCACACGCGCCAGAGCAGCTCGTGGATGGTCTCGCCCGCGTCGCCCGCGGCCTCCAGCTGGGCGAGGGTCTCGGCGAAGCGCTGCGCGACACGGGCCTCGGGCGCGTCGACTCGATCGAACAGGTGCGGGAACTGCAGCGCCTCTCGCAGCAGCTCCCGGGCGGGCGTGGATCCGCCGCCGGCGAGCTCCACGTGCCGCAGGCGGGCGCGAAGGCGCCGCAGGCCCACGGCGTCCAGTCCCCCGAACGGCGAGACGAGAGCCTCGGCGAGCATGTCCGACGGGCGATCGGCCGCGGGCGTCAGCCCCAGCCGGACGATCTCGACGATCTCGCGTACGGTGCCGTCGCTGCCCAGCGGGCGCGGCACGCCGGCGGCCCGGGTGGGCACCTCGCGCGCCGCGAGCTCGGCTTCGAGCATGACGATCTGCCTGGTGTCGTGGGCGATGACGGCCATGTCCGTCCAGGCGATGCCGTCGCTGAGATGCCAGTCGCGCAGCGTGGCGGCGATCCGGTCGATCTCTTCGTGCGGCGAGGGGGCGATGAGGGTGCGGACGGCGTCGCCCGTCATCTCTCCGGGTGCGCGACGGTGATCCACGCGGCCGGCGACGCCGATCGCCTGCGTGACCGTCCTGGTCAGGGCGGTGAGCGCCGGGCTCTGCCGATGCGCGGTGTCGAGCACGTGCACATCGCCGAGCACCTGCGCCAGCTCGGCGAACAGCTGCGGGCTGGCGCCGCGGAACGCGCCGGACGAGATGTCGGGGTCGCCGAACGCGAAGACGGCGACGCCGCGCTCGCGCAGCGCCCGCACCAGGCGGATGCCGCCGCGGGTGAGCTCCTGCGCGTCGTCGATGAGCACGGTGCGCAGCGCTGCGAGGGGACCGAGGGACACCGGATCCGCCGCGCCCAGGATGCCCGTGGCCTCGGACAGCAGCTCGGGGATGTCGCGGTGGGCGACGCGCATGCCGTCCATCACCTCGCGGTACTCGGCGAGGAAGTCCGCCGCCGCCCGCCACACCTCGCGGCCGGAGTCCTCCAGCTCTCCCGGCCGCACACCCAGTTCGGTGCACTCGGCCAGGAACGCGCGCAGCTCGGAGCGGAAGCCCTTCGACGCCCGGACGGCCGGGCTGAGGGTGTCGGGCCAGCGGCGCGCGTCGTCCTCGGCGTCGCCCGCGAGGAGGTCGGCGAGGATGCGGTCCTGGTCGGCGCCGGTGAGCAGCGCGGGCGGATCCTGCCCCTCGCGCACCATGGCGCCGCGGACCAGCTGGAAGGCGAACGATCCCAGCGAGCGCACCAGCGGCCCCGGCGTCGCCTGGTCGATCCGCACGCCCACCCGGTCGCGCAGTGCGGTGGCCGCCTGGCGGCTCGGCGTGATCACGAGCAGCTCCTCGGGGAGCAGCACGCCGTCGAGCAGGTGCACGACGCGGTCCACGAGCGCGGCCGTCTTGCCCGTGCCCGGTGCGCCGATCACGACGCCGGATGCCGTGGGATCGGCGTGCACGACGACGTGCTGAGCGGCATCCGGGATCATGTCCTCCACGCTAGCGGCGGGTGCCGACAGCGTCGGTCCATCGCGATGTGCGCCCAGGGCGAAATCGGCGCTGCCGCCGGGCTCGGCGTCCGGGCCAGCGGGTAGAGTCGACCGTGTTCGCAGACATCTGAGGAGATCGCGTGGAAATCCGCATCGGCATCGTCAACACCGGTCGTGAGCTGAGCTTCGAGACCAGCACCAGCGCCGACGAGATTCGCTCGCAGGTGGCCGGAGCGCTCGAGCAGAACGCCAGCCACCTGAGCTTCACGGATGCGAAGGGCAGCTCGTACATCGTCCCCACCGCGAACCTCGCCTACATCGAGCTGGGCACCGAGGAGTCGCGCCGCGTCGGCTTCGTCGCCTGACATGTACATCCTGCTCGCGGTGATCGCCGCCTGCTCGCTGGGAATCGGTCTGCACTTCCTGCTGCCGAGGCGCGAGCTGCGCGGAGTGGCCGTGACGCCCGGGATCGCGACGGCCGCCGCCGCGGCGATCTACACGGTCCTGCAGTGGTCGGGCGTCGCCGAGACCAGCGCATGGCTGTGGTTCGCGAGCCTGGGCGGCGGGCTGCTGCTGGCGGCCGTTCTGACCCTCACGATCACCGCGGTGCGCACACGCCGCGACGCGGCCGCGAAGCAGGCGCTCGGCATCTGACGCCGCGAGGGCGGCTGCCACGAAGGCGGATGCTACGAGGCGAGTCCCATGGCGTCCATGCGACGCGCATGAGCACCCATCAGCTCGGTGTAGACCGGCTCGATGCGGCTGTCGTCGGCCTCCAGGCGACCGGGGCGCAGTGCGTCCCTGCACACCAGCAGCGTGTCGCCGACCAGTCGGCGCCCCCACATCGACAGCAGTGAGCGCCACTCGTGGTCGCTCTCGATGGTCTCCCGGATGATCGCGACGATCTCGTCACCGGCATCCGGCTGACGCAGGATCTCCGCGACCTGCTCCCCGGTGCGGCCGTAGCTGGAGGCCAGCGCGAGGTAGAAGTCGTCCAGCATTCCGGCGGTGAGGTGGACCGCGAGCAGCGTCTCCTCCTGGCGGACGCCGATGGTCTTGCGGCGGAAGGCGTCGAGGTTCTCCCGGAACGGCAGCATCACCTCGGTGGGGTCCTCCCCCTGCTCGGCGATGACCTTCACGATCCCGCGGTGCTTGTCGAGCGCCGCACCAGCGGCGCGGGAGAGCGCCTCCTTGCGGGCCAGGGACTGCGTGCCGCGGATGCTGCGGCTGAGCGTCTCGAAGTAGCCCAGCTGCAGGTAGGCGGCCTGTCCGAGGAAGCGGTTCAGCTCGGGCGCGAGCTCGGCGAAGTCCACGCGCTGCGCGCCGCCGTCGTCGCCCCTGCTGCGCAGGGTGAGCGTGCGTCGCTGCGGCTTGCGCTTCCAGAACCAGTTGACCACCCGCCCAGACTACCGGCCGCGGTGCCGGAGCCTGCGGAGGAACGGACCCGCCTCCGGTAGGCTGTTCCTGTCCTGCCATCGGAGCAGGACCCCGCGCCTGTGGCAGCAGTTGACGGCGTGGATCGTAACGAGGCGCCGCTCGCACGGCAGACCGCCGCGCACGCGCCGGACAGGCAAAAGACAGACGTGACATCATTCGCTGATCTCGGAATCGATCAGGACATCCTCGACGCACTCGCCGCGAAGGGCATCGTCGACGCGTTCCCGATCCAGGAGCAGACCATCCCCCTCGGCCTCCCCGGCCAGGACATCATCGGCCAGGCCAAGACCGGCACCGGCAAGACCTTCGGCTTCGGCATCCCGGTGGTGCAGCGCCTGGGTCAGGACCCGGAGCCCGGGGTCAAGGCGCTGATCGTCGTCCCCACCCGTGAGCTCGCGGTGCAGGTGTACGAGGACATCGACATGCTGACCTCGAACCGCTCCACCAGCGTGGTCGCCATCTACGGCGGCAAGGCGTACGAGGGTCAGATCGACCAGCTCAAGGCCGGAGCGCAGATCGTCGTCGGCACGCCGGGTCGTCTGATCGACCTGGCCAACCAGCGCCTGCTCGACCTGTCGCACGCGACCGAGGTCGTGCTGGACGAGGCCGACAAGATGCTCGACCTCGGCTTCCTGGCCGACATCGAGAAGATCTTCTCCAAGGTGCCGGCCGTGCGCCACACCCAGCTGTTCTCGGCGACGATGCCCGGCCCGATCGTGGCGCTGGCGCGCCGGTTCATGACGAACCCCATCCACATCCGCGCGAACGACCCCGACGAGGGCCTCACGCAGGCGAACATCAAGCACATCGTCTACCGCGCCCACTCGCTGGACAAGGACGAGGTCATCGCCCGCATCCTGCAGGCCGAGGGTCGCGGCAAGACCGTGATCTTCACCCGCACCAAGCGCGCCGCGCAGAAGCTGGTCGACGAGCTCGGCGACCGCGGCTTCAACGTCGGCGGCGTGCACGGCGACATGGGCCAGGAGCAGCGCGAGCGCTCGATGGCGGCGTTCAAGGCCGGCAAGCGCGACGTGCTGGTCGCGACCGACGTCGCCGCCCGCGGCATCGACGTCGACGACGTGACGCATGTGATCAACCACACCATCCCGGACGAGGAGAAGACGTACCTGCACCGCGCCGGCCGTACCGGCCGTGCAGGCAAGACCGGCATCGCGGTCACGTTCGTCGACTGGGAGGACCTGCACAAGTGGGCCCTGATCAACCGTGCGCTGGACTTCGGTCAGCCCGAGCCGGTCGAGACCTACTCGTCGAGCCCGCACCTCTACACCGACCTGAACATCCCCGAGGGCACCAAGGGCCGCCTGCGCACCGCGCCGAAGGCCGAGAAGGCTCCCTCCGAGCGTCGCCAGCGTCAGCCGCAGAAGGCAGCGGATGCCGCTGCAGAGGGCACCGATGAGGGCACCACCCGTCGCCGCCGTCGCCGCCGTCGCGGCTCGGGCGGCGAGCAGGTCGGCGCGACCTTCGCCGAGGGCGCCGAGGCCACGGCATCCGCGCACGCCGAGAGCGCACCGGCCGCAGGCCGCGACGCGGACGGCGCCGGCACTCACGACGGCGATGCGACCAACGAGCACCGGGACGGCAAGTCCGCCCCGCAGCGCCGCCGCCGTCGCCGCCGCTCCGGCGGTGCCGCGCCCACCGGCGCCTGACGATCACTCACGCAGCAGCCGCGCGTCCCGATCCGGGGCGCGCGGCTGCTCTGTTTCGGGGGTGCGCCCGGCTGACCTGCGTCCCGGCTAAGGGCGCCGAGGCGGCGTGCCCGTGCCGCGGGCGATGATCCGGGCGACCATCTCGTCGGAGGTCGTGTTCTCACCGGGCAGGTTGGGCTTGCCGGCCCCGTGGTAGTCGCTGGAGCCCGTGATGATGAGGTCGTGTCGCGCCGCGATCTCGCGCAGCGCCCGCTTGCCGTCCTCGGTGTTCTCGCGGTGGTCGATCTCGAGTCCGCCGAGCCCTTCCGCGACGAGCCGGTCGAAGAAGGAGACCGGCATCATCCGGTCGCGGCCGGAGGTCGCCGGGTGCGCGATCACCGGCACTCCCCCGGCGCGCGTGATCAGCCGCACCACGGTGAGCGGGTCGGGCGCGTAGTGCGGCTCGTAGTAGCCGGTGCGCGGATGCAGGATGCCCTCGAACGCCTCCGTGCGATCGCGGACGATCCCGCGCGCCACCAGTGCGTCGGCGATGTGCGGGCGGCCGACCGTGGCATCCGGCGTGGTCTGCAGCAGCACGTCGTCCCAGCTCAGCTCGTAGTCGCGGGCGATGCTGCGCACGATCCGCTCGGCGCGCCCGACCCTGTCCTCGCGGATCCGCTCGGTCTCGGCGACCAGCGCCGGATCGGTCGGATCGAACAGGTAGCCCAGCACGTGCACGCTGCGCCACTCGTGCCGGGAGGAGAACTCGATGCCGGGGATGAACGTCATCCCCAGCGCGACCGCGGCGTCGCCCGCCTCCTGCCAGCCGGTAGTGCGGTCGTGGTCGGTCAGGGCGACCGTGCGGATGCCGTGGGCATGGGCCGCCCGCACGACGTCGGCCGGGGACTCCGTGCCGTCGGAGTGGTTCGAATGCAGGTGCAGGTCGCTCGGACCGGAGACGGTGGAGTGGGCGCCCTGGGTCATCCTCCGAGCGTACCGCCAGGGGTGTCACAGCAAGATTCGCCTAGGCTTTCGGACGATGCTACGTCTGGTCGGAATCCTCATCACCGTGCTGTTCGCGATCGCGACGGCGGTGCTCGTGTGGCCGCAGTTCTTCCACCTGGAGGACACGTTCCCGATCGCCCAGATCATCGCCTCGCGCGCGCTGGTGATCGGCGCGTTCCTGGTCGTCGCCGTGCTCGCGCTCCTTCTGCTCATCGCGCGGCCGCTGCGCGGCTTCGCGGCGTCGATCCTCATCGTCGCGCTGCTCGGAGCCGGGGCGACGGGCCTGGTCGGCGCCCTGCGCGGCGTCGGCACCGGCGCGCTGCCGGCGAAGACGGATGCCGCGCTGCGCGTGCTCACCTGGAACACCAACGGCGCCGCCGTGTCCGCCGAGCAGATCGCGAAGGTCATCGAGGAGCAGCAGGTCGACGTCGTGGCGCTGCCGGAGACCTCGGAGAAGGTCGGCGAGCGCATCGCTCTGATGATGCGCCAGGCGGGCAACCCGATGTGGGTGCACAACGTGAACATCCGCCCCGACGTGTCCAACGGCCCGCAGGCGTGGCAGACCACGATCCTCATCTCCGCCAAGCTCGGGAACTACTCGGTCATCGAGTCCTCCCGTGACGGATCCAGCAACACCGGATCGGTGCCGAGCGTCGTGGCGATGCCGGTGAGCGGCAAGGGCCCCACGATCGTGGCCGTGCATGCCGTCGCCCCGCGCGAGAAGGCCATGAGCCGCTGGAAGTCGGATCTGGCGTGGATCGCCGACCAGTGCCCCGCCGGGGACTTCATCCTCGCGGGCGACTTCAACTCGACGCTCGACCACATGGCGTCCTTCGGCGACGATGGCGGCACCATGGGGCGCTGCCGCGACGTCGCCAGCACCACCGGGAACGGGATGCTGGGCACCTGGCCCGCGAGCGTGCCGGCCCTGCTCGGTGCGCCGATCGACCACATCATGGCGAGCGAGAACTGGCGGGCCACCGGATCCGAGGTCCTCGAGGATGCCGGCGGCAGCGACCACCGCGCGCTGGTCGCCCAGCTGGAGCCGGTCTCGCCGTGACCTCGGGCCGCTCATGGCCTCCGGCGGCACCTGAGCACGAAGCGGGCTCCCCGCGTCGATGAGACAATGGAGCACATGACCAGCGCTGAGAACGACACCGTCGTCGAGACCCCGACCGACGCTCCCAAGGATGCCAACAGCTCCCGCAAGCAGCCCTTCCCGCAAGGCTTCCTCGACACCATCTCGACCGGGTGGGCCGACCGCCCCGAGTCGCTGCCGACCGCGCGCGCCCAGGCGCCCTACGCGGCCGCTCGCCGCGACGCCGTGTCGAAGGCCTTCCCCGGCAAGCGCCTGGTCGTCCCGGCCGGCTCGCTGAAGCAGCGCAGCAACGACACCGACTACCCGTTCCGCGCGCACTCGGCGTTCCTGCACCTGACCGGCTGGGAGAACGAGGCCGAGCCCGACTCCGTGCTGGTGTTCGAGCCGACGGACGACGGGCACGAGGTGACGCTGTACTTCCGCGAGCGCGCCGACCGCACCACCAGCGAGTTCTACTCGGATGCCACCATCGGCGAGTTCTGGATCGGCCCGCGGCCCTCGCTCGCCGGCGTCGCCGCCGATCTGGCCGTGGCCACCGCGCACATCGACACCTTCACCGCCGGCGACGACGACCTGGTCGTGGACGCGGACGACGAGCTGACCCGCTTCGTCTCCGAGCTGCGCCTGGTGAAGGACGAGTACGAGATCGCCGAGATGCGCCGCGCGGTCGCCGTCACGGCATCCGGGTTCGAGGACGTCATCCGCGACTTCGACCGCGCGATCGCGCACCCCCGCGGTGAGCGCATCGTCGAGGGCGTCTTCCACCAGCGCGCCCGCAGCGACGGCAACTGGGAGGGCTACGACACGATCGCGGCGTCCGGTCCGCACGCCTGCTACCTGCACTGGACGCGCAACGACGGCACCGTCGTCCCGGGCGATCTGATCCTGATCGACGCGGGCGTCGAGGTCGACAGCCAGTACACCGCGGACATCACGCGCACGCTGCCCGTGAACGGCACCTTCTCCGACGTGCAGCGCCGCGTCTACGAGGTCGTGCTGGAGGCCGCGGACGCCGCCTTCGCCGCCGCCAGGCCCGGAGTGCGCTTCCGCACCGTGCACGAGGCTGCGATGAGGATCATCGCCGAGCGCACGGCCGAGTGGGGCCTGCTGCCCGTGACCGCCGAGGAGGCGCTGGACGCCGACAAGGGCGGCCAGCAGCGCCGGTACATGGTGCACGGCACCTCGCATCACCTCGGCATCGACGTGCACGACTGCGCGCAGGCGCGTCGCGAGATGTACTACGACGGCATCCTCGAGGCCGGCATGGTCTTCACGATCGAACCGGGCCTGTACTTCCAGATCGACGACCTCACGGTTCCGGAGGAGCTGCGCGGCATCGGCGTGCGCATCGAGGACGACATCCTGATGACCGAGGACGGCCCCGTCAACCTCTCCGCCGACATTCCGCGCACCGTCGCCGACGTCGAGGCGTGGATCGCACGTCTGAAGCGCTGAGCCGACGCACGGCGTGACGGGGCCGATGCACGACGGGCAGCTGACCGTCGACGAGGAGATCGCGGGCGAGCTGATCGCCCGCGATCTCCCGTCGTTCGCCGGCGCGCCCGTCGCGGCCGTTCCTGGAGCCGGGACGGTGAACGCGATCTTCCGCGTGGGCGACGAGGCCGCCGCACGGTTCCCGCTGGCGCCGACCTCGGCCGAGGAGCTGTCCCGCGAGGCATCCGGTCTCGCCGCCTTCGCCGAGGCGTCGCCGTTCCCCGCACCGGTGCCGCTCGGCATCGGGCGCGGCGACGAGCGGTACCCGTCGGCGTGGGCCCTGCAGAGCTGGCTTCCCGGCGACGTGGCGGACCCGTTCGGCAGTGCGATGTCCGAGGCGTTCGCCGAGGACCTGGGCGCGCTGATCCTCGCCCTGCGCGAGGTGCCGGTCGGCACCCGGGTCTTCGACGGCCGCGGGCGAGGCGGCTCGACACAGGACCATGACGAGTGGATCGCGCACTGCATCGCGCAGAGCACGGGGCTCGTCGACGTGGCCGGCGTCTCACGGGCGTGGGCGGAACTGCGGGAGGTGCCGCCGGTCGGCGAGCACGTGATGAGCCACCGCGACCTGACCCCGCTGAACCTGCTCCTGTCGCACGGCCGGCTCGCCGGGGTGCTGGACGGCGGCGACTTCGGCCCGGCGGACCGGTCTCTGGATCTGGTGTGCGCCTGGCATCTGCTCTCCGACGGACCGCGCCGGCGCCTGCGCGAGATCGTCGGCGCATCGGATGCCGAATGGCGGCGGGGTGCCGCGTGGGCCCTGCAGCAGGCGATGGGCCTGGTCTGGTACTACGAGACCTCCAACCCCGTGATGGCGGAGCTGGGTCGCAGCACCGTCTCGCGGGTGCTGAGCGATCAGGACGTGCTCGGCTGAAGCACCCCCGCGTCGCGGAGCACGGTGCGGAGGACGGCCTCGCCGGTGAAGTGGTGCGTGCGGATGCCGAGAGCCTCGGCACCCGCGAGCTTGGACGGCGAGTCGTCGGTGAAGAAGACCTCCGCGGCGGGCAGGTCCAGCGCGCCCAGCACATGCTGGAACGCGCGGGGATCGGGCTTGGCGAAGCCGATCTCGGCCGAGTTGAAGACGTCGTCGACATGCGCATCGATGCCGGACTCGCGAAGCTCGGCGGGGATCGTGTCGGTGCCGTTGGTGAGGATCGCCGTGCGGATGCCACCGGCCCGCAGCTCGTCGCCGAGCGCGAGCATCCCGGGATCCGGAGCTGACGGATGCCGCCCCCATTCCTCTGCCGCCTGCGGGTGGGCGATCCGCTCCCCCACGCTCCGCACCCAGTCGGCCCGGCTGCGGCGTCCCGTGACGACCGGATCGAGCAGCTCGGGAGCGAATGCCGCGGCATGGATGCTGCCCTCGGACAGGCCGTGACGGGCCTCGATCGCCGTCACGTGGGCGGGGTCGAAATGGCGCAGCACGCCGTCCAGGTCGAAGACGACGGCGCGGATCATGGCTCCATACTCTCAGCTGCGGAGTCCTTCGACGGTCGTGCCGCCCGCACCGCCCGTCAGCTGATCATGAACTCACGCACCCGCAGCGGCCGGGAGACGATGCGAGTGTCGCCGATCGTGCCGATCCACGTCTTGTCGAGCGCACTGTTCCAGGAGTAGGCGCCGAGCGCCCATTTCATCCCCGCTCCGACCCGGCTCCCGAGGAGGCCGCGGTTGACGGTCGACGGGTTGCGGACCACCGGGCATCCGTCGATGTACATCGTGGTGTGCCGACTGTCGTTGACCACGGCCACATGCCACCAGCGGTCGGCACGCAGTTCGTGGCCCCAGTTGGTCACCGAGCCGTTCAGATCGGTCGGGTACACGCACCACTGCAGCTCGCGGCCACCGGAGATCGACAGCGTGGCCACGGGCTCGTCCTGTTCGCCCCCGGTGCGTCCCGCCGATCCTGCCGATCCCCAGCGCGAGAGCAGCGCGCTCCACGCGGAAGCGTCGGTGAACGGCTCAGGGAGCTTGAAGAAGGTCTCGAAGGTGTAGCCGCGATCCAGATCGGCAGTGTTCAGGGGCGCACCGTCGATGCTCAGCAGGTATCCGCCGGTCTTCCCCGATCCAGCGAACCTCAACGACGAACCTGCCGGCTGCAAGGGATGCCGTTCCGCGACCCGGCTCAGGGTGGCGCTGCCGTCGCCGACGACCTCAAGGTGGTTGCCACGACCGGACTGATCATCGATCCTCGCGCCCCTGGTCAGCGGACCTGACCCGTCGAACCTCCAATAGGCCTCGGTCCCGGAGATGAGGAGCGCCGTCGCGGGCCGGGCGGGGCGCGTCGGCCTCGTACGCAGGGACGCCGGGACCGGAAACGAGAACCGGTCGGCGACACCCGTGACCTGCAGCTCCTCCCGCTCGAGCTGGTTGAGGTCCCCGTGCTCGGCGAACGGCACCTCGGTGGACACGTCGACGACGCCTCGATCCAGATCGAACCGGTAGAGCCGTACCGCGGCAGCGCCGCCGAAGTAGGTCTGCTGGTAGTTGGCGAGGTGGAGCTCGACCGGCTGGCCGGCGGCGTTGGGTCGGCTCATCCGGCCGGCCGGCCAGAAGTGGCCGTTGATCGAGAGGAAGACCTGCGGGTGATCGTCGATGAGCCTGTCCCAGATGCGCCGGCCGTGGTCGGACAGGACCGCCGTGGATCCGTCGGCGTTCACTGCATCGTGCACGGTCACGACGGTCGGGACGTTCGGTCGGGCATCCAGCACTGCCTCCGCCCAGGCGAGCCCCTGTTCCGAGACCCTCCAATCCAGTGCGAGCAGGAGGAACTCCTGCCCGCACGCGGTGAAGGAGTACGCGGTGTTGTAGCCGCCTTGATCGCGGGCGACCCGGTTGCGAGCCGCGAGATCGCGGAAGGTGGAGAGGAACGGTGTCGGTCCGCGAAGATCGTTCGTGTTGGAGTCGACGTCATGGTTTCCCGCCAGTACGGAGAACGGGATCTTCCGGGACGCCAGTCGCCTGAACGGCCCGACCGCGGCCGCGAACTCCGGCGCCAGGCCGTTCTGGGTGACGTCACCGAGGTGTGCGACGAAGGCGAGGTCCTCGATGCGCGACAGCCAGTTCACGGTCGCCTCGAGGGGCTCGGGGTGCAATGCCTCGCCGTCGAAGAGGTACTGGGTGTCGGGGATGATGGCGAGTGTGAAGGTCCGGACACCGCTCACGGCCCCGCCAGGTGCGCCTGAGGCGGCGGGAGTCGCAGCAGCCGCGGGATTCGCTGCCGTCATGGCGTTCGCGGGGGCGGTCGCGGCGAGAGCGCTCGCGCCCGCACCTGCCAGCGCGCCGAGGAGGACAGTTCGTCGGGAGGGTGTCGAAGCCATTCCGACACCCTCCCGTCCCCTCCGGACCGGCCGGGCAACGGCTGCTCACGCGATGGTGAATGCCTGTGGAACGCGGCATGTCCTCATCCGGGTCGCCCCCGGCGTCTCGGCGCCCGGGTTATCGTTGCAGCGTGCCGACCCGCCGACGCATCCCGCCCGCAGTGACGACAGCCGCAGCGGGACTGGTCGCGCTCTGGCTGTGGGCGGAGGCCGTGGATCGGCGAGCGAGCGAGCGCTGGCTGGGCAGTGGTGCCCGCGGGACGGCGGATGCCTCGTCCTCTGCGCGGCGGAGCCACGCCGTCGTCGTGCTGGGTTACGGCAACACCGGCGAGAGCGCCAACCTCGTCAACCGTTTCCGGGTGCGCACGGGGATCCGATCCCTCGACCCGACCGCTGACAACCTGCTCGTGCTCTGCGGTGGCCCCGTGCACAGCAGCACGTCCGAGGCCGTGATCATGCAGCGCTACGCTCGTGAGCGGCTCGGCTATGCCGGCCCGACTGCGCTGGACACGACCAGCCGCTCCACGCGCGAGAACATCGCGCACGCGATCCCGCTCATCGAGGGTGCCGACACGATCGCCATCGTCTCCAACGCCCCGCACGCCGAGATGGGAAGGGAGATCCTGTGGCACGAGCGCCCCGATCTCGCGGTCCGGCTCGTCCGCGGTGCCGAGCACCGTCTCGGCGAGGCCCCCGTGCTGAAGATCCTCGGAGCGCTCCGCGCGACATACGCCAGGCGCACCGCCCTGTGGCGTCGAAGCGCGCGGGGCATCACGCAGGCTGTGCGACCACCTCGACCTTGAACCCGTCCTCGTTCTCGAGCCAGCCGGCGTAATGACCTGGACCGCCGGCATGCGGGTACCTCTCCGCGTAGAGCGGCGTCCACCCGTTCCCGGCGGCCGCGCGCATCAGCGCGTCCACCGCGTCGCGATCGCCGCCGTGGAACGCCAGATGGTTCAGCCCGGGCCGGCGCCGGTCGTGCTCAGACGCCGTCAGGTTCGGCGAGGTGGTGAGCGTGAGGTAGCCCTCCCCTGCGGCCCAGGACCGCCCGTCCGCCCACTCCTGGGCGAGGGTGAAGCCGAGCCGGTCCAGAAGCCAGGCCCAGGACCCGAACCCGGATGCGTCCGCGACCCACAGCTCGACGTGATGGAATCCCGCCACGATCACTGCCTCCCGCGGTGCACGTGCACGTCGGAGATGAGGGCGATGCGATCCGTCATGCTCTCATCGTGTCACGGCGGACGGGATCGGCCAGCGCCGCCGGCCGGGCCGCCGCGCGCTCAATCGGCCGCCAGAACCCCGGTGAGGAATTCGACGACCGCCGGCGCGATCGATGCCCCGACCTCGTCGGCCGGGCGCTTGCGCCCCTTCACCTCGAAGGAGTGACCGCCGCCCTCGAACCAGGCGATCCGGGCGTCCTGGCATGACGCCACCGCCTGCTCCAGCTGCGACAGCGGCTGCACGAACGGATCGTTCGTCCCCTCCACGAACAGCTGCGGAGGGCGCACATCGGGCAGGTGCTCCACCCGCGGCTTCTCCGGCATGCCGGGCGGATGCAGGGGGTAGCCGACGTACACGAGCCCGTCGACCTCCAGCCCCTCTGCGACCGCCATCGAGGCCATCCTGCCGCCGTAGGACTTGCCGCACGCGAAGACGGGCTCGCCCGGCGCCTCGGCGCGCGCGGCGGCGACCATCGCACGCCAGGTCAGGATCGCGTGGGGCGCCGGGCCGGGCATCCGCCTGCCCGCCTCCGAGTAGGGGAAGTTGAATCGCACCGTCGTGAACCCCGCATCGCGCAGCGCGGCGGCGAAGCCGACCAGGAACGGGTGCTCCATCCGTGCGCCCGCACCGTGCGCGATCGCGACGACCCCGCGTGACGGCCCCGCCGGCCTCTCCCAGGCGGTGCTCACCCGCACCTCTCCGGAGGGCAGCTCGACCGACAGGCTCATGCCGCGTCCCGCGTGAACGGCAGACGCACGACCTCACCGCGGCGCGCGCGCAGCGTGCCGGCGATCACCACCACCAGATGCACCACGCAGACCACCGCGTACAGGGTGATCGGGATGCCCTGAGGGAAGAATCCGGATGCCTCATTCGTGTGCGCTGCGAGCCGGATCAGACCGAGCACGAGCTGCAGGAGCAGCAGCCCGGTGGACACCACGAGAAAGATCGCGCCCCACCGCCGCGCCGCTGCCGCGTTCGCCTTGGCCAGCGGCCCCTGCCGGGACAGCGTGCCGTACGCGGCCACCATCGCACCGCCGGATGCCAGGGATCCCAGCATCGGCACCGGGAGCAGGATCAGCAGTCCCAGCGCCCATGCGGAGACGCCGGTCGCCTCCCGCCCGGAGGTCATCGCGGCTCGGACGACTCGCCGTCGGCGCCGTCGCCCGCATCCGGCGACGCGTGCCCGGCGGTGTCCGCGGCGTCTGCTGGAGGCGCCGCGGGAGCCGGAGGCGCCGCGGGAGCCGGAGGCGCCGCGGGAGCCGGAGGCGCCGGCGGATAGGCGGGCGCCTGCGGGGCGGCATCCGCGCCCGGCACCGGCAGCCGCTCGCCGAACTGCGGCGGCTTGCTCAGATCGACGGTCGGTCGCGGCGTCTCCTGGCGCTCCGAACCCAGCACCTGACGCGCCTTCGCCAGCGACGCCGCCTGCACGCGCACCTCGTAGTGGTCGGCGAGCATCTGCGTCATGCTCGCGAAGTCCCGGCGACGGCGGACGATCGAATAGGTCACCAGGCTCATCACCATGCCCAGCGCGACACCGATCAGGATGAAACCGAGGAAGAGCGAGACCGGGGCATTCGAGTTGCCGAACAGCATGACCGCCGAGAGCACGAGACCGATCAGCACACCGTTGATCGCGCCCGAGCGGGCCGCAGCCGCATAGCCGAGCCTGCCGGTCACCCGCTCGACGGTGCGCACCCCCTGCCCGACGATCGCGATGTCGCGGGCGGGCACCTCGCCTGCGATCAGCTTCGAGACCGTCTTCTGCGCGACCTCGTAGTCACGTGACGACGCGACCATCTCGCCGAGGTCGGTACCGTTCCCGGGCCGATTCATCATGCTCATCGTCCCATTGTCCCAGACCGCCCGGTGAGAGGTCATCCGACGGCGCTCCCGGCGATGCGCCGACTACGCTGGAACCCGTGAGCACACAACGGGTTTTCGCCGCGCGCCTGGCAGGCTGCGCCGTCTTCGATCCCGTGGGCGACCGGCTCGGCAAGGTCCGGGACGTCGTCATCGTGTACCGAAAAACGGCTGCTCCGCGCGTGATCGGACTGGTCGTCGAGATCCCCGGGCGCCGTCATGTGTTCCTCTCCATCGGGCGCGTCACGTCCATCCGCGCCGGACAGGTGATCAGCACCGGACTCATCAACGTGCGCCGCTTCCAGCCGCGTCCCGGTGAGGTGCGCGTGCTCGCCGAGTACCTCGGCCGGCGCGTCAGCCTCGCGGACGGCAGCGGCACCGCCGTGATCGAGGACGCCGCGATCGAGCAGGACCGGCACGGCGAGTGGGCCATCACGCAGCTGTTCCTGCGCAAGCCGAAGACCAGCGCGTCGCCGTTCGCGAAGGGCCCCACCACGTTCGCCACCTGGAACGAGGTCACCGAGCAGCAGCAGCCAGGCGAGGCGCAGTCCGCCGAGCAGCTGGTCGCCACGTACTCCGAGCTGCACGCCGCCGACCTCGCCACGACGCTGCTCGACCTGCCCGAGCAGCGCATGATCGAGGTCGCCGAGGAGCTCCCAGACGAACGCCTCGCCGACGCCCTCGAGGAGATGCCCGAGGACGAGCAGGTGGGCATCCTCGACCGCCTGGGCGATGAGCGCGCGGCCGACGTGCTCGACGAGATGGAGCCCGACGACGCCGCCGACCTGCTCGCCCAGCTGCCTCCCGAGCGCCTGGAGCAGCTGCTCGCGCTGATGGAGCCGGAGGAGGCCGAGGACGTGCGCACCCTGCTGCGCTACGGCCCCGACACCGCCGGCGGTCTGATGACCACCGAGCCGATCATCCTCTCCGCCGACGCGACGGTCGCCGAGGCCCTCGCGTTGATCCGCCGGCATGAGCTGCACCCGGCCCTCGCCGCCGCTGTGTTCGTCACGCTGCCGCCGTTCGAGACACCGACCGGCCGTCTGCTCGGCGTGGTGCATTTCCAGCGGATGCTGCGCTATCCCCCGCACGAGCGCCTCGGCGCCATCCTGGACGACAACATCGAGCCGGTCTCGGTCACGGCATCCGCCACCGAGGTCGCTCGCATGCTGGCCAGCTACGACCTGGTCTCACTGCCCGTCATCGACTCAGCGCACCGCCTGGTCGGCGCGATCAGCGTCGACGACGTGCTCGACTACCTGCTGCCGAACGACTGGCGAACGCACGACGAGGACGAGCCGGAAGCGAGCGGCACGCGATGATGGCCCGCAGCTCCAGCCTCGACACGCCCCGGGGCCGCGCCGGCGCCGTGCGTCCCTCCGCGCCCTCCCGCGACCGCTTCGGCCGTTTCACCGAGTGGGTCGCCCGCGCCATGGGCACCCCGGCCTTCCTGGTCATCCTCACGCTGTTCTGCGCCGCGTGGATCATCTGGAACACCGCCATGCCGGAGCCGCTGCGGTTCGACGACGCCGCGCTCGGCTTCACCGCGCTGACCCTCATGCTGTCGCTGCAGGCGTCGTACGCCGCTCCCCTCATCCTGCTCGCGCAGAACCGTCAGGACGACCGCGACCGCGTGCAGATCGAGCAGGACAGGCAGCGGGCCGAGCGCAACCTCGCCGACACCGAGTACCTCGCGCGAGAGATCGTCGCGCTGCGGCTGGCCCTCGAGGAGCGCAACTCGCAGATCGTCACCCGGGACGTGCTGCGCCAGGAGCTGAAGTCGCTGCTGGCCGAACTCGACAGGGACGCCGCGAAGGACACCACAGCCGAGAGCGCGCCGTGACGCTGTCCGAGCAGGTGCGGGCGGCGGTCTCGGCGGTCACCGACCCCGAGCTGCGCCGCCCGATCGGCGACCTGGACATGGTGCGGGACGTCGCCGTCGACGGCGACGCGGCGACCGTGTCGATCGTGCTCACGATCGTCGGATGCCCCGCGGCGCGGCGGATCGAGCAGGATGTGCGGGATGCTGCGGCATCCGTCGCCGGAATCGCCGACGTGACCGTCGACGTCGGCGTGATGACGCCGGACGAGCGGCGCGCGCTCACCGAGCGGCTGCGGGCGGGTCGCCCTGCCCGGCAGATGCCGTTCGGTCCCGACTCGCTCACCCGCGTGATCCTCGTGACCAGCGGCAAGGGCGGTGTCGGGAAGTCCACCGTCACGGCGAACCTCGCGGTCGCTCTGGCGCAGCAGGGCCTGCGGGTCGGCCTCGTGGATGCCGATGTGCACGGCTTCTCGATCCCCGGGCTGCTCGGGATCGCACCCGGCACCCAGCCCACGCGCATCGACGACCTGATGCTGCCACCGGTCGCGCACGACGTGAAGGCCGTCTCCATCGGCATGTTCCTGCGCGAAGGCGAGTCCGTCGTCGCGTGGCGCGGCCCGATGCTGCATCGCACCGTGCAGCAGTTCCTCACCGACGTGTTCTTCGGCGACCTGGACGTGCTGCTGATCGACATGCCCCCCGGCACCGGCGACATCGCCATCTCGATCGGGCAGATCCTGCCTCATGCGGAGGTGCTCGTGGTGACCACCCCGCAGGCGGCCGCCGCCGAGGTGGCGATCCGCAGCGGGCTGGTCGCTCGCCGCACGGGTCAGCGCGTGATCGGCGTGGTGGAGAACATGGCGCCGTACGCGCTGCCCGACGGCACCGTGATCGATCTGTTCGGCTCGGGTGGGGGCGCCGAGGTCGCCCAGGCGCTCAGCGAGCCCGGCGACCACGGCTCGGTCGCCGAGGACGTGCCGCTGCTGGCATCCATCCCGCTCTCCCCCGCGCTGCGACAGGGCGGAGACGCCGGGATGCCGGTGGTGCTGGCGCAGCCCGATGACGCCGCGGCAGCCGCCGTCATCGCGCTGGCGCGCACCATCGCGCACCGCGGACGCGGGCTGGCGGGCCGCTCCCTGCCGATGCGGCTGAGCTGAGCGATCCCTCACCCGTCCGGGCGGAAGCCGCGGATCAGGTAGCGGGGTCAGGTCCCCGGTGCCTCAGGTCGCCTCGACGTCGAACGGCGGCGGGCTCATGCGGCTGAACACCTGACGGGTCATCGGAGCGCGCTCGGGAGCCGCCGCGACCGGGTCGGTCGTGAACGGGTTGGACGAGGTCGCGGGCGCGCTGTCGAAGGCGGGCTCCTCGAAGAGGGCGTCGCGGATGATGCGACGAGGGTCGTACTGCCGGGGATCGAGCTTGCGCCAGTCGACGTCGTCGATGTCCTCGCCGAGCTCGTCCTTCATCTTGTCCTTGGTGTCGCGCAGGTACGCGGCCGCCTGACGGGCGAACCTCCGCAGCGCCTCCGCGGCCTTCGGTAGACGCTCGGGACCGATGATGAGCACAGCGACAATGCCGATCAGCAGCAGCTTGTCCATGTCCAGGCCCCAGTTCATCCCACCAGGCTACCCGCCGCGCCTCCCCTCCGGATGCACCCGAGACGCCTACGCTGGTCGGTGACCGAAGTTTCAGGAGAATTGCCATGAGCGAGCACGACGCGAACGCCCGATTCGCCCGCGAGACGATCGTGGAGCCCGCGCCCATCTCCCGCGCACGCACCCACGCGCTCGAGCTGGGCGCCGCCCCCATCAGCCCCGGGATCGGGGCCCAGTACGCCGTGCTGGCAGCATCCGTCGCCGCACGATCGATCGTCGAGATCGGCACCGGCGCAGGCGTGTCAGGACTGTGGCTGCTGCGCGGCGCGCCCCAGGCCGTCCTCACCACGATCGACAACGAGCCCGAGCACCTCGCCGCCGCCCGTCAGGCGTTCGCCGAGGCGAAGATCCCGCCCGCCAAGGCGCGTTTCATCACCGGCCGTGCGGCGGATGTGCTGCCGCGCATGAACGAGGGCTCCTACGACATCGTCCTCATCGACGCCGACCCCGAGAACGTGATCGAGTACGTCGAGCACGGACTGCGCCTGGTGCGCCCGGGCGGCCTGGTGCTGGTCCCGCGCGTGCTGGCCGGTGGCAAGGTCGCCGACCCCGTGCAGCGCGATGAGGTCACCTCGGCGTATCGCTCGCTGGTGCAGGAGACTCAGGAGTCCCCCGCCGTGCTCGCAGCCCTCTCCACGACCGGCGAGGGTCTGCTGCAGCTTTCGCGCATCGCCTGAGGACTCCGAAGACGAGAAGAGGGGCGATGGGTGGAAACCCATCGCCCCTCTCGCGTTCTCGCCGATCAGGCCGCAGTCACGACGGCGCCCAGCACGTCGTGAAGCTCCTTCGCCTCGGCATCATTGACGGAGACGACCAGACGTCCGCCTCCTTCGAGCGGAACGCGCACGATGATGAGACGCCCCTCCTTCACGGCCTCCATCGGTCCGTCGCCGGTCCTCGGCTTCATCGCTGCCATCGTGGCTCCCTTTCCCTCGGTGGTATGCGTCAAGTTTATCGTCAGCATCCGGCCTGGGCATGTCAGCCCGACACAATCGCCGGTCAGACGGCCTGTGCGCCCGCTCTGACCCCGCTATGGAACCTGGTAGTACGTGCTGGCGATCCCGTACATCGACACGATCCACAGCCACTGCGCCAGCAGGCACAGCCCGAGCATCCCCCACCGGTAGATGCGCGAGCGCGGCACCGCCAGCGCACCCCACAGCGGGGTCAGCGGCATGAGCAGCCGCAGCGTGCTGGACTGCGGGAAGAACACCGCGAGCAGGTAGAGCAGGTAGCTCGCGCTCCACAGGCGGATCTCCGGGCCGAGCCTGCGCACCGAGCGGGAGCGGAGCAGCAGCGCCGCCACCGCCACGACCAGCGCGACGAGCACGATCACCCCGCCGCCGGCGGGGATGCCGAGCTGCCCCGCCCAGAACTCCGCACCGCGGACGAACCCCTCGAAGGGGAAGAAGCTGTCGTCCGACTCGGGAAGCCAATTGCGCCGCCAAGCCAGCTCGGTCTTCAGATAGGCGGACGGGTCGCCCGTGACGACGCCCGCGATCACCTGCCAGGCGAAGCCGACCACCACGGAGAGCAGTCCGAGCGCCACGATGTGGACGATGTGCCGCACCGGAAGGGGTTCGCGATCGCGGCGCAGCCAGCGCAGGATGCCGTGCAGGCCGAGGAACAGCGCGAACGCCAGGATGCCCGGACGCGTGAACCCCATCACCGGGAGCACCAGGTACAGCCAGGCGTACCTCCGCCGCGCGACGAGGTCGAGCCCGAGCAGCAGCAGCAGGGTGAAAAGCGCCTCGGCGTATCCCACCTGGAACAGCGCGGCGAGGGGTCCGCTGGCGAAGAACGCGACCGCCCACATCGCCGCCGAGGCTCCGATGCGCGGGCGCAGCAGACGGTGCAGCACGATGCACGCGAGGAGCCCCGAGACGAGGGACACGAGCAGGGCGCCGAGACCCCAGTCCCCGAATCCGACCGCGTTCGCGACGTATGCGTACACGGGCATGAACGCCCAGGAGTTCTCGGCGACCTGCCCGGTGGCGGTGGAGGGCAGAGCCTGTGGGTAGCCGTTGACGGCCACCCACCAGTACCACTGCGCGTCCCAGCCCAGCACGAACGAGCGCAGGCCGGGCGCCGGTCCGAAGCGCGACTGCGACGTCGACACCGTGGACGCCAGGACGAGGAACCCGGTCGTGACGAGTCGGGCGATCAGATAGACGAGCGCGATGCGACCGATCACCGGCACCCGCGCCCAGCGCCGCAGCGCGGAGCTCAGGATGCCGTCAGCCACGCCCGCAGCCCGCGTTCGACCGCCTCGATCTGCGGGAGCGGCACCCGCTCCTCGTCGTGGTGGGCGAGATGCGGGTCGCCGGGGCCGTAGTTCACGGCAGGGACGCCCAGCGCGGAGAAGCGCGCCACATCGGTCCAGCCGTACTTCGCATGCGCCTCGCCGCCGACGGCGGCCAGGAAGCGCTGCGCGATGGGCGCGTCGAGGCCGGGCCGGGCGCCGGCCGCGGCATCCGTGATCTCCACCTCGAAGCCGTCGAAGGCTGCGCGGATGTGCGCCTCGGCATCCGCCACGCTCTTGCTCGGCGCGAACCGGTAGTTGACCTCGACCTCGCACAGGTCGGGGATGACGTTGCCCGCGACCCCGCCGCGGATGCTGACCGCGTTCAGACCCTCGCGGTAGCCGAGCCCCTCGACCATGATCTCGCGGGCACGGTACTCGGCCAGACGCGTGAGGATCGGGGCGGCGCCGTGGATGGCGTTCTCGCCGACCCAGGAGCGCGCGCTGTGCGCCCGCACGCCGCGGGTGCGGATCACGGCGCGCATCGTGCCGTTGCATCCGCCCTCGATGCGTCCGACGGACGGCTCGCCGAGGATCGCGAAGTCGGCCTGGAACAGGTCGGGACGATCGGATGCCAGCAGGAACAGGCCGTTGAGCGACTCCTGGACCTCTTCGTTGTCGTACCACATCCAGGTGATGTCGACCGCGGGCTCGGTGAGCTCGGCGGCCAGCTTGAGCTGCACCGCCACGCCGGCCTTCATGTCGACCGTGCCGCGGCCCCACAGATGCCGGACCCCGTCGATCTCGACGTCGCGCGTGGGCACGTTGCCGTTGATGGGGACCGTGTCGATGTGGCCCGCGATCACGACGCGCTGCGCGCGGCCCAGGTCGGTGCGCGCCACGATCGTGTTGCCGTGCCGAGTCACCTCCAGGTGCGGGAAGGCTCGCATGGTCTGCTCGATCTCGTCGGCGAGGCGGGCCTCGTCGCCGGAGACGCTGGGGATGTCGCAGATCACGCGGGTGATGTCAGCAGAGGATGCGGTCAGATCGAGCACCATGTCACCCACACTAAACCGTGCGTCACATGCCCAGCCTCCGCATGACCTGTCGCGCTAGCGTTGCAGGATGAGCACAGCACGCACGGTCTGGGGCACGGGCCTCAGCACGATCGCCTCCGACGGCACCGTCCTGGACGCATGGTTCCCCGAACTCGGCTTCGGCGAGCAGGATGCCGAGGACGCCGCGGCGGCCGCCTTCACTTGGGACGCCTTCGCCGAACCCGACGAGCGTCGCGGCGTGACGGTCGAGTTCGTGCAGCTGAGCATCGACCTGGACGCGCCCGTCGCGTCCACTCCTGACGCCTACCTGCGTCTGCACGCGCTGTCGCACCTGCTCGTGCGGCCGAACGAGGTCAGCCTGGAGGGCATCTTCGCGCACCTCCCCACCGTGGCCTGGACCAACGCGGGCCCCATGCTGCCCTCCGACGCGGCGCGGCTGCGGCCGCTGCTGCAGCGCCATGGCATCCAGGTGCAGGGACTGGACAAGTTCCCGCGGCTGACCGACTACGTGCAGCCGGCGGGCGTGCGCATCGCCGACGCCTCGCGCGTGCGCCTGGGCGCGCACCTCTCCCCCGGGACTACCGTGATGCACGAGGGCTTCGTCAACTTCAACGCCGGCACCCTGGGCGCCTCGATGGTCGAGGGACGCATCTCGCAGGGCGTGGTCGTCGGAGACGGCAGCGACATCGGCGGCGGCGCCTCGATCATGGGAACGCTGTCCGGTGGCGGCACGCACCGCATCTCGGTGGGCGCGCGCACCCTGCTCGGCGCGAACGCCGGCATCGGCATCTCGCTGGGCGACGACTGCATCGTCGAGGCGGGGCTCTATCTCACGGCCGGCACCAAGGTGGAGCTCGCGGACGCGGCGCCGACCGCCGAGGGCCGCCGGCAGACCGTGAAGGCCGCCGCGCTCTCCGGCGAGGACGGACTGCTGTTCCGCCGTAACTCGCTGAGCGGCGCAGTCGAGGTCGTCCGCCGCGCGGGCGCCGGCGTCACCCTGAACGAGGCGCTGCACGCCTGACCCAGCCCCTCCGTCGACACCCCCGGTAACCGTCGACACCCCTGCCTGGAGACGTCCGCAGGCAGCGGTCTCGACGGCAGGCGGGGGTGTCGGCGTATGCACAGCCGCGGCCATCGGCGACTGCTAGGGTTGATCCGACGCCTCTCGCCAAGCGAGACGTCTGCGTCGTCGACACACTTCCGCCCCGGCATCCGGTCCGCGGTCACATCTCGAGCGGCGAACCGATGCGCGAACCCGCGCCGTCGCCCATTCCGCAGCATCCCTGCGCCTTCCTTATGGAGACACCCATGCCTTCCTTCCTCGACCTCGGCGTGCCCGCCGCCCTCGCGAACGTGCTCGCCGCCGACGGCAAGACCGAGCCGTTCGCCATCCAGCGCGACACCCTCCCCGACTCCCTGGCCGGTCGCGACGTGCTCGGCCGCGGCCGCACCGGCAGCGGCAAGACCATCGCGTTCGCGCTTCCCCTCGTGACGCGGCTGTCGGCATCCGGCACGCAGCGCCGCCCCGGGCACCCCCGCGGCCTCGTGCTGGCCCCCACGCGCGAGCTGGCCACGCAGATCGCAGCCACCGTCAAGCCTCTCGCCGAGGCCGTCGGCATGCGCGTCACCACCGTGTTCGGCGGCGTCAGCCAGCGTCCGCAGGAGCAGGCCATGCGCGCGGGCGTCGACATCGTCGTCGCCTGCCCCGGCCGTCTCGAGGACCTCATGAAGCAGGGAGTCGTCTCGCTGGACTCGGTGGACGTCGCCGTGCTCGACGAGGCCGACCACATGGCCGACCTCGGCTTCCTGCCCGGCGTCACCCGCATCCTCGCCGCCACGCCGAAGAACGGTCAGCGGCTGCTGTTCAGCGCCACGCTCGACCGCGGCATCGATGCACTCGCCAAGCGCTTCCTGCACGACCCCGTCAGCCACGAGGTCGACGAGGCGAGCGTTCCGGTCGGCGAGATGACCCACCGGGTGCTCGTCGCGGCGGATGCCGATGCCAAGAAGCAGCTGGTGCAGGACCTGGCATCCGGCGAGGGCCGCCGCATCCTGTTCACCCGCACCAAGCACCACGCGAAGAAGCTGGCCAAGCAGCTGACCACCGCGGGCATCCCCGCCGTGGACCTGCAGGGCAACCTCGGGCAGAACGCCCGCGAGCGCAACCTCGCAGCGTTCAGCGCCGATCCCGCCGACGGCGGCGTGCGCGTGCTGGTCGCCACCGACGTCGCCGCACGCGGCGTGCACGTGGACGACGTCGAGCTGGTCGTGCACGTGGACCCGCCCGTGGAGCACAAGGCGTACCTGCACCGCTCCGGCCGCACCGCGCGTGCCGGTGCCGCGGGCACCGTCGTCACGCTCACGCTGCCGGAGCAGCGCCGCGACGTGAAGGACATCCTGCGCAAGGCGCAGATCACCGTCCCCCTCGAGGACGCGACCCCGGCGATCGTCGAGGAACTCGTCGGCGAGCGCGCCGCGAAGGTGAAGTACGTCCCGGTCGTGAAGCAGCCCCAGGGCAAGCCGAAGGTGAAGCCGGCGCAGGTCGCCGGCGAGCAGCGGCCCGCCGGCGGCCGCTCGGGACGCCGCCGCTCCGGCCGCGGCGGGGACAACACCCAGCGCGCCGAGGGCGGTCAGCGGCAGAACGGCGGCCAGCGGCAGGATGCTGCCGGACGGTCGGAGCACTCCCGCACGCGCTCCCACGGCCAGGCCGGCCAGACCCGCTACACCACGCAGACCGGTGCACCGTCCGGTCAGCACGGAGGCGGCGGCCACGGCGCCGCCCGTCCGGCCGCGAACGGCCAGCAGCACGCCTCCGGTCGCGCACGCACCGGGTCGCGTCGCGCCAGCCGCCCGCAGGGCCGCTGACGCATTGAGTCGTCCAAGAGCGGTCCGCGGGTCTGATCCCGCGGACCGCTCTTCAGCATCCGCCCGCCATCACCGTCGCCGGAGAGCCCGGACGAAGCGGATGCGGATCGGCGTGTCGGCGCCCGGCACGCCGGCAGAGGACCGGATGGTCTCCGTTCTCCGCTGGACGCCGGCGTGCGCGAGATGCCACGCGGGCGGCGTCAGGCCCGGATGGCGTTGATCGCGAGGTTCAGCACGCGCTCGCGCTGGGCGGGGCTGTCGTAGGAGGCCACCGCCGCGACGCCGGAGACGAGCTTGACGACGTCGCTGATGGTGATGTCGGGATCGACCGCCCCGGCCTGCTGCGCACGGGAGAGCAGCGGCTCCCCCGCCGAGAGCATGATGTGGCGGCACTGCGTCAGCACCGACGACTCGCGGTTGAGGCCGTCCAGGAGCGCGTGCTTGGTGCCGACGTACGAGACGAAGCGGTCGAGCCAGGCGCGCAGTGCGTCCCAGGGCTCGAGCGAGGCGACCTCCAGGGCCGAGGCGGCCAGCGCGTCGACCTCGCCGAGGTACAGGGTCTCGATGAGGTCGTCGCGCGTGGGGAAGTTACGGTACAGCGTGCCGATGCCCACCCCGGCACGCCGCGCGATGTCCTCCAGCGACGCGTCGGAGCCGGACTCCGCGAACGCCGCGCGTCCGGCCGCCACCAGGGCGTCGAAGTTGCGCGCGGCGTCGGCCCGCTTCGGGCGGCGCTCCGCCAGAGCGGATGCCGGTGCCACCGTCGTCACGCTGACCTCCAGGGGATGTCGGAAAAAGTCTGTCGATGCACTTGCGAACCGGAGGGTTCCTCCGGTAACTTCTAACCGGAGGCTTCCTCCGTTCGGAGCCACTCTCCGATTCTACCTCTCCTCTCTGCAAGATCGGAAGGACCATGACCATCCGCTCGAACCACCGGCCCGCCTACGCGGCCGTCGCCGTGAGCGTCGCATCCATCGCGCTGCTCCAGAATCTCGTCATCCCCGTCATCCCGATGATCGAGGCCGACCTGCGCATCGACTCCGATGCCGCGACCTGGACCATGACAGCCTGGCTGATCGCCGCGGCCGTCGCCACTCCCCTGCTCGGACGCGTGGGCGACCTGCGCGGACGACGAGCCACTCTCCTCGCCGTCCTCGGCCTCGTGATGCTCGGCGACCTCGTCGCCGCCTTCGCGCCGAACATCGGCGTCCTCATCGCCGGGCGCGTCCTGCAGGGCGCCGGCGGAGCCGTCTTCCCGCTCGCCTTCGCCCTGCTGCGGGAGTTCATGCCGCCGGAGCGCCTGACCGGAGCGATCGGCTCCGTGAGCGCCCTGATCGGCATCGGCGGGGCCGCCGGCAGCGTGCTGGCCGGCCCGCTCTCGGCCTCGATCGGCTGGCGCGGCCTGTTCGAGGTGGCGCTCATCGCGGCCGCGATCGGCGCCCTCCTCACCGTCGCCTGGATCCCGCGGTCGGCCACCCGTGCCAGCGGTCGGCTGAACTCGCTCTCCGGGGTGCTGCTGTCGGGGTGGCTGGTCGCGCTGCTCCTTCCTCTCGCCTCGGGTGCGCACTGGGGCTGGACCAGCCCCGTCACGCTCGGCCTGTTCGCCCTCGCGGCCGTGCTGCTCGTGGCATGGGTCGTCTCGGAGCTGCGCTCCGCGACGCCGCTGGTCGACATCCGGATGCTCGCGCACCGCAGCATCTGGCCGGTGAACGCCGCCGGCGTGCTGATCGGCGTGGCGGTCTTCGGATTCTGGGGATACCTGCCGCTGTTCCTCGAGGTGCCCGCCGACACGGGCTGGGCGCTCGGCCTCACCGCGCAGACCGCCGGCCTCGTGCTGGTGCCGCTGCTGGCGGGCATGTCGCTGGCGGGCTTCGCCACCGGCGCGCTCAGCCGGGTGCTCACCCTGCGCACGCAGCTCGTGACGGGTGCGCTGGTGATGGGGGCGTCCGTGGTCGCGGCCGTGCTCTTCCACGCGGCGATCTGGCAGCTCGCTGTCGCGGGCGGGCTCTTCGGCATCGGCGTGGGAACCGCCTACGCCGCGATGGCGAGCATCATCGTCGAAGGCGTGCCCGCGAGCAGTGTCGGCATCGCCACCGGCGTGAACGCGAACCTGCGCTCGATCGGGTCCGCGATCGGATCCGCGCTGATGACCGCGATCGTCTTCGGCTCCGTCGACGCCGGCGGACGACCGTTCGAGAGCGGCTATGACACCGCCTGGCTCACGATCGCTGCCGTCGCGGTGCTCGCAGCCGTCATCGTGGCCGTCGTCCCCGTCACCCGTCGTCGCGACGAGGTGCCGGTCCTCCTCCCGACGGCTCCGCAGCCGGTGCTCGCCGACGCGGCGTGACGTCACCGCCGGCTCGCCGGCGCGGACGAGAACGGCCCCGGGATCCTCCACAGGATTCCGGGGCCGTTCTGCGTGTCACGCTCAGTGGCCGGGGTATGCGCGCTCCGGCGAGCCGACGTACAGCTGCTGCGGACGGCCGATCTTGGTCTGCGGGTCGAGGTTCAGCTCGCGCCACTGCGCCAGCCAGCCGGGCAGGCGGCCGATCGCGAACAGCACCGTGAACATCCGGGTCGGGAAGCCCATGGCCTTGTAGATCACGCCGGTGTAGAAGTCGACGTTCGGATACAGGCGGCGCTCCTTGAAGTAGTCGTCCGCGAGGGCGATCTCCTCGAGCTCCTTGGCCAGGTCGAGGAGCGGGTCGGTCACGCCGAGCTCGGCGAGCACCTCGTCGGCCGCCTCCTTGACGAGCTTGGCGCGCGGGTCGTAGTTCTTGTAGACCCGGTGGCCGAAGCCCATCAGCTTGACGCCCTCCTCCTTGTTCTTCACCCGCTCGACGAAGCGCTGCACGCTCTGACCGGACTCGCGGATCTGACCGAGCATGGTGAGGACGGCCTCGTTGGCGCCGCCGTGCAGCGGCCCTGAGAGCGCCTGGATGCCGGCGGAGATGGACGCGAACTGGTTCGCCCCGGTCGAGCCGACCAGGCGCACGGTGGAGGTGGAGGCGTTCTGCTCGTGGTCCTCGTGCAGGATCAGCAGCAGCTCGAGCGCCTTCGACATGACCGGGTTGACCTCGTACTCCTCGGAGAGCACGCCGAAGTTGAGCTTGAGGAAGTTGTCGACGAAGCTCAGCGAGTTGTCCGGGTAGAGGAACGCCTGGCCGACGCTCTTCTTGTGCGCGTACGCGGCGATGACCGGCAGCTTGGCGAGCATGCGCACCATGTTCAGCTCGACGTGCTCGGGATCGTGCGGGTCGGTCTGGCCCTCGTAGTAGGTCGACAGCGCGGCGACCGCGGAGGAGAGCACCGACATCGGGTGCGCGGTGTGCGGCAGCGCGGAGAAGAAGCGCTTGAGATCCTCGTGCAGCAGCGTGTGACGGCGGATCTTCTCGTCGAAGTCCGCGAGCTCGTCCGCGGTGGGCAGTTCGCCGTAGATGAGCAGCCAGGCCACCTCGAGGTAGCTCGTGCGTCCGGCCAGCTGCTCGATCGGGTAACCGCGGTAGCGCAGGATGCCCTGGTCTCCGTCGATGAAGGTGATCGCGGACTTGGTGGAGGCCGTGTTCACGAATCCGTAGTCCAGACCGGTGTATCCCGTCTGGCGCGTCAGCGTGGAGAAGTCGATGCTCCCCGCCCCGCTGACAGATGGCAGCAGAGGGAACTCCGCGGTCGTGTCACCGATCGAGAGAGTCGCCTTGTCCGGCTGAGCTGCGCTCACGCCAACCTCCTGCTGCGTCTGTGTCGTCGTGGACGATGTGTGGCGCAGAGCGCCTGCCGGGTGAACGGCCGCATCGCGTTTACAGCCTAGCCGCGCCTCCGGCCTACTGTGACATCCACCAAGATATGAGCGGTTTCACACCGGAATCCGACAAACGGGCTCACCGGGCGGATGCTGAGAGCCGCTGTGCGGCCTGCGCGACGCGATCGAGCGGCGCGGTCAGCGAGATGCGGACGTGGTCGGCGGAGTGGTCGCCGTAGAAGTGCCCTGGCCCCGCGAGGATGCCGAGATCGGCCAGGCGGCCCATCGACTCCCAGGCGTCGCGCCCCTCCGTGACCCACAGGTACAGCCCCGCCTCGGAGCCGTCGATGCGGAAGCCCGCCGCCGTGAGGGCGGGCACGAGCAGCTCGCGCCGCTGCCGGTAGAGCTCCTTCTGCGCGGCGACGTGCTCGTCGTCGCGCAGCGCCACAGCCATGGCGTGCTGCACCGGCGCAGGCGGCATGAGCCCGAGGTGCTTGCGCGCGGTCAGCAGATCGCCGACGATGCGCGCGCATCCCGCCACGAGGGCCGCGCGGTAGCCGGCGAGGTTGGACTGCTTGCTCAGCGAGTAGACGCTGAGCAGACCGGAGCGGGTCCCCCCGGTGACGCGTGGGTCCAGCACGGAGGGGATCGGCTCGGATGCCCAGGGGCCGTCCCAGCCGAGCTCGGCGTAGCACTCGTCACTGGCGAGCACGGCGCCCAGCTCGCGGGCGCGGCGCACGGCTGCGGCGAGCTCGTCGATGCCCCAGGTCCGTCCGTCCGGATTCCCCGGCGTGTTGATCCAGATCAGCTTCGCGCCCTCGGGCCACTCCGCGGGATCGTCGACGGCGACCGGGGTCGCGCCCGCGGTGATCGCGCCGACCGCGTAGGTCGGGTAGGCGACCCGCGGATGCACCACGATGTCGCCCTCGCCGAGTCCGAGCAGCAGGGGCAGCAGCGCCACGAGCTCCTTCGAGCCGATCGTGGGGATCACGTTCCCGACGGCGAGGTCCGGCACACCGCGGCGGCGCGCGTACCAGTCGACGATGGCCTCGCGAAGCGCCGGTGTGCCGACGGTCTGCGGGTACGCGTGCGCGTCGGTGGCCTCGGCGAGCGCGGCGCGGACCACCTCGGGGGTCGGGTCGACGGGCGAGCCGATGGAGAGGTCGACGATGCCGTCAGGGTGCGCCGCAGCGCGCTCCCGATAGGGCTCGACCGCGTCCCAGGGATAGTTCGCGAGGTCGCGGACGCCCACTCACTCCCCCTGCGGGGGCAGCGCGGAGACCACGGCGTGGTCGTAGGGCAGCACGCCGACCTTGGCAGCACCGCCCGGGGAGCCCAGCTCGTCGAAGAACTCGACGTTGGCCTTGTAGTAGTCGGCCCATTCCCCGGGAAGGTCGTCCTCGTAGAAGATCGCCTCGACCGGGCACACCGGCTCGCAGGCGCCGCAGTCCACGCACTCGTCGGGGTGGATGTACAGCATCCGCTCACCCTCGTAGATGCAGTCCACGGGACACTCATCGACGCAGGCGCGGTCCTTGACGTCGACGCAGGGAAGGGCGATCACATACGTCACGTGACCAGTCTACGACGCGCGCGAGTGCCGATCGCCCGCCGCCCCGGCGGATGCCGACAGCCGGCGCACCTTGGAGAGGTCCGGCCACATGACCACGAGCACGACGATCCCCGCCGCGACGTACATCCAGATGTTGCCGAGCGGCGTGTTCGGCACGACCACGGATCCGCCCGGGCCGCGCTGCGAGATCAGCAGGATCAGCGCCATCATGCCGAAGCCCGCCGCCAGCGCCGCCCAGCGGTCGCCGGTCAGGGTGCGCAGGGCGATCAGCAGTGCCGCGCACGCGATCGCGCCGAGGATCATCCCCACCGGCACCGGTCCGAGCGTGTAGCTGTGCGCGATCGTGGCCGCCACGCCGTACACGCCGCCGATGAGGAGGGCGGCCAGCCAGGACAGACCACGGGAGATCACAGAGCGCACTCCCTCAGATTACCGGCGGATGCTGTGGGTGCGCCGCCGCGATCAGACCGCCCAGCCGACGAGTCTGAGCAGCGCTGCGACCGCCGCCGCCGCGACCACCACGACGAGGAACGACTGCCGCATCCACAGCAGCCCTGCGGCCACCAGCACCGCCGGGACCCGGGCATCCACCACGATCGCCTGGCCGGCTCCGAGCGACTGCACCGCCACGAGCGCCCCCAGCAGCGCGACGGTGAGCAGATCGGAGATCCGCGCGGGCCGCGGTGCCTCCAGCAGCCGCGCAGGGATGAGATAGCCGACGGCCTTCAGACCGACGCAGATGCAGGCGGCGAGCAGCACCGCGTTCCACAGGGTCATGACGCCGCCTCCTTCACCGACGCGGCATCGCCGTCCCGCCCGAGCCAGTTGAACCAGCCGACGACGATCGCGACCACGGCCGCGACGAGCACCGGCATGCCCGGCATGAGCACCGGCGTGAGCGCGGCGGCGACGACCGCCGCGGCGACGCCGACGGCGATGGCCTGGCGCTGCTTCAGCCGCGGCCAGAGCAGGGCGAGGAAGGCCGCGGCCGCAGCGGCATCCAGCCCCCACGACTTCGGATCGCCGAGCACGTCGCCGAGCAGGGCGCCGGCCAGCGTCGTGAGGTTCCAGCCGATGAACACGCCCAGCCCGGTGATCCAGAACCCCAGCCGCCCCAGCGCCGGGGACTCCTGCGAGATCGCGACCGCGGTCGACTCGTCGATGGTCACCTGCGCTGCGGCGGTGCGGCGCCAGAATCCGTCGCCGATGAGGGACGACATCCGCATGCCGTAGGCGACGTTGCGCACCCCCAGCAGTGCTGCGGATGCGATGGCCGACGGCAGCGCCGCGAGCCCGCCGGCGCCCAGCACTCCGATGAACGCGAACTGCGAGCCGCCCGTGAACATCACCAGGCTCAGCACGCACGTCTGCCAGACGTCGAGGCCGGATGCCACCGCGAGAGCGCCGAAGGAGATGCCGTAGGCGCTGGTCGCAATGGCCACGCCGAGGCCTTCGCGCCACACCTCCCGGGCGGCACGGGTGGCGACATCCGCCTCTGTTCGATTCGCCGAACGCATGACCAACATTCTGAACGAGCGCTCGATGTCCGTCAAGTCGAACGATCGTTTGCGATACTGAACACATGGAACTGCGCGAACGCATCGCCCACGCCCTGCGACGCGAACGGGAGGCGGCCGGCATCTCGGTCTCGGAGCTGGCCCGCCGCGCGAGCGTGTCCAAGGCGACCGTGTCCCAGCTGGAGAGCGGCGCGGGCAACCCCAGCGTCGAGACGCTCTGGGCCCTCGGCGACGCCCTCGGCATCCCCTTCTCCACCCTGGTCGACGAGAGCACCACCGCACCACGGCTGATCCGCGTCGGCGACCACCCCGGTGTGCCGTCGGCCGCCGCCCCCTATCTCGCGACGCTCCTGTCCGCAGCGGCGCCGGGCGCACGCCGCGACATCTACCTGATCCAGGCCGAGCCGGGCGAACCCCGCCGCTCGCTCCCCCACCACCGGGGCACCACCGAGCACGTCGTGCTGGTCTCGGGCGAAGCCCTGCTCGGTCCCGCCGATGCACCGGAGCTGCTGCACCCCGGCGACTACCTCTCTTATCCGGGCGACGCTCCGCACATCTTCGAGGCGCGCGCCGCCGGGACGACAGCGGTCCTGATCACCGAACTCCGGTGATCAGGACCGCGCAGGTCTCGGGCCTTCGACTCAGTACCAGTTCACTGCCTGGGAGTGCGACCACGCCGAGCAGGGCGAGCCGTAGGCCCGCTTGATGTAGTCCAGGCCCCAGGAGATCTGCGTCGCGGCGTTGGTGCGCCAGTCCGCACCCGCGGTGGCCATCTTGCTTCCGGGCAGCGCCTGCGGGATGCCGGTCGCGCCGCTGGGGTTGTAGGCCTTGTAGTTCCAGCCGGACTCCTTGTTCCACAGGCTCGACAGGCAGGAGAACTGACCAGCGCCCCAGCCGTACTTGCTGGCGGCCATGGCGCGAGCGGTGGCCCGTGCGCCGTCCGGGGTGTTCGCGGCGGCCAGGGCCGCGGCGGCGACGCGCTGCTGCTCGGCGGCCTGCTCGGCGGCGATGCGCGCGGCTTCGGCGGCCTTCGCCGCGTCATCCGCGGCCTTGGCATCCTTGGCTGCGGTCAGCGACTCCTGCAGCGCGGCGGTGTCCCGCTGCACGAGCACGGTGCTCCGGATGACGTCGTCGGTCATGTCGGCGAGCTGCTCGGAGCTCGGCTGCTCCGCGGCCGACAGCAGCTTCACGTCGTGCGTCAGGTCGGCGATCGCGACATCCTTCAGCGTGGTGCCGGGCAGCACGTCCGCCGACTCGGCGACGTGGTTCAGTGCGACGGCGTTGTTCAGGGCGATCCGGCCGTCGCTCTCGGCCTGGGAGGCCTTGTGGACATCTGCCTGCGAGGGGGCGGCGAGAGCGGGAGCTGCGAGGATGCCGGTGGCCGCCGCGGCGGCGAGGACGGCGCCGACGGCGACGCCGACCAGCGGCTTGCGCATCGCGGAGCGGGCGGACACGGCGGCATGCACCCGGCGGGACGCACGGGTGTGGAGGGTATGAGGCATTCGGGTTTCGACTTTCGGGTCGTCGTCGGCCCGGAACCCGCGGAGGGCTTGCTCATCGGGAGCGGTTTCCCGGGCACCGAACGAGTCTGCGCCCCCGTTCTGGACGGAACATGCCACGGACCTGGACATTCCGTGCCTGGTTCGTGGGAATCCCGGCTTCACACTCCCAAGAAGATGTGTTATGCGTTCGTTACTTCCGGTGGACGGCCCGCCGTGGAAAAGCGAAGGCCCCGGTCGGAACCGGGGCCTTCGGGTGGATCGGAACGCGCGTCAGGCGTTGGCGTCCTGGCGCTTCAGGCGCGACGCCTCGCGACCGCGGACGGTCTGGTCCAGGATCACCTTGCGGATGCGGACGGCATCCGGAGTGACCTCGACGCACTCGTCCTCACGGGCGAACTCGAGCGACTCCTCCAGCGACAGGATGCGCGGCGGGGTCATCGACTCGAACGTGTCGGCCGTGGAGGAGCGCATGTTGGTGAGCTTCTTCTCCTTGGTGATGTTCACGTCCATGTCGTCGGCGCGCGAGTTCTCGCCCACGACCATGCCCTCGTAGACCTCCTCGGTGGGACGCACGAAGAACGACATGCGCTCCTGCAGGGCGATCATGGCGAACGGGGTCGCCACGCCGGCGCGGTCCGCGACGATCGAGCCGTTCTGACGGGCCACGATGGAGCCGGCCCACTCGTCGTAGCCGTGCGAGATCGCGTTCGCGATGCCGGTGCCGCGGGTGATCGAGAGGAACTCGGTGCGGAAGCCGATCAGACCGCGCGAGGGCACGATGAACTCCATGCGGATCCAGCCGGTGCCGTGGTTGATCATGTTGTCCATGCGGCCGCGGCGGTTGGCCATCAGCTGGGTCACGGCGCCGAGGTGCTCCTCGGGGACGTCGACCGTGAGGTGCTCGTAGGGCTCGTGCACCTTGCCGTCGATCTTGCGGGTGACGACCTGCGGCTTGCCGACCGTGAGCTCGAAGCCCTCGCGGCGCATGTTCTCGACCAGGATGGCGAGCTGCAGCTCGCCGCGGCCCTGCACCTCCCAAGCATCCGGACGGCCGATGTCGTTCACCCGGATCGAGACGTTGCCGATCAGCTCGCGGTCCAGGCGATCCTTCACCATGCGGGCGGTGAGCTTGTGGCCCTTGACCTTGCCGACCAGCGGCGAGGTGTTGGTGCCGATCGTCATCGAGATCGACGGCTCGTCGACCGTGATCTGCGGCAGCGGGCGCACGTCCTCGGGGTCGGCGATGGTCTCGCCGATCATGATGTCGGCGAATCCGGCGATCACGGCGATGTCGCCGGGACCGGCGGACTCGGCCGGGTAGCGCTCCAGCGCCTTGGTCATCAGCAACTCGGTGATGCGGGCGTTCTGGGTGGTGCCGTCCTGACGCACCCAGGCGACCGTCTGGCCCTTCTTCAGCGTGCCGTTGAAGACGCGCAGCAGCGCGAGGCGGCCGAGGAAGGACGAGGAGTCGAGGTTCGTGACCCACGCCTGCAGCGGGGCCTCGTCGTCGTAGGACGGCGCGGGCACGTGCTCGAGGATCGCCTCGAAGAGCGGCTCCAGGTCGTCGTTGTCGGGCAGGTCGCCGTTGGCGGGACGGGTGCGGGATGCCGCACCGGCACGGCCGGAGGCGTACACGACCGGAACGTCCAGCAGGGCGTCGACGTCGAGGTCGGGCACGTCGTCGACCAGGTCGGATGCCAGGCCCAGCAGCAGGTCCTGCGCCTCGGCCTCGACCTCGGCGATGCGCGCGTCGGCACGGTCGGTCTTGTTGACCAGCAGGATGACGGGGAGCTTGGCCTCGAGCGCCTTGCGCAGCACGAAGCGGGTCTGCGGCAGCGGGCCCTCGGAGGCGTCCACCAGCAGCACGACGCCGTCGACCATGGACAGCGCGCGCTCGACCTCGCCACCGAAATCGGCGTGGCCGGGGGTGTCGACGACGTTGATCGTCACCGGGGTCTCGGAGTGCTTGCCCTTGTACGTGATCGCCGTGTTCTTGGCGAGGATCGTGATGCCCTTCTCACGCTCCAGGTCGTTGGAGTCCATCGCGCGCTCTTCGACGTGGGCGTGCTCGCCGAACGAGCCGGTCTGGCGGAGCATGGCGTCGACGAGGGTGGTCTTGCCGTGGTCGACGTGTGCGACGATCGCGACGTTTCGGAGGTCAGAGCGGAGGGCGTGCGCCATTCAAGGAGTCCTAAGCGGAGTTGGGATTTGTGCGCCGGGATGCCGACGTTCCAGGATAGCGCACGCCATCAGCGCCTTCCTGAGGGCCCGGTCAGGCTAGCGGGTGAACACCTGACGACGTCGGTCGGGCCACTCGACCTCGACGCGGATGCCGTCGAACCGCGCCCAGGGGTGATCGAGCACGTCGCGCGCGCGCAGCTCGGCGGCATCCATCCGCGCGACCCAGTGCGCCCGCCCGCCGGACGGCTCGTAGCGGAAGCCGCCGTCGGCCGTGAGCAGGTTCTTGCTCTCGTGGAAGTCGTCCCAGGAGAGCAGCCAGCGTCCGTCGTACATGCCGTTGTACACCCGCACGGTCGCACGTCGCACGGCCGGCGCGCCGAGGGCGGGAGCGACCGACGCCCAGTCCGTGCGACGCACGGCGGGCAGCAGCGACGCGCTCTCCCAGAGCGGCGACGGATCGTCCTCGCGACCCGTCACGACGTCGAGCCAGCGGCGGGGCCTGCTCACCCCGACGTAGAGCAGTCGTCGCTCCGCCGTGAGGATCGAGGCGAAGGAGTCGCCGAACACGCGCCCGAGCTGCCAGGTCGGATGCACGTGCGGAAACGCCCATCCGGCCACGCCCACCAGGATCACGGCATCCGCCTCCCGGCCCTTGTAGGAGTGGATGGTGCCGACGTCGCAGCGCGCGACGGCATCCGGCGGCACGACCCGCGCAAGACCCGCGACGGCGCGCTCGGCGACCTCGCGCGTTCGCGCCAGCACGGCCACCGTGCGCCCGTGTCCGAGGTGCTCCTTGACCAGCCTCAGCACGGCGGAGGTCGAAGGACGGCCGAGCCGCTCCTCCTCCGGCGTCGGCTCGAAGTCGTCCATCCCGAACTGCCTGATGCGCCCGGTGAGTTCCGCCACCGCCCTGGCCGGCCTGCCGCGCCCGGCCATGATGCTGTTGCCGACGTCGACGATGTCGGCGCTGGAGCGCTGGTTCCCCAGCATCCGCAGGCGCATCGCGCCCGGGAAGCGGGCGGTGAACTCGGCGAAGTACTCGGTGGACGAGCCGGCGAACTCGTTGATGGCCTGCCAGTCGTCGCCGACGGCCATGACCCTCGCCCGCGGCGCCTGGCCGAGCACGGCCTGGATCAGTGCGTCGAAGCGCGGCGTGAAGTCCTGGAACTCGTCGATGACGATGTGCGTGATCGCGCGGACGTCGCCGCTGCGGCCACCGCCGGAGAAGTCGGTGAATCCCTCCCCGACCCGCGCCGCCGCCCGCCAGACGATCCCGGGGAAGTCCTCCTCGTGCGCCTCGGCGAGCGCCTGCGCGTAGAGATCCAGCATCCGGGCGCCGAGCTCGATCGCGCCTCGACGGGACTCGTCCCCGTCGCGCTGCCGCCACTCCCGCAGCAGGTCCGCGCCGCTCCACATGCGCTGCCGCGCCCGCATCACGATCTGCGTGATCGCCCGCAGCAGCCTCTCGCCGATCGATCCCCGGATCGCCTCCCAGAGACGGTCGTCGTCCATCTCGGCGGTCGGGACGCCCGCCGAGCGGAGATCGCGGCGTAGGCGCTCCTCGAACCCGCTCGCCGCCGTGGTGCGCTCGTCGTAGCGCAGGTCTGCGGAGAACGGACGGCGCGGGTCGGTGATGGCGATCCGCAGCTGTGACCCGCCGTCCGCGTCGAGCAGCTCGAAGACGGAGCTGCTGCGGTGGAATCGGAAGTCCCGTCCATCGCTGCCGAGCCCACTGCGCAGCAGCGCGTCGGCGATGCTCTGCGCGGCCCGGGTGGGGAGCGCGTCGCCGCGCAGGCTCCAGTACCGGGTGCCCGTCTCGCCGTCGGCGTCCGCCCGCACGAACGACAGCACCAGCTCCCGCATCTCGTCCTGCGACGCGGGGTCGTGCCACAGGGATCGCACGATCTCCTCGACGCGCCGATCCGCGTCCTCGGCGAGCACACGCTCCGCCGGACGGACCAGGCGGTAGGCGAGCGCGTCCAGCGTCATGATGTGCGGCTGAGCGGCCGCCGGCAGCCACTCCTCCGCGCGGCGCCGGAGATCCGCGGCTGCGGAGCTGTTGAACGCGAGCATGAGGATCTCGTCGGGCCGCACGCCGCGCCGCTCGATCAGGTGGGCGGCGCGGGCGATCATGGTCGTGGTCTTCCCGCTCCCGGCGCGGGCCTCGACGAGCGCATGCCCGTGGGTCGTGCCGATCACGGCCGCCTGTTCGGGAGTGGGCCGGAATTCGGGATGCTCCTTGCGGGCCCACTCGAGAACGGCGTCCATGGCCGGCGCCTCCGGCGGCGGTGCGGACTTCGCGCGCGGCGGCGGTGCGGACGTCGCGCCCGACGTCGATCTCCGCACGCCGGCGAGCAGGCTGCTGTCGCGGAACGTGCGCGCCTTGGCGATCGTCGCAGCGGAGTCCTTCGCGACGCGGGCGACGTTCTCGGGCAGCGCCCGCCACTGCCGCTCGGTCATGGCGGCGTGCAGGTCGGTCAGCAGCTCGCGCTCGACGTCCGAGCGCGCGGCGGCGACGTGATCGGCGATCACGGAGGGCAGGAACCACGTCCGGTACCACGCGGACTTCTCGTCGTAGTCCCGCCATGTCGCGAGCAGGGCGCGAAGCACCACCACCGACCTCGGCGCGGGAGCGGGTGCTGTGCCGCCGCTCGCGGCACGTCGTGTCGTGCTCGTCATTCCTCGGTCAAGCCTACTGACGCACTGGGTAGCATCTGGCTATGCCCGCTGCCCGGATCCTGCCGTCCGTCGAACCCGGCCCCGGCCGCACGCGACTGTGGTGGGAGATCGGCATCGTGCTCGCGCTCGGCCTCGGGCAGTCGGCGATCTACTCGATCGTGCAGCTCGCGTACCGACTCACCGACAGCACTCCCCTGGCCGATCAGACGACCACGCTGAACCCGTCGCGCAGCGACAGGGAGGCCTTCGACCTCATATACCAGCTGCTCTCGATCGGGTTCGCGATCGTGCCGGCCCTGCTGGTCTGCTTCCTGCTCTGGCGTTCCCAGCGCCCGCACCTGCAGGCGCTGGGCCTGGACGGCCGGCGCTACGGGCGTGACACCGGCTGGGGCGCTCTGCTCGTGCTGGCCATCGGCATCCCCGGTATCGGCCTGTACCTGCTCGGACGCGCCCTGGGGCTGTTCGTCGCCGTCGACCCGGGTGGGCTCGCCGCGCACTGGTGGACGGTGCCGATCCTGCTGCTCTCGGCCGCTCGCGCCTCGATCCAGGAGGAGTTCGTGGTGCTCGGCTACCTGTTCGCCCGGCTGCGGCAGCTGGGCTGGGGAACCTGGCCGATCATCGTCGCCACCAGCGCGCTGCGCGCCAGCTACCACCTGTACCAGGGGCCGGGCGCGTTCATCGGCAACTTCGCGATGGGGATGCTGTTCGGCTGGCTCTTCGCCCGCACCGGGCGCCTCATGCCGTTCCTGGTCGCCCACTTCCTCATCGACGCCGCGGCGTTCGTCGGCTATCCGTGGGCGGCCGCCATGTGGCCGGGCCTCTTCGGGCTGCCCGGCTAGCGCCGTCGCGGTCAGCGGGTGACGACGATCGAGACCACGGCCCACACCGCGATCACCAGCAGGGCGGCGAGAGCGGGCCAGTCCCAGCTGCGGCGGATCGGAGCATCGGCATCCTTCCGCGCCGCTTTCCAGCGCGTGCGGATGTCGGCGAGCTCCCGCACGCCGGACGGGGGCTTCACGCCCTCCACGTCCCGCTCGCGGGCGGTCTGCCGACGCGGACGGGAGCGTGCGGGACCGCCCATCGCGGTGGCCTTCGACCCGTCGTCGAGCGAGAACTCCAGCTGCCAGCGGAAGTCGACATCCTTCACGTGCGCCCAGCCGAAGCTGATCCGGCGCAGCAGGTTCTGCATCCGCACGCCGCGCTCGTCCAGACGCAGCAGTGAGGCCGCGGACGCCGCGTAGACCACCCACAGCGCCAGCAGCACCCAGGGAGCGAGCAGCATCATCTGCCCGAACCCGGCGCGCACGGCCGCGTCGATGAGCAGGTACGCGACCACGAGCGTCGAGATCGCGAGGAAGACGAGTCCCGTCCACGCACGGTAGGTGCGCGGACGGGACTCGTTCGTCTCCTTGTCAGGAGAGCTCACAGGCCGCCTCCGCCGAGCTGGATGGAGGCTCCCGGGATGGCTTCGAGCAGACGCTGCGTGTACTCCTGCTGCGGGTTCGCGAAGATCTCGTCGACGCTGCCCTTCTCGACCAGCTTGCCCTTCTCCATCACGGCCACCAGGTCGCTGGAGACACGCACCACCGCGAGGTCGTGCGTGATGAACAGATAGGTCAGCTGCAGTTCGCTCTGCAGCTCGGCGAGCAGCTTCAGGATCTGAGCCTGCACCAGCACGTCGAGAGCCGAGACGGCCTCGTCGAGAACGACCACGTCGGGCTTGAGCGCCAGGGCGCGCGCGATCGCCACGCGCTGACGCTGACCGCCGGACAGCTCGTTCGGGTAGCGGGACACGACCTCGCTCGGCAGCGCGACCTGCTCCAGCAGCTCGAGCACGCGCTCGCGCCGCGAGGACTGATCGCCCACGCCGTGCACGACCATCGGCTCGGCGATGGTGTTGCCGATGTTGCGCAACGGATCCATCGACCCGTACGGGTCCTGGAACACCGGCTGCATCCGGCGGCGCAGCGCGAACGCCTGCGCGTTCGACAGGTGCGACACGTCCTCGCCCGCGACCTCGATGGTGCCGGAGGTGACGGACTCGAGCTTGAGCACCATCCGCGCGACCGTGGTCTTGCCCGAACCCGACTCGCCCACGAGCGCCAGCGTCTTGCCCCGGGGGATGTCGAAGCTGACGTCGTCGACCGCGCGGAACAGCTCGCTGCGGAAACCGCCCTGACGGATCTTGAAGTCCTTCGTCAGCCCCGCCACGCGCACCATGGTGGGTGCGTCGGCGAGCGACTCCTCGGTCTGGATGCCGTGCTCGGTCACCTCGGCCTGGATCCGCTGCGAGGCGATGCTCGGAGCGGCCGCGACCAGGCGCTTGGTGTACGGATGCCGCGGGTCCTCCAGGATCTCGCGGCTGGGGCCCGCCTCGACGATCTCGCCCTGGTTCATCACGATGATCCGGGAGGCGCGCTCGGCGGCCAGTCCCAGATCGTGCGTGATGAGCAGCACCGAGGTGCCGCGGTCGCGCGTGAGGCTCGCCATGTGGTCGAGGATCACGCGCTGCACGGTCACGTCCAGCGCGGAGGTGGGCTCGTCGGCGATGAGCAGACGCGGATCGGCCGCGAGGCCGATGCCGATCAGCGCACGCTGGCGCATGCCTCCCGAGAACTGATGCGGGAACTGGTGCAGGCGCCTCTCGGCATCCGCCAGACCCGCCTGCTGCAGCACCTCGATCGCGCGGCGCTTGACCTCGGCCCTGCCCTGGGCGATGCCGTTGGCGCGGATCGCCTCCTTGACCTGGAAGCCGATGCTCCACACCGGGTTGAGGTTCGACATCGGGTCCTGCGGGACGAAGCCGATGTCCCGCCCGCGCAGGTGCTCCATCTCACGGCGGCCGAGCTTGGTCAGCTCGCGTCCGTCCATGACGATGGACCCGCCCGTCACCTTGCCGGTGCCGGGGAGCAGATTGACGATGGCCGCCGCGGTGGTGGACTTGCCGGAACCCGACTCCCCCACGATCGCCACGGTCTCGCCGGGGAAGATGTCGAAGCTCACGCCGTGCAGCACCTCGCGCACGCCGTGCTGGCCGCGGAAGGCGACCTTCAGGTCGCGGATGCTGACCAGCGGCTCCTGATCGATCGAAGCGTTCATCGGGTGGCCCTCGCCTTCGGATCCATGGCGTCTCGGAGGAGCTCGCCCAGCACGACGAAGGACAGCACGGCCGTCGTCAGTGCGATCGACGGGTAGATCAGTGACATCGGGGCGACCCGCAGCGTCGATTGAGCACGACTGATGTCGGCGCCCCAGGACATCGTCTCCGTCCCGAGGCCGACACCGAGGAACGCCAGGGTGGACTCCGCCACGATGCCGCCCGCGAGCGCGAGCGTGCCGAGCACGATCAGCGGCGCGATGGCGTTGGGCACGACGTGAGCCATCAGGGTGCTGAACTTCGAGCGCCCGACGGCCTTGGACGCCGTGATGAACTCCGCCTGCCGCACACGCATCACCTCGGCGCGGACCACGCGAGCGGTGGCCGCCCACGCGAACCCTCCGATCGCGAGCGACAGCGTGAACACGTTGCGGTACTTCTCGAACACCGTCATCACGACCACGGCGGCCAGGATGTAGGGGATCGAGAAGAACATGTCACCGATGCGCGAGAGCAGCGAGTCGACCCAGCCGCCGTAGTAGCCGGAGATCGTGCCCATGATCCATCCGATGCCGGAGCCGATGATGGTGGACAGCAGACCCACGCTCAGCGAGGTGCTCGCGCCGTGCACGATGCGGGAGAACACGTCGCAGCCCTGGAACGTGAAGCCCAGCAGGTGCCCTTCGGTCGGCCCCTTGTTGGAGTTCTCCAGGTGACACAGGTTGTCCGGTGGCACCTGCGTGAACAGGGTCGGCCACGCCGCCATCAGCAGCAGCAGCGCCACGAATGCGAGCGAGATCCAGAACAACGGGCGACGTCGCAGGTCGTACCAGGCATCGCGCCACAGGTTGGAAGGCTTGCCGCTGACGCGCACGGCGTCGGTGGGCAGCTGCTCCGTGGTGACGGGGGCGACATAGCGCCGGGACAGCGGGTCAGACATAGCGGATCCTCGGATCGAGCAGCCCGTACAGCAGGTCGACGAGCAGGTTCACCAGCACGTACAGCACGACGAAGATCGTGACGAACGAGACGATGGTCGGGCCCTCATGCTGCAGGATGGCGCGGAACAGGGTGTTTCCGACGCCGGGGATGTTGAAGATGAACTCGGTGACGGTCGCGCCGACCAGCAGCACGCCGAAGTTGGTCGCGGAGTTCGTGATCACGGGGATCAGCGAGTTGCGGATCACGTGCACGGGAAGGACGCGATACTGCGGGAGGCCCTTGCTGTAGGCGGTGCGCACCCAGTCCTGGTTCATGGTCTCGATGACGGAGCCGCGCATGAGCCGCATGCTGGTGGCGTACAGGCTGAGGCCCAGCACGATGGCTGGCAGCCACATGTCGCCCCAGCCGTTCTGCCCGCCGACCGTCGGCCGGAACCAGCCCAGCTGGATCGCCAGGAAGTACTGCGCGAGGAAGCACATCACGAAGATGGGCATCGACAGGAAGACCAGCGCGATGATCAGCGCGACGTTGTCGGAGACCTTCCCCTTGCGCAGTGCCGAGAACGTGCCGACGATGATCGACAGCAGGAACTCGATGCCGATCGACAGCACCGCCAGGCGGCCGGTCACCGGCAGAGTGCGGGCCAGCACGTCGTTGACGGACTGGCCGGAGAAGGTGGTGCCCATGTCACCGCGGACGAGCCCCGACATGTAGTAGTAGTACTGCACGATGAAGGGCTGATCCAGGTGGTACTGGGCGCGGATCGCGTCCAGCAGCTGCTGGCTGGGCTGCTTGTCGCCGAACAGCGCGGCGATCGGGTCGCCCGGCATGGCGAACACCAGGGCGTAGATCAGCAGCGTGGATCCCAGGAAGACGGGGATCAGCTGCAGGATACGGCGGACGATGTAAGAGAACATCCACTCTCGATTCGTGCGGACGATGCACTCCGTGGGCACGCCGTGAGGCGACGACGTTCACGTCGCCGCCTCACGGTCAGCCCTGCGGAGCCTTACTTCGTCTTGTCCTTGGTGATGTCTTCGAACAGCGGCACGGAGTTCCATCCGAACTTCACGTTGTGCACGCTCTCACCGAAACCACCGATGGAGTTCTGGTACCACAGCGGGATCGCCGGGAGGTCCTTCACGAGGATCTCCTGCACCTGGGTGTACTTCTTCACCGAGTCCGCCGGGGTGTCGGCGGATGCGCCCTCCGCGAGGAGCTTGTCGACCTCGGCGTTGGTGTAGTCGCCGTCGTTGGACGAGGCGCCCGTCGAGTAGAGCGGGAACAGGAAGTTGTACACACCCGGGTAGTCGGCCTGCCAGCCCGAACGGGCCGCGGTCTTGAAGGTGCGCTTGCCGTTGGCGTCCTTGGCGTTGATCGCCGCGCGCAGCGTGGCGAAGTCGACGTACGAGGCGCCGGCCGCGTCGATGCCGAGCGTGTTCTTCAGCGAGTTGGCGACGGCCTCGACCCAGGCCTGGTGCGGGCCGTTGGCGTTGTACGCGATCTCGAACTTGCCCGACCACGGCGAGATCTTGTCGGCCTCGGCCCACAGCTTCTTCGCCTCCTTCGGGTCGTACTTCAGCGCGTCGCCGCCCTTGAGGCTCTTCTGGTAGCCGTCGAGTGCGGGCGAGGTGAAGTCGGTCGCGGGGACGCGGGTGTCGTTGAAGATCGTCTTGGTGATCGACTCGCGGTCGATGGCCATCGACATCGCCGCACGACGCAGCTTGCCCTCGTCGCCGGAGAAGTGCTCGATCCACTCGCCGATCGTGAACGACTGGAAGATCGCGGCGGGCTGGTTGACCGCGCGGTCGCCGAGGTCGCTCTGGAACGTTGCGATCGAGGCATCCGGGATGCTGTCGATGACGTCGAGGTTGCCACCCAGTAGGTCGGCGTACGCCGCGTCGTACGAGGTGTAGAACTTCAGGGTCAGACCGCCGTTGGCGAGCTTGCGCACGCCCTTGTAGTCGGTGTTCTTGACCAGGTCGATCTGCACGTCGTGCTGCCAGGCGCCGTCGCCGGCCAGCTTGTAGGGGCCGTTGCCGATCGGGTTCTCGCCGAACTTCGCCATGTCGGTGAACGCGACGTCGGGAAGCGGGTAGAACGCGGAGTAGCCCAGGCGGGTCGCGAAGTCGGCGGCCACCGGGCTGGTCAGCTTGATGGTGAACTCGGTGTCGCTGACCTTCTTCAGGCCGGTGAGCTCGGAGTCCGCTTCGGCGTTGAAGCCCTCGATGTCGGCGAACCACGACTGGTTCAGCTGCTTGTTGGAGAACAGTGCTCCGTAGTTCCAGGCCTTGATGAAGTTGTCGGCCTTGACGTCGCTGCCGTCGGTGAACTTCATGCCCTTCTTCAGGGTCACGGTCAGCTCGTCGGGTGCGGTGACCTCGATCTTGTCCGCCATGTCGTTGACGAGCTTGCCGCTGCCGTCGTAGTAGGCCAGACCCGCGAAGATCGAGTCGAGGATCTTGCCTCCGCCGACCTCGTTGGTGTTGGTCGGGATCAGCGGGTTCTCGGGCTCGGAACCGCTTGCCGTGATGATGGCCTTGGGATCGGTGTTGCCGTTCCCCGTGTCGGCGCTCGGCTTCGGGTTGGAGCCGGACGACGAGCAGCCTGCGAGCACGGTGACGCCCGCGACCAGAACTGCCGCACTGGCGAGTGCGATCTTGTTGCGCTTCACTTTGTGTCCTCCTATGGACTTCAGAGCGTGACGCCATCCTCAGCTGCGAGGGCGGCGCATGAACCGATCCTAAGACGCACTCCCCCGAAGGACCCGCTCCGTGAGGCAAGCGTTATGACGTCTTAACCGAATCACCCCGCCGCCGGAACCGGCGACGGGGTGATCACGAGGGAGCGCTCTCAGGCGAACGCCTCGATCGGCGGGCAGGCGCACACCAGGTTGCGGTCTCCGTACGCCTGATCGATGCGGCGCACCGGCGGCCAGTACTTCGTCGCGACCAGCGCGTGCACGGGGTATGCGGCCTCTTCGCGCGTGTACGCGTGAGTCCACTCCCCCGCGATGAGCGACGCGGCTGTGTGCGGTGCGTTCACCAGCGGGTTGTCGTCCGCCGGCCAGCGCCCGGCGGCCACGGCATCCGCCTCGGCCTTGATCATGATCATCGCCTCGATGAACCGCTCCAGCTCGCCCAGGTCCTCCGACTCCGTCGGCTCGACCATGAGCGTGCCCGCGACGGGGAACGACATGGTCGGCGCGTGGAAGCCGAAGTCGATGAGACGCTTGGCGACGTCGTCGACGCTGATTCCGGTGGCCTCCTTGAGCGGACGCAGGTCCAGAATGCACTCGTGGGCGACGCGGCCGTTCTCACCGGTGTAGAGCACCGGGTAGTGATCGGCCAGGCGTGCGGCGATGTAGTTCGCCGACAGCACGGCTGCGGCCGTGGCGTTGCGCAGGCCGTCCGCGCCCATCATGCGCACGTACGCCCAGGAGATGGGCAGCACACCCGCCGAGCCGTACGGCGCGCCGGAGACGGGACCGCCCTCGAACACGTATCCGCCCGCGTGCACGTCCTTCTGCGCCTGCGGGTGGCCGGGCAGGTGCGGCGCGAGGTGCGCCTTGGCCGCCACCGGGCCGATGCCAGGTCCGCCGCCGCCGTGCGGGATGGCGAACGTCTTGTGCAGGTTCAGGTGCGAGACGTCGCCGCCCAGGTCGCCGAAGCGGGCGTATCCGAGCAGCGCGTTGAGGTTGGCGCCGTCGACGTACACCTGGCCACCGGCCTCGTGCACGGCGGAGGTGATCTCGACGACCTGCTCCTCATACACGCCGTGCGTGGACGGGTAGGTGATCATCAGTGCGGCGAGGCTCTCGGCGTGCTGCTCGATCTTGGCGCGCAGGTCGCCCAGGTCGACGTTGCCGAGCTCGTCGGTCGCCACGACGACGACCTTCATGCCCGCGAGGACGGCGGATGCCGCGTTCGTGCCGTGCGCCGACGACGGGATGAGGCACACGGTGCGGTGCTCGTCGCCGTTGGCGTGGTGGTAGCCGCGGATCGCGAGCAGGCCGGCGAGCTCGCCCTGGGAGCCGGCGTTCGGCTGCAAGGAGACGGCGTCGTAGCCGGTCACCTCGGCGAGCCACGCCTCGAGCTGGTCGATCATGGCGAGCGAGCCCTCGACGTCGTCCGCCGGGGCGAACGGGTGCAGCTGGGCGAACTCGGGCCAGGTGATGGCCGCCATCTCGGTGGCCGCGTTGAGCTTCATCGTGCACGAGCCCAGCGGGATCATGCCGCGGTCGAGCGCGTAGTCGCGGTCGGCGAGCTGCTTGAGGTAGCGCATCATGGCCGTCTCGGAGCGGTGCGCGCGGAACACCGGGTGCGTGAGGTACTCGTCCTCGCGCAGCAGCGCGCCGGGAAGGGCGTTCAGACCGTCGGCGAAGCCGAAGACCCGCTCCTCCTTGCCGCCGAACAGCACCGCGACCCGGTGAAGGTCGGTGACGGTGGTGGTCTCGTCGACCGCGATGCCGACGGTGTCGGCATCCACCACGCGCAGCAGGATGCCTGCCTGATGCGCCTTCTCGACCAGCGCGGCCGCGCCGCCCGCCACCCGCACGTTCAGGGTGTCGAAGAACGCGTCGTGCACGACCTCGGCACCGGCCTCGACGAGCCAATCGCGCAGCAGAGCGGCCTTCTGTGCGACGTCGCTCGCGATCGCCTTCAGCCCGTCGGGGCCGTGGTAGACCGCGTACATCGAGGCCATCACGGCCAGCAGCACCTGAGCGGTGCAGATGTTCGAGGTGGCCTTCTCACGGCGGATGTGCTGCTCGCGGGTCTGCAGAGCGAGACGATAGGCCGGGTAGCCCACGGCATCCTGAGAGACGCCGACGAGGCGACCGGGCAGCTGACGCTCGAGGCCCGCGCGCACGGCCATGTAGCCGGCGTGCGGTCCGCCGAAGCCCATCGGCACGCCGAAGCGCTGCGTGGTGCCCACGGCGACATCGGCGCCGAGCGAACCAGGCGAGCGCAGCAGCGTGAGGCCGAGCAGATCAGCCGCGACCACGGCGATACCGCCCGCAAGGTGCGCGGCGTCGATCACGGCGACCGGGTCCCAGACGCGCCCGGAGGCACCCGGGTACTGCACGAACACGCCGAACAGCTCGGCGGGCAGCTCCTCGCCCGCGGCGAGGTCGCGCTCGACCAGCTGGATGCCGACGGCGGCCGCGCGGGTCGCCAGCAGCGCCTTGGTCTGCGGAAGGGCGTCGGCGTCGACGACGAACACGTCCGTCTTCGCCTTCGAGGCGCGCCGCGCCAGCAGCATCCCCTCGGCGACCGCGGTCGACTCGTCGAGCATCGACGCGTTGGCCGTCGAGAGCCCGGTGAGGTCGGACACCATGGTCTGGAAGTTGATCAGAGCCTCCAGGCGGCCCTGCGAGATCTCCGGCTGATACGGCGTGTACGCGGTGTACCAGGACGGGTTCTCGAGCACGTTGCGCTGGATCACCGAGGGCGTGAAGGTGCCGTAGTAGCCGAGGCCGATCATGGCCCGGTTCACGGTGTTGCGGTTCGCGAGCGAGCGCAGCTCCGCGAGCGCCTCGGCCTCGCTGGCGGCGCCCGGGATGACCGAGTCGCCCGCCGTGGTGAAGATCGACGCGGGCACAGCCTGGCGCATCAGCGCCTCGACCGGGCTCCAGTCGGCCAGCTCGGAGGTGACCCCGAGCGCATCGAGCATCTGCCGCTGCGCATCGGAGGTCGTCCCGATATGACGGTCTGCGAAGGAGACCACTCTCAGCCCTCCGTGATCGCGGTGTAGCCGTCGCGGTCGAGCAGACCGTCGAGGGCGCCGTCGGCGACCTCGACCTTGATCATCCACGCGTCCTCGAAGGGCGAGGAGTTGACCAGCGACGGGTCGTCGACGATGGCCTGGTTGACCTCGACGACGGTGCCCGCGACGGGGGCGTACAGCTCGGAGACCGACTTGGTGGACTCGGCCTCACCGAAGACGTCGCCGCTGCTCAGCTCGGTGCCGACCGCGGGCAGCTCGACGAAGACGATGTCACCGAGGGCGTCGGCGGCGTAGTCGGTGATGCCGACGGTCGCGACGGAGCCCTCCAGGGCGACCCACTCGTGCTCTTCGCTGTACTTGAGGTTGGTCAGATCGGTCATTTCTTCCTCCGGTAGAAAGGCAGGGCGGTCACGGTCGCGGGGATCTTCGTCCCGCGCACATCAAGGAATACTGCGGTTCCCTCCTCAGCGGAAGAGGGGTCGACGAAGGCCATCGCGATGGGGTGGCCGAGCGTCGGGCTGAGGGCGCCGCTGGTGATCTCGCCGAGGGCCGCACCCTCGGCATCCACCACGGCGTAGCCGGCACGGCCGGCGCGACGGCCCTCGGCCTGCAGGCCGACGAGCACGGGTGCGCCCTCGGCGGGCGTCACGGCGCCCTGCCCGACGAAGCGCTCCTTGTCGGTCACGACCACGCGGCCGAGCCCGGCCTGCGCGGGCTTGATCTCACGGTTCAGCTCGTGGCCGTACAGCGGCATGCCCGCCTCGAGGCGCAGCGTGTCGCGGGAGGCGAGGCCGCAGGGCACGAGGCCCTTCGACTCACCGGCGGACAGCACGGCATCCCAGAGCGACTCCGCGTCGGCGGCGGCCACCAGCAGCTCGAAGCCGTCCTCGCCGGTGTACCCGGTGCGGGCGAGCAGCAGCGGCTTGCCGTTCCACGTGGCGTCGGCCCAGGCGTAGTACTTCTGCTCGGCCCAGGGGATCGAGACCTCGCCGATGCCGGCGACCTCGGTGAGGATCTGCTCGGCGGCGGGGCCCTGCACCGCGATCAGCGCGTAGTCGTCGGAGACGTCGACCGTCTCGACGTCGAACCCGTCGGTGCGGGCGAGCAGCGCCTCGCGCACAGCATCCCGGTTGCCCGCATTGGAGATGATCAGGAAGTCGTCGTCGCCGAGGCGGTAGACGATCACGTCGTCGATGATGCCGCCGTCCTCGGCGAGCAGCAGCGAGTACTTCGCCTTGCCCACGGTCATCGCCGACAGGCGGCCCGCGAGCGAGTAGTCCAGGTACGCGGCGGCGTCGGCACCGCGCACGGTGAACTCGGCCATGTGCGAGATGTCGAAGATCCCGGCGGCCTCGCGCACGGCGTGGTGCTCGGCGAGGTCGGAGGTGTAGCGCACCGGCATCTGCCAGCCGCCGAAATCGGTGAAGGAGGCGCCGAGCGCCTCATGGCGCGCACGGAGCGGGGTGTAACGGGGTTCGGTCACGGAGTTCTCCCGGTCGGGTTGCAGGACGACATCATCGGCGTCCTCGGAACTCCCCCTCTGTCATCGGGCCTGAGAGCTTCGCCCACCCTGCGACGGTCTCGGGGACCCATGTCAGGAGAGAGGCTTTCACCGTCGGCGGATGCCGGAGCATCGCTTTTCAGAGCGGCCGGACCAGCACGGTAGGGGTACCTGAGAGATTGGCGGGGAGGCTTGCTCCTTCGGTGTCCGGCTGCGATCACCGGACTCTCCCGCACAGGTCGTTCGGCCTGTATTGAATTGGCTGTTCAGTTAGGCCTCCAGCATAGCGGCACGGCGGCGTGTCCCGCGCCGTTCCGCGGCGGAGCGGATGCCCCTCAGCCGGCGTCGGGGAGCCCCAGAAGACGTGCGCCGTTGCGCCACAGGACGGCGCGCATCCAGTCGTCTCCGAGACCGAGGTCGGCGAGGGCGGACAGCTGCCGGGCGTACGGGTAGGGGATGTTCGGGAAGTCCGATCCGAGCACGATGCGCTCCTGCAGCGCGCCGAGGCGCTGGAGATAGCCGTCCGGCCACACCGACGGCCCGTCCAGGAACCCGGTCGCGAACATCGTGGTGTCCAGATGCACGTTCTCGCACTGCTCGGCCAGATCGGCGAAGGCGTCGTACTCCGGCATCCCCATGTGCGCGATGACGAACGCGAGTCGCGGGTGGCGCGCGAGCACCGCGCCGATGGCGTCCGGTCCGGTGTGCGCACCGGGCAGCGGCCGCGAGCCGGCATGGATGACCACGGGCACGCGGGCACGCTCGAGGGCCGCCCACGCCGCATCCAGCACCGGATCGTCGGGCGCGAACCCGCCGACCTGGATGTGCACCTTGAACAGCCGCGCACCGGCTTCGAGCGCCTCCGGCACGTAGGTCGCCGACTCCGGTTCCGCGAACAGCGTCGCGCAGTGCACGACGTCGCCATGCGCCGCCGCGAAGCGCCGGTTCCAGTCGTTCAGCCAGGCGGCCATCCCCGGCTTGTGCGGATAGGTCAGTGCCGGGATCGCCCGCATGCCCAGCCCGCGTGCGATGGCGAGCCGCGTGTCGTCGTCGTACCGGTACTGGATGGGCCAGGCGTAGCCGTAGTTCTGCTCTGCTGCGTCGAAGTACGACCAGACCTTGTGCAGCATCCGCTCCGGGAGGAAATGCACGTGCACATCGGCGAGCCCGGGGATGCGCAGCGCGGAGAGGTAGGCGGGGACCTCGGCATCGGTCGCGGGCCCTGGTGTGGTGTCGGATGCCGGCATGCCCCCATCCTCTCCCCTAGGCTCGTCGATGTGAGTGGCACGACAGGCGAGCACGACGCGATCCGCGTCGCCGTGTCGACCGTCATCTTCTCGCTGCGCACGGCGCCCGAGGGCGATCGGCTGATGCTGCCGCTGGTGCGGCGCACCCGCGAGCCGCACCTCGGCGCGTGGGCGCTGCCCGGGGGGTGGCTGGATCCGGCCGAGGACCTGGATGCCGCGGCATCCCGCACGCTCGCCGAGACCACCGCGCTGAAGCCGAGCTACCTGGAGCAGCTGTACACGTTCGGCGACGTCGACCGCGCACCCAGCCGCGCGATCTCGATCGTGTACTGGGCTCTGCTGCGATCGGACCTCGTCGATGCGCAGCGCTCGGCGGCGGATGCTCCGGAGAACGTCGAATGGTTCGATGTCGACGCCATCCCGCCCCTGGCCTTCGACCACAACCGCATCGCCGAGTACGCCCTGGACCGGTTGCGCAACAAAGTCGGCTACAGCCGCATCGCGGCGGGCCTGCTGCCGGACGAGTTCACCCTCACCGAGCTGCGCGAGGTGTACGAGGCGGTGCTGGGCCGTCGCCTGGACCCCTCCAACTTCCGCCGCCTGCTGGAGGGGTCGGACGAGCTGGTGCCGACCGAGTCGTTCCGCACCGGCAAGCATCGTCCGGCGCGTCTGTACCGCTACAACGCCACCTCCTGAGCCGTCGCTGCACGGCGTCGTCGCGTCATGCCGATTGCACTTCTGGTCAGATCGACATAATCTGATCCCACATCACTAAGTGTCGAAGTGACCAGAAGGCGGCGCCTGATGTCTGAAACCTCTCTGCTCGACCCCTCGGTCGACCACGCGATCCAGGCGATCGTGCTCGGCGGCTCCACGGAGTCGACGTGCACCACCGACCTCGCGGCCGGCCCCTGGGACTTCGACATCCGTCCCGGCTACGGCCCCGGCTCCTCGATGGGCGACGTGATCCCCACGGGTTCGCCGCGCCAGGGCGAGCTGCCGCAGGAGTACCGCGATGCCAGCGAGGACGAGCTGCACGATCGCATCCGCGCGGCCAAGCTGTCCCTCGGCGAGCGCGTCGTGGTGCTCGGCCACTTCTACCAGCGCGAGGAGGTCGTGCGGCACGCCGACTACGTGGGCGACTCCTTCCAGCTCGCGAACGCCGCGCTGGAGCATCCTGACGCCGAGGCGATCGTGTTCTGCGGCGTGCACTTCATGGCCGAGACCGCCGACCTGCTCTCCGGCCCCGGGCAGTCCGTGATCCTGCCGAACCTCGCCGCGGGCTGCTCGATGGCCGACATGGCCGACATCGACCAGGTGGAGGACTGCTGGGAGCAGCTCGCCGACGTCTACGGCCCGCTGGACGTCGCCGACGACGAGGGCCTCGTGCCCGTGATCCCGGTCACCTACATGAACTCCTCGGCGGCCATCAAGGGATTCGTCGGACGGCACGGCGGCATCGTGTGCACCTCCTCGAACGCCACGACCGTGCTGGAGTGGGCGTTCGCCCGTGGCCGTCGCGTGCTGTTCTTCCCCGACCAGCATCTCGGCCGCAACACCGCCAAGGCGATGGGCGTGGAGCTGGAGCGGATGCCGATGTGGAACCCGCGACGGCCGCTCGGCGGTTCGACCGACGGCGAGCTGCGCGACGCCCGTGTCATCCTGTGGCACGGCTTCTGCTCGGTGCACCGCCGGTTCAGCGTCGACCAGATCGAGAAGGCCCGCGCCGAGCACCCGGGCGTGCGCGTGATCGTCCACCCGGAATGCCCGATGGAGGTCGTCGACGCCGCGGACGAGGCGGGCTCCACGGACTACATCCGCAAGGCGATCGCCGCGGCCACGGAGCCCACCGTCTTCGCGATCGGCACCGAGATCAACCTCGTCCGGCGACTCGCCGCCCAGTTCCCGCAGCACGAGATCTTCTGCCTCGATCCCGTCGTCTGCCCGTGTTCGACCATGTACCGCATCCACCCCGGCTACCTCGCGTGGGTGCTGGAGGAGCTGGTCGGCGGGCGCGTGGTCAACCGCATCCGCGTCTCGGACGATGTCGCGGCTCCGGCCCGCGTGGCGCTGGAGCGGATGCTGGCGGCGAAGCCGCGATGAGGGTCCTGATCGCGGGCGCCGGCATCGCCGGACTGACCGCCGCGCTCCGGGCCGATGCCCTCGGCCATGACGTCGAGGTGCTGGTGAAGGGCGTGCTCGGTGAGGGCTGCACCGCGCACGCGCAGGGCGGCATCGCCGGCGAGTACGGCCCGGGAGACTCGCCTGCGCTGCACGCTCTGGACACCATGCACGCGGGCGACGGGCACGGGGACCCGGTCGCGATCGCGGCTCTGGTCGACGGTGCGATCGCTGCCCTGGACGCGCTGGTCGCGGCGGGCGTGCCCTTCGACCGCGCCTCTGACGGCTCGATCGCCCGGGGCCTGGAAGCCGCGCACAGTCTGCCGCGCATCGCGCACGCCGGCGGCGACGCGACCGGGAAGGCGATCTCCGACGCGCTCGTCGCCCGGGTGCGCGCGAGCGCCGTGCGGGTGCGGGAGGGCGCGTTCGCCGCGGACCTGCTGACGGCGGGCGGCCGCGTGCGCGGCATCCGCCTGCTGAGCGGTGAGGAGCTCGAAGCGGATGCCGTGGTGCTCGCGACCGGCGGCGCCGGACGCGTGTACCCGTTCACCACCAACCCGTCCGGCACCACGGGCGACGGGATCGCCATGGCGCTGCGCGCCGGGGCATCCGTCGCCGATCTGGAGTTCGTGCAGTTCCACCCGACCGTGCTGTCCGGTCACGAGCCGTTCCTCGTCTCGGAGGCCGTGCGCGGCGCGGGTGCGGTGCTGCGGGATGCCGAAGGGCGGCGCTTCATGGTCGACGAGCATCCGGATGCCGAGCTCGCACCGCGCGACGTCGTCGCGCGCGCCGTCGCCCGCCAGGCGCTCACGCAGGGCTCCCCCGTCGTGCTCGACGCGACCGGCGTGCACGACCTCGCCGCGCACTTCCCGACGATCGACGCGGAGCTGCGCTCCCGCGGGATCGACTGGACCCGTGAACCCGTGCCCGTCTCCCCCGCAGCGCACTACCTGATGGGCGGCGTCGTCACCGACATCGACGGCCGCACGACCCTGCCCGGCCTCTGGGCCGTCGGCGAGACGGCGCGGACGGGCGTGCACGGCGCGAACCGCCTGGCCTCCAACTCGCTGCTCGAGGGCGCCGTGTTCGGCGCCCGTCTCGCGGACGCACTCACATCCGCTTCCGACGCGCAGCTTCCGCCAGATCCCGGCATCCCAGGACGGTCCAGGTATCAACTTCTGCCGTTTGACTCAGATCATTCCGGCAGATCTTGCGACCTGGACGGTCCTTCGTTCTCCCGGGCGGCTCTGCAGCGGCTGATGTGGGAGAAGGTCGGGCTGCTCCGCGACGACGAGGGGCTCGCGGATGCCGTGCGCACCCTGCACGCGTGGGAGGCGCCAGCGCCGCGCACGCCGGTCGAGCTGGAGGACGCGAACCTGCTCGTGGTCGCGCGGGCCGTGGCATCCGCCGCACTCGCCCGCACGGAGTCGCTCGGCGCGCACTTCCGGCTCTCCCCCGCCCTGACCGCTCCCGCACCGACCCCGTCCGCCCTGATCGGAGCCGCATGATCACCCCCGCCACCCTGCACCGCACCGTCAGCGCGGCTCTGGAGGAGGACGCCCCGTGGGGCGACATCACCAGCACCGCGCTGCTGCCTGCAGGGGCGCAGGCCACGGCCGATCTCATCGCCCGCGAGCCGGGCGTCTTCAGCGGCGGCGAGGTGTTCGTCGCCGCGTTCGCGCTGACCGATCCGAGCATCCGGGTCGATCTGCACGTCGCCGACGGCGATCGCTTCGAGGCCGGCGATGCGCTGGCATCCGTGTCGGGTCCGGCGCGCGGCATCCTCACCGCCGAGCGCGTCGCGCTCAACTTCACCCAGCGGATGAGCGGCATCGCGACGCTCACGGCCGCCTACGTCGACGCCGTCGATGGGACCGGTGCACGGATCGCCGACACGCGCAAGACCACCCCGGGGCTGCGCGAGTTCGAGCGGCATGCCGTTGTCAGCGGCGGCGGCAGCAACCACCGCCGGTCGCTGTCGGATGCCGTGATGGCCAAGGACAACCACCTGGAGGTGCTGCGTCAGAGCGGGCAGGATCTGGCCACCGCCCTGCGCGAAGCGCTCTCCCGGCTGCCGCACACCACGCACGTGGTGGTCGAGGTCGACCGCCTGGATCAGATCGACGCGGTGGTGGCGGGCGGTGCCGACACCGTGCTGCTCGACAACTTCACCCTCGACGATCTGCGCACGGCCGTCGGCCTGCTCGCGGGTCGTGCGACCGCCGAGGCATCGGGCGGGGTGACCCTCGACACCGTGCGCGGCATCGCCGAGACCGGCGTGCAGGTGATCTCGGTGGGCGCGCTGACCCACTCCGCACGTGCTCTGGATCTCGGGCTCGACCTGCGGATGCGGTGATGCTGTATATCGACCACGCCGCGACCTCGCCGGTGCGCCCCGAGGTGCTGGAGGCGATGCGCCCGTACCTGACGGACGTCTTCGGCAACCCGTCGAGCCATCACACGGCCGGCGAGGCGGCGGCGGATGCCCTGGAGGGCGCCCGCGCGCGAGTCGCGACCGCCCTGGGCACGCGCGCGAACGATGTCGTCTTCACCTCGGGCGGCACCGAGGCGAACAATTCGGGCGTGAAGGGCATCGTGCTGGGCGCCCTCGACGCGGACCCGCACCGCCGGCACCTGATCACCACTCCGATCGAGCACGAGTCGGTGCTGGAATCCGCCCGGTACCTGGAGCGGTTCCACGGCGTGGACGTGACGCTGCTCCCCGTGTCCGAGAGCGGCGTCGTCGATCCCGATGACCTCGCCGCGGCGCTGCGCCCGGAGACGGCGCTCATCTCGATCGCGCACGCCAACAACGAGATCGGGACGGTGCAGGACATCGCTGCACTCACGACCGTCGCAAGGGAACACCGTGTGCCGATGCACGTCGATGCTGTGCAGTCGGCTGGCTGGCTGGACCTGCGCCCGCTCGGCAGCGAGGCCCGGGTCGATGCGATCTCGATCGCCGGGCACAAGCTCGGCGCGCCCAAGGGCACCGGCGCCCTGGCGGTGCGCGCGCGAGTCCCCCTGGAACCGCTGCTGCACGGCGGCGGCCAGGAGCGCGGTCGGCGCAGCGGCACCGAGAACGTCGCGGGTGCCGTCGCCCTGGCGGCCGCCCTCGAGCTCGCCGAGGCGGAGCGCGCGGCGTCATCCGCCGCGGTCACGGCCACGACGCGCGCTTTCATCGCCGGGGTGCTGGGGGCCGTCCCGCAGGCGCGCCTGACCGGGCATCCAACCCGCCGCCTGCCGGGCACGGCGAGCTTCACGTTCGGGGGCGTCAGCGGCGAGTCCGTGCTGCTGGAGCTCGAGCGACGCGGCGTCATCAGCTCCAGCGGATCGGCGTGCGCGGCCGGCTCCGACGAACCCTCGCACGTGCTGGTGGCGTGCGGCATCGACCCGCTGGTCGCGCAGACCTCGGTGCGGTTCACCTTCGGGCGCACTCCGCTGCCCGACGGCGCGCCGGCGCAGCTCGCGGCGCTGGTCGCAGCATCCGTAGCCGCGGTCGCGCACGCCTGAGCCGCGTCGCGCACGCCTGAGCCGCGGTCGCGCACGCCTGAGCCGAGCACTTCCCGCGGACTTGTGCACCTCCCGCGGACGAATCACGGGAATCCGTCCGCACCAAGCGCACTTCTCCGCGCGAAGCGTACGCGGCATCGGCGTGCACGCAGCATCGGCGCACCCTGCGGCAGTGCGGACCTGCCCGCACCAGCGCGACAGCGCTCAGTGCTGCGCGGCATCCCACCAGTCGAGCACGCGCGTGCCGATCAGCGTGAGCCACTTCGAGGGCTCGCCCTGCGGGGCGTCGATCTCCACCCACACGGCGCCTCCCGGGACCTCGCCCTGCCGCCACTTGCCGTCCGGCTGCCGTGCCACGCGAACCAGGTCGACGGCCTCCGCCAGGCGCGGGTCGGGCGCGGCTCCCTCCAGCAGCGCCGCGGCGCGGAAGTGATCGAGCGCGGCGAGCGCGCTGTACTGCCAGCGGCTGGGAGCGATGAACTCGCTCACCCACGGACCGACGAGATCACCGGTGGAGAGACGGCGCATAAGCGCACGCTCGAGCAGATACTCCTCCCCCGCATTCCGCGTCGCCCTCAGTGACGTGTCCCCGGTGAGACGCTCGTACTCCCGCATCCCGACGACCGCGTTGAGGGTGGAGTGGAAGGACGAGCGCTCCGAGTTCCCCTCCTCCGCCTCGCAGTTCCAGCCGCCGTCGTCCAGCCGGTGCTCGGGGAACCAGGCAGCCAGCGCCGAGACGTCCGCGCCCAGCCAGGCGCCGTTCGCCAGGGTGAAGGCATTGATGCACACATCCACCTCACCACCCCAGTACGGCAGGTCGTCGTACTCCCAGCGGCTGCTCGCGGCGAGCTTCTGCGCCGTCCCCCGCAGCGCCGTCGCGTTGAGACCGAGATCGCGCAGGTCCTTCAGCGCCCAGGTCGTCGCGATCCAGGGCTGCGCGTCCTCGTCACGCTCGATGATCCCCAGCCCGGTCAGGTCGCGCTCGCGCGACGGGAAGTACGCCCCGCCGGCCCACTGCCCGTCCGGATCCTGACGCGACAGGATCCGAGCCCCGAAGCCCTCGGTGGCGATCCGGTCGCGCGTCGCCTCCCAGACGTCGGCGGGATCGCCGAGCAGGTCGCGCTGCACCTGCCAGCGCAGAGCCGGGTCGGAGTCGAGCAGCCAGTCGGTCTTCTCGGTCGTCAGCGATGACATGCGTGCGACGCTACGCCGCGCCTCCGACATGCGGAAGCCGGCCCCCGCAGGGAAAAGTAGGATCGGGGTCGTGCATCCGCTCGTCACCATGATCGTCCCGGGGCGCGACATCGCCTCGTTCGCACCCGCCGCGATCGCATCGCTGCGAGCGCAGACCATGCCGCGGTGGCGGGCGCTGCTCATCGACGACGGCTCGATCGACGACACCGGAGACGTGTTCGCCGACGCGGCGGCGTCCGACGACCGCTTCGAGGTACTGCACCACGTGGAGGCCCGGGGCCTGGGCGCAGCTCGCAACATCGGACTGGATCGGGTCGACACCCCGTTCGTGGGCTTCCTGGACGCCGACGACGAGCTCACCCCGGCGGCGATCGAGCTGTGGCTGGGGACCCTCCAGGAGTCGGGCAGCGACTTCGTCGCCGGTGCATACGTGCGCAATCGCGCGAACGGCAGCGGATATCTTCCCGGACGCGTGCAGCCGTGGGTGGCGAAGGCCACCTCGCCGCGGCGCCTCGGCGTCACCCTCGCCGAGCACCCGGACGCCTCCGCGAACATCGTCGCGTGGTCCAAGCTCAGCCGCACGAGCCTCTGGGAAGGCCTGCGCTTTCCCGAGAACGTCGCCTACGAGGATCAGATCGTCGCGCAGCGGATGTACACCGAGGCGCGGGCGTTCGATGTGATCCCCGACATCGTCGCGCACTGGCGGCTGCGAGCCGACGGCACCTCGATCACGCAGGGCAAGGACCGGATGCCGGTGCTGCGGGACTACCTCGCGGCGCTCCGCGGCGGCATCCGCGTGCTGCACGAAGCCGGCCAGCGCGCGGCCGTCGTCGCCCGCCTGGACCTGATCCTCGCCATGGATCTGCCGCCGCTGCGGCGCATCGCCGCCGAGCATCCCGACCCCGAGTACTCCGCGACGCTGACGGCCTTCGAGGCCGAGCTCCAGGCGCTTCCCGAGTTCGCCGAAGCCCGCCCCGACCCCGCCCTCGCCGCCGCGCTCGCGTGGTGAGCCCGAACGGAGACGCCGTGACCGATTACCTCGACTCGCTCTTCTCGCTGCACGGCCGCACCGCCGTCGTCACCGGCGGCTCCTCCGGCATCGGACGCGGCATCGCCACGGCGCTCGCGAAGGCGGGGGCGGCGACCGTGATCGCCGCCCGCGGGCGGGATCGCGTCGAGCGGACCGCGCAGGAGCTGACGGATGCCGGATGCCGCGCCGCCGGCGTCATCGGCGATCTGAGCACCCGCGACGGCATCCGGACGCTCTCGGAGGCCGTCGCAGAGCCGTTCGGAGAGCCGGACATCCTGGTGCACTCGGCGGGCATCAACATCCGTCCGCCGATGACGGAGATCACCGATGACGACTGGGATGCCACCCTCACCGTGAACACGCACGCCCCGTTCCTGCTGGGCCAGCGCTTCGCGCCGGGCATGGCCGCGCGCGGGTACGGGCGGATCATCCACATCAGCTCGCAGCAGGCGCATCGCGCGTTCGTGTCCAGCGGCATCTACGGCGTCTCGAAGGGCGCGATCGAATCCCTCATGCGCTCGGAGGCCGAGGCGTGGGGTGGGACCGGGGTCACGAGCAACACGCTGGTGCCCGGCTTCGTGCTGACCCCGCTGAACGCGCGGCTGCAGGAGGATCCCGCGAAGGTCGCCGAGCTCGCGGCACGCACCATGATCGGCCGCAACGGACTGCCGGACGATTTCGCCGGTGCCGCCGTGTTCCTGGCCGGCGCGGGTTCGGGGTACGTCACGGGGCACTCGCTGTTCGTGGACGGCGGTCTCTCCGCCCACTGAAGGCACGCGGGAACGCGCGCCGATCGGATGCCGCTACGCGTCGGGGTCGAGGTGCGGGACGTCGGGCACAGGGACGGATGCCGTGAGCGCGCGCACCGCGTCCTCGGCGGCCGAGTCCTTCGGCGCCTGATCGGCGCGCCGCTCCGGCAGGGCGGGAGCGTCGTCCGAGAGCACGTTCGAGGCGGCCATCTGCTGCGCGGCGAGCTCGGTGTACAGCCCGCCCGCGGCGAGCAGCTCGGCGTGCGTGCCGGACTCCACGATGCGGCCGGCCTCGATCACATGGATCATGTCGGCGCCCATCACCGTGGAGAGCCGATGCGCGATCGTGAGCACGGTGCGACCGGCGGCCGCCTGGTCCAGCGCGTGCTGCACCACCCGCTCCGACACGGTGTCCAGGGCGCTGGTGGCCTCGTCCAGCAGCAGCACCGGCGGATCCTTCAGCAGCACGCGGGCGATGGCGATGCGCTGCTTCTCGCCGCCGGAGAGCCGATAGCCGCGCTCGCCCACGACCGTGTCGTAGCCGTCCTCGAAGCCCGCGATGATGTGGTGGATGTTGGCGGCTGTGCAGGCCGCGATCAGCTCCTCCTCGGTGGCCTCTGGCTTGGCGTAGAGCAGGTTCTCGCGGATGGTCGCGTGGAAGAGGTACGTCTCCTGCGACACGATGCCCACGTCGTCGATGATCGACTCCTGGGTCAGCGTGCGCACGTCCGCGCCGCCGAACAGCACCTCCCCGGAGGCCGCGGCGTACATCCGCGGGGCGAGGTAGAGGATCGTGGTCTTGCCCGCGCCCGAGGGGCCGACGAACGCGACCTGCTGCCCGGGTTCGGCCACGAACGAGACGCCCTGCAGCGTCGCGCGCGCATCGGGCGCGGCATCCGGGTAGCGGAAGACGACGTCGCGGAACTCGACCCGGCCCCGCGGACCGGGCGCCTGCGACACGGGGATCGCGTCGGGGGCATCCTGGATCTCCGGGACCATGTCGAGGTACTCGAAGATGCGCGCGAACAGGGCGGAGGAGGTCTGCAGGTCGAGCGCGACGCGCATCAGGCCCATCATCGGCATGAGCAGACGGGCTTGCACGGTGGTGAAGGCGACGATGGTTCCCGCCGTGATCGCGCCGGTGCCGCCTGCGACCAAGTAGCCCGAGACCAGGTAGATCACGGCCGGGACGGATGCCATCAGCACCTGGACCACCGCGAAGAAGCCCTGGCCGCTCATCGCCTGGCGCACCTGCAGGCGCACCTGGTTGCGGTTCTCCTGCTGGTATCGCGAGGACTCGGTGCGCTGCCTGTTGAACGACTTCGACAGCAGGATGCCCGAGACGCTCAGCGTCTCCTGCGTGATCGCGGTCAGCTCCGACAGCGACTCCTGGGTCTGGCCGGCGATGCGTGCGCGCACCTGCCCGACCCGGCGCTGCACCAGCACGAGGAGCGGCATCAGCACCACGGCGATCAGCGTCAGCCGCCAGTCGATCAGGATCATCGCGACGAGCGAGGCGATCACGGTCACGACGTTGCCGAGGATGCTGGTGATCGTGTTGGTGAGCACGCCGGACACCCCGCCGACGTCGTTCTGCAGCCGCGACTGGATGACACCGGTCTTGGTGCGGGTGAAGAAGCCGAGCTCCATCGCCTGCAGATGCTCGAACAGCCGCACCCGCAGATCGCCCGTCACGCTGTTGCCGACCGTGGAGGTGAGCCAGGTCTGCGCGACCCCGAGCCCGGCCGAGAGCAGGAACAGCCCGATCATGCTCAGCACGAGCTGAAGCAGCAGACCGAGCACGGGCTCGCCACCGCCGACCGGGAAGAGCGCGTCGTCGAAGATCCGCTGCACCAGCAGCGGCGGGATCACCGCGATCGCGGCGCCGAGCACCACCAGCACGACGGTCAGTACGATGCGTCCGCGGTACGGGCGGAAGAGCGCGACCACGCGCTTCCCGAGGTCGGCGATCCTCGGGGCCTCGGCGTTCAGCCTGCGCTGCGCTGCCTCGTCCACACCGCGGAATCCGCGACCGCCCCCACCGCGAACGCCACCCATGCTCATCGCCCCAGGCTAATGCGCCCGTCCGACGTCGACGCCCGTTCGCGGCGCGTTCATCGGAAAGATCCTGCGAACCGGAATGGAATGTCGGTGGCTCCGGTTACGCTGTAACGCTGATCAGTCGCACTCGCGAGAACACCGCACATCAAGATCTCCTGAGGAGTCCCATGTCCACCGCCGACACCGGCACCACACCCGCCCAGGGCGCTTCCCCCGGCTTCATCCCGGCCAAGGACATGGCCGTCATCTGGGTGCTGCTCGCAGCCGCCTTCGTCGCCATCCTCAACGAGACGACGATGGGCATGGCGATCCCGCACCTCATCACCGACCTCGGCATCACACCGATCGCCGCGCAGTGGGTGACCAGTGCGTTCATGCTGACCATGGCCGTGGTCATCCCGATCACCGGGTTCCTGCTGCGCCGTTTCACGACGCGTCAGATGTTCCTCAGCGCCATCGCGCTGTTCTCCGTCGGCACGCTGCTCGCAGCGCTGGCGACCGGATTCCCGATGCTGCTCGGCGCCCGCGTCGTGCAGGCGTCCGGCACGGCCGTGATGATGCCGCTGCTGATGACGACGATCATGAACCTCGTGCCCGCCGCCTCCCGCGGTCGCATGATGGGCCGCGTGAGCGTGGTCATCTCGCTCGCTCCGGCGATCGGACCGACCATGTCCGGCTTCCTGCTCGACCACTTCGGCTGGCGCGCCATCTTCGTGGTCGTGCTTCCGATCGCCCTGGTCGCGATGTTCATCGGATGGCGCTGGCTGACGAACGTCGGCGAGACCACGCACGCCCCGATCGACGCGCTGTCGATCGTGCTCTCGGCCTTCGGCTTCGGCGGTCTCGTGTTCGGTCTCAGCCAGATCGGCGGTCTGGGCAACGGCGCCAGCTGGATGCCCATGGCGATCGCCCTCGCGGTCGGCGTGGTCGGGCTCGGCCTGTTCCTCTGGCGCCAGGTGGTGCTGCAGAAGGAGGACGACGCGCTGCTCGACCTGCGCGTGTTCGCGTCGCGCGACTTCTCGCTCTCCATGGCGCAGATGTTCCTCCTCTCGCTGGCCTTCTTCGGCAGCATCACGGTGATCCCGCTCTTCCTGCAGGACGCCCTGCAACTGAAGGCGCTCGACGCCGGCCTGGTCGTGCTGCCCGGTGCGCTGGCGATGGGTCTGCTGGGCCCGGTCATCGGCCGGATCTACGACAGTCACGGCACCCGGATCCTGCTGATCCCGGGGTCGATCCTCGCCGCCGCCATGCTCTGGCTGTTCACGACGCTCAGCACGGGCAGCTCTGTCTGGCTGGTGATGGTCGCGCAGACGCTGCTGTCGGTGGGGCTCGCCCTGTCGTTCACGCCGCTGTTCACCGCGTCGCTGGCCTCGCTCAAGCCGAAGTTCTACTCCTACGGGAGCGCGGTGATCGGCACCATCCAGCAGGTCGCCGGCGCCGCGGGCATCGCGGTGATGATGGCCGTGTTCACCACGATCGTGAACGCGGGCGGCGGCACCGAGGTGCCGGCGGCCGTCGCCGCGGGCACGCGCACCTCGGTCACGATCGGCGCGGTCATCGCCACGATCACGATCATCGGCGCCTTCCTGATCCGCAAGCCCGAGGACGACGGCGAGGGACCGCAGCACGGCGGGCACTGACCGCAGTCGCATCGTCACATGGCACTGCCGCGCGCCCGGAGTCCCCGGGCGTGCGGTAGTGTTCCGGGTATGACCCGTTGGTTCGCGTATTTTGGGCCGGCTCTGGAGGAGCCGGCGCGGATGTAGCGCGCACCGACACCTTCAGAGCCGGCAAAGGCAGAGCATCCGCTCTGCCTTTCGTCATTTCGGGGCGAAGCCCCGTGCCGTTTTCGGCGGGCTCTGCACGGGGTCCGCCTTCGAGAGGACTGGACCCATGAGCAGCATCACGACATCCGACCGCACCGCCGACCTGCACGTCAGCGGCTTCGCCACCCTCCCCTCCCCGTCCGAGGTGATCGGCGAGCTTCCGGTCGACGACGACCTCTCCGTCGTCGTCTCCCGAGCCCGCGACGAGGTGCGGGCGATCATGTCAGGCGCGGACGACAGGCTCCTCGTCGTCGTCGGCCCGTGCTCGATCCACGACACGGATGCCGGGCTCGAATACGCCCGCCGACTGGCATCCGAGGCGGAACACCACCGCGACGACCTGCTGATCGTCATGCGCACCTACTTCGAGAAGCCGCGCACCACGGTCGGCTGGAAGGGCCTGATCAACGATCCGCATCTCGACGGCAGCCACGACATCGAGGCGGGTCTCCGCCTGGCCCGCGGCTTCCTGCGCGACGTGACCGCGCTCGGGCTGCCCTGCGCGACGGAGTTCCTCGAACCGATCAGCCCGCAGTACACCGCCGACCTCATCGCCTGGGGCGCGATCGGCGCGCGCACCACCGAGAGCCAGATCCACCGGCAGCTGGCATCCGGTCTGTCCATGCCGATCGGTTTCAAGAACGGCACGGACGGCGGGCTGCAGGTGGCCTTGGACGCCGCATCCGCGGCATCCGCTCCGCAGGCGTTCCTCGGGATCGGCGCCGACGGGCGCGCGAGCCTGGTCGCCACGACGGGAAACCCCGACACCTCGGTGATCCTCCGCGGCGGCGCCGACGGTCCGAACTTCGGCGCAGAGCACGTGCGGCGGGCGTCCGAGCGTCTCGCCGCCGCGGGCCTGACCGACCGGCTGATCGTGGATGCCAGCCATGGGAACAGCGGCAAGGACCACATCCGGCAGTCGGAGGTGGTCGTGGAGCTCTCGGAGCAGATCGCGACCGACGGCCGCGCCGTCGCCGGCGTCATGCTCGAGAGCAACCTCGTCGCGGGCGCGCAGAAGCACGACGTCCGGAACGGCGCGGCGGGCCTGGTGCGCGGTCAGAGCATCACCGACGCGTGCATGGGCTGGGATGCCACGGTCGAGGCACTCGCCGTCCTGGCCGCCGCGAATGCAGCGCGTACCTCCACCAGGTCAGGGACGCCCGCCATGCCCTGAGGATCCGAGGCTTCCCCGCACGCCGGCGGCGGAGTACTGTGCGGTGCCATGATCATCACTCCCCCGGCGCGGGACGGCGCCAGCGGTCACGTCGCCGAGATGTATGAGGAGGACATCTCGGCTGACGGCTTCATCCACACGTACACCGCCGCGATGGCGGTGAATCCGGAGGCGCACGAGGCGTTCATGGCGCTCGTGAGGGCGGTCGTCCCGTCCATCGGCATCCGCGTGTACGAGGCGGCAACGCTGGGTGCGGCGCGTGGCATCGGTTCGGCGCACTGCCTGATCGCCCACGCGCGCAAGTCGCTGAAGGCGGGGGTCGTGGACGAGGCCGGGCTGCGCGGTTTCGCCGAGGACGACGACGGCGGATTCGACGAGGCAGAGCAGGCGGTGATCCGCTATGCCGAGAAGCTCTCGACGGCGCCTTCCTCGATGACGGATGCCGACTCCGAGGCACTGCGGGCCGTCGGCTTCTCGGACCGGCAGATCCTGGACATCACGCTGGCCGCGGGGCTGCGCAATCACTTCAGCCGGTCGCTGCTCGCCCTGGCAGTGCCGATGGACGACGACCTCCAGCTGGACGCGGAGATCGCGGCCGCGCTGATGCAGCGCGCCGGGCGGCTCTGAGCGCAGCGGGATCGACGGAGGTCACTCCGTGGGTCGGGGCGCCTCAACACCGGGGAGCACGCAGTAGCCGTCGGTGCACAACCCGGCCTCGGCGTCCGTGGGAAGCAGCTGCAGGGACGGAGGCGCAGCGAGTGTCGTCACCGTCGTGTCATCCGTCTGCTGTTCGGCCATCCTTCGATGGTACGCCGCCCCAGCGCGACGGGCTCCGGCACCGGCGTGGCGCACGCGTCGTCGCGCGCGCCTGTCGCTCTCCGCTTCGGTCGCGAGTAGCCTGCCGCTCATGGAAGCAGCGCAGCAGCGCCCTGGCGAGACGCCACTCGAGCGCGCCGATCGTAACTGGAACGAGCTCATGCAGGAGCTCCGCGTGATGCAGACCGGCACGCAGATCCTGACCGGCTTCCTGCTGGCTGTCGCCTTCCAGCCGCGGTTCGCGGACCTGGATGCCGTGCAGCGGTCGCTGTACGTGGTGCTCGTGCTGCTGGCGGCGACCGCCACCGTGCTGGCGCTGGCACCCGTGGGCATGCATCGCCTGCTGTTCCACCAGCACCGCAAGATCGCCCTGGTGCGGACCGCGAACCGGCTGGTCAAGGCGAACCTCGTCGTGATCGGCGCGGTGACCGTCGGCGTGGTGGCGCTGATCCTCGATGTCACGGTGGACCGGCCCAGCGCTGTCGTCGCATCGGTGCTCGGCGTGATCGCGATCCTGCTGCTGTGGGTGGGCCTGCCAGCGATGCTCAGGCGCGGCCAGGACTGACCCGGCCGCATCGCCCCGCGATCAGCCGCCGAGACTCGTGACCAGGTTGATGACGGTGGCGAGGATCACCGCGCCGAACAGGTAGGCGAGCATGGTCTGAGCCACGACGACGCGCCTGATCGCGCCGTTCGACACGTTCGTGTCGGCGACCTGGTAGGTCATCCCGAGGCCGACCGCGAAGTAGGCGAAGTCGCTGTACTGCGGGTCCTCGTTCTGGTTGAACGAGATCCCGCCGGCGGGCTCGGAGTAGTACATCCGGGCGTAGCGCAGCATGTAGTCCGCCTGGATCAGCACCCATGACGCGGCGACACTGAGCACGGCCGTCCCCGCGAGCAGATAGCTCTGGATCTCGGGCGCGTGCCGTGCCTGCACGACGACGACGCCGACGGCGGCGAGGCTGACGACGCTGCCGATGATGGCGACGATCCGTGCCACCCGGCGTCCCGGATCCTCGGCCAGCGCATGAGCACGGGTCGCAGCCGCATCCATGGGCCACACGATCAGCAGCACCCACACCGCGTTGATCAGTGCGAGGGTGCCCCAGCCGCCCAGGATGCCTGCGGCGGGGCCGAGCCAGATGCCGATGCCGGCACCGGCCAGGATGCCGATCAGCACCGAGACGGAGGTCCTCACACGCACGGAGGCGCGAACGGCTTGATCGTCCATGAGCGAATGCTACGCGCCGGATCAGGCGCAGATGTGAATGGCCTCCGAGTCGGGCGGTTCGGGTTGTCCGTCCGCGTCCGGTGCGGAATCGTGGCTCGGACACCGTGCTGGACGGTGCGGTGTCCGCAACCGGAAGGAGAGCGCATGCTCACCCTGACCGAGAACGCAAACACGATCGCGGCGACCATCGTCGCCCAGCAGAGCACGACGCCGGATGCGGGCCTTCGCATCCATTCGTCGGGGACGGAGGCGGAGCCGCGCTTCGCCGTCACGGTCGCTCCGACGCCCGAACCCGGTGACGAGGTCATCGGCGACGACGAGATCCACGTGTTCCTCGAGCACGCCGCTGCCGAGGCGCTGAACGACAAGGTGCTCGACGCCACGGTCGATGAACAGGGCGCGGTGTCGTTCACGCTGCTCCCGCAGGCGGCTTGACCGTCCGCACCTCGAAGAGCCGTCGCCCGCTCGGGCGGCGGCTCTTCGTATGCCGTGCGGCGCATGCGCCCGGCCCTAGCGTTGAACCATGCTCCGCCGCCTGATCTCCCGGGTGTTCTGGACGTTCAGCCGCTGGACGCTGACGACCGAACCCGCTCCCTCCCGACCGACGGTGCTGATCGGCGCGCCGCACACCTCGAACTGGGACTTCGTGCTGATGCTCGCGATCGCCTGGCGGCTGGGGATCGACGTGCGCTGGCTCGGGAAGAAGAGCCTGTTCCATGGCTGGCGCGGTCCGATCATGCGCGCGCTCGGCGGCATCCCGGTAGACCGCAGCGATCCGGGACGCGTGGTCGGCGACGTGGTCGCGAAGGTGCAGGACGGCGAGGTCTTCGGCCTGGTCGTCACTCCGGACGGCACGCGCAAGGGGCACTCGCACTGGAAGTCCGGCTTCTACCGCATCGCGCGCGAGACCGGGATGCCGGTGACCCTCGGCTACGTCGACCGCACGACGATGACGACGGGCCTCGGACCGACCATCGAGCTGACCGGTGATGTGGCCGCCGACATGGACCGCATCCGTGCGTTCTATGCCGACAAGGCGGGCCTGCGGCCCGAGCACCGCGTCGAGCCGCGACTGCGCGAGGAGCAGCCGCTCGCCTCGTGAACGCCGGGCGCTATCCGAAGAGATCGCCGTCCACGTAGTACCAGCGACCGTCATCGCGGACGAAGCGCGAGCGCTCGTGCAGGATGCCCAGCTCGCCGTCGTCCTGCAGATAGGTGGCGCGGAACTCGACGACGCCCGAATCGGCATCTGCTCCCCCGCCGGCGACTTCGACGATCTGCAGCCCGCGCCAGCGCGGGTTGTCGCGGAGGTCGAGGTCGTCCGGCCGGGTGGACGGATGCCAGGTGCGCAGCAGCCAGGCGGCGTCGGCGCGCTTGAACGCGGCGAACCGCGAGCGCATGAGCTCCTCGGCGGTGGAGGGCTCCTCCTGGTCGGTCATGACGTGGTCAGTCCCAGTCCAGGTACTCCTCGATGATGTACGCGGTCTCGATCGGGTGCGTGACCGGGAAGTGGTGGTCGGCGCCGGCGAGCGTCTTCACGCTCGCGCGCTCCGGCGCGGTGGCCTGCAGGCGGTCGCCGTTGACGGGCGGGGTGACGTCGTCGTCCGAGCCCTGGATGATGAGCACGGGCAGAGCCGGGGCCAGAGCGATGTCCTCGTCCTCCACGCCGAGGAGCAGCAGGCCGTTGGAGCGCTCATGGTGCTCCGCGACGACGTGGCGTGCGAGCGTACCGCCCGAGCCGTGACCGCCGATCCAGGCGTCCTCGAGGCCCAGGTGGTCCATCACCGCGATGACGTCGTCGACGGCGTCCGCGCCGATCTGCACGACGCGGAACCCCGCCTCCTCGGCCAGGTAGTGCGCGATGACGCCGAGCGCCTCACCGGTGCGGCCGATGCCGTGGATCAGCACGAGACCGACGGGTCCCTCGCCCTCGTCGACGTAGTCGACGGCACGGCCGTCCGGCTCGAAGGTGCTGCTCTCTGCCACTGGATGCTCCTCGGGGTCGTGACGGGCGGTGCGCCCCATCAACCCTACTTGGCCTCTCTCGCGGCGGCGACGGCCGCGGACGCCCGGCATCCGGTGCATCCGCGGCCGCACCTGGATTCAGCTCCGCTCGATCGGCAGCCACAGCTCCGTGGTCGCGGTGCTGAAGTCCTCGGAGCGGTCGAGCACGGCGACGATCGACGGGTCGGGACGAAGACGCCAGGGGTTGGACGGGAACCATTCGGTCGCGGTCGCGGCCCAGGTGGACTGCAGCGCGGCCGGATACGCGCCGGAGGTGCGGAACACGGCCCAGGCGCCTGCGGGCACCTCGATGGCGTCCAGATCCGCCGGCACGTCGGAGTCGGCGGTGATCGCGACTCCGTGCAGGTAGGTCAGCTCGCTCCCCTGCGTGTAGTCGGGGTCGACGTCGGCGCTCACCTGCAGGAGCCCGGCGGGCTCGGCGTCGCTCAGCTGCTTGAGGCGCGCGTGCTCCTCGATCGGCAGCGAGGCGATGTGCGCCTGGATGTGCGGGTTGATCCCCTCGTGGATCAGCGGCACGCGCGCGGCGTGTCCGATCAGGCGGAAGGCGGGGCGTTCGGTGATGCGGGCATCCATGGGGGTGCTCCCTTCTACGGTCAGGCGGAACCTGAGCTGCGGTTGGCTGCGAAGGGGACCGCCATCACGCCGGACATCGCCGTGACTCGTGCCGTGCACGGCCCGGAACGCCCGGCCGAAGGCCTCGGTCGAGCCGTACCCGTACCGTACGGCGATGGTCAGCAGGTCGTCGCCGCCGATCAGATCGGACGCCGCGACCGTCATCCGACGCCGCCGCACGTACTCCGACACGGGCATGCCCGCGAGCGACGAGAACATCCGCCTCGCGTGATACCCGGTGGTGCCGAGGCGCGCGGCCAGCGCGTCCACATCCGTCTCGTCGCCGAGATGAGCTTCGATCTCGTCGACCAGGTGGTTGAGCACTTCGATCATGGCTGCTCCCTTCGCATCCACTCTCGCCTCAGCGACGGCCGCGGCGCCCGATCATCGCGGTCCGATCCGATCGGATGTCAATCTCCCGGGATCGGCATCCCGTCCTCGCCGAATCGGACGCCTTCGCGCTCCAGGCGCTTCCGGGTCTCGTGATGCACCACACCACGGCGGCGCGGGTCGGCCTCGAGCATGCGCAGCAGGGTCGCGCGCTCCGTGCGAGGGTGCTCGGCGACGGCGAATCTCACACTCCAGAAGCGGTCCGATGCGAAGCGGTCGAGCACGGCCGCGCTGGCATCCGGGTTCATCGCCGCGGCGTTCCGGATCGCCTGGTTCGCATCGGTGAAGAACGGCTCGAAGTCCTCGTCCGTGTGCGCGGCGCTGGCGAGCGCATAGCGGCGCTCCTCATCGGCCCGCTCCTCCGGTGTCTTGCGCCTTCCCACATGTCCCCCTCGTCTCGTGCCCCTTCCCGGGGACGCTTCGATGCTATGCGGTCGGCGTGGCCTCGAAGATCATGAGCCTCTGCCGGCCGTCGTACGGCGCACGCGTCCAGTCTCCCCACACCGCAGCGGTGTCGAAACCGGCGGTCTGCAGCTCCCGGATGACGCGCTCCTCGGTGCGGAAGGTCAGCAACTGCTCCTCGATCACCGTCTCACCGGTGCGCGCGAAGCGGTTGAACGCGCGCAGCAGCACGACGCCGTCCCCGAGCTCCTCGATCTCGCTCCACTCCGCCAGCGGCCCGTGCATCGTCTCCCTGACGGACGGCACCTCCTGGGTCCACGACTCCCAGGCGCGCGCCTCGGGGTTGCGGCTCTCGAAGGCGAGCAGGGCGCCAGGGGCCGCGACGGCGCGCAGGCGCCGCAGCGTGAGCATCCACGCCGGGTCGGGGATGTGCTGTGCGACGTTGCCCGTCATCAGGATCAGGTCGAATCGTGCCTCCGGCAGCACTTCGGTGTCGCCCTCGATCCACTCCACCCGCTCCCCGCCCGGGCGAGCCCTCGCGAAGGCCAGCATCGACGCGGAGGGATCGACGCCCACGACGCGCCTCCCCTCGGCTGCCAGGGTGACGGTGAGGATGCCGGTGCCGCATCCCAGATCCAGGATGCTCCGCGCGTCGCGGGAGTCGGCCAGCGCACGGTAGAAGTCGTGGTCCGGCCCGTCCGGATTGTCGAGGTCGTACAGATCGACGATCCGCGGGTCGTAGTCCTGCGGGGCGCTCATCCGAACAGGCTAGCGGGACGCCGTCGTCTCGAGCCCGCGCCGAGAGCTGCGGGAGCCCGGCGAGGTAGATTACCCGCAGCACGATTCGCAGATCACCGTCGCTCAACCGAGGGAGTCGCTCATGCCGCAGGTTCGTGTCCACAACTTCTCCATCTCGCTCGACGGCTTCGGCACGGGAGACGGCATCACGATCGACGCCCCGTTCGGCCACGCCGGCGAGCGCCTGCACGAGTGGATGTTCGCCACGCGGTTCTGGCGGTCCATGGTCGGAGAGCCAGGCGGCTCCACGGGGATCGACAACGTGTTCGCCGAGCAGCACAGCATAGGCTTCGGCGCCGAGATCATGGGCCGTGGCAAGTTCAGCGCGTCCACCGGCCCCTGGACGGGCATCGGCACCGACGACGAGTGGCGCGGCTGGTGGGGGCCGAACCCTCCGTTCCACACGCCCGTCTTCGTCCTCACCCACCACGCCCGGCCCTCGATCGAGATGGAGGGAGGCACGGTGTTCCACTTCGTCGATGCCTCTCCCGCAGAGGCGCTCGACCTGGCGCGCGATGCGGCGGGCGACCTGGACGTGCGGATCGGCGGCGGGCCCGCCATGCTGCGCGACTTCCTCGCCGCTGGACTCGTCGATGTCGCCCACGTGGTGCAGGTGCCGATCCTGCTGGGACGCGGCGTCCGGCTCTGGGACGGCCTGGATGCTCTCGACGAGCGCTATGCGATCGAGGCCGTGTCCTCGCCGAGCGGGGTGACGCACCTGACCCTCACCCGGCGGCGGTGATGTGCCAGCCTGGTCACGTGGACGATCTGCACGTCATGCCGGGCCCCGGTGCGCCCCGGGGCATCGTCGTGCCCGCTGCGGATCTCATCGAGCAGTTCTCCAGGGCGTCGGGACCGGGCGGGCAGGGCGTGAACACGACCGATTCCCGCGTGCAGCTCATGATCGACCTCGGCACGACGAGCGCCCTCGACGAGACGCAGCGTCGCCGCGTGCTGGCGCGGCTCGCGCCGCGACTGGCCGGAACGACGCTCATCATCAGCGTCAGCGAGCAGCGCTCCCAGCGGCTGAATCGCATCGCCGCGAGGGAGCGGCTCGCCGCGCTGCTGCGTGATGCTGTCGTGCCGGCCCTCGTCCGAAGGGCGACGCGCCCGACGAGGAGCTCCCAGCGACGGCGTCTCGACGACAAGAAGCGACGCTCGGAGGCGAAGGACGCGCGGCGGCGTCCCGGGGCGTCGGACTGAGCACTCGTAGGTGATCGACCGTGTGCCGTCAGCCGTCGTGCTCCGGCTGGCACTGCGGGCACGACTGCGCGGATGCGCCGGCGAACATCTGGTCGACGATCGTCGATCCGCACACCGGGCACGCCTGTCCGCCTCGGCCATGCACAGCCATGGCGGAGACCTTCGCCGGTTTGAGCTCATCGGGGCGGAGACCACGGCGCTCCTGGGCGGCTGTGGTCATGGTCCCGACCACCGCGGTGAAGAGCCGCTCCCGGTCAGCTGCGTCGAGAAGTGCGGCATGGGTCGCGAGCGGAATCCGTGCCCGATGCAGGATCTCGTCGGAGTACGCGTTGCCGATGCCCGCGAGTGAGGTCTGCTCCTGCAGCAGCGCCTTGATCTGCTTCCGGCGGGTGCCGAGCGCACGCTCGAGATGATCGGCGGTGAAATCGGCGGAGAGCGGGTCCGGCCCGAGGGCGGCGATGCCGGGCACATCCGTCGGGGCGTCCACCACCGATGCCGTCACGGCGAGGAAGTCGCCCGTGTCCACGAACTGCATCACGGCGCCGTCGTCGAGCACGATCCTGGCGACTTCCGGCCCGCGAGGATCGAGAGCCGGATCTCCGGGCGCCTGCCATCGTATCCAGCCGTTGCGGCCGAATCCGATCATGAGCCAGCCCGCCGTCGTCTCGAGCCCGGCGTGCTTGCCGAACCGCCGCATCCCGTTGATGCGGGCGCCGGTCAGCGAGGCGGGGAGGCGGTCGCGCGTCTTGACGATGCGGAACTCGACGACGTCCACCTCGGCGATCTCACGACCTGCGATCCGCTCATCGAGGAACTCGACGAGCGCCTGGACCTCCGGTGACTCGGGCATGCGTACATCCTCGCACCGTGCCGGATTTCGAGCACGCTCCGCACGGGCCGGATGGCCCAGCGGACGCGCCGGGTCTGGTGACCGGCTTCACCGCCGCGGGCTCTGCGGATGCCGGGGAAGCCAGGTCAGCAGTTCCTCGCCGAGCCCGCTGACGAGGTCGTCTCCCCAGATCGTCAACGTGCGCTGCCAGGGGTGCCCGAAGGTGCCCCAGCGCAGGTCCAGCGGCATGTGGGCGTGGTAGTCGCCGTTCGGGAAGACGGGAATCGCAGGCTCGCCAGAACCTCGGTTGTGCGCCGACGGCGAATAGAGGTAGGCCGGATGCTGCCAGTCGAGAGCGACCATCTCCGCGTCACCTGCCAGCCGGGCGAACGCCTCGAATGCGGCATCGTCGAGAGTCGCGGCGCCCTCGGCGAAACCAGCCCGGTCGCTCTCGAAGATCGGCCCCAGGTCCACGACGAGGGCATCCTCCGGCAGCCGGATCGCAGGAGCGGAGCGCTCGTAGAAGTCGGGGGCGAACACGAACCGCCGATCGAACGGCGTCCACGCCGTCTCGTAGTCGACTTCACGCCACACTGGATCACTCATCGAACTGCGCGCGGATGTCCTGCCACTGCTCCCAGCACCGCTCGGGGTCGATGTCCGCATAACCGCGCTGTTCCGCCATGGCATCCGCCACCGACCGGGGCACGCGGATGCAGACGGCGTCGTCGCGCACCGCCAATGTCTCCGCCTCGTCGAGCGGCGCGCCCTTCGAACGCTCCGCGGCGAGCAGCACCGCGACGAGCGGAGGCGAGAAGTCGAGCACGAGGTCGTCGGCGTCGGTCATGTCCGACATGCTAGCCATCGACTCCTCGGACGTGGCCTGCCCGACACCGGCGCGCGATCAGAAGGGCCCCAGCGCCCAAGCCGGCTCGGCATCCAGAGCGAGCGTCTCCAGCACGGTGAGCAGCTGCCGCTCCTCGTAGCGGAAGTGGCTCTCCATGATCGCGGAGACCCCGTCGAGGTGCCGTGCGAGTTCGTCCGGCGCAGCCCGGCTGTCGACTGCCGCCTGCAGCCCGCCCATCAGGTGCGCGATCATCGAATGATCCTGCTCCAGTTTTTGCAGCGTCTCCCGCAAGTGCGGATGCTCCGCAGCGATGGCAGGGAACAGTTCCCGGTCCTCCGCCACATGGTGCCCGGTGAGGGCAGCGCAGAATCCATGGCAGAACAGAAGCAGATCACGACTCGCCGTCTCCACCGATCCGCCTTCGGCAGCGGCGTCCTGCGCGATCCGCAGCGCCTTGCGCAGCCGTGCATGCACGCTCCGCAGCTCTTGACTCCAGGCCACCAGCCTGGTCTTCTCGCCCTCAGTCACGCTGGGGCGAAGGGGTGGACATCGTCAACGTCCGTCTCCTTCAGGTTCCACGCCTCCATGCCTGACACGGTCTGCCACCGGCACGCGACGCTCAGGCCAGCGTAGTGCACCGCCGCGATGGCTCCGGTCAGTGCGCAGTCTGTTCCGTTTTGCACAAAATATGTAGACCGGTCTATTCTTCATTCATGACGATGTCCAAGGGAGACCTGACCAAGGCTCGGCTCGCAGAATCCATGCTCGAGCTCATCCAGACCAGCGGCTACAGCGGCACGGGGCTGAACGCCGTGATCGATCACGCCGCCGCGCCGAAGGGCTCGATCTACTTCCACTTCCCCGACGGCAAGGAGGGCCTCGGCGTCGCGGCGGTCGATCTCGCTGCCGCGCAGTTCGGCACGCTGATCGCCGAGGCTGCGGAATCCGCCGGCGGGGCGGCGCAGGCTGCGCGCGCTGCGATCGAGGCCCTGACCTCTATCGTCAGCCGGAGCGACTACCGGCTGGGCTGCCCGGTCTCGGTCGTGACGCTGGAGATGGGCGCGGAGAGCGAGCGGCTGAGGCACGCGTGCGCCTCCGCCTTCGAGTCGTGGATCGTGCCGACGGCGGCGCTGCTCGAGGCGGATGGCGTCGATGCAGAGGGAGCCCGCTCTCTGGCCACGGTCATCGTGGCCACCATCGAGGGGGCGGTCATCGTGTCCCGCGCGATGCGGAGCCCTCAGCCGCTGGAATCGGCCGCCGACGTCGTCTCGGACCTCATCGAGCAGCGCATCCGGACGGCAGGGGCGACGCGATGACGCCGCGCGAGGACTCCCGCCATGCGCTGGTCTTCGGCGCCTCCGGCCTGATCGGCCGGCACCTCATCCTGTCTCTCGCCGCGGCGGGGGCGGAGGTCACGGCAGCCGTGCGATCCGCCGACTCCGGAGCGCGCATCGAGCGATGGCTCGCGTCGCACGGGCCGAGCCGGCCGATCAGCACCGTGATCGTCGACTTCGACAGCCCGGAGCTCGTCCCGGGCGGCCCCGAGGTCCTTGCGTCCGTCACCGAGATCCACAACTGCGCCGGCTCCTTCCGCTTCGGGATGCCCGCGGAGGAGGCACGACGCGCGAACGTCGGCATCGTCGAGAGGCTGATCGACTTCGCCGCCGGCCTTCCCCGTCTGCAGCGCGTCGTGCACATCTCGGGCTATCGCGTCGGCGGCCAGGATCCCGCGATCGTTCCGTGGTCCGACGAGCATCGCGCCGCCGTGTACCGGGAGCTGGGCGGGTACGAAGGCTCGAAAGTCGAGTCCGATGCGATCTTCCAGGCCCTCGCGCAGGAGCGCGGCATCCCGTGGACGATCGTCAACCCGGCGACCGTGATCGGAGACAGCGTCACCGGCGAGTCGGAGCAGCACGTCGGCCTCGCGAGCAGCGTCGAGGAGCTCTGGAACGGCACCGTGGCGGCTCTGCCCGGAGACGAGACCACCTTCGTCCCGATCGTCACAGTCGATCATCTGGCGGCCTTCATGGCGGCGTCCGCCATCGATGAGGCCGCCGCCGGCAGGTCGTACTGGATCCTCGACGACGCCACGCCGCCGCTGCCGGACATGCTGGCGCACCTCGCCCGCCACCTGGGCGCGAAGGTTCCGCGACTGCGGATCCCCGTCGCCGCCATCAAGAGGCTTCCCCGGCGGATCAGCAGGACTGACCCCGAGACGATCGGCTTCCTCTCCGCGGACCGCTACCCGACGGCATCCGCGATCGAGCTCGCCGAACGGCATGGCCTGAGGATGCCCGACGCCCGGGCGTCCCTGGAACTGTGGGCGGACTACCTGGCCGCGCATCGCTTCGGCGCTGCCCGCGCGGATGCCCGTCGATTCGTCGACGCCGGCGGTGTGCGGACGTTCCAGCTCGGCGCACCGGAATCCTCTCGCCTGGTCCTCCCGGGCCTGCCGATCAACGCGGACACCTGGTCCGGCGTGGCGGGCGGAATCGGCGCGCGCGTCGTCGATCTGCCCGGCCTGGGACTCACCGGCGGCACCGGTGTCGAGGACTGGGACCTCTGGCTGCCCGCGATACTGGGCGACGAACCCGCCGACCTCATCGGCCACTCGATCGGCGCCGCTGCGGCGGTCGTCGCCGCGGACCGGATGCCGGAGCGGATCGCCTCGCTCACGCTGATCGCCCCGTTCTTCCTCCAGACGCCGACAGGGGTCGCCACCAGACTGACCCCGCTCATCCGAGCGTACCTCCGCCGCACCGATCCCGCACGGCTGTCACGGCAGCTGACCGGCTCGGACGCGAGCGCCGCCGCTCTCGAGTCCAGCGTCCGCGACCTGAGGCGCGGCAGCGCCGCGCGTGCGGCCGTGCAGCTCGCCCGGGCGGGATCGAAGAGATGGCGCGCCGAACTGCGAGCGGCGCTCGCGCGGTTCAGCGGTCCGGTGCGCATCGTCACCGGCAGTGAGGATCCCCTCGACCCGCGTGCCATCGCACAGTTCGCGCCGCTCCCTCACGTGGAGCTGATCACACTGGAGCGCGCCGGGCACCACCCGCAGCTGACCCACCCCGACGCACTCGTCGCCCTGCTCGGAGACCGGCTGGGACCTCGCGATGAGGTCTTCTCGATCGCCGCGCAGGACGGTCTCAGACGGTGAAGCGCAGCACGGCCGGGCCGCGTCGCGGCTCGCCTTCTGCCTCGCTCTCGCGCCGCAGCCCGTTTCCTCGACGATGCCTGCCCGTCATGCCGTCAAGGCGCCAGAGCATCGCGCGAGACGCGTGTCAGCTCTCAGCATTCCGCTCCTCGAGCTCGTCGACCCTGGCCTCGAGCATCCGGATCCGGTTGTAGAGGTCCACGAGCGTGACACCGTCGGCGACAACGCCGGGGCGCTGCGAGAATCGGCGGACGAACTGCTCGCGTGTCTCTCCCGGCAGCTGATCGAACTGGCCCATGATTCCCCTCCGCGTCGAGTGTCCGATCAGGATAGCGATCGATGGGGAGATGCAGCGCCCGGCAGCATCCCGCTGCTCGCACTAGACGTTGAAGCGGAACTCCACCACGTCGCCGTCCTGCATGACGTAATCCTTGCCCTCCAGGCGCGCCTTGCCCTTCGCGCGCGCCTCGGCGACCGAGCCGGTCTCGACCAGGTCCTCGAACGAGATGACCTCGGCCTTGATGAAGCCCTTCTCGAAGTCGGTGTGGATCACGCCGGCGGCCTGCGGGGCCTTGTCGCCCTTGTGGATCGTCCAGGCGCGGGCCTCCTTCGGCCCCGCCGTCAGGTAGGTCTGCAGCCCCAGAGTGTCGAAGCCGATGCGTGCGAGCTGGTCCAGGCCGGACTCCTCCTGCCCCGTGGAGGCGAGCAGCTCGGCGGCGTCCTCCGGGTCCAGGTCGATGAGCTCGGACTCGATCTTCGCGTCCAGGAAGATCGCCTTCGCGGGGGCGACCAGCGCCTCCAGCTCGGCCTTGCGCGCAGCATCCGTCAGCACCGACTCGTCGACGTTGAAGACGAAGATGACGGGCTTCGCGGTCAGCAGACCCAGCTCCTTGATCGGCGCGAGGTCGAGACCGCTCACCGACAGCAGGATGCCGCGCTCCAGAGCATCCTGAGCGGCCTTGGCCATCTCCAGGACGACCGGCTCGGTCTTCTTGCCCTTGACTTCCTTCTCGAGACGCACGATCGCCTTCTCGAGGGTCTGCAGGTCGGCGAGCATCAGCTCGGCGTTGATGGTCTCCATGTCGGATGCCGGATTCACCGATCCGTCGACGTGCACCACATCATCGTCAGCGAAGCCGCGGACGACCTGCGCGATGGCGTCGGCCTCACGGATGTTGGCGAGGAACTGGTTGCCCAGGCCCTCCCCCTCACTCGCGCCGCGCACGATGCCGGCGATGTCGACGAACGACACCGCGGCGGGCAGGATGCGCTCGCTGCCGAAGATCCCGGCGAGCACGTCGAGGCGCTTGTCGGGCAGGCTGACGACGCCCACGTTCGGCTCGATGGTCGCGAACGGGTAGTTCGCCGCGAGCACGTCGTTCTTGGTCAGCGCGTTGAAGAGGGTCGACTTGCCGACGTTGGGCAGGCCGACGATTCCGATAGTGAGAGCCACGGGATGCGAGTCTACCGGCGAGCCGCTACTCCAACCGCTTCCAGTGCCCCTCCGAGATCACGTCGACGTCCTCCCCCACGACGCGGATCGCGGTCTGGTCGTCGATCGCGTACGCCGGCCCATCGATGTGCTCGGCCCACCGCTCCGCATGCGCGAGCGTGTTCTCCGGGAAATCCGGGTAGTCGAGGTGCGGGAACAGCGAGAAGTCCACGACGCCGAGCGTCCCCTCCCCTGGCTCCGGCGACGTCCAGCGCTCGAACTCCGCGCCGATGCGCGGCGTCATCACCATGCTCCCTGCGCTCACGCCGACCCACACGGTGCGCTCCAGACGGGGGAAGAGCGTGAACAGCCCCGAGCGCCGGATCCAGTGCGCCAGATAGGTCGCGTCTCCGCCGTCCACGAGCAGTGCGTCCGCCTGCTCCACCCACGGGACCCACCGCTCCCCCTCCATCGACGGCAGGGCGGTGAGCTCGAGCAGGCCGGCGGACTTCCAGCCGAGCGCCGTCATCGACCAGTCGCTGCTCGCCGAGCGGAGGGTCACCTCGGGCGTGCACGACGGATGCCCGTACTGGGCGGTCGGGATGAACAGCGCCGTCGAATCCTCGATCGGCTTGCCGAGCATCTCCACCAATGCCCTGCGGATGCTGGGGTTCGTCACTCCACCGGAGGTGAGCAGCAGTCTCATCGCGCCAGCCTACGACGGCGACGGGCAACCGGGCCGATCAGATGGGGACTAGTCCCCCTGCCCCCGGACGCCGGCGGGCCGCTAGCGTGGTGCCATCCGATCAAAGGAGCCCAGCGTGCCGGACGACGTCAGCGCAGACGAGATGAACGACCCGTTCTGGTCGGTCGTGCACCGCCGGCATCCCGACCTGGACATCGTGCTGCTGCCGCCGGAGAGGCCCGCACCCGCCATGTCGGGTCTGCCTGAACGCGCACCAGGGCCGTTCGCGCAGCTCCAGCTGACGGACGCCGACGATCTGTGGCGCATGCTCGTCGGGCATGGCATGCCCCGACGCGAGGCCCGGTGGATTCCCGGCCCCACGCGCGACTCCGTGCGGCACGCCATCACGCTGACTCTGGCGGGCGTCGGCACGCCTGCGGGTATCGAGCACCTGCGCGAGGCACGTGGTGCGCTGACAGCGGATGGCTGGCATCTGTTCATCCCGCCGACCGGGACACCGCGCATCATGGCCGACCGCGCCGGCGAACTGGGCGCGGAAGAGCTGCTGACCGGATTCGACGCCGAGCACGGCCGCCTGTTCATCCGTCTGACCTCGACCGGCCTGCCGGTCGGCGTCGGTCGGGCCCGCGAGCTGATCGGAGCCGCAGCATGACCGACGGAGTCACCTACAACCCTGTGATGCCGGGTGAGCTGGACCGGCGCTGGAGCTCGCAGGCCGCGCAGATGAGCGCGCTCATGAAGTCCCTCTCCTCCGCGCCGACCGGCGGGCTGCCCTCGGTCGCCGTGGGGCCCGCACGCACCTTCCTCGCTTCGTGGGAGAAGATCGCCCTCCGGGCCAAGACCTCCTCCGAGGTGTACGCCGACGAACTGCGCGAGACCGGGGTCTCGTACGAGAATCTCGACACCGAGGTCGCTCGCCGGATGGCTGCACTCGGAGGCGGTGCGGGATGACGACGACGATCAACATCCCCGCTGTGATCGACCCTGTCGACCGCCCTGAGGGCGATCCGGCAGGCTCCGAGTCTCTCGCGACCTCGCTGCTGAGCGGCGCCGTTCGCCTCACGGAGTTCTCCGAGGAGGCGCTGCTCCTCGCCGAATCCAAGTGGTACTGGGCAGGCAAGGCGGCTGAGGCGTATGGCGACCACGCCAAGAACTTCGCGCAGCAGCACCAGCCGATGGGAGAGACGCTCAAGCGGGTCGCCCGCGGTGTCGACGTGTTCGCCGACCAGCTGCGGACCCTGCAGAGCGATCACACCACGATCAGCAGCGACATCACTTCGTACCATCGCGAGCGCGCCGACCTCATCACGGATGTGAACCTTGCCGGCGAAGTCGCGGAGGCGGAGATCGCCGCCCTGCAGGAGCGCGCACGCGCGCTGACCAACCGTCGTGCGGGGATCACGACCGACATCACCGACCTGCAACGGCGCGTCACGGAGAACGAGCAGTTCCTGGTGCAGCTCTTCACCGGTGCCGACACCGCCGCCGAGGCGAGCTCGCCGACCGGCGGCATCAGCGCACTGGCGCTCGGCGCCATCGGGCGGAAGCCGTCCGCCGCAGACGGACCCAAGGCGATGAACGCGTGGTGGAACAGCCTGACGGAGGCGGAGCGGGATGCCCTGATCGCGGCCTACCCGGATCAGCTCGGCAGTGCCGACGGCCTCCCGGCTTCGGCGCGCGACGCCGCCAACAGGCTGCGCCTCGACGCCGATCTCGCAGAGCTGGAGATGAAGGAGCGCGACGGCACGCTTCTTCCCGAGGAGAAGCAACGGCTCGCCAACGCCCGCGCGACGCGGACAGCGCTGGAGCACGCGGACGGATACGTCGTCCCCGGCACCGACGACAGACCGGGTGGACAGCTGTGGCTGTATGACCCGGATGCGTTCGGCGGTGACGGCCGGGTGGCGATCGCCGTCGGCGACCTGGACACGGCAGACGACGTCTCCGTGCAGGTGCCGGGCATCCGCACCGAGATGGATGACGCCCCAGGTGGCGTGGACGAGGCGACCCGGTTGTACGAGAGCGCGCGCTTCAACGGCGACGGATCGAGCGTGGCGACGATGTTCTGGCTCGGCTACGACACACCTGCCGGTGACCTTCTCGAGTGGGGCGAGGTCCCCTCGGAGGATCGTGCGGCGGACGGCGGCGCTCGTCTCGCCGCCGCAGTCGACGGGCTTCGCGCGTCGCGCGCTCACGATCCGGCGCACATGACGGCGATCGGCCACAGCTACGGTTCGACGACGACGTCCTACGCGGCGACGGACCACGGTCTCGCGGTCGACGACATCGCGCTGATCGGCAGCCCGGGGACCGGACCGGCAGATCACGCATCCGACTTCAGCGTCGGCGCCGACCATGTGTACGACGGCCGCAACAGCCGTGACTTCGTCGCGTTCCTCGGGGATGAGGGCTGGGTGCGCAAGGACCAGTTCTTCGACACCGGTCTGGGCATGGATCCGTCGTCCGAGGATTTCGGGGCGCATCGCTTTCAAGCGGAATCACCCCAGCGCGGATGGGGGCCGAACTTCGACGACCATTCGCGGTACTACGACCGGGACAGCGAATCCCTGTACAACCTGGGCCGCATCGTCGACGGTCACGGCGACGACACGAACAGCGCGTCGCAGTCGTACGATCCGTGGTGGCGCGACCCCGTGGACCCCGAGTGGGATCGTGACCCCACGTCCGGAGAGGCCGGCCGCTCGAAGACTGGCTTGACCCCATGAGGAGATCGGCCATCATGGGTGCTGTGGGACTTCTCGCCTTCCTCCTCAGCGGATGCTCTCCGGTGCCGTCGAACCCCCGCGCGGTGCTCGAAGCGAAAGCAGCGGCCATCGACTCAGCCACTCAAGACGTGCTCGACTCACTGCACGCGGCCGGTCTCGACGACGCGACCGCGAAAGGCCACGTCGACGGATGCCAGAGTGAGCCCACTCCCGGCGTGTCCTATCGAGCAGGCATCTCGGCGAAGGCGGGTTCCGATCTCGCCGGTGCCTTCGACGCGCTGGTCGAGCAGCTCGACGCGTCGGGCTGGAAGCCGACGGATGCCTATCGCGACGTCGAGACAGATCCCGCCAAGCCCATGGGCCGCTTCGTCCGGGACGACATCACACTCGATGTGGCGACCGGCGGGGCCTCCAGCGGAGGCGTCTGGTACGGCGCCGACGAGATGCAACTCGGCGTCACCATCAAGGACTACTGCGTGCGGGTTCCCGACGGCGGCTACATCAGCAAGGTCCGGGACCTCGCGAAGGACATCCTCCCCCGCTCCTGACCGTCCCGCCGCAGGCGGGTCAGCCGACCAGCTCCAGCACGGATCGCAGCGAGTCGCCCTCGACATGCCGGGGGCCGTCCTGCGGCGCCGCGATCCGCTCACGGTTCAGCCAGAACGCGGAGAGCCCCGCGCCGACAGCGCCCATGACGTCGGCCGGGAAGCTGTCGCCGACGTGAAGCGAAGCGGTCGAGACCGCTCCGGCCCGATCGAGCGCATGGCGGAAGATCTCGGCATCCGGCTTCAGCACTCCGATGTCCCCCGAGGCGACGACCACGTCGAACAGCCCGTCGATCCCGACGGTGCGCAGCTTCTCGCGCTGGAACGTCGAGGGCCCGTTGGTGATCAGCCCGATCGGGATGCCCCGTCGACGCAGCTCCACCAGCACGTCGCGGCTGTCGTCGAACAGGGTGAACGTGCGTCGCTCCGCCGCCAGATGCAGGTGAACGGCCTCATCCACGAGCTCCGCGCCCGCACCGGCGCCGGAAAGCGTGCGCCGCCACACCTCTCGCGTCAGCGCGTCGTCCTCCAGCTCGCCGCGCATCCACTGCTCACCCCGTGACGCCCAGCATCCGCTCCACACCGTGGCATTCGCCGTGCGCATCGCTTGCGTGTCGAGATCAGGATGCCGCGCGGCGAGTTCGTCGATGGCGAGCAGCGCGGCGTCGACGGCGCCGTCTCCGACCAGAGTGTCGTCCAGGTCGAAGAAGACGGCGCGGATGGGTTCAGTCACGGCGTCGCACCCGGAACGCCGTCGTCACGTACGGCAGATCGATGGTGTCCTCGCCGGTGACGCCCAGCTCGTCGAACAGAGCGTCCATGCCCTCATGGATGCTCGCGCGCTCCTGCTCGGAGGCCGTGATCAGATAGCTGCGCGAATCCGCCATGCGGTGCAGCTGCGCGCGCGTCATCGGGCGCACCCACTCCCAGCGCTCCGTCTCCAGCTCGCCGAACGGTGCGGCGACCGTCGGGCCGCCGGCATCCAGCATCTCCTCCGCAGCGCTCGCGTGCATGACCGCGGTGAAGCGGCGCACCCAGTCGACGCGGTTGTCGCGCGCGTTCCAGATCAGCCCGAGCGTTCCGCCGGGCCGGACGACGCGGCCGATCTCGGCGGATGCCGTCTCCGGGTCCACCCAGTGCCACGCCTGCCCCAGCACGACGGCGTCCAGGCTCGCATCCGGCAGGGGCAGCGACTCGGCAGTGCCCACGTACGTCGGGACGCCGGGGACCGTGTCGCGCAGCTTGGCCAGCATCGCCGCATCCGGATCCACCGCCACGACCTGCGCATCCGGAGCATCCGCGATCACGCGGGTGAGCTTGCCCGTGCCGGCTCCCACGTCCGCGATCCTCCGCGCTCCGTGCGGCAGCTTCTCCAGCATCCAGGCGACGGCCTCGAAGGGGTAGTCCGGCCGCGAAGCCTCGTAGGTGTCGGCCTCGGATCCGAAGGAAGTCGCTCGCACGTCACTCATATCGCTCAGCCTACGGCGAGCCTGCGACGTCGGCGCCGAGGTGGGCGCGAGAGTGGGAGCGTGCCATTGGACTTCACCGCGATCGACTTCGAGACGGCGAACTCCAGCCCCGCCTCCGCCTGCTCCGTCGGACTCGTCCGCGTGCGCGACGGGAAGGTGGTCGCGCAGACCGGCTGGCTGATCCGCCCGCCTGCGGGTCACGACGAGTTCAACGAGTGGAACACCAGGATCCACGGGCTCTACGCCCACGACGTCGCAGGTGCGGCCACCTGGGTTCAGCAGATCGGCAGGCTCTGCGCGTTCGCCGGTGCCGACGTGCTCGTCGCCCACAACGCCGGCTTCGACATGAACGTGCTGCGCCGCGCCTGCGAGGCGACGGGCATCGACGCCCCGCCGTACCGGTCGCTGTGCTCGCTCGCGGTGGCCCGCAAGACCTACGACCTCGACTCCTACCGGCTCCCCAAGGCGGCGGCCGCGGCGGGCTTCGGCGATTTCCCACACCACGACGCCCTGGCGGATGCGCGGGCCTGCGCGCAGATCGTGATCGACGCCGCGCGTCTGGCCGAGGCACCGGACGTGCACGCACTGGGCGCCGCGCTCAGCATCCCGCTCTCCGCGCCGCTGGCATCCGCCCCGCAGCGAGCGGTCGCCTGAGCGAACTGGCGCACGGCTCTCCACGTCGTCCCGCTGACGCTCGCTCAGTGCAGGCGGGGCGCTCAGCGACCCACGGGATCAGGCGCCGCCGGGCACTCCGGACAGCAGGGCGACGACGATGCTCGCGGTCAGCAGGAAGGCGCCGATCATCCACCACGAACTGAGCTCGTGGCCCTCTTCGCGACGCACGCGGAAAAGCACGTCCTTGCGGCGGGCCGGATCCGGAATGGCACTGGCTGCGGCCTTCGCCGCGGCGGCTGCAGCGAGCTGCTCATCGGTGACGCGCAGGATACGACCGGTCTTCGTGGTGATGTGCTGAGCGCTGCTCTGCTTCTCGGACTGCTCGCTCGCTGACATCCCGAGCTCTCCTGTTCTGACCAACTCCAGCGCGCTGAGGGCGCCGGATCCACACTCATTGTGCCAGCCGCGGCTGGGAATCGCGGGATGGGCGGGCCACCGCGGTCAGAACGTTATCTCGTCGTGCTCACAGCCACTTCGACACGAGGTGGTCGGACGTGATGCGTCGCAGCGTGCCCGAGGCGGAGCGCAGCACGACGCTCTCCGTGTAGAGATAGCGTCCTTCGCGACGCACGCCGCGGACCAGCTGGCCGTCGGTCACGCCCGTGGCGACGAAGATCGTGTTGTTGCCCTTGACGAGGTCGTCGGCCTCGTAGACCGTGTCCATCTTCAGCCCGGCGTCGATGCCTCGCTGGCGCTCCTCGTCGTCGCGCGGCCAGAGGATGCCCTGGATGTGCCCGCCGAGCGCCTTGATCGCGCACGCGGTGACGATGCCCTCCGGGCTGCCGCCGATGCCGACGCACATGTCGGTGCGGGCGTTGTGACGGGCGGCGTTGATGCCTCCTGCGACATCGCCGTCGCTCATCAGCCGGGTGCCGGCGCCGGCATCCCGGATCTCCCGGATCAGCTGCTCGTGACGCGGCCGGTGCAGCACCGAGACGACCATCTCCTCGACCGGCTTGTCGAGCGCCTTGGCGAGGCGGCGGATGTTCTCGCCGATGGGCAGTCGGATGTCGACGACGCCGACGCCCGCAGGGCCCGTGACGAGCTTGTCCATGTAGAAGACGCTGGAGGCGTCGAGCATCGAGCCCCGGTCGGAGACCGCGAGCACGGACAGCGCGTTCTGGCGGCCCGCCGCGGTCAGGGAGGTGCCGTCGATCGGGTCGACCGCGATGTCGCACTCGGGGCCGACGCCGGTGCCGACCTCCTCGCCGTTGAACAGCATCGGGGCGTTGTCCTTCTCGCCCTCGCCGATCACGACACGGCCTCGGAAGTCGACCGTGCCGAGGAACGCGCGCATGGCGTCGACGGCGGCGCCGTCGGCCGCCTCCTTGGCGCCGCGGCCGATGAAGGGCACCGCCCGGATCGCGGCCGCTTCGGTCGCGCGGACCAGCTCCATCGCGAGGTTGCGGTCGGGACGAAGCGGGCTGAGATCGGCTGTAAGGCTCACCATGCGGTCAGCCTAGTGATCCGGCCGTGCGGAACAGGCGAGTTTTCCCGTTTTCCCGACGAAGGATTCGACGTTCTTAACAGGTCTTCAAGATCCGCGCCCCGACGCCCCGAAACAGCCGAGAAGAACCGGCATCCGCGCGGATAGAGTGAGCATGACCCCCGCACATCAGAAGCAGGAGAATCCATGCCCGTCGCCACTCCGGAACAGTACGCAGAGATGCTCGACCGCGCGAAGGCCGGTGGCTTCGCGTACCCCGCTTTCAACGTCTCCAGCTCGCAGACGATCAACTCTGTGCTGCAGGGTCTGACCGAGGCCGGCTCCGACGGCATCATCCAGGTCACCACCGGTGGCGCGGACTACTTCGCCGGGCACACCGTCAAGGGCCGTGCCACGGGCGCCCTCGCCTTCGCGCGCTTCGCGACCGAGGTCGCCAAGAACTACCCCATCACCGTGGCGCTGCACACCGACCACTGCCCGAAGGACGCGCTGGCCGGCTTCGTCGAGCCGCTCATCGCCGCCTCCGAGGAGGAGGTCAAGGCCGGACGCAACCCGATCTTCCAATCGCACATGTGGGACGGCTCGGCCGTGCCGCTCGCTGAGAACATCGAGATCGCCAAGGAGCTGCTGCCCCGCATGAAGGCGATCAACGCCATCCTCGAGGTGGAGATCGGCGTCGTCGGCGGCGAGGAGGACGGCGTCGCGCACGAGGGCTCCAACGAGGCGCTCTACACCACCTTCGGCGACGTCGACCAGGCCGTGCAGGCGCTGGGCCTGGGCGAGCAGGGCCGCTACATCGCCGCCCTCACCTTCGGCAACGTGCACGGCGTCTACAAGCCGGGCGGCGTCAAGCTGCGCCCCGAGCTGCTGGGCGACATCCAGGCTCAGGTCGCCGCGAAGTACGGCACCGGCAGGAACCCGCTCGATCTGGTCTTCCACGGCGGCTCCGGCTCGTCGGACGAGGAGATCGCCACGGCCGTCGCCAACGGCGTCATCAAGATGAACGTCGACACCGACACCCAGTACGCGTACACGCGTGCGATCGCCGACTACATGTTCAAGAACTACGACGGCGTGCTCAAGGTGGACGGCGAGGTCGGCAACAAGAAGCAGTACGACCCGCGCGCCTGGGGCAAGATCGCCGAGACCGCGATGGCGGCCCGCGTGATCGAGTCCACCCGCCAGCTCGGCTCGTACGGTCAGTCCAAGAGCTGACGACGAGAGCCGGCGGGTCGCCGAACCCGTCAGAGCGGATGCCCCAGATCGTCCTCGATCCGGGGCATCCGTCGTTCCGCGCCGGTCAGCCGCCGATCTTCTCGCCCGCGGGCGAGAGCACCCACCAGATGCCGCCGACGCCCTGACCGTTCACGTCGCCCTTCGCCGCGTCGCCCGCGAAGGTGTACAGCGGCCAGCCGTCCAGCGTGACCTGGTGCTTGCCGTCGGGGGTGTCGATCGTGGCGAGCGTGCCCGTGACGCCGTCGGCCTTCGGCGTCGTGGAGTCGGACAGGATCGGCGGCCACTTCGCCAGGCACTCGCCGGTGCAGGCGCTGGTCTTCGTGCCCTGAGTGTCCTTGTCGAACATGTAGGCGGTCATGCCGTCGCCGTCGACCACGATCTTCCCGAGCGAGCTGTCCGCTACGGCCAGGCCTGATGCCGCCGGCTCCGGGGCCTGCGACGACGGCGCCCCGTAGCCGCCGGAACCGGAACCGCCGGAACCACCGGAACCGCCCGTGCCGCCGGAGCAGCCGGCGAGAAGGAGTGCGAAGGCGATGCCCCCGATGGCGAGTGCCCTGCGCCCGTGTGCCCTGTACCCGTATGCCCTGTGCGACATCGTGCCGTCCCTTTCGTCTGATCAGCCTCCGCGATGGCGGCCGCTCCCGTGACACGAGACGGGCGGGGCGGATGGTTCACCCGAACTCGTGCTTCACGACGACTTTCCCGGTGGCATCCCGGATCTCGACGGACCGGATGTCGGACTCCGGCAGCCCCGTTCCCGCCGACAGCCGCGCGGTGGCCCCGGCTTCCACGTTCCAGTTCGACAGGGTGGTGGTCGTGCCGTCCCGCGAAGTGACCGCCAGCTCGTAGGTGCCGCTCCATCCCGAGTACCCCTCATAGGCGCACACCACGTCGAGCCTGGTCCCCCACGGCACCGTGGTGAGCGCCACCGTCGCCACGACGGGCGCTCCCCCGACGGGCTCCAGCGCCACGGCCTCGGCCGGACGGGGCATCAGCAGGGCGACCGACACCACGGTGGCCACGACGACCGCGGCCGCGGCCCCCAACACCCAGGCGGTGAGCCGCCTGCGCCTGGTGCGCCGGGCGCGTGCGGCGGCCAGCACACGCACGGGCGCCGCGCCGTCGGCATCCTGCTCCGCGATCCGCTGGGCGTCCTCCGGCCTCACCTGGGACAGCAGCACGACGGTCGACGTGAGCTCGGCGACGGCCTCGCGGCACCGCGAGCAGTGCGCGAGATGCTCCTCGAACTCTGCGCGGTCCGATGCCGAGAGCGCCCCCAGCGCATATGCGGCGTCCCAGGTGGCGTACCGCTCGTGGTCGGCGTTCACCTCGTCACCCCTCTCTCCTGCAGTGCGAGCCGCAGGGCCCGCAGTCCGTAATGCATCCGGGACTTCACGGTCCCCTCGGCGATCCCCAGTTCCTCCGCCACCTCGCGAACGCTCCGCCCGCGGTAGTACGCGGCGATCACGACCTCGCGGTGCTCCGGGCTCACCGCGGCGAGCGCGTCCTGGATCAGCAGCGCATCGAAGAGCCGATCGGTGTGGTCGTCGGCCGCCCGCTCGGGAACCTCCGCGACCGGGTTCTCGTGCCTGCGGCGGGCGCTGCGCGCCTCGTCGATCACGATGTGCCTGGCGACGGTGATCATCCATGCCCTCGAAGTGGTCGGGTCCTGCTCCAGGATGCGCGGGGTCCGCCAGGCGCGCAGCAGCGTCTCCTGCACGACGTCGTCGGCTGAACCGCCGCGGTTGCCCGTGATGCTCACCACATACCGCCGGATCGGGCCGGCGTGAAGCTCATAGAGCGCGGTCAGTCGCTCGTCGTCCTCTTCGGTCACGGATCGCCTCCTCACGATGAGAACGAGGCAGGACGGTCGCCGGTTCATTCTCGGGTCGCGATGAACCGGATCGGCGCGGAGATCGTTGTCTCCGTATGGACATCTTCGCCGACGCGGACGGATTCCGCATAGCAGGTCTGCCGCTGCATCCGCTGCTCGTCCACGCCGTGGTCGTGCTCACGCCCCTCACCGCACTCGCGGCGGCGCTGGTCGCGGTGTGGCCGGCCGCACGCCGGCGGCTCGGGTGGGCGCCGCCGATCGCGGCGCTGGGAGTCGCGGCGCTGGTGCCGGTGACCGTGCTGGCAGGGCAGTCGCTCGCCTCGACCGTCGGCTACACCCCCGCGATCCTGCACCACGAGGCTCTCGGCCTGATGCTGATCCCGTGGACGATCGCCCTGCTGATCGCGTCCGTCGCCGTCGCGATGGGTGATCGGATGCTGCCGCGGCTGCGCCGCACGAGACCGCGGATGAGCCGCATCCTCGCTGTCGCGATCATCGCCGCGGCCCTCGTCGCCGCCGCCGGGACCGTCGTCGTCACGGTGCTGACGGGAGACGCCGGGGCGCGCGCGGTGTGGGGTGCGGTCTGACCGCCGGATGCCTGAGCGATCCACGCCGAGCTCACCCCATCGGCGCGCCCAGGAATAGCCGATCGGACGATGTCATGGCTCGACGCCGATTCGTAGCGTTGAAGACATGAACATCACCTCCCGGATCTCCCGCCGCTCCCTCATCGCCGCATCGACCATCGCGCTCGCCGCGATCGCCGTCGTCCCCACCACGGCAGCCGCCGCTGCTCCTGCCCCGGCCGCCGCATCCGCCTCGTGGAAGAACCTGACCCCGTCCGAGACCCTCGCGTCGACGCCGTGGAAGACCACGAGCGCGCTCGACCAGGACGGCAACCGCGTCGGCCTCGACAACCCGGCCGTCGCGAGCTTCGTCGGCTGGGCGTACTTCAAGGCCGACGGCACGTACACGATGTACAACCTCGACAACAGCCCGAAGCTGCACGGCGACTGGACCGTCGCCGCAGATGGCTCGTCGCGCTGGATCAACGCGAAGGACGCGAACGGCAACGTGCTGTTCCAGCGCGTCGTGCCGATCACCGAGCTGACCAAGAACGTCTTCACCTACCGCGTGTTCCCGAACGCCGCCGACACGTCGGTCTACTACGACATCGTGCACACCAAGACCAACCACGTCGAGCCCGGCACCGACGGCCGCGGCCCCGGCGCGCACGGCAGCCACGGCATCAACGGCAGCGGCGAGTACCACTTCAACAACGGCAACGCCCGCTGATCCGCACCGATCCAGCGATGATGAGCCCGGTCCCCTGGCGTCGACCGGGCTCATCCGTATGAGCGCTCAGCGCCGGCGGATGCGGACGGTCCAGATCACGAGATCGGCGAGCGCATCGATCGCGAGCAGGATGCCGAGACCCCGCGTGACCCGGGAGCGCCCCCGCCCGAGAGCGACGCCCAGTGCCAGCTCCGCCGTGCTCAGCGCCGCTCCGAGCAGAGGGCGCTTGCGCAGGAAGCGGGCGAACCGCACTGCGGGCCGGCCGCGGTCCGTCAGTGAGGCGAACTCCACGAGGCCGCCCATCACGACGTCGCCCGCCGTGCGCGGCCAGCCCTGCGGCGCGAAACGACGACCGAGGGCGGTGTCCTCCAGTCCAGCCGCGACGAGCGAGTGCGGAACGCCGAAGGCGAGCACGAGCGCGCGCACCCTGGCATCCGGCCCCACGACCCCGCCGAGCGCCTCGGGCAGGCAGGCCCGGCGCACGGCAGCCGCATCGACCGCGCTCCCCAGGTCGAGCTCGGCGAGCTCATCGCCTGCGCCGTCGATCCCTTCCAGCATCCGGCGGTACAGCGCGGCGCTCTCCGGCACGGAGATCGTGTCGAAGTCGAGGACGGGCCGGGTGAGACGCTCCGCGTTCGGCCAGAACATCGCGGCCCGGCCGTGCGTACCGCTGACCTCCACCCACGCCTCGCCCAGGGGTGGGACGTTGACCTCGATGACGGGGCCGTCGGACCTGCCGCCCGCGATCGCGCCGTGTGCGCGATCGGTGCGGTACCGGTACACCGACCAGGCGCTGTCCTCCAGGTAGTCGACCCGGGTGTCCAGCAACTGCGCGGTCAGACGCGCGGCCCACGGCCCGCGACGGGAGAACTCCGCGACGCGGACGAGGTCCGGTGCGAACGCACCCTCGTCGCCGGCGTCCGGCATCCCGAATCCGGGCAGGTCGTCGACGGCATCGTCGAGCTGCTCGAACGCCTCGCCGAACTCCTGCTCCAGCTCGGCGTCGACCTGCCCCAGTGCGTCTTCGGCGGCATCCGGCGCGTCGTCGGCGAGACCGAGGCGCAGCGTCAGCCCCTGAGCGGCGAACAGCGCACCGAGGCGCGCAGCGCTGAGGTCGAAGCGCAGCAGACCGCCGTCGTCCAGGGCGACGACGTCGGCGTCCTCGGTGATCGGGAGCAGCACGGTCGCCGTGCTGCCCTCAGAACCGCGGACGGCGGCGAGGACCCGCTCCTCGCGCAGCATCCGCTCGGTGCTCTCGAGCGGATCCGATCCGTCACCGGAGTCGATCGAGGCGAACGTGATCTGGAACGCGATCTGCTCTGCTGACACCTCTCGAGGCTACCCGGCCCGGTGCTACCCCGCGGGCGGCGTGAGAAGACTCTGCGTGAACGCGGGATCGCCGAACATCGGCACCGAGACGCAGATCGACACGGCGACCATGGTGACCGCGAAGCCCACCAGCGGCACCCACCACGACGAGCGGCTGCGCCGGATCCGGCGCACCGAGAGCCACACCGTGGCCGCGTAGCCCGCCACCAGCACGAGCACCGCGATGACGCCCCAGGTCCTGGCGACCGCGAAGTTGGAGAAGGTGCCCTCCCCGCCCAGCACCTCCAGGGTCTGCTGGAGCGTGGCGGAGAGGTCGAGGAACTGCGGGATCGACGAGAGCACGTTCACCACGCCGACACCCAGCAGCACGGCGGTGATCAGCACCTGGGCCCGGCTCGCGGGACGCGCGCCCGGGGCGACGGGCGCCGCCGACTGCTGCGGCACGGGCGGGGCGGGTGCCGGAGCGGATGCCGTCGGCATCTGCTCCACGGGCGGCAGGCCCGCGCGCGCACGCTGCTCCTCGGGCGTTGCGTATTCGCCGTACTGCGGCCGATCGACACTCATGGCATCCACGCTACCGCCCGGGCCTTGGGCGGGGATGTGAACGCCGCCGTCGGGCGGGACGGTGACCGCGCGGGAGCGAGGCCCGGCGACGTCAGTGCCCCGAGCGTCCGCCCAGGGCGCGCTCGTCGCGCTTGCCCGCGGCATCCTGACGCAGCTCCTTGGGGAGCGAGAACATCAGGTCCTCCTCGGCCGTGCGCACCTCTTCGACATCGCCGTAGCCCGCCTCGCTGAGCGCCTCGAGCACCTCGCGGACGAGCACCTCGGGCACCGATGCTCCGCTGGTGACGCCGACCGTGCGCACGCCGTCGAGCCATTCCTGCTTCACTTCGTCGGCGTAGTCCACGCGGTAGGCGGCCTTCGCACCGTGCTCGAGGGCGACCTCGACCAGGCGGACGCTGTTGGACGAGTTGGCGGAGCCGACCACGATCACCAGGTCGGCGTCCTTCGCGACCTTCTTGATCGCCACCTGACGGTTCTGCGTGGCGTAGCAGATGTCGTCGGACGGCGGATTGTGCAGCTCAGGGAAGCGGGTGCGGAGCCGGTTGACCGTCTCCATGGTCTCGTCGACGGACAGCGTGGTCTGCGACAGCCAGACCACCTTGCTCGGATCCTTGACGACGACGGTGTCCGCCTCGTCCGGGGAGTTCACGATGGTCACGTGGTCGGGAGCCTCGCCCGCGGTGCCCTCGACCTCCTCGTGGCCGTCGTGGCCGATGAGCAGGATCTCGAAGTCGTCCCGCGCGAAGCGCACTGCTTCGCGGTGCACCTTGGTCACCAGCGGGCAGGTCGCGTCGATCGCGTGCAGGCCGCGGTCGGATGCCGCGTTTACCACCGCGGGCGCGACACCGTGCGCGCTGAAGACGACGTGGGCGCCCTCCGGCACCTCGTCGACCTCGTCGACGAAGATCGCGCCCTTCTTCTCGAGCTCGGTCACGACGTGGATGTTGTGCACGATCTGCTTGCGCACGTACACCGGCGAGCCGTAGCGCTCCAGAGCCTTCTCGACCGCCACGACGGCCCGGTCGACGCCCGCGCAGTAGCCGCGCGGGGCTGCCAGCAGCACGCGCTTCGCGCCGTCGACGGGACGGTCCTGGAGGGGCGCCGATCGACGGGCTGGGCGCGGGGGCTCGGGAAGCCTGACGATGGTTGCACTCACCCTTGAAGTCTACCGAGGGCGCCTGATGAAGGGCCGTGTCGGCGGTATCCGGGACAATGGAGGCATGACCGTCTTCGAAGCCGCCGCGCTCCCCGGCGAGCCGCCGCCCGCGGATTCGGTCGCTCCGCGCGACTCGACGCCGGATGCCCCGACATCGGTCGCGCGGCTGAACGGGACGATCCGCGACTTCATCGCGCGGTGGAACACGGTGTGGGTGGAAGGCGAGATCACCTCGTGGAACCTGCGCGCGGGGAACGTCTTCGCGCGGCTGAAGGACGTGCGCTCGGACGCGCAGATCTCCGTCCGCGTGTGGTCGAGCGTGCGCGCGCGCATCCCCGCCGACCTCGCCGTCGGCGATCATGTCGTCGCCGCGGTGAAGGCGGACTACTTCGTCAAGGGCGGGGACTTCAGCTTCATCGTCTCGGCCATGAAGCACGTCGGCCTGGGCGACCAGCTGGAGCGCCTGGAGAAGCTGCGTGCGCAGCTGCGCCAGGAAGGGCTGTTCGACGCGAGCCGCAAGAAGGGGCTCCCGTTCCTTCCGCACTGCATCGGCCTGATCACCGGCGAGAAGTCGGATGCCGAGAAGGACGTGCTGCGCAACGCCGAGCTGCGCTGGCCGCAGGTGCATTTCCGCACCGCGCATGTCGCCGTGCAGGGCGACCGCAGCGTACCCGAGGTGCTCGCCGCGCTGAAGCGGCTGGATGCCGACCCCGAGGTCGACGTGATCATCATCGCGCGCGGTGGCGGCGACCCGCAGACGCTGCTCGGCTTCAGCGACGAGCGACTCGTGCGCGCTGTGGCCGCAGCATCCACTCCCGTCGTCAGCGCCATCGGGCACGAGAACGACCATCCCCTGCTCGACGACGTCGCCGACCTGCGGGCATCGACTCCGACGGATGCCGCGAAGCGCGTCGTCCCGGACGTGGGCGAGCAGCGCGCGCTGATCGCCCAGCTGCGCGCCCGCGCCACCAGCCGCCTGACTCAGCGGATCTCGCATGACATCGCCCAGCTCGAGCAGCTCCGCTCGCGGCCCGTGCTGCGCACGCCCGATCCGATCATCGACGACCGCGCCCAGGAGGTGTGGCTGCTGGCCTCCCGCGGCCGCGACACTCTCACCCGGCGTCTGGACACCGCCCAGCGCACCACCGCCGAGCTGCGCGCATCGCTGCGGGCCCTCTCCCCCGCGGCGACGCTGGCTCGCGGCTACGGGATCGTGCACCTCGACGACGGGCGCATCGTCCGCGACGCCGCGGATGCCCCGGCCGGCACGCCACTGACGGTGACCGTCGACCGCGGCTCGCTGCGCGCCCGCTCCGAGGGCGAGATCCCCGAGGCGGGCTGACCGCACTCCTCTCCGCGGTGTTCGTCCGCCGGGGTCCGCGCATCCCGGTGTTCACCCACGCCGGTGTCTGTACACCCCGGCATCCGTCCGGCCTCGTATCCGTCCCATCCCGGCATCCGTCCCACCCGGCATGCGCCCGCATCCGGCCCCCGCATCCGGCCGTGCCACTTCGGGGGCCGACACGCCAGATTGCGGACGTTTTCGCGGGAAACGTCCGTCATGTGGCGTGTCGGCCCCCGATCTGTGCCGCCGCCCCGCCCGGACGGGGCGTCCGTGACACGCCGGTAGGATGGATGTCGTGACTGCGTCCAACGACTCCCCCGTCGAATCGCTGTCGTTCGAGGCTGCGCGCGACGAACTCGTGCGCGTCGTCGCCGAACTCGAACAGGGATCCCCCACGCTCGAGCACTCCCTCGCCCTCTGGGAGCGCGGTGAGGCGCTGGCCGCCCGCTGCGAGGAGTGGCTGCTGGGAGCGAAGCGCCGTCTCGAGGCCGCCCGCGACGCGGCATCCGCCGGAGAAGAGGCATGAGCCGCAAGCCCGGGATCGTCGCCGAGCTCGGCCGCCCCGAGACTCCGCAGGAGACCGCCGACCGCAAGTCGGAGTCGAGCCGCGTCTACCGGTCCAGCCAGACCTTCCGCAACCTCATCGCCGCGCTCATCATCACCGTCGCCGTCGTGGCGGTGATCGTGTTCGCCGTTCCGCGCGGCGAGCCCACCGCGCGCCCGGCGATCGATGTCGCCAAGATCGCGGCCGACGTCTCGTCGACCTCGGATCGCCCGGTGATCGTGCCCGAGCTGGGCGACTTCTGGCGTGTGAACGCCGCAGGGCTGGAAGGCGGCGCCACCAAGGTGTGGAGCATCACCCTCGCGCCCTCGGGCGAGCGCGAGCGCGGCTTCGTCAAGCTCGCGCAGGCCTTCGACGCCGACGTGAACTGGGCGCCGCAGGTCACCGGAGGCATGGCCCCGACCGGCACCGAGCAGATCGACGGCGTGACCTGGGATGTGTTCGACCTGGGCGATCGCGGCACGGCGAACGTCACGTACGCGCTCGGCACCCAGGCCGGCCGCGACTACGTGCTGCTCTACGGCTCCCGCTCCGCGGACTCCACCAAGAAGCTTGCTGAATCACTCACCTCGCAGTTGAGCGACCTGAAGGAGGCCGGATGACCACGACACTCACCCCCGCTGAGGCCTGGACGAAGCTGATCGAGGGCAACAGGCGATTCGTCGCAGGCATCTCGGAGCACCCCAACCAGGACGCGCACCGCCGGGCCGAGATCGCGGGCGGACAGAACCCGTTCGCCACCTTCCTGGGCTGCTCCGACTCGCGCGTCGCCGCCGAGACCCTCTTCGATGTCGGTCTGGGCGACCTGTTCACCACCCGCAACGCCGGCCAGATGGTGACGGACTCGGCGGTGGCGAGCATCGAGTTCGCCGTCGCGATGCTCGATGTCCCGCTGCTGGTCGTGCTCGCTCACGATTCCTGCGGTGCGGTCGCCGCCGCCGTGCGCGGCACGGCGATCGATGCCGAGCCGATCCCGCCGAAGATCTGGAAGCTCATCGCCCCGATCGTCCCCGCCGCACGTCGCGTGCTGAAGGAGAACGGCGGCACCACCGTCGAGGACATCGACCCCGAAGAGGTCGGGCGCGAGCACCTGCGCGGCACCATCCTCGGCCTGCTGGAGTCGTCCGAGATCATCAGCGACGCCGTCGCCGAGGGCCGCCTGGCCATCGTGGGCGCCAAGTACCGACTGACCGACGGCAGCGCCGTCCCCATCGCACAGGTCGGCCTCGCCGACTCCGACATCCCCTCACTCTCGAAGGAGCAGAAGTGACTGACACCCACCAGCAGAGCGGCGAAAGCACGCAGTACCGCATCGAGCACGACACCATGGGTGAAGTGCGTGTCCCCGTGAACGCGCTGTACAGCGCGCAGACGCAGCGCGCCGTCGAGAACTTCCCGATCTCGGGCAAGGGCCTCGAGCCCGCGCAGATCGCCGCGCTGGCTCGCATCAAGAAGGCCGCCGCACTCGCGAACAAGGACCTCGGCACCCTCGACGGCGCCATCGCCGACGCGATCGCCCAGGCCGCCGACGAGGTGGCCACCGGTGCGCACGACGGCGAGTTCCCGATCGACACGTACCAGACCGGCTCCGGCACCTCGTCGAACATGAACATGAACGAGGTGCTCGCCACGCTCGCCTCGCGCATCCTCGGCTCCGCGGTGCACCCGAACGACCACGTGAACGCGTCGCAGTCCTCGAACGACGTGTTCCCGACCTCGGTGCACGTCGCCGTCACCCAGGCGCTGATCGACGACCTCATCCCGGCTCTCGACCACCTCGCCGTCGCTTTCGAGGCGAAGGCGGATGCCTGGAAGAGCGTCGTCAAGTCGGGCCGCACCCACCTGATGGACGCCACCCCGGTCACCCTCGGCCAGGAGTTCGGCGGCTACGCGCGCCAGATGCGCCTCGGCATCGAGCGCGTGCAGGCCGCGCTCCCCCGCGTCGCAGAGGTCCCCCTCGGCGGCACCGCCGTCGGCACCGGCATCAACACCCCGCTGGGCTTCCCGCAGAAGGTCATCGAGCTGCTCGCCGCCGAGACCGAGCTGCCCATCACCGAGGCCAAGGACCACTTCGAGGCCCAGGCCAACCGCGACGGCCTGGTCGAGGCATCCGGCGCCCTGCGCACCATCGCCGTGTCGCTGACCAAGATCAACAACGACCTGCGCTGGATGGGCTCGGGCCCCAACACCGGCCTCGCCGAGATCCACCTACCCGACCTGCAGCCGGGTTCGTCGATCATGCCGGGCAAGGTCAACCCGGTCATCCCCGAGGCCGTGCTCATGGTGTGCGCCCGCGTGATCGGAAACGACGCCACGATCGCCTGGGGCGGCGCCTCCGGCGCCTTCGAACTGAACGTCGCCATCCCGGTGATGGGCACCGCCCTGCTCGAGTCGATCCGTCTGCTGTCGAACGCAACCCGCGTGCTGGCCGACAAGACCGTCGACGGCCTGCAGGCCAACGTCGAGCGCGCCGCGGCCCTGGCCGGCATGAGCCCGTCGACGGTGACCCCGCTGAACAAGATCATCGGCTACGAGGCGGCGGCCAAGATCGCCAAGCACGCCGTCGCCAAGGGCATCACGGTGCGCGACGCCGTGATCGACCTGGGCTACGTCGAGCGCGGCGAGATCACCCTCGAGGTGCTCGACCAGAAGCTCGACCTGCTGAGCATGACCCACGCTGGCTGACGCCCGCCTCGGCGCACTTCGGGGGCCGATTCTGTCTCCCTGCACAAACGGGGTCGGCGGGCGGGTTGTGCACGGATGCCGGGTTTGCGCGGTCGGCGCGACGGGCGGATGCCGGATGCTGGCGTGATGATCGATCCACGGGTTCTCATCACCCGACTGGGCGGCGTCGCCCGTGGGGCGCGTCTTCAGGAGTTCGGCGTGAGTCGGAGGCGGCTGAGCAGGGCGGTGCGCGACGGCGAGGTCGACCGAATCCGCGATGGACTGTTCGCGACGGACGCCGCTCATCCCGACGACCTCGCGGCCGCGCGCCATGGCGGGGCACTGACCTGCTCCGCGGCGCTGCGCCGTCATGGTGTGTGGGTGCTGGCGGAGCCCGGGCCGCCGCACGTGTGGATGGGTCGCCGCGGACGCGCGTACGAGCATGCCGGATGCCGCTGCGTCAGCCACTACTTCCGAGGCGCATCCGCGTTCGGCGTGGTCGACGTCGCGACCGCGCTGATCCATCTGCATCGCTGCGAGGGCGAGGAGGCGTTCTTCGCCTCGCTCGAATCAGCGTTGAGACTGCGACTGATCTCGGATGCCTCACGCAGCCGCATCCGCGCCGCCCTTCCGGAGCATGCGCGGTGGCTGGTCGATCTGGCCCGCGAGGATGCCGACAGCGGATTGGAGTCCCTGCTCCGGCTGCGGATGCACCAACTGGGCATCCGTCTTGACACCCAGGTGACGATCGACGGGGTCGGCCGGGTCGACTTCGTCATCGACGGTCGCCTGATCATCGAGGCGGACGGCAAGGAGAACCACGACGGCGTCTCGAAGCGTCACAAGGATCTGGTGCGCGATGCCGCCGCATCCGCTCTCGGCTACGAGACCCTGCACTTCGACTACGCCCAGATCATTCACGACTGGCCGACCGTGCAGGCCGCGATCCTCGCCGCCCTCGCGCGCCTCCCGCACCGCTGGCAACTCGCACCTCAACGTCATGCCTGACACACAATGGGGGCCGACACGCCAGATTTCGGACGTTTCCAGCGAAGACGTCCGAAATGTGGCGTGTCGGCCCCCAAAAATGTGCACGACGTCGTGCACCCGTTCCCGGGTCGTGCGGCCGTCAGCTGAGCTCCCCGCCCTCCAGCAGCTCCGTGACCAGCGCCGCGATCGCGGAGCGCTCCGACCGGGTGAGGGTGACATGCCCGAACAGGTCGTGCCCCTTGAGCGTCTCGATCACGCTCGCGATGCCGTCGTGCCGCCCGACCCGCAGGTTGTCGCGCTGCCCCACGTCGTGCGTGAGGATGACACGTGAGTTCTGCCCCATCCGGCTGAGCACCGTCAGCAGCACGTTACGCTCCAGCGACTGCGCCTCGTCGACGATCACGAACGCGTCGTGCAGCGAGCGGCCGCGGATGTGCGTGAGCGGCAGCACCTCCAGCATCCCGCGCTCGACGACCTCGTCGAGGACGTTCCCCGAGACGACGGAGCCGAGCGTGTCGTACACCGCCTGACCCCACGGGTTCATCTTCTCCTCGCGGTCGCCGGGGAGATAGCCGAGCTCCTGGCCGCCGACCGCGAACAGCGGCCGGAACACGATGATCTTCTTCTGCTGCTGCCGCTCCAGCACGGCCTCCAGGCCCGCGCACAGCGCCAGCGCCGACTTGCCGGTGCCTGCTCGCCCGCCGAGCGAGACGATCCCGACCTCGGGGTCGAGCAGCAGGTCGATCGCGATGCGCTGCTCGGCCGACCGTCCGTGCAGTCCGAACACCTCGCGGTCGCCGCGCACCAGGCGGTACTCCCCGTCGCCGGTGACCCGGCCGAGAGCCGAGCCGCGCTCGGAGTGGATGATCAGGCCCGTGTTGACCGGCACCCCGCGCACCTGCTCGCTGAGACCGACCTCGCTCTCGTAGAGGTCGCTCATCTCGTCACCGGAGAGGTCGAGCGGCGCGATGCCGGTCCAGCCCGAATCGATGGCCTGCTCGGCGAGGTACTCCTCGGCCTGCAGGCCGAGGGATGCCGCCTTGACGCGCATCGGCAGGTCCTTGGAGACGATCGTGACGGCCTGCCCGTCCTGCGCGAGCTGCGCGGCCGTGGCGAGGATGCGGCTGTCGTTGTCGCTCAGCCGGATGCCGGCGGGAAGGATCGACAGGTCGGCGGTGCCGAGCTCGACGCGCAGCGTGCCCCCCTCGCCGACCTCGACCGGGAAGTCCAGCCGCCCGTGCTCGACCCGAAGCTCGTCGAGATGCCGCAGGGCGCGACGCGCGAAGTAGCCGAGCTCGGGGTCGTGGCGCTTGGCCTCGAGCTCCGAGATCACCACCACCGGCAGGACGATCGAGTGCTCCGCGAAGCGGAACAGGGCCTGCGGGTCGCTGAGCAGCACCGATGTGTCGAGCACATATGTGCGAAGAGCCGTGTCATCGTGTGACACGGCTCCGGTTGCGACGGCCTTGCGGGTGGACTGCTGCTGCGCTGAACGTGTGGTCACGATCCACTCCCCTACCCGGGATGATCCCGGCTCTGCAGCGAGTCGACCAGGGGCCACGAGTCGCGATCCTGGAGGCCGACTCGATCGGGCACGGTGTCCGATGCCTCGAAGGTACGACCCGCTCGGTCGCACGCCGCGAAAGACGCGCGGGCGTGTCGTGTTAAGAGGTGATGAACGTCCGGTTTCCGGATGCCGTGAGCGCGTCGTCCAGCATCCGCAGCGTCTCGGCGCCGGTGCCGGCGTGCGCGGCGACGCGCACGGCCCCGCCGCGGACGGTGACGGCCAGCCCGGCGTCGCCGAGGGCGCGGCCCAGCCCCTCCGCATCGTCGGGGACGAGAGAGACGATCCCCGCGCGCCGCGCGGGATTGGCCGGTGTCGCCGACCGGATGCCGTGACGCTCCGCGATCGCGAGGATCTCGTCGACGTTGCGCTGCACGGTCGTCGCGATCGCTGCGACGCCCACTTCGCGCATCTCGTCCAGCGCGGCCGCGAGCCGCACCGCGGCCAGGTGATCGGGCACGCTGGCGCTGAAGGCACGGGCAGCGGATGCCGGCGGGGGCACCGCCCCGGAGAAGGGGCCGTCGGCGTCGATGCCGGTGATCCCGCTGAGCACGGGACGGAGCCGCTCCACGGCGCGGTCGGAGAAGCGCGCGAAGCCGGTGCCGCGCCCCGACCGCAGCCACTTGTACCCGTGGCCCGCCACCACGTCGGCGGCGCTCCAGTCCTCGTCGACGACGCCGAACGACTGCACTGCGTCCACGATTAGCAGCCGATCGGGGCCGATGAGCTCTCGCAGCGCCGTCAGATCCGCGCGATAGCCGGTGCGGTAGTCGACGTGGCTGACCGCGACCGCCGCCACATCGTCGTCGAGCGCGGCCGCCACGGCATCCGTCGTGACCCGCCCGTCAGCCGGGTCGATCCAGCGCGGCTCGAGCGCACCGGACGACGCGTCGGCGGCGCGCTGCAGCGTGAGGCTGATGCTGGGGAACTCGCCGGATCCCGCGATCACCGCGCCGCTGAGCCCGTACAGGGCGTGCTGCAGGGCATCCGTCGAGCTCGGACGCAGCACGACCTCCGACCGCTTCGCGCCGAGCATCTCCGCGATGCCGGCGACGGCGCGCCCGGTGCGGGCGGTGACGGACGCGTGCTCTCGCGGAGAGTATCCGCCCATCACCTCGACCGCATCGTGCATCGCAGAACGGACCGCCGGCGCGAGCGGGCCGAACGCCGCCCAGTTCAGGTAGCCGGTCTCCCCCGCGAACGACGCGACGTAGTCATCCAGAGCGCTCATCCGTCCAGTCTCGCGCATCCAGCCGAGGTCGGCGCGGCGACCCGTCAGCGTCCGAAGCGGCGGTCGCGGTCGGCGAAGTCTCGGATGGCGCGCAGGAAGTCGACCCGCCGGAGGTCAGGACCGAGCGCCTCGACGAAGTAGAACTCGCTGTGGGCGCTCTGCCAGAGCAGGAAGTCGCTGAGGCGCTGCTCGCCGCTGGTGCGGATCACCAGGTCGGGGTCGGGCTGGCCGCCGGTGTACAGGTGCTCGCCGATCATCTCGGGGGTGAGCTGGGCCGCGAGATCCTCCAGCGTGCCGCCGGAGGCGTTGTGCTTGCCGATGATGCTGCGCACCGCGTCCACGATCTCGTTGCGGCCGCCGTAGCCGACCGCGAGGTTCACGTGCAGCCCGGTGTGGTCGCGGGTGCGCTCCTCGGCATCCGCGAGCACGCGCGCCAGCTCCGGCGGCAGGATGTCGGCCCTGCCGACGTGCTGCACTCTCCAGTCGCCGTGCTTCGACAGGGTGTCCGCGAGTTCGGCGATGATCTCGATGAGGTCGCCGATCTCCTTCGAATCCCGCTTGGTCAGGTTGTCGGCCGACAGCAGGTAGAGCGAGACCACGTCCACGCCCAGCTCGTCGCACCAGCCGAGGAACTCCCGCATCTTCGCCGCACCCGCGCGGTGGCCGTCGGCCGCCGACTCGTAGCCGAGCTGACGGGCCCAGCGCCGGTTGCCGTCGATCATCATCGCCACGTGGTGCGGCACGGTCGCCGGGTCGATCCGACGTCGAAGACGGTTCCCGTAGAGCCGATAGAGGGGTCCCCGCCCCGAGCTCTCGCGTGCACTCACATCCCTACGCTACCTCCACAGGCCGGGAGGCACCGGAGTGCGCAGGATATGTACGGCGCACGGAATGCGGCCGCGCCTAGAGTGAGCACGTGAGCACCCGAGCCGCAGGCAGTCCCGATGTCCCCCAGCTCCCGCTTCTCGACGCCGCGGCGAAGGACGCCGCCGTCGAGATCAAACCGAGCTGGCGGGGATGGATCCACGCGGGCACATTCCCCGTCGCGATCGCGGCGGGCATCGTCCTCATCGTGCTCGCGCACGGCACCCCGGGCAAATGGGCCGCCGCGGTGTTCATGGCCACCTCGCTGCTGCTGTTCGGCAACTCCGCGCTGTACCACCGCTTCAACTGGGGTCCGAAGACCAAGATGGTGCTCAAGCGCATCGACCACGCGAACATCCTGCTGCTGATCGCGGGCACGTACACACCGTTGGCGGTGCTGGCGCTGGAGCCCGGCAAGGGCACGCTGCTGCTGATCGTCGTGTGGAGCGGCGCGATCCTGGGCATCCTGTTCCGCGTCTTCTGGATCAATGCGCCGCGCTGGCTGTACGTCGCGCTGTACCTCGCACTCGGCTGGGCCGCGGTGATGTACATGGTCGACCTGGTGCAGGCCAACGTCGCCATGATGGTGCTGGTCTGCGTGGGCGGCGTGCTGTACACGATCGGCGCGGTGATCTACGCGATGAAGAAGCCCAACCTGTGGCCCGGCCACTTCGGCTTCCATGAGATCTTCCACGTCTGCACCGTGCTGGCGTTCCTGTGCCATTGGACGGCCTGCCTGCTCATCTCACTGGCGCCGCACGCGCCATCGCTGGGGCTCGCCGGCTGACACCGGGCGTCATCCGCTGCCGCGCCTGCGGTGCGGCGTGGCATCCTGACAGCTGAACGATCTGGAGGATCACCATGGCCGACGTCGAGAGCTTCACCCTGGACCACACCGCCGTGCAGGCGCCCTACGTGCGCCTGATCGGCGTCGAGCGCGGCCCGAAGGGCGACGCCATCTCGAACTTCGACGTGCGCTTCGTGCAGCCCAACGAGGGCGAGATCCCCACCGCGGGCCTGCACACCATCGAGCACACCATGGCGAGCGTGCTGCGCGACGAGATCGACGGCGTGATCGACTTCTCGCCGTTCGGATGCCGCACCGGCTTCCACCTGATCATGTGGGGCGAGCCGGCAGTGGTCGACGTCGTCGCGGCGGTCCGCGCGGGCCTGGAGTTCATCGCGGGCCCCGCGCAGTGGAGCGACGTGCCCGGCGTCTCGGCGGTGGAGTGCGGCAACTACCGGGACCACAGCCTGCACTCCGCCAAGGAGTGGGCGAAGCGGATCCTGGATCAGGGGATCAGCCAGGACGCCTTCCAGCGCGTCGGAGTCTGAGCCCGGATCAGCGCTTCGCGCCGCCGTCGTCGTCGGGCTCGGTCGGTGCGTCCGTCTCGGCGGGCGCATCCGCGACGAGGGGACCTTCGGATGCCGCGGCGAGCTCGGCATCCAGTTCATCCCGCACCTCTTCGCGGTAGCGGACCCGGCGGATGCGGCGGTTCATGTCCCAGATCAGCAGGATGACGGCCGCGACGACCACGATCACGACGGCGAAGCCGGCGAAACCCGGGGTCACCACCTCGGGCGGGACGGTCGAGGTCGGCGTCGGCATGGGGGTGGTGTCGCCGAACAGGATCATGGGTGCGCCTTTCATCCTCAGGTCGAATAACCTGGGAGTACCAGCCTATCCGCCGATGCGGAACGGCCCGTCCCTCCACCAAGGATCAGGAGACCCGTGACCACCGCACGCGAGCTCGATGAGCGCTATGGTCGCACCGGTCGCCGACGGCTGCCCTGGATCATCGGCGGCGCCGTCGCGGCGCTGCTCGTGGGCGCGTTCGGCTGGATGACCGTGGTGAACGAGATGAGCACCGTGAGCGCCGACGACATGGGCTTCACGCTCAACGACGATCACAGCGTGGACGTCCGCTTCCAGTACACCGCGCCGCGCGGCGCCGACGTCGTGTGCGTGGTGCAGGCCCTCGACGAGGAGTTCGGCATCGTGGGCTGGAAGGTGCTCGAGATCCCGGCCTCGCAGAAGCACACCTCGGCGCTGGACGTGCGCATCCCGACCGTCGCGGCTGCGACGACCGGTTTGGTGAAGTCCTGCTGGGTCGCTTAGACTCGTCCGCAAGACGACCGACGCCCCGGCCCACGCCGGGGCGTCTTGGCATATCCGCCGAGCCGCAGCAGACGGTTCGGAATCCTCAGCCCCTGAAGGGGCCCGCACCGAAGGAGCACGCTGTGTCCACAGACGCTCAGGTACCGTTCCTCACGCAGGAGGCCTACGACCGGCTCGCCGAAGAGCTCGAACGCCTCTCGACCACCGGTCGCGAGGAGATCGCCGCCCGCATCGAGGCCGCCCGTGAAGAGGGCGACCTCAAGGAGAACGGCGGCTACCACGCCGCCAAGGACGAGCAGGGCAAGCAGGAGGCGCGCATCGTCACGCTCCAGCAGCTGCTGAAGACCGCGAAGGTCGGCGAGGCCCCGACCAGCCGCGGCATCGTCGAGCCCGGCACCGTCGTCACCGCGATCGTCGCGGGTGGCGAAGAGGTGTTCCTGCTCGGCAGCCGCGAGATCGCCGTGGGCGCCGACATGGACGTCTACAGCGAGGCCAGCCCGCTCGGACAGGCCATCCTCGGCCTGAAGATCGGCGAGAAGACCAGCTACGAGGCTCCCAACGGCCGCGCGATCTCGGTCGAGATCACCGGAGTGGAGACCTACACCGGCTGACCACGACCCGGCACGGCAGAAGGCGGGATGTCCCTGAGGGGCATCCCGCCTTCTGCGTCTCGGAGTGCGAGAAGGCGCGGATCAGTCCGCCACGATCTCCGGCTCGAATCCCGCCGCACGCAGCGTGTCCAGGGCGAGCTGGGTGTGCTCGGGACCGCGCGTCTCGATCGAGAGCTGCAGGATCATCTCGCTGATCTGAAGGCCGTGGCCGTGCCGGGTGTGCAGCACCTCCATGACGTTCGCGCCGACCTGCGCGAGGATCTCGGAGACCTTCGCGAGCTGGCCCGGACGGTCGGGCAACGGGATGCGCACGGTCGCATAGCGGCCGGAGGCGGCGAGTCCGTGCGAGACCACGCGCTGCAGCAGCATCGGGTCGATGTTGCCGCCGGAGAGGATCGGGACCGTCTTGCCGGTGCCTCTGACCTTTCCCGCGAGGATGGCGGCGACGCCGACAGCTCCGGCCGGCTCGACGACGACCTTGGCGTGCTCGAGCAGCACGAGGAGCGCCCGGGCGATGTCGTCCTCGGTGACCGTGACGACCTCGTCCACGAGCTCCTGGATGATCTCGAAGGGGATGTCGCCGGGTCGGGCGACGAGGATGCCGTCGGCGATCGTGGGGTGCGTGGTGATCTCGACCGGCTCCCCCGCCTGCAGCGACGGCGGCACGGCGGCGGCGTTCTCGGCCTGCACGCCGATGACCCGCACCGTGCGGCCGGCCTCCGCGGCCGCCTGCTTGATGGCGGCGGCGACGCCGGCGATGAGCCCGCCGCCGCCGATGCCCATGATCACGGTGTCGACGTCAGGGACGTCCTGGAAGATCTCGAGCCCGAGGGTGCCCTGGCCGATGATCACGTCGCGGTGGTTGAACGGCGGGATCAGCACGGCCCCGGTGCGCTCGGCGAACTCGGCCGCGAGGCGCAGCGAGGTGGCCACCGTCTCGCCCTCCAGCACCACCTCGGCGCCGTAGCCGCGTGTCGCCAGCAGCTTCGGCACCGGCACGCCCAGCGGCATGAAGATCGTCGCGGGGATCCCGAGGGACTGCGCCGCGAGTGCCACACCCTGCGCGTGGTTGCCGGCGGACGCGGCGACCACGCCGCGCGAGCGCTCCTCTGCCGTGAGCTGGGCGAGACGGTACGTCGCCCCGCGGATCTTGAACGAGCCCGTGCGCTGCAGGTTCTCCATCTTCAGCAGCACCGGCGCCCCGACGATGTCGCTGAGCGCGCGCGACAGCTCGGTCGGCGTGTGCGAGATCACCTCGGACAGGCTCTCGGCTGCGGCTGAGAACTCCGCCAGGCTCGGGACTGCGGTCATCGATTCCTCCTCGCCCGCTCACGCGGGACTGTGCTCCAGATGAGATCGGCGGCGGGCTCCTCACCCGTGCGCCAGGCGCCGGTGCTGATGGTCACCGCCGCCACGTTGATGAAGGCCGCCAGCGGGACGGCGAACAGGGCGCCGGGGATGCGCGCGATCATCGCGCCGCCCGCGACGACCAGCACCACCGCCAGGGGGTGCACCTTGACGGCCGAGCCCATCAGGATGGGCTGCAGGATGTGTCCCTCGAGCTGCTGAACCAGCAGCACGACGCCGAGCATCGCGATGGCGATCCAGATCCCGTTGTAGACCAGCGCGAGGAACACCGCGACCGCACCCGTGACGACGGCGCCGACGATCGGGACGAACGAGCCGAGGAACACCAGCACTGCGACCGGGATGGCCATGGGCACCCCGAGAAGCGCGGCGCCGACGCCGATGCCCACCGCGTCGATCCCGGCGACCAGCATCTGGGTCCGCGCGTAGTTGATGACCGTGTCCCAGCCGTTGCGGGCCGCGGCATCCGCCGCCGGCCGCGCCTTGCGCGGGAAGAGTCGCAGCGTCCACTTCCAGATCCCGCCGCCGTCGGCCAGCAGGCAGATCAGGATGAACAGCGACAGCACCGCCCCGGTGAGCACCTCGGCCGCGGTTCCGGTGACCGCGCCCGCCGTGCTCCAGATCCAGTCCTGCTGGTCCGTGAGCAGCTTCTGCAGCTGCTTGATGTATCCGTCGATGTCGGTCGCGGTGAGATGGAACGGGCTCTCCAGCAGCAGCGTCCGCAGCTGATCGACGGCGAGCTTCGTCTTCGCCTGCACATCCGGCAGCTGATCCCGCACCTGCCAGATGACCAGCCACAGCAGACCCGCGACGATGCCGATGGTTCCGACCAGGCTGACGACGATGGCCAGCCAGCGCGGGAACCGTGCGTGGAGCATGAGCTGGAACGCCGGCCAGAGGAGGGCCGTGATCAGGATCCCGACCATCAGCGGGATGACGAGCGCCTTGAGCAGCATCACCAGCCAGATGAACAGGGCGATGGCCCCCGCGATGACGAGCAGGCGCCACGCATACGCGGCGGTCACCCGCAGCGGTCTGGGCACGGCCTCGTCCGTCTCGGTGGTCACCGTGCGGTCGATCACCGGCGGATAGTGGCGGAACGGATTGCGGAACCTCGGTGTGGGGTTGTCGCTCATTGTGCAATTCTACGTACGCTCCCCGGGAGCGCCCGCTCCGTGTCGGAGGGCCCGGATAGCCTGAACGGGTGACGTCGACGACCACCTCCCTCAGCGCCGGAGAGGCGCGCCGGATCACCCTCGCCGCGCAGGGCTTCTCCCGACGCATGCCGGATGCCGTGGCATCCCGCCACCTGCACCGGGCCATGGATCGCCTGGGCGTGCTGCAGATCGACTCCGTGAACGTGTTCGCGCGCTCGCACTACATGCCGATGTTCTCGCGGCTGGGCTCCTACGACACGGCGCTGCTCGATCGGTCGTTCCTCTCCCGCACGACGCACTACGTCGAGTACCTCGCGCACGAGGCCGCCTTCATGCCCGTCGAGGACTGGGCTCTCTGGGACTTCCGGATGCGGGCCTGGCGCGACCGGGCATCCCGACCGGACAGCTGGATGAGCGCGAACGCCCGCACGCTCGACTGGGTGCGGGCCGAGCTGCGCGATCGGGGGCCGCTGCGGCCGGCGGATCTGCGCGACGATGCGCCGCGCGAGCGCGGGCCCTGGTGGGACTGGGATGCCGCGAAGTCGGCTCTCGAGCACCTCTGGCGCTGTGGCGAGGTGGCGATCGCCGGACGGATCGGGTTCGAGCGGCGCTACGGCCTGGCCGAGCAGATCGTGCCCGCGAACGTGCTGGCGGCCCCGGTGGCCGAGCAGGACGCCGTGCGGGAACTGGTGCGCCGCGCCGCGCGCTCCTACGGGGTCTCGACGGTCGCCGACCTGAACGACTACTACCGGTTCCGGGACCAGTCCGCCGTCCGCGTGGCGGTCGCGGACCTCGTCGATGCCGGCGAGCTGGAGCCGGTGGCCGTGCGGGGCTGGGATCGCGGCGGGAGGGCGGTGTCCGCCTGGCGGCACCGCGACGCCGCGCTCCCCCGCCGCATCGACCGCGCGGCTCTGCTGACGCCGTTCGACCCGGTGGTGTGGTTCCGTGACCGTGCCCTGCGCGTGTTCGACTTCGACTATCGGATCGAGATCTACGTCCCCGCGCACAAGCGGCGCTACGGGTACTACTCGCTGCCTGTGCTGGTCGGCGACAGGATCGTCGCGCGCACCGACCTGAAGGCGGATCGTGCGGCATCCGTGCTGCGCGTGCAGTCGGCGTGGTGGGAGCCGCAGGCGCGGCCGGAGACCGACGCCCCGCGGATCGCCGAGGAGCTCGTCAGAGCGGCCGCCTGGCAGGGCCTGGAGCGCATCAGCGTGTCGGGGTGGGGTGACGCGACGGATGCCGTTGCGCGGGCGCTGCACGGCGGCGAGGCGCCCCTCGACCGCCACGCCCACCCGAGGGAATGAGAAAGGCCCCGCCGGAGCGGGGCCTTTTCCGTCAGAACTGCACGCGGGGCGGTTCCGAGATCGCGTTGCCGTCGGCGACCTCGAAGAACTCGCGCTCGGTGAAGCCGAGGCCGCGGGCGAACATGTTGTTGGGGAACACCTTGATCTTGGTGTTCAGCTCGCGCACGCCGCCGTTGTAGAAGCGACGGGCCGCCTGGATCTTGTCCTCGGTGTCGACCAGCGAGTGCTGCAGCTGCAGGTAGTTCTGGCTGGCCTGAAGCTGCGGGTAGGCCTCGGCAACCGCGAACAGGCTGCGCAGCGCCTGCTGGAGGTGCCCCTCGGCGACTCCCGCCTCAGCGGGGCCCGTCGCGGAGAGCGTCTCGGCACGTGCCCGGGTGACGCCCTCGAACACGGACTTCTCATGGGCGGCGTAGCCGCGCACGGTCTCGATGAGGTTCGGGATCAGGTCGGCTCGGCGCTTGAGCTGCACGGTGATGCCGCTCCACGCCTCGTCCACGCGCACGTTCAGCTGCACGAGCGAGTTGTAGGTCGACCACAGATAAATCCCGATGAGCACGACGATGCCCACGACGATCAGTACCGGCCACAGCCATTCCATGGATGCCCCCTCTTGGATCTTGATCCATCCTATGTGCGCGACACTGCGCATCGGCTGGACGACAGGCGGTTCTCAGGCTCCGAGAATGCGCTCGAGATGCCTGTTGCCGAACACGCGCTTCGGGTCGAGGCGGTCGCGCAGGGCGATGAAGTCGTCGAAGCGCGGATACCGCTCCCGCAGCTGCTCGGCATCCAGGCTGTGCAGCTTGCCCCAGTGCGGGCGTCCGCCGTGCCGGAGCATGATCTGCTCGACCGCGTCGAAGTAGGGGCGCGGATCGGTGCGCCAGTAGCGGTGCACGGCGATGTACGCGCTGTCGCGCCCCGAGGCGGTGGACATCCACAGATCGTCGGATGCCGCGAAGCGCACCTCCACGGGGAACTCGATCCGCCAGCCGCGGGCGGCGACGAGTGCCCGCACCTCCTCGAAGGCGGGCACGAGGTCCTCGGCGGGGATCGCGTACTCCATCTCGCGGAATCGCACGTTGCGGTGGTGGATGAGCACGCTGTGCGACTCGTCGGAGTACTCGCCGTCGCCGGTGAGCCTGACTGCGAGCCGGTTGAACGGCGGGATGATCGCCGGGACGGCGCGGCTGACCGCGCAGAACGCGCCGAAGACGCCGTTGGTCAGCACGGTCTCGTCGAGCCAGTGCTGCATCGGCGGGATCGGATTCCGCTTCGCGGACTCCGGCAGTCGTGTCTGCGTCTTCTTCAGCGCCACGTCGGTGTGCGGATGCCAGTAGAACTCGAGGTGGTCGGCCGCGGCGGCCTGCTGGTGCACGGTCTCGAGCGTCTCGTCGAGCGGGGCGGGGGCGTCGACGGCGTGCAGCACGAACGCGGGCACGCACTGCAGGGTCACCTCGACGACCACGCCGAGCGCCCCGAGGCCGACGACGGCCCCGGGCAGCAGTTCCTTGTCGTGGGTCTCGTCGATGCGCAGGAACTCTCCGTCGGCCGTGATGAGGGTCAGGCCGCGCACCTGCGTGGCGATCCCGCCGAATTCCGTGCCTGTGCCGTGCGTGCCGGTGGAGATCGCGCCGGCGATGGACTGCCGGTCGATGTCTCCGAGGTTCTCCATGGCGAGGCCGTAGGGGCGCAGCAGCGACGGGATGCGGTGCAGCCGGGTGCCCGCGAGCAGCGTGACGCGTCCTGTGGCCGCATCCGCCGAGACGAGGCCCTGCATGTCGTCCAGCTCCAGCAGCACACCGGGTGCGACCGCGATGCCGGTGAAGCTGTGGCCGGCGCCGACCGCCTTGACCGTGAGGCCCTGGGACGCCGCGGCCTTCACCGCGCGCTGCACGCCCTCGGGCGAGCGCGGGCGTTCCACCCGCACGGGGCGCACGGATGCGGAGCGCCCCCAGTTCTGCCAGGTTCCGCCGGGACGCGTCATAGGAAGGCCTTCCCCTCACCGCGATAGGTGGGCAGTTCGTCGACGACGGAGCCGCCGGCGACGAGGTGGTAGCTCAGGATCCGCTCGGCGGGTTCGCCGCTCTTGGCGTGCCGGAACCAGACCCGGTCGCCGATCTTCAGCTCGCGCGCCGCTTCGCCCTGGAGCGGGGTCTGCACCTCTCCCGCGGCTTCGCGCGGCAGCGTGCGCAGGCGCGGCGGCCAGACGGGTTCCGGTTGGCGGGACTCCACCGCGGGTCCGGAGGCGATCCATCCGCCGCCGAGGACGGTGGCGATGTCCGGGGCGGGTCTGCGCACCACGTCGAACGCGAAGCCCGTGGCCGGCGCAGGTCGGAAGGAGCGGTAGCCGTCGAACAGCCGGCCGGCGAGCAGCCCGCTCCCGGCGGTCGCCTCGGTCAAGGACTCGTCACTGCCGGTGAACTCCAGGGATCCGGTGCCGCCGCCGTTGAGGAACTCGAGCGGGGCGACGCCGAGCATGGCATCCGCGATCTCCGCGCGACGGCGACGCAGCTCAGCCCGCGAGCGGGACTGCATGGCCCTGATCACGGGCGCGTCGGGGCCGGCCGCATCCCCCTGACCCGCGATCTGCGCCTCGTACATCTGCAGTCCGACCAGGCGGAAACCGGGCCGCCGCACGACCTCGCGGGCGAAGCCCGCCACATCCGCCGCGGTGAACAGCGGCGAGCGCCGGACCCCGAGGTGGCCGAGTCCCGGGGCCTTGAACGAGGCGTCGACGTCGATCGCGACGCGCACCTCCGGGCGCCTCCCGGGCGCCGCGATGGAGTCGATCAGGTCGAGGTGCGCGAGGTCGTCGATCATCAGGGTGATGCGCGACGCGAGTCTCTCGTCGGAGAGCAGCGTCGCCAGCCCGGCGCGATCCACCGTCGGGTAGCCGAGCACGACGTCGTCGTGATCCTCGGCGAGCCAGAGCGCCTCGGCGAGAGTGAAGGACAGGATGCCCCGGAATCCCGGGATCGCGAGCACGGCGTCCAGCACGGAGCGCACCCGCACCGACTTGGTGGCGACGCGGATGGGGATGCCTCCGGCGCGCACCAGCAGGTCCATCGCGTTGTGCCTGAGCGCATCTCGCTCGATCACCGCGACGGGCGCGGGAAGGTGCGCTGTGGCCTCGGTGAGGCCGCTCCAGTAGCGCGCGGGATCCTGCCAGGCGAGGTCGCGGGCCGCGCGGCCCTCGTCGGCGGTGGGGCTCAGTTCGGCGGTGAGGTCGAGCACTCCCCCACCCTACGACGTTCCGGAACCCGGAATCAGCATTGTTGACACCCGGTTCAATACTGATCCCGCTCCGTGCACGGGCGCGGCTAGGCTTGCGGCGCGGGCCCCCATAGCCCAACGGCAGAGGCAGGCGTCTTAAACACGCTTCAGTGTCGGTTCGAATCCGACTGGGGGCACGAGGAGGGCCGGTTCGGCCGCCGCTACGATGACCGTCATGAGTGCGACGCCGCAGCTGCCGTCCGACCTTCTCCTGTGGCGGGCGCGTCAGCGTGCCGGCGATCCCCTCCCCTGGGACGACCTGGGCATCCGTTTCCTCGGGGACGACAACCTTCCGCCCCTGCTCGACACCTCGCACCTGGACGAGGACGACCTGGCCGATCCCGGCGTCCGCGCGAACGCGGCCGCGATGGCGGCGACCAGCGCACTGACCGTCTGGGTGGCCGAGGAGGACGGCGGCGCGGTCTTCGGCTACTGGGCCGGCCCCGAGGGGCCGCCGGTCCGCGACGGGTTCACCGACGCCGTGGTGATCTCCCTCGACACGGAGGGTCAGTACATGACGCTCCCTGGACGCAGCATCACGGAGGCCCTGTGCGCTCACGCATCCGATTTCGACGACGACGCGTTCGTCGCACTGACGGCTCGCGCGCGGGAGCTGGCCGCGCAGACCGATGCCGAGGCCGCGGCGAACCTGATCCAGGCGGACTCGCTCGCATCGCTCCGGACGCAGGCGATCGAGGGCCCGGGCCGCTACCGGGACGCCCTCTTCACCGCACTGCGAGCGCAGGAGGGAGCCGACGGCGAGGAAGGCGGCGCGAAGGTCGAAGATGCGGAGCGCCTCACGCCGACGACCGCTCCCTCGCTCGCGGAGCTCCCGCCGGATCTCGTACGGTGGCGGGAGCGCGCAGCGGCCGGGGAGACCTCGCCATGGGATCGCTTCGGCGTGCGATTCCTCGCCGACGGCGAACTGCCCGGAGAGGTCGCGAGAGCCGAGGCCGCGGCGGCCGAGAGCGGCAGCGAGATCGACCGGGTGGACGCAGCGGCCACGCGACTCACGGCAGAGCGCGCGACCTGGGTGGTCGAGGCCGAGGACGGCAGGGCCCTCGGCTATTGGCACGGATCCGCGGGCACGCCGATCGGCGAGGCGGGGATCATCCTGCTCGAACCGAGCGAGTGGTTCCAGCCCGTGGCGGGCCGCACCCTCACCGACGCGCTGTGCGTGGACTTCGGCGAGTACGAGGACGAGACGATCGTCCCGCTCGTGCGGGAATGCCGCGCGCTCGGCTTCGAGGTGAGCGGAGAGCGGCTGGAGGACTTCCCGGAGAGCGAGGCCGAGACTCCGGGTGCGTTCCGCGTCGCCCGGAAGGAGGAGCTGCGAGCGGCCGCCCGAGCGGAGAAGGCGGATGCCGCAGCAGCGGCGGCTGCCGCCGCGTCCGAGCGGGAGCGGTCCGCGTCGCGATCGACGGCGGTGGTCACGGGTGAGCTGCTCACGGTGATCGCGGCGCTCGGGCACGGAGCGGAGGATGCGGAGGTGCAGGCGGCGCTGGCGCTGTTCGGCCCGCCCTTCGAACGCAGCGAGTTCGCCGTGGGCTCGGTGACCCGCACCTACTACGTCGGTGCGGAGAAGCACGTGGATCTGATCCTGGAGGACGGGATCCTCACCGCCGCCATGATCCGGATCCGGCCCGATGAGGGCCATGGAGCATATGCGCGCCCGACCGCCCTGATCGACGGGGTCGGACCGGACACCACTCGCGCGCAGATCCTCGACCGGTTCGGCGCGCCCGCCTGGACGAACGACCATGCCGACAGGTTCTGGATCGTCGCGAATGCACCGGGAAGAGTGTTCGTGCGCTTCGAGTACGACTCCACGGGCGTGGTGGGGATCTCTGTCGATTCATCCGCGGGATGAGCCCGCGACCGCACCGACCCGGCTCCTTACACTCGACTCATGGCTGAGCGATCCGATCCCGATCCGACCGTGCTTCCGAAGTTCCTCGCCCACCTGGAGCCGCGCGATGCCCGCGCGGCCGGCCTCGCTCGCCGGCTGCTGGATTCCGGCTGGGACGTGGAGTCCCTGTGGGGACCCGTGCAGATGGATGTCTGGGAGCTCACGGTGCGGCGCGACGCGGTCGCGGTGCGCTTCGGCGTCGAACGCGGGATGAGCGACGGAGTCCTGATCGGGCCGGCTGAGAGCGCCTACGACGATCTGGTCCCCCTGAGCTTTGCGGTGCTCGGCTGGGCGCGCGCCAGCGGTGCCGAACTCCCCCTCGATGACCCGGATGAGTTCCGGCCCGACTACGGCGCCTACGGCGCACAGGCGGCGGAGTGGGTGAGAACCGGGGGCCGCGATGCGTTCGCCCGCATCACCGCGGCGCGCAGGCAGTACCTTCTGCGGCGCCATTCGCTCGACCAGAGACTCGGAGACGTCTGGCTCGCCCAGACGAAGGCCTGGGGTGCGGAGCTGCTCGAAGCCGCGGCGGCGCCCCGCGACCCCGCGGGTGCAGACGGCCGTCGCAACGACTCAGCGCAGCTGCACGGCCGGTGACTCAGCTCGCGGTGACGGGCTCGCGGTGCAGCGCGTCGACCATCGGCGCCAGCTCGGGCTGATCTGCCGCCTCGGCGAGGACCCGCTCGAGGGTCGCATCGTGCACGGGCCGCGCGCGGTCGTGAAGCTCCTGGCCCGCGGCGGTCAGTTCGGTATAGATGCCGCGACGGTCGTCCATGCAGAGGATGCGCGTCAGCAGCCCGCGGTCCTCGAGCCTGTTGACGAGACGCGTGGTCGCGCTCGGGCTCAGCGCCGCGGCGCGGGCGAGCTGCTGCATGCGCATGTGCCAGCCATCCTGTCGATTGAGCGCGTCGAGCACGGTGTACTCGACGACCGACAGCCCGACCTCCGCCGTGAGGGCGCGCTCGAGCTCGACCTCGATCATGCCGTGCAGCGCGGCCAGCGTGCGCCAGCCCTGTGCCCTGATCTCGACAGCGTCATCCGCGATGCCCATGGGAGCTCCTCTCAGCGATAGTTGCTTGCGCCGATTACTTGCATGTGCAATCATTATTCCTGCATTCGCAAAATCCAGCGCCTGCAACTACTTGGCAAGTGTAACAGGAGAACCCTCATGCCACTCGGACTCATCGCCCTCGCCATCGGAGCGTTCGGCATCGGTCTCACCGAATTCGTCATCATGGGTCTGCTGCCCGAGGTCGCGACCGACTTCGGCGTCAGCGAGGCGACCGCGGGCTGGCTGATCTCCGGCTACGCTCTGGCCGTCGTGGTCGGCGCACTGCTGCTGACCGCTCTCACCATCCGCCTCCCCCGCAAGCCGCTGCTGCTCGGGCTGGTCGTGCTGTTCATCATCGGCAACGTGCTCACCGCCGTCGCCGACACCTACGCGATCGCCATGGTCGGCCGCATCATCGCCGCGCTCGACCACGGCGCGTTCTTCGGAGTCGGCTCCGTTGTCGCCTCGGGCCTGGTGCGCCCCGAGAAGAAGGCCGGCGCCATCGCCATCATGTTCACGGGGCTCACAGCCGCGAACGTGCTGGGCGTGCCGTTCGGCACGTTCCTCGGCCAGCAGCTCGGCTGGCGGTCCACGTTCTGGGCCATCTCCCTCATCGGCGTCATCGCCTTCATCGGCATCGCCGCCCTCGTCCCCGCACAGCGCGGAGCGCAGCAGCAGGTCAGCCTGCGCGCCGAGCTCGGCGCATTCCGCTCCGGCCAGGTCTGGCTGTCCCTCGCCGTCACCGTGCTCGCCTACGGCGGCATGTTCGGCGCGTTCACCTACATCGCGTACACACTCACCGAGGTCAGCGGATTCGCGTCCGCCTCGGTGCCCTGGCTTCTCGTGCTGTTCGGCGCCGGTCTGGTCGTCGGCAACTGGCTGGGCGGGAAGCTCGCCGACCGCTCGATCGACCGCACGCTGCTCGCCTTCATCGCCGCGCTGGTCGTCGTGCTCGTCTTCTTCGGCTTCACCGCGCAGTGGCAGATCGCCACGATCGCGTCGCTCTTCCTGATGGGCGGGTTCGGCTTCGGAACGGTCCCCGGCCTGCAGAGCCGCATCATGCAGTACGCGGGTCAGGCCCCGACCCTCGCATCCGGCGCCAACATCGGAGCCTTCAACGTCGGCAACGCCCTCGGCGCCTGGGCCGGCGGAATCGGCATCGCGGCGGGCCTCGGCTACACGGCCCCGATCTGGATCGGCGCCGGCATCACCGTGGCCGCCCTCGTCGTGATGGGCATCGCCATGGCCACTGCGAAGGCGCGCAGCGCAGCATCCGTCTCCACCGCCCCTGAACTCGTTCACGCGAACTGACCCACGCCTCGAAAGGAAATCATGTCCATCCCCACGATCACTCTGAACAACGGCATCGAGATGCCGCAGCTCGGCTTCGGCGTCTTCCAGGTGCCCGACGACGAGACCACCGTGGCCGTCGCCGAGGCGCTGCGCGTCGGCTATCGCAGCATCGACACCGCAGCCGTCTACGGCAACGAGGCCGGCGTGGGTCGCGCCATCGCCGAGTCGGGCATCGACCGGTCCGACCTGTTCATCACCTCGAAGGTCTGGAACTCCGACCAGGGCTTCGACGCCACGCTCCGCGCCTATGACGAGGCGCTGGAGAAGCTCGGCCTCGAGCAGCTCGACCTGTACCTGATCCACTGGCCCACGCCGGAGCGCGACCTCTACCTGGACACCTGGCGGGCGCTCGAGCGGATCCACGCCGAGGGGCGCGTACGCGCCATCGGCGTGTCGAACTTCCAGCCCGCGCACCTGGACCGCCTCGTCGCAGCATCCGAGGTCGTGCCCGCGGTCAACCAGGTCGAGCTGCACCCTGCCCTGCAGAACCGCGACGTGATCGCGGCGAACGCACGTCACGGCATCGCGACCGAGGCGTGGAGCCCGCTCGCCCAGGGCGCCGTGCTGCGCGACCCGGCCGTCGTCGCGATCGCCGAGGCGCACGGCGTCTCGGCCGCACAGGCCGTGCTGCGCTGGCACCTGCAGCAGGGCCGCATCGTGATCCCGAAGTCGGTGACCCCCGCGCGCATCGCGGAGAACTTCGACGTGTTCGGCTTCGAGCTCACCGCTGATGAGCTGGATGCGATCGACGCGCTCGAGCGGGACGGCCGCACCGGCCCGCACCCGGACGAGTTCAACGCCGCCTGAGCCACGCCGGTACAGCGAAAGGCCCGGATCCGATCGGATCCGGGCCTTTCAGCATGTCAGCGTCACGCCTTGGTGTCGGCGGTCTCCTTGGCCGGGGCCTTCTTGGCGGCCGGCTTCACTTCGTCTCGCTCCGCTCGCTCAGTACGGCGCTTGGCAGGAGCCTTCTTGGCGGCGGCCTTCGCAGCCGGGGCCTTGGCAGCAGCGGCCTTGGGCGCCGCGTCCTTCGACGCGGCATCCTTCGCGACCGGAACGTCCTTCTCGTCGGCGACCTGCGCCGGAGCGGGCTTCTCGGCAGGAGCGGCCGGCGCAGCAGCCGGCGCAGCCGGACGCGGCCGAGCCGCGAACTCCTCGAAGACGTAGCGCGGGTTCTGCACGGTCTCGAGGTTCACGATGTCGCGACCGAGCCACAGGTTGTTCCACCAGCCCCACAGCACGCGCCACTTGCGCTCCCAGGTCGGCATGGCCAGACCGTGGTAGCCGCGGTGTGCGACCCAGGCGACGAAGCCCTTCAGAGCGATCTTGCCGGACTGGAACACGCCGTTGTACAGGCCGAGGCCCGCGACCGCGCCGAGGTTCTTGTGGAAGTAGTCCTTGGTCCGCTCGCCGCGCAGCACGGCGACGAGGTTCTTCGCGAGGACCTTCGCCTGACGCACGGCGTGCTGGGCGTTGGGAACGCAGTAGCCGCCGACGCCACCGCCGGACAGGTCGGGAACGGCCGAGACGTCACCGGCGGCCCACGCGCCCTCGACGGCCTCCTCGGCCGTGCCGACGCGCAGATCGGCGCGGGTGCGGATGCGACCGCGCTCCTCGACCGGCAGGTCGCCGCCGCGCACGACGGTGGGGTTGGCCATGACACCGGCGGTCCAGACGATCAGGTCGGTCGGGATGACCTCACCGGTGGACAGCTCGACGTTGCCGTCGACGGCGCCGGTGACCTGCGTGTCGAGGTGCACGCTGGCGCCGCGCTTGGCGAGGTCCTTCAGCACCCACTCGCTGGTCTTCAGCGAGACCTCGGGCATGATGCGCCCCATGGCCTCGATCAGGTGGAAGTGGGTGTCGTCGAACGACAGCTGCGGGTACTTCGAGACGAGGGCGGATGCCAGCGAGCGCAGCTCGGCGAACACCTCGATGCCGGCGAATCCACCGCCGACCACGACGACGGTCAGCAGACGGTCGCGCTCCGGGCCGGCGGGGATCGAGGCGGCCTTGTCGAAGTTCGACATCAGCTTGTCGCGCACGGCGACGGCCTCTTCGATGGTCTTGAGCCCGATCGCGTTGTCGGCGATGCCGGGGATCGGGAAGGTGCGCGAGACGGCGCCGGCGGTCACGACGATCTGGTCGTAAGCGAACTCGTAGGACTCACCGAGCGGCGGGGTGATGGTCGCGACCTTGTTGGCGTGGTCGATGCCGGTCACCTTCGCGGTGATGACGTTGGTGCGCTTGAGGTGGCGACGGTGGGCGACCACCGCGTGACGCGCCTCGATCGAGCCGGCTGCGACCTCGGGCAGGAAGGGCTGGTACGTCATGTACGGCAGCGGGTCGACCATGGTCACCTCCGCCTCGCCCTTGCGAAGGTGCTTCTCGAGCTTCCAAGCGGTGTAGAAACCTGCGTAGCCTCCACCGACAATCAGAATGCGGGGTGCAGTGCTGTTCTGAGGCACAGGGGGACAACTCCTCGTCGTCAGGGTGTGGGAGTGCGTCTACCGCGCTCCGATCGGATTCGCCGGGCAGCTGCGGTGACGCCAAGCGCTATCAGAGTACCAGGGACTGTGAGGGCAAGGAGCGGGAGGGTACCGTACCTCAGCGTCTCGGCGGACGGGAGCAGGGGCGAACCGGGCTCCGTCGGGGCGTCCGCGGCCGGCAGAGGCGGCACCGCGACGGGGGTCGCCGTCGCATCGGGCGTCGGGTCGGCGGGCGAGGCCGCGCGGCGGTACAGCCGGATCCACTCCTTCAGATCGCCCATCGGGTTCGCCTTCACCGCCGGCACGGACGCCGTGACCGCGGCGTTCGCGTCCAGCAGGCCGTAGCCGTACTGGACGTCCGGCGTCCTGGTCATCTCGGGCACCTTGATGGCCGTTCTGATGATCCGGTTGATGACGTTGGCCGCGTCCAGCTCCGGGTGCGCGGCGCGCACGAGGGCCGCGACCCCCGCGACGATCGGCGCCGCCCCGCTGGTGCCGTCCCACGAGACCACGCCGCCGTCGGCCGTCAGGCCGAGCAGGTGCTCGCTGGGCGCCATCACGCCGATGGTGATGCCCTGGGTGGATGCCTCCACACTGGCCGTCCCCGTCTGGTCCACCCCGCCGACGGTGAGCACGCCGGGGATCGTGGCGGGCGCGCCGACGATGGACGTGCCGCTCCCCCGGTTCCCCGCGGCGACGATGACGACCACGTCGTGCTCGAAGGCGTACAGGAACGCGTCGTCCCAGCTCTTGTCCCAGTCCAGGGTGTTCGTCGTGAACGACAGGTTGATGACCTTCGCCCCGTGATCGACGGCCCACTTCATGCCGTCGGCGACCTGCTCGGTGAACGGCTTCGTCGCCGAGGAACCCGGGAAGCCGAGTGAGATCGACAGCAGCTTCGCGCGGGGCGCCACGCCGATCATCCCGGTGCCGTCCGCGTTACCCGGCGCGGCCGCGGTCGACGCCACCAGCGTGCCGTGGTCGCTGTTGATCACGCCCACCGGCGAGCGGCCGTCCTTGCTGCCGACACCGGACTCGTCGACACCGCCCGCGACGGAGTCGCCGAAGGCCCCCGCCGCCTTGCCGATGCCGGTGTCGAGCACGGCGATCGTCACGCCCTCGCCGAGGGTCGTGTTCCACGCCTCCCGGATGCGGGCGCCGTCGAGCCAGTACTGCTGTGCGCGGACCGGGTCTGCGGGATCGTCGGGCACGGGCGGCGCTGTGGGCGCCGGCGTCTCCGCCTGTACCGGCACGGACGTGACCGGCGGCGGTGCGGCGGGTGCCGCGGCGACCGCCGGCGAGGCCGCCAGGACGACGGATGCCGCCATCGCCGCGGACGCGGCGAAGCTCGACAGCATCCGGCCGCGGGTCATCCCGCCGCGCTCGTTCCGACCGCAGCGCCCGGCTGCACGCACGCGCACCGCTCGGGAGACCAGCTGGAGCGGGCGAGCGCCGCGTCGCCGATCGGGTTCACGCCGGGACCGGCCGCGAGCGCGTGACCCGCGAGGGCGTGCAGGCACTTGACGCGGGTGGGCATGCCGCCAGCGGACACGCCGGAGATCTCGGGCACGTCGCCGAAGCCGGCGCGGTCGGCGAGGTAGGCGTGGTGCGCCGCGAGGTACGCGGCAGCGACGTCCTCGTCGTCCTCGAGCAGCGCGGCGAGCTCGGGCATCACGTGGTCGGCCTCGAGCGTGGACATCGCGGCGGTGGCCGCCGGATGCGTCAGGTAGTAGAACGTCGGGAACGGCGTGCCGTCGGCCAGACGCGGCGCCGTGGCGACCACGGTCGGGTTGCCGCACGCGCAGCGTGCGGCGATGCCCACCACGCCCCGGGCCTCGCGTCCGAGCTGGCTGGACACGACGGCGATCTCAGCGGCGGTCGGCGTCTCGTAAGGCGGGGTCGTCACCTCACCAGCGTACGGGTCGCGACCTGTGTGAAGACTCAGTGCCCGGCGCGATTCAGCCCGCGGGCGTCTCCACCGCGCTCTTCGCCAATCCGGCGCCGGTGAGGCTGCGCAGCAGCTGCGGCATCCAGTCCGACGGACGCTCCTGGATCTTGTCGCTGACGTGCTGCTGGGCGGGCGGGACGTCAGCGGGGTCGAGGTCGTTGTCGACGAGGTAGATGACCTCGCCCGGCTTGGTGTAGTAGAGCCTCTCCCGCGCCTGCGTGGTGATGTACGCGGGGTCGTTCCAGCGGGTGCGCTCCTGCTCGAGCGCGGCGATCTGATCCTTGGTCAGCTGCACCGAGTGCTCGAGCGCGGCGATCTTCTGGCGCTGGTCGAGGTAGGTCCCGATCGACGGCACCAGGACCCAGGTGCCGAGGACCACGAGCGACAGCATGATCACGGCGAAGCCGGAGAGGCGGATGCCGCCGGCCCACTCGCGCACGTCGACGCGTCGGCCCTCGCCGCGAACAGCGCGGTCCCGCGGCTCGGAGCGGTCCCGTCCGGCCGTGCGGTCCTTGGCCGGATGCTTCGCCGCGGACGGCGAAGGGGGAGCCGGACGTCTCGCCATGGCTCCCCCTTCGTTCGTCAGTTCTCTGCGGTCAGGACCCCTGATCAGGCCTTGAAACGCGGGAAGGCCGAGCGGCTCGCGAACACCGCGGCGTCTCCCAGCTCCTCCTCGATGCGCAGAAGCTGATTGTACTTCGCGACGCGCTCGCTGCGTGCGGGCGCACCGGTCTTGATCTGACCCGAGTTCACGGCGACGGCGAGGTCGGCGATCGTGGTGTCCTCGGTCTCGCCGGAGCGGTGCGAGAGCATCGTGGTGTAGCCGGAGCGGTGAGCGAGGTTGATCGCGTCGAGCGTCTCGGACAGCGTGCCGATCTGGTTCACCTTGACCAGCAGCGAGTTCGCCACGCCGGTGTCGATGCCGCGGCGCAGGCGCTCCGGGTTCGTGACGAACAGGTCGTCGCCGACCAGCTGCACCTTGGAGCCGATCGCGTCGGTCAGCGCCTTCCAGTTGTCCCAGTCGTCCTCGGCGAGGGCGTCCTCGATGGTGACGATCGGGAAGTCGCGCACGAGGCCCTCGAAGTACTCGATGAGCTGCTCGGGCGTCCACTCCTTGCCCTCGACGCGGTACACGCCGTCGGAGAAGAACTCGGTCGCGGCGACGTCGAGGCCGACGGCGATGTCCTTGCCGGGCGTGAAGCCGGCCTTCTCGATGGCCTTGAGCAGGAAGTCCAGGCCCTCGCGGTTGCTGGGCAGGTCGGGGGCGAAGCCGCCCTCGTCGCCGAGGCCGGTGTTGAAGCCGGCGGCCTTCAGCTCGCTCTTGAGCACGTGGTAGGTCTCCACGCCCCAGCGCAGCGACTCGGAGTAGGTGTCGGCGCCGATCGGTGCCAGGAAGTACTCCTGGAAGTCGATGCCGTTGTCGGCGTGCTCGCCGCCGTTGATGACGTTGAAGAGCGGGACGGGCAGCAGGTGCGCGTTGGGGCCGCCCAGGTAGCGGAACAGCGGCAGGTCGGCCGAGTCGGCGGCGGCCTTGGCCACCGCGAGGCTGACGCCGAGGATGGCGTTGGCGCCGACGCGGCTCTTGTTGTCGGTGCCGTCGACGTCGATGAGGATCTCGTCGATGACGCGCTGCTCGCTGGCCTCGACGCCCTCGATGGCGGGTCCCAGCTCGTCGATGACCGCCTCGACGGCCTTCAGCACGCCCTTGCCGCCGTAACGGCTCTTGTCCCCGTCGCGCAGCTCGTACGCCTCGAAGGCGCCGGTGGATGCGCCGGAGGGGACGGCGGCACGCTGCACGATGCCGTCATCGAGGAGCACCTCCACCTCGACGGTCGGGTTTCCGCGCGAGTCCAGGATCTCGCGTGCGCCTACAGCCTCGATCAGTGCCACGGGTGTGCTCCTTTTCAGGGAGGGAAGGGTGGTGGTGTGGAGCGACGTCGATCCGCGGTTCAGTCTAGTCATTCGACGTCACGGGCCCCGAGGCTGTTTCCGCCGAGCGGATGCTCCTCAGACGACGACCGCGATCGCGAAGCCGTCCCAGCCCTTGATCCCCACGGTCTGCAGGGCCGTCGCATCGAAACGGGGATCCTCTCCCAGCATCCGCAGTCCGTCCCTGGTTCCGATGACCTTGGGATCCGGACTCGCGTCGTTCACGATCTCGCCGTCGCGTCCGATGTTGTCGACGATGACCACGGTGCCCGGATGCCCGAGCCGGGCCGCCCAGTCCAGGTAGAGCGTGTTCGACTCCTTGTCGGCGTCGATGAACACCAGATCGAACCCGCCGACCAGGGTGGGCAGCACGTCCGCGCCACGACCGATGCGGATGTCGACGCGGTCCCCCACCCCCGCCGCGTCGATGCTCGCCCGGGCGACGGCGGCGTGCGCGGCCTCGGCCTCGATCGTGACGACGCGGCCCTGCTCCCCCACCCCACGGGCCATCCAGATCGTCGAATAGCCCCCGAGGGTTCCGATCTCCAGGACGCGGGTGGCACCGGAGATGCGCACCAGCAGGTTCAGCAGCTTGCCTGCGACCGGTGCGACCTCGATCTCGGGCATGCCCGCCGCGCGCTGGGCGTCGAGCGCCGCCTCGAGTGCGGGATCGTGCCCGACGAGGGTGTCGGCGAGGAAGTCGTCTGCGGCCCGCCAGGCCGCCGGGGTGGAGTCCATGTGCTCAGCCAACCCCGGCGGCTGCGCGCGGTCAAGGGCGCGCAGCAGACGATCCGGTTCTCCGACGGCGTCAGGCTCCCGGATGCCGTAGACGCGACTCCGCGAGCTCGGGCTGGCGGCGGAACTCGCCGCTCAGCAGCAGGATGATCACCACCACGACGCACGCGATCCAGCCGGAGATGCCGAGCGCGAGCGCGAATGCGGGATCGGGACGGGTTCCGGCCGCGAAGAGCACGAGAGGCAGGCCGGCGGAGGCGTTCAGCGCGCCATGCGCGAACACGGCCGGCCACATCGACCCGGACCTCAGCCGCAAGTACCCGAAGAGCACGCCCCAGGCGATGCATCCGCCGGTCATGAGCAGCACACCCGTGATGTCGGTGCGGCCGAAGTCGTATCCGAGCAGGATCACCGGTGCGTGCCACAGACCCCAGATCGCCCCGCTGACGAGCAGCGCCGTCCAGGTGCCGTAACGCCGCAGCGCCGGGACCAGGAAGCCGCGCCAGCCGAGCTCCTCGCCGAAGGCGGCGAGCGCGTTGATCGTGATGGCGGCGAAGGGGATGGCAGCCAGCTGGGTCAGGATCAGCACGCCCAGCGGAGGCAGCGCCTTGCCGGAGGCGGCCACCAGGGGGTTCGCCTCGAGTGCCTCCCTGTAGCCCGAGAAGTCCACCAGGTCGAGCGTGATCCAGCCGAGCATCGATGCGATGGCGAGCGCCAGGAGCACCACCGCGAACGCCCCCAGGACCGCGATGACGCTCATCCAGATCACGCGCTTCGCAGGGCGCAGCGGCCACATCCCCAGGAACCTGAGCCGCTGCCCCTTCGGAACCGGCCGCATCACGAACATGACGATCAGCACGGCCGCTGCAGGCGCGTACATCATCACCGGGAGCAGCAGGACGGCGCCCGGCGTCGTCAGCCCGTTCCCCAACCACAGCGGCAGCGCCACCAGCCACGCGAGGCCCAACGCCACCACCACATAGGCGATGATCGCGTTCAGGCCGATCCTCGGCATCCGCTCGCTCGGCACCTGGGCGTTCTGCGTCTCGCTCATCTCCGCACTCCTCACCTCTCGGCCGACGATGCCAACCGCAGTCCTTCCAGCACGGCCGCCGCCTCATCGGCACCGTCGACCGTCACGGTGAACCGGCGTCCGCCGACGCGGGTGATCTGAAGCGCCCGCCCCGCCCGCAGCACGACACCGCGTCGGCCGTCGACGGCGATCCGCCACCCCCAGCCCCCGAAGTCGCGCAGCGGATCGACGTCGAGGACCTCGACCTTCGCGATGTCGGACAGGCGGATGCGCGTGCTCGGGAGTCCGACGACCGAGCGGACGCGCAGCCCGTCAGATGTCACTCGCACGCGGAACACGAGGCTGGTACCGACGGCGAGCAGCAGCAGCACCGTCACGCCGATCATCAGCACGGCGGAGCCCCAGCTGCCGGTCGACGAAGCACGGGCGACGAGGACGGCGGTCAGCGCCACGGTGATGACGACACCGATCCCGAGCAGCACCTGCCCGGTCCGGGCCATCACGACCGAGCCCGACCACTCGGCGCGCCCCGAGGTCGACGGCGCGACGGATGCCCCATGATCGTCGCCGCCGGCTGCAGCGGACTGCACGAACCAGCCGACGAGGGTCGCGACGACCGCGCACGCGCTCCCGACAGCGGCCCAGCCGCTGATGTCGGGTGCGTCCGCAGCATCCGCCAGTCCGAGCTGGACGCCCATGCTCGCGATCGAGATCACCGTCAGCATGACGGCCAGGCCGAGGTTCACAGCGGCGAGGAAACGCGCCGTGGGGGCGGTCGGGGCCGGCGTCCGCGACAGCGCCGCCGGACCGGGACGGGTCTGCTGCAGATGCGGGAGCGCCCGAGCGAGCCAGGCGAACAGGATCACGAGCACCATGCCGATCCCGACCGGCAGCAGATTGAGCCACGGCGAGGCGAAGCCGTCGGGCCTCCCATCGCCCGACCAGTGCACCGCCGCGGGGTCCGGCACGTGGGGCAGCAGGATCAGCACCACGATCGCCCCCAGGAGCAGGATCGCCAGCGGGACGATCAGACCGACCAACCGGATGCCGGCGCCACCGCGCCGCTCGTCCACCGCTGCCGCCGTCATGAGCTCTCCCCTCGCCGGTCGAGATACGCCTGCAGGGTCGCGGCGCCCACCTCCGCGCCGTCGACCGTCACGACCAGAGGCCGCTTGTCGCGCCGCTCCACCTCGATGGCGGGACCCGTGCTCAGCACGATCCCGGTTCGGCCGTCCATGCCGATCCGCCAGCCGAAGCCGCCGAACTCGCCGAAGGGGTGGCACTCCACCGCGCGCACCGAGACGATCTCGTCGAGCGGGACATGCACCTGGGGGAAGCCCACCTGCGAACGGACAGTGAGCCCGTCCGCGCCGGCGCGCACCCGGAAGGACGCCGAGGTCGCGAACGCGAAGCCGATGATCGCGAGCGTGAGCAGCGGGATCCAGAACGCCTCATGCGCCTCGAACACCATCACCGCGGTGATGCCGACCACGAGCACGACGATGAATCCGATGATCAGCATCGCGACCCGCGGCATCGAGGCCGTGGCCATCCAGACCACCCGCTCCCCCGCCGAGATCGACGCGAGATGCGCGGACTCGAGCGGCTTCGCCGGAGTCGGACGCACATCCGGCTGCAGCACCCATCCCACGGCGGTCAGCACCAGCAGGGCGCAGAAGCCGCCGACCACGACGGGCCAGATCGACCCGACCTGGGCGGCCTCCGACAGGCCCCGCTGCAGGGCGACGGATCCGCCGTTGATGACGGCGCTCAGCCCCGAGAGGCCCAGCGCCATGCCTCCCAGCAGGCGCGAGGCACCGCCCCACTGGGTGCGGCCCATCGCCAGCACCATGGCGACGATGAGCACGGGAAGACCCAGCCCCACGCCGATCGCGAGCCACAGATACATGGTCGGCGAGCCGAGGCGATCGACCCCGCCCACTCCCCAGTGCGTGGCGGCCGGGTCCGGCAGCGACGGCAGCCAGGCGATGATGAGCGCGACGACGACAGCCGTGATCACGGCCGGGCCCACCAGCCCGATGATGACGAGCATCCGGCGCGCGCGACGCAGGTCGCTCGCGTGCTGCGCGGTCACGGACTGCTCGGCGGAACGGTCGGTCATGACGTCATCTCCTTGACGATCGCGGCCAGCGTGGCCGGGGTGAGTCCGAGTTCGGCGCCGCGGCGGACGAGAGCCGCGATCTCGTCCGCGAGCTCCGCGAGCGGTGCGGCGGATGCCGAGACGACGGCGCCGCGGCCGCGGCGGAGCTCGATGAGCCCCTCGTCGCGCAGCTGCTGATAGGCGCGCAGAGCGGTGTGCACGTTGACGTCGATGCCGGCGGCGAGCTCGCGGGCGGCCGGAAGGCGGTCACCGGGATGCAGCCGGCCGGCGAGGACCTCGGCGCGCACCGACGCCGCGATCTGCTCGAACAGCGGCGTCGCGCTGTCGGGTTCGACTCTGATCAGCATGGGATCACCTCCATGGGATTAATCTAGCGCAGCTAGAACAACTAGTACAAGTAGAACTACCTCCGCCGACTTTTGTCGGTTCGCTCCAGCGAAAGCGGCCAGAGCGGATGCGGGTGCGCAGACTGACAGGCATGCGCATCACTCCCCGACGCCTGGCCCTGGGCATGAGCCTGTGGATCCCGAACCTGTTCAGCGGCATCCGCGTACGACGCTTCAGCGAGGACTGGACCCACGCGACAGTCGAACTGCACGTGAACGTCTTCACCCGCAACTATGTGAAGACGGCGTTCGGCGGGTCGATGTCCGCGATGACCGACCCGTACTTCTTCATGCTCGTGATGCACCAGCTCGGCCGGGATCACGTCGTCTGGGACACCCGCGGCGAGATCGAGTTCGTCAAGCCGGGACGAGGCGTGCTGACCGCCGAGTTCTCGGTGCCGAAGGAGAAGGCCGAAGAGCTGCGCGAACGCGCCCGGGGCGGCGCGAAGGTACTGGAGTGGTTCGAGACCGAGATCACCGACGCCGAGGGCGACGTCGTCGCGCGGGTGCGCCGCGAGGTCTACGTGCGCGAGAAGAAGCGCGTCACCGAGGCCGGTCGGTCGTAGCCGCCCCAGCCGCCCGATCGACGGGCCCGCGAGAAGCCGGGCCGACCACGCGGTCAGGGCGAGATCAGGTCACCCGCCGTTCACCGCGCGGTGCCAGGATGGGCGGATGCCCCTCGCACGCCGCCTGACCCTCACGGATGCCGTGTCCATCGGCCTCGGCTCGATGATCGGCGCAGGCGTCTTCGCCGTCTGGGCCCCCGCACTGGGCGCAGCCGGATCCGGCATCCTCGTCGCCCTGGCGATCGCCGCCGTCGTCGCGTTCTGCAACGCCACCTCCTCCGCGCAGCTCGCGGCGGTGCATCCGGTGTCCGGCGGCACGTACGCGTACGCCCGGGCCGAGATCGGTCCCTGGACGGGATTCATCGCCGGCTGGTGCTTCGTGATCGGCAAGACGGCCAGCTGCGCCGCGATGGCCATGACCTTCGCCGCCTACGCCGCGCCCGAGGGATGGCGCACGCCGGTCGCGGTCATCGCGGTGGCGGCGCTGGCGACCGTGAACTGCTTCGGCGTGACGCGCACTGCGGCACTCACCCGCATCCTGGTGGTCGTCTCGCTGCTGGGACTGGCCGTCGTCGTCGCGGCCGGGTTCTCGTCCGCAGCGAGCGCCACGCCGGCGCCCCTTCCTGATGCCACCGCCTACGGGGTGCTGCAGGGAGCGGGCCTGCTCTTCTTCGCCTTCGCCGGGTACGCGCGCATCGCGACCATGGGCGAGGAGGTCGCCGACCCCGCGCGCAGCATCCCGCGCGCGATCGTGCTCGCCCTCGCCGGCGCCGTCGTCGTCTACGTCCTGATCGCACTGTCGGTCACCCTGACGCTCGGTGCGGATGCCGTGGGCAGCGCGCATCCGGTCGCCGACGTCGCCGCCGCGGCCGGCTGGACCTGGGCCGGCCCGGTCGTGCGGATCGCTGCAGCCGCGGCATCCCTCGGAGCGCTTCTAGCGCTGCTCACGGGCATCGGACGCACCACGCTGGCCATGGCCCGCGAGGCGGATCTGCCCCGCTGGCTCGCCGCCATCGACCCGCGCTGGCAGGTGCCCCGCCGCGCCGAGATCACGATCGGACTGATCGTGATCGCCGTGGTGCTTGTCGCCGACCTGCGCGGCGCGATCGGCTTCTCGTCCTTCGGTGTCCTGCTCTACTACCTGCTGGCGAACGCCTCGGCCTGGCGGCAGTCCGCCGACGTGCGCCGCTATCCGAGAGCGCTGCAGGTGATCGGGATGCTCGGATGCCTGGCTCTCGTGGTCACGCTCCCCGTGCTCGGGGTCATCGTCGGCGCGGAGATCGTCCTGGCCGGCGTGGCATACCGTCTGCTGCGACTGCGGTTCGCGTCGCGGTCCTGACGGGGATCAGAACTCCTGCCGGTAGCCGCTCGGCGCCATGCCGAGCACGGTGCGGAAGTCGCCGGTGAGATGCGCATGGTCGGCGTAGCCCAGCTCGGCCGCGAGAGCCGCGAGGTCGATCCCGGGGTCGTCCCGCAATCGCTGCGCCGCCTCCTGCAGCCGTCGACGCCGGATCATGGCGAGGGGCGGCAGGCCGACATAGCGGTGCGTCATGCGCTGCAGCGTCCGCAGCGAGACGGCGAGTCGGGTGGCCGCCTGCTCGGCGGTGCGGATGCCGGGGTCGGTCATGAGCAGCTCGGACATCGCATTGGCCTGCAGCCCGGCATCCGTCGGCTCTCCCGCACGCTCGGCCAGCCAGCGCGACATGATCGCGACCGCGCGCGGCAGGCGATCGTCGTCATCACCGTCCATCGCAGCGGCGACGGGCTCGAGCAGGTCGGGAGCGGACAGGCCCGTCCACGAGTCCCGCAACCCGGACGGCTTCTCGGTCAGCGCAGCGACGGCGGCGGGACGGAGCAGCGCGCCGACGGCCCACCCTCTGCCGGTCAGGTCGCGATGGGTGGCCGCGGTCGTGGCTCCGACCAGCTGCACTCCGGAGGGCTCCACGACGAGGTTCAGCGCCGGATAGGCGACCACATCCTGACGCGACATCTCCCCCGGTTCGAGATCCCATTCCGGGATCCAGAACCACGCGACCAGATGCTGCGCCTCCGGCATCGGCGGCAGGCGGTGGAAGCGGGGCATCCGGTCGGGATACAGGACTCCGCGTCGCGCATCGATCATTCCACCGACGATAGGCGGGACGCCGGACATCTGTCGCGAATCTCCAAGCCCCGACCCCGTGGCCGCTCGTACGGTCGGAGCATGGAAACCACGCAGCAGACGACCACCGGCCTCACCGGCATCCACACCACCGACGGGCGCCCGAACCGCTCCACCTCGCTGACGCCCTTCCTCGCGATCCCGGACGCGGCGGCGGCCATCGCGTTCTACCGCGACGTGTTCGGCGCACGGGTGATCGACGTCACCGAGTTCGGCGGCGTCGTCGCGCACGCCGACCTGGACTTCGGTCTCGGCGGCCTGCAGCTGGGCGAGCCGTCGCCGGAGTACCACCTCGTCGCCCCGCCCCAGGGCGAGGACGACTGCTACTCGATGGGCATCTACGTCCCCGACGTCGATGCGGTGGTCGCCCGCGCCGTCGAGGCCGGAGCCGTGGTGCGCGAGGCGCCGTCGGACTTCGTGTCGGGCGACCGGTTCGCCAGCATCCGCGATCCCTTCGGGGTGCGATGGTCGGTGATGAGCCGCGTCGAGGACCTCTCCGAGGAGGAGAGCGCCCGCCGCGTCGCCGAGTGGGCGGCATCGTTCTCGTCCGCCCCGGAGGACAACGCCGGCTGACCGGCATCCGCCTGGGCCGGACGCCGGTCGATGGCACAGATCGGGGGCCGACACGCCACTTCTCGGACGTTTGGAGCGAATCCGTCCGTGATCTGGCGTGTCGGCCCCCGGAGTGTATCGGCGTCAGCGGGCAACGGGCGCCGTCAGGGCGACGACGACGGCGGGGAGCAGCGCCTCGGCTGTGCGGCGATAGCCGAGCGCGCTCGGGTGGAACCGGTCCAGGCTGAACATCTGCTCGGGCTCATCGAGGAACAGCGGGCCGACGGTGCGGCGCAGGGAGACGGATGCCGCGCCGGCGCGCGCCGCTCCCTCGGCCTGCGCCTCCGCCAGCCGGCGGGAGAGCCGGGATGCCAGCGTGCGCAGCGGTTGCGGCACGGGCCGCAGCGCGCCGAGGTCCGGGCAGGTGCCGACGACGACCCGCGCACCGCGCTCCTGCAGTCGCTGGATCGCCGCGACGAGATGTCCGACCGATTCGGTCACAGGGATGCGGTGCGTCACGTCGTTGCCGCCGACGACGATCACGGCGACATCCGTCCTGTCCTCGGGCGTCAGCCGGTCGAGCTGGGCGGCGAGGTCCGGCGACTCCGATCCGACCACGGCGAGCGACCGCAGCCGGACGGGACGGCCGGTCCGCTCCGCGAGGCCCTTCGCGAGCCGCCCGCCGAGCGTCTCCTTCCGGCGGCTCGCCCCGAGCCCCGCGGCGAGCGAGTCGCCGACGATGATCAGGTCGATCGGGTCGCCGGGCAGGCGCCTCCGCCACACGCGGTCCACCGCGAGCGCGTCCTCCCCCAGCGGCTTGCCGATGCGACGACGGGCGATCGCCGCCTGCCGGGCGAGGCCGAGGCGGACGCCGATGGCGGCCACGGCGAGCGCGGCCACGGTCAGGAGCGCTGGGCGGATGGGGTTCATGCGTCCGATCCCAGCGTCCGGGCGTGAACGGCGCATGAACACCGGAGGACGGGTCTTCGGAAGACGCCCGCCGACCGGCATCCGTCACCCGCTGATGGCACGGATCGGGGGCCGACAAGGCCGGCGGATGCCGCTCAGCCGAGCGGCTTGACCTCCGCCGAGCCCGGCTCGTCACCGGCGCGCACCGAGACGAAGCCGGTGTAGCCGTCGGCTGCGGAGCGCTCCAGCAGTCCCTTGAGGTTCTTCGGGCGGCGCTCCAGGCGCACGCGTCCGCCGTTCGCCACCAGGGCGGCCTTGTGCGCCAGCAGCTCGGGGACAGGCACGTCGGCGTCGTGCACGAGCACGACCGCCTGCGCGGCGTCGGCCTCCTGCTCGGCGACCAGGTCGACGATCCGCTCGAAGCCGATCGAGAAGCCGACCGCGGGCACCTGCTGGCCGAGGAACCGGCCGATCATGCCGTCGTAGCGCCCGCCACCGCCCAGCGAATAGCTCACCGAGGGGTGCGCGAGCTCGAAGATCGTGCCGGTGTAGTAGCCCATGCCGCGCACCAGGAAGGGGTCGTAGACGAGCGGCGGCTCACCGGCGTCCGGGCGGGCCGCGACCACGGCCTCGCCGAGTCCGACCAGGTGCGCGACCAGTTCATCGGGTGCGCCCTCGGGCAGCGCCTTGCGGATCTGCCGCTCACCGTAGGGGTTGTACTCCATGGTCTGCGGACGCACGAGGAACGCGGCGAAGGCGTCGACGGCGGATGCCGTCGCACCGCGCTCGCGCAGCTCGGCGGCCACGCCGTCGGGCCCGATCTTGTCGAGCTTGTCGATCGTGATCAGCACCCCGGGACGCTCGTCCTCGGTGAAGCCGAAGGAGTCGAGCATCCACTCCAGCGCGCGCCGGTCGTTGACCCGCACCATGCCGCCCTCGAGCCCGAGTGCGTCGATGGTGTCGAGGGACGCCACGATCAGCTCGGCCTCGGCGCGGGCGCTCTCGTCGCCCATGATGTCGATGTCGCACTGCACGAACTGGCGGTAGCGACCCTTCTGCGGCCTCTCGGCACGCCACACGGGGCCGATCTGGATCGAGCGGAAGACGGCGGGCAGCTGACCGCGGTTGGTGGCGTAGAAGCGCGCAAGCGGCACGGTCAGGTCGTAGCGCAGGCCCAGGTCGCTGAGCGCCGCGGGGTCGTCGGCCGCCTCGCGGATCGCGTCGGCGTCGAGCCCACGGCGCAGGATGTTGTACGACAGCTTCTCGTTGTCGCCGCCGATGCCGGCATGCAGCCGGTCGTACTCCTCGACCACGGGGGTCTCGATCTCGTCGAAGCCATGCGCGCGGTAGCGCTCGCGGATGACGGCGAGCACACGCTCGCGTCGGGCCTTGTCTGCGGGGAGGAAGTCGCGCATTCCGCGCGGCGGGTTCACGTTTGCCACCCGTCCATCTTTCCAGGTGCGAACGGAGTCCTGCGCGCCGGATCCTCAGAGCGCGCAGCCGCCGGCCTCGCGGCCTTTCTCGATCGCGCCGTCAGGCACCGGAGCCGCACGGTTGGCATAGTGGACGCATGCCCGAGAACGATGCGAGCCCGACCGTCGCGGCACCGGCCACAGCATGAGCGCCGCTCCTGTGCTCGTCCTTCCCTCCGCCGACCGCTTCGCCGAATGGGTCCAGCTGGTCGAGGACTACGGCGGCCCGGAGTCGACCGAACTCGTGGGGTCCGGATTCCACGGCAACCGGGAACCGCGGGTCCCGGTTCTCACCCCGGACGGCTACGCGACCTGGCTCGCGATGCTCGCCGAGGAGGCCGACGAGTCCGTCCCGCCCCACCCCGGACGGGTCAAGAGCTCGTGGTTCTGGGTTCTCGACGACGACGGTGCGTGGGTCGGGTTCCTCGCCCTCCGACGCAGCCTGAACACCGCGCTCCTCGAGACCGGCGGGCACATCGGCTACTCGATCCGTCCGTCACGTCGTGGCGAGGGCCTCGCAGGGCGCGCGCTGGCCGATGCGCTCGTAGAGGCCTCCGCCATCGGGCTGGAGCGCGTGCTGATCACCTGCGACGAGGACAACGTCGCCTCCGCGCGGACGATCGAGCGCAACGGCGGCGTCTATGAGGACTCTCGCGGCGGGAAGCGCCGGTACTGGGTGCCGACTCACCGCTGAGCGACGATCAGGCTGGATCGAATTCTCCTCTGCGGATGCGGAATCCGGTGCGTTCTCGATCCATGCTGAGCGCCGGATGCTGCGCGAAGCGTTATTGATCCCCGTCGGGCGCGCGCCCCGCCTCGGCCGCGCGGACCTCGTCCTCGAGCCGGCGGAGGCGATCGCGCAGGGCGCGCTCCGCGTCCCAGCCGTTCTCGCGGGCCTGGGCCACCAGAGCGAGGAGGGCATCGCCGAGGGCGGACTCGGAGGCGATGCGATTCGTCTCGCCTGCGGCTCGCTCGACGACCGAGGACGGATCGACGACCTTCGCAGCCCGTCCGAGCACCTTCTGCGCGCGCGCCAGCGCCGGCATGCCGGCGGGCACGCCGTCCAGCACGCTGCGCCGCTCGCGCTTCTCGGCGGCCTTGGCCGCGTTCCAGTGCACGAGCACCTCTTCGGGCGTGGTGGCCACGGCGTCGCCGAAGACGTGCGGATGCCGGCGCACCATCTTCTCGGTGAGGCCGCGGGCCACCTCGTCGATGTCGAACGGGTCGTCCACATCCTGCGCGGCGACGGCGGAATGGAACAGCACCTGCCAGAGCAGGTCGCCGAGCTCCTCGCGCAGCTCGGCGCGATCGCCGGCCTCGACGGCGTCGATCACCTCGTGCGACTCCTCGATCAGATACGGCACGAGATCCCGATGGGTGATCCGCTGCGACCACACGCAGCGCTCCCGCACCTGCCGCATGGTCTCGGCCGCGGCGCGCAGCGGGTCGGACACATCGCGCAGCGGATCAGGGTCGGTCACGGCGTCCTCCTCAGGCGGTCTTCGCCAGCATCCGGTAGTGACGCGCGCGCATCGAGACGATCACGCCGGACAGCACGAGGGCGATCAGCGAACCGGCCAGCACACCCAGGATCGCCTCGTCCCGGATGTCGCCACCCCCGGCGAACGCGAGGTTGGCGAGCAGCAGGGACACGGTGAATCCGATGCCGCCGAGCACGCCGGCTGCGATCAGGTCCGGCAGCACCAGCGCCGGCGCCGTTCCGCGCGGGCGCAGCTGCAGGCTCAGCCAGCCGAACAGCGTGATGCCGACCACCTTGCCGACCGGCAGGGCGACGACAATGCCCCAGAAGGCGGGCGACAGCTGCGCCGGCGACACCTGCGGGATCACGACGAAGGCCGCCACGAACGCGAACACCGGAAGGATCAGCCCGTTCACCGTCGGCTCCAGCGCGTGCCGCACGCGCTCCGCGGGAACGGGCGCCATCACGAGTCCGAGCAGCACGCCGGCGATCGTGGCGTGGATGCCGGAGACAGCCATGAGACCCCAGGCGATCACGCCGACCACGCCCATGGCCACCGCGATGCCGGAGTGCCCCGTGGCGTGCAGCCAGTGGCTGAGCGCCCAGAACACCGCGACGGCGACCACCGCGAGCCCGAACATCAGCCAGTCCACGTCGTGCGCGAACAGCACGGCGATGAAGATGATGCCGATGATGTCGTCGAGGATCGCGAGAGCGAGCAGGAACACGCGCACGGCCGTCGGCAGTCCCTTGCCGAACATGGCCAGCACGCCGAGCGCGAAGGCGATGTCGGTCGCCGTGGGAATCGGCCAGCCGACATGCGTCTCACCGCCGCCGGCGATGAGCAGGTAGACGAGGATCGGCACGATCACGCCGCCCGCGGCGGCGATCGCAGGCTGCACGGCCTTGCGCACCGAGTTCAGCTCACCGTGGGTGAGCTCATGCCTCAGCTCGATCGCGACGACCAGGAAGAAGATCGCCAGCAGTCCGTCGGCCACCCATTCCTCGACCGACAGGTCGAGGGCGGTGCCGGGGATCGCGATGTGCGCCTCCAGCACCGCGGCGATCCCGTCGTGGGTGGACAGATTGGCCAGCAGCAGCCCGAGGGCCGCAGCGGCCAGGAGGAGGGCGGAGGGGAACTGCTGACCGCGAAGGGGGTTTGCCGAGATGCGCATCCCCTCCATCGTAGGTCGTCGGGTTCCGCGGCCCCCGGAGGCGGCATCCGATCGCCTGTCACGAAGAACGGATGCCGTGCATGCCCGGGTTACGCTCGGGAACATGACCCTCGAGCCGACGAACACCGAAGCCCTCCGCGTCATCACCCGTTTCGAGGCGTCCAACGGCATTCCGGACAGCATGCGCTCGGACGTGCGCATGCTGGGCGGGCTGCTCGGTCAGGTGCTGCGCGAGTCGGGCAGCCCCGGCCTGTTCGAGGACGTCGAGCGGCTGCGTCTGGCGACCATCCAGGCGGCGGATGCCGATGACGAGGCGTTCGCGCGCGCGGCGTCCATCGCCGACTCGTTCACGATCGAGCGCGCGGACGAGGTCGCGCGCGCGTTCACCTGCTACTTCCACCTGGTGAACCTCGCCGAGGAGCACCAGCGCGTGCGGGTGCTGCGCGAGCGCGCCGGGCAGCCGGGCCGGGAGGACGCCGCCGACACGGTCGCCACGGCGTTCGCGCAGCTGCGCCGCGAGGTCGGCGAGGAGGAGGCCCGCGAGCGCCTCTCCGAGCTGCGATTCCACCCGGTCTTCACCGCGCACCCCACCGAGGCGCGCCGGCGAGCTGTCTCCAGCAGCATCCGCCGCCTGTCCGAACTGCTCACGCAGAACGACGCGGCGAGCGCGGGCGGCGCCGAGCAGGCGCGCGCGCACCGCCGGATGCTGGAGGAGATCGACACGCTGTGGCGCACCGCGCCGCTGCGCGCCCAGAAGCCGTCGCCCACCGACGAGGTGCGCACGGTGATGAGCGTGTTCGACGAGATCCTGTTCACCACCGTCCCGCACGTCTACCGGCGGATCGACGACGCACTCCGTGGCGAGGGATCGGGCAACGGCGCCCCCCTCGTCCCGGCATTCGTCCGGGTGGGCTCCTGGGTGGGCGGCGATCGCGACGGCAACCCGTTCGTCACGGCGGCCGTCACCAGGGAGGCTGCCGAGATCGCCGCGGACCACGTGCTGCGCGGCATCGAGCGCTCCATCGAGCGGATCGGGCGCACCCTCACGCTGGATGCCGAGGGCACCCCGCCGAGCACCGCGGTCGAGGCGCTGTGGACCGCGTTCGAGCAGGCGCAGCCGGAGCTGGCGGCCGCTATCGCCAAGCGCTCCCCCGACGAGCCGCACCGTCGCGTCGTGCTCTCGCTCGCGCATCGCGTGCACGCCACCCGGGTCGGCGACGACGACGCCTACTCCGCGCCCGAGGAGCTGCTGGCGGACCTTCGGACCGTGCAGTCCTCGCTGGCCGCCGCCGGTGCCACCCGGCACGCGTTCGGCGGCGTGCAGCATCTGATCTGGCAGGTGGAGACCTACGGCTTCCACCTGACCGAGCTCGAGGTGCGACAGCACTCGCAGGTGCACGCCGAGGCCCTCGCGGAGCTGGATGCGGGCGGCGAGCTCAGCGAGCGCACCCAGGAGGTGCTCGAGGTCTTCCGCGCGGTGGCGGACATCCAGAAGCGCTACGGCCTGCGGGCCGCGGGCCGTTACGTCGTCTCGTTCACCCGGTCGGCGGCCGACCTCGCCGCCGTGCACCGCCTCGCCGCCTACGCGCTGGGCGAGGACGCGCCGGTGCTCGACGTCGTCCCGCTGTTCGAGACGTTCGCCGACCTGCAGGCCGCACCCGGCATCCTCGCCGAGGTCGTGGAGTTCCCCGAGTTCCGTGCCCGGCTGGATGCCACCGGCAACCGCCTCGAGGTCATGCTCGGCTATTCGGACTCGTCGAAGGACGTCGGTCCGGTGGCCGCGAACCTCGCGCTCTACGAGGCGCAGCGCGACATCGCCCAGTGGGCGGTGGATGCCGGCATCCGGCTCACCCTCTTCCACGGCCGCGGCGGCGCGCTCGGCCGCGGAGGCGGCCCTGCGAACTCGGCGATCCTCGCCCAGCCGCCGCACTCCGTCGACGGCCGGTTCAAGCTCACCGAGCAGGGCGAGGTGATCTTCGCCCGCTACGGCGAGCCCGCCATCGCGATGCGGCACATCGATCAGGTGGCCGCCGCGACCCTGCTGGCATCCTCGCCGACGGTCGAGCAGCGCACCAGCGGCGCGGCCGAGCGCTTCGCACCGATCGCCGCGACGATGGACACGGCATCCCGCGAGCGGTTCTTCTCGCTGGTGGCGGCGGAGGGCTTCGCCCCCTGGTTCGCGACCGTCACCCCGATGGAGGAGATCGGCCTGCTCGCGCTCGGCTCCCGTCCCGCGCGACGCGGACTCTCCGTCGAGTCGCTGGAGGACCTGCGCGCCATCCCGTGGGTGTTCGCATGGACACAGGCGCGCATCAACCTGGCCGGCTGGTTCGGACTGGGCACCGCGCTGGAGGCCGTGGGCGACGAGGCCGCACTGCGCGAGGCGTACCGCGAGTGGCCGCTGCTGCACACCATGGTCGACAACGTGGCGATGAGCCTGGCGAAGACCGATGAGCGCATCGCACGGCAGTACCTGGCGCTGGGCGACCGCGACGACCTCGCCGCCATCGTGCTCGACGAGCTGCGGCTGACCCGCGAATGGGTCATCCGGCTCACGGGCGGCGACGCCCTGCTGCAGAACAAGCCGATCCTGCAGCGCGCCGTTCAGCTGCGCACCCCGTACGTGGACGCGCTCTCGCTGCTGCAGCTGCGGGCGCTGCGCGCCCTGCGCACGCCCTCCACGGTCGAACCCGTGCCGGATGCCGATCTGCAGCGCCTGCTGCTGCTCTCGGTCAGCGGGGTCGCGGCCGGCCTGCAGAACACCGGGTGAGACCTGTCGCGGGGCTCGGCTGACACGTCCGCCAGGGCCCTCCGGCGATCGTTGTAGGGTGAAAATCAGCCTGATCCGGCGAAGCATCCATGCGACACGATCGCTCGCATCCCCCATCCCTCTCCGAGAAAGCTTCCCGCGTGACCGAAACCACTGCCGACTTCCATCCGCTCAGCGCTGCCGCACAGCCGATCTTCGACACGGTGCGCTCGCTCAACCCGAACGAGCCGGAGTTCCACCAGGCAGTGCACGAGGTGCTGCACTCCATCGGCCCGGTGCTCGAGCGGCACCCGAAGTACATCGAGAACGGTATCCTGGAGCGCCTGGTTGAGCCCGAGCGCCAGATCATCTTCCGCGTGCCGTGGATCGACGACAGCGGCCGGCTGCGGGTCAACCGCGGATACCGCGTGCAGTACAACTCGGCCCTCGGCCCGTACAAGGGCGGTCTGCGCTTCCACCCCTCGGTCAACATCTCGATCATCAAGTTCCTCGGCTTCGAGCAGATCTTCAAGAACGCGCTCACCGGTCAGGGCATCGGCGGCGGTAAGGGCGGATCGAACTTCGACCCGCACGGCAAGAGCGAGGCCGAGGTCATGCGGTTCTGCCAGTCGTTCATGAACGAGCTGTACCGCCACATCGGCGAGCACACCGATGTCCCCGCGGGCGACATCGGCGTCGGCGGCCGCGAGATCGGCTACATGTTCGGCATGTACCGCAAGATCACCAACCGCCATGAGTCCGGCATCCTGACCGGCAAGGGCATCGGCTGGGGCGGCGCGCAGGTGCGCACCGAGGCCACCGGCTACGGCGCGGTCTTCTTCGTGCAGTCGATGCTGGCCGTCCACGGCCAGACCCTCGAGGGCAAGCGCGTCGCCGTCTCCGGCTCGGGCAACGTCGCGATCTACGCGATCGAGAAGGCCCAGCAGCTCGGTGCGCGCGCGATCACGGCATCCGACTCCTCCGGCTACATCGTCGACGACGCCGGCATCGACCTGGGGCTGCTGCGTCAGATCAAGGAGGTCGAGCGCGGCCGCATCGTCGAGTACGCGAACCGCCGCCCCGGCGCCCGGTTCGTCGAGGGCGGGAACGTGTGGGAGGTGCCGGTCGACATCGCCGTGCCCTCGGCCACGCAGAACGAGCTGAACCTCGACTCCGCCCGGATGCTGATCGCCAACGGCGTGCGGGCCGTCGCCGAGGGCGCCAACATGCCCTCGACCCCGGAGGCCGTCGGCGCCTTCCAGGACTCGGACGTGCTGTTCGCGCCTGGCAAGGCCGCGAACGCCGGCGGCGTCGGCACCTCGGCGCTCGAGATGAGCCAGAACGCCTCGCGCCAGCGCTGGAACTTCGATCACAGCGAGCAGAAGCTGCGCGACATCATGACCGACATCCACGACGCGTCCTTCCGCGCCGCCGAGCGCTACGGCACTCCCGGCGACTACGTCGCGGGCGCCAACATCGCCGGCTTCGAGCGCGTCGCCGACGCGATGCTGGCCCAGGGCGTCATCTGACCCGACTGCCCGGCGAACCCGCCGAGCCACCACGCAAACGCCGAGCCACCATGCGGATCACCTGATCCTGCGTGGTGGCTCGGCGTCTCGGTGGTGGCTCGGCGACCTCAGAGCTGGCGGTCGTCGGCGTGACGGGCCAGTGAACTGGCGTAGCGCTCCGTGAGCTGCACCATCAGATCGGGGGTGTCGCGGTCGACGCCGAAGACGTGGCCCGGGAAGTCCAGGTCCGGCATGGCCTCCGCGATCTCGTCGGCCTGGTCAGGCGAGAACATCCGCACCGGATGGCCGGCCGCGATCCAGCCGATCGGCACCACCGTGCCCTCCGGGAGCACCGCACGCCGTTGCACGATCGCGTTCACGCGGATCTCGCAGTGCGAGCCGACCAGCGCCCCGTTGAACACGCGGGCGCCGGAGGCGAAGAACACCTCCTCGCCGACGGTGGCACCGGCGATGCTCGCGAGGGTTCCCACCAGCGTGTGATCGCCGATGTGCACGGCATTGGCGGCGGTCGCTCGGATGAGCGCGTTCTCCATCACGATGACGTGCTCGCCCAGCGTGATCGGTCCGCCCTCGGCGGTGATCACGGCGCCGTGCAGCACCTGGCAGTTCGGTCCGATCTCCACGTCGCCGGAGATCACAGCGGTCGGCGCCACGACGGCGGTGTCGTGGATGCGGGGCCGAGCCCCGAGGTGCTCGTACATCATGCGGCCAGACTAGTCCGGCCCGCGCACCCGGTCAGCACGGGATGGCGGCGGGTCCTTCGCCGCGCCGCCGAGTCGTCGGTCCGAGGGCCGGTCAGGTGTCGGTGCGCCCCTTGCGGATGAACCCGAACACCAGCGTCGCCAGGAACAGCACGATGCCCAGGACCGCGAGCCAGAGCAGCCCCTTCACCACGAATCCGAGCACGGACATGCCCAGCCACAAGACGAGCAGCACGATCAGCAGAGTCCACATGCGCTCCAGCATGGCGGCGGCCGGTCGAGACGCACAGGGCGTTGACCAGGGCATCCACGTCCGCTACGGCGGCCCGTACGCCTGCAGCGGGGGTGCCGAGGATCCGGGGCGCGCGTCCCTGGCCGCCGGGAGCCCGGCGCTCAGCCCTCCGTCTGCGGGGCACCGAAGAGCGCGATGATCTCGTCGGCGCGGATGTCGTCGAGCGCGGCGTCGAAGCGACCGTCCGCGTCAAGCCGGCTGGCGCCGTGCAGCGTGCTCCACAGCAGCTCGGCGCGCACCGCGCGGTGCCGCGGTGTGCCCCCGCCGACGGCCCGCTCGAACATCGCGAACCCCTCCCGCAGGATCTCGGGCGTCTCGGCGGACGCGAACACGATGCCCGTGCGCGCCGAGGTCATCGCCTCGTAGACCGCGGGATTCTCGCGGGCGAAGGCGAGGTAGGCGGTGACGAGAGGTTCCAGGCCCTCACCGCCGGTGCCGATCGCCGCGAGGAGCTCGGTGTAGCCGTCGATGACGACCTGGTCGATGATCTGCTCCCTCCCGCCCGGGAAGTGCCGGTACAGGATCGGCTGACTGAAGCCGATGGCGTCGGCCAGGCGCCGCACGGTGACTGCGGCCCAGCCTTCCCCCTCGGCGATCTCGCGGGCAGCACGGACGATACGGCGCTCCCGTTCGCGGATCCGCTCGATGTCTTGCGCTGCTCGGGGCATGAGGTTAGATTAGCACCGCTAACAGTTAGCATCGCTAACACTACCGAATCGGAGGAACCATGACCGTCATCATCGCCATCACCGCGGCGTTCGCCGTCCTCGGCCTCGCCGTCATCTTCGGCGCGGACGTCGTCGGTCTGCTCGTCCAGCGCTCCGTCTACGCCGACCTCGACGACCGCGCCCTGGTGCAGGTGGTCGGTCGCGGCCACTATTACGCAGACCGCCGGATGCCGGGTATCGGCATCCCCGCGACGATCCTCACCGCGGTCACGGCCGCCGCCGCGTTCATCTGGGGCACGACGCTCCTGGGCATCCTCTCCGCGGCGGGGCTGGTGCTGCTCGTCACCTGGCTGCTCGTCTATGCCCGCATCGCCAAGCCGATCAACACCGCGCTGACCGCGGCGGCTCTCGCCGACGAGGTGCCGGCGGATGCCCGATCCCTGCAGGCCCGCTGGGATTCGATCCTCCCGCTGCGCGTGACGCTCATCGCGGCGACTCTGCTCCTGCTGCTGAGCACGCTCGCTCTGCTGTGAGAACCGGTCCCGCCTCCGACAGGGTGCCGGCACGGAGATCGCCGGGCGCTTCACGCGGAGAAGTGCGCTTGGCGCGGACGGACACGGGCATCCGATCCGCGCGAAGCGCACATTCCCGCGGCAGGCGCTCAGCCCGCCGCATCCGTCAGCGTGCGCGGAGCACGGCCGGGAGCACGATGTGCACCTCGGGGATCATGCCGGGAGTCACCCTCTTGCGGAAGATCCAGTAGCTCCAGGCCTGGTAGAGCAGGATGACGGGCAGCGAAACGGCGGCGACCACGGTCATGACCCCCAGGGTGTACGGGCCGTTGGCGGCGTTCCAGACGGTGAGGTCGAAGGCCGCGTCCACGGTCGACGGCAGCACGAGCGGGAACATCCCCGCGAAGATCGCGGCGACGCCGAAGAGCCCGAACCCGGCGAAGCCGAGGAATGCGAAACCCTCGCGACGGGCGCGTGCGGCGATCCAGCCGGCCACCGCCGCGACCACGGCCAGCGCGATGAACGTCCACGCCAGCGGAGTGCCGCCGTGCTCGATCTGCACGAGGATCGCCCACGCCGCCGCGGGCGCCAGGCACAGCGGCGCCCATCGCGCGGCGAAGCGTCCGGCGCGCTCTCGCACCGGACCGTCGGCCTTGAGGCCGAGGAAGGTGGCGGAGTGCAGCAGCGCGAACCCGACGACGGCGAGACCGCCGAGCACCGCGGGAAGGGTCAGCCACACGAACGGCCCGCCGACGCGGTCGCCGTTGGCATCCAGCGGCAGCCCGGTCGAGGTCAGCGCCAGGGCCGCACCGACGCAGAACGCGACGATCAGCGAGCCGAGGCCGATCATCCAGGTCCAGATCGTGCGCCAGCGCTCGGTGTGCAGCTTGCCGCGGTACTCGATGCCGACGGCACGGATGATCAGCCCGACCAGGGTGATCGTCAGCGGCACGTAGAGGGTCGAGAACAGTGCCGCGTACCAGGCGGGGAAGGCCGCGAACATCGCGGCGCCTGCGGTGATCAGCCACACCTCGTTGCCGTCCCACACCGGCCCGATGGTGTTGAGCATGACGCGACGATCGCGCTCGGAGCGGGTGGAGAAGATCATGTGCATGCCGACACCGAGGTCGAAGCCCTCGAGCAGCAGGTAGCCGGTCCAGAGCACGGCGATCGCGATGAACCAGACGACGGGGAGCGGTTCCATTTTCCTTGTTCCTCTCAGCGCTCAGTACGCGAACGCGAGCACGTCGTCGCGGTGGTCACCGGACGGGTGGTCGTCGTCGGAGTCGGATGCCCGGGTGGCGAGCTCGGGCATGGATGCCGCGACCCCACCGCGGATGTACTTGACCATCAGCACCAGCTCGATCACGAGCATGATCCCGTAGACCGCGCTGAGCGTGATCACCGAGAACAGCAGCTCTCCGGCCGTGACTCCCGGCGAGACGGCCGCGGCGGTGAACATGTACACCCCGTCGACGCCGGTGGGGTTGGGGGCCACGACGAACGGCTGCCGTCCCAGCTCGGTGAAGATCCAGCCCGCGATGTTCGCCGCGAACGGGGCGACGATGCCGAGCAGCGCCAGGCGCATGATCCACGGCGAGCGGGGCACGGTGCCCTTGCGGGTCAGCCACAGCGCCACCAGGCCGCCGAGCGCCACGACGCCGCCCAGGCCGATCATGAGGCGGAAGCCCCAGTAGGTGACCCACATCACCGGCACGTACTGCACGTCGCTGCCGGCCAGGTCGCCGTAGATCGCCTCGTCCGGGATGGTCTTGCCGTACTGGTCGACGTAGTGCGTCTCGAGGTCGCGGATGCCGGGCATGTCGGCACCCCACTCCCCCGTGCCCAGGAAGCCCAGTGCCCCGGGGACCGCGATCAGGGTGATGACGTCGCCGCAGTCCTTCGATCCGGGATCGCCGAGCGAGAGCACCGAGAAGTCCGAGCCGGTGTGGCAGGCGGCTTCCGCGGCTGCCATCTTCATGGGCTGCTGCTCGTACATGAGCTTGCCCTGGACGTCACCGGAGACGACCGTCCCGAGGAAGCCGAGGACGGCGACGACGGCGCCCAGCCGCAACGACCAGATCCACACGCCGTGGTCGGTGCGGTCGCGCCCTGGCGCGGCATCCGTCTCCCCCACGACCACACGGCCCGTCTCGTCGACCGTGTCGATGCCGTCGTGGCGACGACGCCACAGGTGGTACCAGGAGATGCCGAGCAGGAACATGCCGGCGACGACCAGCGCGCCGAGGACCGTGTGCGTGTAGGCGGCGAGGGCGGTGTTGTTGGTGAGCACGGCCCAGACGTCGGTCATGACCGGCCGCCCGTCGGCTCCCATCTCCACGCCGACGGGATGCTGCATCCAGGAGTTCGCGACGATGATGAAGAACGCCGAGATCCACGATCCGATCACCGCGCACCAGAGCGCGGCGAGGTGCAGGCCCTTGCGCAGGCGGCCCCAGCCGAAGATCCAGATGCCGAGGAAGGTCGACTCGACGAAGAACGCGAGCAGGCCCTCCATCGCGAGCGGGGCCCCGAACACGTCGCCGACGAAGCGGGAGTACTCGCTCCATGCCATGCCGAACTGGAACTCCTGCACCAGGCCGGTCGCCACGCCGACGATGAAGTTGATCAGGTAGACCTTGCCCCAGAACTTGGTCATGCGCAGGAACTTCTCGTCTCCCGTGCGCACCCAGCAGGTCTGCATGATCGCGACCATCATGCCCAGGCCCAGCGTCAGCGGCACCATCAGGAAGTGGTAGACGGTCGTGATGCCGAACTGCCAGCGGGCGATGTCGAGCACGTCCATGCGGATCTCCTCCTCGGATCGTTCCGTGCGTCCGATCCTCTTGAATTCTACGCCTTGTAGAACTACTTCGACACACAATAGAACAATTTCGACGAGAGGTAGAATGGATGCGCCGGAAGAAACCATCACAGGCACGGGAGGCGCCGATGAGCACGCTCGGAGAACTGGAACGCGCCGTCATGGACGCGCTCTGGGACGCGGACGGGTCCCTGAGCGCCTACGACGTGCAGCACACCCTGGAGGCCGACGGCCGGACCCTGGCGGCGACGACGCTGCTGACCGTGCTGTCGAGACTGGAAAAGAAGGGCTTCGTCGCATCGGACCGTTCCTCGCGACCGCATCGGTACACGGCGGTCGCGTCGCGAGCCGATCACGTGGCCGAGCTGATGCACTCCGTGCTGGGCGATGCGGGCGACCGCACCGCGGTGCTCGAGCGCTTCGTGGGCGGCGTGTCGGCGGAGGATGCCGCCGTGCTGCGCCGTCTGCTCGGCGGCGCGGGCTGAGCACACGGCCATGATCGGCCCGCTGACCTCGGTCGACCACGCGCTGGCGGATCCCGGCATGGCTGGGGCCCTGGTGATCCCGCATGCGGTCGTCATCGCCGCTGCTGTCGTCTTCGGCGTCGTCGCCGTCGCACTGGCGTGGCCGGTGCCGGTCGCCCTCTCCCGCGCCACGTGGCCCATGCGCGCACCCGTGATGGCGCTGCTGCTCTGGCAGGTGATCGGCCTGGCCGGAGGGCTGTCGATGATCGGCGCGCTCGCACTGGCCGGCTACGCGGCCCTTCCGCAGCATCCGTGGCTCGCGCCGATCCCCGCCGCGCTGTTCACCGTGTACCTCCTGACCCATCTCGCGATCACGGTCGTGCAGGTCACGCGGCTGCGCCACCGCCACCTGGCGCTGCTCGAGATGCTCACCTCCCCGCACCCCACCCGCGCGCGCACCCGGGTGCTGGACGATGCCGTGCCCGTCGCGTACTGCCTGCCCCGCGGCGCGCGCTCGGTGACGGTGCTGTCGCAGGGCCTGCTGGACCGTCTCGACGCGGATGAGCTCGTCGCGGTCATCGCGCACGAGCGCGCCCACGTGGAGCAGCGCCACGACCTGCTGCTGCTGGCTTTCCGGGCCTGGCGCTCCGCACTGCCGTGGTTCCCGATCGCGGCGCGCGCCGAAGTCGAGGTCGCGGCGCTGGTGGAGATGCTCGCCGACGACCATGCTCGCCGTGAGGTGCATGACGAGGTGCTGGCGCGCGCGATCCTGCAGGTGGGCGCCAGCGGCGTGCCCGGTGCGGATCAGCCGGTGTCGGGGTCGATGCGGGTCAGCGACCGGTTCCGCCGGCTCGCAGGCTGACGCGGGCACCCGCCGTCGCGGGAGCCGTGTCGCCGAGCTGCAGCACGGCGTCGCCGTCCCTGCGATCCCCGGGACGATGCGAGACCAGGACGACGATCCGGTCGGCGGTCGCCGCGCGGACGTCGGCCATCATCGCCGCCGCGGTGGGCTCGTCCAGGTGCGCCGTGGGCTCATCGAGCAGGATCACGTCGGCCCGGGTGAGCAGCGCCCGCGCCACGGCCAGTCGCTGGCGCTCCCCTCCGGACAGAGCCGATCCTCCTGCGCCGACTCGGGTGTCGAGCCCGTCGGCGAGGGAGTCCATCAGGATGCCCAGCCCGGCACGCTCCAGCGCGTCACGCATGTCGCGGTCGTCGGGCGCATCATCGCGTGCGCGGGAGAGCAGCAGGTTGCCCCGGAGCGTCGAGTCGAAGACGTAGGCGTCCTGCGGGCACCAGGCGACGCGGTCCCGCCAGGCGCGCTCCTCCAGCGAGGCGAGCGGACGGTCGTCCGCGCGGATCTCGCCCGTCTCGACGGGCAGCGCCCCCATGATCGCGGACAGCACGGTGGACTTGCCCGACCCCGACGGCCCGTCCAGGACGAGCCAGCGCCCCCGCGCCGCCGTCCCCGTCACACCGGCCACGGCCGGGCGGGCGGTGCCCGGGTAGCGCACCGTGACGCGCTCGAGCGCGACCTGACGCACGGCATCCGGATGCCCGGTCCGCCAGGCCGGAGCGGGTGCCGGCTGCAGGATCGGGTCGAGCCGCGCGAGCAGTGCGCGCAGCGCCGGCATGCGCTGCGCCGACGCGACGAGGGCCGCCAGGGGCTCCAGCACGGCGAGCGCGAGCAGCGCCACGATCGATGCCGACGCCGCGGGTGCGTCCGCCGACAGCAGCGGGACGAGCACGGCCAGCAGCGCCGTGGCCGCGGTGACGACCGCGGTGCCGAGTCCTGCCGACCAGGCGGCCCGGCGCTCGGCCGTCGCGAGCAGTCCGGCGTGCGCGTCGAGCTCGCGCAGGGCGCGATCGCTGACGCCGTTCCCCCGCAGATCCTCGGAAGCGGATGCCAGTGCCGACGTGCCGCGGACGATCGCCGAGCGCGCGGCGATGCGCTCGGCTCCGGCGCCGCGCTCGCTGCGGATGGCGAGTGTCGTCGCGACGATGACGGAGGCGAGCAGCAGGACGCCGACGAGCGCGGTCAGATGAGGCGTGACCGCCGCGGTCGTCGCGATCGTGCCCGCGATGACGAGGATGCCGGCGCCTATCGGCGGGATGATGCGCGGAAGCTGGTCGCGCAGGTCGTCGGCCAGCGTCACGAGGTAGTCCAGCGGGGCACCGCCCTCCAGCAGCCGGCGAGAGCCCGCGCCGCGCGCGGCGATCGCGCGCCACAGGCGCAGGCGCAGTGCATCGACGACCTGGAACGCCGCCCGGTGCGTGACGAGCCGCTCCGCATACCGCGCCACCGAGCGGCCGATGCCGAAGGCCCGCACGCCAACGATCGCGACGAGCACGTACATGATGTACTCCTCGACGCCCGCGCGGACGATGAGCCATCCCGAGACGGCGGTGAGCGCGGCGGCGAGGCCTGCGGCGAGCGCCCCCAGCGCGATGGATGCCGCCCACAGCCGGGCGTGCGGGCGCAGCAGCGAGCTCAGGGTGAGGCGGCGAGCGGGCTCGGGCGCGCGCGGCGCGCCTTCGTGCGGCTCGCTTCTGAAGGACGCCTGCACTTCTGAAGGCTGCTCGGAAGCGGATCCTCCTTCAGAAGCGGCATCCTCCTTCAGGACGGATGGTGCGGATGCCTCTCCGACCGGGATATGCCAGTCGGCGAGGGCGAGGGTCTCCGGCTCATGGCTGGCGAAGACGATCATGCAGGCCGCCGCGCGCCGGCGGATGGCATCCCGCACGAGCTGAGCGGCAGCGGGATCGAGGTGGGCGGTCGGCTCGTCGAGCACCAGCAGGCGGGCGCCGGCATCCGCTCTCGCCAGCGCACGGACGACGGCGAGACGCCGCAGCTCCCCCGGGCTCAGCTCGGCGACGGCCGCGTCGGCGAGCGCGCCGAGTCCGACCTCCTCGAGGGCGTCGTCGCCTCCGCCGTACAGGGCGACCTCTGCCCGCGGCGTGTCGGCGAACGCCCTGGGTGCCTGCGGCGCCCAGGCGACGGCATCCGCTCCCCGGATCGCGCCCGTGACCTCGGCATCCGCCGGCAGCACACCGGCGAGCGCGGCGAGCAGCGTCGACTTGCCCGCGCCGCTCGGACCGGTGATCGCGGTGATCCCGTGCAGGTGCGCCGTGAAGTCGCTCAGCGTCGGCGCCTCCCGCCCGGCGTACCGGACGGTGAGCTTCTCGACGTGCATTCCGGGAGCAGGCTCCGTCCGGGCCCCGCGCGGGCGCGGCTTCGCCAGCAGAGCCCGGGCGCGGTCGAGGGCGGAGAGCCCGTCCTGTGAGGCGTGGAACGCCGCCCCCACGTCGCGCATGGCCTGGAAGCACTCCGGCGCGAGGATCAGAGCGATCAGCGCCGGCTCCAGCGTCATGCTGCGATCGAGCAGACGCAGGCCGAGTACGACCGCGACGAGGGCGACCGAGATCGTGGCGATGAGCTCCAGTGCGAGCGACGACAGGAACGCCCAGCGCAGCGTCTCCTCCGTGCGCGCGCGATAGCGCCGCTGGATGTCGTCGAGGGCGCGTGTCTGCTCGTCGACGCGACCGAGTCCGACCAGTACGGGAAGCCCGCGCGCGAGCTCGGTGAGGTGGTCGGCGAGCCGGGTGAGGGCGGTGAGCGCAGCATCCGTCCGCTGCTGGGTGTGCTTGCCGATGAGGATCATGAACAGTGGCACCAGAGGGATGGTGAGCACGATGATGAGCGCGCTGAGCCAGTCCGCGCCGAGGATCCTCACGCCGACGATCAGCGGCACCACCGCCGCCGCGATCAGCGCGGGGAGTGTCTGCACGTAGTAGTCGTCGAGATCGTCGAGCCCGTCGGCGGCGAGCACGGCGGTGCCGCCGCCGTCCGTCCCGCCGAGGGCGATCCGCCGCCACAGCCGGCTGCGCAGGTCGCGCTTGACGGTGGTGGCGATGCGCCGTGCGACGACCGAGGTCGCCCACTCGCCTCCGGCGCGCAGCAGGATGCCGAGGAGCCCGAGCAGGAGGATCGTCCGGGCGGCCTCCGAGGTGATGCCGGACCCGGCCAGAGCCCCGATACCGCGCGCGACAGCCTCGGCGATCAGCACGAGCCCGACGGCGCGCGAGGCGGCCAGCACTCCCAGCAGATAGATCGAGGGCTTCGGAACCGGCCCGAGGTCGGGCCGGCGGAATCCGGGAGCTCGCCGCGCGCGCTCGGCCTCGGCCGCCCAGGGATCGTTCGGGATCGGATCGACGCTCACCCCTGAATTCTACCGCTTGTAGAAGAGCGTTGGCGCCGGATCGTTCCACCCCCGGCTGACGCGCTCGGCGCACGGGATGCTACGGTGGCGGCATGCAGTGCAGGTGAGTCGCCTCCGTCCCCGCCGTCAGGCCGCCGTCCGGCGTGCCGCGGCATCCACGACCGAAGGATCCACCATGCACCGCCCGCTGCCCCTTTCCGGACAGACCGCACTCGTCACCGGCGTCTCCCGCCGCAAGGGCATCGGCTTCGCCGTCGCCCGCGAGCTCGCCTCGCTCGGCGCCGACGTCTTCATCCATCACTTCCGTCCGCACGACACCGCCCAGCCCTGGGGCGGCGACGACCTCGAAGCCGTGCGAAACGGCATCCGCGATGCGCTCGCGCCCGGCGCCGTCACGGCCGACCGGCACGCCGACCTGCGGGACGCGCAGGAGATCGAGGATCTGCTCGACGCGGCGGCGCTGACCGGCTCCCTCGACATCCTGGTGTGCAACCAGGCCCTGAGCGGGTCGGACGGCAGCATCCTGGAGATGACCGCCGACCGGCTCGACGCGCACTGGCAGACCAACGCGCGGGCGAGCCTGCTGCTGACGGCCGGGTTCGCGCGCAGGAAGCGGGATGGCGGAGCATCCGCGCCCTTCGACGCGCCCACCGGCCGCGTGATCTGGATGACCTCGGGTCAGGGAGACGGTCCGATGCGCGACGAGGTCGCCTACGCGACCAGCAAGGCCGGTCTGGCAGGCGTGACCCGCACGGTCGCCGCCGAGCTCCTCGACCTCGGCATCGTCCTGAACACGATCAACCCGGGGCCCGTGAACACCGGCTACCTCGACCCGGAGACCACGGACCGCGACCTGAGCTGGCTTCCGGGGTTCCTGGAGAGCACTCCGTTCGGCCGGTTCGGCCGGCCGGAGGATCCCGCCCGTCTGATCGGCTGGCTGTGCTCCGATGCCGGATCGTGGGTCGTCGGTCAGGTGCTCAGCAGCGACGGCGGCTTCGCCCTGCGATGAGGAGGATGTCATGACCATGCAGCCCTACACCTCGCTCCCCGTCAGCCAGGACGACGTGAGCTACGCCTACGGTCCGGACTCACTCCCGTCCCCCGGCGTCGTTGCGGGCCGCATCGAGCGGTTCACGATCGATGACAGCATCGCCTACCCCGGCACGACCCGCTCGGTCTGGGTGCACGTGCCGGCCGGCCACGACTCGCTGCGTCCGGCATCCGTGATGCTCTTCAACGACGGCTGGTGGTACCTCGACCCCGAGGGCGACGTGCGCGCCGGGTTCGTGCTGGACAACCTCGCCGCGCAGGACGCGATCCCGCCGACGGTGGGCGTCTTCGTCGACCCCGGGATCCGCACGGCATCCGAGGATCCGAAGAACCGGAACATCGAGTACGACGCCGCTGACGGCCGCTACGCCGGGTTCCTCATCGACGAGGTGCTGCCGCGGGTCGCCGCACTGCACATCCTCGAGCCGGGAGGCCACGGCATCTGCGGAGGGAGCTCCGGGGGCGATGCGGCGTTCACGGCCGGCTGGCAGCGACCGGAGGTCTTCCGCCGCGTCATCGCGTTCAACCCGAGCTTCGCGCAGATGCCGGAGGGCAATCCGTATCCGCGGCTTCTGCGCGACGGCGCGCGCCGCGAGCTGCGCATCCTGCTGCACGCCGCGCACCGGGACATCGGCTGGAACGATCCGGAGTGGAACTGGTTCGCGGAGTCCCTGGAGACCGCGGCAGCCCTCACCCGGACCGGGCACGACGTGCGCCTGGTCGTCGGCGACGGAGGGCACAGCCCGAATCACGGCGGCGTGCTGCTGCCGGATGCGCTGCGCTGGCTGTGGCGCTGAGCGCGGGTCAGGTCCTGCGCGCCTCGATGAGGTGCCGCGAGGAGTGATCCTCGAACACGCCGTCCCGCAGGATCTGCTCGTGCAGGTCGCGAAGGCGGTCGCGGTACGCGTCGACGGTGAAGCCGGGAACCCACCAGACCAGCTTGCGCAGCAGGTAGACCACCGCGCCGACGTCCCTGATCTCGATCCGCAGACGCGCGGTGCGCAGATCGACGATCTCCAGACCGGCCGCACGCGCGGCATCCGCCTCGACCTGCGGATCGCGCCCCTGGCGCTCCCTCGGCAGCGGGCCGAGGAAATACTCGATCAGCTCGAATCCGCTCGCAGGACCCACGTGCTGCGCGAGGTAGGTGCCGCCCGGGCTCAGGACGCGCGCGATCTCCTCCCAGTCCGGTGATACCGGATGCCGGCTGGTGACGAGGTCGAAGCCGCCGGCTGCGAACGGCAGCGGCGCGCCCGGCGCGGTCTGCACCACGGCGACGCCGCGGGGATGCAGTCGTGCCGTGGCCTGTGCGGCGTTGGGCGGCCATGCCTCGGTCGCCACGGCGACCGGCGGGAAGACGGATGCCTCGGCCAGCACCTCCCCGCCTCCGGTGTCGAGATCGAGGGCCGCGCGCGCGGATGCCCAGCGCTCCGCGAGCAGGCGGGCGTATCCCCAGGGCGGACGCTCCTCGGTGGCCCGCCCGTCGAGCCAGTCGAAGCCCCAGCCGGTGACGTCGGCTGCTTCGGCATCCGCGATGAGCTCCTCGAAGGTGTCGGCCATCTCTCGATCCTCACACGATCAGCGGGCCGCCGCGTCCCACTCCCGGAGGATGCCGCCCTGCATCACTCGGCGAGCGACACCGCCGCGATCGCTCCACCGACCATCGACGCGATGAGGTACGCCCCGTCGTCGAATCCGTACGCCAGCGAGATCGCCAGCGAGTGGTCCGCGGAGCTCCAGAACGCGCTGACGGAGACGAGCTCGCATCGTGCGACGAGAGCCGGGTCGGCGTCGCCGGGCATCCGCAGTGCGACCTCACGGAAGAGGTCGGACTGAGGCATCGACTGCAGCACCTCGAAGGCGGCCCGTGCAGCGGTTTCGACGTCATGCCTCTCGGCGTCTTCCCACGGCTGCTCGCCAAGCACCCCACTCGAATACGTGTCACCGCCGATCTGCAGGACGCAGCGCAGGAAGCTGTCGCCGATCGGGCGGAACTCCAGGTCGCTCATCGTCTCGCCTCTGGATTCTGCCGTCAGGCGACCGGCGCAGCCTTCACCGGCTCCGGGAACATCGCCGTGAACAGGTTGCCCACCCACTCGATCAGATCCGCGTCCACGGGCATCGGCACTACCAGCGCCTCTCCCCCGCCGACCAGCTTGGCCTTCGGGTACAGCCGCGCCAGGCGCACCTTCATGGAGTCCTCGAAGCGCGCCGGCGCGATGCGCAGGTTCGAGCCCATGGCCACCACATCCGTGAGGCCTGCGCGGGCCGCCCGGCGCCGCAGCCGTGCGACGGTCACCAGCGTCTCGACCTCCTCGGGAAGCGCGCCGTAGCGGTCGATGAGCTCTTCGGCGACCAGGTCGATCGCGTCCTCGGCTGCACCGGCACCGGCTGCGGCGGAGAGCTTCTGATAGGCCTCCAGACGCAGCCGCTCGCTGTCGATGTAGTGCTCGGGGATGCGGGCGTCGACCGGCAGCTCCAGGCGCAGCTCGACATCCGACGAGGTCTCCTCGCCGCGGAACGTCGCCACGGCCTCACCGATCATGCGCAGGTACAGGTCGAAGCCGACGCCGGCGATGTGGCCGGCCTGCTCGGCGCCCAGCAGATTGCCCGCGCCGCGCAGCTCGAGGTCCTTCAGCGCGACCTGCATGCCCGAACCGAGATCGTTGTTCACCGCGATCGTCTGCAGACGGTCTGCCGCCGTCTCGCTGAGCGGCTTGGCGTCGTCGTAGAGGAAGTACGCGTACGCACGCTCGCGACCGCGGCCCACACGACCGCGCAGCTGGTGCAGCTGCGACAGGCCGTACTTGTCGGCCTTGTCGATGATGATCGTGTTGGCGTTGGAGATGTCCAGGCCCGTCTCGATGATCGTCGTCGACACGAGCACGTCGTACTTGCGCTCCCAGAAGTCGTCGACCACCTGCTCCAGCTGGTGCTCGCCCATCTTGCCGTGCGCCACGGCGATGCGCGCCTCGGGCACGAGCTCGGCGAGCTCGGATGCCACGCGCTGGATGGACTGCACACGGTTGTGCACGAAGAACACCTGGCCCTCGCGGAGGATCTCGCGCCGGATCGCCGCGGCGATCTGCTTGTCGCTGCGCGGACCGACGAACGAGAGGATCGGATGCCGGTCCTCCGGCGGGGTCTGCAGGGTCGACATCTCGCGGATGCCGGTGACCGCCATCTCGAGCGTTCGCGGGATCGGCGTGGCGCTCATCGCGAGGATGTCGACGTTGGTCTTCATCTTCTTCAGCGCGTCCTTGTGCTCGACGCCGAAGCGCTGCTCCTCGTCGATGATCATCAGGCCCAGATCCTTGAAGATCACCTGGTCGGTGAGGATGCGGTGCGTGCCGATGACCATGTCGACCGACCCGTCCACGAGCCCCTGCAGCGTGAGCCGGGCCTCCTTGTCGGTCTGGAAGCGCGAGAGCGGACGCACCTTCACCGGGAAGCCGGCGAAGCGCTCGGTGAAGGTCTCGAGGTGCTGCTTGACCAGCAGGGTGGTCGGCACGAGCATGGCGACCTGCTTGCCCTCCTGGATGGCCTTGAAGGCGGCGCGCACGGCCACCTCGGTCTTGCCGAAACCGACATCGCCGGAGAGCAGCCGGTCCATCGGGATGGGTCGCTCCATGTCGGCCTTGATCTCGTCGATCGTCTGCAGCTGGTCGTGCGTCTCGGCGAACGGGAACGCCTCCTCCAGCTCGCGCTGCCAGGGGGTGTCCGGCCCGAAGGCGTAGCCCTTCGAGTTCACCCGCGCGGAGTACAGCTTGACCAGTTCCACGGCGATGTCGCGCACGGCCTTGCGGGCCTTGCCCTTGGCCGCCGACCAGTCGCTGCCGCCCATCTTCGACAGTGCGGGCGCCTCGCCGCCGACGTACTTCGAGAGCAGGTCGAGCTGGTCGGTGGGCACGAACAGCTTGTCCCCGGGGTAGCCGCGCTTGGACGGCGCGTACTCCAGCACCAGGTACTCGCGGGTGGACTTGACGGCGTTGCGCCCGCCGGAGGACACCTCGCGCTTGGTCATCTCGACGAACCGTCCGATGCCGTGCGTGGTGTGCACGACGTAATCGCCCTGCTTGAGCTGCAGCGGGTCGACGACGTTGCGACGACGAGACGCCAGCTTCTTCACGACGCGCTGGTCGCCGCCGATCGTGCGGCCGTAGAACTCGCTGTCGGTGAGCACGGCGAGCTTCGCCTCGGGCACCTGGAAGCCGGACTCGACCGAGCCGACCACGAGCGAGGCGATCCCGCCCTCGGGCGCGTCGACGAGGTCCTCGAGGATGCGCGCGGCGAGGCCGCGGTCGCTCAGCACGTCGCGGGCGCGCTCCACGAGCCCGTGGCCGGAGGCGATCACGACGACGCGCCATCCCTCGCCCAGTCGCGCCTCGACGAAGGCGATCGCTCCGTCGACGTTGCCATGGAAGGACGGGATGATCGAGGAGTCGAGGTTCGCGGCGTCGGCATCGTCGATCGCGAACGGACTGAGCCGCCACCACACGCCCTCGCGTCCGCGCACGATGTCGCGCAGCTGCGCGATGGTGCGGAAGTCGCCTGCGCCGAGGTCGATCGGAGCGGATGCCCCGGATGTGGCCGCGCTCCATGCGGCGTCCAGGAACTCGCGGTTGGTCTCGCCGAGGTTCTGGGCGCGCGTGCTGGCGCGCTCGGGGTCGACGATCGCCGCGGCGGATCCTTCGGGCAGGTACTCGGCCAGCGTCACCAGCGGTCCCGCGACGGCGGGGAGCAGCGACTCCATGCCCTCGACCGGGATGCCCTCGGCCATCTTCTCGAGCATCCCCGAGATCGCCGGGAACCGGCCGACCAGTGCGGCCGCGCGCTCGCGCACGTCTGCGGTCAGCAGCAGCTCGCGGCTGGCGGGCAGTTCGACGGATGCCACGTCGCCCGGGAGGGAGCGCTGGTCGGCGACCGAGAAGGCACGGATCTGATCGACCTCGTCGCCGAAGAAGTCCACGCGGGCCGGGTGATCGGCCGTGGGAGGGAAGACGTCCAGGATGCCGCCGCGCACGGCGAACTCGCCACGACGCGAGACCATGTCCACGCGGGAGTAGGCGCGCTCGACGAGCTGTTCCACGGCGTCTTCGAGCTCGATGCCGCGCCCTCCGACGCGGAGCTCGAGCGGAGCCGCGTCGCCGAGGTTCGCGGCGACCGGCTGCAGCGCGGCGCGCACGGAGGCGACCACGACCAGCGGCTTCTCGCCGGACCAGGTGCGGATCCGGCGCAGCGTCTCCAACCGGCGCCCCACCGTGTCGGGGCTGGGGCTCAGGCGCTCGTGCGGCAGCGTCTCCCAGGCGGGGAACGTCAGGATCTCGGCATCCGCGAGATAGGTGCCCAGAGCAGCGGCGACCGATTCGGCGCGGCGGCCGGTCGGCGTCACGACGAGGGCGGATGCCGGATGCCCCGCCTGCGCGCGCTTGCGCAGCAGGCCCGCGATGACCGGGGCGTCGAGCCCGTCGACCACCGAGATCTCGCCGTCGGTCTGCGCCCAGGTGAGGGCGTCACGATAGAGGTTCGCCTCTTCCAAGGCGCGCAGAATCCCCGGAACAGTCACCGGAACATACTATTCGGCCGCGCTGACATCGGGGTCTGACGGACGCCGCCGCGCGGCTCGGAAGCCCTCGACGCCCAGCAGCGCGAGCGCCACGGCGAGGATCAGGTAGACGACGGCATCCGCTCCCTGCATCCGCTCGCCGAGCACGAACGCGACGCCGACCAGCAGCACCGGCTCGACGTAGGTGAGCAGGCCGAACACCGGCATGGTGAGCATGGTCGATGCGCCCAGGTACAGCACCATCCCGATCCCGCCGAGCAGGCCCACCAGGGCCAGCCCGGCGACCTCAGGGAGCGGCAGCGGACCCGGCGTCGCCGTGAGGAACACGACCGCGGCGACCGGCGACATGACGGCCAGCTCCACCCCGAACACGAGCGGCCCGTCGAGCCCGAAGCGCTGCCGCAGCACGAAGTACACGGCGTAGGGGATGCAGATCACGATCGTCACCCACGACAGCTGCGGCGTCGCCGCGAACTTCACCACCACGGCCAGCAGGGCGAGTGCGACCACGCACCACTGCACCCGGCTCACCGGCGCGTGCAGGATGAAGCGCCCGCCGAGCACGAGCGTGATCGGCAGCAGCAGGTAGCCGAGCGAGGCATCCAGCCCGTGCCCGTGCATGGGCGCCCACATGAACAGCCACAGCTGGAATCCGACGATCGATGCGAGCAGCAGGGCGAGCAGCGGCATCCACCAGCGGGCGCGCAGCCTGCGGAACAGCACCCGCAGGGCCTCCCGCGCCCCGGGGTGCCACAGCGCCAGCAGATAGAGCGCCAGCGTCACGAACACCCGCCAGGCCCAGACGACCTCGGCGGACGAGCTCAGCTGCGCGGTCAGGTAGAAGATGCTCGCGAAGAGCACGGATGCCAGCAGGGACACGAGCACGCCCCTGGGCGATGAGCGCTGCATCGGCACGGCCGTCCTCCCCGGTCTGACGGCGGAACGGCCGTGCCACAAGCGTACCGACCGGCCCGTACGCTGGGCGGATGGAACCCGTCACATTGCGCACCGAACGCCTCGTCCTGAGCATCCCGACCGAAGCGGACATCGACGCGATCACCGCGGCCTGCCAGGACCCCGAGGTGCCGCGCTGGACGACGGTGCCCAGCCCGTACTCGCGGAGGAACGCCGAGGACTTCGTCGGGCTCGTCGCCTCGTGGTGGGCGGACGGCGTCGAGACGGTCTGGGCGATCCGCAGGGACGGCGCCCTCGCGGGCATGATCGGCCTGCACAAGGTGTCGCTGCGTCCGGACGGCGGCGATGCCGAGATCGGGTTCTGGGGCACCGATGCGCACCGCGGCCAGGGAGTCATGACCGAGGCCGCGCGCGCCGTCGTGGACTTCGGGTTCGGCGAGCTGGGGCTCGCCCGTGTCGAATGGCGAGCGGTGGTAGGCAACATCCCGTCGGCGCGCACGGCCCGGGCTCTCGGCTTCCGGTACGAGGGGATGCTGCGCCAGGGGCACTCCAGCCCGCGGGGCCGCGACGACGCCTGGATCGCCGGGCTCCTGGCATCCGACGACCGCACTCCCGTGGAGTGGCCGGTGCTCTGAGGCGCTGGCCGTTGTCGGATGCGGATGACAGGATGTCTGCATGCCCGAGATGCCGGAGGTGCAGGGGCTCGTCGACTTCCTCGGCGAGCGCGCGGTGGGACACGCGATCACGCGCACGAGCGTGGGCGAGATCGCAGCTCTGAAGACCTACGATCCTCCGAACACCGCGCTGCACGGCGCGACCATCACGGCGACCGCGAGGTACGGCAAGTTCGTCGACATCGCCTGCGGCGATGACCTTCACCTCGTGTTCCATCTGGCGAAGGCCGGCTGGCTGCGCTGGTACGACACCCTGCCGACGACGCTGATCAAGCCCGGACGCAGCCCGATCGCGCTGCGGATCGCGCTGGACGACGGCAGCGGATTCGATCTCACCGAGGCCGGTACGAAGAAGTCGCTCGCGGTCTATGTCGTGCGCGATCCTCAGGACGTGCCCGGCATCGCCCGGCTCGGTCCCGATCCCCTGGATCCGTCGTTCACGCGCGACGTCTTCGCATCGCTGCTCGCGGGAAGGCGGATGCAGATCAAGGGCCTGCTGCGCGATCAGGGCGTGATCGCGGGCATCGGGAACGCCTACAGCGACGAGATCCTGCACGTCGCGAGGATGTCGCCGTACGCGCCGTCCGGCAACCTCGACGACGAGGCCATCGACCGCCTCTACACGGCCATGCAGGACACGCTGCGCGATGCTGTCCGGGTTGCCTCCGGCAAGCCGCCGTCGGATCTGAAGGATGCCAAGCGCGCCGGCTTCCGGGTGCACGCACGCCGCGGCGAGGCCTGCCCGGTCTGCGGCGACACCGTGCGCAGCGTGTTCTTCGCCGACCGCAGCCTGGAGTACTGCCCCACCTGCCAGACCGGCGGCAAGCCGCTCGCCGACCGCCGGCTCTCCCGGCTGCTGAAGTAGGCGGCCTTGGCGTTCAGGACGCGCACCGGCCGGGCCGTCGCGGTGGGACACGGCACCATGGTCCTCAGCCAGCTCTTCTGGTGGGTCGTGCTGCTCTTGCTCGTACTCGTCGCGCTCGCCCAGCTCGTCGGAGCCACCGTGCTCTGGATGCCGGAACAGATACCGTGGGCGCCGGACGGACGTCCGAGAACGGTTGCGGCGACGATCAACGACACCGCTGCCGCCCTGATGCAGCTCGCGATGACGTTCTCGCTCATCGATGTCGGATGCGGTTTCACCATCTTCATCAGCGCGACCAGCGGCTGGGGTCCGCAGAAGACTGTCCGGCTGCGGGACTACGCCTCCGCCGCAGTCAGTTCTCTGACGGGGCGGTGGTTCCTGTTCGGGGCACTGATAGCGGCGCTGCTCAGCGTCGAGCTGCAGAGACCCGCGGAGACGTCGCGCACGGTCGTCTCCCTCATATGCCTCGGGCTGCTCATCACTGTGTGGATCATGGTGCTTCGCGGCATCAGACGAATCACCGCCACCAACCGCGCCCAGCCGTACTTCTCAGGACTGACCGACGATCAGAAGGACCTGGCAGAGAACCCGTGGCCGACACGCGTCAAGCCGACATTCCCCGACCCGGAACTTACCGGATCAGAAGACGACGCGATGCGATACGCCCGGCGGGCCCACCGCATCGCACGCCTTCATGAATGGATCGGTGGCGGTGTGATCGCCTTGTCCACCGCTGTTCTCGGTGCCGCGGTCGCCCAGTTCTTCGTGCCTTCCGGAGATGTGGCCCCGTGGATCACCAGCATCGTCGCGCTGCTGGTCCTCGCGCTCGGCTACGCCATCCACCGGCGCGGCAGCCAGTACAACCGGCTCCGCGAGCAATTCGAGCAAGCCGCCGCGAAGCTGCGGGAAGAGACGGACCGTGTTCGTGGTGGCGTCGTCGGGTGGGTGCGTGCCCTTCTCGGCCTCTGAAGCAGGGAGCATCCGGATGCCACTCCGCATAGAAGGAGGAAAACGTCAGCCACGCCGCGTGAACGCCGGCGTTTCCCTCCTCGCATCGCCACCGAGTGGAACACGACCGGCTGCTGAAGTGAGTTGTATTACCGGGAATGAATCATCGGATGCCGCGTTGACTAGACTCAGAGCATCAACGTGCTCCGGGGTCGGTGTGAATCCGAACCGGCGGTGACAGTCCGCGAACGCCTGGTCACAGGCGCCGATCCGGTGGAACTCCGGAACCGACGGTGATGCGAGCAGCAGCTCGCTAGTCCGGAGGAGAGGCAGCACGGGCGACGCGTCGAGCGTGCCGCCGGACCCCGGGAATCCAGAGAGAGACGACCGATGGCATCCAGCGAGGCGGAACGCGAGGCGATGACGCGAGCCCTGGCGCTGGCGCCGAACGGCCCGCGCGGGCTGAACCCGCAGGTCGGCGCCGTGATCCTCTCCCCCGCCGGAGAGGTGATCGCCGAGGGCTGGCACCGCGGTTCCGGCACTCCGCACGCCGAGGTCGATGCGCTCTCCAAGCTCTCCCCCGGTCAGGCCCGCGGCGCCACCGCGGTCGTCACGCTCGAGCCCTGCAACCACACCGGTCGCACGGGCCCCTGCTCGCAGGCGCTCATCGACGCCGGCGTCTCGCGGGTGATCTACGCGCTCGACGATCCGGGCCAGGCATCCGGCGGCGGAGCCGAGCGCATGCGCGCGGCCGGCCTCGATGTCGAATCCGGCGAGCAGCAGAACGCTGCGCGCGCGCTCATCGCCGACTGGCTCACCGTGCAGCGCCTGGGCCGCCCGCACGTCACCGTCAAATGGGCGCAGAGCCTGGACGGCCGGGCCGCAGCATCCGACGGCACCAGCCAGTGGATCACCGGACCCGCCGCCCGCGCCGATGTGCACCGCCGCCGCGCGGCGTCCGACGCGATCGTCGTCGGCACCGGAACCGTGCTCGCCGACGACCCGTCACTCACCGCCCGCGACGGCGACGAACTCTACGCGCACCAGCCGATCCCCGTCGTGATCGGCTCCCGCCCGACCCCGGCGGACGCCGCGGTGCGCCGCCACCCGCGCGAGCCGCTGTTCTACGACACCCGCGACCTCACCGCGGTGCTCGACGACCTGCGCGAGCGCGGCGTGCAGCGCGTGTTCGTGGAGGGCGGGCCGACCCTCGCCAGTGCGTTCATCGCCGCAGGGCTCGCGGACACCGTGCTGGCGTACCTCGCGCCGGTGCTGCTCGGCGGCGCGCGTCTCGCGCTCACCGACATCGGCGTCGACACCATCGCGGATGCCCGTCGCCTCACGATCGACGAATGGCTGCCCCTCGGCGACGACCTGCTCGCGGTCGCCCGCCCTTCAGTTCTGGAAGAGAGAAGCTGATGTTCACCGGAATCATCGAGGAGATCGGCGAGATCGCCGCGATCGCGCCGTCGGGAGACGGCTGGCGCCTGACCGTGCGCGCCCCGAGGGCGGCATCCGACGCGGTGCACGGCGAGTCGATCGCCGTGAGCGGCGTGTGCCTGACCGTGGTGGGCTCCACCGCCGACACCTTCGACGCGGATGTCATGAAGCAGACCCTCGACGTCTCGGCCCTCGGCGCCCTCGACGTCGGCTCCCGCGTGAACATCGAGAAGGCCATGCCGGTCGGGGCCCGCCTGGGCGGCCACATCGTGCAGGGGCACGTCGACGGCACCGGCGCCGTCCTGGAGGTGCGCCCCGGCGACCAGTGGCGCATGCTGCGCATCTCGCTGCGCGCCGACCTGGCCGCGCTCGTCGTCGACAAGGGCTCGATCAGCGTCGCCGGCACCTCGCTCACGGTCAGTGCCGTCAGCGACGTCGCCGAGCCGGACGCGTGGTTCGAGGTCTCCCTCATCCCCGAGACGCTCGAGGCGACGATCCTCGGAGCGCTCACCCCCGGCGACGTCGTCAACCTCGAGACCGACATCCTCGCCCGTCACGTCGAGCGCCTGCTCGCGTTCCGCACTCTCCCGGAAGGAGGCTCCCGATGAGCCTTTCCACCATCGACGCCGCCCTCGACGCGCTGCGCGCCGGCCGTCCCGTGATCGTCGCCGACGATGAGAACCGCGAGAACGAGGGCGACATCATCATCTCCGCGGAGCTCGCGAGCCCCGAGGTGATGGCCTTCATGGTGCGCTGGACGTCGGGTCTGATCTGCGCGCCGATGCCCGCCGACCTCGCCGACAGCCTCAACCTCCCGCCCATGGTGGAGAGCAACGAGGATGCCCGCTCCACCGCCTACACGGTCAGCGTGGATGCGGCCGAGGGCGTGACCACGGGCATCAGCGCGCACGACCGCGCGCACACCCTGAACGTGCTCGCCGACCCGTCCTCCACCGCCACGAGCATCATCCGCCCCGGGCACATCCTGCCGCTGCGCGCCGTCGACGGCGGCGTGCGCGAGCGCGGCGGTCACACCGAGGCCGCTGTGGAGCTGATGCGCCTGGCGGGCCTGCACCCGGTCGGTGCGATCGCCGAGGTCGTCGCCGAGGACGGCAGCATGATGCGACTGCCTGCGCTGCAGGAGCTGGGCGCCCGCGAGGACATCCCGGTGATCACCATCGAGCAGCTCATCCGTCACCTGAACGAGATCGATCCCCGCGACGAGGCCGACTGCCGGGCGAAGAAGACCGCCCGTCGCGTCAGCCTGCGCGCCGACGCGACCGTGCCGACCGAGCACGGGACCTTCCGGTTCCTCGCCTACAAGGACCGTGTCACCGGCACCGACCACATCGCGGTCGTCTCGGGCACGCCCGGCGAGACCGCCCTGGTGCGGGTGCACTCCGAGTGCCTGACCGGCGAGGCCTTCGGCTCGCAGAAGTGCGAGTGCGGACCGCAGCTGCAGGCGGCGCTGGATCGCATCGACGCCGAGGGCGGCGTGGTCATCTACATGCGCGGCCACGAGGGACGCGGCATCGGCCTGATCAACAAGCTGCGCGCCTACAGCCTGCAGGAGGAGGGCCTCGACACCGTCGATGCCAACCTCGCGCTCGGCCTTCCCGCCGACGCCCGCGACTACGCGGCGGCCGCCGGCATCCTCTCCGACCTCGGCGTATCCAAGGTGCGACTGCTGACCAACAACACCGACAAGGTCAAGCAGCTGCGCGAGCTGGGCCTGGACGTCGTCGAGCAGGTGCCGCTGATCGTCGGCGTCGGCCCCAACAACCACCAGTACCTCGAGACCAAGCGCGATCGCATGGGCCACATCATCGGCGAGTCCGAGCTGGCCGATGCCCTCGCCCACGGAAAGGACGACGCATGAGCGGCGCCGGAGCACCCACCCCTCTCACCCCGGTCGACGGCACCGGCCTGCGGGTCGTCGTGATCGCCGGCACCTGGCACGAGGTCATCTCCAACGGCCTCATCGCCGGTGCGCAGCGCACGCTGGACGCCGCCGGCGCCGAGCACACCCTGGTGCGCGTGCCCGGGTCGTTCGAGCTGGCCGTCGCCGCGCAAGCCGCGTTCGCCGGTGGAGCGGATGCCGTCGTCGCCCTCGGCGTCATCATCCGCGGCGGGACGCCTCACTTCGAGTACGTCTCGGCGGCCACCACCGATGGCCTCACCCGCGTCTCGCTCGACGCCGGCAAGCCGGTCGGCTTCGGCCTGCTCACGCTCGACGACGAGCAGCAGGGCCTCGACCGCGCGGGTCTGCCCGGCTCGCAGGAGGACAAGGGCGCCGAGGCCGCGGATGCCGCGCTGCGCACCGCGCGCGTGATCGCGGACCTGCGGGGCTGAGGCCGCTCTCGACGGGGTCAGCGGAACCGGTGCAGGTCCGCTGAGCCCGTTCGCGTATCACGTTCCGCCACGGACGGTTCCTGGATAGCCTGGACCGCATGGGAACCCTCCGCGAGATCGTCGTCTTCCTCCACATCATCGGCTTCGCCACTCTCTTCGGCGCCTGGGCCGCCCAGGCGTTCGGCGGCAAGAAGCAGTTCACGCAGCTCATGAACGTCGGTCTGGCGATCGCCGGCATCGCCGGTCTGCTGCTCGCCTGGCCGATGGGCCTGTTCGAACCGGGCGCGGGCTTCTACATCAAGATCACCGTCAAGCTCGTGGTGCTGGTCGTGATCGGAGCCCTCATCGGCATCGGCATGGCCCGCCAGAAGCGCGGCGAGGCCGTGCCCGCCGGAATGTTCTGGAGCGTCGGGGTGCTCGCCCTGCTCAACGCGGGTCTCGGGCTGTTCTGGCACTGAGCGGATCCGCGCACCGCGCGTAACGCTGCACGCTCGACCCGCTTCATCGGTCGTAGACTCCCAGCAGTTCCCTAGGGACTGCCACCGGAGGAGCATCACATGACCACGACCAGCGCGCCCGCCAATCCCCGATCCCGGGTGATCCTCGCGAGCCTCATCGGCACGACGATCGAGTTCTACGACTTCTACGCGTATGCCACCGCTGCCGTGCTGGTCTTCCCGATCCTGTTCTTCCCGACGGGCAACGACACCACGGCACTGCTGTCGTCGTTCGCCGTGTTCGGCGCCGCGATGGTCGCGCGCCCGATCGGTGCGATGGTCTACGGACACTTCGGCGACAAGTTCGGCCGCAAGGCGACCCTCGTGGCGTCGCTGCTGACGATGGGCATCGCCACGTTCCTGATCGGCCTGCTGCCCACGTTCCAGCAGATCGGATGGTGGGCCGCGCTCCTCCTGCTGGTGCTGCGCCTCGCCCAGGGCTTCGCGCTCGGCGGCGAGTGGTCGGGGGCGGCTCTGGTCGCCACCGAGAACGCGCCGTCCGGCAAGCGCGCCTGGTACGGCACCTTCCCCCAGCTGGGCGCGCCGCTCGGGTTCATCATCGCGAACGGCCTGTTCCTCATCATAAACTTCGCCCTGCCGCACCAGTCGGATCCGGCGCTGAAGTCCGAGGCCTTCCTGAGCTGGGGCTGGCGGGTGCCCTTCCTGTTCTCGGCAGTGATGGTAATCATCGGACTGTGGGTCCGGCTCAAGCTCGTCGAGTCCGACACCTTCAGGAAGGCGGCGGACAAGGGCGTCATCCGAAAGCTGCCCCTTGCGACGGTGTTCCGCCACCACTGGAAGCAGCTCATCCTCGGCACGTTCATCATGCTGGCGACGTATGTGCTGTTCTACCTGATGACGAACTTCACGCTCAGCTACGGCACCAAGGCTGCATCTCTCGAAGCGGCCTCCGCCGCGGCCAAGGCCGCTGCAGAGGCCAAGGGGGCGACGTTCGACGCCGCCGCCTTCGCCGCGCAGTTCTATCCGGGCCAGGGCTTCGGCTACACCAACTTCGTCCTGATGCAGATCGTCGGCGTGGTGTTCTTCGGCGTCTTCACCATGGTGTCCGGCCCCTGGGCGGACCGGATCGGCCGCCGCAAGCTGCTGATCGGCGTGACTGTCGCGATCATCCTGTTCGGCTTCACGTTCCCGCTCTTCCTCGGGCAGTCGGCGACGGAGCCGGGTGCGGTGCCGCTGACCCAGGCGTTCCTCATCCTCGGCTTCCTGCTGATGGGCCTGACCTTCGGACCGATGGGCGCGCTGCTGCCCGAGCTCTTCCCGACCAACGTGCGCTACAGCGGCTCGGCGATCGCCTACAACGTGTCCTCGATCCTCGGCGCTGCACTGGCTCCGCTTGTCGCGGTCTGGCTGTGGTCGGCGGCGGACGGCTCGTCGTGGATGGTGGGCATCTACCTGTCTGCCATGTCGGTGCTGACCCTCGTCGCGTTGATCCTCTCACCGGAGACGAAGGACCACGACTACGAGGACGACCTCGGCATCGCCGCGCAGCTCTGAGCGGGACGCTGGGCTGACTCAGCCCTCGGTCGGGATCGCTCCGCCCTGGATGCCGAACGCGTGTCCGCGTAGCCTGGCGGCATGGCGACGATCGAGGATGTGCGCCGGATCGCGATGGGGTTCCCCCGTGTGGTGGAGCGCAGCGGCGGGCACAACGGCGGGCTCGCATGGCGCACGAGTGCCGGGATGCTGGCCTGGGAGCGCCCGCCCCGCAGGCACGACCTGGAGCAGCTGGCGGACCTCGGGCGCGACTGGCCGGACGGCGTGATCCTGGGCATCCGCGTGGACGGCGAGCAGGCGAAGGCCGCGGCGATCGAGACCTATCCGGATGTGTTCTTCACCATCCCGCACTTCGACGGCTTCCCCGCCGTGCTCACCCGGCTGGACGCCATCGATGAGCAGCTGCTGCGCGAGATGCTCACGGATGCCTGGCTGCTGCGCGTCCCGAAGACGGTCGGCGCAGCCTGGCTCACCGAGAACGGCCTGGCCGAGTAGCGATCAAGGATTGTCAATCATAGTTGACAAGCGCGGACGGTCAACCTAGATTGACATCATGACCCCGCACACCGCCCTCGCCGTCGATCCCGAGGGTGAGCCGATCGCCGAACTGCACCGGCTCACCGGCATCCGCCGCGAACTGGCCCGAGCGGAGGAGGCGCAGGTGCGCCGCGCCCGCCTGGCCGGATACTCCTGGCAGGCGATCGCGAGCGCCCTCGGCGTCACCAAACAGGCGGCGCATAAGAAGTTCGGCAGACAATAGATCGGATGCCGCGGCCCGATACCGTCGCACCGCTCCCCAGAACGAGGTTCCCCATGTCTCGCACGGCGACAGCACGCCGACGCGGGCGTGGCGCGCAGCAGGACGGTCCGCGCGCCACGTTCCGCCAGCTCCTCCCCTTCCTCTTCGAGCACAAGAGGGTGCTGGTGGCGGTCGCGCTGCTCAGCATCGTCGGCGCCGCAGCGTCCCTCGCGCAGCCGCTGCTCGTCGGCCAGGTCATCGACCGCGTGCAGAAGGGCGAGATGCTGGGCGCACTCGTCTGGCTGCTCATCGGCCTGGTGATCGTGGCCTCGATCATCTCCGGATACCAGCACTACCTGCTGCAGCGCACCGGCACCGCCGTGGTCTACTCCAGCCGCCGCAAGCTGATCGCGCGCATCCTGCACCTGCCGATCAGCGAGTTCGACGCGCGCCGCACCGGCGACCTCGTCTCCCGCGTGGGCACCGACACGACGCTGCTGTATGCGGTCCTCACGCAGGGACTGGCGGACGCCGTCGGCGGCGCGATCCTCTTCGTCGGCGCCCTCATCGCCATGCTGCTGATCGACCCTCTGCTCCTGCTGCTGATCGTGCTCGTGATCGGCGCATCGGTCGTGGTCGTCGTGCTGCTCAGCGGCCGGATCCGCACGGCATCCGCCGCGCAGCAGCACAAGGTCGGCGAGCTCGCCTCCGGCATCGAGCGCGGCATCTCCAGCATCCGCACCGTGCGCGCCTCCGGCGCGACCGACCGGGAGACGGCCGCGGTCGACGGCATCGCCGGCGAGGCGTACGGCCTGGGCGTGCGCATCGCGAAGATCTCCTCGATGGTCGTGCCGGTCGCCGGCATCGCCCTGCAGCTCTCGCTGCTGGTGGTGCTCGGCGTGGGCGGCTTCCGCGTCGCCTCGGGCGCCCTCAGCATCGCCTCGCTGGTCACGTTCATCATGTTCCTGTTCATGCTCGTCATGCCCCTCGGTCAGGCGTTCGGCGCCATCACCTCGGTGAACCAGGCGCTGGGCGCGCTGGGTCGCATCCAGGAGATCCTCGATCTGCCCACTGAGACGCAGGACGACGAGTCGGATGCCGCCATCACCGCGGCCGCGGTCGCGGGCGCCCCCGCCATCGAGTTCCGCGACGTGCGCTTCCGGTACCCCGACGACGTCATCGCCGCACGGGAGGCAGCAGCGAAGGAGGCGCGGAGCCTGCTGGTCGACGCGCACCTGCGACGTGCGGGCGAAGCGGATGCCGAGATCAGCCGCGACGTGCTGAAGGGCGTCTCCTTCGCCGTGCCGCGCGGCGCGCGGGTGGCCCTGGTCGGCCCGTCCGGTGCGGGCAAGAGCACCACGCTCGCGCTCATCGAGCGCTTCTACGACCCGACCGGCGGATCGATCCGGCTCGCGGGCCACGACGTGCGCAGCTACCCGCGGCAGCAGCTGCGCGCCCACTTCGGGTACGTGGAGCAGGACGCCCCGACGCTCGCCGGCACGCTGGCCGAGAACCTGCGCCTGGCGGCGCCGGATGCCACGGATGCCGACTGCGAGCGCGTGCTGCGCTCGGTGAACCTCGGCGACGTGCTCGAGCGGAGCCCGCTGGGCCTGGACGCCCCCGTCGGCGAGGACGGCGTGATGCTCTCGGGCGGTGAGCGCCAGCGTCTGGCGATCGCCCGCGCGCTGCTGACAGAGGCTCCGATCCTGCTGCTGGACGAGTCGACGTCCTCACTGGACGGCGTGAACGAGCAGCGCATGCGCGAGGCCATCGACGCCGCCGCGGCCGACCGCACCCTCGTCGTGATCGCGCACCGCCTGTCGACCGTGGTGGACAGCGACCTGATCGTCGTGCTGCAGGACGGCCTGGTGGTCGGTCAGGGCACGCATGACGAGCTCATCGAGTCCACGCCGCTGTACCGCGACCTCGCCAGGCATCAGCTGCTGGTCTGAGCGCGACGAGGCAGCACTCAGGGTTGCAGTGCTCGCCGCAGCATCCCAATGAAGTCGTGCACGACGCGACGATCCGGATGCGCGACGTCGCGGCGGCTCAGATACCAGGCGTCCATCGCCTGCATCATCGCACCGGCGACCGCGGCGAGCAGCCCGATCGGCACGTCGGCGCGTACGGCGCCCCGCTGCTGTCCGTACCCGATGGCGCGCTCGATCCAGGACTGCGTCACCGCTTCGACCTCGCCTCCCCCGCGCCGCATCACGGCAGTCCCTGTGCCCGCGATCGCGTCCCGCAGAACGGCGGTGACATCGGGGAGCTCCGAGAGCCGCGTCAGCATCCGGATGCTGTCGGACTCCAGCATCGACCAGAAGTCGTCCGCGCTCCGCGCGCGCAGGAACTCGAGATCCGCAGGAGACCCCGCCAGGCGCGCCATCTGAGTGCTGACCACGTACAGGTACAGGTCGGCCTTGTCATCGAAGTAGTAGTACATCGCCCCCTTCGACAGGCCGGCCGCCGCGATGATGCGGTTCAGCGACGCCTCGGTGTAGCCGCGGGTGGAGAACTCGCGCAGGGCCGCTTCCAGGATGACGGCCTGCTGCACGGAGTCGAGGCGCTCGAAACGGACGCGTGGCACCTCATGCCCCCGGCCAGTCCGGAACCTCGATGGGATCGCGCAGGCTGCGCCCCATCACGAGATTCGCCACGAACCGGATGCCCATCATCCGGAACAGCGCATTCCGAAGCCGAAGCTTGCCGCGGGTGAGCGGCGCAAAGGCTGTCGCAAGCCCCCGGGCGCCGTTCTGCTTCGCCAGAACCATCGGCATCATCAGTCGCTCATACTCCCCGAACGCGATCCGATGATCTCCACCGCTGCGCACCAGCTCGACAGCGAGCACGTACGCCTCGGCGATTGCCAGCGCGGCTCCCTGCCCGGCGAGCAGCGAGGGACAGGCCGCCGCATCGCCGAGCAGAGCGATACGGCCGCGGCTCCAGTGCGGCATCCTGATCTGGCTGGCACGATCGAGGTACAGCGTTCGCGCCCGCGGCAGGTGCTCAAGGATCTTCGGCGTCTCGCCGCCGGCATCCGCCATCGCCGTTCGCACCAGCTTGCGTTGCGCCTCGGGATCGTCTGGCAGCGCGCCGTCGTGCCGGAACGTGAGCAGGAACAGGGTGACGTCATCGCGCAGCGCGACCCGCGCGCTCTGCGAGCCGACCGCCGCGTGCATGACGACGGTGTGCTCGTCCCGCGGGCGGTAGGCGTCGACGTCGAACGCGGCGACAGCGATGCCGAGCTCCTGCTCGAACCGTTCCTGCGGACCGAATGCGAGCTCGCGCACGCGCGAATGCAGGCCGTCCGCCCCGAACACGAGGTCGAACCTCCGCGGTTCGGAGCGTTCGAACTCCACGTCGACGTGGTCGCCGCGATCGGTGAGCGCCGCGACCGTGTCGCCCATGATCATCTCGACGCCCGCATCCAGGCAGTCGCAGAGTGCCCGGGCGAGATCCGAGCGCACGATGCTCACGTACCGGCCACCCACCGATTCCGCCAGGCGCGCCTGGTCCACGCGTGCGCGGACACGGCCGCGATCATCCACGTCGTGCGCACCGGAGAGCACGTACCCCTCCTCGAGCAGGCGCGGTGCGATGCCCATTCGGTCGGCCACTTCGAACCCGGCGCCCCAGAAGTCGATCAGGTAGCCGCCAGTGCGCAAGCGGGGCGCACGTTCGACAAGCGTGACCTCGTGACCGGCGCGACGCAGCCAGTAAGCCAGTGCCGGGCCGGCAACACCGGCGCCGACGATCAGTGTGCGCATGCTCAACCTTTCAGACCATTGGTTAGACCACTGGTCTGAAACTACCTCTTCCTGCAGCTCTCCGAAAGCCTCACTCTTCGAGCAGCGACGGCGGAGAAGCGCGACGGCGGGATGCCGGAGACCACTCAGCCATGGGTCGTCTCCAGCATCCCGCCGTCGCGGGTCGGGGTGGGCTCAGCGCGCGGTGCTGAGCCGGTAGCGCAGCGCCTCCAGCTCGCTGCGCAGGGCGGCGGGAAGCCGGTCGCCGAAGATGCCGAAGTACTCCTCGGTCGAGTCGGCCTCGGCCATCCAGGCGTCGACGTCGACATCGAACAGCTCGTCGAGATCGGCATCCGAGATCGTCAGCCCGTCGAGGTTGAGGTCCTCACGTCGCGGAAGACGGCCGATCGGGCTGTCGACGGCTCCCACCTCGCCCGAGATGCGACGGATGATCCAGTCGATCACGCGCGAGTTGTCGCCGAAGCCCGGCCACAGGAAGCGCCCGTCCTCGCCGCGGCGGAACCAGTTCACCTGGAAGATGCGCGGCGCGCGATCGAAGCGCAGCTGACGCCCGACCTTGAGCCAGTGGCCGAAGTAGTCGCCCATGTTGTAGCCGCAGAACGGGAGCATCGCGAACGGGTCGCGACGCAGCTCGCCGACCGTGCCCTCTGCGGCGGCGGTGCGCTCGGACGAGATCATCGATCCGAGGAAGACACCGTGCGTCCAGTCGGTGGCCTCGACGACGAGCGGCACGTTGGTCGCACGGCGACCGCCGAACAGGATCACGTCGAGGGCGACGCCCTCGGGGTCCTCCCAGTCCGCGGAGATCTGCGGGCACTGCGCGGCCGAGACCGTGAAGCGGGAGTTCGGGTGCGCCGCGGGGCGGCCGGACTCCGGCGTCCACGGGTTGCCCTGCCAGTCGGTCAGCTCGGACGGTGCCTCATCGGTCAGGCCCTCCCACCACACGTCGCCGTCCGGGCGCAGCGCCACGTTCGTGAAGATCGTGTTGCCCCACAGGGTCTCGACAGCGGTGACGTTGGTGGACTCGCCGGTGCCGGGAGCGACGCCGAAGAAGCCGGCCTCGGGGTTCATCGCGTACATGCGGCCGTCCTCACCGGGACGGATCCAGACGATGTCGTCGCCGAGGGTCTCGACCTTCCAGCCCGGGATCGTCGGGCGCAGCATGGCGAGGTTGGTCTTGCCGCAGGCCGAGGGGAACGCGGCGGCCACGTGGTACGCCTTGCCCTTCGGGTCGATCACGCGGATGAGCAGCATGTGCTCGGCGAGCCAGCCCTCGTCACGGGCGATCACCGAGGCGATGCGCAGGGCGAAGCACTTCTTGGCGAGGATGGCGTTCCCGCCGTAGCCGGAGCCGTACGAGTAGACCTCGAGCGTCTCGGGGAAGTGCACGATGTACTTCTCGTCGTTGCAGGGCCACTCGACGTCGGCCTCGCCGGGCTCGAGCGGCGCACCTACCGAGTGCACGGTCTTGACCCACGGAGCGCCCTCGGCGATCTGGCGGGTGACGGCATCGCCGACGCGGGTCATGATGTTGATGGATGCCACGGCGTAGGCGCTGTCGGTGACCTGGACGCCGATGTGCGAGAGCTTGCCGCCGACGGGACCCATCGAGAACGGGATGACGTACATCGTCCGGCCGCGCATGGAGCCGGCGAAGATGCGGTTCATCGTGTCGCGCATCTCGACCGGGTCCGCCCAGTTGTTGGTCGGACCGGCGTCGATCTCCTTCTCCGAAGAGATGAAGGTGCGTCCCTCGGTGCGCGCGACGTCGCTGGGGTGCGAGCGTGCCAGGTAGGAGCCGGGCCGCCACTCGGGGTTGAGCTTGATGATCTTGCCCTCGTCGACCAGCTCGCGCAGGATCGCGTCGTTCTCCGCACGGGAGCCGTCGATCCAGTGGACGCGAGCGGGCTGGGTGAGCGCGGCGATGCCGTCGACCCACTCGCGCAGCTCGGCCATGGCCGGGGTGTCATACGCCGGCACGGCCCCGAAGCTGCGCACGGGGGCGACCGGGGAAGTGCGAGGGGCGTATGTTTCAGCCATAGCCATGGGTGCTCCTTTGTGAAGAGGTGGGCGATACATCCATCTTCCGCGCACTTTCCGCCCGCTTTCGGCCGTTTCGGCTTGAAAGAAGCCAGTTTCTTTCGTGTATGCTCAAGGAATGGCGACAAGTGGACTCGAGCTCAGCACTCTCGGACATCGCATCCGGCATCACCGCACCAAGAAGGGCTTCACGCTCGACGAGCTCGGCTCCCTGGTGGGGATCGCCGGTTCGCAGCTGAGCCTGATCGAGAACGGCAAGCGCGAGCCCAAGCTCTCGCTGCTGCAGGCCATCGCCCTGGCGTGCAGCACCGACGTCGCCGACCTCATCTCGGGTGAGCCGCCGAACCATCGCGCTGCGCTGGAGATCGAGCTGGATCGCGCACAGACGAGTCCGGTGTTCCGTCAGCTGGGCATCGCGCCGATCCGCGTGTCGAAGAGCATGAGCGACGAGACCATCGAGGCCGTGCTGGGCCTGCACCGCGAGCTGCACCGCCGCGAGCGCGAGGCCATCGCCACGCCGGAGGAGGCGCGTCGAGCCAACACCGAGCTGCGGCTCACCATGCGCGAGAAGTCGAACTACCTGCCGGAGATCGAGGCGCTGGCCGAGAAGCAGCTCAAGGCCGCCGGCCACGTCTCCGGCGCGCTGACGCATCGCACGGTCAGCATCATGGCCGAGCGACTCGGCTTCGAGCTGATCTACGTCGACGACCTGCCGCACTCCACGCGCTCCATCACCGACCTGGACAACGGCCGCATCTACCTGCCGCCGGCCTCGATCCCCGGCGGTCACGGCCTGCGGTCCATGGCGCTGCAGGCCATGGCGCACCGGCTGCTCGGACACACCCGCCCGACCGACTACGCCGACTTCCTGCAGCAGCGACTGGAGATCAACTACTTCGCCGCGTGCTGCCTGATCCCGGAGAGCGCCGGAGTGGCGTTCCTGCAGCAGGCCAGGAAGGACCGCAACCTCGCGGTCGAGGACTTCCGCGACGCCTTCGGCGTCACGCACGAGGCCGCCGGCCTGCGCATGACCAACCTGATGACCCACCACCTCGACATGCGCCTGCACTTCCTGCGCGTGGACGAGAACGGCGCCATCACCCGTGTGTACGAGAACGACGATCTTCCCCTGCCGATGGACGTCACGGGGGCTGTCGAAGGACAGCCCGCCTGCCGCAAGTTCTCCGCACGGGCCGCGTTCGAGCAGCGAAACCGCACCACCGAGCACTACCAGTACACCGACACCCCGTCCGGCACGTTCTGGTGCGCGACCCAGACCGGGTCGACCAGCTCCGGCGGCTTCTCGATCACGGTCGGCGTGCCGTTCGACGACGCGCGCTGGTGGCGCGGGCGCGAGACCACCCATCGTGCGCAGTCGACCTGCCCCGACGAGGCGTGCTGCCGGCGTGCGCCCCTTGCGGTGTCGCAGCGGTGGGAGGGGCGTGCATGGCCGAGCGCCCGCGTGCACACGCACATGTTCTCACCGCTCCCCCGCGGCGCCTTCCCCGGCGTCGAGGAGAGCGAGGTCTACGCGTTCCTCGACCGCCACGTCGACGAGTAGCATCCGCTCCCGTCTCCGGCATCCCGCCGACGGCCGCTGAGAACAGGAGGACTGCCGGGAACATGCTGTTTCCCGAGCGGATCGTCCTGTTCTCAGCAAAGCTCCTGTTCTGGTGCGACCGAACCTGAGCAGTGAGAGCGGATTCCTCAGCGCGGGCGAACCGTCAGCGTCTGCGATGACGTGCCCACCGGGCCGTCGGCGTCGCTGAGCACCGACTCGGTGAGTCCGATGCCGTCGGGGCCGAACGACACCGAGGTGTCCAGGCCGAACCACTCGCCCGCGGGCTCGCGGAAGATGCTCGCGGTCAGGTCGATGTTCGGATAGAGCGCGCGCTCGGGCGCGACCCGCGTGGCGATGCCGTTGGCGAAGTCGGCCATGCCCAGCATCCGCGACCGGGCTGAGATCGCCTCCCCGTCCAGGAGCGGATGCTGCGGGCGGATCCACGCGCGCGACCGGCCCGGCCCGACCGCGTCCCGGCGGGCGTCGATCGATCGGATGGCGCCGCCGGGCCAGACATCGGCCGGAGACCACTCCGGCAGGGTCTCCCGGTCGGGCATCGTCGGCAGCGGGATGCCTGAGATCGCGTCGGTGTCGTTCGGCTGCAGCATCCATGCCCGCAGCGTCGCCGCCGCGCGACCCCCGTGGCTCAGCGTCACCTCGACGAGCTCGATCGTGCGGCCAGGACGGACCAGACGGGGCGGGGAGATCTCGAAGGCGTCCATCGGGATGACTCCGAGGATGTCGTAGCTCGCGCGGGCGAGCACCAGCGGAACATCGGGCCGGCGCACGGCGTGCTCCACCTCGACGACGTGCGCGAGCAGGCCGAGCACCGGGGCGATGTGCTGCTCGTCGGGATTCCACGCGCCGCCGACATGCTCGGTGGGCTCGAAGGCGGTCTCGGACAGACGATGGAAGTAGCTCGACACGCCATTCATTCTGTCAACTGCGGCGCATGCCGCGGTTCAGGCCGCCACGAAGGCGGCGAAGCGGGCGAGCGCGGTCGCGGCCGACTCCGCCTGCGTCGACCCGTCGAACAGCTCGGGAGGCAGATGCCGGGTGGCGTCGGCGTGCGACCAGGTGCCCACGACCCGGCCGTCCGCGACGAGCGTGGCGCGCACCATCCCGTTCTTGCCCGGCCCCACGGAATCGAGGTGCTCCGGGGCGCAGACCGCGGTGCGATCGGCGTAGGAGATGTAGTACTCGTCGAACGCGGGGAGCGCGAAGGCTCCTGCGGCCTTCGGCGAGCGCCGAGGCGTGGACGATGCCGCGAACAGTCCCTCGTCGACCTCCTCGACCCGGTCCGCGGCACGCTCGGCCGCCCCTCGGGCGGTTCCGAGCGTGAGACCGGACCACCACGCGAAGTCGGCGACGCCGGCGGGACCGTGTCCGTCGATGTAGCGGATGAACAGCTCGGCGAGCGGGTCGGCCGGGGCATCCGACTCCCGGATCGCGTCCTCCACCCGCACGAACCGCTGCTCGCGAGCGACTCCCCTGCCGTTCGGCGCCAGAGGGCCCTGGCAGATCTCCCCCGCGATGGTCAGGGCGAAGAGCAGGTGGATTCCGCGCTGGTTCCGCGGATCGATACCGACCCCTTCGAACCGCTCGAACGCCTCCGCGCGTGTGCATCCGCCGTCTCGGAGAGCGGGAGCGAGTGCGTGCGACGCGGCCGTCATCACGTCGTCGTCGATGCCCAGGTCCCGATGCCGGCCGGCGGCCTGGCGCCGCTGGCGCTCGGCCGTGACCGACAGCACCCAGGCGAGGTCCCGAGCCGGCACGATGTGCAGGGTGCCGCGCATGGTCCACGCCCGCACCAGCTCGCCGCACTCGAAAGCGGCATCCACGGCCGTCAGAGTCGGCGTCCCCCTGGTGCGCACGCCGAGCGCCCAGCGCCCGGCGAGCAGGTCCTGGCTCTGCACGGCGAGCATGTGCCGCGCAGCATCCACCGGAGTCGCGGCGGGGGCCGTCAGCCGATGCGAGCGGAGTCGGCGCTCCAGCAGTGCACGGGGTGTCATCCGTCCATCATGCCGGGAGCGTCCGACATCGGTGCGCCGCCCGGGGCGCTCTGATCCCAGGGCGGCGCACCGCGGTGTCACACGGTCAGACGAGCACGTCCTCGTGCAGCGTGACCTCACGGCGGGCCGGCAGGACGACCGGGTGCGAGCCGGCCATCACCTCGAGCACGCGCACCACCTGGCAGGAGTAGCCGTACTCGTTGTCGTACCAGACGTACAGCACGACGTCCTTGTCATTGGCGATCGTGGCCAGGCCGTCGACGATGCCCGCGCGATGCGAACCGACGAAGTCGCTGGAGACGACCTCCGGGCTCTCGACGTAGTCGATCTGCTGACGCAGCTTGGAATGCAGCGAGGCGCGGCGGAGGTAGTCGTTGAGCTCGTCCTTGGTGGCCGGATTCTCGAGCGTCAGGTGCAGCACGGCGAGCGACACGTCGGGCGTGGGGACGCGGATCGCGGAGCCGGTGAGCTTGCCTGCGAGCTCGGGCAGCGCACGGGCCACGGCCTTGGCGGCGCCGGTCTCGGTGATGACCATGTTGAGCACCGCCGAGCGGCCGCGGCGGTCGCCCTTGTGGAAGTTGTCGATCAGGTTCTGGTCGTTGGTGAACGAGTGCACGGTCTCGACGTGGCCGCGCACGATGCCGTAGGCCTCGTTCATCGCCGCCAGCACCGGGGTGATCGCGTTGGTGGTGCACGATGCTGCGGACAGGATGCGGTCGCCCGGCTCGATCGTGGAGTCGTTGATGCCGTGCACGATGTTCTTCAGCTCGCCCTTGCCGGGCGCCGTGAGCAGCACGCGCGCGACGCCGGTGGACTCCAGGTGGCGGCTCAGGCCCGCCTCGTCGCGCCAGCGGCCGGTGTTGTCGACGACGATCGCATCGCGGATGCCGTAGGCGGTGTAGTCGATCGTCCCGGGGTCGTCGGAGTAGATCACCTGGATGCGGGTGCCGTTGGCGATGATCTGGGAGTTGGCCTCGTCGACGTCGACGGTGCCCTCGAAGCGGCCGTGGACGGAGTCGCGCAGCAGCAGGGAGGCACGCTTGACCAGGTCGTTCTCGGCGCCCTTGCGCACCACGATCGCCCGCAGGCGCAGACCGCTGCCGCCGCCCTTGTGAGCGATGATGATACGGGCGAGCAGGCGGCCGATCCGGCCGAAGCCGTACAGCACCACGTCGACCGGCTCGGAGAGCTCGGCGTCCAGTGCGGGCGCGAGCTCGCCGCGCAGGTATGCGACGAGGTCCATGCCGCTCGCGGCGTGCCCTTCGACCAGTCGGGCGACGTCCAGCGAGGAGGCGCCGGGACCGATCTCACGCAGCGCCTCGAGCACGGCGAGCGTGTCGGTGAGGGCCAGGTGGCTGTGCCCCAGCTGCGCGACGCGCTCGTGCACCTCGAGGATGCCGGTAGTCGACAGGCCCAGCAGGCGGTGGCCGTGCAGCGAGGTCACGACGTCGTGCTTGCGGTTCAGGCCGCCGATCAGCGGGATCATCCGCTCGGCGAGCTCTTCATTGATGTGCCAGTCATCGTGGTGCGTCACGACGTTTTCCATGTGCGTCCTTGCGAGCGTAGTGCAGCATCGTCGATTCACGATGCGAAGGTGGGAGGCGGATCCGCCACATCAAGGCTAACGTCCGGCCGGGCATGAACCCGCGGTTTTCCGGGCGCAAGACCCGTCCGGAACCGGCGTTCTGAAAAGAATCGGCCTTCTTATGTCGTAGGTCGGACGCGACGCCGCAGAGCGGATCTCATCGGGCACGTTCATTTCGGAATACCCCCGGGGGGTATTGGTTTACTCCTTCTGACGGACGCCGAACCCCGGCATCCGCACCTACGAAGGGACTTCCCCCGTGTCCACCCAGACCTTGCCGACCGGAGAGACGGCGACCCGCAGGCGCACCGGGCTCGGCCTCGTGCTGATCGCGGCCGCGCAGTTCGTCGTCATCATGGATACCTCGATCATCGGCGTCGCGCTGCCCGACATCCAGCGCGACGTCGGCTTCAGCCCCGATGCCCTCACCTGGATCTTCAACGCCTACGTCATCGCGTTCGGCGGACTGCTGCTGGTCGGTGGCCGCCTGGCGGACCTGTTCGGCGCTCGGCGCATGTTCGCCCTCGGCTGGACGGTGCTTCTCGTCGGCTCCGTCGGCGCCGGACTGGCCACCGCACCCTGGGTGGAGATCACCGCCCGCGCCGTTCAGGGAGCCGGAGCCGCGCTCATCGCCCCGGCGGCCCTCAGCCTGCTCATGACTCTGTTCGGCGGCACGGCGCAGCTCCCCCGCGCCTTCGCGGTGTACGGCGCCGCCGCGCCGATCGGCGGCACGGCGGGTGTCTTCCTCGGCGGCGTGCTGACCGAGTACCTCGGATGGCCGTGGGTCTTCTACGTCACGGTCCCGATCGCGCTCGCGATCCTGCTGCTCGTCCCTGCGGCGTTCCCGGCAGGCACCCGCAGCGCCGGACGCGTCGACCTGCTCGGCGCGGTCACCGGAACCCTCGGGCTCGCGGCGGTCGTGTTCGGCGTCGTGCAGGCTCCGGAGATGGGATGGGCCAGCCCGTCCACCCTCATCGCGTTGGGCGCCGGTGTCCTGCTGCTGATCGGATTCGGTGCGCGTCAGGCACGCGCGGCGGAACCGCTCCTGCGACCTCGGATGCTGCGGATCCCGCAGCTCGGCGGAGCCAACATCGCTCAGCTGCTGCTCGGAGCGGCCTGGATCCCGATGTGGTTCTTCCTGAACCTCCACCTGCAGAACGTCCTCGGAGCCTCGGCGTTCGCGGCCGGCGCCGCGCTGATCCCGATGACCCTGCTGATCGTGCTGGGCATGACGCTCATCGCCCCGCGTCTGGCTGCCCGATTCGGAACCCAGGCCATGGTCGTCTCCGGCTTCGCGGCACTCGCGGGCGGCATCGCGTGGCTCGCGTTCGCGGACGGCGGCTACGCCTGGCACGTCCTCCCGGCCTCTCTGGTGGCCGCAGCAGGGATGGCGCTCGCCTTCGTCCCGTCGTTGAGCACGGCGATCTCAAGCGCCCCTCCCGCCGATGCCGGCGTGGCATCCGGCCTGGTCAACACGAGCTACCAGATCGGGTCCGCGCTGGGGCTGGCCGCTCTGTCGGCGGTCTCGGCGCCTGTGGCCGCGTCCGCCGGCCCGGACGCGGGCTACTCCGCGGCATTCGCCGGCGCGGCGATCATCGCCGTCATCGGCGTCCTCCTCGGCGCCGCGCTGCTTCGCGCGCCGCGATCAGGACGCTGATCCGGATCGCGCCCCGACCGCGGCATCCGGGATCTCCCCGCCGGATGCCGCGGTCGTCACGCTCGCGGTGCGCAGGAACACGATGATCCAGCTGAAGATCAGGACGGCCGCGATCAGCTCCACCGCGGTGAGGTTGTAGTAGCCCGTCGCGAAGAAGATCGCCAGCAGGGCGATCACGGCGACGTAGGTGTATCCGAAGCCGAAGAACACCTTCGGCAGGCTCGGAAGCAGCCACGGCAGCGCGCAGATCAGCATCGCGTAGACGACGGCCATGCCGGTGGCGACGGTGTTGTGCACGAGGAAGAAGCGGTCGACGGGGAACACCCCGACGCAGGCCAGGAAGATCCCGACCAGCACGAGCCCCGTGCGCATCAGCGTCCGCCCGCGGCGCTGAGCGCGGGTGTCGACCGGGAGCCCCGCTGTGGCGTACCGGGCGATGGTGGTCACGATGACGCCCGAGATGATCAGGGTGACGTTGAAGGCGGGGGCCGCACTGTTGGTCGTCTGCCCGAGCGAGGACAGATTGTCCTGCCACCATTTCGGATCGCTCGAGGTGAGCATGGCGGCGAAGGCTCCGACCACCAGGAAGACGGCGAGATCGAGGGAGAGCGTCATGGGCGTGAGTCGCGCGGCGCCGAGGAAGGACACGTAGGCGGTCAGCGCGAACGCCACGGCGACGAGGATCGCTCCGGGGAAGGCGAACACCGGAGCGCCGATGAAGCTCAGCTCCAGCAGCTGAGCGATGCCCAACCACCCCAGGAAGGCGATCGACGCGTAGGCCCCGCCGATCGCGATCAGGTCGAACCAGCGCAACCGGTCGGCGGGGCCGACGAAGCCGTCACGAGGCTGATCGGCCGGCGCGTCGGAGGGTCGCACGGCCAGCCGCCCGGCGGTGAAGGCGAGCACCGCGACGATCGCACCGCCGACCGCCGCGTACCATCCGATCGATCCCGGGCCGGTGATGGCCAGATGCGCACCGCCGAAGATCAGCCAGGAGACCGGGAACCCGATCACGAACGCGGCTGCGCCTGCCAGGAGGGCGACGGTCTCGCGCGCCTCCGCCGTTCCCAGCGGACGTCGGAGCACGTCCTGCACCTCTGCGGCGATCTGCTTCAGCTGCGGCATCCGATTCCGGCCGGCTCCCGGCCGCCTCCCGCGCTCACTCTATGGCACCCGCCGTGCCGTCCTTCACGGGCACGGCGGATAGCCTGGGCGCATGACTCACAGCATCCGCGCCCGGGCGATCCTCCTCGACATGGACGGCACGCTCGTCGACTCCACGGCCGTCGTGGAGAGGCTGTGGCTGCGGTGGTCCGAGGCGCACGGACTGGACCCGCGACGCGTGCTCGAGGTGATCCACGGGCGCCAGGGGCACCAGAGCATGGCGATCCTGCTCCCCGACCGCGACCACGCGATCAACCTCGCCGAGAACGCCGAGATGCTCGCTACGGAGACGGCCGATGTCGAGGGCGTCGTCGAGATCCCCGGCGCGGCCGCGCTGCTGGTCGCCCTGCAGGACGCACCGCACGCGATCGTGACCTCGGCTGACGTGGCGCTGATGACCGCGCGGATGCAGGCGGCCGGGCTGACCGCACCGGCGATGACCGTGACCGCCGAGAGCGTCTCGGCATCCAAGCCCGACCCGGAGGGCTTCCTGCTGGGCGCGCGGATGCTGGGCATCGAGCCGGCCGACTGCGTGGTGTTCGAGGACTCCGAAGCAGGCGTGCAGGCGGGGCTCGCGGCCGGTATGCGCGTCATCGGCGTCGGCGCGCACGCGCACGCGCACGGTGCGACCTTCGTGGTCGACGACCTGACGCACGTGCAGGTGCGCGTGGACCAGGACGGGATCGAGCTCACGCTCAGCTGAGCCGGTCGGCGTCTCGCCGCGCTGGGCTTCAGTCGCGGCCGAAGTCCTCGAAGATCAGCGTGGTGCGGGTCGAGCGGATGAACGGGATGGCCTGGATGTCCTCCAGGACGATGCGCCGCAGGTCGCGTGCGTCGCTGGCCCGCACGAGCAGGATCACGTCGAAGTCGCCTCCGACCAGTGCCATGTGCTCGATCTCCCGGATCGCCCGCAGCCGCGCCTGCACGTCCTGCCAGCTGGACTGCTCGATGGCGAGCATGACGTAGGCCGATGCGTGATGGCCGAGCTGCACCGGGTCCGTGCGCACCGTGTAGCCGGTGATGACCCCGGCATCCGTCAGCCGCTTGATGCGGGCGTGCGCACCGGCGCGCGAGATGTGCACGGCGTCGGCGATGGCCGTCATGGAGGTGCGCGCATCCCGGCGAAGCTCATCCAGGATTGCCCGGTCCACCGCATCCAGATCCGACATCGGCACCCCTTTCGTTCCGTCAGCAGATCCTGACACTTCGTACGTATTCAGCCGATCGTACTGTCGAACGTCCACTCTTGGGCCTCCCATGTCGAACGATTGATGATTCCGCGGCACACTGTGCGAAGAGGTTCCGCAAGGAGGCGAACACGATGCAGCACGAAGACCTGCTCCCCCGCGACACTCCCGTCGCGCTCATCGACAAGGACGGCGCGACCGTCGCCGACGAGCAGTACGCGCTGCCGGATGCCGAGACGCTGCAGCGCGCGTACCGCGGCCTCGTCGAGGGACGCCGCATCAACGACCAGGCCTATGCGCTCGTGCGGCAGGGACGTCTCGCCGTGTACCCCTCCTCGCACGGTCAGGAGGCGTGCCAGGTCGCCGCATCGATGGTGCTCGGCGACCACGACTGGCTGTTCCCCACGTACCGCGACTCCGTGGCCGTGATCTCCCGCGGCGTGCGCCCGGCAGACGCCATGGTGCTGCTGAAGGGCGACTGGCACTCCGGCTACGACCCGGCCGAGCATCGTGTCGCCCCGCAGTCCACGCCGCTAGCCACCCAGCTTCTGCACGCCGTCGGCTTCGCGCAGGCGGCCAAGCATCGCGGCGAGGACACCGTGGTGCTCGCCCTGTGCGGCGACGGCTCCACCAGCGAGGGCGACTTCCACGAGGCGCTCAACTTCGCAGCCGTGTTCCACGTGCCTGTGGTGTTCTTCGTGCAGAACAACGAGTTCGCCATCTCGGTCCCCCTCTCCCGCCAGACCGCCGCGCCCTCGCTCGCGCACAAGGCGATCGGCTACGGGATGCCGGGGCAGCGCGTGGACGGCAACGACGTCGCAGCCCTTCTCGCCGTGCTCGGCGAGGCCGTGGACCGCGCGCGCAGCGGCGGCGGCCCCTCGCTGGTCGAGGCGCACACCTATCGCATGCAGGCCCACACCAACGCCGACGACGACACCCGCTACCGCGACCGCGACGAGGTGAAGGCGTGGGCGGACCGCGACCCGCTCAGCCGGATGCAGGTCTTCCTGCGGGCGCAAGGCCTGCTCGACGACGCCGCGCAGCAGACCATCGCCGACGGCGCCGAGGTGATCGCGGCAGCGCTGCGCGATGCGCTGAACGCCGATTCCGACCTCGACCCCGAGGACCTGTTCCGCTTCGTCACCGCCGAGCGCTCCCCTCAGCTCGAGGAGCAGTGGCAGCTGCTGCGCGGCGAGATCGAACGCGCATCCCTCACCGACGCAGGAGGTCACCGATGACCATGGCGAACGACATCGAGATCGAGACCCCGCACGTGGTCGGCACCATGACCATGGCCGCGGCGATCAACCGCGCGCTGGCCGACGCCATCGCCGAGGACCCCGACGTGGTCGTCTTCGGCGAGGACGTGGGCGCGCTCGGTGGCGTGTTCCGCATCACCGACGGGCTGGCCGAGCGCTTCGGCGAGGACCGCTGCTTCGACACCCCGCTCGCCGAGTCGGGCATCATGGGCACCGCGGTCGGCATGGCCATGAACGGCATGCGCCCCGTCGTCGAGATGCAGTTCGACGCGTTCGCCCTGCCCGCCTTCGAACAGGTGGTCAGTCACGTCGCGAAGATGGGCAACCGCACGCGAGGCGCCCTGCGGATGCCGATCGTCATCCGCATCCCGTTCGGCGGCGGCATCGGCGGCGTGGAGCACCACTGCGACTCCTCCGAGGCGTACTACGCGCACACCCCCGGTCTCACCGTCGTCTCGCCCTCCACACCGCAGGACGCGTACTCGCTGCTGCGTGCGGCGATCGCCTCCCCCGACCCCGTCGTGTTCCTGGAGCCGAAGAAGCTGTACTGGTCGAAGGGCGAGGTCGACACCTCCGTCACGGCCGACCTCGGCACCGCGCGCGTCGCCCGCGAGGGCACCGATGTCACGGTCCTGGCGTACTCGGCCATGGTGCCGGTGGCGCTCGAGGCCGCCGAGATCGCGGCATCCGAAGGGCGCAGCGTGCAGGTCATCGACGTGCGCAGCCTCTCCCCGTTCGACGACGCGACGGTGACCGCCGCCGTGCGCTCGACCGGTCGCGCCGTCGTCGTCGCCGAGGCGCCCGGCTACGTCAGCGTCGCGAGCGAGATCCAGGCCCGCGTGTTCGAGCGCTGCTTCGAGTACCTCGAGGCGCCGGTGCGTCGCGTCACCGGATTCGACACCCCCTTCGCGCCGCCGAAGCTCGAGCACTGGTACCTGCCGGATGCCGATCGCGTCCTGGACGCCATCGACTCGCTGCACTGGGATGACGAGGTCACCGAATGAGCACCACGACCGCGCGGGTGTTCCGCCTGCCGGATCTCGGCGAGGGCCTCACCGAGGCCGGACTCGTCCAGTGGCTCGTGAAGGTGGGCGACACGATCACCACCGACCAGGCCATCGCCGAGGTCGAGACCGCCAAGAGCATCGTCGAACTGCCCTCCCCGTTCGCGGGCGTGATCACGGCGCTGCACGGCGAACCCGGCGATGTCATCGACGTCGGCGCCCCGGTGCTCGAGGTCGCCTCGGATGCCCCTGAGGCCCCGACGCCCGCCGCATCCGACACCACCGAGAAGGACGCCTATCGCGCCGAGGAGCGCGCAGGCTCCGGTTCCGGGAACGTGCTGATCGGCTACGGCACCACCGAGCGCACCGGCTCCGGCCGTCGACGTCCTCGCGCAGCATCCGCCGCCTCCGCCCAGCCCGCAGTGCCCGCCGCCGCAGTGCCCGCCGCTCCGGCGCCGACCGCACCGAAGCGCACCGTCGCCGTGCGATCGCCGCTGGTGCGGCGGCTCGCCCGCGACCTGGGCGTGGACGTGCACACCCTCGTCGGCACCGGCTCCGACGGCGCGATCACCCGAGCGGACGTGTTGCGCGCAGCCGTCGACACGGCGGTGGACGGGGTCACCATCTCCGCCCCCGCCGCAGCATCCGCATCGCACACAGCATCCTCCGCAACGGCCGGCGCGGAACTGGACGGTCTCGCGGTGCTCTCCCGCGAGCGGATGAGCCCGCTGCGCAAGGCCGTCAGCGCCAAGCTGTCGCGCAGCCGCGCCGAGATCCCCGAGGCGACCGTGTGGGTCGACGTCGACGCGACCGAGCTGTGGAACCTGCGCGCGCAGATGGCGCCCGAGGGCGGCAAGGCGCCGTCGCTCACCGCGCTGATCGCCCGCTACACGCTGATCGCCCTGGCAGAGTTTCCCCTGCTGGCGTCGCGTCTCAGCGAGGACGCCACCGAGATCATCTCGTTCGAGGGCGTGAACCTCGGCATCGCGGCCGACACCGACCGCGGACTGATGGTGCCGGTCATCCCGAAGGCCCACGGTCTGAGCGTCGAGGAGCTGGATGCAGCGCTGCGCGAACTGGCCGCCACGGCTCGCGCCGGCGGGATGCCGCCCGAGCGGCTGCGCGGCTCGACGTTCACGCTCAACAACTACGGCGGCTTCGGCGTGGACGGCTCCACCCCGATCATCAACCACCCCGACGTGGCGATGCTCGGCATCGGCCGCATGATCGAACGCCCCTGGGTGGTCGACGGGGCGATCGTCGCCCGCCGCATCGCGCAGATCTCGCTCGTGTTCGACCACCGTGTGTGCGACGGCGGCTACGCCGCCGGGTTCCTGCGCCGCGTCGTGGAGCTCATCGAGCACCCGCTGCGCGCCTACGGCCGGGTCTGAACCGCGCTTCCGGACGGACAGAAGTGAGGGCTGATCGGGAATCCCGATCAGCCCTCACCCGTCAGGCGACGGTCAGCGCGTGACGGTGCCGTTCGCCCGCGCGGCGACGACCTCGATGCTCTGCGTGTCGAGCGGGGCGCCCCGCGTCTCCTTCACGAACGACACCGCGACCAGCGACACGATCGTGATCGCGAGGATGTACACGCCGATCGACCAGGACGCACCGGTGTTCTTGAGCAGCAGCTCGGCGATCAGCGGAGCGAACGCGCCGCCCAGGATCGCGCCGAGCGCGTAGCCGATCGAGACGCCCGAGTAGCGCACGTCCGCGGGGAACATCTCCGCGTAGAGCGCCGACTGCGGCCCATAGGAGAGCCCGAGTCCGATGGTGAGCACGAACAGCGCGACGAAGAACAGCCCCACGTTCCCGGTGTCGATCAGGAACCACATCGGCACCGACCAGACGGCCAGCAGGCCGTACCCGATCTGGAAGGTACGCACGCGGCCGATCCGGTCGGACACCCAGCCGCCGGCCATGGTGAAGATCAGCCAGCCGAACGAGGCGAGGGTGGTCATCAGCAGCGCGGTCGGACGGGGCATGCCGATGACGGTCGACACGTAGGTCGTGAAGAACGCGATGAGCAGGTATCCGGCGGCGTTGTTCGCGATGAAGATCAGGGCCGTGAGGACGACCTCGCGCGTGTGGTGCTTGAAGAGGAGGGACAGCGGCGCGGAGGACTCCCGGCGCCGTTCCTGCAGCTCCAGGAAGACCGGCGACTCCTCCACCGAACGCCGGATGAGGTAGCCCACCACGATCAGCACGATCGAGAACAGGAACGGCAGGCGCCAGCCCCAGGCGAGGAACGCCTCGGGCCCGATGGCGAGATTGAGCACCCACATGGTGAAGGTGGCGAGGATCATGCCGACCGGCACGCCGATCTGCGGGTAGGCGCCGAAGAGGCCGCGGCGCTCCTTCGGAGCGTGCTCGACGGACATCAGGGCGGCACCGCCCCACTCGCCGCCGGCCGAGAAGCCCTGCAGCACGCGCAGGAGCACGAGCAGCACGGTCGCCATGATGCCGATGTCGGCATATGTCGGCAGCACGCCGATCAGCGAGGTGGAGGCTCCCATCAGGATGAGGGTGAGCACAAGCATCCGCTTGCGGCCGAGGCGGTCGCCGAGGTGGCCCGCGATCACGGCCCCCAGCGGCCGGAACAGGAACGAGATGCCCAGCGATGCCCAGGAGGCGATCTGGCCGCCGGTCGCCCCCAGCGGGGCGAAGAACAGCTCGCCGAAGACGAGCCCGGCCGCCTGCGCGTAGATGAAGAAGTCGTACCACTCGATGGTCGTGCCGACGAGGGTGCCGGCCAGCACGCGGCGCTCCTCGCGCCGTCTGTCGATCGTGTTCGCCATAGGGAACTCCGTTGTTCGGGTAGCGGAAACTGACCGGTGGGTCAGCAAATCGGGACACTACCGCATCCCGGGCGCGGACCGCGCGCCTTTCGGCCGGAAACATGTCGCCGCCGGGTTGCCAGCCGCGCGATGATCTGCCATCGTATTACTGAACGATCGGTCTGCTATTGGCGCCGAGCGCGCGCGAAAGGATGACGATGTCCGAGGCCTTCCTGGTTGATGGGATCCGCACGCCCGTGGGGCGCTACGGAGGCGCGCTCTCGAGCGTGCGCCCGGACGATCTCGCCGCGCTCGTCGTGGGCGAGACCGTATCCCGGTCCGGTGTGCCGCATGACGCGATCGACGAGGTGATCCTGGGCGCGGCCAACCAGGCCGGCGAGGACAACCGCAACGTCGCCCGCATGGCGGTGCTGCTGGCCGGCCTGCCCGACACCCTCCCCGGAATCACCGTGAACCGCCTCTGCGCATCCGGCATGTCCGCGATCACGATGGCCTCGCAGGCCATCCGCTCCGGAGACGCCGACGTGATCGTGGCCGGCGGCGTGGAGTCCATGTCCCGCGCCCCGTGGGTGCAGGCCAAGCCCGACCGCGCATGGGCCAAGCCAGGAGCGGCGTTCGACACCTCGATCGGCTGGCGCTTCGCGAACCCGAAGCTGGTCGCGCGCGACAAGGCCACCTTCTCGATGCCCGAGACCGCCGAGGAGGTCGCCCGCGTCGACGGGATCAGCAGAGCGGATGCCGATGCCTTCGCCCTGCTCAGCCACCAGCGCGCTCTCGCGGCGATCGACGCCGGTCGCCTCGCCGCCGAGATCGTCCCCGTGGAGACCGCCCGCGGCATCGTCGACACGGACGAGGGCCCGCGCCCGGAGACCTCGCTGGAGGTGCTCGCCAAACTGCGCCCCGTGGTCGCAGGCGGAGAGGTCGTCACCGCGGGCAATGCCAGCTCCCTCAACGACGGCGCCTCGGCGATCGTGGTGGCCAGCGCGGATGCCGTCGAGCGACACGGTCTGCGCGCCCGGGCGCGCATCGTCGCCTCGGCGACCGCGGCGCTCGCCCCCGAGATCATGGGCCTCGGCCCGGTGCCCGCCACGGAGAAGGCGCTCGCGAAGGCCGGGCTCACGGTCGCGGACCTCGGCGCCGTCGAGCTGAACGAGGCGTTCGCGACGCAGTCGCTGGCCAGCATCCGCCGTCTGGGTCTGGATCCCGAGATCGTCAACGCCGACGGCGGGGCGATCGCCCTCGGGCATCCGCTCGGCTCCAGTGGATCGCGCCTGATCGTCACCCTCCTGCGCCGCCTGGAGGCGACCGGCGCCCGCTACGGCCTCGCGACCATGTGCGTGGGCGTCGGCCAGGGCACGGCCATGATCGTGGAGCGCCTGGATGCCTGAGCCCATCCCCGGAGCGCTGCTGCTGGAGCGCCGCGACGACCGCGTCGTCGCCACCCTGAATCGACCCGAGAAGCGCAACGCGATCGATCAGGGCATGATCGACGAGCTGCACGCCCTGTGCGAGGAGCTCGAGCGGGATCCCCGCGTCCTCATCCTGATCGGTGCGGGCGGCGTGTTCGCCTCCGGTGCGGACATCGGGCAGCTGCGCGACCGCACCGCCGAGGATGCCCGTCGCGGCATCAACTCGACGGCGTTCCGCCGCATCCGCTCCCTGCCGATGCCCGTGATCGCGGCCGTCGACGGCTACGCCCTGGGGGGCGGCGCCGAGCTGGCGTACGCGGCCGACATCCGCATCGCCACGCCGCGCGTGAAGTTCGGCAATCCCGAGACGGGCCTCGGCATCATCGCCGCCGCGGGCGCCACCTGGCGGCTGCCCGAGATCATCGGCCACGCCCGCGCCAGCGAGCTGCTCCTCACCGGCCGCATCATCGACGCGGACGAGGCTCTGTCGTGGGGCCTGGTGTCGTCCCTGCACGAGCCCGACACCCTGCTCGACGCCGCACACGCCCTCGCCGACCGCATCGGTGCGAACGGCGCCCGTGCCACGGAGCTCACCAAGCGCGCCCTGCTCGCCCCGGCGGATCAGCATCCGGCGATCGAGCTCGAGGTGCAGGCCGAGCTGTTCGACAGCGACGAGAAGCACCGCAGGATGACGGCGTTCCTGGAGCGCCGCACCGCCACGCAGCAGAAGACGGAGAAGAACTCATGACCGTACCCGGAACCGTCGGCGTGCTCGGCGGCGGGCGCATGGGGGCGGGCATCGCACACGCCTTCCTGCTCGCCGGCTCCCGCGTGATCCTCGTCGAGCGCGATGCGGAGTCGGCGGATGCCGCCCGCGAACGCGTGCTGGCCAGCATCGCCACCTCGGTGCAGCGCGGCGACCTCGCAGACGCCGATCACGCCACGTCCTCGCTCTCGGTCAGCACCGACTTCGCCGACTTCGCGGCGGCCTCTCTCGTCGTCGAAGCCGTGCCCGAGGACCGCGATCTCAAGGCGGGCGCGCTCGCCCGGATCGAGGACGCCGTGGCCGAGAAGGCCGTGCTCGCCACGAACACATCCTCGATCTCGATCGACGACCTGGCGGCATCCCTGGCCCGGCCCGACCGGTTCCTCGGCCTGCACTTCTTCAACCCCGTCCCGGCCTCCAAGCTCGTCGAGATCGTGGTCGGCGAGCGCACCGGCAAGGACGTCGTCACCTCCGCCCGGGAATGGGTCGCGACGCTGCGCAAGACGCCCGTCGTCGTGCGCGACTCCCCCGGCTTCGCATCCAGCCGGCTGGGCGTGATGCTCGCGCTCGAGGCGATCCGGATGCTGGAGGAGAACGTGGCGGATGCCGCGGACATCGACGCAGCCATGGAACTGGGCTACCGCCATCCGATGGGTCCGCTGCGCACGACCGACGTGGTCGGGCTGGATGTGCGGCTGGGGATCGCCGAGGAGCTGGCGCGCGAGCTGGGGCCGCGGTTCGAGCCGCCGGCGCTCTTGCGGCGCATGGTCGCCGAGGGGAAGCTGGGCCGCAAGAGCGGCGAAGGATTCTACGTGTGGAACGAGGAACGATGACCGACTACCTGCCCAGTTACGTCCAGGGCGCCTGGTGGACTCCCACTGCGCCGACGAAGGCCGCTGAGGTCCGCGACGCCTCCACCGGCGAGGTGATCACGCGCGTCTCCACCGAGGGCCTCGACCTGGTCGGTGCGCTCGAGTACGCCCGCACGACCGGGCACGCGAGCCTGGCCGCCCTCACCTTCCACCAGCGCGCGGTCCTGCTCAAGCAGTTCGCCCTCGCCCTGACCGAGCGCAAGGACGAGCTGTACGCGCTGTCGGCGCGCACCGGCGCGACGAAGGTGGACTCCTGGGTGGACATCGACGGCGGCATCGGCGTGCTGTTCTCGTACTCCGGCAAGGGCCGCCGCGAGCTGCCCAACAGCCGCGTGCACGTCGACGGCCCGGTCGAGCCGCTCTCGAAGGACGGCACGTTCCTCGGCCGCCACGTGTACACCACGCTCCCCGGCGTGGCCGTGCAGATCAACGCCTTCAACTTCCCGGTGTGGGGATCGCTGGAGAAGTTCGCGCCGGCGTTCCTGGCCGGCATGCCCACGCTCGTCAAGCCCGCCACTCCCACCGGCTACCTGGCCGAGGCGATGGTGCGCATCCTCGTCGAGTCCGGTCTGCTGCCGGAGGGGTCGCTGCAGCTCGTCAGCGGCAGCGTGCCCGACCTTTTCGACAACCTGCGGCTGGGCGACCTGGTCGGCTTCACCGGCAGCGCGTCGACCGCGGAGTCGCTGCGCCGGCACCCGTCGGTGCAGACCGGCGGTGTGCGCTTCACCGCCGAGACCGACTCGATCAACGCCTCGGTGCTCGGCACGGATGCCACGGCCGGGACCCCGGAGTTCGATGCCTACGTGCGGCAGCTGGTCACCGAGATGACCACGAAGGCCGGACAGAAGTGCACCGCGATCCGCCGCGCGATCGTGCCGGCCGCGGCGGCCGATGACGTGATCGCGGCCGTGCAGGCCCGTATCGCCGAGAAGACCGTGCTGGGCGACCCGCGCGCCGAGGGCGTCACCATGGGGCCCCTGGCGTCGACCGCGCAGCGCGACGAGGTGCTGCGACAGGTGCAGAAGCTGCAGGATGCCGGCGGCCGGGTCGTGGTCGGCACCACGGATGCCCCCGAGGTGCGTCTGGCCGATGGCACCACCGGCGTCGCACCGGACGGAGCGTTCGTCTCGCCGGTGCTGCTGCGCTTCGACGACGCGCAGGCGGAGGCCGTGCACGGCGTCGAGGCATTCGGACCCGTCTCGTCGCTGCTCACCTACGACACCACCGCGCAGGCCGCGGCGCTCGTCAACCGCGGCGGCGGATCGCTGGTGACCAGCGTCGCCACGCACGACCCGGCCCAGGCCGTGGAGCTCGCGTCGCGCATCGCCCCGTACAACGGCCGGATGCTGCTGCTCGACCGCGATGACGCCCGCTCCTCCACGGGCCACGGATCCCCGCTGCCCAACCTCGTGCACGGCGGGCCCGGACGCGCCGGCGGCGGCGAGGAGCTCGGCGGCATCCGCGCGGTGCTGCACCACATGCAGCGCACCGCGGTGCAGGGCTCCCCCGAGATGCTCACCGCGCTGACCGGTGTGTGGCACGCCGGTGCGACCGCGCACGCCGACGGCCGGCATCCGTTCCGCAAGTCGCTGTCCGAGCTGCGCATCGGCGACCAGATCGTGTCGGCCTCGCGTGAGGTCACCCTGGACGACATCGAGACCTTCGCGCACTTCACCGGCGACACGTTCTACGCCCACATGGACGAGAAATCGGCAGCGGCGAACCCGTTCTTCCCCGGCCGGGTCGCGCACGGCTACCTGCTGGTGTCGTGGGCGGCGGGCCTGTTCGTCGACCCGGAGCCCGGACCCGTGCTCGCCAACTACGGGCTGGAGAACCTGCGCTTCATCACCCCGGTCTCCCCCGGCGACAGCATCCGCGTCGAGCTGACCGCCAAGCAGATCACCCCTCGCGAGACCGACGAGTACGGCGAGGTGCGCTGGGACGCCGTGATCCGCAACCAGGAGGATGAGCTCGTCGCCACCTACGACGTGCTCACGCTGGTGAGCAAGGAGCCGGTCGCTGCGGAGGTCTCGGCATGAGGGCGATGATGCAGCGGGATGCCGCGTCGGCGATGCTCGGCATGTCGGTCGAGCTCGACGAGCCGGGGCGGGCTGTCGTGTCGATGGTCGTGCGCGAGGACATGCTCAACGGCTTCGCGATCACGCACGGCGGGCTGGTGTTCACGCTCGCCGACACCGCGTTCGCGATCGCCTGCAACGAGGACGAGCGCGTGACCGTCGCCGCCGGCGCTGACATCACCTTCCTCAAGTCGACCGGTGCCGGCCAGACCCTGACGGCGACCGCCGTGAAGCGCGTCGTCAGCGGACGCACCGGCCTGTACGACGTGACGGTGACCGACGAGACCGGCGACCTGGTCGCCGAGTTCCGCGGCCGATCCATCATCACCAACCGCGCCGCCGAATGACGCACTGACCCTCACCCGGAGCACCAGATGTCGACGATGACAGCACCCGCAGCAGACCAGCTCGACCCCGCAGAGCGACTCTCCCGGCCCGAGCTGGAGGCGCTCCAGCTGGAGCGCCTGCAGTGGACCGTCCGCCACGCCTACGAGAACGTGCCGCACTACACGCGCAAGCTCGACGAGGCCGGCGTCTCGCCCGACGACATCCGGTCTCTCGCCGACATACGCCTGCTGCCTTTCACCACAAAAGAGGACCTGCGGCAGAACTACCCGTTCGGCATGTTCGCCGTGCCGATGGAGCAGGTGCGCCGCGTGCACGCCTCATCCGGCACCACGGGCCGCCCCACCGTGGTCGGCTACACCGACGCCGACCTGTCCAACTGGGCCGACCTCATCGCCAGATCGCTGCGCGCCTCCGGCATCCGCCCCGGTATGAAGGTGCACAACGCCTACGGATACGGCCTCTTCACCGGCGGGCTGGGCGCTCACGCCGGCATCGAGCGGCTGGGTGCGACGGTCATCCCGATGTCGGGAGGTCAGACCGCCCGTCAGGTGCAGCTCATCCAGGACTTCCAGCCGGATGCCATCCTGTGCACCCCCAGTTATCTCCTCACGATCGCTGACGCCATGGAGGAGGCGGGCATCGACCCGAGATCGACGTCGCTGAAGGTCGCGGTGCTCGGCGCCGAGCCGTGGACCAACGAGATGCGTGCCGAGCTGGAACGTCGCCTGGGCATCGACGCGCTGGACATCTACGGCCTGAGCGAGGTGATGGGCCCCGGCGTCGGAAACGAGTGCGTCGAGACGAAGGACGGCCCGCACATCTGGGAGGACCATTTCCTGCCTGAGGTGGTCGACGAGAACGGACAGCCACTCCCTGACGGTGAGATCGGCGAGCTGGTGTTCACCTCGCTGACGAAGCAGGCGTTCCCGGTGCTGCGCTATCGCACACGCGACCTCACCCGTCTGCTCCCCGGCACCGCGCGGCCGGCGATGCGCCGCATGGAGAAGGTCACCGGCCGCAACGACGACATGATCATCCTGCGCGGCGTGAACATCTTCCCCACCCAGATCGAGGAGCTCGTCCTGGGCATCGAGCAGCTCACCCCGCATTTCGTCATCGAGCTGACCCGCGAGGGCCGGATGGACGCCATGGCGGTGCGCATCGAACGCCACCCGAGCCTGGAGCGCGACGTGTGCGAAGCCGCAGCGAAGGTGCTGGCCGAACGCATCAAGACCCACGTCGGCTCCAGCGTCGCGGTACGCCTGGAAGAACCCGGGACGCTCCCGCGCAGCGAGGGCAAGTACAAGCGGGTCTACGACCTGCGCTGACGGCTCGTGCCGGCTCAGCCCGGATCAGAACTGCGTCTGTCAGCGGGCTGCGGGATGCAGTTTTGACCCGGTCTGCTGGCTGAGATGCGGTTCTGATCCAGTCTGTTTCCGCGGCTGAAGCAGAATCGGGATAGCGTCTGACCGTGAGCTTCCTGGCCCGGGTGAGAGCGCGCAGCGCAGAACTCCATGCAGCGCTCGATCCGCTGGGCGCTCGTCAAATCTATGTCTTCGGCAGCGTCGCCCGCGGCGACGACACCGAGGCAAGCGACGTCGATCTGCTGGTCGATCTCGAGCCGGATGCCGGGATCTTCGCGCTGCTGCAGATGCAGGGTGAATCAGAGCGGATCCTCGAGCGACGAGTGGACCTGGTACCGAGAAACGGGCTGAAGCCGGAGGTCGTGGAGGCCGTGACGCGCGAGATGATCCTGCTCTGACGTCAGTATCCGTTGCCTGGCGAGACTTCCCTTCCAGCACGAGGCTTGCCCCGTTGAGCCCCGTGTCGTGCGGGAACGCAGGTCTCGACGAGCGTCCTACCCCCGCAGGGCGAGGGTGAACGGCAGCACCGCGGTCGCGCCGGCACGGCGCAGTGTCCGGGCGGCGACGGTGAGGGTCCAGCGACTGTCGGCGATGTCGTCGACCAGCAGCACGGGGCCCTCCGGGACCTGCAGGCCCTCAGCGGTGAAGCGATCCCAGACCCCCGCCAGGCGGAAGGCGCTGTTGCCGCCGGGGCCTCCGGTCGGCCCTCCGCCGGCGAAGCCGAGCTCGCCCAGGTACGGCAGCCGCCCGATCTCCGCGAAGCCGCGCGCCAGCGTGCCGGTCAGCTGCGGACGTGAACGCGACGGCATCCCGACCACTGCCACCGGGCGCTCGTCCCAGTCCCAGCCGGCGAGCACGCGCACGCAGGCCGCCAGCACCTGCGGTGACACCGGGGCATCCGCCGCTCCCGCGGCGAACAGTTCGCGCAGCGTGCCACCCCAGCCCAGATCCGTCAGCCGGGCCAGCGCCCGGCCTTCAGCGGCCTGCTCATCCGCGCCGATGCGCCCCTTCACGGGGACGCCGAGCCGGTCGGCGCCCGTGGGCCACTGACGACGCGGCTCGATGGGCACGCCGACGCGATCCAGGGCACCGGAGGCGGCTGCTCCGGCATCCGCCCCGATCTCGGTCGGGAACCAGGCGCCGGCGCAGTTGTCGCAGCGGCCGCAGGGCGCAGCGGTGGCATCGTCCAGGGAGCGCTGCAGGAACTCCATCCGGCAGCCACCGGTCCGCTGGTAGTCGATCATGTGCTGCTGCTCGGCCCGTCGCTCGCCGGCGATGCGCTCGTAGCGCTCCGCGTCGTAGGTCCAGCCGGCCCCGGTGGACACCCAGCCTCCCTGCACGCGCCGGACCGCGCCGTCGACGTCGAGCACCTTCAGCAGCAGCTCCAGCGGGGTGCGGCGGATGTCGACCATCGCCTCGAGGGCCGGCGTCGAGACCGGGGCATCGCCGAGTGCGGCGATCACCCGCTCGGCACGCTCCCGGTCGGGCATGGACGCCGTGGCGAAGTAGTGCCAGATGTCCTTGTCCTCCACGCCGGGCAGCAGCAGCACGTCGGCGCTCTCGCTGGCGCGCCCCGCACGCCCGACCTGCTGGTAGTACGCGACCGGCGACGACGGGGCGCCGAGGTGGATCACGAACCCGAGATCCGGCTTGTCGAAGCCCATCCCCAGCGCGCTGGTGGCGATCAGCGCCTTCACCTCATTGCGCTTGAGCATCCCCTCGGACTCCTCGCGCTCCTCGGCGTCCGTCTGCCCGGTGTACGCGCGCACGTCGTGACCGTGCTCGCGCAGCAGCCGCGCGGTGTCGACGGCCGCCGCGACTGTGAGCGTGTAGATGATGCCGGAACCGGGCAGATCATCGAGGTGGCTCAGCAGCCAGGCCAGCCGGCTCGCGGCGTTCGGCAGCTGCAGCACGCCGAGTCGCAGGGATGCCCGCGCGAGTGGTCCGCGAATCGTGAGGACGTCCTCGCCACCCAGCTGCTCGGCGACGTCGGCGACCACCCGGCTGTTCGCCGTCGCCGTGGTGGCGAGCACGGGCACCCCGGCGGGCATCTGCGCGATCAGGTCGCGCAGCCGCCGGTAGTCGGGCCGGAAGTCGTGGCCCCAGTCGCTGATGCAGTGCGCCTCGTCGACCACCAGCATCCCGATGCGCTGCACCAGCGTCGGCAGCTGCTGCTCCCGGAACGCGGGATTGTTCAGCCGCTCGGGCGAGACCAGCAGCACGTCGACCACGTCGCGATCGAGCCGCGCGACCACGTCGTCCCACTCGTGCGCGTTGGTGGAGTTGATCGCGACCGCCCGCACCCCGGCGCGCTCGGCCGCGGCGATCTGGTCGCGCATCAGCGCGAGCAGCGGAGAGACCAGCACGGTGGGCCCTGCCCCCTGCCTGCGCAGCAGCAGGGTCGCGACGAAGTACACCGCGGACTTGCCCCAGCCGGTGCGCTGCACGACCAGCGCCCGGCGGCGCTCGGCGACCAGCGCCTCGATCGCCTCGTACTGCCCGTCGTGGAAGCCGGCATCCGGGCGCCCGACGAGGTCCCGCAGGGCGGCGAGGGCGGCATCGCGGGTGGTGGACGTCATGCCTTCCACTCTGCCCCACGCGACCGACACGGACGACCGGACTAACGTGGGCACATGATCAGTCGCGAGCTCGCCGTCACCCTGCGGGACGCCGGGCTGGTGTGGCATCCGGCCTCCGGCGATCGCTTCCAGCTCGACCTGTCCGACGACGTCGAGCCGGAGATCGAGGCCGAGACCTTCACCGTCAGCGAGATGACGATCGAGGCGCGGCGGACGCCGCGCGGCACGGATCTCGCGTTCAACGGCACGACCGAATGGGCTCTGGATGCCGTCGAGCTGGCCGACGCGATCTGGATGCCACGGGAAGACCAGCTCCGCGAACTGCTGCGCGGCACGTTCCGCCGGCTCGTCCGGCTGCCGGACGCGTTCCTGGTCGAGGTCGAGATCGCCGGTGAGACGCTGCAGTACGAACATCCGGACCCGTCCGAGGCCTACGGGCGGGCGCTGCTGGAACTGATCTCCCGCTCCCGCTGAGCACTGCCGCTTGTGCGGCTCGGCATCCGTGTGCGAGAATTACCAAACGATCGGTCAGTAAAAGATCACACGCCGAGGAGTCGAAGATGACCGCACCCGCAGACCTGTCCGTGGTGGACGACGCCGACGCGCTCGCGCGCTTCGACGAGCTCGTCGCCAACGAGCAGCGCATCGAGCCCCGCGACTGGATGCCGGAGGCGTACCGCAAGACGCTGATCCGCCAGATCTCCCAGCACGCGCACTCCGAGATCATCGGCATGCAGCCCGAGGGCAACTGGATCACGCGCGCACCCAGCCTGAAGCGCAAGGCCATCCTGATGGCCAAGGTGCAGGACGAGGCGGGACACGGCCTCTACCTGTACTCCGCCGCGCAGACCCTGGGCATCACGCGCGACACGATGATGCAGCAGCTCATCGACGGAAAGGCCAAGTACTCGTCGATCTTCAACTACCCCACCCCCACCTGGGCCGACATGGGCGCGATCGGCTGGCTGGTCGACGGCGCCGCCATCGTGAACCAGGTGCCGCTGTGCCGCTGCTCGTACGGACCGTACGGCCGCGCCATGGTGCGCGTGTGCAAGGAGGAGTCCTTCCACCAGCGACAGGGCTTCGAGATCCTGCTGACGCTCATGCAGGGCACGGAGGAGCAGCGCGAGATGGCGCAGGACGCCGTGAACCGCTGGTACTGGCCGAGCCTGGCCATGTTCGGCCCGCCCGATGACCAGTCCCCCAACTCCGCGCAGTCGATGAACTGGAAGATCAAGCGCTTCTCGAACGACGACCTGCGCCAGCGCTTCGTCGGGATGCTCGTGCCGCAGGCCGAGATCCTCGGGATCACGCTGCCCGACCCCGACCTGCGCTGGAACGACGAGACGCAGAGCTACGACATGGGCGAGATCGACTGGGACGAGTTCTTCGAGGTGCTCAAGGGCAACGGACCCTGCAACGCCGAGCGGATCGAGCGTCGCCGCACCGCCCACGAGGAGGGCGCCTGGGTGCGCGAGGCCGCGGCCGAGTATGCCCGCAAGCGGGCCCTGCGCACGGAAGGGCAGGTGGCGTGATGGCGACCCCCGGCGGCTCCCCCGAGGAGACCTGGCCTCTGTGGGAGGTCTTCGTCCGCGCGAACCGCGGCCTGAGCCACGTGCACGTCGGCTCGCTGCACGCGCCCGACGCGAGCATGGCGGTCCGCAACGCCCGCGACCTGTACACCCGTCGCAACGAGGGCGTGTCGATCTGGGTCGTGCCAGCGGATGCCATCACCACCAGCGACCCCGATGACAAGGGCGCGTTCTTCGAGAGCCCGGCGGGCAAGAACTACCGGCACGCCGTGTACTACACGGCATCCGAGGGGGTGCCGCACCTGTGAGCCACGAGGATGTCCACGTCTCGGTCGACGAGCTCGAGCTCGCCTCCGAGCTCTCCGGGGGCGAGGCGATCGCCGCGTCCGCCGACATCGCCGAGTACGCGCTGTGGCTCGCCGACGACGCACTGATCCTGTCGCAGCAGCTGGGAGCGTGGATCTCCCGCGCACCGGAGCTGGAGGAGGACGTCGCCCTCGGCAACATCGCCCTCGACCTGCTCGGACACGCCCGCTCGCTGCTGCGCTACGCCGGTTCCTGGGACGGCCGCAGCGAGGACGATCTGGCCTACTTCCGCGACGAGGCCGAGTTCCGCAGCGCCTGGCTCATGGAGCAGCCCAACGGCGACTTCGCGCAGACCATCGCGCGCCAGCTCCTGGCATCCGCCTACATGTTCGAGCTGTACTCCGCGCTGCGCCGCTCGACCGACGAGACCCTCGCCGCGATCGCCGAGAAGTCCCTCAAGGAGGTCGACTACCACCGCGACCACGCCGTGCAGTGGGTGCTGCGCCTGGCCGGCGGCACCGAGCTCTCCCGCGAGCGGATGATCCGCGCGCTGAACGACGTATGGCCGTACGTCGACGAGCTCTTCCGCGACGACCCGCTGATCGATCGCCTCGGCGACGTGGCGGCGCGCCCGTCCGCGCTCCGCGCCGGCTTCGACGCGGTGATCGCGACCGTGCTCGCCGAGGCCGAGCTCGAGACGCCGACGATCGGCCAGTCCCGGGCCGGCGGCCGCCACGGCGCTCACTCGACGCCGATGGGCCACCTGCTCGCCGAGATGCAGGTGCTCGCCCGACGGCATCCCGGAGCGAGCTGGTGACCACCATGACCGTCTCCGATGTCGCCACCGCACGTGCGCGGGAGATCGCCGCACGCGTGACCGACCCCGAGATCCCCGTCCTGACCATCGAGGACCTCGGCGTGCTGCGGGATGTCCGGACGGATGCCGCAGGGCGCGTCACCGTCGACATCACGCCGACATACAGCGGATGCCCGGCGATGGACGCCATCCGCGACGACGTCATCCTCGCGCTGACCGCCGAGGGATTCGAGGACGTCGAGGTGCGGCTGGTGCTCTCCCCCGCCTGGACCACTGACTGGATGAGCGAGGCGGGCAAGCGCAAGCTCGCCGAGTTCGGCATCGCCCCGCCCTCCGGCCGGGCCGCCCTCGGGCAGGGGCCCATCCGCCTCTCGCTCAGCGTCAAGTGCCCGCGGTGCGGTTCGCTGAACACCCGCGAGGTGTCCCGCTTCGGCTCCACCTCGTGCAAGGCGCTCTACGAGTGCCGCGCATGCCTGGAGCCCTTCGACCATTTCAAGGTGATCTGATGTCGCTGTTCCGGATGCCCGATTCCCGCCCGCACGAGAGCGCCGCCGCGCATCCGAGCGGAGACCGGCACCGCGCACGGTTCCACACGCTGACCGTCTCGGACGTGCGCCACCTCACCGACGACGCCATCGAGGTGGGCTTCACGGTTCCCGCCGAGCTCGCCGACGACTACGCCTACCTTCCCGGTCAGTACGTGGCGCTGCGCGTGCACCTCGACGGTGCGGAGGTGCGCCGCTCGTACTCGCTGTGCCGCCCGCCGGTGCCCGTGCGCGACGGCGCCACCAGCCTGGCGGTCGCCGTCAAGCGCGACGAGGGCGGTCTGTTCTCCACCTGGGCGCAGACCGAACTGCATCCGGGCTTCGAGATCGACGTGATGAGCCCGCAGGGCACGTTCACCTCGGGGCTCGAGGAGCTCGAGGGCACGCACGTCGTCGGCATCGCCGCCGGATCCGGCATCACGCCGATGATGGCGCTTGCGCGCAATCTGCTCACGGCATCCGAGACGACGCGCTTCACGCTGCTGTACACGAACAAGTCCACCAGCGACGTGATGTTCCTCGAAGACCTCGCGGACCTCAAGGACCGCTACCCGACCCGACTGGTGCTGCACCATGTGCTCTCGCGCGAGCAGCGCACCGCGCCGGTGCTCTCCGGACGCATCGACGAGGAGAAGCTGCGCACGATCCTGGACTCGCTCATCCTGCCGTCCACGGTCGACGAGTGGTTCCTGTGCGGGCCGTTCGCCCTGGTCGACCTGTGCCGCGAGGTGCTGGCCGACATCGGAGTGCCCCGCGAGCACGTGCGCTTCGAGCTGTTCACCACCGGCGACGCCCCCTCCGAGCGCGGCCCCCGCCAGGTGGAGGTGCGCGCCGGCGAGAAGGCGTACCGCATCGAGATCAACCTCGACGGGGTCTCCTCCACCGTGGAGAGCCCGGTCGACGCGCACGAGTCGGTGCTGAACGCCGCGCTGCGCGTGCGCCCGGACGCCCCGTTCGCGTGCTCGGGCGGCGTGTGCGGCACCTGCCGTGCACGGGTGCTGGAGGGCAGCGTCACCATGACCGAGAACTACGCGCTGGAGCCCGATGAGCTCGAGCGCGGCTACGTGCTCACCTGCCAGTCCCACCCCACCAGCGACCGCATCGTCGTCGACTACGACGTCTGACCGGACCGCACCGGCCCGCCCACGACCGAAGGAGCACCATGATCGACCTCGACATCGCGTCGGACGTCGCGCACGTCACGCTCAACGCGCCCTCGAAGCTCAACTCGCTCGACGAGCAGGCGCTGCACGACCTGGGCCGTGCATACGACGAAGCCGAGCAGGCCGGCGTCCGCGCCCTGGTGCTGCGCGGCGAGGGGCGAGCGTTCTGCGCCGGCCGTGACATCTCCGGCGTCGATCCGCGGGATGACGACGTGATCGGCTACCTCGGAGGCCTGGTCACCCCGCTCCTCAAGCGGATGGCGGCCTTCCCCGCCCCGACGTTCGCCGTCGCGCACGGCGCATGCCTGGGCGTCGGCCTGGGACTGCTGATCGCCACGGATGTCGTGTACGTCGCCGAGTCCGCGAAGATCGGCTCTCCGTTCGCCGCGCTCGGGGCGACGCTCGACTCCGGCGGGCACGCCCTGTTCCTCGACCGCCTGGGCGCGCACAAGACGCTCGACCTCATCTACACGGGCCGGCTCATGACGGGCGCCGAGGCCGTGGCATCCGGCCTGTTCTCCCGAGTGCTCCCCGACGACGAGGTCGAACAGGCCGCCGAGGATGCCGCGGCTGCGGCCTCCCGCGGCGCGACGGCGGCGTTCCTCGCGAGCAAGCAGCTGGTCGCCCGCATCCGGGACGAGCGGCTGGCGCTGTGGGAGTCGGTGGAGATCGAGAACGCCGCCCAGGCGGCGCTGTGCGACACCGAGGACTACCGCGAGGGCTTCGCCGCCTTCCAGCAGAAGCGCAAGCCGGAGTTCCACGGGCGCTGACAACGTCGGCGGCCGGTGCGACAATGCCGGGATGATGCTCTCGGAGCTGGTCGCCACCACCGACGAGGTCGCGGCGACATCGTCGCGGCTGGCCAAGATCGACGCGCTCGCACGGCTGCTGGAGCGAGCCGAGCCGGACGAGGTCGTGCCACTGGTCGGCCTGCTGCTCGCCTCACCACGACAGGGACGGCTCGGAGTGGGCTGGCGCACGCTGACCTCGCTCGACGTCGTGCACACCACTGCAGCGGCCCTCACCATCGCCGACGTCGACCGGATGCTGGATGCCCTGGCCGCCGCGTCCGGTTCCGGATCCGCCGCCGCGCGGCACGACCTTCTGGCCGACCTCGCCACGCGCGCCACCGGGGCCGAGTGGGACCTGCTCGCCCGCGCGATGCTGGGCGAGCTGCGCACCGGCGCCCTGTCCGGCGTGCTGCTCGATGCGGTCGCCAGGGCGTCCGGACGACCGGTGGCCTCCGTCCGCCGCGCGGCCATGCTCGCCGGAGATCTCGGCGAGACCGCCCGACTGGCCCTGACCGGCACGGAGGCCGACCTGGACGCCGTCGGCCTGCAGGTGGGCCGCCCTGTGTTGCCGATGCTCGCGGCGAGCGCCGCCACCCCGACGGCGGCACTCGAGATCACCGGCCGCGCCTCGGTGGAGTACAAGCTCGACGGGGCCCGGATCCAGGTGCACCGGCACGGCGATGAGGTGGGCGTGTTCACCCGCAGCCTCGCCGACATCACGCACCGGGTGCCCGAGCTCGTCGAGATCGTGCGCGCGCTTCCCGTGCACGATGCGATCCTCGACGGCGAGACGCTGTCGCTCGACGAGGACGGCGCACCGCGCCCGTTCCAGGAGACGATGTCGCGCTTCGGCGCGGACGCGTCCCGCGAGCTCGCGCTGCGCCCCTGGTTCTTCGACGTGCTGCACCTGGACGGCCGCGACCTGATCGACGAGCCGCTCTCCACCCGTCTCGCCGAGCTCGAGCGCGTCGCGGGCGAGTGGCGGATGCCGGGGATCGTCACCGACGACGCGGAGGCCGCCGAGCAGCTGTCCCGCGAGGCGCTGGCCGCCGGTCACGAAGGCGTCGTCGTGAAGGCCACAGGTTCCCCGTACAGCGCCGGCCGGCGCGGAAAGTCCTGGGTCAAGGTCAAGCCGGTGCTCACGTTCGACCTGGTCGTGCTGGCCGCCGAATGGGGATCGGGCCGCCGCCGCGGGATGCTCTCCAATCTGCACCTGGGCGCGCTCGACCCCGTGGGCGAGTTCGTCGAGCCGGGCGGGCTCGTGATGGTCGGGAAGACGTTCAAGGGCCTCACCGACGAGCTGCTGCGCTGGCAGACCGAGACCTTCCCCGGTGTCGAGAGCCATCGCACGCCGCACGCGGTCTTCCTGCGCCCCGAGTTCGTCGTCGAGATCGCCATCGACGGCGTGCAGCGCTCCCCGCGCTATCCCGGGGGCATCGCTCTGCGCTTCGCCCGGGTCAAGGGCTATCGCCCCGACAAGCAGCCCGCCGAGGCGGACACCGTTCAGGCGCTGCGCGCGCTGCTGCGCGGCTGACCGCCCCGCACGCGAGGGCTCAGGCGCTGGGCGGCAGGCCCTGGTCCTCCTCGACCACCGTGCCCTTGAAGGACCAGGGGAAGTTGATCCACAGGTCGGTGTCCTTGAAGGAGTAGTCGGGCTGGATGATCGTGGTCGGCTTGGTGTAGATGGTGACCGAGCGGACGTCGGCGCCCTTCTCCTGCAGCAGCTTCACGGCCAGCGCCAGGGTGCGGCCCGAATCGGCCACGTCGTCGACCAGCAGCACGCGACGCCCGTTCAGGTAGTCCATGTCGAGCTCGGGCGGCAGCACCTCGGGAGCATCCAGCACCGTGCCGATGCCGGTGTAGAACTCCATGTTGATCGCGCCGCAGTTCTTGGCGCCCAGCCCGTACGCGATGGCGCCCGCGGGCAGCAGTCCGCCGCGAGCGATCGCCACGACGACCTCGGGCACGAAGCCGCTGTCGAGGATGTTCCGGGCGAGCTCGCGCGTCGCGTCTCCGAAGCCGTCCCAGGTGAGCGTCTCGCGCTCGATCGCTGTATCCGTCATTGCTCTATTCTCGTGCATCCGGCGCCCGCGAGATCACCGCATCGAGCGGCACACGCGCACGCCAGGGCGAGACCGATTCGAGACGGCGGGCGACGGCGATCAGTTCGGCATCGCCGAACAACCGCCCGAGCAGGTGCAGGCCGACCGGCCGGCCGTCGGGCTCACCGCTCGGGATGCCGAGGCCCGGCAGTCCCGTGAGGTTGGCGGCGCTCAGCATCCGCAGCGCACTGCCCAGCGACTCGTCATCGCCGGCGTCCGTCAGCTCGCTGGCCATCGTCGCCAGCAGCGGAGCGCCGGCGGGAAGCGTCGGCGCGGCGATCGCGGTGAGGCCCGCGTCGCTCAGGGCGCGCTCGATGCGCCTGCGCAGAGCGTGCCGCATGCGCAGCGCCAGCTCGACGTCGGCCTGATCGATGAGGGCGCCCGTCGCGATCATGACCCGCGTGCCCGGCAGGTACTCGGCCGCCGTCGCGCGGAGACGCGACCGGTGCTCGGACACGGATTCGGAGAGCGAGACGAGGAGTCCTGCCGTGAGCGCTGCGTCCAGGAAGGACAGGTCGAGCTCGACGATCTCCGCGCCCGTGTCAGCCAGTCGCGCGAGCGACTCGTCGATCGCCGTGCGGACCGGCTCCCCCACTCCCCAGCGCGACCACAGATGGCGGTCGACGCCGATGCGGAGCGGACCGCCCGGAGGCCTGAGGACGCTGTCGGCGACGGAGCCTCCGAACGCGCGGTCGCGCGCGGCCGGATCGGCGATGGCATCCAGCACCAGCGCACAGCCGAGAGCGGATGCCGTGAGCGGGCCGATCGCGTCCATGGTGCGGCTGATCGTGATCGCACCCTGCGTCGAGACGAGACCCGCACTGGGTTTGAGGCCGACGATGCCGTTGACCGATGCGGGGTTCCGGATCGATCCGCCGGTGTCCGTCCCGAGCATCGCGGGTGCATCGCCCACGGCGACGGCCACGCCGGAGCCGATGCTCGATCCACCGGCGTAGCGCGCGGGGTCACGCGGATTGAGGGTCGGCGGCTGACCCTGCCCGAAGGCGAACTCGTAGGTGTGCGCCTTGCCGAGCAGCACGCCGCCGGCGTCGCGCAGCCGAGCCACGGACACGGCATCCCGCTCCGCAGGGCCCGCGTCGGCGAGGGACTCGGACCCTCCGCGCGTGGGCATTCCCGCGACGTCGATGACGTCCTTCACGCCGACGGGGATGCCGTCCATCGGACCGCGGGCGATCCCCGCACGTCGGCGCGCGTCGCTCTGCCGCGCCTGAGCGAGAGCAGCGTCGGCATCGACGATGGCCCAGGCGTGCACGTGCGGATCCGTCGCGGCGATGCGCTCGACGCTCGACCGCACCAGTTCGACGCTGCTGAGCGTCCCGTCGGCGAGCGCCCGTGACGCCTCCTCCACGCCGAGACGCCAGAGCTCAGGCATCCGTCGCCTCCTCCGCCCGAAGGAGCTCCGCGGAGATCGCGCGGAACTCCGGCAGTCCGGCGCGCAGGTCCGTTATGGCCGCGGCGATGGCCGGCGCATCCTGGCGGGCGATCTCCGCGCCGAGCAGTTCTTCGACGACCGCGAGGTCGCCGGATGACAGTGCGCTCATGCGCGCGCCGCCGACAGCATCCGGCCGCGCTCCGCGACCGGCACCCCGCCGATGTACACGCGCCGCACGATGCGGAGGTCGTCGCGGTCCGCGATGACGAGGTCGGCGGGCGCTCCGCGTCGCAGCATCGCGCCGCCCTCGACCAGGCCGGGGACGAGCGCGGCGGGGACGGAGGTCACCATCTCCACGGCCTCCGCGAGGCCGCGATGCCCCCGCGCGATGACGTCCTGCACGGCCGAGATCAGCGGATCGTGGCGGCCGTCGTGCCCATAGTCCGTGGCGAGGACGTCGACGAGGTCGATGCCCTCGAGCAGGGCGTCCCAGTGCTCCCGGGTCTGCACGGTCTCGCGGCCCTCGAGCAGGTCGAACACGCTGGCCTCTCCGTACCATCCGGCATCGCGACCGGACTCCGCCAGCCGCACCGCCTCCGAGGCCGTGTGCGAGGTGTGGTTCACGTGCCCGGCGATGATCGTGGCGGGCCGGCGGTCGTCCGACCGCTGCAGCTCGCGGATCAGGTCGGCCGAAGCCGATGCGCTGTGCACCAGGGCGGGCACGCCGAATCTGCGGGCGGCGTCGACGCCCTCCCGGATGCCGTCCCGCGCGCTGCCCACCGAGGGCATCACGGTGTCGACGACGAGCCTTCGCAGCGCCTCCGGGTCGATCCCGCCGAGCCCGGCCTGCGCCGCACGCTCGGCGAGCAGCGCGGCGCTGTAGGAGCCCTCGTCCATGAACCGGCCGAGCACCGACTCCTTCAGCGCACGAGCCTGCGCCTGCGTGACGACGACGCCCGTGTGCTCGAGGATCGCCGCAGGGAGGAAGACGAGGTCCTGACCGCCGCCGCCGAGGGTCTGCCCTCCGGCGAGCTCGCCGATTGCGACCGCGCCGTCCGCCAGCATCCGCTCGATCGTCTGCTGGGTGTGCTGCGCGGTCAGACCGGCTCCGTCTGCGGCGAGCGCCGCCGCGATCGAACCGGCGGTGTGCGCCGTGGCCCCGCGCACGTGCACGGCGTGACGGCGATCCGCCTCGCGGATCTCGTTCATGGTGCCGAGTCCGCAGGTGCTGAGCACCGTCGTCGTGCCGGCGACGGCGTGCCGGTCCAGGTGGCCGAGCCAGCGCTCGTCCGGGAGCGGTGCCGAGCCGCTGGGGAACAGCGGGGACGGGCTGACGCCGTGCGTGTGGATGTTGACCAGTCCCGGCATGAGGATGCTGTCGGGCTCGTCGACGATCTCTCCGGCGAACGCCGCCGCGGCGCGACGCGCGCCCAGCGCGTCCAGCACCTCCACGATCCGGCCGTCGTCGACCACCACGGCGCCGCCCTCGAGGATCGTCCCGCCGGTGGCGGGAACCACCACGCCGGCACGGATAAGAGTCGGCATGGACTCCCCCTCTCGACGGCCGGCCTCGTCACCGGTAGATTCATCATATCGAAGCTGCTTCACTATAGCCAGGAGGACCGATGACCGCGCACCCCCTTCCCCGAGACCTGCGCGGCTACGGCGAGCACCCGCCCGAGGTGCTCTGGCCGGGCGGCTCCCGCGTCGCGGTCTCCCTCGTCATCAACGTCGAGGACGGCTCCGAGCGCAGTGGCGCCCGCGGCGACGACGCCGACGACCTCGGAGCGCACTGGACCGTCCATCCCGCGCATCCGCATCAGCGCAATCTCGACCTCGAGTCGGCCTTCGAGTACGGCGCCCGCGCGGGGATCTGGAGGCTGCTTCGCACCCTGCGACGTCACGACGCCCGCGCCACGGCCTTCTGCTGCGCCGCCGCGCTGGAGGCCAATCCGCGCATCGCCGAGGCCCTCGTCCGGGATGGGCACGAGATCGCCGACCACGGCCTGCTCTGGGAGCCGCACACCCTGCTCACCCCCGACGAGGAGCACGCGCGCATGGTCCGCTCACGCGAGATCATCGAGGAGCTCACCGGCCGGCGGCCGACGACCTGGTACTCCCGCGACGGCCTCACCGAGCACTCCCGCTCGTCGATGATCGCCGAGGGATTCCGCTACGACGCGAACAGCTTCAACGACGACGTCCCGCACGCGGGACCGGACGGACTGGCCCTTCCGGTCATCCCCTACGCGGGCGACACCAACGACTCCGCCCTGCTGCGCCAGTACCCCACGGCGGCATCCTTCGCGGGGCATCTCTGCGATGCGCTGGACATGCTGCTCGACGACCCCCGTGAGGGCGCGGGCGTGCTCAGCGTGGGCCTGCATCCCCGTCTGATCGGGCGCCCGGCGTACATCGGCGCCCTCGACGCGCTGCTCCGCCGCGCCAGGGAGAAGGGCGCCTGGATCGCCACCCGCGAGCAGATCGCCGAGCACTGGAGCACGGCGGTCGCCGCCTGAGGCGGGACGGACCCTGCTCAGCCGCGCGCGAGCAGGCGCCCCCAGCCCGGGATGGGTCGGGCCGCACCGGCGAGCTGCAGCAGATGCCAGAGCGTCGCCGTCGCGCTGTCGATCACCGGGATCCCGAACGCCGCTTCGAACTCCGCCACGCGGTAGGCGCTGCGCAGGTTCGTGCCGATGCACAGCACTCCGTCGACGTCAGCGGAGAACGCCGGTCGCATCAGGGCGTCGATCCAGTCGTCGCCGACCCGGGCGATCTCGGCGTTGGCGAGCTCGATCTCGGGCGCAGACAGCACGGGCATCCGGATGCCGTCGGCCTCGTACTGCGCGACGATCTCCTCAGCGATGCCGCGCGGCCCCGGGAACACCAGCCCCACCGATCTCAGCCCGAGCGCGTCGAGTGCGGCACGCGCGGCGAGCGTCGCGGTCGTGGCCGGCGCCCCGACCACCGCCGTCAGCTGCTCGCAGAGGAGTCGGTCGCCGTCGAACCCCGTCCACGATCCGGATGTGCCGTGGAAGGCCACGGCGTCCGGCTCGACATCCGCGAGCAGCGCCGGCGCCTCGCCGAGCACCTCGGCGTCGATCCTGTCGCCCAGTGACGCGGGGAGCCGGAACCGGCTGAAGTGCGCGGCGACGTCGTCCTGCCCCGCCAGCATTCGCTGGATCGAGGACTCGGCGTTCGAGTTCGACGACGGCGCGAGCACGCCGAGGCGCACCGAGGGCCCGGGGGCTCGGGATGTCATGTCTCCTCCGAGAGTCGCGCTCAGTGCGCGCGGCCGAGCGACGGCGGCGTCGAGATCGCGAGCATCACCGCTGCCGAGTCGGTCCTGTTGCTCCACCAGTGCGGCAGCGACGCGTCGTAACTGAGGCTGTCGCCCGCCTCCAGCTCGAAGTCCCGTCCCGCGACCGTGGCGACGAGCCGGCCGGCGTTGATGAGCACGACCTCCTCACCCTCATGGGAGTGCGGCACCGACGAGCCGTCGAAGCGCGCGGGGATGGTCATGTTCACGACGCCGAGCTTGCGCTCCGCATCCGGGACGATCAGCTCCATCATGATCCCCTGCGACGGGATCTCGATGCGGCGACGGTCGGCGCGGCGCACGAGCATCTGCTCATTGCCGGGATCCGGATCGGCGAACATGCTGGCGAGCGGCAGGTCCAGCGAGTTGGCCAGGCGCAGGAGCGTGGCGAAGGACGGATTGCCGATGCCGCGCTCGATCTGGCTGATCAGCCCGGCGCTGACGCCGGCCCGATCGGCGAGCTCCTCGACCGTGAAGCGGCCGGAGCGCTGCTCGCGCAGCTGAGCGCCGAGATGCGAGATCCAGAAGTCCCGATCGAGACCTTCCTCAGGGATCGATTTCGGCGTAGAGGTGGTACCCACGTTCAGCCCTTCACTTCGTTGACGATGGCCCGTTGTATCGAGACGATAGCGCGTCCTCGGCGCCCCGAGACGCAGCGAGGGTGCGAAGAGTCGCCGTCACCTCGCGCTCCCAGTACACCGCGGCCCTGTTCGCGCCGCGCGCATGCACCTCGGCGGCGCGGGCCGCGGAGGGGGCGGGCAGGCCGATCGGATGCCCGGACGCGGCCACCACGTCGATGACGCGCTGCACGGCGGAGTCCAGCTCCCCCGCACGATCCGCCCGCGCGAGGTCGTCCGCGAGGTCTGTCGGGCCGATCCACGCCCCCTCGAAGAGCGGATGCGCGGCGAACTGCTCGATGGCGTCCACGGCATCCGTCGTCTCGACGAGCACGGACAGCACGGGCACGTGCGCATAGGCGGTGCCGTAGCGCGATGCCGGCGAGACCTGCCGTGGCCGCTCGCCCTCGGGAGGGAATCGGGTCGCACGATGGGCGCCCTCGAGCTCCTCGACCCGGCGCACGCGCGGGAGCACCAGCTCGTCGGCGCCGGTGTTCGCGAAGGCCAGCAGGCAGTCGTCGTCCAGGGCGGGAACGCGGATCCCGACGCGCACCCCGCTGCCGCGGAGTCGCTGCACGGCATCGGCGCACGCGGCGACGGTGATTCCGGTCTGCTCGGCGTCGATGACGACCGAGTCGATCCCGGCGACCTCGAGCAGGCCGAGCAGGGTCGGCGTGGGGTCTGCGGTGATCAGCCCGACCTCGTTGCGGAGCGGTGCGTGCGCGTTCATTCGTCGCACACGAACTGCCAGTCGGCGGGCTTGCTCATCCCGACCACCATCTCGATGTTCTCGTCGGTGTCGTTGGTGATGCCGTGGCTCGTGCCGCGCGGGATGTAGATCCCGTCGCCGGGGCGCGCCCGGTAGTCGGTGCCGTCGAGATGCACGATCGGGGTGCCGGAGATGATCACGTAGAACTCGGACACGTCCGGGTGGTGGTGGCACAGATGGTGCTGCCCGGGCAGGATCCGCCCGAGGCTTACGTTGAGGTCGTCGGAGCCGCTCAGGTCGCGGGAGATCAGGTTGCAGACCTGCCCCTCGTCGCGCTGGCCCTTCAGCCCGATCTTGGCGAGGTCGCTGAACCCGATGTCGTGCGCGTTGTGCACGAGACGGGAGATGTCCGCCGGCGGACGGCCCATGTCAGCGCGCCTCCTCGAGCTCGCGCGAGCTCCCGGCGGGAGCATGCTCCAGCCACCAGCGCGCGATCTCCTCGCGTGTGGCGAACCAGACGCCCTGCTGCTCCTGCGCATAGGCGAGGAAGCGGCGCACGGCCATCGCGACGCTGGGGCGGCCGCCGATGCGCAGGTGCACGCCGACCGACATCATCCGGGGCGTCTCCGCCCCCTCGATGAGCAGGCAGTCCAGGGTGTCGCGCAGCACGGCGAAGTAGTCGTCCGGGCTGCCGAGGCTGCCGCTCCCCCAGAACCGGGCGTCGTTCGTGTCGCCGGAGTAGGGCACGACCAGGTGCGGACCCTGCTCCGTGTCCACGTAATAGGGCAGGTCGTCGGAGTAGGAGTTGGAGTCGTAGAGGAACCCCTCCTGCGCCAGGACGTCGCGGGTCTCCTCGGTGATCCCCTCACGGACGTACCATCCGGTGGGCCGCACGCCGGCGGTCTCCTCGATGGAGTCGACGCAGCGGCGGATCTCGGCCCGCTGCTCCTCGGCGGTCATGCCGACCAGTCCGCGCCACTTGTACCCGTGCCCGCAGATCTCGTGCCCGTCGCGGACGATCGCGCGCGCCGCCTCGGGGTTGCGCTCCAGCGCGACCCCGCAGGCCATGACGGTGGAGCGGACGCCGAACTCGCGGAACATGCCGAGGTAGCGCCAGATGCCCACACGGCTGCCGTACTCGAAGAACGACTCCTTCATCAGGCTGCGACGGCTGGGGTCGGCGGACCAGCCGCCGAAGATCGAGATGTCCTCGTCGCGCTCGTCGCCGGCCTCGATCGACAGCTCGGCGCCCTCCTCGTAGTTCAGCACCAGCGAGATCGCCACACGCGCGCCGTTCGGCCAGCCCACGACAGGCGGGTGCTCTCCGTATCCGATGAGATCACGCATGGTCGGTGCTTCTTCCTCCGAGACCGGGCGGCAGCATCCTTGCGTTCACTCCGGTAGTCCTGTCTTCATTATAGTGAATTCTCACTGGCCGAGCCCCCTGCCTTGATACACGGCTCTGTGCGCCGCGAGAGAGGTGCGCAGCATTCCGTCGACATCGTCGATGACGTTGCCGTGCGCGGGCCCGATGAAGCCGGTGGGATGCTCGTCGAGCAGGCCCTCGATCGCTGTGAAGGCGTCGCTGACGTCGACGAACTTCGTCCAGTAGAGCGCCCGACCCGTGCCGTACGCCGCCTGTGCCACGGAGGGAGGCTCGGGCATCTCACCGGAGAAGAGGCGGCACTGACCCGGGAGATGCGCCGGCTCGTCGGCCTCCTCATCCGGCGACGGGACGTCGTGGATGAACGAGAAGCCGTCGGAGACGAAGAGCACCCCGGCCCCGGAGTCCCACGCCCAGGTGGTGTTCTCCAGGTCGCGGATGTGCGCCGGCATCAGCACCAGCTCCCGTCCGCCGAGATCGACGGACTGTCCGGCGGGGACCGCGCGCAGCCGATCGGCGAACTCCGGGAAGTGCAGATGGTAGTCGCGCACCTCGCCGAGGACGGTCGCCTGCGGGAACCGCTCCATCAGCGCGGGCAGGTTCCCGGCGTGCGGGATCTCGGGGTGCGTGGGGACGAGGTAGTCGAGCGTCCGCCCCGCGAGAGCCTCGTCGAGCTGAGCCAGGACGACCGCGCGGTGCGCGGGGTCGCCGGTGTCGATCAGCGCGGTGCGCTCCTCGCCGATCACCAGATAGGCGTTGACGTGGTAGTGCACCTCCTCGCCGTGGCCGAAGGCGGAAAGGCAACCGCCCAGCCAGTACACGCCGTCGGCGATCCGGCGGGGCGACTCGAACACGGCGGTCATGACAGTCCGATCCTCTCGATGGCGGCGGCGAGCGCGGCGGTCTGCTCCGCCACCTTCTCGCCCTCGTACGGCCGGCCGTACCCGGGACCGATCAGGGAGATCCGTCTCTCCGCGATGACCGACCGCACGTGCGCCGCGATGTCCCCGGTCTCCGCGCGGGTGAACCAGCGGAACTTCGCCAGGCCGTTCTCGGCGGGCCCGTCTCCGTGGGTGAAGGCGTCCGAGGTGAGCAGCGTTCCCGTCTCCGGTTCGTGAACCCACAGGGTGGGCAGCAGCCGCATCATCGGGGAGATGAGCTCGATGCGCATGCCGGGGTGCGGCTCGATCCACTGCGCCGTGCCGGGCTCGACGCTCACTCGCCGCACCTCGGCGAGCGAGCGCGGCACGGTGATGCCGCCGGTGTACCAGACCGCGTCGATCGGGAACCGCGACTCGATGGCCGGCAGATTCAGACAGCACTCCATCTCGGTGCGGGTGAGCAGCACCGAGAGCGGGACGCCGCCGTCGTACAGCTCCTGCAGGGCGGCGAGCACCTCCTGCTCGTGGGCGCGGATGCCCGTGTCCACCAGCAGTGCACCGGTCTCGCCGATGATGAGATAGCAGCTGACGGGCTGCGAGGCCCGCACCCCCGGAGGGCACCAGCTCACTCGCTCGTCGAGGTCGATGTCACCGCCGAGGCGGTGCACTGTGGTGGCCGACATCAGCGTGCCCCGCTCAGCGAGCGGCGCTCTCCCAGACCACGATGGCCTCGTCCAGCGAGCAGTGGTCGTGGCGGGCGCGCATGACGGTCAGGGCCGCCTCGTGCACGGTCTCGTCGTACGCGCCGACCGCGTCGTCGATCAGCACCGCGTAGAAGTCGTTGGAGCCGGCATCGCGCAGCGTCGCCTCGACGCAGCCACCTGTCGACACCCCGACAATCGCGACCGACTCGATGCCCTGGCTGCGCAGCAGCAGGGCCAGCTCGGTGCCGACGAACGCGCTCTGGCGGCGCTTGCGGATGACGATCTCATCGCCCTCCGGCGCGCATGCCTCGGTGAACTCCGTGAGCGGATCCCCCTTGGCGCTGAGCCTGCCGAGGTCGGTCGAGCGCCCCTGACCCACGGTGTACAGCGCTCGCAGCCAGGCCGCCGTCGAGCTCTTGCCGTCGGGCAGGTTCTCGACGCAGATGTGGAAGATCGGCACGCCGTTCGCCCGGGCCGCCCTGATCGCACGACCGCACTGGTCGACGATGCGCGGCATCATGCTCATGTTGTGGCCGGAGTCCGCGATGGCCCCACCCTTGGAGACGGCGCCCTTCTGCATGTCGATGACGACCAGTGCGGTCGTGGCCGGGTCCAGCAGTTCAGCGAAGGTGTCGCGCACCTGCTTGCCGCAGATCTCGATCATGTCGTTCTCCTTTCAGACCCGGTGCCGGCCGGGATCGCTCTCCGACCGGCACCGGGGTGATGTCTCTTCTGGTCAGCCGCCCAGGGCGGCGAAGTAGATCTGGTTGTTGGTGAGCGGATTCGCCCCGGTCAGGCCCTTCTGCCGCGCGAGCATGTTCTTGGTCTGCACGAGCGCGAGGATCGGCGAGCCCTCGTCGATGTAGTCCGCAGCGTCCTGCAGCAGCGTCTTGCGATCTGCCTCGCTGGTCTTGACGTCGGCCATCTTCAGACGGGCCTCGTCGAACCGGGGGTCGGCCCAGCCGGTGCTGTTGCTCGGAGCGCCGCCGGCGTAGAACGCGTAGCTGTAGTACGCGGGATCGTTGATGACGATCGGCTCGGAGTACAGGATCGCCTGGTAGCGCCCGTCGATCACGGCGGTCGAGAAGTCCGTGGTGCTCGCGATGTTCTTCAGCGCGACGCGGATGCCCACGTCCTTGAGCATCGACTGGATCAGCACCGCCGAGCGCTCCGCCACCGGGCCGGGGCGCGTGGCGCTGTAGCTCAGCTCCATGTCGAACCCGTCCGGGTATCCGGCATCCGCCAGCGCCTTCTTGGCCGCGGCCTTGTCGAAGGTGTAGCTCGGGGTCGCCTTCACACCCGGGAAGATCGCCTTCGACGGCTCGCCGTAGCCGGAGTACGCGCCCTTGACGAGTGCGGCGCGGTCGATCGCCTGCGATACGGCGCGACGCACCGCGGGGTCGGCGAGGGGGCCGGTCTTGGTGTTGATCATGAGCGTGTCGCGCGTCTGGCCGACGCAGTCGAGCACCTGCACGCCGGGGGCCTTCGCGAGCGACGCGTACTGGTCGTACTCGAACGATCCGGCCACCTGGGCCTCGCCGGATTCGACGAGCTGGCTGCGGGTCGCGGTGTTGGACACGGCCTTGATGACGACGCGCTTGACGGAGCCGCGCTTGCCCTCCCAGTGCGTGTCGGCCCTCAGCGTGAGCGACGTGCCGGGCGTGAACTCCTCGAGATCCCAGCCGGAGTAGTCCGCGAGGTTCTTCGAGAGCCAGGTGTTGGCCGTCGGGTCGTCCGCGGTCGCGTGCTTCTTGGCCTCGACGCTGTCGTGGATGTAGAACAGGTTGTTCTGCAGCGAGGCGAGCGTGTACGACGTGATCGTCTTGGTGTTCAGCTGGATGGTGTGCTCGTCGATGATCTTGGTGAGGTTGTTGACATCGAACCCGCTCGTGGTCAGCGTGCCCTTCATGACCGGCTGACGGACCATGCCGATCTGAAGGCTCCACGCGACGTCCTCGGCGGACAGCTTGTTGCCCCACTGGCTGGTCAGGTCGCGGAGCTTGACGATGACGCCGGTGCCGTCGGGGTTGAGCTCGGCGCTCTCGGCCAGACGCCCGGTGAGGTCGGTGGACGGCTTGAGGCAGCTCTCCTCGGAGCCGGCGCCCTTGTACGCCATCAGCTGCGAGCCGAGCCCGCTGAGGACGACGTGCGAGGCGCTGCCGCCCCAGGGCGAGGGGGTCAGGCTGTCGGGAACCGCCCCGACGGCGACGACGACGCTCTCGGGCTTCGACGCGGCCGGAGCCGTCCCGTCGGACGACGGTGTGCCGGAGCACCCCGTGACGACCAGCGAGACCGCCGCGGCGACCGCGCCGAGGAGAGCCAGACGTGAATGCTTCATTGCATGTTCCGTTCTGATTTCGGGTATTGCAGGGGTGGGTGGGGGGTGCGAGCGGTGACCGACCTCAGTAGCGGTAGGCCTGCTTGTGGCCCGCTCGGATGATGGGCTCGACATCACGGACGTTCGTGATGACGTTCCCGTGGGTGGGTGCGACGATCTCGACGCCGAGTTCGTCCACGAGCGCCAGGACGCGGTCGTAGACGCGATCGGCGTCGTTGTTGAATCGCGCCCAGTACAGTGCGCTGCCAGTGAAGAACGCGGCGTTCTCGACGGCGATGGGCTGGGAGAGCTCGTCGGTCGTGAGCGCGCACTCCCCCGGGAGGTGCAGCGGATCCTCGTCGTCGAGCTCGGGACGGTGCATGTAGCAGAACCCGTCGGCCGTGAACATGACCTTCTCGCGCGACGCGAACGCCCACTGGGTGTTCGGCAGGTCGCGGATCATCGCCTCCACGATGCGCACCTCCTGTCCACCGCCGAGGTCGATGACGTCGCCGGGGACGCGCGAGTTCAGGTTCGGCACGATCTGCGGGTAGAAGAGGTGGTAGTCGTGCATGTCGCCGACCACCTTGATGTCGGGGTACTTCTCGACGAGCCGGGGCAGGTTGCCGGTGTGCGGCAGCTCGGGGTGCGTCGGGAAGACGTAGGTGAGCGGCTCGTCGCCCAGAAGCTCGTCGAGCTTGGCGGAGATGGTCGGCCAGCTGGACGGGTTGCCGGTGTCGACGATCATCGACGCCTCGGTGCCCTTGACCACGTAGGCCGAGTTGTGGCCGTGGATGACGCGGTCCGCGAGGTGGAAGGGCAGGCAGGCGCCCATCCAGAAGACGCCCGGCCTGATCTCCCGGGGGAACTCGGCTGCCATCGTCTCGGTGATGATGTTCTCCATGGCAATGTCTCCTAAGCGGCGTCGTCGGCCAGTGCGGCCAGCATGAGGTCGAGGTGGCGGCGGACGCTGGCGCGCCCGCGGATGACCGCGCCGCGCGAGGGAGCGATGACCTCGGGATCGAAGCGGTCGAAGGTCTCCACGAGCCAGTCGCGCAGCGGGTGCTTCGTCGCGCGGGGAAGCCACTCGTACTTGGCGAACAGATGCGCGGCGACCTGCGCCGGCGTCGTGTCGTCCTGCACGGTGGCGTCGATGAAGCGGTAGCCGTCGGGACGGCCCATGACCCCGTGCGTGAAGGTGTCCGAGGTGAACAGCGCGCCGGTCTTCTCGTCCCAGCCCCAGAAGGTGGGGAGCAGGCGCAGCAGTGGCGACTGGACGTCCAGGATGCGGCCGGGAGCGACCTCGATGGTCATCGAGCGCTCGAGGGCATCGCCCTCGGCGGTGCGCGTCCCGTCGATCTGCTGGCGGCGCCCGCGGAGGGCCATCCTGCTCACGTCGTCGAAGGCGTCGAACGGGTTGATGACACCGCCGGTGAACAGCCGGAGGATGTCGAAGCGGCGCGCGATGGGCTCGAGGTTGGAGACGCAGTCCATCTCGGGCCGCGTGAAGAACATCGAGACCCCGCCGCCCTCCCCGATCAGCTCCGCGAGGTCGTCGAGCACCTGCTCGCTGTGCACCGCCAGCCCCGAGTCGATGAGGAGGTGGTCCTCCCCCTCCGACAACAGGTAGCAGTTCGACGCCTGGTAGCCGGTAGATCCGCGCGGGACCCAGCTGACGAGATCGCTGAGCTCGTAGGCTCCGCCGAGGACGGTCAGTCCGCCGTCATGCACTTTAGTGAACATGGCTTCAATCTATTGAAGATGAATGATGGTTGTCAAGACCTGAGGCGCGGTTTCCGCAGGCGCGGAGCGGACTCAGGCGGCCGTCGCGACGGCGGCCTGCGGGGCGGCCTCGCGGCGGCGTGGAGCGACGTTCTGCCGCGTGCGGGGATCGAGCAGCGTGATGAGGGTGTCCAGCACCACGTAGCCGAGCAGGCTGGTCGCGCCCATCACGAGCACGAAGCCCTGGATGACCGGCACATCGCCCTTCAGCACGCCGTCGAGCGACCAGCCGCCGATGCCGGGCCAGGAGAACACGCTCTCGATGATCGCGGCACCGCTGAGCGAAGCGGCGAACAGCAGCACCATGTATGTCATCAGGGCACCGCGCACATCGGTGAGCGCGTACCGGAAGACCTGCCCGGGCCGAAGGCCGCATGCGCGGGCGAACTCGATCTGCGGCGACCCCAGGATCTGCAGCATCCCGGTGCGCACCGTCTTGCCGAACGCCGCAGCGAAGAACAGTCCGATGGTCACTGTCGGCAGCACCGCCCGACTGAGGATGGAGCCCACCGTCCCCCACTGGCCGGCGATCACGGCATCCACGGGAACCCAGCCGGTCACCTTCGGCGGCGGCGAGTCGAGGGCGGAGAGCATGCCCAGCGGCGCCGGCGCGATCTTCAGCTGCTGGTAGAAGATGAACAGCAGGATCAGCGCGAGCACGAACTCCGGCATCGCCATGAGGATCGACACCACCACGCCGAACGTGCGGTCCGGCAGGCGCCCCACGCGGTACGCGGCGACCGCGCCCATCGCCAGGCCGATGACCAGAGCGAGGATCAGTCCCGGAACCAGGTAGACGAGCGTGTTGGGGAGCCGGGTCCAGAGCTCCTCGGACACCGAGCTCCCGGTGAAGAACGACTTCCCCAGGTCGCCGTGCAGGACGCGCACCAGGTAGTCGAGGTAGCGCTCGAGGAACGGCTTGTCCAGGCCCAGCTGCTCATTGATCCTGGCGACGTCCTGCGGGGTGGCGAACTCGCCCAGCAGTGCCTTGGCGGGGTCGCCGGGCAGCAGGGAGACCAGCCCGAAGCTCAGCGTGATCAGACCCCACAGCAGCAGGACGGCGATGATCAGACGGGAGATGATGTAGCGGATCATGATTCTCCTGAGACGTCGAGGTCGTCCAGTACGGCCGCGCGTCCGCGGTACGGGATCGGCGGCATGGCCGCGGCCATGAGATTGCGGGTGTAGTCCTCGACCGGGGCGTCCAGCACCTGCTGCGCCGTCCCGCTCTCGACGAAGCGGCCGTGGTGCATCACGACGACGCGCGAGCAGAAGTGCCGCACCGTCTCGATGTCGTGCGAGATGAACACGTAGGTGAGACCGCGCGATTCGCGCAGCCGGTTCAGCATCCTCAGGGTGGACGCGCGGATCGTGAGGTCGAGGGATGCCGTCGGCTCGTCGAGCACGACCAGCGACGGGTCGGTGACCAGCGCCCGGGCGATGCCGACACGCTGCTGCTGACCGCCGCTGAGGTTGGCGGGTCGACGATCCAGGAAGTCCGGCGAGAGCCCGACCTCCTGCAGCGTCGAGGTCACGCGTTCGCGCCGAGCGGCGCGGCCACCGTAGCCGCCGTGCACGATGAGCGGTTCCTCGACGATCTGGCCGATGGTCAGACGCGGGTTCAGGGAGGCGTACGGCTCCTGGAACACGATCTGCCAGCGGTGGCGGTGGCGGCGCAGCTCGCGCCTGCTCAGCGCGCGGATGTCCTGCCCCTCGAGCACCACGGAGCCGCTGTCGGCGTCGTAGAGGCGCAGGATCAGCCGGCCCAGGGTCGACTTGCCCGACCCCGATTCGCCGATGATGCCCAGGCACTCGCCCTGCTCCACCGAGAGCGAGACCCCGTCCACGGCGACCTTGGCGCCGCCGTGCGGCAGGGCGAAGGTCTTGGTGACGTCGGTGAGTTCGATCAGTGCCATCTCAGTACTCCATGACCTTGCGCCGGGCGCCGACGGTGGCGATGTTCCTGGTGCCGCCCGCGGGCGACTCCTCCGGACGCACCACGGAGTCCAGCAGCGACGCCGTGTACTCGTGCTCCGGTGTCACGAAGACGCGGGACACCGGCCCCTGCTCGACGATCCGCCCCTGGTACATGACCAGGACGCGGTCGCAGTAGTTGGCGACGACACCGAGGTCGTGGGTCACGATCAGCATCGATCGGCCGCTGTCGACGGTCAGTCTGGTGAGGGTGTCCAGCACCTGGCGCTGCACCGTGAGGTCGAGCGCGGTGGTCGGCTCGTCAGCGATCACCAGGCGGGGGTTGAGGAACAGCGCCATGGCGATGACCACGCGCTGCGCCATCCCGCCGCTGAGCTCGTGCGCGTAGCCGCGGATGACCCGCTCGGCGTCCTTCACGCCGGTGGCCTCGAGCAGGTCCACCGCGCGACGGTGCAGCTCCTGGCCGCGCGGCGCGCCGTGCGCCTTGGCGATGTTGTCGAACTGCTTCTCGATCCGCAGCACCGGATTCAGCGCGCTGAAGGGGTTCTGGGCGACGAAGCCGATCTCCTTGCCGCGGATCCGGCGCAGCTCGCGCTCCTTGAGGTCCAGCAGCGAGGTGCCGTAGAAGTCGACGTGCCCGTCGGTCACCTTCCCCGGAGGCATGAGGAGCTTGATGATGGAGCGGACGACCGTGGACTTGCCGGAACCGGATTCGCCGACGATGCCCACCACCTCGCTCTCGCCCACGCCGAACGAGACGCCGTGCAGCGCGCGGACGGAGGTCGTCCTGTTCTCGAAGTCGGTGACCAGGCCGGTCACTTCCAGACCGCTCATCGGGCACGCTCCACTCGCTCGATCCGGTTTTCGATCGCACCGGCGATCACATTGAACGAGGCGATCACCAGCAGCATCGCCAGGGTGGGGAACGCGGCGGCCCACCATTCCCCGCGGATCAGCATGCTGGCTCCGTCGCTGATCATGGCGCCCCAGGTGGGTGTGGGCGGGTGCACGCCGACACCGAGGAAGTTCAGTGCGGCGATCGTCCCGAGCGCGTTGGCCGCGGTGAGGGTCGCCTGCACGAGCACCACGCCGTAGGCGTTGCGGAAGACGTGGTTGAACGCCACGCGCATCGGCGAGCATCCGATGGCGACGGCGGCCTCGACGTAACGGGAGGAGCGCAGGGCGATGGCGGATGCCCGGGACAGGCGCACGAAGCGCGGAGCGCCGACGATCGCGATCGCGAGGATGACGTTCCAGGCGCCGCCGCCCATGAGCTGGATCGCGACGATCGCGATGACGATGATCGGCAGCGCCGCGAATGCGTCGACGACCCGCATGACCGCGTCACCCACCCGCCCCGTCGTGGCGAACAGGCCGATGGGCACGCCGACGACCAGCGCGAGCAGCGTGGCCGCCACGGAGATGGGCACGTCGAGCTTGGCGGCCTCGATCGTGCGGGCGAACACGTCCATGCCGTTGCCGTCCGTACCGAACCAGTGCACCCCGTCGGGCGCGATCCCGATCGCATTCGGGTCGGGGCGGAACGGATCGATCGGATACGGGCCGATCAGCGCGAGCACCGGCAGGCCGATGATGACGATCACGGCGATGGTCGCCGCGATCCCGTTCCAGCGCGCGCCCAGGCGGAGCCGGCCCCGCCGGCTCCAGCGCACCGCGCGGATCGACGCCGATGTCGGCGGAGCGGACTGCACGCTCACGAGACCCTGCTGCGGTGTCGGGCGGCTCCGGGAAGCGCGGCGGCCTGCGGCTGATCTGACATGCGGACTCCTGTCGTGACCTCGTCGTCGAGATCCGGAAGCGGATCATCAACTTATTGAAGACATATTCGACGCGAGAGTCAACCCTTGAAGTCGACTACACGCGTAAATCCTGACCTGATGACCCGAGCGCGACGTTTCATCAGAATGAAGAGCTTCATCCAGCATTGACTTCAGTGGCCCTGATCTTCATTATGGTGATGACAACACTTCTTGATTGAAGACAGGATGGTGCACGACGATGTCCCCCACTCCCTCCCCGGTCCGCTATCTGCTGCACGACGGCGAGCTCATCGACTACGCGGACGCGCAGCTGCATGTGCTCAGCACGAGCACGAAGTACGGTGTCGGCGTCTTCGAGGGCTTCCGCGCGTACTGGAGCGAGGAGGACGGCGAGCTCTACGCGTTCCGCGTCGAGGATCACATGCGCCGGCTGATCGACTCCATGCGGGTCGTCGAGATCGACGGCCCCACCGACACCGCCGTGCTGGCCGATCAGCTGATCGGACTCATCCGCGCGAACGAGCTGCGCTCGAACCTGCACATGCGCACGCAGGTGTTCGTGGACTCCCCCGACGGCAAGCCGGACGACACCGGTCCCGCGACGGTGTTCATGGCGGCGATCCCGATGGGCAACTACTTCGGTGCGACGGGCCTCGACGTCCAGATCTCCAGCTGGGCCCGCCTGTCGGACCGCGCGATGCCCCCTCGCGTCAAGTCGATCGCCAACTACCAGAACGGACGCCTCGCCCTGCTGGAGGCCAAGCGCAACGGCTACGGAGCGGCGCTGCTGCTCACCGAGAGCGGTCACGTCGCGGAAGGCGCGGGGTACAACGTCTTCATGGTGCGCCAGGGCCGGCTGTGCACGCCCCCGTCGACCGACAGCATCCTCGAGGGGATCACTCGCGACAGCGTGCTGCAGCTGGCGACCACGCAGCTCGGGCTCGACGTCGACATCCGCCCGATCGACCGCACCGAGCTCTACTCGGCCGACGAGATCTTCGTCTGCGGCAGCGCCGCAGAGGTCAACCACGTGACCTCCGTGGATCGCACGAAGATCGGCGACGGCAGCTCCGCCGGTCCGATCACGGCGAGCCTGCAGGGCCTGTACGCGGATGCCGTGCGCGGCCGCATCGCCGACTTCGGCCACTGGGTCACGCCGGTCTACGGCACCGCCTCGGCATGACCGGCGCGACGGCGCACGCCGACTTCCTGCACGCGCGGGGCGAGTTCGACCCGGGCGCCGAACCGGTGCTGTCCGTCGCGCAGGGTCAGAGGTTCCGTCTCGAGGCGCGGAGCGTGCTCACCGATCCGCGCTTCGAGACGGCCGAGGACTTCTCGATCTTCTCCATCCCCGTCACGGGGCCGGTGCGCATCGAGGGCGTCCGTCCCGGGGACCTCGTCCGCATCGATGTCCACGACATCCGCATCGCCGATCGCGGCGGCATGGTCACGATGCCGGGTCGCGGCGGCTTCGGCGAACCGCTCGAGATGCACGGGATGGTGGTCCCGGTGCACGACGGGTTCGCGCACTTCCCGGATGACGTGCGCGTCCCGATCCGTCCGATGATCGGCAAGATCGGCTTCGCCCCCGAGGGCGACAGCCCGAACTCCTCGACCGTGGGCCGCTACGGCGGCAACATGGACTGCCGCGACATCATCACCGGCTCCTCCCTCTTCATCACCGCGCAGGTGGACGGCGGTCTGCTCTACGCGGGCGACCTGCACGCCGTGCAGGGCGACGGCGAGTGCTCGCTCACCGCCGTCGAGATGGAGGGCTCGGTCGAGCTGTCCTGCCGCGTCGTGCGCCCCGCCCCCGTGCGCGGACCGGTGGTCTTCGCCGAGGATCGCATGATCGTGCTCGGCGACGGCGAGGATCTCGACGAGGCCGCCACCGTCGCACTCGACGAGATGATGGCGATCGTGCGCGCCGACCGCGGATGGACCCGCGAGCGCACCGCCATGCTCCTCTCCGCCGCCGCCGACGTCGCCGTCTCGCAGCTCGTCAACGCCCGCAGGAGCGTGAAGGTCTCCCTCGACACCCGCTATCTGCTCACCGCTCCCTTCCAGACGAAAGAGGACTGACATGTACGACCTCCTCATCACCGGTGGCCTGGTGGTCACCCCCTCCGGCGCCGAACCGCTGGACATCGCGATCGCCGACGGCCGCATCGCCGCCCTCGCCTTCGCCGGCACCACGCCGCTCGATTCCGCCGCCCGCGTGATCGACGTCGGCGGCAAGCTCGTGGTGCCAGGAGGCGTCGATCCCCACGTGCACACCAACTCCGTGCTGCCCACCGCCGCCGAGAGCGGGATCATGTGCTTCGGAGCGGACCGGGTCAGCGAGGGCGCCATCTACGGCGGCACCACGACCCTGGTCGACTTCGCGCACTGGAAGCCGGGCGACGACCTCTCCGACTCGTTCGCCCGCAAGGCCGCGGAATGGAACGGTCAGACCTACACGGACTTCGCGCTGCACGGCACGTTCAAGGAGCCGGAGGTCCCGTTCAGCGTGCTGGAGCAGATCCCGGATGCCGTGCGCAACGGCCACGGCAGCTGGAAGGTGTGGATGACCAACACCACCCCCACGCGCCCGCACCAGAAGACCGACCTCGGCAACATGTGGGGCATCATGGAGCAGACCGCCGCCGCGGGCGCCATGCTCGCGGTGCATGCGGAGGACGACGACATCGTCATGTACTCCTACCGCCGTCTCAAGCACCAGGGCGCGATCGGCATCGAGAACATGCACCACGCGCACAACGTGCTGTCCGAGCAGCTGTCGTTCCAGCGCGCGATCACGCTCGCCCGCCACGTGGGCGCCGCGATCTACCTGATGCACGTGAGCGCCAACGTCGGCATCGACGCCATCCGGAACGCGCGCGGCGAGGGCGCCCCGATCTACGGCGAGATCCTGCCGCACTACGCCTACTTCTCCGCAGAGAACTACCGCGAGCCGCACGGCGCGATCTACCACACCTACCCGTCCCTGAAGGATGCCGACGATCGCGACCACATGTGGCCGGCGCTCATCGACGGCACGCTCAGCACGCTCGCCACCGACGGGGTGTGCACGGACTTCGACGTGAAGACGCGGGGCAACACGATCTACGACGCCACGGGCGGTCACGCCGGGGTCGAGATGCGGATGGCCGTCGCGTACACCGAGGGCGTCGTGGGCCGGGGCCTCGACCTCACCCGCTACGTGGACCTCACCTCGGCGAACGCCGCGAAGATCCTGGGCCTGTATCCGCGAAAGGGCGCGATCGCGGTCGGCAGCGACGCCGATCTCGCCGTGATCGACACGGACGTGGACCGGCGGGTCACCGCCGCGGACCTGCACGAGGCCGACTACACGCCGTGGGAGGGGTACCGCACCCGCGCCTGGAACATGATGACGCTGCTGCGCGGCCAGGTGATGGTCGACGACCGCAACCTGGTGGCGGGTCCGGTCGGGGAGCTGCAGAGCCAGCGCGTGTCGTCGGACGTGCTCAGCCGTCCGGCCTGCTGAGGGACCGCACATGACGGCGCCGGCCGCCGCACCGGTGCGGATGCTGGTGATCAGCCTGATGGCGTCGATGCTCGTCGTCTCGTTCAACCAGACCGTGCTGAACACCGCGCTGCCCACCATCATCGCCGAGCTCGGCGGGCTGGACCGGATCGGGTGGATCGTGGCCGCGTTCGTGCTGACGTCCACGCTGAGCATGCCCCTGGCCGGTGCGCTCTCCGACGTGCTCGATCGCAAGCGCCTGCTGCTCGGAGCGAGCATCGTGTTCGGCCTGGGCACCCTGCTGGGCGCGCTGTCCTGGAACCTCGACGTGCTCATCATCGCCCGGCTCGCCCAGGGGATCGGCGGCGGCGGGGTGATGGTGCTGACGCAGACGATCATGGCCGCGGCGGTCCCCTCCCGCGAGCGCGCCAAGTACGCCGGCGCCTTCGGTTCGGTGTGGGCGGTCGCGACCATCAGCGGGGTGCTGATCGGCGGCTGGCTCACCGACGGCCCAGGATGGCGCTGGGTGTTCTGGGGCACGCTCCCCCTGCTGGCGGTGGCGATGGCGCTCGGCGCGAGGTTCATCGCGCCGAGCGGGCCGAGCGACGTCCGCGTGCAGCCCGACATCGCCGGCATGCTGCTGCTGTGCATCGCGACGACCGCGCTGGTCACGGCCACCTCCGCCTCGCTCCCCGCAGAGTGGTCATGGTTCATCGGGGCGATGGGCGCCGGCGCGGTGTGCGCGCTCGTGTTCGCCGAGAGACGGGCCGAGCAGCCGGTGCTGCCCGGCATCCTGTTCCGCAGCCGCACGTTCGTCCTCGCGACGCTGGCCGGGATGCTGTGCAGCGGCGTCGCCTCGTTCGTGGTGCTGTCCTATCTGCCGTCGTTCGCGCAGATGGTGCTCGGGCTCTCCGCCCTGCAGGCGGGTCTTCTCCTGCTGCCCATGATCATCGCGACGGTGACCTCGTCGACACTGACCGGCTTCGCCGTGTCGAGGACGGGTCGGTACATCCTGATCCCGGCACTCGGCGCCGGCGCCGTGGTGGTGGGACTGCTGCTGCTCGGGACGCTCGGCCCGGACACCACCCCGCTCCGCCTCTCGCTCTCGGCGGCGCTGCTGGGCGCGGGCATCGGCACCAACGTGCTGCTGCTGACCCTGCTGGCCCAGAACGCCCTCCCGGCGCGGAACATCGGCGTGGCGACGGCGGCCAACAACTTCTTCCGTCAGGCGGGCGCGACCATGGGGATCTCGCTGGTCGGCGTGGCGTTCGCCTCGCGACTGCATGACTCGCTGGCGTCCGCCCTCGACTCACGCGGCATCCCGCAGCGCGAGGATCTGCCGCTGGCGACGATCTCCCCCGAGCATCTCGCGCTCCTGGACCCGGGGCTGCGGTCGGCCGTCGCCGAGGCGTACGCCTCCGCACTGCCCCCGCTGTTCCTGGCCCTCATCCCTCTCGCCCTGGCCTCGCTGGCGATGATTCTCGCGCTCGAGCGGCGTCCCCTCGCCGAGTCGCACATCTGACGCACGGCCCCACCCCCGCCGGCGATGGGGTACAAACGAAGAGGGCGTCCGCTCCGCGGAACGGATGCCCACCCGCATCCGCCCACCGACCGAGGTCCCCTCATGTGCCGCCTGTTCGCCTTCGTCTCCCCCGTCACCGCCAGCGCGCGCGGAGAGCTGGGAGCGGACGGCATGGAGAGCCTGCTGTCACTGGCGCGGCTGCACGGCGACGGCTGGGGCCGTGCAGGTGTGCGCGCCCCCGGCGACGCTCCGATCGTGACGCGCTCGGAGATCTCCGCCGCTGAGGACCCCGACTTCGACGCGGCGCTCGCGACGCCCTGCCGCGCAGCCGTGGTGCACCTGCGCTGGGCGACCGCCGGGCTGCCCGTGAACATCCGGAACGCGCATCCCTTCGAGGCGGACGGCATCGCGTTCGCGCACAACGGGACGATCAAGCCGCGCGAGACGCTTCAGAGGCTGCTCTCCGCCGACAGCGTCGCAGCGCTGCAGGGCACGACCGACAGCGAGATGTACTTCGCGCTGATCCGCGAACGGGTCGCGGCCGGCGAGCCGCTCCCCGAAGCAGCGGCGCACGTCGCGCACACGCTGCGCGAGCTGTTCCCGCTCGCCAGCCTCAACGCGCTGATCATCGACGCAGAGCACCTCGTGGTCGTGCACGCCAGTGCCACCAGCATCCTCACCGAGCATGATCTGGCGCGGCTGGCGCCCGTGGCGGAGCTGCTTCCGGACGAGCACAACGAGGACTACTTCGCTCTGCGCATCCGGGAGACCCCCGACGGCACGGTCATGGTCGGCTCGACGGGCGTGGCCGGGCCGGACTGGGAGCCGCTCCCCGCCGAGTCCGTCATCGCCATCCGCCTCGACGACCGGCGGCGCTCGACCATCGGGATCTCGTCCCTCCTCGCCGCGCGATCCTGACGGAGCATCGCTAGAATCGAGGAGTCCGGCCACGGCCGGTGCCCGAAAAAGGGGCACGAAGCACTCTGCGACCGATCCAGGAGCACTTCCGATCGAGTCCCGCGATGACGCGCGAGCGGCGAGACACATACGGACCCCCTCCGTTCCTCTCGAAAGGCTTTCGCATGCCCACCGTGTCCGCTCATGTCGCCCTCACCCTCGCCCAGCACATCGACCACGTCTTCGGCGTGATGGGCAACGGCAACGCCTACTTCCTCGACGCGATCGAGACCCAGACGGATGCCACCTTCACCGCGGTACGCCACGAGCAGGGCTCCGTGGTCGCGGCCGATGCGCACTTCCGGGCATCCGGGCGCATCGCCGCCGCCACCACGACCTACGGCGCCGGTTTCACCAACACGATCACCTCGCTCGCCGAGGCCGTGCAGGCGCACGTTCCGCTGGTGCTGGTGGTCGGCGACGAGCCGACCTCGGGCCCTCGCCCGTGGGATGTGGACCAGATCGCGCTCGCCTCCGCGGTCGGCGCGCGCACGTATACGACCGGGCGGGCGGATGCCGCGGCCACCACCGTCATCGCGATCGAGCACGCCCTGACCTACCGCGTTCCCGTCGTGCTCGCGATCCCCTACGACGTCGCGGCCCTCGAAGCGGGGCCCGTCCCCGAGGCGCCCGCGCCCCGCATCCCCGCTCCCCTGGCTCCGCGCGGCGAGTTCGCCGGCGGGATGCTGGACGAGATCGCCGCGGCCCTCGCCGGCGCCGAGCGTCCCTTCCTGCTGGCCGGCCGCGGCGCCTGGCTGGCCGGCGCGAGCGAGGCCCTCGGCGCACTGGCCGACGTGACCGGCGCACTGACCGCGTCCAGCGCCCTGGGCCGCGGCGTGTTCCCCGACACGCGCTACGACCTGGGCGTGACCGGCGGCTTCGGCGCCGACGGTGCCATGGAGCTCGTCCGGCAGGCCGACGTGGCCGTCGTGTTCGGCGCCTCCCTGAACCAGTTCACGATGCGCTTCGGCGAGCTGTTCGCTCCCGGCACCCGCGTGTTCCAGATCGACGTGGCTCCCACCGCGACGCACCCGCACATCGGCGGCTTCGTGCGCGCGGACGCGCGAGTGGCGGCCGAGGCACTGGTCGAGCGGCTCCGCCCGGCCGCATCCGACGTGCACCTCGCGCGGGAAAGTGCGCCTGCCGCGGACGAATCCGCGGATTCTGTCCGCACGAAGCGCACATCTCCGCGCGAAGCGCTCAAGCCCTGGCGCGAGACCGTCGACATCGCCGCGGCCCGCGCGTACCCCGAGGGCGAGGAGCTCGCGCCCGACGGACGCCTGGACCCGCGCTCGGCGGCGCGCCGCATCGCGGAACTGCTGCCCGAGGACCGCGTGGTCGTCTCGGACGGCGGGCACTTCATCGGCTGGGCCAACATGTACTGGCCCGTCGCGGCGCCCGACCGGATGATGATGGTCGGCACCGCGTTCCAGTCGATCGGCCAGGGCTGGCCGAGCGTGGTCGGCGCCACCCGCGCGCGTCCGGAGACCACGGTCGTGCTCACCTCCGGCGACGGCGGCGGCCTGATGGCGATCTCCGACCTGGAGTCGGCGGTCCGCGCGGCCGGCGGACGTGGGATGGCCGTGATCTGGAACGACGCCGCCTACGGCGCCGAGGTCAACCTCTACGGGCTGAAGGGCCTGGCCGAGGGGCCCATGCTCATCCCGCAGGTCGACTTCGCCGCGTTCGGTGAGGCCGTCGGCGCCGAGGGCGTCGTGGTGCGCACGCTCGACGACCTCGAGCGCCTGGCGTCGTGGGCATCCGAGGACCCGGCGGTCCGCCGCTTCCTGGTGCTCGACCTGCGCATCTCGGGCAAGGTGATCGCCCCGTACCAGCAGGAGATCATCCGCGTGAACTCCTGAGCGGCGCGGGGTCCCTGCGGCACGCCTGCACGACTCGGGAACACCTGCACGGCCGATCACGGCATTCGGCCGTGCATCCGTTCCCCGTCGTGCATCTGTACCCGGGAACGGACCCGATGTCCCTCAGTCCAGCTGCTCGATGCCCTGCAGCCGCACCTGCTCCAGATCGAGATCTGCCGAGATCCGGTACACGACCAGGTCGTCGACCGCACCCGATCTGCGCAGGCCGCGCAGCACCTCGCGCTTGTGCTCGATCACGGCCAGCTTGAGCCGGGACATCTCCTCGTGGCGGATCAGCGGCGAGCGCTGCTCCAGATCGACCTCGGTCGATGTGGCGACCATCTGCAGCGTCACGCGGTCATCGCTCCGGCCCGGCGCTCCGGCCTGGTCGCCCAGCTCGACGGAGCCGTCGGCGAGCGGATCGGGCGAGTCCAGCAGGACCTCCATCGCCCCCACCTCGGCGTCGATCAGCGCGCGCTCCCTCGCCATCGCACGCGCGTTGGCGAGCTCGAGCCGCTCATAGCCGTCCCGCCGCAGGCGGTCGCGCACCTCGTCGCTGATCCCGTGCTCTGTGGCCAGCCCGTCGAGCGCAGCCATCGCCGCGCCGGAGATGGCGCGCTCGGCGAGCTCGTACTCCTCGGCTTCGCCGTTGTCGACGGGGAAGCGGGCCCAGCGCACGACCGCCGGCAGCAGCGGACCCTGCACGAGCAGGCTGAGCAGGATCACCCCCGCCGTGACGAAGATGATGTCGTCGCGTCCGGCGAGGCGGATGCCCGCGCCGTCGGCGATCGGCACGGAGAGCGCGATCGCGAGCGACACCGCGCCGCGCATGCCCGCGACGGTCGAGACGATCTGCATCCTGGTGCGCAGGCCACGCGGATGCACCTGCCCTCCGCCGAGCCGCTGGAACGGGAGGGCGAACAGCTGGAACAGGAAGCGCACCACGAGCAGCGTCACCCAGACCACGACGGTCGCGAGCACGAGCCAGCCGATGGTCTGCAGCGACGTCTGGTGCGCCACCCACTGCACCTCCAGGCCGATCAGCACGAACAGCGCGCCGTTGAGCAGGAAGACGCCGAACGGCCAAGCGGCCTCGGCCTGGCGGCGTGACGCCGCGGTGGTGACCAGAGGGCTGAGGTATGCCGCGATCAGCCCCGCGACCACGACGGCGAGCACCCCGGAGGCGTGGATCATCTCGGCGAGCAGGAAGGACACGAACGGCACCAGCAGCATCGTCACGTTGATCGCGATCGTCGACCGCGTGCGGCGCAGCAGCATCCAGCCGGCTGCGGCGACGGCGGCGCCGACCAGGATGCCGCCGAGGTACGAGACCACGATCGTCCAGGTGACGATGAGCGGCGTCACCTGGCCGCCGACCGCGAGCGACACCGCGATGGCGTAGAGCACCAGCGCCGTGCCGTCGTTCGTCAGGCTCTCGGCCTTGAGCTTCATGAAGCTGCGCCGCGGGAGCAGGCGCCCGAGCGCGGCGACGGCGGTGGCGTCAGGAGGCGCGACCGCGGCGCCGAGGATCAGCGCGATCTCCCACGGCAGGCCGAACAGGACGGCCACGCCCGCGACGGCGAACGCCGAGGCCACCACGAGCAGCGTGCTCATCGGCAGGATGTACCGGAAGTCGCGACGGATGGACCGCAGCGAAGTCGTCAGACTCTCCCAGAACAGCATCACCGGCAGGAACAGCAGCAGCACCGTCTCCGGGGGCAGCTGGATCTCCCGCAGCGCCGGCACGAAGCCGAGCAGCAGTCCGAACACGACCAGCACCAGCGGCAGCGCGATGCGCAGCCGCGGCGCGAGCAGCGTCCCGACCAGGATCGTCAGTCCGAGCAGGACCGTGATCTCCAGACCCTCCATGCGCCACCTCATCCGCCGTCGCATCGGGCGCGACGTGCGAAGAAGCACAGCGCCCGTCAAGGAGACGGTATTCCCGTGTGTCGTCGCACGGAAGAGGATGACGTCACACCCATCCCTTGTCCTGCGCGATGCGCACGGCCTGGGCGCGGTTCCCGGCACCGGTCTTGCCGATCGCCGCTGAGAGATGGTTGCGCACTGTTCCGGCCGAGAGGAACACCTCGGATGCGATCGCCGCGGCCGACCTCCCGTCGGCGGCCAGCCGCAGCACCTGGCGCTCCCTGTCGCTGAGCGGATTCGCGCCCTCGAAGAGGCTCTCCTCGGCGAGCGCCGGATCGAGCACGCGCAGCCCGGAGTGCACGCGCCGGACGGCGTCGGCCAGCTCCTCCGCCGGGGCATCCTTGGCCATGAACCCCGCGGCACCGGCATCCAGCGCCGACCGCAGATAGCCGGGACGCGCGAACGTGGTGACGATCAGCACGCGCGTCGCGGGGCTGGCGGCGCGCAGCCGTCGCGTCGCCTCAATGCCGTCGAGCCCCGGCATCTGGATGTCCATCAGGCAGACGTCCGGGGCGAGGTCGCCCACCAGCGTCAGCGCCTCCGCACCGTCGGCCGCGACGCCGGCCACGTCGATGTCGGGCTCCAGCGCCAGCAGCGCCGCGAGCGCGCCGCGGACCAGCGCCTGGTCGTCGGCGATCACGATCCGAATGCTCACCAGGTGACCTCCACACGCGTTCCGCCCGTCACGGGCCTGATCAGCTCGAAGCGCGCGCCGGCGGCCGCTGCCCGCTCGCGCATGCCGCGCACGCCGTTCCCCTCCTGGTCGCCCGCGCCCCGCCCGTCGTCCTGAACGGCCAGCATGCCCGGCCGCACGGAGACGGTCACGGTCGAGGCGTCGGCGTGACGCAGGATGTTCGTGGTCGCCTCCCGCAGGATCCAGCTGGCCGTCAGTCCCTGCGCGGGCGAGAGCGCGCCGGGATCGCCGTCGACGACGGGTGTCACGCCGGCCGACCGCAGCGCATCGGCGCTGGCCGACAGCTGCTCGGTCAGGGATGCGGCGCGGGCGCCCGCCACCGTCGCCCGCACGCCCGCGATCGCCTCCGCCGTCAGCGACTCGATCGCGGCGAGCTCCGCCTTGGCGCGCTCGGGGTCCGTGTCGATCAGACGACGGGCGAGCTGCGCCTTGAGCTTCACCACGGTCAGCGAGTGCCCGATCAGGTCGTGCACATCGCGCGCCACGGCCTCGCGGCCCTCGCTGGTCGCCAGCTCGAGTCCCAGCCGATCGGCGTCGGCGGAGCGGATGATCAGCCAGGTCGACACCGTGTTCACCACGCCAAGCAGGGCGACGATCGCGAGCACCGAGACATAGTCCAGCCCGCCCGGCACCAGGAGGATCCACAGCACGGTCACGGTCACCGCGCCGGCGAAGGTCGCCCAGTGCGCGATCCGGTTCAGCCCGTAGGACGCGAACGACATGATGAACGGCAGGAAGCTCAGCGCCGAGCCGCCCTCCGCCGGGATCGAGATCACCGCGCAGACGATCAGCCCGCCGAAGAACAGCCACTGCCCCGGCGCCGGCGGCCGGCCCAGACCACCGCCCGAGCTCATGCCGCGCATGAACCCGAGAACGTACAGGGCGACGAAGGCGATCATCGCCGCCCAGCCGACGATGATCCAGGCCTCGGGAGCGGTCGAGCCCAGCAGCGCGATCACCGGATACGCCAGGAAGACCAGCCAGATCACGGCCATCAGCCAGCCGAACCGCTCCCATGGGTTCTTCGGCTGGCTGTCCTTCCGCTCCGCCATCCGCCTGGCGGGCAGGGAACCGGCCGCGGGCCGGATCGCCTCGGCGTCCCGGCCCGCGGCCGTCTCGTCGGTCTCCCGCATCATGAGTCCAACCTAGTGACGCGCACGTGTCACCGGCGTGTCCGCGAGCGGCGCACCCCGGCGACGACCAGCACCGAGAACAGGGTGAGCCAGACGGCCACGTTCAGCAGCGGCATCCAGAGCGGGTCGGCCTGTCCCGTGGTGAGCACGCCGTCGGTGAGCGGCCACCGGCTGAGAGCCACGAACCCGTACAGCGGCGTGAAGCGCGCGATCGAGAGCATCACACCGTCCAGGGGCATGAACACGTTGCCGAAGAAGGCGAAGAAGGTCATCGAGATGGATGCCAGCGCGGCGGCCGAGTCGGCGTTGAAGAACAGCCCGACGCCCAGCCCGAACAGGCCGTACATCAGCCCGATGCCGAGGATGATCGCGGCGGCCGCGACCCATCGCCAGGCGTCGTCCGCCTTCGCACCTGTGAGCAGTCCGGCCGTGAACACCGCGACCAGCGCGAGGGCGGCGAACGTCACGGAGGTGATGAGCTTGGTCAGGGCGTAGCCGAGCGTTCCGAGCGGCGTCATGGCGAGCTGCCGGCCCCACCCCTGCTTAGACTCGGTGGCGGCCAGCGAGGTCAGCGAGCTCATCGCGACGGCCGTGCCGTAGGCGGCCATGGAGATCATCACGTAGAAGGACACGTTGCCGTGGCCTGCGGACTGCGACCCGTACGCGGCGCTGGCACCGAAGAGGATGTACATCACGACGGGCATGGCCAGGGTGAACGCGAGCGTGTACGGGTTGCGCAGCTGGCGCAGCGCCTCGATGCGGAGCATGGTCGGTGAGATGCCCTTGCGCGGAACGCGCAGAGCACGCGGCGTGCGGGTGAGACTCGGGGTCGAGGTGGTCATGGTCAGTCCTCCGTCAGGGCGGTGAAGGCAGTTTCGAGGGTGGGAGCGGTGATCTCCAGATCGTGTGCGCCGGAGGCGAGGAGCGCGGCGGCCACGGCATCCGAGTCGGTCGCGCGCAGGGTGAGCCGGTCCGCGTCCACGCGCAGCTCGGTGACATCGTCGCGATCTCGCAGCAAGGAGAGGATGCCGTCGGCGCCGGTCTCCGGCAGGTTCGCGGCGACCGTCCTGGCGCCGAGCCCGACACGCAGCTGCGCCGTCGGAGCGTCCGCGACCACCCGGCCGTGGTTCATCACGACAGTGCGGCGGGCGAACTGCTCGGCCTCCTCCAGGTAGTGCGTGGCGAAGACGATGGTGCGACCGGCATCGGCATCCGCGCGCATGACGTCCCAGAAGTTGCGGCGGGCGGTCACGTCCATGCCCGCGGTCGGCTCGTCCAGCACGAGCACGTCGGGGTCGGCGACCAGGGCGAGCGCGAACTTCACGCGCTGCTGCTCGCCGCCGGAGCACTTCGAGACCCGACGGCGCGCGATCTTCTCGAGATCGGCACGGGCCAGCACCTCGGGCACGCGGCCGAGCGCGGCCCTGCCGTGCAGCGAGGCGATCAGGCGCACGGTCTCGCCGACGGTGAGGTCGGAGAGCAGCCCGCCGGTCTGCAGCACGGCGGCGATGGAGCCGTCGGCGGTGGCGCGCGAGGGGCGGCCTCCGAGCACCTGGACGGTGCCCTCGTCCGCGTCGGTGAGCCCGAGCAGCATGTCGAGCGTGGTCGTCTTGCCCGCGCCGTTCGGCCCGAGCAGCGCAACGATCTCGCCGCGGCGGACGACGAGGTCGACCCCGTCGACGGCCTGCACGCGGCGGTCGCCCGTGCCGTAGCCCCTGCGCACGCCGCGCAGCTCGATCACGGCGTCCTGGGGACGCGCGTCCTGGATGGCGGGAGCGGGGGTGACCCGCGTCTGCGGTTCTGCTGTCGTCTGCATGTGTCCAGCGTCGTCGGCGCGGACGCCGGACGCCGGAGGGCGATGTCATGAGGTCGGCGTGACAACTGTCATGCCGACCCGACGTCAGGATGCCGGGAGGAGGGCGCCCTCGAGGAACTCCGAGAGCCGGTCCACGGCATCCAGCGGCAGGATCGCCGCCACGTACTGGTCCGGGCGCACCACGACGACCACGCCGTCGCGGGAGAGCTCGCGAACCTCGAAGATGTCGTCGTGGCACCACACGGTCGGGGCCGCGGAGTACACCTTCTCCCAGTCGGTCAGCCCGAAGGGGCCGGTCTGCGGGCGGAACAGCGCCGGCGCGTCGGTGAACTCGACCTCGTCGTGACGCTGCTGGTAGATCGCCTTCACGTCGAAGACGGCGTCCACATCGCCGTCCTGCGGCGTGTAGCGCGCGAACACGGGCTCCACGGCATCCGCCCAGGCCGCCAGCCTCGTGGCCTCCGCGTCGGCGAAGGCGTACACGCGCCAGCGCCCGTCGGCCGTCGCGTGGTGGCCGAGGTGGACGGCGTTGCCGTCGCTGACCCGGGTGACCTCGGCCGACTTGAAGCGCTTGCCGAGCGGGAACCCCACGGCGAGCTCCTGCTGCGATGCACCGTCGACGATCATGGACGGCTCGTACTGCGTCATGAACCCGGAGGGGAACTCCGCGGTGCCCAGGTAGAAGGTCGCGAGCTCCTGCGGGTCGGAGATCTCCTCGGGCTTGCGGGCCATGAGCGAGGACCACTCCCTGTCGAAGTCGATCAGCTGCTGGGCGACGGGACGGCGCTCGGCGCCGTAGGTCGACAGCAGCTCCTGCGGAGCGCGCCCGCTGAGCACGTGACCGAGCTTCCAGCCCAGGTTGAAGCCGTCCTGCATGGACACGTTCATGCCCTGGCCGGCCTTCGCACTGTGCGTGTGGCAGGCATCGCCGGTCAGGAAGACGCGGGGGTGCCGGTCACCGTCCAGCGCGTCGTCGAACCCGTCGGTGACCCGGTGGCCGACCTCGTAGACGCTGTGCCAAGCGACCTGCTTCACGTCCAGCGTGTAGGGGTGCAGGATCTCGTTGGCCTTCTGGATGACGACCTCGAGCGGCGTGTGCTTGACCTGGCGGTTGTCGCCCTCCGCGACCGCGCCCAGGTCGATGTACATCCGGCTGAGGTAGCCGCCCTCGCGCGGGATGTGCAGGATGTTGCCCGCCTCGGCGTTGATCGCGCACTTGGTGCGCCAGTCCGGGAAGTCGGTGTTGACCAGTACGTCCATCACGCCCCAGGCGTGCGCGGCCATGGCGCCGACGTGCTTGCGGCCGATCGCCTCGCGCACGCCGCTGCGCGCGCCGTCGCAGCCCGCGACGTACTTGGCTCGGATGGTGCGCTCAGTGCCGTTGTCGTTCACGCGCACCTCGACGGGGTACTCCCGCTCGTCGTGCACCGTGAGGCCCAGGAACTCCACGCCGTAGTCCGGGACGATGCGGCCGGGGCCGTGGGCGGCGGCCTCGGCGAAGTAGTCCAGCACGCGCGCCTGGTTCACGATCAGGTGCGGGAACTCGCTGATCTTCAGGCCGTAGTCCTCGGTGCGCGAGGTACGGATGATGTTCTCGCGGTTCTCGGGGTCGGGGCCCCAGAAGTTCATCCAGCCGATGTTGTAGGCCTCGGCGATGATGCGCTCGGCGAATCCGAAGGCCTGGAAGGTCTCGACGCTGCGGGGCTGGATGCCGTCGGCCTGGCCGAGCTCGAGGCGGCCGCTGCGGCGCTCGATGATGCGCGTGCTCACCGTCGGGAACTGCGACATCTGGGCGGCCAGCAGCATGCCTGCGGGGCCGGAGCCGACGATGAGCACGTCCATCTCGTCGGGGAGGTCCGCCGGGCGGTCGATGCCCAGCCCTTCGGCCGGAAGCACGCGGGGCTCGCCGGACACGTAGCCGTGGTGGTGGAACTGCATCGTCGGGTCCTTCCCTGGACTGCATCGTCAGGTCTTGCGCGGCGGGACAGCGTGTTCTATATTCGAACACACCGTTCTACTATTGAACAGATCGTATATGACGAGCGGATGCCCTGACAAGGGCCGCCCGCGACCCGAAGGAGATCCCGTGCCCGCCGCCCCCGCCTCGCAGACGCTGAGCCGCGGCATCCGGATCCTGGAGATCCTCGCCGACGGTCCCCTCTCGATCGACGAGGTCGCCGCGCGGCTCGACGTGCACCGCTCGATCGCCTATCGGCTCCTGCGCACGCTCGAGGACCATCGGCTCGTCGCGCGCAACGCGTCGGGGCTCGCGGCGCTCGGCCCCCGGATGGCGGCACTCGCCGCGGGTGTCGCGCACGACCTGCAGGCCGGGGCGCTCCCCGAGCTGACCGCGGTCGCCAACGAGTTCGCCCTCACGGCGTTCCTGGCGGTGCTCGACGGCGACGAGGTCATCACCCTCACCAGCGTCGAGCCCCGTCACACGGTCGCGAACGTCGCGCAGCGGCCGGGCACGAGGCATCCGGTCACGGCCGGCGCGCCAGGCAAGGCGATCCTCTCGCAGCTGGCGGATGCCGAGTGGCCTGAGGTCTCCGCGGCGCTGCGCGCCGAGGTGGCAGAGGCGCGCGCCCGCGGTTACGCGACCAGCCACGACGAGGTCATCCCGAACCTGCACTCGATCGCCGTGCCGCTCGCACTGCGCGGCCGGCGCCCCGCCGCGCTGGCCGTCGTGCACGTCGCCTCCCGGCATCCGGACGCCGAAATCGCCGCCCGCCTGCAGGAGTCGGCCACAGCGATCCGCGAGGCCCTGGGCGGCTGAGCGGTCTGCCCACCGGCATCCGTTCCGCGGCGGAGATGCACGACTCCGCGGGGATTCCGGCGAACCCTGCGGAGTCGTGCAGATCTGCGGAGGAGGCGCTCAGTCCGTCACCACCTGCACCACCTGCGTGTCGCCGGTGCCGCGGCCGATGCCGGCGTAGACCTCGGGCCTGGCGCGCTTCAGCCAGATCCCCCAGGCGATGCCGACCAGGCCTGGGGCGATCACCAGCGCCGGGAGCAGGAAGGTCGCGAGCGTCGGCTCCGCCTGATCAAGCAGCACGTTGAAGTTCGCGAGGATCAGGATCAGCACGATCATCAGCACGAACCCCGAGACGACAGGGGCGATCAGGCGCGAGCCGATGCCGACGTCACGATGGTTCCGCCGGAAGTAGCCGACCACGGCGAAGGCGACGACCGCCATCAGCAGCACGAGGCCCAGTGCACCGGTGTTGGTCAGCCAGGAGAACAGCGTCACCACGGGGAACAGCGGGCCCAGCCCGGAGCCGGCGCCTGCGATCGCGAAGATCATGATCACGACGACCGCCAGCGCGGTCTGGGCGATCGAGCCCGCCCACGGGGCGCCGTTGCGCACAGCCGACAGCCGCACCGGAAGCACCCGCTCCCTGCCGAGCGAGAACAGATAACGGGCGACCGCGTTGTGGAACGAGACGAGCGCGGCGAACAGGCTGGTGATGAACAGCACCGAGGTGATGTCCACGAAGAGCACCCCGATGTGCTCGGCGACGAAGCCGAAGAACAGCGGAGGGCCGGCCTCTTCGGCCGTGATCCCGCCCGAGGTGATCTTCGACGGACCGACGGCGAGCGCGAGCGCCCAGGACGACAGCGCGTAGAAGCCGCCGATGATCAGCACCGCGCTGAACGTCGCGCGGGCGACCGTGCGCTTGGGATCCTTCGCCTCCTCGCCGTAGATCGCAGCGGACTCGAAGCCCATGAAGGCGGCGATGCCGAACACCAGGACTGCGCCTATGCCCGGCGTGAACAGCTCGGTCGGAGAGATCGGCTGCGCGGTGAAGCCCTCGGCCGGCTGGGCGAGCGCGACGACGTCGAACACCAGCACGGCCAGGAACTCCAGGCTCACGATCACGCCCAGCACCTTGGCCGACAGGTCCACCCGGTTGACACCCATCACGGCCACGACGGCGATGCACACCAGCACCGGAACCCACCACGGCACGTCGATGCCGAGCTTCTCGTTCAGCAGCATCGACACCTGGAACCCGAACATGCCGTAGATGCCGATCTGCATGCAGTTGTATGACACCAGCGCGATCAGCGACCCACCCACTCCGACAGGTCGACCGAGGCCGCGCGCGGCGTAGGAGTAGAACGCGCCGGCGTTCGTGATGAAGCGGCTCATCGCCGCGTAGCCGATCGCGAACACGGCGAGCACAGCACCCAGCAGCACATAGCCGATCGGCACCGCGGTAGACCCGGTGACCGAGTAGGCGGTGGTCACGCCGCCTGCGACGACCGTCAGCGGAGCCGAGGCCGCGATGATCATCACCGTGATGGACGGGACGCCGAGTCGACCCCGACTCGTGGAGGTGGGCGAGGTCTGTGCGAGATGGGCGCTCATGGGAACTCCTGCGTTCGTGAGTGCTTCGGGTGGTTGCGTCCATCGTCATCCGCACGGTTCCGCGGATGTTGTCATCGTGCGCATCCGTGTTGTCCGCTCGCGCAGGCATCGCCCGGAACCACCTAGGGTACTGGTGTGACCAGCTCTCCCGGGCGCGAAGCACTGCTGCGCGCCACCGTATCCGTCGTCGCCGACAGCGGCCTCCGCGCGCTCACCTACCGCGAGGTGGCGGCACGAGCCGGGGTCTCGCACGGTCTGGTGCGCCACCACTTCGGCTCACGGGACCAGCTGATCGCCGCCGCGCTCGAGTTCGCCATCGCGGAGAGCCTGCGCGAGACGAGCATGGATGAGGCACCGGCGGATGCTGCGGAGTTCGCGGCCGGCATCGAATCCCTGGCGGCGCGCAGCACTGACGCGCAGGCGTTCCAGTACGAGCTTCTGCTGGAATCGCGGCGCCGTCCCGAGCTGCACGAGCACGTGGAGCGCTACTACGAGACCTACCGGCTCGCCAACCGCCGGCGCCTGACCGAGCTGGGCGTGCAGGACGAGGAGCTGATCGACGCGATCTGGTTCGCGCTCGACGGCATCGTGCTCAAGCAGCTCACGCTGGGCGGAGGAGAGGACATCGATCGGGTGCTCGCCCGCATCCGCCGGCTGATCACCGAGGCGGCCCGCACCGCCTGATCCGCGAACGATCCGCTTGACTATCCATTTGGATAGTCATACGCTCAGGTCCACACCTCAGGACCAAAGGCGGTTTTTCATGGCTGGCACCACCCCTCACCGCGTCGCGATCGTCGGAGCCGGATTCGCCGGGCTCGTCGCGGCGCGCGAGCTCGAAGCAGCGGGCATCGACGTCGAGATCTACGAGGCGCGCGACCGCATCGGCGGGCGCGCCTGGACCGATGAGCGGCTCGGGCACCACCTGGAGATGGGCGCGACGTGGGTGCACTGGATGCAGCCGTTCGTGTGGACCGAGATCACGCGCTACGGGCAGGGCATCCACCCCAGCCCGATCGCCGACGACGCGTACTGGCTCAGCGACGGCGAGGTGCACCACGGCACAGAGGCCGAGCTCGACGCGAGACTCGCCCGCCCGCAGGAGCGCATCTTCGAGGGGTCCCGCGACTTCTTCCCCTACCCGCACGAGCCGCTGGGCGTGCTCGACTCCGGCGACGCGCAGCTCGTCGAGCGCTTCCGTGCCGCGGACCAGGGCAGCGTGCTCGACGCGCTGCGAGGCGGGGACTTCACCCAGGAGGAGATCGACCTCGCCGACGCGTACTGGTCGGCCGGCTACAACGGTCGCACCGCGACGGCGTCCCCGCTGATGGCCAAGCACTGGGCGGCGCTCAGCGATCACCGTCTCTCACTGCTCGACGAGCAGACCCTGCGCTTCAAGCTCGACGACGGCATGCAGGGCATCTACCGCGCGATCGCCGCCGATCTGCGTGCGCCGATCCGGCTCAGCACCGCGGTGACCGCCGTCGCCCACGACGCCGACGGCGCTCGCCTCACGCTCGCCGACGGGACCGATGTCCAAGCGGATGCCGTGATCATCACAGCCCCGCTCGGCGCGCTGGGCGGCATCGCCTTCTCCCCCGCACTCCCCGCGCCCGCCCAGCAGGTCGTCGACGACGGCTTCAACTGCACCGGCTTCAAGATCTGGATCCGCATCCGGGGGAAGCACTCGCTGATCGCCTACGCCCCCACCGGCAATCCGATCGCACTGGTGCGCAGCGAGTACTTCGACGAGGACAGCACGATCCTGGTGGGCTTCGGTCCCGACCACTCACAGATCGACCTCACCGATGCTGCGCAGGTGCAGGAGATCGTGCGACGCTGGCGCCCCGACCTCGAGGTGCTCGAGTGCACCGGGCACGACTGGGTCGCCGACCCCTGGTCGGGACAGACCTGGGCCACGCCGCGCTCGGGCCAGTTCCTGGAGGGCTGGAGCCTGTTCCGCGACACCGGCACGCGCCTGCGCTTCGCAGGCGCAGACTGGGCGAAGGGCTGGAACGGCGTCGTCGTCGACGGCGCCATCGAGACCGGCATCACCACTGCCCGCGGCCTGATCGACGAGTTCCGGCGGGACTGACGATGCGGGCCTTGAGGACGCCGGTCGCCGAGGTGCAGGCCGGCGCGGCGAGCATCGGAGCCGGGCGGGCTGACGTCGCGTGGGACTTCACCCGGTTCCGTGCCGCGGTGAACGATTCCTTCGTGCCGCTGCAGGTCTCGTCCGACCATCCGGGATCGTTCCGCGGCAGCATCCGCCATTCCGATGCCGGAGGGGTGCACGTCGCGGTCGTCGACGCCGACGAGCACGTCGTCGAGCGCACCCCCGCCCGGATCGCGGCGCGCCCGCGGCACTGCTTCAAGGTGGGCATGCTGACGGCCGGGAGCGGGATGCTGGTCCAGGACGGCCGCGAGGTGCTGATGCGCCCCGGGATGCTGGCGATCTACGACACCGAGCGACCCTACACGCTCGCCTTCGACGGCCCGTTCCGCAACCTGGTGGTGATGCTGCCGGCGGCGGACCTCGGACTGCCGCTGGACGCCGTGCGCGCTCTGACCGCCGCATCCCTCGGCGGCGGCCCGGGCGGCGCGGGGGCACTCGTGCTCCCCTACCTGCACGGTCTCGCCCAGCATCCGGAGATCCTCGCAGGGTCGTCGGGCGGGCGGATCGCGCGCAGCACAGTCGACCTGATCGCCACCCTGCTCTCGCAGGAGCTGGCCCTCAGCGGCGCGGACGTCGATCCGCGGGCGCGCCTGTTCGCCGACATCCTCGACTTCATCGATCTGCACCTGGGCGACCCCGCACTCGACCCCGCCACGATCGCCTCCCGGCATTTCATCTCCCAGCGGTCGCTGCACGCCCTGTTCCAGGAGAACAGCCAGACGGTCGCCGGGCGGGTGCGCCGACGCCGGCTGGAGATGTGCCGGATCAGACTCGCGGATGCCGCCTTCCAGGACCGCTCGATCATGAGCATCGCCTCCGCCTGCGGCTTCGCGGATGCCGCGAACTTCAGCCGCGCGTATCGCGCGGAGTTCGGATGCTCACCCAGCCAGACCCGATCAGCCCTCACCTCCACCACTCCCATCACGACCGAGGAGCACCGCAATGTCCACCGCCTTTGACACCTACCAGAGCCTGCTCGCCACCATCGCCGCCGACGGAGGTCCGTCACGCGAGGTGCACGACCCCGCCACGGGCGAGCTGATCGCGCGGGTCCCGATCCACGACGAGACCGACCTCGATCAGGCGATCGAACGGGCTCGATCGGCGCAGCCCGGATGGGCCGCCCTGTCCGACGAAGAGCGCAGCGCAGCCCTGAACCGCGTCGCGGATGCCGTCGAGGCCGCGGCCGAGCAGCTCGCCGAGCTGCTCTCGCGCGAACAGGGCAAGCCGCTGAACGGCCCGAACGCCCGCTTCGAGGTGGGCGCGTGCGCGGCCTGGCTGCGCGCGACCGCAGCGACGCCGCTGCCCGTCGAGGTGGTGGTCGACGACGGCGACGCCTACGCCGAGCTGCACCGCCGTCCGATCGGTCTGGTGGCTGCCATCACCCCGTGGAACTGGCCGATGATGATCGCGGTCTGGCAGATCGCGCCGTCGCTGCGCATGGGCAACGCGGTGGTGGCCAAGCCCTCGGAGCACACCCCGCTCAGCGGACTCGCGCTCACAGCTGTGATGAACTCGGTGCTGCCGGACGGCATCCTGAACACCGTCGTCGGCGACGGCGCGCTGGGTGCCGCGATGACCACCAGTCCGGCGTTCGGCAAGATCATGTTCACCGGCTCCACGTCGACGGGAAAGCGGATCGTGCAGAGCTCGGCCGACAACCTCACCCGGCTCACACTCGAGCTCGGCGGCAACGACGCCGGCATCGTGCTGCCCGACGTGGACCCCGCCGCCATCGCGCAGGACCTGTTCTGGGGCGCATTCATCAACACCGGGCAGACCTGTGCGGCGATGAAGCGGCTGTACGTGCACGCGGACGTCTACGACGACGTGGTCGCGGCGCTGGCGGAGGTCGCCGCCGCCATGCCGATGGGCGTGGGCGTCGACGAGCAGAACGTGCTGGGTCCGCTGCAGAACCGCATGCAGTTCGACGTCGTCGATCGGCTCGTCGAGGCCGCCAAGGGCTCCGGCGCGTGGGTCGTGCTGGGCGGCGACCCGGACCGGGACGCCGTGGGCAACTTCTATCCGACCACGCTCATCGCGGACATCGACCCGGCGAACCCGCTCGTGGTCGAGGAGCAGTTCGGTCCGGGCCTTCCGATCATCAGGTACCACGACCTCGACGAGGCGATCGCCCTGGCCAACGGCGTGGACGTGGGGCTGGGCGCCTCGGTCTGGTCGGCCGACCGCGCGAAGGCCCGCGAGATCGCGATGCGCCTGCAGGCCGGCACCGTGTGGATCAACTCGCACGGCGGTGTGCACCCGATGATCCCGTTCGGCGGCGTGAAGCAATCGGGCTACGGCCTGGAGTTCGGCGCCGAGGGCCTGAAGTCGGTCTCGGTGCCCCAGGTCATCAACGGCTGAGCTCGGCGGCCCGGCCGTCCACAGCGCCGCAGTTCAGCACAGCTCCGCAGGGTTTCCTCGAAACTCTGCGGAGCTGTGCATTTCTGCGAAGCTGCGCCGCGGCCGAGGCGCGCCTCAGGCCTTGGACATCCCATAGATCGGGGACTTCGCCTGCTCGGCCTCGTTCTCCGGCCCCAGCGGGATGCCGGTGCGGTCGCGCAGCAGCAGCGTGGCGACCAGGCCGATCACCGTCATGCCGGCCAGGTACCAGGTGATGCCGGTCGTCGAGTGCGTGTTCTGGAAGATCGCCTGCGCGATCAAGGGCGAGAACGCGCCGCCCACGATGGCGCCGATCGCGTACGAGATCGAGACGCCGGAGAACCGGATCGACGCAGGGAACAGCTCCGAGTACAGCGCGGCCTGCGGCCCGTACGTGAATCCGAGTCCGATGGTGAGGATCACGAGAGCCGCCGCGAGCGAGCCGATCGTGCCGAGGTTGGTCAGGAAGAACAGCAGGAAGACGCCGATCAGCTGCAGGACCCAGCCGATGATGTAGGTCGTGCGCCTGCCCAGCTTGTCGGAGAGCCAGCCCGCCAGCCAGGTGAAGACCAGCCAGCTGACGCCGGAGAGCGCGACGACCCAGAACACCGGTCCGGTGGGCAGTGCGATCGGTCCGGCGGGATCGGTGGCGTAATGCTGCACGTATCCGCCGGTGGTCATGTAGCCGACGGCGTTGTTGCCCGCGAAGACCAGAGCCGCCACGATCACCAGCGGCAGGTGGTGGCGCAGCAGCTGGATGATCGGCATCCGCGTCTCCTCCTTGCGCTCGGCGATCTCCTGGAACACCGGGCTCTCCGAGACGCGGCGGCGCACCCAGTAGCCGACGCCGATCAGCACGACCGACAGCAGGAAGGGGATGCGCCAGCCGATCTGCCCGAAGGCGGTGTCGGCGAGCGCCACGTCCGAACCGGGCGTCGGGCCGGGGAAGATCGTCTCGGTCAGCGCGAGCACCATGGATGCCAGCAGCAGCCCGATCGGCACTCCGATCTGCGGGGATGCTCCGAACAGCCCGCGCTTGTGCTTGGGCGCGTGCTCGACGGCCATCAGCACGGCGCCGCCCCACTCGCCACCGGCCGAGATTCCCTGGATCACGCGCAGCACGATCAGCAGGATCGGCGCCCACACGCCGATCAGCGCGTGCGTGGGCAGCACGCCGACGAGCGTGGTCGCACCGCCCATCAGCAGGAGCGTGAGCACCAGCATGGGGCGACGGCCGATCTTGTCTCCGAAGTGCCCCGCCAGGAACGCGCCCAGCGGACGGAACAGGAAGCTGACGCCGACGCTGAAGAACGACACGATCTGCGCGAAGTCCTTGCCCATCGGCTCGAAGAACAGCGCCGCGAACACGGTCGCGGCGGCGAACGCGTAGATGAAGAAGTCGTACCACTCGACGGTGGTGCCGACCACGGTGGCGACGACGACGCGACGGCGGTCCGCGGCGCTCGCGATGGTTCCGGTCGGGGTGAACCCGTCCTCTGACTTGCCGCTCATGTCTCTCTCCTTCGAGGTGACTGCCGGGGAATCCAGTTGATGCTTGCCCCAGGATGCGACGATGATATACGATTTCGCATACGACGCACAAGGCACTCCCCCTGTGCGCGAACGCGAGGAGGCGCATCCATGACGGCGATCACCCGACCGGGAAAGATCATCGCGATCCACCTGAACTACGTCTCGCGCGCCGACCAGCGCGGCCGCCGCCCCGCAGCGCCCTCCTACTTCTTCAAGCCCGCGAGCTCCGTCGGCGTCAGCGGCGGGACCGTGGAGCGCCCCGCCGGCACCGAACTGCTCGCCTTCGAGGGCGAGATCGCCCTCGTCATCGGCACCCCCGCTCGCCGGGTGTCCATCGAGGACGCCTGGTCGCACGTGGCATCCGTCACCGCATCCAACGACCTGGGCCTGTACGACCTGCGCGCCAACGACAAGGGCTCCAACGTCCGGTCCAAGGGCGGCGACGGATACACCCCGCTCGGCCCCGAGCTGATCGACGCGGCATCCGTCGACCCGGGGAACCTGCGCGTGCGCGCCTGGGTCAACGGCGAGCTGCGCCAGGACGACAGCACGACGGGCCTGCTCTTCCCGCTCCCCCAGCTGGTCGCCGACCTCTCGCAGCACTTCACCCTCGAGCCGGGTGACGTGATCCTCGCCGGCACGCCCGCGGGATCCAGCGTGATCGTCCCGGGTGACGTCGTGGAGATCGAGGTGGATGCTCCGGATGCCCCTGGTGCGCCGTCGTCCGGTCGCCTGGTCACCACGGTGACGCAGGGCGAGGTCGCCTTCGACCCCGCCCTCGGCTCGCTGCCCGCCGTCGACGATCTGCAGCGCACCGAGGCCTGGGGCTCTCGCGAGGCGGCGGGGCTTCCCGAGACCGGCACCGAACCCGCGCCGTCCGGTCTCACCCCCGAGCTGCGCGCCAAGCTCGCAGCGGCCCCGACGGCGGGCCTGTCCAGCCAGCTGCGCAAGCGCGGCCTGCACTCCTGCTTCATCGACGGGGTGTCCGCCAACATCGCCGGCAGCAAGATCGTCGGCACCGCCAAGACACTGCGCTTCATCCCGGCGCGCGAAGACCTGTTCCGGAGCCACGGCGGCGGATACAACGCGCAGAAGCGCGCGTTCGACGCGGTCGGCGAGGGCGAGATCATCGTGATCGAGGCCCGCGGCGATGCCGGCACCGGAACTCTCGGCGACATCCTGGCTCTGCGCGCCAAGACCCGCGGAGCCGCGGGCGTCGTCACCGACGGCGGAGTGCGCGACTTCGACGCCGTCACCGAGATCGGCCTGCCGGTGTTCTCGAAGGGCGCCCATCCGTCCGTGCTGGGCCGCCGCCACGTGCCGTGGGAGTTCGACGTCACGATCGCCTGCGGCGGCGCCGCCGTGCAGCCCGGCGACGTGATCGTCGGCGACGGCGACGGCGTGATCGTGATCCCCTTCGAGCTCGCGGAGGAGGTCGCCGATGCGGCTCTGGCCCAGGAGGACGAGGACGCCTGGATCGCCGATCAGGTGGCCGCCGGGCATCCGGTCGACGGGCTGTTCCCGATGAACGCCGAGTGGCGCGCGCGGTACGCCGAGAGGTCGGGCACCGGATCATGACCGCCCTGGTCCGCGAGGGCAGCAAGTCGGAGCAGGCGTACGCCTGGATCCGCTCCCGCATCTCCTCGCACGCCTTCGGTCCCGGGTACCGCCTGGTGCTCGGCCCGATCGCCGACGAGCTCGGCATGAGCGTGGTCCCGGTGCGCGAGGCGATCCGCCGCCTCGAGGCCGAGGGGCTGGTCACCTTCGAGCGCAACATCGGCGCGCACGTCTCGCTCATCGACGAGAGCGAGTACGCGCACACCATGCAGACCCTGGGCATCGTCGAGGGCGCCGCCACCGCGCTGTCGGCTCCCCTGCTCGACGCCGATGCGCTCGATCGCGCCGAGGCCGTCAACGACCGGATGCTGCACCTGCTGGGCCACTTCGACGCGCACACGTTCACCTCGCTGAACCAGGCGTTCCACTCGGTGCTCTACGAACCCTGCCCGAACCCGCACATCCTCGACCTGGTGCACCGCGGATGGAGCCGGCTCTCCGGCATCCGCGACTCCTCGTTCGCGTTCGTCCCCGGCCGCGCCCGGCACTCGGTGGACGAGCACACCCGCATCCTCGAGCTGATCCGCGGCGGCGCCGACCCGCTCGAGATCGAGCTCGCCGCCCGAGACCACCGCTGGCGCACCATGGACGCGTTCCTGGCCGCCCGCCACTCCCACCCCACCGAAGAAGGACGATGATGACCGACGTGTACACCCCGGCCGACCTGCCCGCGAAGATCCAGCACTACATCGACGGCGAGTTCGTCGATTCCCTCGACGGCGACACCTTCGAGGTGCTCAACCCCGTCACGAACGAGACCTACGTGCACGCCGCGGCCGGTAAGAAGGCCGACATCGATCGCGCGGTCGCCGCAGCCCGTCGTGCGTTCACCGAGGGTCCGTGGCCGCGGATGCTTCCGCGCGAGCGCTCGCGGGTGCTGCACCGCATCGCCGACATCGTCGAGTCGCGCGACGCGCGCCTGGCCGAGCTGGAGTCGTTCGACTCGGGTCTGCCCATCACGCAGGCACTGGGCCAAGCCCGCCGCGCCGCCGAGAACTTCCGCTTCTTCGCCGACCTGATCGTCGCGCAGGCCGATGATGCCTTCAAGGTCCCCGGCAAGCAGATGAACTACGTCAACCGCAAGCCGATCGGCGTCGCGGGGCTCATCACGCCGTGGAACACGCCATTCATGCTGGAGTCCTGGAAGCTCGGCCCCGCCCTGGCCACCGGCAACACGGTCGTGCTCAAGCCGGCCGAGTTCACGCCGCTGTCGGCGTCGCTGTGGGCGGGCATCTTCGAGGAGGCGGGCCTCCCGAAGGGCGTGTTCAACCTCGTCAACGGACTCGGTGAGGACGCCGGTGACGCCCTGGTGAAGCATCCGGACGTCCCGCTGATCTCGTTCACGGGCGAGAGCCGCACCGGGCAGATCATCTTCGGCAACTCGGCGCCGTTCCTGAAGGGCCTGTCGATGGAGCTCGGTGGCAAGAGCCCCGCGGTCGTCTTCGCGGATGCCGATCTCGACACCGCGGTCGACGCCTGCGTCTTCGGCGTGTACTCCCTGAACGGCGAGCGCTGCACGGCGGGCTCGCGCATCATCGTCGAGCGCGCGATCTACGACGAGTTCGTCGAGCGCTTCGCCACCATGGCCAAGCGCGTGAAGGTGGGTCTCCCCCACGACCCGACCACCGAGGTCGGCGCGCTCGTGCACCCTGAGCACTACGAGAAGGTGATGAGCTACGTCGAGATCGGCAAGACCGAGGGTCGTCTGATCGCCGGCGGCGGCCGCCCGGAGGGCTTCCCCACCGGCAACTACGTCGCCCCGACCGCCTTCGCCGACGTCTCTCCGGATGCCCGGATCTTCCAGGAGGAGATCTTCGGACCGGTCGTCGCGATCACGCCCTTCGACACCGACGAGGAGGCGCTGTCCCTGGCGAACAACACCAAGTACGGTCTCGCCGCCTACATCTGGACCAACGACCTCAAGCGCGCGCACAACTTCGCGGGCGCCGTCGAGGCCGGCATGGTCTGGCTGAACTCGAACAACGTGCGCGACCTGCGCACCCCGTTCGGCGGCGTGAAGGCATCCGGCCTCGGCCACGAGGGCGGCTACCGCTCGATCGACTTCTACACCGACCAGCAGAGCGTGCACATCACCCTCGGCGCCCCGCACAACCCGGCCTTCGGCAAGCAGGACCTGGACGACCCGGACCCGCGCTGACCCGCCGCCCGATTTCAGAAGAGCAAGGACGCTGACATGAGCAACAACCCGGCATCTGCCGCCCACCCCGGCAAGACCCTCACCTCCTCCGGCTTCTACGTGAGCCTGGACACGGAGATCATCTGCGAGAACCCGACGCCGACGCCGACGAGCACCCCGCCGGACGTGCTGCGCTGCGCGTACATGGAGCTGGTGGTGACCGACCTCGCGGCATCCCGCGAGTTCTACGTCGACGTGCTCGGCCTGTACGTGACCGAGGAGGACGACCAGGCGATCTATCTGCGCTCCACCGAGGAGTTCATCCACCACAACCTCGTGCTGCGCAAGGGCGAGGTCGCCGCGGTCGCCGCCTTCTCGTACCGCGTGCGCACCCCCGAGGACCTCGACCGCGCGGTCGCCTTCTACACCGAGCTGGGCTGCGACGTGCGCCGCGCGCCGTCCGGCTTCACGAAGGGCATCGGCGACTCGGTGCGCGTGGTCGACCCGCTCGGCTTCCCGTACGAGTTCTTCCACGCGACCGATCACGTCGAGCGGCTGTCGTGGCGCTACGACCTGCACAAGCCGGGCGAGCTCGTGCGGCTGGACCACTTCAACCAGGTCACCCCCGACGTGCCCCGCGCCGTGAAGTACATGCAGGACCTCGGCTTCCGCGTCACGGAGGACATCCAAGACGAGGAGGGCACCGTCTACGCCGCGTGGATGCGCCGCAAGCCCACCGTGCACGACACCGCCATGACCGGCGGTGACGGACCGCGCATGCACCACGTGTGCTTCGCGACGCACGAGAAGCACAACATCCTGGCCATCTGCGACAAGCTCGGCGCCCTGCGCCGCTCCGACGCCATCGAGCGCGGCCCCGGCCGCCACGGCGTCAGCAACGCGTTCTACCTCTATCTGCGCGACCCCGACGGGCACCGCGTGGAGGTGTACACGCAGGACTACTACACCGGCGACCCCGACAACCCGGTCATCACCTGGGACGTGCACGACAACCAGCGCCGCGACTGGTGGGGCAACCCGGTGGTGCCGAGCTGGTACACGGATGCCTCGCTCGTGCTCGACCTGGACGGCAACCCGCAGCCGGTGCGCGCCCGCACCGACAGCAGCGAGATGGCCGTCACCATCGGCGCCGACGGCTTCTCGTACACGCGTCCCGACGACGAGGCCGAGATGCCGGAGTGGAAGCAGGGCGAGTACAAGCTGGGTCATCAGCTGTGACTCTCCCCGCCGAGACGATCACCGCGCTGGCCGCGGAGCTGGCCGAGGCCGAGCGCACCCGCGGCATCATGCCGCGCATCACCGCCCGGTATCCGGATGCCACGATCGAGGACTCCTATGCGATCCAGGGCGTCTGGCGCGACGCGCAGCTGGCTGCCGGCCGCACGCTCGTGGGCCGCAAGATCGGCCTGACCTCGAAGGCCATGCAGCAGGCGACCGGGATCACCGAGCCGGACTACGGCGTGATGTTCGACGACACGGTGTACGCCACCGGATCGGAGATCCCGTACGACCACTTCTCGAACGTGCGCATCGAGGTGGAGCTCGCCTTCGCCCTGAAGGCGCCCCTCGAAGGGCCGGACTGCACGCTCGAGGACGCCCTCGCCGCGATCGACTACGCGGTGCCGGCGCTGGAGGTGCTGAACTCCCACATCGAGCTGGAGGGCCGCACGATCGTCGACACGATCAGCGACAACGCCGCCTACGGCGCGATGGTGCTGGGCGACGTGCGCATGCACCCCGACGAGATCGACCTGCGCTGGGTGCCGGGAGTGCTCTCCCGCAACGGCGAGATCGAGGAGACCGGGGTCGCCGCGGGCGTGCTGGGGCATCCGGCCACCGGCGTCGCCTGGCTGGCGAACAAGTTCCACCAGCACGGTCAGCGGCTGGAGGCCGGGGAGCTCATCCTGGCTGGATCGTTCACGCGGCCCATGTGGGTGCAGCGCGGCGACACCGTGCTGTGCGACTACCGCGAGATGGGGACCATCGAATGCCGCTTCGTCTAGACCCGACCTTCCGCGACCGGCTCGCCGAGGCCGACCGCCCGCTGATCGGCATGTGGCTGAGCACCGGTTCCCCGCTCATCGCCGAGATCTGCGCCGGCTCGGGCGTCGACTGGCTGCTGATCGACATGGAGCACGGGCCCAACACCCTCACCACCGTGCAGCAGCAGCTGCAGGTGATCGCCGCGTACCCCCCGACCACCGTGGTGCGGGTGCCCTTCAACGACCCGGTCGTCATCAAGCAGGTGCTGGATGCCGGTGCGCAGAACCTGCTCGTGCCCATGGTGGCCTCCGCCGAGGAGGCGCGCGCGGCCGTCGCCGCCGTGCGCTACCCGCCGGAGGGCATCCGCGGTGTCGGTTCCGCGCTCGCGCGCAGCGCGCGCTGGGGCCGGGTGGGCGGATACGTGCCGAACGCCTCGCAGACGATCTCGCTGATCGTGCAGATCGAATCGGCGGATGCCGTGGAGCGCGCCTCCGAGATCGCCGCCGTCGACGGCGTCGACGGCGTGCTGGTGGGTCCGGCCGACCTGTCGGCCTCGATGGGGCTGCCCGGCCAGCAGGGGCATCCGGACGTCGTCGCCAGCGTGCACCGCGTGTTCGAGGCCGCGCATGCCGCGGGCAAGAAGGCCGGCGTGAACGCGTTCGACCCGGCAGGTGCCGACGCCTACCTCGCGGCCGGCGCCGACTTCCTCTCGGCGAGCGCGGATGTGACGATCCTCGCGCGGGGCTCCGAGGCCCTCGCCGCCAGGTTCATCCCGGCATCCGACGAGCCGGGCACCGACTCGTACTGACCGCCCGGCCACAACTCCGGAGATTCATCGCCGAACCCGCCCGAAGGGCCGGATCCGGCGGTGGAACCCGCCGGTTCTCCGGAGTTGTGGCGGCTGTGGTTGGATGAACGGATGCTGACGCCCCGGACCGCCCCGTGAACCGCGGCCTGGCGGCGATGGGCGACCGCAACTTCCGGTGGTTCTTCCTCGCCAGGGCGATCACGATGATCACCGGCTCCATGTCGTCGATCGCGCTGGCGTTCGCGGTGCTCGAGATCGACAACGACCCGGTCAGCCTGTCGCTGGTGCTGACGGCCTTCACGGTCGCGAACGTCGTGTTCGTGCTGTTCGGCGGGGTCGTGGCCGACCGGCTCCCCCGTGCACTGGTGATCCAGGCCTGCTATGTGCTGGACCTGCTCTCGATCGGCGCGATCGCGTATCTGCTGTTCACGCACACCGCCACCATCCCCGTGATGGTGGCCCTCGCCGCGGTCAACGGCGCGTCGACCGCTTTCGTGCTCCCGGCTATGCAGGGCATCATCCCGCAGCTCACCCGGCCGGAGACCCTGCAGCAGGCCAACGCCATGCTCTCGTTCGTGCGCTCCGCCGTCACGATCGGCGGACCGGTGATCGCCGGCATCCTGGTCACGACCGCGGGTCCCGCCTGGGCGATGGTCGTGCAGCTGATCGGCTGGCTCTCGGCCATCCCGATCCTGGCGATGGTGAAGCTGCCGCCGCCCGTCGGCGACGGGCGCTTCTCGCTGTTCGCCGACCTGCGCATCGGCTGGACCGAGTTCTGGAGCCGGTCCTGGCTGTACGCGGTCGTGCTCGCGTTCATGATCATGAACGCGATCCACGTCGGTGCGTGGGGCGTCGTCGGTCCGTACGTCGCCAAGAACGACGACCGGCTCGGCATCGCCGGCTGGGGGTGGGTGGTCAGCGCCGAGGGCGTCGGCGTGCTGCTGATGACCTTGATCCTGATGTGGTTCCCGCTCAAGCGCCCACTGCGGATGGGGATGATCGGCATCAGCCTGTTCGCGATCCCGCTGACCATGCTGGGCGTGCACCCGACGGTCGTGCTCGTGGCGATCGCGGCCCTGATCGCGGGCGCCGGCGCCGAGGTCTTCAGCACCGGGTGGAGCGTGGCGATGATGGAGAACATCCCCACCGAGAAGCTCAGCCGCGTCTCCAGCTACGACATGCTGGGCAGCTTCGTGGTCATGCCGATCGGCACGCTCGTGTACGGATGGCTGATCACCCGCGCCGACCCGGCCGTGGTGCTGGTCACCTCGGGCATCATCTACGCGATCATCGCCGTGGGCACCGCGTTCGTGCCGAGCGTGTGGCGGATGGGCCGCGTCGAGGCGGCGACCGTCTCGCACTGAACTCATGGCATCCGGTGCGAGACTGGACGCATGACCTTCGAGACCCTGCGGGCACTCGCCGACCGCGCCGCACTGTTCACCGCCCTGCGCCAGGACCAGCTGATGACCGCGACCGACGCACTCGGCGAGCACCGCTGGGACGTCGACCTGGCTGCCGGCACCTTCACGTTCGCGGCGACCGCGCAGCCCGACCGCACCTTGACGGCGACTCCGCACCTGCTCGCCTCGATCGCCCCGGGTCCGCGATCGCTGATGTGGTCCTGGGCCATGCCGCAGGGCGACCGCTCCGGAGTCACCGAGAAGCTCCGCGCGTACGGAGCCGAGCACGGCATCCCCGAGCTGACGCAGGGCGAGGTGGCATTCCCGGCCGACACCGGCGACGACATCCAGGCGTGGGTGGCCGACCTGGCTCACGTGATCGCGGGAGCGGCCGTGGAGATCACGGGGCTCTCGCCGTACTACTCGGCTCCGGCCGGTGGCGCCCGCGCCGTGCTGCTGCTGGACGTCCCGATCGAGCCGCTCACGGTCGCCGCTGCGGTCGCGGCGCTCCCCCGCATCCTCTCCGGCCTCACGCTCGCCGACCCGCGCGCATCGGTGTGGGACCTCGGCCGCCTCGCGGGATGGCGGCTGGAGTGGGCGGATGAGACGTTCTCGGCCGCGACGCTGACGGATGCCACCGGCTCGGCGACCTTCCGCTTCGACGAGTACGCGCGCATCACGGGCATCGAGGGCTCGCTGGGCGGCACCGCGCCGACCTCCTGATCCGGCCGCCCGGTCGCCCTCAGCGACCGAGGCGCTGCCTGGCCGTGCGGCTCCCCGCCCCGAGGGGCACGCGCGTGGTCGCGGCCGCGAGCCCGAACGGCGGCATGTCGTTGTACACGACCTCGAGGTCGGCGAACGGCACCTGATAGGTCTCGTGCCAGACACCGACGTCACCGGACCCCTGCGACCTGCGGACGAACTCGCGCCACGCGGCCAGGTGCGGTGCGTCGCGGTCCGACGCGAAGCGCTGCAGATGCTCCGGGCTCTCCCAGTACGACAGCAGCACGGTGGTGCGCCCGAGCCACTGATGGAAGCCGAGCAGCCCGGCATCCGGATGCTGCATCAGATGCTTCAGCATCGGCGCCATCCGCGAGGCGGTGCGCATCACGCTGCCGACGCGCCACCAGCGATTCGCCCGCATGCCGATCAGGAACACCGTGATGTCCGTGCGGTCGGATGCCGCCGTGAAGCGCCCCGGTTCCACCTGAGCGGTCATGATCTCTCCCCGTCGAAGGTTGTGTAACGTTGTTATGAAACGACGTTACGCTACGATCGTGACCATGGCAAGACCCACCGTCCACGACGACGACCTGCGCACGCGCCTGCTGGAGACCACCGCCGAGATCATCGACCGCGACGGCGCCGACCGCGTCGCTCTGCGCGAGGTCGCACGCGCGGCGGGAACGTCGACGTCAGCGGTCTACACCCTTTTCGGCGGCAAGAGCGAGCTGCTCGCCGCCGTCATCGAGCACGCGTTCCGCTCCTTCGGCGACGCGCAGCTCGCCGCGGAGCCGCACGGGATCCGGGCGCTCGGCGAGGCGTATCGCGCCTGGGCACTCGCCCATCCCGCGCTGTTCCGGCTGATGTTCGGCGATCGGATGCCCGCGGAGCACGCAGCGGTCGAGGCCGTGGCCCTGCAGTCGCTCACCCCGCTCGTGCGCACCGTCTCCGGAATCCGGCCCGGCGCCGCCGAAGCCGCGCAGCGCGACGCCGTGATCATCTGGTCGCAGGTGCACGGCGCCGTGGCGCTCGAGCTCGCGCAGGCCGCTCCCCCCGGCGTGGACTGGGATGCGGTCTACGCCGGACTGCTCGATGTCGTGGAGCGCTCGCTCGCATAGTCCCGCCACGCCGCGAGACCCCCAGACAGCGTCGAGACCCCCAGTTGCAGGCGTCTGCAGCTGGGGGTCTCGGCGGGAAGCGGGGGTGTCGGCGGACCTGGATCAGGCCAGGGTGCGTTCGGCGGCCTCTACCACGTTCGTCATGAGCAGCGCCACCGTCATCGGACCGACGCCGCCGGGGTTCGGCGAGATGAAGCCGGCGACCTCGGCGACGTCCGGGTGCACGTCGCCGTAGACCTTCGACTTGCCGGTCTCGGCATCCGTCTCCCTCGTGACGCCCACGTCGAGCACCGCAGCACCGGGCTTCACGTCGGATGCCCTGATCAGGTGCTTCACGCCGGCACCGGCGACGATCACGTCGGCCTCGCGCAGGTACGGCGTCATGTCCGGCGTACCGGTGTGCACCTGCGTGACCGTGGCGTTGATCTCGCGACGCGTCAGCAGCAGCCCCATCGGACGGCCGATGGTGACACCGCGCCCGACGACCACCACGTGCTTGCCGCTCAGGTCGTAGTCGTTGCGCAGCAGCAGTTCGATCACACCACGCGGGGTGCACGGCAGCGGCGTGTGGATCGGGCCGTTGACGTTCAGCACCAGCCGGCCGAGATTGGTCGGGTGCAGTCCGTCGGCATCCTTGGCCGGGTCGATCCGTTCCAGGATCGCGTCGGTGTCGAGGTGCTTCGGGAGCGGCAGCTGCACGATGTAGCCGTGGCAGGCGGGGTCGGCGTTGAGCTCGTCGATCAGCGCCTCGACCTGCTCCTGAGTGGCATCGGCGGGCAGCTCGCGCTGGATCGAGTTCATCCCGATCGCCTCGGACTGCTTGTGCTTCATGCCGACGTACAGCTGGGATGCCGGATCGGCACCCACCAGGACCGTGGCGATGCCCGGGACGACGCCGCGTTCGCGCAGCGCGGCCACGCGCTCGGTGAGCTCGGCCTTGATCGCCGCCGCAGCGGTCTTGCCGTCGAGGACCTTCGCGGTCACTGCTGCAGGCCCGGGTACAGCGGGAAGGCCGTGGCGAGGGCGTCCACGCGCGTGCGCAGCGCCTCGATGTCGGCACCGGGCTGCAGCGCGAGGGCGATGATGTCGGCCACCTCGGTGAACTCGGCGTCGCCGAAGCCGCGGGTCGCCAGCGCCGGCGTGCCGATGCGCAGACCCGAGGTCACCATCGGCGGACGCGGGTCGTTCGGGACGGCGTTGCGGTTCACGGTGATGTGGATCTCGTGCAGCAGATCCTCGGCCTGCTTGCCGTCGATCTCGGCGTCGCGCAGGTCGACGAGCACCAGGTGCACGTCGGTGCCCCCGGAGCGCACGGCGATGCCGGCGTCCTTGACGTCCTGCTGGGTGAGGCGCTCGGCGATGATCGCGGCGCCGCGCAGTACGCGCTCCTGACGCTCCTTGAACTCGGGGGTCACGGCGAGCTTGAACGCGGTCGCCTTGGCGGCGATCACGTGCATCAGCGGGCCGCCCTGCTGGCCCGGGAACACGGCCGAGTTGATCTTCTTGGCGATGTCGGCGTCGTTGGTCAGGATGAAGCCCGAGCGCGGACCGCCGATGGTCTTGTGCACGGTCGACGAGACGACGTGGGCGTGGGGCACCGGGTTGGGGTGCAGCCCGGCGGCCACGAGGCCGGCGAAGTGCGCCATGTCGACCCAGAGCAGGGCGCCCACCTCGTCGGCGATCGCACGGAACGCGGCGAAGTCGAGGGTGCGCGGGTAGGCGGACCAGCCGGCGATGATCACCTTCGGCTTGTGCTCGAGGGCGAGCGCGCGCACCTCGTCCATGTCGATGGTGGAGGTCTCGGGGTTCACGCCGTACGCGACGATGTTGTACAGACGGCCGGAGAAGTTGATCTTCATGCCGTGCGTGAGGTGGCCGCCCTGGTCGAGGGAGAGACCGAGCAGCGTGTCGCCGGGGCGCGCGATGGCGTGCAGCACGGCGGCGTTCGCGGAGGCGCCGGAGTGCGGCTGCACGTTCGCGAACTCGGAGCCGAACAGCGCCTTGGCACGGGCGATCGCCAGCTCCTCGGCGACGTCGACCTCTTCGCAGCCGCCGTAGTAGCGACGACCCGGGTAGCCCTCGGCGTACTTGTTGGTCAGCACCGAGCCCTGGGACTGCAGCACGGAGACGGGCACGAAGTTCTCGGAGGCGATCATCTCGAGGTACGTGCGCTGGCGGTTCAGCTCGCGCTCGAGCACCTCGGCGATCTCGGGGTCGACCTCGGCGAGCGGGGCGTCGAAGTAGCGGTCGGTCATGGCGGTCTCCTGTTCACACGGGGTAAGGGGTGTGTTCCTCATCGGCCCAGGCGCGCGGTCGAATCCTCAGAGCCGCTCCCCGGTGGTGACCCACCCAGACGCCAGTCGCGACGCAAGAAAGCTTAGCGGATGGCGATGTCCGCGGCCCACGGTCCTCGCCCGTGTGACGGTCGGCGCGCTAGGTTTTGTTCATGGTCCTTCCTGATCTCCTCCCGCTGGTCCCGGCACCGGTCTCCGTCGTCATCGGCGAGGGGCGGATGCCGTTGGCGGATCCCCTGCGCATCATCGGCGACGACGCCACGGCCGATCAGCTCGCATCCGCGATCCGCGCCCGCACCGGCATCCTCCCGGTGCGAGTCGACGAGGAGCCGCGTCCCGGCGACATCGTGGTGCGGATCGATCCGGATGCCGCGGCCGAGACGTATGCGCTGACGGTCGGCGAGATCGTCGAGCTGACCGGCTCCGCGAGCGGGCTGCTGCAAGGCATCCGCACCCTGATGCAGCTGCTGGCGGACGACGGGGACGGCCGGTGGGCCTGGCGCCGCGCGACCATCGCCGACGCCCCGCGCTTCGCGTACCGCGGCGTCATGCTCGACGTCGCCCGGCACTTCTTCCCGGTCGAGGAGGTCGAGAGGGTGATCGACCGGATCGCCGAGCTGAAGTTCAACCACCTGCACCTGCACCTCAGCGACGACCAGGGCTGGCGCATCCACATCGACTCCTGGCCGCTGCTCTCGCAGCTCTCCTCCACGGCGAGCGCGACCGGGGACGGTCGGCTCGCCGGCGGCGGCTGCTACAGCAAGGACGACTACCGCACGATCGTGTCGTACGCGGCGTCCCGCGGCATCACGGTCGTCCCCGAGATCGACATGCCCGGCCACACCCATGCCATCGGAATCGCCTATCCCGAACTCGTCGAGGCGCCGGTCATGAACGAGCATCTGCTCGACGACGCGAAGCGACTGGGCCACGCCCTCCCCGAGGCGGGCGTGCCCTACACCGGCTGGGGGGTCGGCCATTCCAGTCTGCGCATCCACGAGGAGCGCACCTACGACTTCGTCCGTGACGTGCTCGCCGAGCTGGCCGAGCTCACGCCCGGCCCGTATCTGCACATCGGCGGAGACGAGTCGCTGGGCACCTCCCCCGCGGACTTCGCGTACTTCATCGAGCGCGCGACCGGGATCGTGCAGGAACTCGGCAAGACGCCCGTCGCCTGGCACGAGGCCGGCGCCGCCGAGATCGCCCGTGGCACGGTGGGCCAGTACTGGGGCCTGCTCGCGCCGGACCCCTCCCACGCCGAGCACACCGCGCATTTCGTGGAGCGCGGCGGGCGCGTGATCCTCTCCCCGTCGGACGCCGCTTACCTCGACATGAAGTACGACTACGACTTCCCGCTCGGGCTCGCATGGGCGGGGACCGTGGACCTGCACCGCGCCTACGATTGGCAGCCGGCCGCGCTTCTCGACATCCCCGCGGATGCCGTCGCCGGCATCGAGGCCCCGCTGTGGACCGAGACGGTGGAGAGCCTCGACGAGGCCGATCAGCTGATGTTCCCGCGCATCGCGGCCATCGCCGAGATCGCCTGGAGCACCTCCGATCGCACTCGCGACTGGAACGACTTCCGCGAGAGACTGGCAGCGCAGGCGCCGGCCTGGCGCGCCGACGGCATCCGATTCCACCCCGTGCCCGAGATCGACTGGAGCGACCGATGACCCCGACCACAGACTTCCGCGGCTCGCGCGTGATCCACTCCGCGCGGATCGTCGACGGCGACGGCAGCACCACCGAGAACGGCTGGGTGCGGTTCGAGGACGGCCTGGTCGTCGCACGCGGCACGGGCGCGGACTGGACGGACGCCGACGACGTGATCGACGCGAGCGCGGTCGCCGGAGCGGATGCGATCCTCACCCCAGGCTTCATCGACATCCACGGACACGGCGGAGCGGGCGCCGCCTACGACGACGGCGCGGACGCCATCCGCACCGGGCGCGACATGCACCGGACCCACGGCACCACGCGCGCCGTCATCTCGCTGGTCACGGCATCCATCGACGACCTCGCGCGCCAGGTGTCGGTCATCGCCGATCTCACCGAGTCGGACCCCGAGATCCTCGGCAGCCACCTGGAGGGCCCGTTCCTGGACCCAGGGCATCAGGGGGCGCACGAGCCGTCACTGCTGCGCGCACCGGAGCCCGCCGACGTCGCCCGCCTGCTGGAGGCCGGGTGCGGGACGGTGCGCCAGGTGACCCTCGCCCCCGAGCTTCCTGGCGGGCTCGACGCGGTGCGCCAGATCGTGGCATCCGGCGCCGCCGTCGCCGTCGGTCACACGGACGCGGATGCCGAGATCGCGCGCCAGGCGTTCGAGGCGGGTGCCACGATCCTCACGCACGCCTTCAACGCCATGAACGGCATCCACCACCGCGCGCCGGGACCGATCCTCGTCGCGGCGGCCGACCACCGGGTCGTCCTGGAGGGCATCGCCGACAACTTCCACCTCGACCCGCACGTGATCAAGCTGCTGTTCGACGCCGCGCCGGGCAGGGTGGCGCTGATCACCGATGCGATGGCCGCGGCGGGCAGCGCCGACGGACACTACGACCTGGGCGCGGTCAAGGTCACCGTGAAGGACGGCATGGCGCGCGCCGACGACACCGGCTCGATCGCCGGCTCCACCCTCACGCAGGACGTCGCGCTGCGGCGCGCGGTCGAGGCGGGCGTACCCCTCGGCGAGGCCGTGCGCGCGCTGACCGCGACTCCGGCCGGCGCCGTCGGATTCGGCGGTTCGCTCGGCAGGCTGCAGCCAGGTCATGCGGCGGATGCCGTGCTGCTGGACGGCGGCTTCACGGTCCGCGGAGTGTGGGTCGGGGCCGCGGCGTCCCGCTGACCCGCGACGGGCGATCCGCCCCGCGGTGCCCGCCGCACGGCCCGGCTGGCCGCCGAGAAGCGCCCGGACATGCGGGAGGCCGCTGCCTTTTCCCCAGTGCAGCGGCCTCACCTCCCCCGAGCCGACCGGCCGGAATCTCCTCCCCCGAGGATTCCGAGCCGGTCTCGACCCGGCGCGATACCCCGTGCGCCGATGTCACCTGACACCCCGCCCCCCGGTGGCGTGTCAGGCATGCTCTACGAGAAGAGATGCAACCGGCCACGGTTCATTACGCGATTTCCAGAAGTTTTTTCGCGGATCTTCGTGGGAGCGCTCTCCACAGGATTCGGACGGGGGTGGCCTCAGGAACGTTTTCGGGTCAGAATGGAGAAGACGCGTGATGAAATCCCCTCCCACGCGTCTCTTCTTGTGAAGGCGCCTCAGCTGGGTATGAGAGCGTTCCCAGGAACAAGACGAAGGAAGACGTGGAAGACCAGAGTCCAGCAAGGTCAGCAGCGGCTGACGCCGACCTCGTGCTGCGCACCCGTTCGGGTGACGCCGAGGCGTTCGGCGAACTCTGGCGACGTCATTACCGATCCGGGATGACGGTCGCCCGCTCGGTCACCTCCTCGATCGACCCCGACGATCTGGTGCAGGAGTCGTACTCCCGCATCTACCAGGCCATCCTCAAGGGCGGCGGCCCCAACGGGTCGTTCCGCGCATACCTCTTCACGAGCATCCGCAACACCGCCGCCGCATGGGGCCGGGCACGCCGCGAGACGGCGATCGACGAGCTCGAGACGGTTGCCGATCCTGCCAGCACCGACAGCGCCGCGAACGAGGAGCTGGACCGCGGGCTGACCGCGCAGGCGTTCCGCTCGCTCCCCTCGCGGTGGCAGGAGGTGCTCTGGTACTCCGAGATCGAGCAGATGAAGCCGGCCGCGATCGGCGCGCTGCTCGGAATGAGCGCCGGCGCCGTGTCGCAGCTGACGTTCCGCGCTCGCGAGGGTCTGCGAGAGGCCTGGATCCAGGCGCACCTGCGCAGCGTCGGCGAGGGCTCCGACTGCCAGTGGACCATCGAGCATCTCGGCGCCTACTCGCGCGGCAACCTGGGCGCCCGCGCCCAGCAGCGCATCGACGATCACCTCGAGGGCTGCGCCCGCTGCATGATCGTCGCAGCCGAGGCGAAGGACGTGTCCAGCCGTCTCGCACTCGTCCTGCTCCCACTCGTCCTGGGAGTCACCGGAGCATCCGCCTATCTCGCCGCCCTGCAGGGCGGCGGAACGCCGCTCGTCGCCCTGGCCGCCATGCCGTCGAGCGTCGTCGAGGGCGCGGTCGTCGTCGGCACCACGGGCGGCGGGGTCGCCGCGGGCAGCGCAGTCACCTCGGGTGCCGCCGGATCCGGCAGCGCCGGGGGATCCGGTGCGTCCAGCGCCTCCGGCTCGATGCCGGGCATCGGCGCGCTGGTGGGCGCAGGCTCGGCCGCGCTCGTCATCGCGGGAGTGGTCGCCGCCGCGGCGGTGGTGCCCGGGATGCTCAGCGGAGCACCCGCCACCTCCCAGCCCAGCGCCTCCGAGTCCGAGCCCTCGTCGATCTCCTCCGAGGTCGTGCCCGACTCGACGATGTCCGCCGACACCCCGATGGTGATCGACGTTGAGGAGCAGCCCCCGGCTCCCAAGGACGACGCCGAGGTCAAGGCCGACGCCCAGCCTCCCGCGCCTCCGCAGCACGCGGACGTCACGGAGCCCGCCATCGCGAAGCCGACGCCGACGCCGACTCCTGGCCCGGGTGACGGCACCGCTCCGGTCGATCCGGGAGACGGCGGAACGGACCCGGTGGACCCGGGCACCGAGGAGCCCGGTGGCACCCCGACGCCGCCGGAGGGTGCGCCGACGCTTGGCGAGGCGACCTTCACGGCGAACATCCCCGAACGCACCGTCTACTACTCCGTTCCGGTGTCCGGCGTGGCCGGCCAGACCGTGCGGACCGTGCTGGGCGATGACACGCAGTTGCTGACCCTCTCGGACGACGGCGGCGCAGAACTGCGTCTTCAGCCGACGTGGAGCGAGCTGTGCGCGGACGCATCCCTGTCCTACGCCTACGTCGACGGAGCTCTCGAGGGCGAGGTGAGCCTGATCAAGCTCTCGGAGCTCGGCACCTTCCGGCCTCCGTCCGGCCTGTGCGCGCTCACGGCGGGCGCCCCCGCCGGCTCCGAGGATCCGGCCGCGCCCGACGCCCCGGCCACGGCGGCTCCGACGCCGCCCGCCGAATAGACTTGAGGGCATGTCGCAGGATCCCGTCGTCGTCCCCGGCGTGAGCCGCCGCCCCCTCACCGCACTGGACCTCATCCGCGTGGCCGTGCTGCTGGCCGCGCTCGTCACCTTCGCGCTGTGGGGCTTCGGTTCGTGGCCCCTGCCCTGGAACATCGTGGTCGGCATCGGCGCTCCCGTCGTCACGCTCCTGGTGTGGGCTCTGTTCCTGTCGCCCCGGGCGGTGCTCCACCTGCATCCGTTCCTCCGTGCCCTGGTCGAGCTCCTCATCTACGTCGCCGTGACGCTCGCGTGGTGGTCGCTGGGCCACGCCTGGATGGGGCTCGCCTTCGCGGTCGTCGCCGTCACCGCGGGTGTGATCGCCGGACGCCGAACCCTGGCATGAGCGTCCTCGAGCTGCTGCGGCAGGACCTCGGCGACATCGTCGACACCTCCGACGATTCCCTCGAGCAGGCGCGCGCGGACCGCAGCGGCCACCGCTCCCCCGGACGGCCGCTCGCCGTCGTCCGCGCCCGCACGGTCGACGACGTCCAGCGCACCCTGCGCATCGCGTCGGCGACCGCCACGCCCGTGGTCGTGCGCGGCGCGGGCACCGGCCTCGCCGGCGCCGCGAACGCCGGGCCCGGCCAGATCGTGCTGTCCACTGCGGAGATGGACCGCATCATCGAGGTGCGCCCCGACGACCTGCTCGCGGTCGTCGAGCCGGGCATCCTCAACGCGACGCTGAACGCGCAGCTCGCGGAGCACGACGTGTGGTGGGCGCCGGATCCCGCCAGCCGCGAGATCTCGACCGTGGGCGGCAACATCGCCACGGGCGCCGGCGGGCTGCTCTGCGCGAAGTACGGCGTCGTCCGCGACGCGGTGCTGGGCGTGGACCTCGTGCTGGCCGACGGGCGGCTCCTGCGCCTCGGCCACCGCACGGTGAAGGGCGTCACCGGCCTGGACCTCACCTCGCTGGTGATCGGCTCGGAGGGTCGGCTCGGCGTGATCGTCGGCGCGACTCTCAAGCTGCGCCGGCTCGTGGAGGGCGGCACCTGCACGATCACCGCGACCTTCGACTCGGTCCGTGACGCCGCCGCTGCATCGGCCGCGGTCACCGCCTCCGGTGCGCAGCCGGCGATCATGGAGCTCATGGACGCCCGCATGCTCGCGGCCGTGCACGCTCTTCTGGGTCTGCCCGTCTCCGACGCCGGCACCGCGCAGCTCACCATCCAGACCGACGGGCCGGCCGCCCGCGAGGAGGCCGCGCGCATCGTGGCGGTGCTCCGAGCCGCCGGCGGCGCGGTGGTGGAGACCAATGACCCCGTGGAGGGAGAGCGCCTGCTCGCCATCCGCCGCTCCACGCACCCGGCGCTGGCCGCACTCGGCACCACGCTCATCGAGGACGTCGCCGTGCCGCGCAGCGCGATGCCCGCGATGTTCGACGAGATCGCCCGCATCGAGCAGGAGTACGGCGTCGTGATACCGACCGTCGCGCACGCCGGCGACGGCAACCTGCATCCGAACTTCATCTTCGACGGCGACGAGGTCCCCGATCACATCTGGGAGGCCGCCGGTGAGCTGTTCCGGGCCGCGATCCGCCTCGGCGGCACGCTGACCGGGGAGCACGGGATCGGGATGCTCAAGAGCCGCTGGCTGGCCGAGGAGCTGGGCGAGGACCAGTGGCGGATCCAGCGCGACATCATGCGCGTCTTCGATCCGCAGGGGATCCTGAACCCAGGGAAGGTGTTCTCCGATGCCTGACATCCGCGTCAGCGCCGCCGTGATCGTCGACCGCGCGGGTCGCGTGCTCGTGGTCCGCAAACAGGGCACCACGCGCTTCATGCAGCCGGGTGGCAAGCCCGAGCCCGGCGAGTCCGCAGCGCAGACGCTGATCCGCGAACTCGACGAGGAGCTCTCGCTGCACGTCGAGGAGTCCGACCTCGAACCGCTGGGCACCTTCGTCTCGGCGGCGGCCAACGAACCGGGTCACCGCGTGATCGCGGATGCCTTCGCGATGCGCGCGGAGCCCGAGGACGTCGTCGTGCAGGCCGAGCTCGCCGAGCTGCGCTGGCTGGAGCCGGGTGACCGCACGAGCGTGCCGCTGGCACCGCTCAGCGAGGAGCACCTGCTCGCGTTCGCCTGGCGCTGACACCGGGCAGGCTCATCCCGAGTACGGGCGCACCCGGACGCCCGGCCCGCCGCCTCGCGGCGAGCCGAGCGCGCAGGGATCAGAGTCCCTGCCAGGCCGGCTTGTTCGCGTAGGTGTAGCGGTAGTAGTCGGCCAGCTGCAGCTTCGACGCGGCCGCCTCGTCGACCACCACGGTCACGTGCGGGTGCAGCTGGATGGCGGATGCCGGAATCATGGCGCTGACCGGCCCCTCGAGCGCGGCGGCCACCGCATCCGCCTTGCCCTCGCCGAACGCGAGCAGCACGAGGTGACGCGCGCGCAGGATCGTCCCGAGCCCCTGCGTGATGCAGTGCTGCGGCACGTCGTGGATCGAGTCGAAGAAGCGCGCGTTGTCCTGCCGGGTCTGCTCGGTGAGCGTCTTGATGCGGGTGGTGGACGCGAAGGACGAGCCCGGCTCGTTGAAGCCGATGTGACCGTCGGTGCCGATGCCGAGGATCTGCAGGTCCACGCCGCCCGCGGCGACGATGGCGGCGTCGTAGTCGTCGCCCGCGTGCTCGATCGTCTCGACGGCCCCGTTGGGGACGTGGATCAGCTCGGGGTCGAGGCCGAGCGGCTCGATGACCTCACGGGTGATGACCGAGCGGTAGCTCTCCGGATGCGCGGGATCGATGCCGACGTACTCGTCCAGGGCGAAGCCGCGCACGTGGGACACGTCATGCCCCGCGAGCCGCTCGCGCAGTGCCTGGTAGACCGGCAGCGGAGTCGACCCGGTGGCCAGTCCCAGCACGGGCTCGGCGACGGTGTCGATGAGGTGCACGATCTCGTCGGCGACCAGCGCTCCGGCGGCCTCCTTGCTCGCGGTGATGACGACTTCAGCCATGAGTGACTGTCTCCTTGTCTCGGACGTCGGTACCCGCGGATGCGGATCCCAGCAGGGCGGCGCCGATGGCCGCCACCGGCGAGTCCGCCGGAAGCATCTCGATTCTCTCATCGAGCCGCAGTGACCGCAGGAACGGCGACGCCGCCGCCTCCTCCTGCAGAGTCGCACGGATGCCCGGGCCGATGCGGTCGGCGAGTGCGCTGAGGCCGCCGCCGATGACGACGGTCTCCACATCGGCGGTGAGCACCAGGGCGCGCACGGCGGCCGCGGCACCGCGCTGCAGATCGAGCCGGAGGGCGGATGCCGTGGCGTCCCCGGCATCCGCGGCGTCCAGGATGTCCTTGACGGGGAGGTCTCCGCCCCTCTCCCAGGCCCGCGCCAGGGCGCCGCCGCCGCACAGCGTCTCGATGCAGCCGCGCTGCCCGCATCCGCACACCCGTCCGCGCGGGTCGACCACGAGATGCCCGACCTCGCCGGCGGTCCCCCGCGCGCCGCGCCAGATGCGCCCGTCGATCACGATTCCCGCGGCGACACCGGTGCCGAGGTTCAGATAGGCCATCGGGCGGGTGTCGCCGCGCAGCGCGGCCGCCCCCAGCGCGGCCGCCTTCACGTCGTTCTCGACCTGGCTGGGCACACCGGTCGCCTCGCGCACACGGCTCGCCACGTCCAGTTCCTCGACGCCGAGGTTCACTGCGTGCAGCACGCGTCCGCGCTCGGCATCCACCAGTCCGGGGATCCCGACGCCGATCGAGCTCACCGTCCGGCCCGCGGGCAGCTGCGCCCGCAGGGCGCTGACAGCATGCAGGATGCCGTCGATGACGGCGTTCCCGCCCCATCCGGTCGGGATGCGCACGTTCCCGAGGGCGACGCCGTCGGCGTCCAGCGCGATCCCGGCGATCTTCGTGCCGCCCACGTCCAGGCCGATGCGCACGGCCGCGCTCACGAAACGCCCAGCTGGGCGGCGAGCACCGTGACGGCCGCGCCGCGGACCACGATGTCGTTCTGGTCGCTGAGGCGGATGGGCACGTCGGCGAACACGCCCTCCAGCGTGCGGTCGTGCAGCGCACGGGTCGCGGCGTCCAGGAAGACGCCGTCGAACAGGTCGGCGGGGCCGGCGATGACCACCTCGGCCAGGTCGAGCGCCGCCACGATCAGTGCGATCGCCATGCCCAGGCGGGTACCCGCGTCGGCCAGGATCTCGCCGCGGCGCTCCGGTGCGGCGGCGGTCTCCGCGAGCAGGCGGGGGACGTTCACCCACGCCTCCAGGCATCCGATCCGCCCGCACGAGCACAGCGGGCCGCCGTCGGTGCCGACCACGACGTGTCCGATCTCGCCCGCCGCGAAGCGGGCACCGACCAGCGGACGCCCGCCGGTGATCACTCCCGCGCCGACGCCGCGGTCGATGCGGATGAGCATGAGGTCGGAGCGCGCGTCGCCGAACGTGTACTCCGCGAGGATGGCGGCGTTCGCGTCGTTGCCGACCATGACCGGCAGACCGAGGTCCTCGGTGAGCCGCCGCTCGAGCGGGAAGTCCTGCCAGGCGAGGTTCGACGCGTTGATGATCAGTCCGTCCGAGCGCACGACGCCGGGGCTCCCGATGCCGACGCCGAGCACGGGCTGGGTCGCGGACGCCGTGAGCCGCCGCGCCAGGTCCAGCACCGCCTGGTAGGTGTGCTCCGCGTCGGGTTCCTCGGGAAGCGGCGTCGAATGGCCGACGAGCGTGCGGCCGCCGAGATCGAGCACGGCACCGGTGAACTCGGATGCGCCGGACAGATCGATGCCGATGACCTGGTGACCCTCACGATCGATGTCGATCTCGATCGGGGGCTTCCCCGGGCCCGCCGCCTCGCGGACGCCGATCTCGTGGATGATGCCGTCGGCGATGGACTCCGCGACCAGATCGGAGATCGTCACCCGGGTCAACCCCGTCTCACGGGCCAGATCCGCTCGGCTCATCGCGCCGCGGTGGTACAGCGTCTGCAGCACCAGGGAGCGGTTGTGCGCGCGCGCCTGCTCTGGCAGCACCTTGGCCGAGCTGCGCAGGCGTCGTCCCGCGCCGAAGGCGACGAGCTCCTCACCGAGCGCGACCCGCTGTCCGTGTGACGATTCCATGTTTGTTAGTACACCTTACGAACATGGTCGAGCGCAAGAGGCGGCGGTACGCAGCGCGCAGGTTACCGAAACGTTACTGCAGATGTCCACTTGCGGCCCCGACCGCCACACCGCGGCCAGCGTCGGTCCCGTACCATGAAGAGTCAGTCACGTCTATCCAAATGGGGGGTGAGTCCGTGACCGATCTGATCTCCGGACCCGATACGGGCGCGATCCCGCAGGCCGCACCGACCGAAGTGCTGCCTCCCGTCGACGGTGAGCCGCCGATGGAATGGGCGCCCACCGAGCCCGCCCGCAAGAAGCGCCGCCTGGGCCTGTGGCTGGGTCTCGGCGCGGGAGCCCTTCTGCTCGCCGCCGCCGGCGCCTCCCTGATCCTCATCGCTCCCGGCACCACGATCGCCGGCGTCCCCGTCGGCGGCATGACCCCCGGCATGGCCGCCGAGGCCGTGAGCAACCGCGTCGCCGCGACCGAGATCGAGCTGACCGGCGCCGGAGACGGAACCACGCTGACGGGCAGCGACCTCGGAGCGAGCGTCGACGCCAAGGCGCTCGCCGACCAGGCGTTCGCCGACCGGCCCCTGTGGAACATCAGCACCTGGATGGGCAAGGCGATCGCCCCCGAGGTGAAGCTCGACCCGCAGGCCGCCGACCACGCGCTGCGCGCCGCCGTCCCGGCCAGCTACGTCGATCCGGTCGACTCCAGCGTGTCCTTCGATGCGGCGTCCGCCGCGTACACGGTCACTCCCTCCAAGAGCGGCACCGGCATCTCCGTGCCCGACCTGGCGGCCGCGTTCACCGCGGCATCCGCCAAGGGCAGCACGTCGTTCTCGTTCTCCGGCGACGCGACCGAGGTCGCCCCCGCCGTCGACGAGAAGACGGCCACGGCGACCGCCGAGAAGCTCAACGGGATGCTGGCCACGATCGGCTTCTACGTCGGCGACGAGCGCACCGTGCCCATCGCACCCGACGTCGCGGCGAGCTGGCTCAAGATCGACGACGTCGACGGCAAGCTGAAGATCACCGCCGACCAGTCGGCCATCCAGACGGCCGTCGCCGGACTTCCCGCCCTCGTGAACCGCGCGCCCGTGAACGCGACGAACATCGTCGATTCCAAGGGCAAGGTGCTCAGCGCCCTCACCGCCGGTCAGGACGGCCGCACGCTCGGAGACACCGCGGGCATCGCGTCCGCCTTCGCCACGCAGCTGGGCGACGGCAAGGCGAACTTCGCACTGCCGGTGAACGCGACGCCGTTCGAGACGACCACCGTCTTCCGCCGCCTCGAGGTCGACATCAGCGAGCAGAAGACCTACCTGTACGAGAACGAGAAGCTCGTCCAGACGTGGAAGATCTCCTCCGGCCTGCCCGGCACGCCGACCCCGCTGGGGCACTTCACGGTGTTCGCGCACACCGCCAAGCAGGACATGGGCTGCTTCGAGGGCGCCGTGTACTGCACCAAGGACGTGCCGTGGAACACCTGGTTCGCCCCGAACATCGCCTTCCACGGCGCCTACTGGCACAACAACTTCGGCAACCGCATGAGCCACGGCTGCGTGAACATGCCGCCGAGCATCGCCAAGCAGGTCTACGACATGACCCCGAAGGGCCTCGAGGTCTGGGTTCATGCCTGAGCTGATCTGAATCGGAGACGGGGAGCGGATGCCATCGGCATCCGCTCCCCTCTTGTCTCCGGTCCACCGGATCTCCGCGTCCGCAGACGCAGAACGGGCGGATGCTCGTGCAGCATCCGCCCGTTCTGAAGGCCTGATCAGACCAGCGCGTCGATGACGGCGTTGAGCGTGGCCGAGGGACGCATGACCGCTGCGACCTTGGCGACGTCGGGGCGGTAGTAGCCGCCGATGTCGGCGTGCTTGCCCTGCACGGCGTTCAGCTCGTCGACGATCTTCTGCTCGTTCTCGGCCAGCGTCGCCGCGACGGGCGCGAACGCAGCCGCCAGCTCGGCGTCCTTCGTCTGCTTCGCCAGCTCCTGCGCCCAGTACAGGCCCAGGTAGAAGTGGCTGCCGCGGTTGTCGATGGTGCCCAGCGCACGCCCCGGCGAGCGATCCTGCTCGAGGAAGGTACCGGTCGCGGCATCCAGGGTCTCGGCCAGCACGCGGGCCTTCTCGTTGCCCGTGCGGTCCGCGAAGTGCTCGAGCGACGCCGCCAGCGCGAAGAACTCGCCCAGCGAGTCCCAGCGCAGGTAGTCCTCCTCGACCAGCTGCTGCACGTGCTTCGGCGCGGAGCCGCCCGCACCGGTCTCGAACAGGCCGCCGCCGGCGAGCAGCGGGACGATGCTCAGCATCTTCGCCGACGTGCCGACCTCGAGGATCGGGAACAGGTCGGTCAGGTAGTCGCGCAGCACGTTGCCGGTGACCGAGATCGTGTCCTCGCCCTTGCGCAGGCGCGCCAGCGTGTAGCGCGTGGCGTCCTCCGGGGCGAGGATCGTGATCGTCAGGCCCTTGGTGTCGAGGGTCGCGAGACCCTGGTGCACCTTGGCGATGATCTGCGCGTCGTGCGAGCGGTTGGCGTCGAGCCAGAACACCGCGGGGGCACCGGTGGCGCGGGCGCGGGTCACGGCGAGCTTGACCCAGTCCATCACGGGGATGTGCTTGGTCTGCGTGGCGCGCCAGATGTCGCCGGCGCCGACCTCGTGCGAGATCAGCACGGTGCCGTCGCTGTCGAGGATCTGCACGACGCCCGCCGAGGCGATCTCGAAGGTCTTGTCGTGGCTGCCGTACTCCTCGGCGGCCTGGGCCATCAGACCCACGTTCGGCACGGTGCCGATCGTGGCGGGGTCCAGCGGGCCGTTCGCGATGACGTCGTCGATCACGGCCTGGTACACGCCCGCGTACGAGGAGTCCGGGATGACCGCGATGGTGTCGGCCTCGCCGCCGTCCTTGCCCCACAGCTTGCCGCCGTTGCGGACCAGGGCGGGCATGGAGGCGTCGACGATCACGTCGCTCGGGACGTGGAGGTTGGTGATGCCCTTGTCGGAGTTCACGTACGACAGACGCGGCCCCTCGGCGATGGCCTTGTCGAACGCCGCGGCGATCTCGTCGCCGCCCGCGATGTCGGCGAGACCCGAGAGGATCGATCCGAGGCCGTTGTTGGCGCTCAGACCGGCCTCGGCGAGCTTGTCGCCGTACTGCGCGAACACGTCCTTGAAGAACGCCTTCACGACGTGACCGAAGATGATCGGGTCGCTGACCTTCATCATGGTGGCCTTCAGGTGCACCGAATACAGCACGTCGTCGGCCTTGGCCTGCTCGAGCGTCTCCGCGAGGAAGGCGTCCAGGTCGGCGGCGGAGAGGAACGTCGCGTCGATGATCTCGCGCGGCAGGACCTTCAGCCCCTCCTTGAGCACGGTGATGGTGCCGTCTGCGGCGATGTGCTGGAAGCTGAGCACGTCGTCGTGGGCCGCGACCCAGGAGCGCTCGTTGTGCTTGAAGTCGTCGTGGCCCATGGTCGCGACGCGCGTCTTGGAGCCCTCCGCGAACGGCTTGTTGCGATGCGGGTGCTTCTTGGCGTAGTTCTTCACGGCCAGGGGCGCGCGGCGGTCGCTGTTGCCCTCGCGGAGCACGGGGTTGACCGCCGAGCCCTTGATCCTGTCGTAGCGGGCGCGGACGTCGCGCTCTTCAAGGGACTGGGGCTCGTCCGGGTAGTCCGGGACGTCGAAGCCCTTCTCCTGCAGCTCGGCGATGGCCGCCTTCAGCTGCGGGATGGACGCCGAGATGTTCGGCAGCTTGATGATGTTGGCCTCGGGGAGCGTGGCCAGACCGCCCAGCTCGGCGAGGGCGTCGCCCACCTGCTGCTCGGGGGTGAGCTTCTGCGGGAAGGCGGCGAGGATGCGGCCGGCGAGCGAGATGTCGCGGGTCTCCACCTCGATGCCGGCCTGACCGGTGTAGGCCTTGATGATCGGCAGGAAGGACGCGGTCGCCAGAGCCGGCGCCTCGTCCGTGTAGGTGTAGATGATGGCGTCGTCGGTCACCGGATCTCCGTTCGCGAGGGCAGATTTTATCTCGATACCAAGATACCCGAGTCCGCTTCCCGGCACCCCTTCAGGGTTCCGACACCGGGGCCGCGGTTTCCGCGACAGAAGCCCGCGGAGGGGCTAGCCTGGGTTCCATGTCGGAACTGCGTGTGGTCGAACTGTCCGCGGCGACGATCGTCGCCGTCAACAACCTGTCCCTCAAGCCCGGCCAGGAGCAGTTCCTGGCACCGGTCTCCTACGGGATCGCCGCCACCGTGGTGAACCCCCAGACCTCCTGGCAGCGCGTGGTGCTCGACGGAGACGAGGTGGTGGGCTTCGTCAGCGCGAGCTTCGACGCGGATGCCCCCGAGGAGCACTTCCGCAGCGTGCTGTGGCGCATCAACGTGGACGCCGACGACCAGGGTCGCGGTGTCGGGCGCTTCGCCGTCAAGACTCTGATCGACGAGGCCCGCAAGCGCGGCGTCGATCACGTGAACGTGATCTACGAGGCCGGTGAGGGCGGCCCCGAGGCGTTCTTCCGCCGCGTGGGCTTCGAGCCGGTCGGCGAGACCGAGTACTCCGAGGTCATCGCGCAGATCCGCGTCACGGACTGAACCGGCGGCGGGGCCTCGGATCCCCTCCCCCACCGAGACCCCGTCGCCGCTCCCCTTGAGAGCGCTCCCGCACGGCATCCGCTCCGCCGCGCTTCGGTGCCTCGCACCCGTCATTTCTGAAGGACGTCTCCACCTCTGAAGGACGTCAGGGCCGCAGGCATCCTTCAGAAGCGCGAACCTCCTTCAGAACGACACCGAGCAGACAGCGGCCAGGGCCGGGCTCAGCGGTCGCGCCGACGCCGAGCGGTCCAGTCGCCGAGCAGGTCGGTGGTGCGGTTCAGCATCTCGGTCGACTTCTCCGCGAACCCGCGGGCCGCATCCCAGAGCGCATCCGGCAGGTCGGGCTGCACCTTCTCTCCGCGCGCGGAGCGCTCGGCGACGTCGAAGGCGCGCTCCAGATCGTCGACGGCGCGACGGTAGTCGGAGAAGTCGGATGCTGTGATGCGCGCGCCCTCGGACGTCGGCCGCCGATCGCGCGCCCGTTCGACGGCGGCGAGGAAGGCGGCCGTGTGCGGCTGACGTCCGTCGCTCATCGCGGGGTACGCCAGCGCCAGACCGGGATCCGTCTCGTAGGCCATCCACCGGGCGAGCACAGCGTCGTGGCGAGCGCGCAGCCGGTCCAGGGGAAGATCCGCCGCCGAGGCCAGCGACGAGCGCTCGGCCGAGACGCGTGCGCGCGCGGCGCGTACGCGGGCCATCGCGGCCTTCGACGCCAGCTGCGCCTCGCGCAGCGCGCGGCGAGCGGATGCCACGGCCACGGCATCCGTGCGCGAAGCCGCGCGATCGGCGGCGATACGAGCCGCTTCCGCCCGGGCGACGCGCGCGGACACGGCGGCGTCCCTGGCGTCCTGCTGCGCCTGTCGCAGCTCGAGCCGGGCCGCGTCGTACCCGAGTCGCTTGCCGTTCACCGTCTGCCGCCTCCGCACCGTCGCGAACCCGATCGCCCCTGCGCCGGCTGCAGCGGTCGGCGCGATCCACCACAGCTCGGCCGCCGCAGCCCAGATCGGATCCACTCCTTCAACCTAACAGCCCGCCCGGCCGCGCCGAAGGGCGGGACGGACGGGCTGTCGGGGAGGCATGTCAGACCAGAGTCTCCTGCCAGGCGGCGTGCAGCTGGGCGAACTTGCCGGTGCCCGCGATCAGGGCATCCGGGGTGTCGTCCTCGATGATCTTCCCGTGCTCCATCACCAGCACGCGATCGGCGATCGCGACGGTCGACAGGCGGTGCGCGATGATGATCGCCGTCCTGTCCGCCAGCAGCGTCTGCAGGGCGTCCTGGATGAGCCGCTCCGACGGGATGTCCAGCGATGCGGTGGCCTCGTCGAGGATCAGCACCGCCGGATCGGCGAGGAACGCGCGCGCGAACGAGATCAGCTGCCGCTGCCCCGCCGAGACGCGCCCACCGCGCTTGTTCACGTCGGTGTCGTAGCCGTCCGGCAGCGAGGTGATGAACTCGTCCGCACCCACGGCGCGGGCCGCCGCACGGATCTCGTCCAACGTCGCGTCCGGCTTGCCGAGGGCGATGTTGTCCGCCACGGTCCCGCTGAACAGGTACGCCTCCTGCGTGACCATGACGATCGCACGGCGCAGGTCCTTGGGATGCAGCATCCGCAGGTCGACGCCGTCCAGCGTGACCTCGCCCTCGCTCGGATCGTAGAACCGCGACACGAGCTTGGCGAGCGTCGACTTCCCCGCTCCCGTCGTGCCCACCAGTGCGATGGTCTGCCCCGCGGGGATGTCGAGCGAGAAGCTCGGCAGGATGGTCTTGTCGCCGTTGTACCCGAAGGTCACGTCGTCGAAGCGGATCGCGCCCCGCGCCTCCCACAGGTCGATCGGCTTCTGCGGGTCCGGGACGGTCGGCACCTCCTCGAGCACGCCCGACACCTTCTCCAGCGCCGCCGTGGCGGACTGGTAGGAGTTCAGGAACATCGCGATCTCCTGCATGGGCGCGAAGAAGTTGCGCACGTACAGCACGGTCGCCAGCAGCACGCCGACGCCGAGGGCGCCGTCGGCGACGCGGATGCCGCCCCACAGCACCACCAGGGTGATCGTCAGCGCCGAGACCGCCATCAGTCCGGGCTCGAAGGTGCCGAACAGCACCATGGAGCGCCGGTTGATGTCGCGGTAGTCGCCCGCCACCTTGCGGAAGGCGACGTCGTTGCGCGGCTCCTTGCGGAACGACTTGACCGCGCGGATGCCGGTCATCGTCTCCACGAACTGCACGATCACCTTGGCGCTGATCACCCGCGACTCGCGGTACACGAGCTGCGAACGGCGGTAGAACCAGCGCATCAGCAGCACCAGGGGAACACCCGCCAGCAGCAGCACGACGCCGGCCTGCCAGTCGGCGATCACCAGCGCGATGAAGGTGAAGATGCCGAACAGCACGCCCGAGACGAGGTTGTTCAGCCCGCCGTCCAGCAGCTCGCGGATCGAGTCCAGATCGCTGGTCTGCCGGGAGATGATCCGGCCCGACGTGTACGACTCGTGGAACTCCAGGCTCAGTCGCTGCGTGTGCAGGAAGATGCGCTTGCGCAGGTCGAGAAGCACGGCCTGCGTGATGCGGGCCGCGAGCACGACGTAGAAGCCGATCAGCGCGGAACCGGCGATGCCGGCGAACAGGTACACCGCGGTGACCATGATCGCGGGCATCCAGTCCGCGTTCTTCAGCAGCTGCGGCAGCGCGGAGTCGAGCGCGATGCCGATCAGGATCGGCCCCGCGACCTGCAGCGCGGTCGAGACGACCAGCACGATCGCGGCGACCACGATGCGCAGGCGCAGCGGGCGGATCAGCGAGCCGAGCAGGCGCAGCGAGCGCTGCCGGATGGCACGGCTCTCCTCCTTCGTCAGGTCCGAGCGGTCCTCGTCCCGGGTTCCCGTGATGGTCATGCCTGCACCTCCTCTTCGGTGGCGGATGCTTCGTCCGCGGGCACCGCGGTCTCGTCGTCGCCGGATGCCGTGGCGGACGCGCGGTGCGCCTCTGCGACGGCCTCGGTGATGATCGGGATGGTCCCGGTGCGCGCGGCCTCCTCAGCCTCCAGGCTCGAGATCACGTGGCGGTAGTGCGCGCTCGTGCGCAGCAGGTCGGAGTGCTTCCCGACCGCCGTGATCCGGCCCTTCTCGAGCAGCGCGACCCTGTCCGCGAGCGCGACGGTCGACGGACGGTGCGCGACGATCAGCGCCGTGGTCTCAGCCAGGACGTGCCGCAGGGCCTCCTCGACGAGAGCCTCGGTGTCGACGTCGAGCGCCGACAGCGGGTCGTCGAGGACGAGGACCTTGGGCGCGGCGGCGACGGCACGGGCCAGCGCCAGACGCTGTCGCTGACCGCCGGAGAGGCTCAGCCCCTCCTCGCCGATGATCGTCTCGAGCCCGTCGGGCAGCGAGTCCGCGAACCCGGCCTGCGCCACGTCGAGCGCCTCGCGCAGCACGCGGTCGGCCTCCTCGCTGTGCAGGTCGAGGTCGGCTCGGCCCAGCAGCACGTTCTCGCGGACGGATGCCGAGAACAGCGTGGCGTCCTCGAAGGCCATCGCGATGTGCCGACGCAGCTCGGCCAGCTCGAAGTCGCGGATGTCCACGCCGTCGAGCGTGACCCGGCCGCCTGTCACGTCGTACAGACGCGCGGGCAGCGTGGTGAGCGTGGTCTTGCCGGACCCGGTCAGGCCCACCAGGGCCATGGTCTCGCCCGGCTCGAGCACCAGATCGATGCCGTCGAGCAGGTCGCGCTCGGACGGGCCTGCATCCTGGTACCGGAAGCGGGCGCCTTCGAAGGCGAGTGCGCCGCGCGGCTCCGCCAGGTGCACCGGCTTCTCGGGGTCGGTGATGGTGTTGGTCTCGCGGTAGATGTCGAACACGCGGTCCGTCGCCGTCCGAGCGTCGAGCATGAACGAGAACAGGAAGCCGATCGATTCGATCGGCCAGCGCAGCACGGTGGCCATCGCGAAGAACGCGAACAGCTCGGCGACGTTGATGGCTCCGGTCGAGATCAGCCAGATGCCGGTGATCAGGCTCAGGCCGAACGCGAGCTGCGGCATGAGGTCGAGCCAGAACCAGATCTGGCCGACTGCGCGGGCCTTGCCCAGCTCGGTCTCGCGCAGCGTCTCGGCCTGTCGGCTGAACCGGGTCAGCGCGTGCTTGCCCCGGCCGAAGGCCTTCAGCACGCGGATGCCGTGGACGCTCTCCTCCACGCTGGTGGCGAGGTCACCGGCCTGGTCCTGACTGCGTCGCGCGAGCGTGCCGTAGCGCTTCTCGAACAGATAGCCGGCGACCCACAGCGGGATGCCCGTGGCGATGAAGATCGCTCCGAGCATCCAGTGCCAGCGGAACAGCAGCAGCGCGCCGATGATGATCGTCAGGATGTTGACGACCAGCAGGATCAGGCCGAACGCGATCCAGCGGCGGATCAGGCTGAGGTCCTGCATCATGCGGCTGAGCAGCTGTCCGGACTGCCAGCGGTCGTGGAAGGCGACCGGCAGGTTCTGCAGACGCGAGTACAGCTCGGCCCGCATCCGGTACTCCACCTCGGTGGCGGGGGTGAGCACGAACCAGCGGCGCAGCCACACCATGGCGGCCTCGCCGAGTGCGAGGGCGAGCACGCCGAAGGCGCCGGCGACGATCAGCCCGATCACACCGCCGTTCAGGTGCGCGCCGGAGACGTCGCCCAGGCCCTTGACGATCTGCTCGAGCACGATCGGGATCATCAGGGCGATGACGGCGGCGGCGAGCGCGCTGGCCGCACCGCCGATGAGGCGACCGAAGATCGGCCGGATGAACGGTTTCAGTCGCCAGAGTGCGGCGAACGTTGACAGGGACGACGAAGAAGAGTTGGCAGACATGGCTCTCGGTTGCGTAGCGATCAGGTGACGAAGACAGGGGGCCGGATGCTCGGCATCCGGTGTGGCGGGCGGGCGGTGCTGCTCCGTATCGGAGGGCCGCCGGCCGCGTTCAGTCGCGCAGGCGGGGTGCGCGCGAGCCGAGGGCGATGAACGTCGTGACAGTCGTCGTTTCCATGGTGTCCTCCTCAGGCTCGGCTTCGTCGGACCGATCGGCGCGACAGCCTTCGAGCCTATGCCCGTGTCCCTGCTGAAGGCAAGAGGAAATCCCTTTCCGAGGCTTCCGACGCTCCCGTCTCGGCGCGCTCATCGAGCCCGACCAAAGCAGGCACCGGCATTCGGTCATTCCGACAGACGCCAGGCGGCGGCCGGGCCGCAGGATGGATTTCCGGGACCGCACAGGCGACAGCAAGGGAGCATCGATGCCGGAGAACGCCGACGATCTGATCGCGGACGTCCAGCGCCTCGTGAGATGCGAGTCGCCCTCGCACGACCTCGAGGCGGTCGGACGCAGCGCGGATGCCGTCGCGGAGCTCGGCACCCGGCTGCTGGGCGCGGCGCCCGAGCGCGTGGTGATCGACGGGTGCACCCACCTGCGGTGGCGGTTCGGCGCGGAGGCGCGGGTGCTGGTCCTCGGTCATCACGACACGGTGTGGCCGGTGGGATCGCTTCAGGCGCACCCGGCGGAAGTCGTGGACGGCAAGCTGCGCGGGCCGGGCTCGTTCGACATGAAGGCGGGGCTCGTCATGGCCCTGCACGCGGTCGCCGCGCTGCCCGATCGCGATGGCGTGACCGTGCTGGTGACCGGCGACGAGGAGCCCGGATCGCCCACTTCGCGAGCGCTGATCGAGCAGGAGGCCCGCGGGTGCGAGGCGGCACTGATCCTGGAGGCCGCGGGCCCCGGCGGAGCGCTGAAGACCGCGCGCAAGGGCGTCTCCCGGTACGAGGTGCACGTGCACGGGCGTGCGGCTCATGCCGGCCTGGAACCGGAGAACGGCGTCAACGCCACCATCGAGCTCTCCCACCAGGTGCAGGCGGTGGCGGCGCTGTCCGATCCTCTCCGGGGCACCACCGTGACGCCGACCACGGCCAACGGCGGGACCACGTCGAACACGGTTCCCGCCCGGGCCTCGTTCAGCGTCGACGTCCGCGCCGCATCGGTGGCCGAGCAGCACCGCACGCACGACGCCATCACCGCCCTGCGCCCCCGCCTCACCGGCGCGTCGGTGCGCGTCGAGGGCGGCATCAACCGGCCGCCGCTCGAGCCCGAGGCATCCGCCGCGCTGTTCGCGCGTGCCGAGCGGGTCGCCGCGCGCATCGGGCTGCCGCCCCTGCAGGCGATGTCGGTCGGCGGGGCATCCGACGGCAACTTCACCGCCGGTGTCGGCACTCCGACGCTCGACGGTCTCGGAGCCGTCGGCGGCGGCGCGCACGCCGAGGACGAGCACGTGCTGGTGGCCGAGCTCCCCGGTCGCACGCGCCTGCTGACCGCGCTCATCGCCGACCTGCTCGTCTCCCCCGAATCCGCCGCGGCTCCGGCCCGGACCGAGCCGGAGCGGGTGTGAGCACCGAGGCGGACGTCGTCGTGGCCGCGCAGACGGATGCCGCCGCCGCGGCCGCCTCGACGGGGATGCGGATCGAGCTGATCGACCGCATCGACGATCACGCCCGCGTCCGCGCGCTGATCGAAGAGGTCTGGAGCACGGGCGCCACCAACCCTCCGGTCACGGCCGACATGCTGGCCGCGATGCGCACGGCGGGCGGCTACGTCGCGGGCGCCTTCGATGCGCAGGGACTCGCCGCCGCCTGCCTGGGCTTCTTCGCCCCTCCCGGCGAGCGCCGGCTGCACAGTCACATCGCCGGCGCTCTCCCCCGCACCCGCGGCACGGGCATCGGGTTCGCGCTGAAGCTGCACCAGCGCGCCTGGGCGCTGGAGCACGGCGCCGAGACCATCACCTGGACCTTCGACCCGCTGATCCGCCGCAACGCGCACTTCAATCTCGGCAAGCTCGGCGCCGTCGCCGGCGAGTACCTCCCCGACCTGTACGGCTCGATGGACGACGCCATCAACCGCGACGACATCACCGACCGCCTCATGGCCCGGTGGCCGTTGCTGAGCCCCGGAGCGTGCGAGGCGGCCGCGGGCCGCCCCCGGCCGTGCGCCGCCTCGGACGTGCCGGATGCCGCCGTCGCGCTGCGCGCCGACGCCGAGGGCCGGCCGGTGCTCGGGGATGCGGACGCCGCCACGGTCCTCGTCGCGGTCCCGGCCGACATCGAGGCGATGCGCGCCGAGGATCCCGCGCGGTCCGCGGCCTGGCGACTCGCCATCAGGAGGACACTGGGCGCGCTCCTTGCCGATGGCGCGGTGGTGCGCGGATTCGACCGCACGGGCTGGTACATCCTCGACAGAACGGAGACGCCATGAGACTCAGAGGCGTGGAGATCCTGCACATCGCGATGCCGCTCGTGGGCGCGTTCCGCACCTCCTTCGGCACCGAGGCGGTACGCGAGACGCTGCTGCTGCGGGCCGTCACGGACCAAGCGGAGGGCTGGGGCGAGTGCGGTGCCAGCGAGGCGCCGCTGTATTCGGGCGAGTACACGCTGGGCGCCGCCGATGTGCTGCGCCGGCACCTCATCCCCGCACTCGCCGGAGTGCCTGATCTGGACGGGCATCGGGTGTCGCCTGCGCTGTCGCGGTTCAAGGAGAACCGCCTGGCCAAGGCGGCGCTGGAGACCGCGGTCCTCGACGCCGACCTGCGCGAACGCGGCGAATCCCTCTCGCACGCGCTCGGCGCGGTGCGCTCGCATGTGCCCAGCGGCGTCTCCGTCGGGATCGCGGACTCCATCCCCGAACTGCTCGACACCGTCGAGGGGTACCTCGCGGACGGATACCTGCGCATCAAGCTCAAGATCGAGCCGGGCTGGGACCTGGAGCCGGTCCGCGCCGTGCGGGAGCGCTTCGGCGACATCATGCTGCAGGTGGACGCGAACGCCGCCTACGAGCGGGCCGACATCGACCATCTGCTCGCCCTGGACGCCTTCGACCTCTCCCTGGTGGAGCAGCCGCTGCCCATGGACGACCTGCTCGGCCACGCGGCGCTCGCCCGGCGCCTGGCGACCCCGATCTGCCTGGACGAGTCGATCCTCTCGGCCCGCGCGGCGGCGACCGCCATCGAGCTGGGCGCGTGCCGGATCGTGAACATCAAGGCCGGACGGGTGGGCGGCTACCTGGAGTCGCGGCGCATCCACGACGTGTGCGCCGCGCACGGTGTGCCGGTCTGGTGCGGCGGGATGCTGGAGACCGGCGTCGGCCGGGCCGCCAACGTGGCCCTCGCCGCCCTGCCGGGGTTCGCGCTGCCTGGCGACACCTCGGCGTCCGAGCGGTACTTCGACGAGGATCTCACCGAGCCGTTCCGCCTCGTGGACGGCCACCTCGAGGTGCCCACCGGTCCTGGCATCGGCGTCACGCCGGATCCGGACAGGCTCGCCCGGTACACGGTCGCCCGCGAATGGGTGCCGGTGTCATGAGCACGGCCGACCCGGCCGCGGCCCCGATGCTAGCCTCGCAGACGTGCGCCCCGCGATGAACCACCGGCCCCAGGCGAGCCTGGTGCACGTCATGGAGGAGCTGGGCGGAACGCTTCTCGACGTGGTCGCCGGCGAGGTGTCCCCCGACCGCTTCATCGAGGCGGTAGCCATCCACGATCCGCGTGACGAGCCCGAGGCTCCCCGCAACGCGATCGTGCTCGGGGTCGGGCTGGAGAACAGCGCCGAGGTGCTGCAGGTGATCACGCGCCTGGGCCTGAGCGGCGCCGCAGGGCTGGTGGTGCGTGCGCCGTTCGCCGCCGACGAAGAGCTCGTGGCCGCGGCGCAGCAGACCGGGGTGGTCCTGTTCACCCTGTCCCGCGGCACCACCTGGGCGCACCTGGCCGGCCTGTTCCGGGCCCTGATGACCCCTGGCGGCCCCGACGACGCACGACCGGTCACCTTCGGCGGCATCCTCGCCGGTGATCTGTTCGCGATGGCCAACGCCATCGCGGCGCTGCTCGAGGCGCCGGTGACGATCGAGGACCGCAACGCGCAGCTGCTGGCCTTCTCGCACGCCCCGGAGAGCAGCGCTCCGACCGTCACGCGCGGACGTCAGCTGCCGCAGCACTACACCCGCCTGCTCGAGGAGGCCGGTGTCCTGCAGGAGATCAACCGCAGCGACTCCCCCGTCGTGGTGCCGCCGCTGGACGATCCGGACAGCAGCCGGACGGTCATGGCCGTGCGCGCCGGTGACGAGATGCTCGGCACCATCTGGGTGGCCTCGCCCACGCCCCTCAGCGAGGAGGGCATGCGCGCCCTCCGCGATTCCGCGCGGCTCGTCGCGATGCACCTCGTGTGGCAGCGCACCGATGCGGATGCCGAACGGCGCCTGCGCGCGGACCAGCTGCGCAGCGTGCTCGACGGCGGTCCCGGCGCCGCCGAGGCGGCGCACCGGCTCGGCCTGCGCGAGGAGCCGGTCATGGTGCTGGCGCTGTCGCTGCATGCGCCCGCGACGGACCAGCTGCCGCACGCCGCGGTCGCCGCGGAGCGCAAGCGCATCGCCGACGCCTTCTCGGTGCACCTGCTGTTCGCGCAGCCGCGATCGATCGTGGGGCTCATCGGCGACGTCGCCTACGGCGTGCTCCCGGTGGTCGCGACGACGCCGGATGCCGAGGAGAGCGCGGTCCGGCTGGCGAACGAGTTCCTCACCCGGGTGCGCTCCTCGCAGCGGCTGTTCATCACGATCGGCGGCGTGGTGCAGGAGATCTCGCAGCTCCCCCGATCGCGCTCCAGCGCCGACCGCGCGATGCGCGTGCTGCGCGCCGACGTCGTGGACACGCAGGTCGCCCGCCTGGAGGACGTGCACGCCGAGTCGCTGCTGCTCGAGCTCACCGGCGCGGCGCGCGACGTCCCCTCCGGTCCGCTGGCGCGCCTGCTGGCCTACGACGAGACGCATCAGGCCAGCCTGGTGGACACCCTCCGCGCCTGGCTGGACGCGATGGGCGACGTGACCGCCGCATCGGCGGCGATGTTCGTGCACCAGAACACGTTCCGCTACCGGCTGCGCCGCGTCGCGGAGGTGGGCAGGCTCGACCTCGACGACCCGAGCGCACGGTTCGCCGTGCAGCTGCAGCTGCGCCTGATCGACATCAGACGCGACCGCTGAGTCCCAGCGCCGCCATCAGGACGGCCAGCCATTCGGCGTCCTGCGCCTGCAGCACGGCCGCGCTGGTGCCGGCACCGTGTCCGGCGTTCTCGAACACGTGCAGCAGGATCGGCTGCTCGCCGCGCTGAGCGGCCTGCATCCGTGCCACGAACTTGCGCGCCTGCGCCGGAGGGCAACGCGGGTCGGTGTCGCCCGCCTGCACGTAGACCAGCGGGAACGCGGCGGGCGAGACCAGTTCGTAGGGCGAGGAGCGACGCAGCCGCTCGATGTCGGCGGGAACGCCGGGATCGCCCCAGGCCTTGCGGATCACGAACTCGAGGTAGGGGATGCGGATGCCGCCGATGAGGTCGAGCAGAGGGGCGCGCGGAAGGACCGCGCACCAGAGCTGCGGATGCTCGGTCACGGCGACGCCGCACATGAGCCCGCCGTCGGAGCCGCCGGTGAGCGCCAGCATCCGCGGCTCGCTGATGCCCTGCGCGATCAGGTCCCGGGCGACCGCGAGCAGATCCGCGTCGCGCACACGACGTCGCTCCCTGTCCGCCGCGCGGAACCAGTCGCGCCCGAATTCGCCGCCGCCGCGCAGATGGGCCTGCACGAGGGTGCCGCCGGCCGCGACGAAGGCGGCCAGGTCGGGCTGATATCCGGGGAGGGTCGGGATGCCGGCCGCCCCGTACGCCGAGATCAGTGCGGGTGCCGGTCCGGCAGGCAGTCCGTCGGGCCGCACCACGTGATACGGCACGGCCGTGCCGTCGGCGGAGGTCGCCGAGCGGTACTCGACGGATGCCGCCACCCGCACCGCCGGCGCGATCAGCTCGTCGACGTGGTCGTCACCCGGCCGATGCCGGTGCACGCTCCACGAGGTGGTGAGCGTCGAGAACGCGAAGAGGAACTCACCGCTGCCGTCGTCGGGGTTCAGGCCGGTCAGGGGGAAGAAGGATGCGCCCAGCGCACCGTCGGCCGGCAGCGGCACCTCGCCGGCATCCGCGCACCGGATTCCGGCGCCGCGGTCGCCCGGGTCGCGGTCGTCGACGCGGGCGGTGGACAGCACGCGGATCCGCGCCGCCGTCTCCGCGAAGCCGCTGAGGTACAGGTGCCCGCCGACCGGCGTGAGCGAGCGGAGCACCGTGTCGCTCTCCGGCACCAGCACGCGCCACGTGCTCGGGTCGTCGGGATGCGGCTCGTCGAGGGCGATCGCCACGACCCTCCCCCGCGGCGAGCCGTGGTCGGTCACGGCGACGTAGGAATCGCCGACGATGTGTCCGGCGATCATGTCGGGGCAGTCGTGGATGAAGCGCCGCCAAGGGGCGCCCGAGGTCAGGTCGCGGACGGCGACCGGGATGGGAGTGCCGACCCGATGGCTGGCGACCGCCCATCGTCCGTCGCGGGAGAACTGGATGCGGGTGTACTCCCGCGATCCCGCCGGCACGGGGATGTCCTCGACCACCGAGGAACCGTGCTCCCCCAGCATCCGCCGGTACACGACCTGACGGAAGTCGGCGGCCGACCCGGCGAGTGCGAGGAAGAGGAACCCCGAGCCGTCCGGCAGCCAGGAGACGCCACCGCCCCAGGCGCTGTGCAGGATCTCGCCCGGTGCGTCGTCACGGATCCGGCCGGTGTCGACGTCGATGAGGCGGATGCTGTTGTGCTCGCTGCCGTCGGTGCAGACGCCGAGCGCCAGCACCCGTCCGTCCGGGGACGGCGCGAACCAGGCCAGCACCGCCGGCCGGCCCGGCTCGTCGAACGTCGAGAGGGTCACCAGCGTCCGGCCCGCACCGTAGGGCTCGGAGGCGACCAGGACGGAGTCCACCTCCACCCGGAACCAGCGACCGCCCCCATGCCGCGGGAGGCCGGGCCTGGCACCGCGCTCATGTTCGGCGATCAGTGCGCGAGCGGCATCCGTCTTCCCCGTGGCCCCGATGACCTCGGCCGCGAGCTCGGCCTGCGCCCGCTGCCAGGCGCGCACCTCCTCCGTCTCGCCCTCCAGCCAGCGGTACGGGTCGGGTATCGGGATGCCGGCGACGTGCTCCACGACGTCGTCGAGGCGGGCGGGCGGGTACGGGATCATCGGTCCGCCTGCGCATTCGGCGCGTCGAACTCGGCCCTCAGCCGTTCGAACGCCCCCGGTGCGGCGTGCACGCGCGTGAAGTGGATCAGCGCGTCGAAGGAGCCGGGGACATCGGGCAGGGCCTCGCGACCTCCTCCGACCAGCATCGCGTCGACCCCCGGGAAGGCATCCGCGTCGAGTCCGCGCAGGTCGATCAGTGCCGCGGCTCCTCCCGCGACCATCGTGTCGAGCGCCCGCTCGATCGTGCCGGGCTCCGTGCCGCGCTCCCGCAGCTCGACATCGCAGTCGAAGGGACGCGGCGAGCGCTGCGTGAAGACCACGACCGGGCCGGTGCCGTAGGTCGTTCCGATCACTCGCAGACCGTCACCGAGCCGGTCGGCCAGCAGCGCCCCCATCCAGTCGCGCCCTTCCAGAGGCGCACGGCGCACGTGGGTGTCGTGGGCGTAGACCAGGATGCGGGGCTCGCGTTCCGCGATCCATGTCACGGTCTCGGCCATGAACGTCTCACGCGGATAGGGTCCTGCGCCGCCCGCCCAGTCGAGCTCGGCGAGGAACGCGTCGATCGAGGCCGCGCACCGCAGGGCGATCTCGTCATCCTGGGAGCGGACGCGCGACACGAGGGCCCGCAGAGAGGCGATGACCTCCGCCCGCGCATCGTCCGGCATCTCCGCGTAGGCGATCGCCGCATCGGTGCGACCGCCGAGGTCGGTGCGCCGCAGCAGCTCCTCGTCGCCGGGCTCGGGCGCGATGCGCGCGAGGCAGGCGCGCACGGCCGTTCCCGGCGAGGTCGACGAGCCGGGCAGGTCCATGCCGTAGAACCGCACGTCGCCGCCGGCCGCGTTCCACTCCCGCATCCAGGTGAGCTGCCGGCGGATGCCGTCGGATTCGCCGAACCCGTAGGTGATGCCCGCGCGGGCGATGTCCTCGACCTCCCCCGGGCTGCCGTGGATCCAGTCGTCGATCAGCAGCCCCTCGGCGAAGCCGGACTCCATCACGAACGCCGTGACGCCGTGGTCCTGCACCAGGGTGCGCAGCAGCGCATCGCCGAGGGCGGTGAACTCGACCACGCTGTGCGCGGCCTCGCCCAGCGCGATCACCCTGGCATCGCCGATGAGCGCGCCGATCGCCTCGGGCGCCGGGAATCCGGGCCGTGCGGAGTCGACCGTCGGGATCGGCCTGACCCGCTTCGCGATCTGCGCGCTCATCGACGGCGTCCTACTTCTGCTTCTCGGTGAAGTACCACTGCTCGGGAGAGTAGACGAACTTCAGCATGGACCGGAACGTCGACGGCGGGCCGGAGAGGTCCTTCTTCCAGACGATCAGGTTGTCCGGCGTCGGGAAGAAGAGCACAGGCAGATCCTTCGACAGCATGGTGACCTCCGCGCTCAGCGCCTTCGGGTCCGCGCCGAAGGTGCTGGCCTCGATGAGCTTGTCGGCCTCGGGGTTGCTGTAGCTGCCCAGGTTGAAGCTCCCGCCGGTGTTGAAGGCGTTGTTGCTGGTCGGGTACGAGGTCTGCACGAAGGCGCCGAAGTCCTGCATCGCCCACTTGTCCGCGTTGTCGGGTGCGTAGGAGTTGCCGTAGTTCTCGTACATGTAGTTCAGCGACTTGGTGACGACCTTCGCGTCGATGCCGACCTTCTTCAGCTGCGACACGAATGCCAGGTCCCGGGCGCCGACGAAGGCGGGGTCGTTGGCCGACGCGATCGTGAAGGTGATCTTCTGCCCCTTCGGGATGCCCTCGCCGCACTGGTCGTCGCCGGTGCCGGGCCGCACGCAGGTGGTCCCCTTCTCGGCGTCCACCTTCCAGCCGTGGTCGGTGAGCAGCTTCTCGGCCGCCTTCACGTCGTAGGGGTAGGTCGCCTTGTCGCCGAACTCGGGCGGGTAGGCGGAGTTCAGGCCGCCGGTGCTGTAGTTCGCGGTCGCGGTGCCGCTGTGGATGCCACGGCTCTTGATGTACCCGGGCTGGTCGATCAGGTGCTGCATCGCCTGGCGGATGTACAGCTGGCCGATGATCTTGTCGAAGTTGTCGACCTTGTTGTCGAAGTTGATCACGAGACCGTCGAAGCGCGCCGGCGACGGCGCGCCGTACACGTTGTAGCCCTTCTTGCGCAGGTCGTCGATCTTCGAGGCGAAGCTGGCATCCAGCCGCCCTGTGGTCAGCTCGCCTGCGGCGAACTGGTTGTACACCGCGGAGGGCGAGGTGAAGGCCTTGAAGTCCACCCGCTCGATGCGCGAGTCGCCCGGTCCCGAGTACTTCTTGTTCGGGGTCAGCGAGAACGAGCCCGTGGTCGGCTCGAATGCCGACAGCTGGTACGGGCCGTTCACGATCTGCCACAGCGGGTTGGTCACGAACGTGGACTGATCCTCGGACTGGCCCGTCAGGTAGTGGTAGATCGCCGTGGCGTTCTCGGGCTGCGTGTAGTCGAGCACGGGTCCGCCGGTCGCGGCGATGCTCCAGTCCGCCGAGGGCATGATGTAGAGCAGCTGCAGCAGCGAGACGAGGTACGACGGGTTGTACGGCTTCTCGAACGAGAACACCGCGGTGCGGGCGTCCGCCGCGGTGACGGTGACGCCGTCCGGGAACTGGCCGGGCGTGTAGAAGGCCCAGTTCGCCGGGCTCTCCGCGATGGCCGCCTTGAGAAGGTCGAAGGTGAAGACGACGTCGTCCGCGGTGACCGGCTTGCCGTTGGACCACGAATGGTCCTTCAGGGCGATCGTCGCGGTGTGACCGTCGTCGCTGATCACCGGCTCCTCTGCCAGGCTGGTCGCCGCGTCGAAGGGCTCGCCCTCCAGGCTCGTGCGGTACAGCGCCCGCCACATCAGGTCGTAGCCGATCACCGTGCCGCCGGTGGCGGCGGGCGGGTACGGGTAGATGTAGTTGGGGGTGAGGCCGGGTGTGAGGGCGATGGTCACCACGCCGCCGTCGACGGGGGTGCCGCTCTCGGCGGGGATCTTGTCGTACTGGGCGGGTTCGACCGGCGCACCGGATGCCGTGCAGCCGGTGATGAACAGCACGCCGGCCGTGGCCAGCGCGAGAAGGAGGCGTCCTCGCCTCCGCGGAACCTGCGACATGAGCTGTGCTCCTTGTTCGAGATGTTCAGGATGTTCGGGATGGGGGTCGGAGTGGTCCGTCGGGTGATGCGGATGTCCGATGCTCCGAGCGTGGCGCATCCGCATCGCGCCCCGTTCAGGGATCCCGACAGATTCACGAGCGGGGATCCGTCGGGTCCGACACAGGGCGCAGAACCGGGTCCGGGTTCAGAGCGAGCGGTGCTCGATGGCGTCCCGGAGGGCGTCGCCGAGCAGGTTGAGCGCGAGCACGGTGAGCACGATGAACCCGCCGACCGGGTAGATCAGCCACCAGTAGTCGGCCGCCAGGAACGACACCCCGCTGGAGAGCTGGCTGCCCCAGTCGGTGACCGGGTAGCTCAGACCGAAGCCCAGATAGCCCAGCGCCGCGAGCACGATGATCGAGTCCGCCACCTGGAAGGTGAGGTTCACGATGATCACACCGAACGTGTTCGGGATGAGGTGGCTGAAGATCAGGCGCCGGTTGCTCGCGCCCATCAGCCGAGCCGCCGAGACGAACTCGCGCACCCGCAGCGACAGCACCTCGCCGCGGATCAGCCGGGCGGCGACCAGCCAGGAGAACCCGCCGATGACCAGGCTCAGCGTCAGCGGTGTCGCCGTGAAGCGCGCGGCGATGATCAGCACGAAGAACAGGAACGGGATCGACAGCAGCACGTCGACGACCCGCATCATGATGCCGTCGACCACTCCGCCGGCGAGCCCCGCGACCGCACCGTAGATCGTGCCCAGGGTGGTGGCGAACACGGCGGCGAGCAGACCGATCTGCAGCGACACCTGACCACCCAGCATGAGCCGGCCGAGCACGTCGAAGCCGTTGCTGTCGGTGCCGAGCGGGAAGCCGTCCCCGGGCGGCAGCGCCGCGTTCAGCAGGTCCACGTCGGTCTGGTTCGTCGGGTGGATGAGCGGCCCCAGGTAGCAGAAAAGCACCAGGGCTACGAGCAGGACGGCGCCCGTGCGGCCGGTCCGGCTGCGCCACAGCGATCTCAGCACCGCGGAGCGCGAGATCGGGTTCCGGGTCGCGAGGGCGGGCAGCTCCTCGGCGGCGACCTCGGCGCGCGCGGTGCTCATCGGCCCAGCTCGATCCGCCGGTCGGCGCGGGCGACGACGAGATCCGCGACGAGGTTCCCGACGACGGTCAGGGCCCCGCCGATGAGGGTGTATGCGAGCAGCACCGGATAGTCCTCTCGATGAAGGCTGTTCAGGAACAGCAGGCCGAGTCCCGGGTAGTTGAAGACCGCCTCGACGATCAGGTTCCCGGCGAGCAGCGTGGGGATCAGCACGCCGACGAGCGTGATGATCGGGGTGATCGCGTTGCGCAGCAGATGCCGGGTGAGCACGATGCGCTCGGACGCCCCCTTGGCGCGCGCCACGCGGATGTAGTCCATCCCCAGCTGCTCGAGCGCCGCGGAGCGCTGGTACTGCGCGAACACGACGACGTTCGTGATGGCGAGGGTGATGAGCGGCAGGGCCATGGAGCGCGGATCGGTGAACACCACCCAGGGCGAGCTCGATTGGGACGCCTCGGCGGGGAACAGCGGGACGGTCTGGCTGAAGACGCCGATCAGCACCAGCGCGATCAGGAACGAGGGGGTCGCGTACAGCAGGTACGAGATCGAGGTCGCGGCGCGATCGATGAAGCGGCCGCGGCGCACCGCCTGCAGGATGCCCAGCGGGATGGCGATCACGAGGGCGAGGACGAGTCCCGCCAGCGACAGCATCGCGCTGCGCGGGGCGTTCTGCAGCAGCAGCGTGCCGACCTCCTCGTTGAGCTTGTAGGAGCGGCCGAGGTCACCGCGCAGCAGCTGCAGCAGGTAGTCGACGTACTGGATCAGCACCGGCCGGTCGTAGCCGTGCTCGCGGTTGAACGCGTCGACGGCGGCCTGCGAGGCCTGCTGCCCCAGGGCGGCACGGCCGGGACTGTCGGAGATCAGGTTCAGCATCAGGAACACGACCAGGGAGATGCCCAGGAGCACGACGAGCGACACGAGCACGCGTCTCAGCAGGAACCACATCAGCGCACCTCTCCTGCTGTCAGGGTCTCGGCCGTCGTCGTCTCGCGGAGCTTCGGCTGCAGCGGGAAGTGGCAGGCCACAGCGTGGTCGCCGCCGACGTCCTCGAGCGCGGGCTCGACGCGGGCGCACAGGTCGGTGGCCAGCGGGCACCGCGTGCGGAACCGGCATCCGCTCGGCGGGTCCAGCGGGCTGGGCAGCTCGCCGTGCACGCGGTCGACGGGGGCGTCGGCCAGGTCGGGGTCGGCGACGGGCACGGCGGCCAGCAGACCGGCGGTGTACGGGTGAGCCGGCCGTGTGTAGACCTCATCGGTCGCGCCGACCTCGACCAGCGCGCCCAGGTACATCACGCCCACCCGGTCGACGAGATAGCGGACCACGGCGAGGTCGTGCGAGATCACGACGCTGGACAGGCCGCGCTCGCGCTGGATGCCCCGCATGAGGTTCAGCACCTGCGAGCGGATGGACACGTCGAGGGCGCTGACCGGCTCGTCGGCGACCAGCACATCGGGGTCCAGCGCCAGCGCGCGGGCCAGGCCGATGCGCTGACGCTGGCCGCCGGACAGCTCGTGCGGATAGCGCTCCAGGATCGAGGCCCCGAGGCCGACGCAGGCGAGCATGGCTCTGGCCTTCTCGGTGCGCTCCTCCGCGGTGCCGATGCCCTGGATGACCATCGGCTCGCACAGGATCGCGTCGATGCGCATCTTGGGGTCCAGCGACGCATGCGAGTCCTGGAACATCATCTGCAGCTTCGCGCGTCGTGCACCCAGCCGCCGCGGGCTGAGCCCCGACACCCGGTGGCCGTCCAGCAGCACCTCGCCCGAGGTGGGCGCGTCGAGGGCGACCAGCATCCGCCCGAGCGAGGACTTGCCGCAGCCGGACTCGCCGACGAGCCCGAACGCCTCTCCCGCGCGCACCTCGAAGCTCACGCCTGCGACGGCCTTGACCGAGCGGCGGCGTCCGAAGACGCCCTTCGCGGAGACCGGATGCTCCTTGCGCAGGTCGACGACGCTGAGGCGCACCCGCTGCGCGTCGTTCTCGGATGCCGCGCGCTCCGATGCGTCGAAGCGACGGACCTCGCGCTTCGCCTGCCTCTCGTCCACCGGGTTCCAGCAGGCGAACAGGTGGCCTTCCCCGGGGCCGGCCACCGGCTGAGGAGTCTCGGTCCGGCACCGCTCGGTCGCCGCCGCGCAGCGCGGGGCGAAACGGCATCCGGTCTGCGGGTCGGCCGGATCCGGCGGCGATCCGGGGATGCTGAACAGCTCGACGTCCTTGTCCTGGGCGAGCGTCGGGATGGACGACAGCAGCGCGTGCGTGTACTGATGCCGCGTGCTGCGGAACAGATCGGGCGTGCGGCCGGTCTCGACCAGGCGGCCGCCGTACATGACGCCGACGCGGTCGGCATGCCGGACCACCACGCCCATGTCGTGCGTGACCAGGATCATGGCCATCCCGAGCTGCTGCTTCAGCTCGCCCAGCAGCTCCAGGATCTCGGCCTGGATCGTCACGTCCAGCGCGGTGGTCGGCTCGTCGGCGATGAGCACGCGCGGTTCGCAGATCAGCGCCATCGCGATCATCACCCGCTGGCGCATGCCGCCGGACAGCTGGTGCGGGAAGTCGCCCATGCGCTCCTGCGGGCGCGGGATGCCCACCAGAGCGAGCATCTCGGCGGCGCTGCGGCGGGCGGCCCGCAGCGACATGCCGCGGTGCAGCTGCAGCGGCTCGGCGACCTGGTCGCCGATGCTGCGCGTCGGGTTGAGCGAGGTCATCGAGTCCTGGAAGACCATGGAGATGTCGTTGCCGCGGATGCGCCGGTAGGAGGCTTCGCCGAGGCCGACGAGCTCCGTGCCGTCGAGGTCGATGGATCCGCTCACCACGCGGCCGCCGCCGGGCAGCATGCCCATGACCGCGAGCCCGGTCATGGACTTGCCGGAACCCGTCTCGCCGACGATGCCGAGGGTCTCGCCGCGATGCAGCTCGAGGTCGACGCCGGTGACGGGGCGCACGATGCGGTCGCCGTGCGTGATCTCGACCGACAGGTCCCGAATCGTCAGCATGCGCGCGCTCCCTTGCGACTCCCTGCAGCCCCCGGACGTGCGGACCGGTGCTGCGACTCTTCGATACTGCGGCAACGGGCAGGCGACGCGTTCGTCCGCGCCTGCGAACGACGTCGGGTCCGTTCGTCGAGCTCGACGAATCAGGCGCCGTCGCCCGGGGCGCCGAGTTCGACGCGCAGCAGCCGCTGCAGATTGCCGCCGAGCACGGCCAGGACGTCGGGCTCCGCCCAGCCGCGGCGCAGCAGGGCATCCGTGACGAGCGGCAGCCCCTCGGGGCCCTCGAGCCCGGGGAGGTACGCGTTCGCGGGCACGCCCTCGACCGTGTCCACCACGCAGCAGGGCGGTGTGGTGTCGTCGAGCACCTCGCGCACGAAGTCCGGCCCGAGTCCCACCCGATCGACGCCGGCCACCGCGGCGACGTGTTCGAGGTGGTCGACGAGCACGTCGAGCGTGTACTCGCTCTCGTGCAGGAAGGGTGCGAAGAAGTTCACGCAGACGACACCGCCGGTGGCGGCGATCCCGCGGATCTGCTCGTCGCTGAGGTTGCGGTGATGGTCGCGCAGCGCCCGTGCGGACGAGTGGGTGGCCATCACCGGACGCGTGGCGAGCTCGAGCACGTGGTCGACGCCGCCGGCACCCAGATGACTGACGTCGAACAGCATCCCGAGCCGCTCCATCTCCGCCACGGCCCGCACGCCCGCGCGGGTGAGCCTGCTGCCGGCCGCGTCCTCCCCGCTGCCGTCGCCGAACGCCGCCCGTCCGAAGTGCGCGATCGAACCGATGCGCACGCCGAGACGGTGCACGGTCTGCAGCAGCTCGACGTCCTCCCCGATGCCCGGCATCCCCTCCAGCGCGAGCACGAGCGCGATGCGTCCGCCGGCGATGGCGCGATCCACGTCCCCGCCGGTGAGGCAGAGCGCGACGGCATCCGCGTTCCCCTCGGCCAGGCGGTGCGCCGCCTCGATCATGCGCAGTGTGCGCCGCAGAGCGCCTTCGGGCCGGTACGGGTCGTCGATGAACACGGGGAGCACCTGCAGATCGACACCGCCGGCCTGCAGCTGCGGCAGCCAGCGGGTCCGGAAGAACGACGCCCACTCCTCCGGCGGGCGGGTCGCGACGGCGCAGAGCAGGTCGTTGTGCGCGTCGGCGACGACGGCCCGGCGATGCAGATCCTTCATCATGCCTCCCATCCTGTCTCCCCACCGGCGGTCCTTCTGTCGGCACGTCCGGTGTGCAGGTGCGATGCGCGGCCGGTGCCGTCGTCGCCCAGGAAGGCGACCGGCTGGCGGATTCCGCCCTCGGCCTCGACGGGGAGGAGCACGTCCTCGTGCCAGCCGAGCAGCTCGGTGCGGAAGGGCTGATCGCCGAGCTCCGCCACGACGCCGCGCGGTTCGCGGTCCAGCCACACCCTGCCGTCATCGGTCCGGCTGACGGTGGTGATGGCCGTGCTCGACTCGTAGCGCCCCAGGAAGCGCGTCGCGTCCTGCGGGGCGGGGCCGGTGGGTGCGAGCGGCGGCTCCGGGGGCAGGCCCGCCAGCTCGAGCAGCATCCGGTCGATGATCTGCGCGAACACGGCGTGCGTCTCGCCGCCGTTGGCGAGGATGGCGATCGCGACTCCCTCCGCGGGCAGCAGGCGCAGTCGTGCCGACTGGCCGATCGTGCTCCCGTCGTGCCCGACGACCGTCGCCCCGGGACGTTCGAACAGCTCCCAGCCGAGCCCCCAGCCGGTGCCCTGGTGGATGTCGGGCAACCGCACCTGCTCGGTGCGCATGAGCGAGACCGACTCCTCCGAGAGCAGGCGCGTCCCGTCGTCGGCGGCGCCGCCCGCGAGGTGCATGCGTCCGAAGGCGAGCAGATCGCGCGCCGTCATCGCGAGCCTCGATCCGGCCGGACTGCCCGAGCGCTCCATCGACCACACCGCGGTCGGCTCGATCGCGCCCCCGGAGGAGACGAGGTGGCCGACGGCGGCGCGGTGCAGGATCGCCTCGTCCGCATCGACCGATGCGTGCCGCAGGCCGAGCGGATCGAGCAGCCTCCGGCGCAGCACGCGCTCGTAGGGCTCGCCGCGGAGCACCTCGATGATGCGCCCGAGCGTCGAGAATCCCGCGTTGTTGTACGAGAACATCTCCCCCGGCGCGAACAGCTGGGGCGTGCCGGCGAGAACCTCGACGTACCGCTCCAGGCAGTCGTCGCCGGCACCGGTGTCGACGAACACATCGCCCTCGAACCCGGAGGTGTGGGTCAGCAGGTGGCGGACCGTGATCACCTCGGATGCCGCGGCATCCGTCACGCGGAACGCCGGAAGCACATCGCGCACGGGGGCATCGAGATCGAGGGTCCCGTCCTCGACCAGCTGCATGGCGAGCGTGGCGGTCAGCACCTTCGTGACGGAGCCGATCTGGAAGACGGAGTCGGTGTCGGCGGTCACACCGGTCGTGGTGCTGAGCACGCCCGTGGCGTACTCGTAGGTCTCGTCTCCCGCGGCGACGGCCAGCGACAGCGCGGGCACGCGATGCTCGGCGAGCAGCCCCGGCAACCGCTCTTCGGCCCACTCGCGGATCCGTGCCAGCTCCGGCATGCGCCCTCCTCGATGACTGAGACGTCTCGAGCCTAGGGGCGTCGTCCCGCCGGAGTTTCGTCCGGCAGGACGACTGCGGGCCGTCCCAGTTGTCGAGATCGCTCAGCGAGCGGCGCCGGCGGCCTCTCGCTCGAGCAGGCTCCGCTTGACGTCGAGGCCCCACGCGAAACCGCCGAGGCTCCCGTCCGAGCGCAGCACTCGATGGCAGGGCACGAACAGGGCGGGCGCGTTGCGGGCGCAGACGGACGCCGCGGCGCGCACCGCCTGCGGGCTGCCGAGCTCGATGGCGAACTCGGTGTAGGTGAGCGGCTGCCCCGGGGTGATGCGCCGCAGCGCCTCCCAGCCGACCCGCTGCATCTCGGTGCCGCGCTGATGCACCGCGACCGTGGTGATGGCATCCAGGTCGCCGGCGTAGTACGCCCGCGCGGCGTCGGCGGCATCCGTCCTCCCCTCCGCGATGCTGTCGGGGCGCAACGAGGCGTGCACCCGCCCGATGATCGCGGCGTGGCCGTCGCTCCAGCCGGAGGCGAGCACGCGCTGCGTCTCATCGGCGAGGATCGTGAGGGCGCCGTCCGGGGTGTCGATGGTCTGGATGAGAGCGGTCATGAGAGCTCCTTGCTCGGGGTCTTCGGTTTCGCGGTTCGGACGGCGCGGACGGGTGCCGCGCGCCAGAGATGGGCGGTGAGATAGCTGCGCCAGGGGGCGATGCGCTCGGCCCAGGCTGCGAGGGCCGCGGGTTCCGCGGGCAGGCCGGATGCCGCGGCTCCGGCACGCATGGCGACGTCACCGGGCAGCAGCACATCGGGGTCGCCGATCACGCGCATCCGCACGTAGTCGGCAGTCCACGGACCGATGACGGGCATCGCCAGGAGGCGCGCCCTCTGCTCGGCCGCGTCGTCGCCGACGGTCAGCACGAGCGAACCGTCGGCGAGCGCGGCAGCGGCGCCCGTGATCGCCCGGATGCGGGCTGCGGGACCGCGCAGCACCTCGGCGCCGTGCTCGGCGATCGCGGTCATGGTCGGGAACAGGATCCCGCCGTCCGCGGTGCGCTCCCCCAGCTGGTCGGCGAGGGCGGTCAGCGCGGTGCGCGCGGCGGCCACGGTGATCTGCTGACCGACCATCGCGCGGATGAGCATCTCGTGCGGGTCGGCGGCGCCGGGCACGCGGATGCCGGGCAGCGCCGCGACGAGCGGCGCGAGCTCGGCGTGCGCGGAGAGCGCCTCGTCGACCGCGGTCGGGTCCGCGTCGAGGTCGAAGAGCCGTCGCGCGGTGGCGACGAGCGGCGCGAGGTCTCCGAGCCGCGTGACACGCGCACGCAGACGCAGACGGCCGTCGGCGTCCTGGCGGATCTCCAGGTGCGCGGGTCCCCCTGGCATCCGGAGGTGGCGCGCGAAAGAGGTCGCGGTCGCAGTCTCCACCCCGGGCAGCGCTCGCGCGGCCATCCAGGCGAAGATGCCCGAGGCGTCCATGGGAGCGCGATGCGGCAGCAGCAGGTCGATGGCGCCCTGCGCCTCGGCATCCGCCGTCGCCGCGGCCGTGGTCGCGCCTCCCCGCTCCGTCGCACGGCGAGTGGCGCGCAGCTCGCCCGGAGTCATCTCGAACACCTCGCGGATCGTGTCGTTGCACTGCCGGATGCTGGCGAACCCGGCCGAGAAGGCGACCTCGGACACCGGCATGTCGGTGCCGACCAGCAGCATGCGTGCGGTGTGCGCGCGGTGCGCCCTGGCCAGGGCGAGCGGGCCCGCCCCGAGCTCCGCGGTGAGCAGGCGGGTGAGGTGACGCGGCGAATAGCCGAGGCGGTTCGCGAGCCCGGGAACGCCCTCCTGCTCGACCACTCCCGAGGCGATCAGGCGCATGGCCCGTGCCGCCGCATCGCCGCGCAGATTCCACGCGGGCGAACCCGGCGTCGCCTCGGGCAGGCAGCGCTTGCACGCGCGATACCCCGCCTCGTGCGCCGCCGCGCTGGTCGGATAGAACGTGACGTTCGCGGGCTTCGGCGTGCGCGCAGGGCAGCTCGGGCGGCAGTAGATGCCGGTCGAGCGCACCGCCGTCACGAACTGCCCGTCGAAGCGCGTGTCACGCGCGCTGATCGCGCGGTACCGCTCGTCGAAGGTCATCGTGGCTTCGGTCATGCCTCCATGCTGTCACGTCCGAATGCCGCTGGCTGGCGGAAATCGGACACGGCAGTGCCGCGACCGGAAGCCGGTCAGCGCGGGTCGAGATGGATGCCGGCGATCATGCAGCGCGCCGACCCTCCGGCCAGCTCGATCGGCGCGACGTCCAGCGCCAGGATGCGGCACGAGGCCGAGATCACCTGCACCTGCTCGTCGCTGAGGCTGCGGCGGGCGGTCTCCGACATCACGAGGATGCGCTCGCCGTTGTGGTCGCGCAGCTCGATCGCGTTGCCCGCGAAGGAGGCCACCTGGTCGGCGGTGAGCGGAACCAGTGTGCGGCCGGTGTCGCGGATGCGCTGGGCGATCTGCTCGCGGCGCACGTCGCCGACGATGCTGTCCAGGCCGATCAGGGCGATGTCGGTGCCGATGCACATCATCACGTTGGTGTGGTAGATCGGCACGCCGTCCGGATCCGCGGCGTCGAAGACCACCGGCTCATAGCCGAACACTGTGCAGAACCGCTCCACGAGCACCGGGTCGCAGCGGTGCGAGCGCACCGCATAGGCGATCCGCGACACGTGGTCGAGCACCATCGCCCCTGTGCCCTCCAGGAACAGGTCGTCGGGCTCCAGACCGGAGTAGTCGATGACCTCCTGCACCCGGTACTCGGACTTGAGCATCTCGATCACGTCGGCCCGGCGCTCGCCGCGACGGTTCGGTGCGTACATCGGGTACACCGCGACCCGGCCGCCGGCGTGCGTGGAGAACCAGTTGTTGGGGAACACGCTGTCGGGATGCGTGTCGGTCTCGTCCTCGAACAGGTGCACGCGCACGCCCTCGGCGCGCAGCACTTCGGCCACGCGCGTGCACGCGTCATAGGCCTCGCGCGACACGTCGTGGTCGGCCTCGCTCTGGAAGGTGTTGTCCGCCGCGGTCTGCGGGTTGGGCCGGAAGTGGTGGGGCCGGATCAGCACCACCGCGTTCGGGGCCTGAGCGGATGCCGCTCTCACGCCAGGCTGTGCGCCGAGGCGCCCTCGGCGACCAGCGCGAAGAGGTTCTTCGGATCGGCCGGCTCGGCGATGATGTCGACCTCGGTGAAGTAGTCGGTGCCGTCGATCGCGGAGTCCAGGTACCGCAGCGCGGAGAAGTCCTCGATCGCGAAGCCCACGGAGTCGAAGATCGTGATCTGCTCGGCCGAGGTGCGTCCGGCGGCCTCGCCGCGGAGCACGCGCCACAGCTCGATGACCGGGTACTCGGGGTCGAGCTGCTGGATCTCACCCTCGATGCGGGTCTGCGGCGGGTACTCCACGAAGATGTCGCCGCGGTGCAGGATGCGGGCGTCGAGCTCGGTCTTGCCCGGGCAGTCGCCGCCGATCGCGTTCACGTGCACACCCGGGCCGACCATGTCGTCGGTCAGCACGGTGGCGTTGGCCTTGTCCGCGGTGCAGGTGGTGATGATCTGCGCACCCTGCACGGCCTCCGCACCGCTCGCGGCGCGCACGATGTCGAAGCCGAGCGGGCGCATGTTGGCCTCGAACACGTCCATGGCGTGCGGGTCGGTGTCCCAGATGCGCAGGCTGCGGATGCCGAGCAGCGCGCGGAACGCCAGCGCCTGGAACTCGGACTGGCTGCCGGTGCCGATCATGGCCATCGTCGTGGCGCCCTCGGGCGCGAGCACGCGGGCGACCATGGCCGAGGTGGCGGCGGTGCGCAGCGCGGTGAGGATGGTCATCTCGGACCACAGCGTCGGATAGCCGCTGTCCACGTCGGCCAGCACGCCGAACGCGGTGACGGTCTGCAGACCGCGCGCGGGATTGCTCGGGTGGCCGTTGACGTACTTGAAGCCGTACTGGCGGCCGTCACTGGCGGGCATCAGCTCGATCACGCCGATGTGGGAGTGGCTGGCGACGCGCGGGGTCTTGTCGAAGTCCTCCCAGCGCTTGAAATCCTCGACGAGCGTCTCGGCGATCCCCTCGATCGCGCGCTCGATACCGGTGTCGACCAGCCAGCGGCGCATGTTCGGAACATCGACAAAACGGACCATCGTCCATCCCTTCACTCTTCGTCCCTCCAATCTACGCGCGTCCGATGTCACTTTCATTCATCATCATGAGTCATTTTCACAACGAAACCAGCATTGTGAGCATCGATGGGGTACATTCTGTGCATGAGTTCTCTAGATGATCTCGACCGCCGCCTGCTGTCACTGCTGCGCGCCAACAGCCGCGAGTCGGTCGTGAACCTCGCCAGGCGCCTCGGCGTGACCCGCGCCACCGTCGACAGCCGGCTCAAGCGGCTCGTCGACAGCGGCGTGATCGTCGGGTTCTCGGTGCGCGTCCGCGACCCCGCCGCGGCATCCGTGGTGCGCGCGGTGATGCTCATCGCCGTGGAGGGGCGCAACACCCGCGAGGTGATCCGCAGCCTGCGCGGCGTTCCGCAGATCGCCGCACTGCACACCACGAACGGGCGATGGGATCTGGTCGCCGAGATCAGCTGCGACGGCCTGGCGTCCTTCGACGAGACCCTCGGCACCATCCGCGGCATCGACGGCATCCGCGACAGCGAGACCAGCATCCTGCTGAGCTCGGCGACGGTCTGAGCCCGCAACCTTCGTCTCGCTGCGCTCGCTCAGGGATCGGAAGACTCCGGTTCCTGAGCGAGGAGCGCAGCGACGAGACGAAGGACCGGCTCAGTGGAAGAAGTGGCGCTCCCCCGTGAAGAACATCGTGACGCCGGCCTTGCGCGCGGCGTCGATGACCTCGCCGTCGCGTACCGACCCACCCGGCTGCACGATGGCCGTGATGCCCGCGTCCAGCAGCACCTGCGGGCCGTCGGCGAACGGGAAGAAGGCGTCGGATGCCGCGACCGCCCCGGCCGCGCGTGCGCCGGCGCGCTCCACCGCGAGGCGGCAGGAGTCGACGCGGTTGACCTGGCCCATGCCCACGCCGACCGTGGCGTTGTCCTTGGCGAGCACGATCGCGTTCGACTTGACCGCGCGGCACGCCTTCCACGCGAAGATGAGGTTCTCCATGGCGGCCTCGTCGGGACGCTCACCGGAGACGAGCTCCCAGTCCTTGGCGACCGAGACGATGTCGTCCGGGAAGCGGTCGGCGTCCTGCAGCAGCAGGCCGCCCGAGACCAGGCGCACGTCCATGCGCTCCTGCTGCCAGTCCTCGGGCAGCTTGAGCAGACGCAGGTTCTTCTTGGCCTTGAACACCTCGAGCGCGGCGGGCTCGAAGTCGGGCGCCACGATGACCTCGGTGAAGATGTCCTTGAGGTTCTCGGCCATCTTCAGCGTGACCGTGCCGTTCGCGGCGATCACGCCGCCGTAGGCCGACACCGGGTCGCACTCGTGCGCGCGCAGGTGCGCGCTGGCGATCGGGTCGAGCGCGTTCGGCGCGGTCGTGGCGATGCCGCACGGGTTGGCGTGCTTGATGATCGCGACCGAGGGCAGCACCATGTCGTAGGCGGCGCGCAGAGCGGCGTCCGCGTCGACGTAGTTGTTGTACGACATCTCCTTGCCCTGCAGCTGCGTGGCCTGGGCGATGCCGTGGCCGCCGGTGCGGGTGTAGATCGCGGCGCGCTGGTGCGAGTTCTCGCCGTAGCGCAGGGTCTCCAGGCGCTCCGCCTTGATCGTCAGGTGCGCGGGCAGGTCGGCGCCGTCGCTGAGGGTGCCCTCCGAGAACCACTGGGCCACGGCGGTGTCGTAGGTCGCGGTGTGCGAGAAGGCGCGGGCTGCGAGCTCACGGCGCTGGGCGAGGTCGGTGCCGCCGCCCTTCACCGACTCGATGATCGCCGGGTACGACTCCGGCGAGACGACGATGGCCACGTTCGCGTGGTTCTTGGCCGCTGCGCGCACCATGGCCGGGCCGCCGATGTCGATCTGCTCGACGATCGCGTCGGGCTCGGCGCCCGAGGCGACGGTCTCCACGAACGGGTAGAGGTTGACCACGACCAGTTCGAAGGGCTCGATGCCGAGGTCGGCGAGCTGACGCTCGTGGTCCTCCAGCCGCAGGTCGGCGAGCAGGCCGCCGTGGATCTTGGGATGCAGGGTCTTCACGCGTCCGTCGAGCATCTCGGCGACTCCGGTGACGGAGGCCACGTCGGTGACCTCGAAGCCGGCGTCCCGAACCGTCTGCGCGGTCGAGCCGGTGGAGACGATCTCCACGCCCGCCTCGGCGAGTGCGGAGGCGAGCTCGACCAGCCCGGTCTTGTCGCTCACCGAGACCAGCGCGCGCCTGATCGGCACCAGGTCGCGGTGACGGTACAGCGAGGGATCGAGGCGGGGGCCGGCCATGATGATGCTCCTTCAGACGTGCGTTATGAGGGGGTGGTCAGAGAACGAGGTCGCCGGTGGCGATGCGCTCCACGACGTCGATCAGCAGCCGCCGCTCGACGGGTTTGATGCGCTCGTGCAGCGTGGCTTCGGTGTCGCCGGGCAGCACCGCGATGCGCTCCTGGGCGAGGATGGGGCCGCTGTCGACGCCGTCGTCGACGACGATCACGCTGGCACCGGTCTGCTCGACACCGGCGGCCAGAGCGTCGCGCACACCGTGCGCGCCGGGGAACTCGGGCAGGTAGGCCGGGTGGGTGTTGACGATGCGCGGCGCATAGCGCGCCACGACCGCGGCGGGCAGCAGGCGCATCAGCCCGCTCAGCACGATGAGGTCGGGCTGCCAGGCATCCAGCTGCTCGGCGAGCTCCTCACCCCACGCCTCCCGCGAGGGGTAGGCGGAGTACGGCACGGTGAAGGTCGGGATGCCGAACTCCTCGGCGTGGGCCAGGCCGTCGGCGTCGCGGTCGGCGCCCACCGCCACCACGCGTGCAGGGAAGTCGGGGTGGCTCGCGGCCTCGAGCAGGGCTCGGAGATTCGAGCCGGTACCGGAGATGAGTACGGCGAGCGTCAGCACCCGGTCAGTCTACCGGGGCGGTCAGGTCGGAGACGTCGCCGCCCATCTGCTCGCGCCAGCGGTCGGTCCGCTCCTCGGCGAGCTCGTCGCGGTGGCGAGGCGTGAGGAGCAGGATGCCGGCGCCGATCAGCACCTCGATGCCGATCGCCAGCGCGAAGGGGCCGACGGCGGGGCCGACCTCGGACAGTCGCCCCGGTCCGATGGACCCGGATGCCAGCACCGCGGCGAGCGCGACCACGCCTGCGGAGACGGCGGCGATGCCGACGGCGATCGCCGTGCGGGGCCAGATCCCGGTGCCGACGCGCTCCCAGACCAGGCGGGACCGCACGATCCATCCGGCCAGCGCACCGCATGCGATCGGGAGGAGCACCGCCACGAGCATCCACATCGACGAGTTCGCGGGCACGAGGCCGAGCACCGGGATGCCGGGGACCACGCCCACGCTGGTGCCGGCGGGCGACACTGCTGTGCCGGTGCCGAGCGCGAAGCCGGGGCCGGCCAGCCAGCTCGCCGACCACACCAGCAGGGTGGGGAGGTACACGAGGTGCGCGAGGGTGAGCATCGTCGCGCCGAGCACGTCGACGCGGGCCGCCTCGAAGAGGGCGATCACCTCTCCCCCGCGCAGCAGGGTCATCGCCGCGACCCCGAGCGCGGCGGCGCCGGTGAGTGCCACCACGGCCGCAGCCGCTCCGCGCAGCGTCTCGGCGGGGACCGGCGACCAGTCGCCCCAGCCGTCCACGATGTCGTGCACGCGGTCGACGAGGCCCCCGTCGCCCTCCGCCCAGGCGTACCGGACGGCGCCGATCAGGAGACCCGCGAGGTACGCGGCGGCCGGGATCAGGATGGCCGCCCACTGCGGCGCCCGCAGCACGCTGGAGTGCGCCGTCAGGCCGACCACCGCGCTGATCAGCGCGAAGACCACCGCGCCGGAGAGCACCCCGCTCAGCCAGGCCCCCGCGATCGCCGCACGGCGTCCGGAGCGGGCCGCGAAGATCACGGTGAACAGCAGCATCGCCAGCGGCGGCACGGACAGCGCGAAGGTCGCCGCCTCCTTGGGGATCGCGAGCCCGGACAGCACCGCATCCGGCAGCACGACCTGCAGCGGCACCCCGTGCCCGAACTGCCAGAGTGTGCCGCTGACCGGCCACAGCGCACCCCAGTCGGCGTCCACGCCGAACGACAGCACCCACAGCAGCGTGAACGGCGCGAGCACGGCGGCCAGGCCGATGGCGGCCGCGATGGCGGCGTCCAGGGCGGCGAGGAGCAGGACGATGACGCGTTGCATGACTCCACGAGCCTACGGCCCGCATCCGATGGGACAGCCGAGCCCACGCGAGAGGGGCGCAACACGATAGATTCTCCTGCGGAGGTCACGATGACAACTGCCCCTGCGCACCCCGATTCCGACACCGAGCCGCGCAACGCGCTCGACCGATTCTTCGAGATCACGAAGCGGGGGTCGAGCTTCGGCGCCGAGATCCGCGGTGGCGTGGTCACCTTCGTGACGATGGCGTACATCGTCATCCTGAACCCGATCATCCTGTCCACGACCGCTGACATCGATGACCACAAGCTGGGCTTCCTGCAGCTGAGCGCCGTCACCGGCCTCACCGCCGCGGTGATGACGATCCTGTTCGGTCTCATCGCGCGCCTGCCGTTCGGATTCGCCGCGGGCCTGGGCATCAACGCCTTCCTCGCCTTCTCGGTGGTCGGCGAGGTCACCTGGCCCGAGGCGATGGGCCTCGTGGTCATCAACGGCCTCATCATCGTGCTGCTCAGCGCCACCGGTCTGCGCCGCATGATCTTCGACGCGGTCCCCATGCAGCTGAAGATCGCGATCACGGTCGGCATCGGTCTGTTCATCGCGTTCATCGGCTTCGTCAACGCCGGCTTCGTCACCGCCGCGGGCTCCCCTCCCGTCACGCTCGGCATCGGCGGATCCGTCAGCACGGTCCCGACCGTGATCTTCGTCTTCACGCTGCTGCTGACCGGCATCCTCGTCGCCCGCAAGGTGAAGGGCGGCATCCTCATCGGCCTGGTCTCGGGCACGGTGCTCGCCGTGATCGTCGAGGCGATCTGGCACATCGGCGCCAAGGGCGAGAAGAACCCCGGCGGCTGGGGCCTGTCGGTGCCCGCGCTTCCCAAGGAGCTCGTCAGCCTTCCCGATCTCTCGCTGGTCGGCCAGGTGGACCTGTTCGGCGCGTTCGGCCGGATCGGAGCGCTCGCCGCCCTGATGCTCGTGTTCACGCTCGTGTTCACCAACTTCTTCGACGCCATGGGAACCATGACCGGTCTTGCCAAGGAGTCCGGGCTCGCGGACGAGAAGGGCAACTTCCCGCGCCTGAAGTCGGCGCTGATCGTCGAGGGTGTCGGCGCCGTGGTCGGCGGCGCCACTTCGGGCTCGTCGAACACCGTGTTCATCGAGTCGGGCGCCGGCATCGGCGAGGGTGCCCGCACCGGGCTCGCGAACGTCGTCACGGGCGCCCTGTTCCTGATCGCGATGTTCTTCACGCCGCTGGTCTCGATCGTGCCGACAGAGGTGGCAGCCGCGGCGCTGGTGATCGTCGGCGCGCTGATGATGAGCCAGATCCGGTTCATCGACCTGACCGACTTCTCGGCCCTGTTCGGCGTCTTCCTCACTGTCGCCGTCATGCCGATGACCTACTCGATCGCCAACGGCATCGGCGCGGGCTTCATCGGCTGGGTGGCCGCCCGGGCGTTCTCCGGCAAGGCGAAGGAGATCAGCCCGCTGCTGTGGATCGTCACGGCCGGATTCGTGATCTTCTTCGCCCGCGGGCCGATCGAGGCGCTGCTCGCCTGAGCGCGTCAGATCACGACGGAGGGGCCGGATGCCGAGCATCCGGCCCCTCCGTCGTTCTCACGCGGACCCCGCCGCTCAGGCGTAGGCGTCGGCGAACTCCGCAGTCGGCGCGATGGGCTCGATCACGTCGAGCAGCACGCCGCCCGGCGCTTCGACGATGAAGTGCCGCTGGCCGAAGGCCTCGTCGCGCAGCGTCAGTCGTTCCGTGAGCCCGAGAGCGCCCACGAGCCGGTCGTGCTCCGCCTTCGCATCCTCGACCTCGATGTTCAGCAGCAGTCCGGTCACCGGTGTGCGGAAGCCCTCCGGGATCGTCTCGTGCGCGCTGTCCAGGACGGCGAGCTCTCCCCCGTCGAAGCGCAGGCTGACGTACCAGTCCGCCTCGAAGGTCGTCTCGAAGCCGAGCGTCTCGCGGTAGAACCGCGCCGCGGCGGCGACGTCCTCGACCATCAGCACGGGGTAGAACGAGGTGATCTCCATGGGTCATCCTTTACATACTCTGTGTTTGTATCTGGTGAGGCTAGGATACATGCACAGCGCACGTAAAGGAATCCCCATGCCCAGAGCCTCAGCCGCAGAAGCCGCGGCGACCGCCGCGCGAGTGCTCGACGCCGCCGAGAGGCGCTTCATCGCTCAGGGCTTCGGGGCAGCATCCGTCGACGACATCGCTGCCGACGCCGGCGTGACGCGCGGGGCGGTCTACCACCACTACGACTCCAAACCCGGCCTGTTCCTGGCCGTCGTGCAGCGCATGCAGCAGCAGGTGGCCGATGCCGTGGTCGCCGCCGCCGGCGATGCCGCCCCGGCCGACTCGCTGCGCCTCGGCAGCCACGCCTTCCTCGACGCGATCACGACCGGCGGGCACGCGCGTGTCCTGCTCGCCGACGCCCCGTCCGCGCTCGGCTGGGACGTCTGGCGACGCACGGATGCCGAGGCGTCGGCCGTGCACCTGCGGGAGGCGCTGCTCTCCGCCGGCGTCGCGGCGGATGCCGTCGATGCGACGACCGCGCTGCTCTCCGGGGCGATGAACGAGGCCGCGCTGTGGCTCTCGGAGCACCCCGGCGACGCCGCCGCCCGCGCGAGCGCGCACGACGCGCTGGACAGGCTGCTGGACGCCTTCACGGCCTGACGCACGCGGGGTGCTCCCCCGCCGCAGGACGCCGTGCTGAAGGAGGTCCGCGGTTCTGAAGGATGCCCGGCCGCGCAGCATCCTTCAGAGGCGCGATCATCCTTCAGAAGCGGATGCCTCTGCCCGCGTCACGCGACGGCGACGCCCTCGATGAGCGGCTCCACCGTGCCGAGGACGCCCGGCGCCAGCATCCGCTTCACCTCGACCGACGCGAACCCGGCGGCCCGGATCGAGGCGGCGGTGTCGCGGTGCGGATCGCAGCCGTGATCGATCAGCCGCGACAGCGGGGCGTAGACGGCCTGGATCGCCGAGGTCCAGCTGCCGCGCTGCCCCGCGACGTGCTCGAAGAACACCAGCCGCCCGCCGGGGCGCAGCACCCGTCGCACCTCCTCGAGCGCGCGGGCGGGGTCGCTCACCGAGCAGAGCACGGTCGACGCGATCACCGCATCCACCGAGTCGCTCTCGAGCGGAATCGCCTCGGCCGGCGCCGTGATCAGACGGGAGCCGCCGCGGTGCGCCAGGCGCGCACGCAGCGCGGGCTCGATCCGGCGACGCGGTTCCAGTGCCAGCCAGGAGACACCGGATGCCAGGTGGTCCGCCGCGATCCCCGATCCGGCCCCGAGGTCGAGCACGACGCCGCGCAGCCCCGGCAGGACCGAGACGCGCCACCGGCGGCGCAGCTCGGTGGTCGGCGTGGTCCCGGGCATCCGCTCAGGATAGGTGCGATCCCGGCGCGGCGGAACCCCGTCGCATCTGGAAGCCCGTCGCTTCTGAAGGAGATCCGCGCTTCTGAAGGAGCCCTCAGGCGCGCAGCATCCTTCAGAAGCGCGATCGTCCTTCAGAAGGGGATGCTACGAGAGCTCCAGCGGCACGCCGTGCTGCGGCACCCGCAGCCGGTGGGCGAGCCCGGAGTACTCGAACTCCCGCACGAGCCTCTCGCGGATCTCGCTGAAGTGATGCCATCCCTCGGCGTGGGCGGGAACGATGACGGCGTCACCCAGCGCCCGAGCCGCGGCGACCGCGGTGCGCGCGTTCAGCGTGAGGTCGCTGTCGCCGAAGCGACCGACGTTCGCCGCGCCCGTGAACAGCACGGCGATGTCGATGACGTCGACCTGCGCCACGATCTCGGCGACGAGCGCCACTGACGCGTTGTCCCCGGAGACGTAGACGGTCGGCTGCTCCGGCGCCCGGAGCAGGAAGCCGGTGACCGGCCCGGAGAGGGCCTCCGCGCCCTCGGGACCGTGCAGGGCGGGGACGGCGACGATCTCGACGTCGCCGACGGAATGCGTCTCCCACGCCGCCAGCCCGATCACGCCCGGGATCCGCGCTGCCGCCTCGGGCGTGGAGAGCACCGCACTCGCCCGGGACAGGAAGTCGCGCCCGGCATGGTCGAGATTGTCGGGATGCTGGTCGTGCGACAGCAGCACGACGTCGATGCCGCCGACCTCGTCAGGACTCAGGGCCGGTCCCACGAGCTTGTGCAGCGGGATGCCGCCCTCGTAGACACCCGGAGGATCGAAGGTCGGATCGGTCAGCATCCGGAGCCCTGCGTACTCGATCACGGCCGTCGGGCCGCCCACCAGGGTGAAGGTCATCGGCGTGGTCATGCCTCCATCCTGCCCTGGTCAGGATCTCCTCGGGCCGGGATCCGCGCACTTCCGAGAAGGCTCGTCCTTCTGCAGGCTGCCCGGACATGACGAAGGCCCCGGGGTGGAGCCCGGGGCCTTCGACATACAGCTTACAGGTCAGAGACCTTCGATGATGCCGCGCATCAGGGCAGCGGCCTCGGACGGCGTCTTGCCGACCTTGACGCCGGCGGCCTCGAGGGCCTCCTTCTTGGCGGCCGCGGTGCCAGCGGAGCCCGACACGATGGCGCCGGCGTGGCCCATGGTCTTGCCCTCGGGAGCGGTGAAGCCGGCCACGTAGCCGACGACCGGCTTGGTGACGTGCGCCTTGATGAACTCGGCCGCGCGCTCCTCGGCGTCGCCGCCGATCTCACCGATCATGACGATCGCCTTGGTGGCCGGGTCGGCCTCGAACGCGGCTAGCGCATCGATGTGCGTGGTGCCGATGATCGGGTCGCCGCCGATGCCGATGGCGGTCGAGAATCCGATGTCCTTCAGCTCGAACATCATCTGGTAGGTCAGCGTGCCCGACTTCGAGACCAGGCCGATCGGACCGGTGCCGGTGATGTTGGCGGGCGTGATGCCGGCCAGCGCCTCACCGGGGGTGATGATGCCGGGGCAGTTCGGGCCGATGATGCGGGTCTTGTTGCCCTTGGACTTGGCGTAGGCCCAGGCCTCGGCCGAGTCGCCGACGGGGATGCCCTCGGTGATGACCACGAGCAGCGGGATCTCGGCGTCGATGGCCTCGATCATCGCGTCCTTGGCGAATGCCGGCGGCACGAAGGCGACCGACACGTCGGCGCCGGTCTTCTGGATCGCCTCGGCGACGGAGCCGAAGACGGGCAGCTCGACCTCGCCCGAGCCGGGCTTGTCGTGGGTGACCGTGGTCCCGGCCTTGCGGGCGTTCACGCCGCCGACGATGTTGGTGCCGGCCTTGAGCATGAGGGCGGTGTGCTTGGTGCCCTCACCGCCCGTGATGCCCTGGACGATGACCTTGGAGTCCTTGTTGAGGTAGATCGACATGTTTCTCTCGTCCTTACAATCTCAGGCGTTCGCCAGCTCGGCGGCCTTGTCGGCGCCCTCGTCCATGCCCGACGCCGAGGTGACCAGCGGGTGGTTCGCGGCGGCGAGGATCGCACGCCCCTCCTCGACCTGGTTGCCGTCCAGGCGCACGACCAGCGGCTTGGTGGCGGAGTCGCCCAGGATCTCGAGGGCCTTCACGATGCCCTCGGCCACGGCCACGCAGGAGGTGATGCCGCCGAAGACGTTGACGAACACGCTCTTGACCTGCGGGTCGCCGAGGATGACGTCCAGGCCGTTGGCCATGACCTGCGCGTTCGCGCCGCCACCGATGTCGAGGAAGTTGGCGGGCTTGACGCCGCCGTGCTTCTCGCCGGCGTAGGCGACCACGTCGAGCGTGGACATGACCAGGCCCGCGCCGTTGCCGATGATGCCGACCTGACCGTCGAGCTTGACGTAGTTCAGGCCGGATGCCTTGGCCTTGGCCTCGAGCGGGTCGGCCGCGGCCTTGTCCTCCAGCGCCTCGTGCTCGGGGTGGCGGACCTCGGAGGCGTTCTCGTCGAGCGAGACCTTGCCGTCGAGGGCGATGATCTCGCCGTCCTCGGTGCGGACCAGCGGGTTCACCTCGACGAGCGTGGCACCCTCGCCCTTGTACACGTCGTAGAGCTTGACGAACACGTCGGCGACCTTCGAGACGAGCTCGTCGGGGAAGTTCGCGGCCTTGGCGATCTCGATCGCCTTGGTCTTGTTGATGCCGACCAGCGGGTCGACCTCGACGCGGGCCAGAGCCTCGGGCTTCTCGACGGCGAGCTGCTCGATCTCCATGCCGCCCTCGACGCTGCACAGCGACAGGTAGGAGCGGTTGGCGCGGTCCAGCAGCACGGAGAAGTAGAACTCCTCGGCGATGCGGGCGCCGGCGGCGACCATGACGCGCTTGACGATGTGGCCCTTGATGTCGAGACCGAGGATCGCCTTGGCGGCCTCGTACGCCTCGTCGGGGTTCTTGGCGACCTTGACGCCGCCCGCCTTGCCACGACCACCGGTCTTGACCTGAGCCTTGACGACGACCACGCCGCCGAGCTTCTCGGCTGCTGCCTTCACCTCCTCAGGGGTGTCGGCGACGATGCCGGCGAGAACCGGCACATCGTACTTCTCGAAAAGGTCTCGTGCCTGGTACTCGTAGAGATCCACAGTGCAGTCCTTCGCTGGTTGCGGCGGGTGGGACGCGACAGTTCTGTCGGGTGTCGATATCATTCGACCCGATCCAAAAGCCTACTACCGCCGACGACATCACCAGAACGGCCGAGACTAGGCTTCCACTATGCAGAATCCCGCTCAGCTCCACACCGGTGTGGTCGCCGCCGCGCTCGACCTCTTCGCCGCCCAGGGATTCGAGGCGACCTCGGTCGAGCAGATCGCCAAGGCCGCCGGCGTCTCGCGCTCCACCTTCTTCCGCCAGTTCGGCGGCAAGGAGGACGTGGTCTTCACCGATCACGAGCAGATGCTCGACGATCTGCGCACCTTCTTCGAGCAGCCGCATGAGGATCCGTGGGCGGCCGTCTGCGAGGCATCCGAGCGCGTCTTCGACCACTTCGCGCGCGACCCCGAGCTCGCCCGCCGCCGCTACGAGATCGTGCGGCAGGTGCCGGTGCTGCGCGATCGCGAGATCGTGACGGTTTTCCGGTACGAGCGCCTGTTCGACGAGTACCTCCGCGACGCACTGCCCGGTCTCGCCCCGATCGACGCGGTCGGCTTCTCGGCGCTGGTCACCGCCGTGCACAATCACGTGCTGCGCCAGCTGCTGCGCGGACGGAAGGTGCCGCTCTCCACGCTGCGCACCGCCCTCGACGATGTGCGCCGCCGCTACGGCGTGCTGCCCGGCGGATCGGATGCCGCACCCGACGACGTGGTGGTCGCGGTGTTCCCGCGGTCGATGCCTATCGCCGAGATCTCGCGCCGGGTGCAGGCCGAGCTCTCCTGAGCCCGGCCGCTCCCGGTCAGGAGACGGAGGGCGTCACTCGTCGCAGCCGCACTTGCCTGCGGCGTTGCGCACCATGAAGCAGGTGCCGCACACGCCGTAGTCGCGCTCCTCCACCGGGGTCGCCTTGGGCGTGCGGGGAGCGGATGCCGGCTTCGCGGCGCGCGGTGCGGAGGTGCGGGTTCCGGCGGGCCGCTTGGCCGCGACGGTGAGCGAGGGCAGTCCGCTGGGCTGGTTCACGTAGAAGTACGGTGCGCGCCCCTCGCTGGGCAACAGGGGCAGCACGCGCCCTGCGACGGTGATCTGCTCGTCCTCGGTGAAGCCGTTGATGTAGGTGCGTCCGATGTGCAGCGCGGCGCCGTCGCGGCGCAGCGCCTCGATGTAGCGGCCTCGATCGATGTAGCTGAGGATGCCGACAGCATCCGTGACGGCGCCGATGAACTCGTGGTTCTCGACGGGGATCCGGTGCGCGCGGAGCGCTTCGGCGAGGGATCGGTAGGGGCGAGAGGTTCCTGCGGGGGTCGGACCCTGTACTTCGTTCATCACCTCGATTCTCTCATCCGGCGAGCAGCGCGATCGCCGCGGACGTACCGTGCGCTCGGCGGCATCCGGCGCTCTCGACGGGAGTCCTGGGGCGGGGCAGGATGGGGTGCATGTACGAGATCCCCGCGCCCATGCTCGCGAAGGCGGCCGCGGCCGTGCCCGACGACGCGAAGAAGCCGATGCTGTACGAGCCGAAGTGGGACGGATTCCGCGGGCTGGTCGCCTGGGACGGTGAGACGCTCGAGATCGGCTCGCGCGGCGCCAAGCCGCTCACCAGGTACTTCCCCGAGCTCGTCGAGCAGCTGCCGCGGATCCTGCCGGGTCCGTGCCTGCTCGACGGCGAGATCGTCGTCGCGACGGGTCCGGCGGGCGCGCAGCGCCTGGACTGGGAGGCGCTCAGCCAGCGCATCCATCCGGCCGCATCGCGCGTGGCGAAGCTGTCCGCGGAGACGCCGGCGATGTTCATCGCCTTCGATCTGCTCGCCGAGGGCGAGGAGGATCTGCAGCAGCATCCGTTCCGGGAGCGCAGGGCACGGCTGGAGCGGATGCTGGCGGGCGCCGCCTCGCCGCTGCATCTCACGCGCACGACCGAGGACGCCGAGCTCGCCCGGCACTGGCTCTCCGAGTTCGAGGGCGCGGGGCTCGACGGCGTGGTCGCCAAACCGCTCGACGATCCGTATGCCCCCGGCAAGCGCACCCTGATCAAGATCAAGCACGCCCGCACCGCCGATGTCGTCGCGCTCGGCTACCGCATCCACAAGAGCGGCTCGGGCGTCGGGTCTCTGCTGGTGGGGCTGTACGGCGACGACGGGGTGCTGCGACAGGTCGGCGGTGTCGCCGCCTGGTCGGATGCCATGCGGGCTCAACTCGTCGAGGACCTCTCCCCCCTGGTCGAGCGCGACGAGTCCGGCGAGGCGGTCGTCGGCGAGGGCGAGCGCTCCCGCTTCAGCGGGGCCAAGGACGTCTCGTTCGTGCGGCTGCGCCCGGAGCGCGTGCTGGAGGTGCGCTACGACCAGCTCGAGGGCGCCCGGTTCCGGCACACCGTGCAGTTCGAGCGCTGGCGCCCCGACCGCGACGCGCGCTCGTGCACCTACGAGCAGCTGGACACGGTCGCCGGCTACGACCTCGCCGACGTTCTGGCCTGACTCTCAGTCCTCGACGGGGTTGCCCTCGGCGTCCCAGTTCGCGGCGACCTTCTTGCTCGGCTGCACCCGCGGCGGCTCTCCCGGCATCTTGGGGAACTCGGGCGGGAACGAGAGCTCGCCGAGACCGTTCGACACGTCGCGCTCCCACCACTCCAGCAGCGTGTCGATGCGGCCCGGCGATGCCTGCAGATCGGCCCACGGATCACCGATCTCCTCGAGCCGGCCGGGGATCGTCCGCACCGTGAATCGCGTCGGGTCGACATCGTCGAGCTCGTCCCACTGGATGGGCGTGGACACCGGCGCGCCGACCTTGGCCCGTGGACTGTACGCGCCCGCCATCGTGCGGTCGCGGTTCGCCTGGTTGAAGTCGACGAAGATGCGCTCGCCGCGCTCCTCCTTCCACCAGCTCATGGTGACCTTCTCCGGCATCCGCCTCTCCAGCTCCCGTCCGGCCGCGATCACCGCGTGCCGGACGGTGAGGAACTCCCACTCCGGCACGATCGGGCAGAACACGTGCAGCCCGCGGTTGCCGCTGGTCTTGATGAACGGCTCGAGACCCGCCTCCTGCAGCACCTCGCGCAGGCCGTGCGCGGCGACGATCGCCTCGGCGATGCCGGTGCCCGGCTGGGGGTCGAGGTCGATGCGCAGCTCGACCGGGTTGTCGGTGTTCGAGGCGAGCGAGGCCCACGGATGGAACACGATCGTGTTCATCTGCACCGCCCACACGATCGCGCTCGTGCGGTTCAGCACGATCTGCGGGTGGCTGCGGCCGCTGTTGTACGTGACGTCCACCGCGTCCACGAAGTCCGGCGTGCCCTTGGGCGGGTTCTTCGAGAAGAATCCGCCGGCTCCGGGTGCGGCATCCGGATCGGAACTGGCGATGCCGTCGCGGAACCGCTCCAGCGAGACCGGTCGATGCCCGTTGGCCGCCAGGAACGGCGTGGAGACCTGCTGCACGTAGTCGGCGTACTCGGCCTTGGTGATGCCGTCGCCGCCCTCCACGGGCCAGACCACCTTGTTGGGGCTGGACAGCGAGATCTCCCGCTCGCCGTCGGCGTCGGTCACGGTCAGAGTCACACGCTCAGAGGCCATGCGACGAGCGTACGGGGTCGGGGCGGCCTCGCGACAGACGTCGTCAGTCGTCGCCGAGATCGACCGCGAGCACCATGACGGCGCTCAGGTCCTCGCGCTCGATCGCGATCGAGGGGCCGGCGATGTCGACGAGCACGCCCGCGATCTCGTCGTGCTCGCTGAGCACCTTCGCCAGCTGCTCGGGCTCGAAGGGCATCGGCTGATCGTTGCGGCCCAGCACCACGACCTCGAGCGGGTGCGAGAAGAGCTGCAGGAACCGGCGGCCGTCGGTGGTGTGCGCCTCGGCGATGCCGACGGGCTGCCCGTTGGAGCCGTCGTTGATCGCCACCCAGCTGCGGGTCTTCGCGAGCGCCTCGGCGACGCGCACCGGCGTCTGCTCGTCGCGGGGGGCGGCGAGCAGCGTCTTGACCGACATCTCGGCGTCGCCCTGCTCGAGGGCCCTCTGCAGCAGCTCGGTCGGGAAGACCACTCGGTGCGGCACGGACGAGTTGTCGATGATGATGCCCGTGAACCCGCCATTGACCACCTGCTGGTACACCAGGGTCGCGGGCTGCGCGATGGCGGAGGTGGATGCGGCATCCTCCTCGTCCTGGATGGATGCCTGCAGGGCGGCGCCCGAGCTGTACGCGAGCATGAACGTGCGGTCGTCGTCGCGCACGATGCCGACGGAGAGCGACTCGCCGGCGGCCATCTGCTCACGCGCGTCGCCGTGCACGCGCAGATACAGGTGCCCTTGCAGCGACTGGCGCATGACGCCCAGCAGCTGCTCGTTGCTGGCGCCCTCCTCGACCTCGGCCAGGGCGGTGCGCAGCAGCACGTTGTCGACGAGCCCGTCGACCGTGTGGGTCTGCTCGGGCGGCAGCGCGGGCGCCAGCGGCAGGCGCGGTCCGCCCATCTGCTCCTCGGCGATGACCGGGGCTCCGGATGCCGGACGCGGCACCTGGATGCCCTCGTCCACCGCCCCGTCCGCGTCCGCGTCCGACCCTGACTCGACGGGAGCGCTCACCTCGGGACCTGCCTCAGCACCGACACCGCGGAACGCCTGCACGGAGATGCCGACCGTGGGCACCGACTCGGCGGGAGCCTCGGGCTCGCCGTCGGTCTGCGAGACCACGTCGGCGGCGGATGCTTCGGTCTCGACGTCCGGCTGGTCGACGGACTTCTTGCGGCGGGAGAAGAGGGCCATATGAGCCAGCCTAATCGCCGCTCCGCCCCGGGTGATTACAGCTTGACGATCGGTGCGATCTTGATCAGCAGCTTCTTCTGCCCGGCCGCATCGAACCGCACGTGCGCGATGCGCTTCGCGCCCTCTCCGGTGACCGCCTCGACGCGCCCCTCACCGAAGTCGTCGTGACGGATGCGGTCGCCCGCCGCCAGCTCGAGATCTCCGTTGTCCCTCACCTTCGCGGTGACCTTGTTCGGGAAGCGGTCCATAGCGGTCGACAGCGGTTTGAGGGAGTCGCGCTTGGGCAGCGCCTTGACCCCGAACCGGTCGCCCGAGCCGCCACCGGAGGAGCCCCACCCGCCGGACTTGCGGGCGTTCAGCGCACGCGACTGCATGCCCCCGCGGGAGTTGACGTCGCCCGGCGACTGCCGCCAGTCGATGAGATCGGCCGGGATCTCCTGCAGGAAGCGGCTGGGCATCGCGACGGACACCTCGCCGAACTGGGCGCGGGTCATCGCCAGCGAGAGGTGCAGGCGCTTGCGGGCACGGGTGATGCCCACGTAGAACAGCCGACGCTCCTCCTGCGGGCCGCCAGGCTCCCCCGCCGAGATGCGATGCGGGATCAGATCCTCCTCGACACCGGTGACGAACACCGCGTCGTACTCCAGGCCCTTGGCGGTGTGCATGGTCATGAGCGAGACCACACCCGACTCGTCGTCCAGGTCATCGGCATCCGACACCAGCGCGACCTCGGTGAGGAAGTCGACGATCGTGCCGTCGGGGTTGTTGCGGGCGAAGTCGCGGGCGACGGCGACGAACTCGTCGAGGTTCTCCAGCCGCGCCTCGTCCTGTGGATCGCGGCTGGCGCGCAACGACTCGAAGTAGCCGCTCCGCTCCAGCAGCACGGTCAGCCCGTCGGCGACCGAGGTCGACGGCGGGACCTCGCCGGAGGACGGCTGCAGGATCTCGGCGGCCTCGGACAGCACGGCGTCCAACTGCGCGATCGATGCCTGCAGCTTCGGGCCCACGCCGAGCTCGGAGGGATGCCGGAGCGCTTCGCGGAAGCTGATGCCGTGCTGCTCGGCGAACATCGCGATCGATGCCTCGGTCACGCCGCCGATGCCGCGTCGCGGCCGGTTGAGGATGCGGCGCACCGCCATCTCGTCGGCCGGGTTGGCGACGGCGACCAGGTAGGCCAGCGCGTCCTTGATCTCGGCGCGCTCGTAGAACTTCGTGCCGCCCATGATCTTGTACGGCACGGCCGCGCGGATGAAGATCTCCTCCAGTGCGCGGGACTGCGAGTTGGTGCGGTAGAAGACGGCCATCTCGGCGTACGGAACCCCCGAGCGGCGCAGCTGCTCGACCTCATCGGCGACGAACTGGGCCTCGTCGTGCTGCGAGTAGCCGGTGAAGCCGATGATCTTCTCGCCCGGGCCCTTGTCGCTCCACAGGTTCTTCGCCTTGCGGTCGAAGTTGTTGCCGATCAGGGCGTTCGCCGCGGACAGGATGTTCTGGGTGGAGCGGTAGTTCTGCTCGAGCAGCACGACCTTCGCGCCGGGGAAGTCGCGCTCGAACTCGGTGATGTTGCGGATGTCCGCGCCGCGGAACGCGTAGATCGACTGGTCGGAGTCGCCGACCACGGTGAGCGAGGCACCCTCCCCCTCGGCGTCCGGTGCGGGGGCATCCGGTTCGAAGATCATCATGCCGTTCGACTCGAATGCGGTGCCCGACTCCGCAGAGGTGTCGACCGGCTTGGTGAGCTCGCGGATCAGCGAGTACTGGGCGTGGTTGGTGTCCTGGTACTCGTCCACGAGGATGTGCCGGAACCGTCGGCGGTAGGTGTTCGCCACCTTCGGGAACGCGCGGAACAGGAACACGGTCTGCGCGATGAGGTCGTCGAAGTCGAAGGCGTTGGCCTTCTGCAGCGCCCGCTGGTAGTCGGTGAAGATGTCGACGAACTTGCGCTCGGCGGGGTCGGACATGTTCGCCTGGCGGGCGTGGCCCTCGGCATCGAGCAGCTCGTTCTTGAGCTTGGAGATGCGGGACTGCACCGCCCCGGGCGTGAGTCCGTAGGCATCCGCCTCGTGCTCCTTGACCAGGCGCTTGAGCAGCGCGCGCGAGTCGCCGGAGTCGTAGATGGTGAACGACTTGGTGAAGCCGAACTGCTCGGCCTCGCGTCGCAGGATGCGCACGCACGCGGAGTGGAAGGTGGAGATCCACATGCCGCGCGCGACGTCGCCGACGAGTCCCTCGACGCGCTCGCGCATCTCGCCGGCGGCCTTGTTGGTGAACGTGATCGCCAGGATCTGGCTGGGCCAGGCCTCGCGGCGGCGCAGCAGCAGCGCGACCCGGCGCGTGAGCACGCTGGTCTTGCCCGATCCGGCGCCGGCGACGATGAGCAGCGCGTTCCCGCGGTAGGTGACGGCCTCGAGCTGCTGCGGGTTGAGGCCCGAGAGCAGCTCGTCGGACCCGTCGGAGGAGCGCGGGCCGGAGGATGCGGGGACGATGAGTGGAGCGTCGGTCATGGCCCTTCGAGTCTAGGCGGCGGCTCCGACAGCGGCCTCCCGAGCAGGCGTGCGAGAATCACGGCATGCGCACGATCCTCAACATCATCTGGGTTGTCCTCGGCGGGTTCTGGCACTTCCTCGGCTACATGCTCGCCGGCATCATCCTGTGCATCCCGATCATCACGATCCCGTGGGCGATCGCGGCGTTCCGCATCGGGAAGTACTCGCTGTGGCCGTTCGGCCGTCAGGTGGTGGACAAGCCGACCGCGGGTCTGGGCTCGGCGCTCGGCAACGTGATCTGGGTCGTGCTGGCCGGCTGGTGGCTGGCGATCGGCCACATCGTCTCGGGCATCGCCATGTGCGTGACGATCATCGGCATCCCGATGGGCATCGCCGACTTCAAGCTCGTCCCCGTGTCGCTGATGCCCCTCGGCAAGGAGATCGTCACCAGCCGCTGACGCCTCAGCGGAAGAACGCCACGCCCAGGTCGGGGTGGTCGACGAACACGCCGTCGACGCCGGTGTCGGCGATCACCCGCCACTCCCCCTCGTAATCGCCGAAGGCGGCCTTCCCGCCTCCGGCGCGGAACCGCGGCGACAGGAACTGGTTCTCCGGGCGGCACGTCCAGGTGAACACGCGCAGGCCGCGGGCGTGCGCGTCCGGCACGATCGTGTTGCCCGGCTGCAGCAGCATCCGCTTGTTGACGCTGATGCCGTCCGCGCGCAGCGCGTCCAGACCCGCGGGCGTGACGACGGAGGCGTAGTCCGGAGCCGACGCGCCCATCGAGGTGACCAGGTCGAACGGCTTGCCGCTCGCCTCGATCAGGTAGATGAACGTCGCCGCGATGCCGGTCGCCCGCAGCCGATCCAGCACCGTCGACTCGAACGACTCGATGACCAGAGGCAGCTCTCCGGCCGCCCAGCCGCCGGCGCGCAGGTCGCGCTCGATCAGCGGGACCAGATCGAGTCCCGCACCCTCGAAGTAAGTCGCGTGCTTGACCTCGAGCACCAGGCCGATCTCCCGGCCGTGCTCGACGGATGCCTCGCTGATCAGCTCGAGCAGGTCGGGCAGCCGCAGGATCGGCTGCGCGTCGTCGAAGGTCGTGCTGGACGTGCGGACCCTGGGGAGCCGCTCCCGGACGCGCAGCGTGGACAGCTCCGCCCAGGTGAAGTCCTCGGTGAACCAGCCCGTGAGGGTCTCCCCGTCGATCCGCTTGGTCGTGCGCCGATCGGCGAACTCCGGATGCTGCGCGACGTCGGTCGTGCCGGAGATCTCGTTCTCGTGCCGGATGACCAGCACCCCGTCCTTCGTGGCGACCACATCGGGTTCCACGGCGTCGACGCCCAGCGCGAACGCCAGCTCATACGACGAGCGGCTGTGCTCAGGACGGTAGCCGGGCGCACCGCGGTGCCCGATGATCAGAGGGGAGGTCCTGGGCACGCTCTCAGCGTAAAGCACCCCGTTCATAGGCATGCGCCACTATCGTTGAGGAAAGAGTTGACCGATCCCTCGGGAGTAGAGGCCACCCACCATGAGCAATTTCGTCTTCAACACCCCCGCGTTCCAGCAGCAGGATCCGCGGAACGTCGCCACGTACCCCGGCGCGCCCCAGCAGCCCGGTCAGCAGGGCCAGTACGCCCCGCCGCCCCCGCCCGGCGCCGCCGGACAGACCGCCGCGTTCCAGCAGGCGGGCATCAACGCCGCCGCGCAGGCGAACCTCGAGGGCATGTACGCGGCTCCGGCCGCTGGCGCCATCGAGACCGACCGCATGACGGTCGAGGACACGATCTGGAAGACCGCCGGCCTGTTCGGCATCCTGCTCGTGGCCGCGGCCGTCGGCTGGGTCTGGACGGTCGCCGGCTCCGCTGCCGGCCAGGCGAACCTGACCCCGTGGATCGTCGGCGCGCTCGGCGGCTTCGTGCTCGCCATGGTCGTCATCTTCACCTCGCGCAAGAAGGTCCGCCCGGCGCTGATCTTCGCATACGCGGCCTTCGAGGGTCTCTTCGTCGGCGGCATCTCGGCGTTCTTCGAGATGGTCTACCCCGGCGTCGTCATGCAGGCGACCCTCGCGACGGTCGCCGTCGTCGGCGTCACGCTCGCACTGTTCGCCAGCGGCAAGGTGCGTGCCAGCGCGAAGATGACCAAGATCTTCATGATCGCGATGTTCGGCTACATGGCGTTCTCCATCCTGAACCTCATCCTGATGTGGACCGGCGTCAACGACAACGCCTGGGGCCTGCGCGGAAGCGTCGAGATCGCCGGCATCCCGCTCGGCGTCATCATCGGCGTCTTCGTGGTGTTCCTCGCCGCGTACTCGCTGGTGATGGACTTCGACAGTATCCAGCAGGGCGTGCGCAACGGCGCTCCCCGCAAGTACGGCTGGATGGGCGCCTTCGGCATCATGGTGACCGTGGTCTGGCTGTACGTCGAGATCCTGCGCATCCTCGCGATCCTGCGCGGCAACGACTGACCTTCGATCCGCACGCTCTGAACGGCCGCTCTCCTCGGAGGGCGGCCGTTCTGCTTGTCACAGCAGGCTGATAGCGCATTCCTGAACTCGTGCGCAAGGGGGTAGATCTAGACGTTCGTCTAAGGCATTCTGGTGGTGCCCGGACACCCCGGACGCACCTACAGAACGGAGACTCCCATGAGCTTCCTCGGATTCCTTCTCCTCGGCCTGATCGCCGGCGCCATCGCCAAGCTGATCCTCCCCGGCAAGCAGGGCGGCGGATGGTTCGTCACTCTGCTCCTCGGCGTCGTCGGCGCTCTGCTCGGCGGCTGGCTGGGTGGTCTGCTGTTCAACGTCGACCTGAACGGGTTCTGGAACCTGTCGACCTGGCTCCTGGCCATCGGCGGATCGATCATCGTGCTGCTGATCTACGGTCTCATCGTGGGCCGCGGGGATCGCAGCCGCGCGTAGGAGTCGCACTCGAGGGGGAGGCGGATCGAGGGGTCCGCCTCCCCTTTCGCGTGTCCGGCGGAACCGGCCGCGTGTTCAGCGCGCCTTGGCCTCCAGCAGCGCCCGCTCGCGGTCATTGCCCGCCAGCCGCGCCGCGGCGGCGAACTCCGCACGCGCCTCGTCGTCGCGTCCGAGCCGCAGCAGCAGCTCGCCGCGGGTCGCCGGCAGCAGGTGGTAGCCGCGCAGCTCCCCCGCCGCGACCAGCTGGTCGACGATGCGCAGCGCAGATGCCGCGCCCGTCGCCATCGCCACGGCGGCCGCGCGATTCAACTCGATCACCGGCGAGGGCGTGAGCCGGCCGAGCGCCTCGTAGAGCATGACGATGCGATCCCAGTCGGTCTGTTCGACGGATGTCGCGACGGCGTGGCACTCGGCGATGGACGCCTGCAGGGCGTACCCGCCTCGTCCCCTCCCGAGCGCGTCGACCCGTGCGAGCGCCGCGCGGCCGCGGGCGATCGCGCCGCGGTCCCAGCGCGTGCGGTCCTGATCGGCGAGCAGCACGGGATCGCCGCGACGGTCGACGCGGGCGGGAAAACGCGCTGCCGTCAGCTCCATGAGCGCGAGCAGGCCGTGCACCTCGGGTTCCCGTGGCACGAGGCCCGCGAGGACACGGGCCAGTCGCACGGCCTCCCGCCCCAGGTCGGGCCGCATCCAGTCCTCCCCGCCGCTGGCCGTGTGCGCCTCGTTGAAGATCAGGTAGAGCACCCCCAGTACGGCACTCAGGCGTGAGCCGAACTCCTCGCGCGGCGGCAGCTCGAACGGGGCGTGCGCTGCGCCGAGCGTCTTCTTCGCACGCACGACGCGCTGCTGCACCGTGGCCACGGGCACGAGGAAGGCGCGGGCGATCTCCTCGCTGCCCAGACCCCCGACCACCCGGAGGGTGAGCGCGACCTGCGCCTCACGGGAGAGCACGGGGTGGCAGGCGATGAAGATCAGGCGCAGCACGTCGTCGTCGATGGCATCCGGATCCCACGGCAGGGCGTCGGATGCCTCATCCTGCTCGCGCTCGAGATCGTGCGCGATCGCCGCGATCCTGTCGTCGTACCGCTCCTGGCGGCGCCAGCCGTCGATCGCGCGGCGCTTGGCCACCGCGGTCAGCCACGCTGCCGGATTGCGGGGAACACCGGCCTCCGGCCATTGCTCCAGCGCCTCGGCGAGCGCCTCCTGGGCGAGATCCTCGGCGAGCGCGAAGTCGCCGGTCATCCGGGTGAGCGTCGCGACGATCTTCGCGGACTCGATGCGCCACACAGCCGCGACGGCACGCCCCGCCGCTTCCTGCGATGCGGGGCGCGCCGTGACGTCTGCGTTCATCTCAGGCCTCGGATGCCTCGGCATCCGCACGCCACTGCTTCTCCTTCTCGATCCACTCGTTGTCCTCCGGGAAGTCGGAGGCATCGGTCACGCGACGGATCTCCAGCTTGCTGCCGGGTCCGAGCGGGCAGCGCTTGGCCCACTCCACGGCCTCCTCCTTCGACGCCACGTCCAGGATCCAGAAGCCGTTGAACAGCTCCTTGGTCTCGCCGTAGGGGCCATCGGTCACGAGCGGCGGCTGCGACGAGAAGTCGACCACCACGCCCTCCTCCGCATCGGTCAGACCCTCACCTGCGGCCATCACGCCGGCCTTGATCAGCGACTCGTTGTACTTGCCCATGGCCTCGATCACCTGCTCGAACGGGATGCTCTTGAACAGCTCCACGCCCTCGTCGGTCGCGCGCATGATCAGCATGTACTTCATGGTGGTTCTCCTTGTTCGGTCGTTCATCACACGGGCCGTGTCTCGACCCTCTCATTGAAGACGTCGAACGAGAAGGCGCTGGATCGACAACCTCGCGAGAAATCTTTCGAGAATCGCTTCCTGCCATGATGGTGGTCACGGAGGAGGGCCCGATCGCAGATCGGCCCGCGAGCGGGAGGGCAGTCCATGCGCGGACCATTGGGGAGGATCACTGCGGTCGCGAGCGCGATCGGCCTGACGGCCGGCATCGCACTGGGCGGCGCTCTGCTGTCCGGCGGTGCGGCGTCCGCCGCCACTCCCCCGGACCTCGACCCCGGTTTCGTGACCGATGCCTCCGGCGTGCTCGGCGACGCCGCGGAAGCCCGCCTGGAGAAGCAGCTCGGCGACCTGGCGGCGAAGGACGGCCGCCCGGAGCTGTACGTGATCCTCGTGCCTGACTTCGAAGACCCCGGAAACGCGCTCGCCTGGGCGGATGCCACCGCGCTGCGCAACAATCTGGCCCCCGACCAGTACCTGCTCGCCATCGCGACCGAGGGGCGCACCCTCGCGATCTCGGCCGAGTACGGCGGTGACGGCGTGCAGGCGGGGCCGCTCTCGGAGGACCGGATCCTGCAGATCGAGGATCACCTCGGCGGCGACTACCTCGCGGATGACGACTGGGAGGGCGGCATCTCGTATGTCGCCGGGGAGCTCGACCGGGTCCCGTGGCCCTGGTGGGTGTGGGTGCTGGGCGTGGCCACGCTCGCCCTCCTCGTGTTCGGCGTGACGCGCCTCGTGCTGCACCTGCGTCGTCGTGCGGCCGCGGCCGCGGAGCTGCGCACCCTGGAAGGGCAGAAGAAGCGCGCGGCGCGCCTGCTGGTGCGGGCAGATGAGGCCGTGCGCACGAGCGAGCAGGAGCTGGGCTTCGTCACGGCGGAGTTCGGCGAGGAGACGACCGCGGAGTTCACCACGGTGCTCAAGGAGTGCCGCGCGCGACTGGACGGAGGATTCCAGCTGCTGCAGAAGCTGGAGGACTCCACGGAGGACACCCCTGCGGAGACCCGCGCGTGGACCGACGAGATCATCCGGATGTGCGCGCAGACCGATCGCGACCTGGACGGGCGCAAGCAGCAGCTCGCCTCGCTGCGCGCGCTGGCGGAGGGGTCGGCTGCGACACTGACCCGCCTGAGGACCGCCCGCGCCGAGGCGACGGGGATCCAGCAGGACGCCGCCGAGCGTCTCGCGGTGCTCACGGCGGCGTTCCCTCCCGCCGCGCTGGTCGGCGTGACGGGCAACCCCGCCGAGATCGGACGGCGCTTGGCCGCGGCCGATGCCCAGCTCGCAGCGCTGGAGAAGGCCGTGCAGGCGCACAAGCCGAGCGCGATCTCGCAGGCCGTGCACGAGATCGAGCGACTGCTCGCCGAGGCGGGCGACCTGCGAGATGCGGTGAAGGCGCAGGCGGATGCCCTGGCTGCGGGGGCGGCTCCTGGGCAGACGGGCGCCGATGCCCTGGAACTGGCGAAGGCCGCCGTGCGTGCCGCTGAGGCATCCGTGCAGGCCCGACCGGGCGAGGTGAACGCTCTGGCGCTGACCCGCCTGAACCTGGCCAAGCGGCAGCTGGCGGCGGCCACGGCATCCGGCGATCCGCAGGAGGCTGCGCGTCTGGCCGCATCGGCATCGGACGTCGCCGCGCAGGTGCAGGCGCTGACCGGCGCTCCGACCGCGCCGGCCGGCGCGAGGTTCAGCAGGGCGGCGGCCGACGACGCTCGCTCCGAGCGTGAGCGCCCGGTCATGTACGACGAACCCTCGTCGCGCCAGAGCTGGCAGTCCATCCGCGCCGCATCGAGCTCGGACGACGAGGGGCGCGGCGGGAAGGCGATCGCCGGGGCGCTCGGCGGCGGCCTGCTCGGCCTGGTGGGCGGCTTCAGCCTCGCGGACGGCAGCGCGGGCCTCATCATCCTGTTCATCGTGCTCGGCGCCGTGTTCGGCGCGCTGTCCGGGGCCTTCGGCGGCAACGGCGGAGGCGGATCGTCCTCGGGGTGGGGCGGGTCGTCGCATTCCTCGTGGGGCGGTTCCTCGCGCTCGTCGCGGTCGAGCTCGTCGTCGCGATCGTTCAGCAGCCGGTCCTCCGGCGGGAGCCGCTCGTCCGGGAGGTCCGGCGGTCGGCGCTTCTGAGGCGCGCCGGGTCACCGGGGGGGGGACCGCGTGTCCCACAAGGGGTGGGTGCACGGGCTCTTGACCCTTCCCTTCTGAGACCGGTCGGTGCCCGTGTCCCAGAACACGCGGGTGCCGAGGCATCCGACCCACCTCTTCTGCGACACGACGTACCCTGGTGCCATGACCGCATCGCTCGTCGACGGCATCCGCGCGGAGCTGCGCGAGATCGCCGATCCGGCCCTCGCGCCGGGTCAGCAGGCGTACATGAAGTCCACGATGCCGTTCCTCGGTGTCCGGGTGCCCGCCGTGCGCGCACTCGTGCGGCGCCTCGCGAAGGGCGAGACGGATGCCGCGATGCTGCAGGAATCCGCGCTCGCACTGTGGCGCGAGGCGCACGTGCGCGAGGAGCGCTACGCCGCGCTCGCCCTGATGGCGCTGCCCGCCCTGCGCGGCGACTCGGCCACGCTGCCCGCGCACGAGGAGATGATCCGCTCCGGCGCGTGGTGGGACTACGTCGACGAGGTCGCGCACCGGCTGCGCGAACTGCTGGATGCCGATCCCGAGCGGTTCGCGCTCGAGATGCGCATCTGGGCCGACGACGCGGACTTCTGGGTGCGGCGGGCGGCGATCATCTGCCAGCTCGGACGGAAGGACGCCACCGACCGCGACCTGCTCGAGTACGCGATCCTCACGAACATCGGCGACGACGAGTTCTTCATCCGCAAGGCCATCGGCTGGGCGCTGCGCGACCTCGGCAAGAGCGACCCCGACTGGGTGCGGGCGTTCGCGGAACAGCATCCGCTCTCCCCGCTGTCCCGTCGCGAGGCGCTGAAGCACCTGGGCTGACCGCGCCCGTCGGGATGAGCACCTGCACAACTCCGCAGATCTGCACCGCTCCGCAGGAATCGGCGGGTTCTCTGCGGGAATGTGCAGAACTGCGAAGGTGCGCACCCGGCGGCGACTCGGCCACCGGGCAGCGGCTCGGTCAGCGACGGGGCGGCGCGGACAGCGCCAGGCGGGCGGCGGCGGCGAGGGCGGCCATGGCCGCGTCCTCGCTCCAGGCGGATGCCGCCACGGGCGCGTCGGCGGCCAGGTGCTCGCGCAGCGGGGCGTCCGTGAGCACCCGGCGGATCGCGTCCGCCAGCATCCGCTCGTCGCCGGCCGGGACCAGCAGACCGCCTCCGCGGCGCAGCGCGTCGCCGGGGCCGTAGCGCACGTCGTACGACACCACGGGGCAGCCTGCTGCGAGCGCCTCCACGATGGACAGGCCCTGCCCCTCGTACGCCGTGGCGGTGACCATGAGGGAGGCGCGGCGGAGCACTGCGGCCGGATCGTCCGTGCGACCCATCAGCGCGACGCGGTCCCCCGCGTCGAGGGCCGCGATCTGCTCGGCGACGGATGCCGTGGACGGCCCGTCGCCCCAGATCTCCAGGCGCGTGCCGGGGACGTCCGCGGCGAGGAAGGCGCGCACGAGGTGGTCGATGCGCTTGCCGGGGGCCAGCCGCGAGACGCTGACGACCAGTCCCGGTTCGCGCACGTGATCGCTCACCGCGGGAAGGCGGATGCCGTGCGGCGAGACCAGGTTCACGGCATCACCGCCGAACCGGGACTGCACGTCGTCGCGCTGCGCCTGAGTGGGCCAGATCACGGCGTCGAACCGGTCGCTGACGGCGAACCAGCGCGTCCACAGCGCGTTCAGTGGAGCATCCGGGGTGTACGGCGGCTCGAGGTGCATCGTGTGGATCGCGTGCACGATGCGCGCCCTCGGGTTCGACCAGCCCGCGAGCAGCTCGCCGAGCTGGCGCGACTCGCAGATCACGACGACCGGGCGGTCGGACTCCTCGACGAGATGATCGAGCCAGGCGCGGTACAGCCCGCCGAAGCCGTCGAGCGTGCCGACGGTCCCGCCGGCCTCGTCGTACACCCGGACCGGCGCCGTGCTCAGATGCCAATCGGGGTTCCCCTGGATCACGGGCAGAGCCGCGTACGCCCGCCCTTCGGCATCCGTCAGCTCGCGGTAGGAGTCCGGCTCCTCCGACGAGTGCACCACTTCCTGACGAGTGGACCGGATATCGACGTCGCCAACCGGTGCGCTCGGCGGCACGTGGTTCACTCGAGGAGGTTCAGGGGCGGATGCTGCGGTGCGCAGCCACGCGGCGGCGCCGCCGCCGGGGGCCGACGCCTCGTCGAAGAGATTGCGGAGCGGGATGCCGGCGGGAAGCATGCCGAGACGGGCGAACTCGGCGCGGTGCGCGGCGTGCGTCTCAGCATCCGCGGGATCCACCGTGAGCACCTGCACGTCGGCGCCGTGCGCAGCCATCTGCCGGGCGCGCGCGGCCGTGGCGATGGTGTAGCCGCCGTCGAGCCCGGGGATCAGCCGGCTCGACAGGACGAGAAACGCCGCGTCGGGGAAGATGCCCTCCCCCGGCGCGGCGTCGCTCACAGCGCTTACTCCCACTCGATCGTCGCCGGCGGCTTCGAGGTGACGTCGAGCACGACGCGGTTGACCTCGCTGACCTCGTTGGTGATGCGGTTCGAGATCTTCGAGAGCACGTCGTAGGGCAGGCGGGTCCAGTCGGCGGTCATCGCGTCCTCGGACGAGACCGGGCGCAGCACGATCGGGTGACCGTAGGTGCGGCCGTCGCCCTGCACGCCCACCGAGCGGACGTCGGCGAGCAGCACGACGGGGCACTGCCAGATCGTCTGATCCAGGCCGGCCTTCGTCAGCTCCTCGCGGGCGATGGCGTCGGCCTCGCGCAGGATGTCGAGCCGCTCGCGGGTGACCTCGCCGATGATGCGGATGCCCAGGCCGGGGCCGGGGAAGGGCTGGCGTCCGACGATCGCCTCGGGGATGCCGAGCTCGCGGCCGATCGCGCGGACCTCGTCCTTGAACAGGGCGCGCAGCGGCTCGACGAGCTCGAAGTCGAGGTCCTCGGGCAGGCCGCCCACGTTGTGGTGCGACTTGATGTTCGCGGTGCCCGCTCCGCCGCCGGACTCGACGACGTCCGGGTACAGGGTGCCCTGCACCAGGAACTTCACGGGCGCGCCGCCGGTGGCCTTGGCCTCCTCGACCAGGTCGCGCTGCACCTGCTCGAACGCGCGGATGAACTCGCGGCCGATGATCTTGCGCTTGGTCTCGGGGTCGGTGACGCCGGCCAGGTGGCCGAGGAAGGTGTCCACGGCATCCACGGTGATCAGGCGCACGCCGGTGGACTCGACGTAGTCCTTCTCGACCTGCTCCCGCTCGCCCTTGCGCAGCAGACCGTGGTCGACGAACACCGCGGTGAGCTGGTCGCCGATCGCCTTGTGCACGAGGGCCGTCGACACAGCCGAGTCCACGCCGCCGGAGAGGGCGGAGATGACGCGAGCGTCGCCGACCTGCTCGCGGATGCGCTCGATCTGCTCGGCGATCACGTTGTCGCTGTTCCAGTCCGCGGACAGCCCGGCGCTCTTGTGCAGGAAGTTCTCGAGGATCTCCTGGCCGTGGTCGGAGTGCTTCACCTCAGGGTGCCACTGCACGCCGTAGAGCTTGCGCTCCTCGTTCGCGAAGGCGGCGACCTTGGTGGCGTCGGTGGTGGCGAGCACCTCGAAGCCCTCGGGGGCGCGGGCGACCTGGTCGCCGTGGCTCATCCACACGTTCTGCTCGGCGGGCTGGCCGGCGAGCAGCGAGCTGCCGTTCTCGGGGATGTGCGCGTCGGTCGCGCCGTACTCCCGCAGACCGGTGTTGGCGACCTCGCCGCCCAGGGTCTGGGCCATGTACTGGAAGCCGTAGCAGATGCCCAGCGTCGGCACACCCAGCTCGAACACGGCCGGGTCGAGCTTGGGGGCGCCCTCCTCGTAGACCGAGGAAGGGCCGCCGGAGAGCAGCAGCGCGACCGGGTTCTTCGCGGCGATCTCCTCAGCGGTCGCCGTGTGCGGCACGATCTCGCTGTACACGCCCGCCTCGCGGACGCGGCGTGCGATCAGCTGCGCGTACTGCGCGCCGAAGTCGACGACGAGCGCGGGGCGCTGCTGGGTCTCGGTCTGTTCGGTCAACGGGCACCTTCCGGGGCGGGGAGGGAGGCGTCGGCGGCCTCACGGGTGGCAAGGTAGTTCTTCACCTCGCGCGAGACGCGCAGCTCCATGAAGAACGAAAGGAAAGGGATCACACCGCCGAGGGCGAGCAGGATGAAGCGCCGGAACGGCCAGCGCATCAGGCTCCACACCCGGAAGCAGGCGAAGAGGTACACGACGTAGAACCAGCCGTGCGCGACGAGGATGCCCAGCGACAGGTTCACGCCGTCGCCGACGCTGGTGAGCTTGCAGCCCATGCCACCGGGGACGAACAGCGAATACCACTGGCATCCGTCGCCCACGATGACGTCAGCGAACCACAGGAATCCGCCGGAGCCGCCGAGGAACAGCTCGTGGTGGATGGGCGAGTACTTCACGATCATCTCGGTCAGCAGCAGGAGCAGCATGACGCCGGTGATGATGGACGCGATCTGATAGAACTTCAGCGCGCCGCGGATCGCCGGGAAACTGGCGATTTTCGGCTCGGGCATGGATACCAGTCTAGCGGCCGCGCCGGGCGCGCCCGCCCGCGCCCTGAGCCGTGCGCGCGACCGGCCCCGGATGCGCGGAGAGGCCGCCGGGATCGCTCCCGACGGCCTCTCCGTCTGCACTGTCAGTTGGCGCCGAACCCGATCAGAACCATCCGGAGATCAGGTCGAGGACCCAGTCGACGATGCCCTGCACGACGTTCCCGAGGCCGCCCTTGCGGTTGACGTTGACCGCCGCGGTGGCGGCGTCGCCGTCGGCCTGCGAGACCGAGACCGTGTACGGACCGGGCTTGGTCGCCTTGGGCACGGTGACGGATGCCGAGAACGAGCCGTCCTCGCCGACCTTCACGGTGCCGAGGTCGATCGCGTCGCCCTTCTTCGGCTGCAGCCGGACCGTCACCGTCTCGCCGGGCTGGTAGCCCTCACCGGTGATCGTCAGCGCCTGGCCGGCGGCCACCTTGCTCGACCCGAGCGAGATCGTACCGGCGAACTCACCGGGCTCCTCGTCAGCGGCGAAGGTCACCGGCAGCACCACGGCCGTGCCGACGTTCGGCGTCGCCGTGAGCGTCTTGCCCGCGGCATCCGCCGGAACGGTGAAGGTGAACGTCGCGGCACCGGCCTCGTCGTATGCGTCCTTCACGGCGACGGTGACCGGGGCGGTGCCCAGCTGGGTGTCGCCGATCGAGAACGCCACCTCGGTCGGCACCTGCTCGCGTGCGCTGAACGCCAGCGAGGAGAGGTCGACCGTCACCTGGTCGCCGGCCTTGTAGCCGTCGGCCCCGGCGGCCGGGGAGATGACCGCGCCCACGGCACGCTGACCGAGGTCGGGGGTCGCCGTCTTGTTGGCCGTGAACCAGTCGACCATCGACTGCAGGTCGACCTTGCCGGTGTCCTTCTTGCCGGTGCCCTTGGCGAGCGTGAAGAAATTGTCTCCACCCGCCGCGAGGAACGAGTTCGCCGCGACCAGGTACGACTTCGCCGGGTCGACGGGGGTGCCGTTCAGGGTGATCGAGGTGATGTGCGAGCCCTGTGCGGCGTTCAGGTCGTAGGTGTAGGTCAGGCCCTTCGAGACGCCGAGCTTGAGGAACGGACGCGACGAGCCCGCGGGCTGCCACTGCTCCTCGAGCACGGCCTTCAGCTGCTCACCCGTGAGGCTGAGCGTGACCAGCGTGTTGGCGAACGGCTGCACCGATGCCGCTTCACGGTAGGTCAGGTTGCCGTCGGGGTCGCTCGCGGAGGTGCCCTTGTACGCCATGACTGTGCGGATGCCGCCCGGGTTCATCAGCGCTAGCTCCGCTCCGGTTGACCACTGCTGCACGTCGGCGATGAAGTTGCCGATGGTGGACTCGCCACCGCGGTTCTCCGTCTTGCCGTCGCTCTGCAGCGCCCGGTTGAAGTCGGCCGTGATCTCGCCCACCTTGACGTTGCCGAGCACGTCGGCTTCCTTCTTGGCGGTGTCGACGATCGTCTGGACCTCGGGGATGGCCGGGTAGTTCGCCGTCCACGTCTTGTCGGGGTTCTGGTGCGCCAGCGGCTTGATCTCGTTGGAGATCGAGAGCAGCTTGTGCGTCTTCGGGTCGACCTGCAGGTTCATCAGGCCCATGTTCTCGCCGTACTGGCCCGCCGAGACGACCGGGCGGCCGTCGATGACGTGGTTGTAGGCGAGGTGGGTGTGCGCCGAGACGATCGCGTTGACGTCCTTGCCGACGCCGTAGACGATCTTGCCGAGCGCCGAGTCGGGCGTGATGCTGTCGACCGAGGTGGTGGTGGCTCCCTCGTGGACCAGGAGGATGATGACATCCGCCTCGCCGTTGCTGGGGTCTCCGTCGCGCAGCGCCGCGGCGGCGCTATTGACCGAGGCGACGATGTCGCGCACGTCGAGGTCGGCGATGCCGGCCGGCGAGACGAGGTTGTCGAGCTCCTCGGTGACCGCACCCACGAAGCCCACGCGGACACCGTCGACGGCCTTCACCCACGACGGGGCGAGAGCGGTCTTGTCGGTTCCCTTCATGAAGACGTTGGAGCTGATGTACTCCCAGTCGGCCCGGGGGACGATGCGGTCGCGCAGGTCGGCCCAGCCCTTGTCGAACTCGTGGTTGCCCGCCGCGCTGACCTCGAGGCCGGCGGCGTTCAGCGCGTCGATGGTGGGGTTGTCGTCCTGGATGAACGAGGTGAACGTCGAAGCGCCGACCAGGTCGCCGGCGGCGGCGAAGATCGTGTTCGGGTTCGCGTCGCGAACCGACTTCACGGCACCGGCGAGCACGGCGGCACCCGCCGCAGCACCGTCGGCCTCGATGCGACCGTGGAAGTCGTTGATCGTGGCGATGTCGATGCTCACCGGGGGCTCCGTGGCCGAGACGCCGACGAGGATCGGGTCGTGGTCACTGGAGCGGAACGGGGTGCCCGCCTCGGTGGCGCCGAACGCGTAACCGCGGTCGCTCCACTCCGGCGAGTTGATGCCCCACACCCCGGCGCCCGTGACCGACGCCGCGAGCGACGGCGAGGCGATGACGTGGTCCAGCGAGCCGAGCTCCCCGTCGAAGGAGTAGGTGTACTGGCCCTTCGCCTTGGACGGCACGGTGTCGAGCCAGCCCTGCGACGTGAACACGTCGATCGGGTCCTCCTGGCCGTAGGCGTTGAAGTCGCCGATCAGCAGCATGTCGTCGCTGCCGCTGTCGGCCTTCAGCTTCTCGGTGAATGCGAGCAGGGACTTCGCCTGCGCGACGCGGTCTGCGTTGAAGAAGCCCTGGCCGTCGGCCGGCTGCGTGCCGGTGCCGGACTTGGACTTGAGGTGGTTGGCGACGACCGTGACGGTGCGTCCGTCGATGTCGAACGCCTGGGCGATCGGCTCGCGGGCGTTGCCCCAGACGGTCTCGTCGATGATGGTCTGCGCCGCGCCCTTGGGCGTGACGGCGGCCTTCTTGTAGATGATCGCGCTGGTGATGTAGTCGGTGATCGCGGCGTCGTCGAGCGACTTCGGCGTCGGCACGTAGGCCCACACCTCGGAGCCGGCTGCGGCGTTCAGGCCGCTGACGAGATCGGCCAGGGCGGTGTCGATCGGCTTGCCGAGCTTGGGACCGTTCTCGATCTCCATCAGCGAGACGATCTCGGCGCCGGTGCCGTTGATGGCCGCGACGATCTTCGACTTCTGGATCGCGAACTGAGCGGCATCCTTCGCACCGCGCGCATCGGGGTTCTCCGAGCTGAGCGTCGTGAAGTAGTTGTACACATTGAACGACGCGATCTGCACGTCACCGCCGACCGACGGGACAGACGGACGCGGGTTGTTCGTCTTGAACGTGACCTTCTCGGATGCCGGGGAGGTGCTGTTCAGCGGCGTGACCGGCTGCAGGCGCCAGTCGTCGTGGTCGTACTGCAGCACGAAGCCCTTGCCGCCGAAGTCCACGGCGTCGCCGTTGCGCACCACGACGTCCTTGGTGAAGTAGGGCTGGTCGCCGGTGTGACCGGCCTTGCCGATCCCCACGCTGTAGCCGTCGTCGAGCAGGATGCGGTCGGCGCGGTTGGCCGCGGCGATGGCATTCGCCTCGGCACCCGGCCGCTTCAGCTCCGTGCTCTTGACGTTGAGCTCACCGGGGTTCAGCCACAGGGTGCCGTAGTTGTACAGCTGGTGGCTGGAGGCGAGGAGGTAGTCGCCGGTGGGGGCGACGAGCATGTTCTCGTACTGCTCGCGGTCGGTGCCGACGACGGAGGTCGGCAGCGCGACGGGTGCGGGGACGCCGACACCGGCCGTGACGACGGAGACGTCGCTCGCCGAGGCCGGCGTGATCTGCGTCTGACCGTAGTACTCGCTGACGGCGCCGTTGACGGAGACGAGGTCGCCGATCTTTCCGGGGACGGTCTTGCCGTTCAGGTAGACGAAGACGCCGTCGGACCTGCCCGAGGTCTTGGTCTCGCCGCCGGTTCCCTGCGTCTGGATCACGACGCCGTTGTAGCCGCCGACACGGTAGTCGGCCGTGATGACGCCCTCCACGGTGACGGTCTTGCCGACCAGCGGCGAGGTGTCGCCCGTGCCCTGCACGTCGGCGATGGAGACCTTCTCACCGGGCTGCGGCCCCGGGTCGGTGCCCGGGTCGGTCGCGCCGGTCTCACCCTTGGAGTTGGTCGGAGAGACGGATGCCGAAAGCGAGAAGTCGTCCTTGTTGCTGTCGGTGTCCTTGCCGCCGGTGCGGTTCAGGGACTTCACGTCGGTGTTGCTCGAGGGGGCCGTGGCGACTGCCCCCTCGAACGTGTTCGAGGAGCCGTAGCCGAGCAGGTCGATCACGCCTTCGGCGCCTGCGGCGTTCCCCGCGGCCAGTGCGAGGGGCGCGGTCCCCTTGACGAGCGCGACGGTGCCGGTGGTGCCGGACGGGTTCAGCGCGGTGCCGGTCACATCGGCCGTCGGCAGCGCCGGAGCAGTCGACGTGCCGCTGTTGGTGCCGCCCTGGACGAGGAAGTAGCCGTGCGCGGGAATGGTGCCGGACAGCGTGACGACCCCGCCGAAGTTGCCGGTGCCCGTCGCGGAGCGGTACTGCAGCGACATGCCGTCGAGCGACACGGCCGCCGCCGTCGGGTTGTACAGCTCGACGAACTTGTTCTTGAAGGCAGCGCCGGCGCTGCCGCCGGACAGGTACGCCTCGTTGATGACCACGCCGGTGCCGTCGGTGCTCGCGAAGGCAGGCGATGCGACGAGCGAGCCGAAGCCCAGCGCGAACACGGTGGTCATGGCGAGGGCGCATGTGCGCCCGCGGTTTCTGTGCTGTGCGAGCGGAACCGTCCGGTTCTCGTCGCCGGGGGCGGACATCTTCACTGCTGTCTCCTCGGTCAGGGCAAAGAGCGCAGGTCTCGTGGACCTGCGCGGCGTGTGCACCGGGCGCACACGCATGGTTGCGACGATAGGGCTCGCCTCCGACATCCGGCAAGACGATTCGCCGTTGTTGGAGCTTCGGTCATCCGATGGTCACCGAATGGCCAGCCGCGCATGGCCGTTCCTACAGCCGAGGCGCTCAGGGGGCCTGTTCGTCCTCGGGCGCGGTCGCCGGCTCTCCCGCGTTCGCGGCGTCCTCGAACTCCTCGACCTCGCGCTCCCAGGCATCCTTCGCCAGCCGGTACCAGAGGTAGAAGGCGAAGCCGGCGAACACGGCCCACTCTGCGGCGTAGAAGATGTTCAGCCAGTTGATCGGCGACTGCTCCTGCGGCGGGGGCGAGCTGATGTCGACGAGTCCGGCCGACGCCGTGGCGGATGCCAGGTACGGGCGGTACACGTTCAGTCCGTCGATGTCGTGCCAGCGGCTCAGCAGCGCCGCGGGCGACATCCGGTTGAGCTGCATCGGATCGGAGCGCGGGGGCACCTCCACGCCCTCATCGTCGATCAGCCGTCCGGTGATCGAGGCTTCGACGGCGCCCTGCTTCTCGAGCGCCGCGACCGCGGCATCCGCCTGCTTCCTGGTGGCGGCCCAGCCGACCGCGACGGCGATCGAGGTGCGATCGGCGACCCGGAGCTGACCGGTGACCCAGTAGCCCTCAGTGCCGTCGTTGATGCGCTGCGAGATGACGATGAAGTCCCCCGCGACCCATGTCCCCGAGGTCCGGACGCGCTGCCCGCCGAGGCTCTGGTCGAGGTACTTCCCCGGCTCGATCACGTCGGTCAGCGGACGCACCTTCTCGGTCGCGCCCGGTGCGGGAGGCGTCGTGTCGATGGCGCGCTCGAGCTGCCACTGGCCGAGCCAAGCGAACACGCCCGCGACGACCAGGCACAGCGCGAGGACGCCGATCCACCGCCTGCGCAGCATGACCTCGCGCAGGGTGGGCGGGAACTCCTGCGGCGCGAGCGGCGCGCTGTTCGTCATCCCAGCTCGTAGGGCGCGAGCACGACCTCGACGCGCTGGAACTCCTTCAGGTCGGAGTATCCGGTCGTCGCCATCGACTTGCGCAGAGCGCCGATCAGGTTGGCGGTGCCGTCCGCGACGGGGGCGGGGCCATAGAGGATCTCCTCGAGGTTCGCGACGCCGTCCACCGCGACGCGGCGCCCGCGCGGCAGCTGCGGGTGGTGCGCCTCGGCGCCCCAGTGGAAGCCCTGGCCGGGAGCATCCGTGGCGCGCGCGAGAGCGACGCCCAGCATCACGGCATCCGCACCCATCGCGAGAGCCTTGACCATGTCGCCGGACGTGCCGACGCCGCCGTCGGCGATCACGTGCACGTAGCGTCCGCCCGACTCGTCGAGGTAGTCGCGGCGCGCGGCGGCGACGTCGGAGACGGCGGTGGCCATCGGGGCGTGGATGCCCAGGGTGACGCGCGTCGTGGACGCCGCACCCCCGCCGAAGCCGACCAGCACGCCCGCGGCGCCGGTGCGCATCAGGTGGAGGGCCGCGGTGTAGGTCGAGGCACCGCCGACGATGACGGGCACGTCGAGGTCGTAGATGAACTTCTTGAGGTTCAGCGGCTCGGCCACGCTGGAGACGTGCTCGGCGGACACCGTGGTGCCGCGGATCACGAACAGGTCGACGCCGGCGGCGACGACCGTCTCGTACAGCTCCTGCGTACGCTGCGGGGTGAGGGAGCCGGCGACGGTGACGCCCGCCTCGCGGATCTCGGCCAGACGCTGCTTGATGAGCTCCGGCTTGATGGGCTCGGAGTACAGCTGCTGCATCCTGGTCGTGGCGCGCTCGGCGGGGAGCGCCGCGATCTCGTCGAGCAGCGGCTGCGGGTCGTCATAGCGCGTCCACAGGCCCTCGAGGTCGAGCACCCCGAGGCCGCCGAGCTGACCGAGCATGATCGCGGTGCGCGGGCTGACCACGGAGTCCATGGGCGCGCCGAGCACCGGGATGTCGAACGAGAACGCGTCGATCGTCCAGGCGGTGGAGACGTCCTCCGGGTTACGGGTTCGTCGCGATGGCACGACCGCGATGTCGTCGAACGTGTACGCGCGACGCGCGCGCTTGCCTCGGCCGATCTCGATGTCCATGCTCACCCCACCAGACTACCCGGCGCCGTCGACGCGCTCAGCGCGCCCGCACGACACGTCGCTCGTCCCACACCGGCGCGTCCGACTCGTAGACCTCGCCGTCCTGGCCGAACACCAGGAAGCGGTCGAAGGACCTGGCGAACCAGCGGTCGTGCGTGACCGCGACGACGGTCCCCTCGAAGCGGGCGATGGCCTGCTCGAGCGCCTCGGCCGACTCCAGGTCGAGGTTGTCGGTGGGCTCGTCCAGCAGCAGCAGGGTCGCACCGCTCAGCTCGAGCAGCAGCACCTGGAAGCGCGCCTGCTGCCCGCCGGAGAGCTGATCGAACGCCTGCTGCGCCTGACGCACCAGCCCATATCGATCGAGGGCCGAGCTCGCGGCGTCGCGCGGCATCCCGGCGCGACGGTCGTCACCCCGGTGCAGGATCTCCAGCAGGGTGCGGCCGGCGAACTCCGGGTGCGCGTGGGTCTGCGCGAACAGACCCGGCACGACCCGCGCGCCCAGCGCGGCCGCGCCGGTGTGGGCGACGGGTTCCAGGGCCTCGGATGCCGCCACCAGGTGCCCCAGCGTGGGATCGGGGTCGGTGCCGCCGCGGGCGAGAAGACGCAGGAAGTGCGACTTTCCCGAGCCGTTCGAGCCGAGCACCGCGACCCGATCGCCGAACCAGATCTCGGCGTCGAACGGCTTCATCAGCCCGGTCAGCTCCAGGCGGGTGCACACGACGGCGCGCTTGCCCGTGCGGGCTCCGCGCAGGCGCATGTCGAAGTCCTGGGCAGGCGGACGCTCCTCCGGCGGTCCCGCCTCCTCGAACCAGCGCAGGCGCGTCTGGGCCGCACGGTAGCGCGAGGCGAAGCCGTCGTTCGCCGCGGCCTTGACCTTGAGCGTCGCGACCAGCGTCCTGAGCTTCTCATGCTGCTCGTCCCAGCGCCGGCGCAGCTCGTCGAGCCGATCGAGCCTGTCCTCCCTGGCCCGGTGGTAGGTGGCGAAGCCGCCTCCGTGCACCCAGGCGGTGGCGCCCGCTCCCCCGGGTTCGAGGGTGATGATGCGATCGGCGGCTCGGGCGAGCAGCTCGCGGTCGTGCGAGACGAGCAGCACGGTCTTGGGCGTCTCGCGCAGCCGGTCCTCGAGCCAGCGCTTGCCCGGCACGTCCAGGTAGTTGTCCGGCTCGTCCAGCAGCAGCACGTCGTCGGGACCGCGCAGCAGCGCCTCGAGGGCGAGCCGCTTCTGCTCACCACCGGAGAGCGTGTCGAGGTCGCGGTAGCGGGCGCGCTCGAACGGGACGCCCAGGGCGGCGATCGTGCACTGGTCCCACACGGTCTCGTGCTCGTAGCCGCCGGCATCCGCGTAGTCGGCGATCGCGGTGGCGTACCGCATCTGGGTGCGCTCGGTGTCATCCTCGATCAGGGCGTTCTCCGCGGCATCCAGCGCCTCGGCCGCCATCCGGATGCGAGCGGGCGCCACGCGCACGAGCAGGTCGTGCACGGTCGTTCCGGCGTCGCCGTGTCCGACGAACTGGTCCATGACGCCGAGTGATCCGTCGATCACGACGGCGCCGCCGTCGGGGGCGAGGTCACCGCGGATGATCCGCAGCAGAGTGGACTTCCCGGCTCCGTTCGGACCGATCAGCGCACTGGTGGATCCGGCGCCGACGCGGAACGTCGTCTCGTCGAGCAGGGGGCGTCCGTCGGGGAGGGTCAGCGCGATCGTGTTGACGTCGATGTGGCCCACAGCGGGCTCCTTCCGCCCGCCCTGTCGAGCAGCGAGCCGACCAGGCTATCAGCATCCGGATGCGCAGGACCGCACCGCTGTCGATTCGCTGACCGTCCATCCCATGAAGGAAGCTTTATGCCGGCCATCCGGGCGCAGGACCGTCCTTTGTCTTCTTCCATCGGTCGAGGACGTGTCGCGCGCGCCGTCAGCGGGGCTCGGACAGCCTCGCGAGCAGCTCCGTCAGCAGCGCCTCGGCGACCGGATGCGGCAGTGCCTCGATCAGCGCCATCAGCACCGACATGGGCTGGTCGGCGGACACGCTGCCCGCCCCGGCGAGGCGCAGCAGCCTCCATGCCGCCTTCGGCCCGGGCACGCGCCCGCCCTCGCCGTAGCCGAGCACGCGCATCCCCGCGAGGAGCATCCGCGCGTCGGCCTGCGGCCTGCCGCGCACCGCATCGGATGCTGCACGCAGCGCGTCCGTGAACTCCCCCACCCGCTGCTCGAGCACCGGTGTGAGGGTGAGATGCGCACTGTGCGGGATGCGCACGCCATCGGACTGCACGAGGCCGGGCTGATGCTGGATCTTCCAGCCGTACCCGGCCAGCTCGTCGGCGAGCCGGTGCGGGTCGACCCGGGTCACGTCCGGCGCCGAGGTATCCGCGACGAGGGCGATCGCGGGACCCACGGGATCGCCCATCACCGTCAGACCGGGGATGCCGTCGACCGCCGCGCACACGGCGACGGCGATGCGTCGGATCGACGCGACCAGCTCCGCATAGCCGTCCGATCCCAAATGCTGCGTGATCGCCCAGCCTGCGGCCAGCGGGGATGCCGACCGCGAGCCGAGCAGGGTCGGATTCACCACCGGATACCCGGCCCAGCGCGTGGTCGCGAAGAACTGCGCCCGGTGCCGGCGTCGCCCCCGATGCAGCAGCGCCGAGACGCCCTTGGGCGCGTAGCCGAACTTGTGCAGGTCGGCGGAGATGCTGGTGACGCCACGCACCCGGAAGTCCCAGGCGGGCAGATCCGGCCACCACGGCAGCACGAACCCGCCGAAGCAGGAGTCGACGTGACAGGAGAGACCGCGATCCGCCGCAGCGCCCGCGACCGCCGAGACCGGGTCCAGCGCGCCGCTCGGGTACGCCGGGGCGCTGACGACGACCAGTGCGACATCGTCGTCCATCCGGTCGATGAGATCCTGCGCGCGCACGGCGCCGTCGGTCCCGACCGGCACCGGCTCCCAGTCCAGGTCGAACAGGTGCGCTGCCTTCTGGAAGGCGGCGTGCACGGTCGACGCCGTGAGCAGCCTCGGGCGTCCGCCGTCCGGATGCGCTTCGCGCCACAGGTCGCGTGCGGTCTTCACCGCGAGCAGGCAGCTCTCGGTCCCGCCGCTGGTGACCGATCCCACCACGGCGCGGCCGCCGTGCAGCATCCGCCGGCTGAAGCCGATCACGTCGCGCTCCATCGCCGAGATGGAGGGGAAGACGGTCGGGTCGAGTCCGTTCAGCGGGCGGGCCAGTCGCGCCGCCGCATCTGCGAGCTCGTCGAGCTCCTCGACGCCCGAGTCGTAGACGTACGACAGCACGCGACCGCCGTGCGTCGGCGCGTCGCCCTCGCGCAGGGCGCGGAGCCGCGTCAGGACATCGCTCGTGGTGCCGCCGGTCATGCGGATGTGCCCACGATGTCGTGCTCGCGCAGGTGGTACCTGGCGAGGGTGAGCATGCTCGCGATCATCAGGATCGCGGGCAGGATGCTGAACGACACCGCGATGCCGACCACGGCCGACTCGGGCTGCTCGACCGTCCTCCCGACCGTGGTCTCCAGGTACCCGGTGATGGCCAGCACGATCGTGAGCACCGTGCCGCCCAGGGCCATGCCGGTCGTCTCTCCCGCCGTCCAGACGCCGCCGAAGATGCCGGAGCGGTTCGCGCCGCCGTTCCCCTTCGCCTCCTGCCCCTCCCCTGCACGCAGGGTGCGGTCGTAGGCGATCACGTCGGGGAGCATTGCCATCGGCAGCGTCTGCATACCCGCATACGCCGCGCCCGCGAGGGCGACCGGCGCGAGGATCCACCAGCCCGGCATCCACACCATCGCGCCCAGCACGAGCGTCGCCAGCACGAACACCGCGCTGGCCAGCCGGAAGGCGCGCTCCTTGCCGATGCGGTCGGCGATCAGCTTCCACACCGGCGCCATCAGCAGCGCGGGCGCGATCAGCGCCACGAACAGCTGGGTCACCGCGGTCTCGTCACCCAGAACCCAGCGGGCCACGTACTGCGCGGCAGCGAGCATCATCCCCGTCGCCAGCCCCTGCAGCAGGAACGTCGCCAGCAGCGCCCGGAACGGCTGGCTCTCGCGCAGCACCGCGATGCCGTCGCGGTAGTGCTCGGCGATGGTCGCGCCAGGGCGCACCGGCAGCAGCGGCCGGCTCGGAGCGACCGAGGCGGAGGTCAGCATCCCGAACCCGAGGATCACCGCTGCGACGATCGCCATCACCAGGTAGCCCAGCAGCGGATCGTGCGGGAACATCGCCCGCAGCTCCGGGCCGCCGGCTCCGAACAGCAGGATGGCGAAGGTCAGCAGCACCACGCGCCAGCTGAGCAGCCGGGTGCGCTCGCGGTAGTCGTCCGTGAGCTCGGCGGGCAGCGCGATGTACGGCACCTGGAACAGGCTGAAGAAGGTGGCGGCGAACATGAAGGCCACCAGCACCCACAGCGCCGCGGGCACCGGTCCGAGCCCGGCGGGTACGGCGAAGGTCAGGATGAAGGCGATCGGCAGCCCGATGCCGCCGATCAGCATGGTGCGGCGGCGACTTCCGGTGTGCGCGAGGGCGCGATCGCTGATGCCGCCGATCACGGGATCGATCAGCACGTCCCACACCTTCGCGGCCGTCACGATCGCGCCGGCGGCGAGCGCGGTGACGCCCAGCGAGTCGGTCAGGTAGTAGACGAGGACCAGCCCGGGGAGCGTCGCGAAACCGCCCGTGCCGAGCGAACCGATCGCGTAGCGGGTGACCTGCCCGCGGCTGAGCGAATTCGACCGTGAACCCATGCCGCTCACTCTAGTGGCGGGATGACCGCGCCTCGCGGGTCGCGGATGGTCGCCTCGCAGTGGACGAAGCGGGGTGTCGCGACCCGCGAAGCGGGAGGGGCGGCAGGCGGGCGGGATGCCTCAGACCAGAGCGCCCGAGGTCGGCACGGGGTTCGCGAACAGGTCGAGCACCGGGCAGTGCTCCTCCACGACGGCGCGGAGCTTCTCGTACTCCTCGGCCGTGTTCGGGCCGGTGATGTCGACCTTCACCCGCACGTCGTGGAAGCCGGCGCGGCCCGACTCGTCGATGCCGAACAGCTTGCGCACGTCGAGGTCGCCCTCAGCGGTGACCTCGATGTCGTCGATGGTGAGGCCGAGGGCCTGCGCGTAGAGGCGGAACACCACCACCTGGCAGGAGATCAGCGCGCCGAGCGCGTACTCGACGGGGCTGGCGGCCGCGTCGTCGCCCGCGAGCGCCGCGGGCTCGTCGACGAGAAAGCGGTGCTTGCCCGCACGGATCTCCGTGCCGACGGAACCGACCCCGCGACCGGTGACCCGGTAGGTCAGCTGCGCGTTGGAGGCATCGCGGGCGATGCGCTCGTTCCAGGTCGTCCCGGCGTCGGCGAGGCGCTGGGCGCGCTCGTCGGCGGTGACGTCTGCGATGGCGGTGAACTGGTCGTTGAGAAGTGTCATGCGGCGACGGTAACCCGGCGGCCGGATGCCGCGCTCGCGCGCCGTCACACCTCGCAACGCCGCGTCACACGACGCAATGCTCAGGCCGCGTAGCGCCCCGACGCGACGGCCTTGGCACGCGCCTTCGCCGCCTCCTCCTCGCGGTTCTTCGGCGGCCGCGTCGCGACCAGGTCGTTCAGCAGGTGCTGCGTGATGTGCGCGATCTCGGCGACGGCGTGATCGAACGCCTCCTGGTTGGCCTTGGACGGCTTGGTCGTCCCGGCGATCTTGCGCACGTACTGCAGGGCGGCCGCGTGCACCTCCTCAGAGGTGGCGGCGGGCTCGAAGTTGTGAAGGGTGTGGATGCTGCGGCACATACCGGCACGCTACGCGGAGCATCCGACATCCGGAACCCCCTCGCGGAGATGCGAAGAGGGCGGATGCCGCAGCATCCGCCCTCTTCGACGCGTGTCTCAGCGCTTGTTGTAGTTCGGCGCCTCGACGACGATCTGCACGTCGTGCGGGTGCGACTCCTTCAGACCAGCCGCGGTGATGCGGACGAACCGGCCGCGCGACTTGAGCTCCTCGATAGTGCGCGCGCCGACGTAGAACATGGACTGACGCAGGCCGCCGATCAGCTGGTAGGCGACGGCCGAGACCGGGCCGCGGTAGGGCACCTGGCCCTCGATGCCCTCGGGGATGAGCTTGTCGTCGCTGGGGACGTCGGCCTGGAAGTAGCGGTCCTTCGAGTACGAGGTCTGCTTGCCGCGGGTCTGCATCGCGCCGAGGGAGCCCATGCCGCGGTACAGCTTGAACTGCTTGCCCGACTGGAAGACGATCTCGCCCGGCGACTCGTCGGTGCCGGCGAGCAGGGAGCCGAGCATCACGGCGTCCGCTCCGGCGACCAGCGCCTTGGCGATGTCGCCCGAGTACTGCAGGCCGCCGTCGGCGATCACCGGGATGCCTGCCGGGCCCGCGGCCAGCGAGGCCTCGTACACCGCGGTCACCTGCGGCACGCCGACTCCGGCGACGATGCGGGTGGTGCAGATCGAGCCCGGGCCGACGCCCACCTTGACGGCGTCGACGCCGGCGTCGACCAGCGCCTGTGCGCCCTCACGGGTCGCGACGTTGCCGCCGATGATGTCGATGTGCTCGAAGGTCGGGTCGGCCTTCAGACGCTTGACCAGGTCGATCACGCCCTGCGACTGGCCGTTGGCGGTGTCGACCACCAGCACGTCGACGCCCGCGTCGCGCAGCGCCTCGGCGCGCTCCCAGGCGTCGCCGAAGAAGCCGATCGCGGCGCCCACGCGCAGGCGGCCCTGGTCGTCCTTGGTGGCGAGGGGGTACTTCTCGCTCTTGTCGAAGTCCTTGATGGTGATCAGCCCGGCGAGCTTGCCGTTCTCATCGATGAGCGGCAGCTTCTCGACGCGGTGCTGGGCGAACAGCGCGATCACCTCGCCGGCGGCGACGCCGACGGGAGCGGTGACCAGGTTCTCGCTGGTCATGACGTCCTTGACCAGGGTGGTCTTGCGCTCGAAGCCCGACACGAAGCGCATGTCGCGGTTGGTGATGATGCCCACCAGGCGACCCTCGTCGTCGACGACCGGCAGACCCGAGATGCGGTACTTGGCGCACAGCTGGTCGACCTCGTCGACGGTGGCGTCGGCGGTCGTGGTGATCGGATCGGTGATCATGCCCGACTCGCTGCGCTTGACGCGGTCGACGTCGGCGGCCTGGTCTGCGATGGAGAGGTTGCGGTGCAGGATGCCGATGCCGCCCTCTCGCGCCATGGCGATGGCCATGCGCGCCTCGGTGACCGTGTCCATCGCGCTGGAGAGCAGCGGGGTCGCGACCGAGATGCGGCGCGTGATGCGGGAGGAGGTGTCCGCCTCGCTGGGGATGACGTCGGTGTGCCCGGGCAGAAGCAGCACGTCATCGTAGGTGAGTCCGACGAAACCGAACGGGTCGTGCTGGGGCATGAAAACTGGCTCCTCTGCGCCGGGGGCGCGATCGATTGTCGAGAGTGCGCGGGACGACTGCAGCCGGGGACGGGAGCGGTGTCCGTCGTGTATCGATTCTAAACGGCTGACGCCTGCGGATATTCCGAGAGCGCTGCACGACGGCGGCCGTCCGACACTCCCGGGCTTCGTTCCGATCCGGACACGGTTGTGCGGATGCGGCCTGGAGCGGGATACGCTCAGTGCGACGTCCAGAACCGACCGCTACCCGGTGTCGGTTCTTCAGCACTCGATGTGGAGGATGCGTGGGACTCAGAACCGCGGCGCTTCGGCGCCCCCAGAACGGGCTGATCGCGTTGCTTGCGACGCTTTTGGCCGCCTTCATCGTGCTCGGCGTACCCGTCGGTTCAGCACAGGCCGCCACGACACCCGACGGCCAGGAGATCACCCAGTTCTACTTCGCCGGGAACATCACGTACAAGGACAAGCCGATCCCTGACGTGAAGCTCTCGGTCAAGGGGAACGGCTTCGAAGGCAAGACCAAGACGGACGCCTCCGGCAAGTGGCGCCTGTACGTGCCGAAGAAGGCCGCGTACACGATCTCGATCGACGAGGACACCCTGCCGAAGGGCGTGATCGTCGACGCCGCGCAGCTCCCCGAGGGAGTGAAGGCGGTCGCCGGGACGAGCGGCTCGTTCGAGGCCGCGTTCGGGCTGACCGGCACCAAGATCGTCAACCTCTTCCTCGGCCAGGGCGAACGCGTCACGGTCTCGTTCACCGAGCAGCTGCTCTCCCGCGCGGTAGGGGGCATCAACTTCGGCCTGCTCCTCGGCCTCGCCTCGATGGGCGCCGCGCTCATCTACGGGACGACGAGGCTGTCGAACTTCGCGCACGGCGAGATGGTCACCTGGGGCGGTGTCGCCGCCCTGCTCGTGACCTCGGTCTGGCACCTGCCGCTGTGGGCCGGCCTGATCGCGTCCATCGCCGCCGGCGCGCTGCTCGGCTGGGCGATGGATGCCGGCCTGTGGCGCCCGCTGCGCCGGCGCGGCCTCGGAGTCGTGCAGCTCATGATCGTCAGCATCGGCCTCTCGCTCACGCTCCGATTCGTGCTGCAGTACATCATCGGCGGCGGCACCTACCAGCTGCCGGGCGCGAGCCCGGAGCCGATGAAGCTGGGGCCGATCTCGCTGTCGTACATCGACCTGATCGGCATGGGCGTGAGCCTGGTCGCCATCCTCGGCGTCGCGTACTTCCTCACCCGCACCCGCATCGGCAAGGCGACCCGCGCCATCTCCGACAACCCGCAGCTCGCGGCGGCATCCGGCATCGACGTCGACCGGGTGATCCGCATCGTGTGGATCATGGCCGGCGTCCTGGCCTCGATCTCCGGCATCCTGTGGGCGTACTTCCGCCCCGGTGTGAAGTGGGACATGGGCATGCAGATGCTGCTGCTGATGTTCTGCGCGATCACGCTCGGCGGCCTCGGCTCGGCCTTCGGTGCGTTGATCGGATCGATCATCGTCGGAATCGCCGTGGAGGTCTCCACCCTCTGGATCCCATCGGATCTGAAGTACGCCAGCGCGCTGATCGCGCTGATCGTGGTGCTGCTGGTCAGGCCCCAGGGCCTGTTCGGCCGCAAGGAAAGGCTGGGCTGACACATGGACTGGGGACAGATCTTCGGCAACACCGTCACGTATCTCCTGCACCCGACCACCATCGCGTACGCGCTGGCGGCGACCGGTCTCGCGGTGCACTTCGGCTACTCCGGCCTGCTGAACTTCGGCATGGCGGCCTTCATGGCCGTCGGCGGATACGGGTACGCGATCTCCGTGCTCAGCTTCGGCCTGCCGTGGTGGATGGGCATGCTCATCGGTCTGCTGGGCGGCGTGCTGTTCGCGCTGATCCTCGGCATCCCGACGCTCCGGCTGCGCGCGGACTACCTCGCGATCGCGACGATCGCGGCCGCCGAGATCGTGCGGCTGCTGTTCCAGACTGAGCTGTTCAAGGAGTACACGAACTCCTCGGCGGGTCTGCGCGGCTACAGCGACGGCTTCCGCTCGATCAACCCGTTCCCCCCTGGCACGTACGGATTCGGTCCGTTCACGTACACCGAGGTGGAGCTGTGGAACCGCGTCTTCGGACTCATCATGCTCGCCATCGCGGTGCTGGTCGTCTGGGCGCTCATGCGCAGCCCGTGGGGCCGGGTGCTCAAGGGCATCCGCGAGGATGAGGACGCCGTGCGATCGCTCGGCAAGAACGTGTTCGCGTACAAGATGCAGGCGCTGATCATCGGCGGCGTCATCGGCGCCATGGGCGGCATCGTGTTCGCCGTTCCCTCGGCCGTGGTGCCCGGCAGCTACTCGACGTCGCTGACCTTCTTCCTCTGGACGATCCTGCTGCTGGGAGGCGCCGCCACAGTGCTCGGCCCGACGCTCGGCGCCGTGCTCTTCTGGATCGTGTTCTCGTTCCTCGGGAACCTCCTGCCGCAGATGGCCACCGCGGGATACCTGCCCATGACGTCGATCCAGGCCGAGATCGTGCGATGGATCCTGGCCGGTGTGGTGCTGATGCTGATCGTGATCTTCCGCCCGCAGGGCATCCTCGGAGACAAGAGGGAGATGACCTTTGTCAAGTGAGAACCAGCCCGTCACCGAGAGCGTGAAGCGGCAGAAGTCAACCGGTCTGACCAAGGGGCCGGCAGCGCCCGGAGTGGCGAAGGTCGACCCGATCCTGATCGTCGACGGGGTGGAGCGCCGGTTCGGCGGTCTGGCCGCGGTCGACGTCGACCATCTCGAGATCCCGAGGGGTGCGATCACCGCTCTGATCGGGCCGAACGGCGCGGGCAAGACCACCCTCTTCAACCTGCTCTGCGGGTTCGACAAGCCCAACGCGGGGACCTGGTCCTACGACGGCAAGAGCCTCGCCGGGGTGCCGTCGTTCAAGGTGGCGCGGATGGGTCAGGTGCGGACCTTCCAGCTCACCAAGGCGCTGTCGCTGCTCACCGTGCTCGAGAACATGAAGCTCGGCGCACCTCATCAGCGGGGCGAGAGCTTCTTCGCGGCGATGTTCCCGTTCCTCTGGCGCAAGCAGGATGCCGAGATCGAGACGAAGGCCCGCGAGCTCCTCGCGCGCTTCAAGCTCGATGCCAAGGAGAAGGACTTCGCCGCTGCGCTGTCGGGCGGGCAGCGCAAGCTGCTGGAGATGGCCCGAGCCCTGATGAGCGATCCGAACCTGGTGATGCTCGACGAGCCGATGGCCGGCGTCAATCCGGCCCTCACGCAGTCGCTGCTGGACCACATCCTCGATCTGAAGGACCGCGGCATGACCGTGCTCTTCGTCGAGCACGACATGCACATGGTGCGGCACATCGCCGACTGGGTGGTCGTGATGGCCGAGGGCCGCGTGGTCGCCGAGGGCCCGCCTGAAGAGGTCATGGAGGACCAGGCCGTGGTGGACGCCTATCTGGGCGCGCACCAGGACGTGGACCTGGGCGTGGTCACGGGACGCCTGTCCGTCGTCGACGGCGGTGCAGCCACTTCCTCGGAGGAGCTCGCCTCCCGCATCCGGGAGAAGATCGAGGCCGAGGCCGAGGCCGAAGCCGAACTCGACAAGGAAGAGGAGGACCGGTCATGACCGACGACGTCGTGGTGGAGCTGACCGGGGTCCACGCCGGCTACCTGCCGGGGGTGAACATCCTGAACGGCGCGAACCTGATCGCCCGCAAGGGCGAGCTGATCGGCATCATCGGCCCCAACGGCGCCGGAAAGTCGACGCTGCTGAAGTCGATCTTCGGCATGGTCCAGGTGCGCGAGGGGGACATCACGGTCAACGGCGAGAGCATCGTGGGCCTGAAGGCCGACAAGCTCGTCAAGCGCGGTGTGGCCTTCGTGCCGCAGACCAACAACGTCTTCCCGTCGCTGACCATCGCCGAGAACCTGCAGATGGGGCTGTATCAGAACCCCCGGATCTACAACGAGCGGCTCGAGTTCGTGACGGGCATCTTCGCCGAGCTCGGCAAGCGTCTCGGGCAGCGCGCCGGATCGCTCTCCGGCGGTGAGCGCCAGATGGTCGCCATGTCGCGCGCCCTGATGATGGATCCGTCCGTGCTGCTGCTCGATGAGCCCTCGGCGGGCCTCTCCCCCGTGCGGCAGGATGACGCGTTCATCCGCGTCTCGGACATCAACCGTGCGGGCGTCACCACCATCATGGTGGAGCAGAACGCGCGCCGCTGCCTGCAGATCTGCGACCGCGGCTATGTGCTCGACCAGGGCCGGGACGCCTACGAGGGCAGCGGACGGGATCTGCTGAACGACCCGAAGGTGATCGGACTGTACCTGGGCACGCTGGGGCAGGACGCCGCCTAGACAGCGCACGCGAGAAGGGGGACGGAGAGAGCCCCGGATGCCAGGCATCCGGGGCTCTCCTCGTGGATCGGGGGTGCGTCAGCTGATGCGCTTGAGCACGTTGCCCGTCTCGAACTCGTAGACGCCGATGGCGGCGCCCTTCGGGTCGTTGTTCTCGTCGAACGTGATCTCGCCGGACAGACCGTCGTAGTCGATCTTCTTGCCGTCGTTGATCAGCTTGGCGCACTCGGCGAACGTCTTGCACTTCGTGCCCTTGTCGGCGCCACCGGAGACCGAGCGCATCTTGGCAGCCATGTCCTTGCCCTCGACCGACTTCGCCTCGAGCGCCGCCAGTGCGATGAGCGTCACCGCGTCGTAGGCCTCAGCGGAGTAGGTCACGGCGTCGATCGGCTTGTTGCCCTTGGCCTCCCAGACCTTGTTCAGGTCGTCGATGAAGGTCTTGGGCAGGTCGGCGCCCGCGCGGGTTCCCTTCGAACCGGTCAGATCCACGGGGATCTGGTCCTTCCAGTCCTTCAGGTTGCCGTCGACCAGGTACAGCTTGCCGGTGTTGACGCCGGCGTTCTTGAGCAGCGGTGCGATGGTCGCGAACTGGTCGTAGGAGACGACCGCGACGGCGTCCGGCTTCGCGGCCGCGACCTCGGCGACCTGCGCGTTGAACTGGCCGTCACCGACGTTGTACGAGGACTTCGCGACGACCTTGCCGCCGGACTCGCCGAACGTCTTCTCGATGGCCTCCGCCAGACCCGTGCCGTAGCCGTCGTTCTGGTAGATGATGCCGAGGGTCTTGTTGCCGTCCTCGGAGATCTGGTTGCCGAGCGTCTCGCCCTGCAGCAGGTCGCTGGGCGCCGTGCGGAAGTAGAGCGGGTTCAGGCCCGAGAAGTCGGGCGAGGTGTTCGACGGCGAGACGGTCAGGATGCCGGCGCCGACGTTGCCGTCGAGGATCAGCTTGGTCACGCTGGACGACGCCGCACCGATCATCGCGGTGATGCCCTCGCTCTGCAGCTTGGTGATCGAGGTCTCGTAGGCCTTGGTGTCGGTGTCGCCCTCGTCGCCCGTGGAGAGCGTGATCGTGACGCCGGCCTTCGCCTCGTTGACGCGGTCGACGGCGAGCTGGACGCCCGCCTCCATCGGGGCGCCGAGGAAGGCCAGCGAACCCGTCTCGGGAAGCAGCGAACCCAGCTTGAGGGTGAGGTCGGCGGCGGGCTTCTTGCCCCCGTCGGTCGGCTTCTCGGATGCCGGAGTGCTGGCACAGCCGGAGATGACGAGTGCGGATGCGCTGATCAGCGCGATCCCTGCGAAGATCCTCGCCGGACGCGAGCCCTTCAATGCGTTCATGTTGCTCCCTTGCGTAACTGAACGTGGAGTACCACTTTCGGATGCCTTTACCCTATGCGGTGTGGGACTCCGGCGGTCGGCGTGCGGGTCTCGGTCCCTTAACGATCCCGCGCATCCCCTCAGACCAGCTCGGCGGCGGCCTCGCGGCGACCTCGGCCCTTCTGCACCAGCAGGTCGACGACGAACACGGCGATCGCGATCCACACCAGGATGAAGCCGATCCAGCGCTCGGCGGGCATGGGCTCCCCCAGCACCGCCCAGCCCAGCAGGAACTGCATGATCGGGGTGATGAACTGGATCATGCCGATCAGCGACAGGTCGACGCGACGCGTGCCGGCGGCGAACAGCAGCAGCGGCACCGCGGTCGCGATGCCCGCGCAGGAGAGCAGCACGGTGTGCAGCGGGCTCACGGCGCCCATCGTGATGCCGTGGCCGTCCTGTGCCACGACGATGAGGATGACCGCGGCGATCGGGATCATCCAGAACGACTCCAGCGTGAGGCCGCTGACCGCGTCGACCGATGGACCGATCTTCTTCTTGACCAGCCCGTACAGGCCGAACGACGCCGTCAGCGACAGGGCGATCCACGGGAAGGCGCCGTAGGCGACGATGATCACGCCCACCGCGACCGCAGCGATGCCGATCGCGACCCACTGCGCCATCCTGATGCGCTCGTGCAGCACCAGCACGCCCAGCAGCACCGTGAAAATCGGGTTGATGAAGTAGCCCAGGCTCGTCTCGACCACGTGCCCGCTCATGGCGGCGATCACGAAGACCTGCCAGTTGATGTAGATCAGGGCACCGGCCAGCGCTGTGAGCGCCAGCAGCTTGGGCTGGCGCCAGATGATGCGCAGCTTCTCCCATCCGCGGGTCACGGCCAGCAGCAGGATGCAGAACACCAGCGTGAGCAGCAGCCGCCATGCGACGACCTCGAATGGGCCGGTCGGTTCGAGCAGGAGGAAGTACAGCGGGAAGACGCCCCAGAGCAGGTACGCCCCGATCGTGTACAGCGTCCCCGCGCTCTTCGTGCTCACCGATCAAGCCTAGTGGCGCCTGGAACGACGAAGGGCCCGGATGCCATGCATCCGGGCCCTGGAGAACGTCAGCGTCAGCGGACGACGACCGCGAGGACGTCGCGAGCCGAGAGCACGAGGTACTCGTCGGTGCCGAACTTGACCTCGGTGCCGCCGTACTTGCTGTAGAGCACGCGGTCGCCAACGGCGACGTCGAGCGGAACGCGGTTGCCGTTGTCGTCGATGCGGCCGGGGCCCACAGCCACGACCTGGCCCTCCTGGGGCTTCTCCTTGGCGGTGTCGGGGATGACCAGACCGCTTGCGGTGGTCTGCTCTGCCTCGACCTGCTGGATGACGATGCGGTCCTCGAGCGGCTTGATGGAAACCGACACGGTGTACCTCTTCTTTCGTGACTGAGATCAGAAGACTGTTAGCACTCTCATGCCGAGGGTGCTAACTCCAGTGTATGCCGACGGCTGGCACTCATGCAATGCGAGTGCCAATCGGGCGGGCCGGGACGCACGACCGTAGGCTGGTCGGGTGGAGATGTCCGAGCTGACCGCCCTGCTCACCCGCGACGGCCTCGCGCTGCTCGACGAGGTCGGGCCGGTCGAGTCGTCCGGCGACGTCGCGCGCGCCGTGTCACGGCTGCGCGCGGCCGGCCACTCCCCCGAGCTCGTGTCGGCCGTGGTCGGGCAGGCGCACCTGCGGGTGAAGGCGGCGGCGAAGTTCGGCGAGTTCGCGGAGCGGATGCTGTTCACCCGGGCAGGCCTCGAGCAGGCCACGCGGCTCAACGTCGCCACGCTGCACGCCGTGCGGATGCGACGGGCAGGCATCACCGCGGTCACCGATCTGGGCTGCGGCATCGGCGGCGACAGCCTCGCCTTCGCCGGTGCGGGCCTGACCGTGACTGCCGTGGACGCCGACGCCGTCACAGCCGGGATCGCCGCGTACAACCTCGCGCCGTTCGGAGCGGATGCCGAGGTGCGGACTGGTCTCGCGGAGGACAACGTGCCCGCCGACGGCGCGGTGTGGCTGGACCCCGCCCGACGCACCGCCGGGCACGGCGAGACGCGCCGGCTGTCGGCATCCGACTGGTCACCGTCTCTGGACTGGTGCTTCGAGGTCGCACGCAGCCACCCGACCGGGATCAAGCTCGGCCCGGGGCTGGACCGCGACCTCATCCCCGACGACGTCGAGGCGCAGTGGGTCAGCGCCGACGGCAGCGTGGTCGAGCTGGTGCTGTGGAGCGGCGCGCTCGCTCGCGACGACATCCGCCGCTCGGCGCTGATCGTCGCCGGCGGGCAGACCCACGAGCTGACCGCGGAGTCGGATGCCGAGGACGTGCCGGTCCGCGAGCTCGGCGCATTCGTGCACGAGCCCGACGGGGCCGTGATCCGTGCGCGGCTGATCGGCGACGCGGCACGGATGCTGGATGCCGGGATGCTCGACGAGCAGATCGCCTACCTCACCGGAGACGCCGCTGTGACGAGCCCGTTCGTGCAGTCGTTCCGGGTGCGAGAGACCATGCCCGTGCATCCGAAGACCATCAACGCGGCGCTCAGGGCGAACGACATCGGGCGACTCGAGATCAAGAAGCGCGGCATGGACATCGACCCGGCGGTGTTCCGGAAGAAGCTGACACTGAAGGGCTCGCAGCAGGCGACGCTGATCCTCACCCGGACACCGGACGGACGCGTGGCGATCCTCGCGGACCGGGTCTGAGGGATCCCGCTCGCGCGGCTCAGCCGATGTCGCCCGTTCTGTCGTCGTTCGAGGTGCACTCTCCGGTCACCGCATCGCAAGAGACGAACGTCGACGCCTTCGCCTCGCGGATCATGGTCAGGACGGGTCCGCGCCGCTCCGTCCATCTCACGCTGTAGGTCGTCCCCCGGTAGGGCAGCTCGACGGTATCGGTCGACCCGTCCGCCCCGCACGCCTTCGTGACCTCGAGCGTGCCCGGATCGACGACGGCCACGCAGCCGCCGCCGTTGTAATCGAACCAGATCGGCAGGTCGCCGTCGCGGCCCAGGATCGTCAGGTTCTGGCCGTCGAAGCCCGCGTCCTGCAGCGCGCCGACCAGTCGCATCTCCGTGTCGGAGTACTGCTGCTGCCATGAGTAGTCGTCGACGTCCATCTCCCACTGCTGGACGAACACGGTCCACTCCCCGTTCATCGTCTTGGCGAGGAGTGCGTTCACCGATCTGGTCGTGCCACCGTCCTGAAGGCCGTTCACGCCGGCCGCGATGGTGTCGCTGCGGGGGTCGCCCTCGGTGCCGCCACACGCGGTGCTGCGCTGCTTCTGTGCGGCGATGACGACGCACCGCTCCTTGCCTCGGAAGGCCGTCCACACGGAGGCGCCGTACTTCTCGCCGGCGAACTCGAGGGTGTCGGCGTCCACCTCTCCCGCCTTGATGATCTCGCGCTGGATCTTCTGCTGCTCGGCGGACATCTCGGGCGCCGCGTGCACGACGGGATGCGGCACCGTCATCCAGCCGATGCCGAGCCCGAGGATCAGAGCGGCCGCCGCGACCACGGGGATGAGCCACCGCGGACGGGACGTCGGCGCCGAAGGAAAGGCGTCCTCCCGGATGCCGGGCGGCGACCCTTCGGCGGAGACCGCGGACTCCGTCGACCTTCCCGTGTCGGCCATGACCGCGGAGGCATGCACCTCGAACTCCGGGAGCCGAAGCGTCGCAGCCCCCGACGCGTCGTCGCCTGCGGCGCTCGTCGCGGACAGCATCCGCAGCTCCTCGGTCTCCTCCGGGGTCAGGGCGCCGTCTGGGGCGTACAGGCGATGCTGCAGCTCTCGCCGGCGTGCGGCATCCGCTTCGCTCATCCCTGCACCCCCGTACCCCGGTAGATCGTGAGCGCGTCCCCGCGGTCCAGGGTCTGCTCGATGGCGTAGGTGGTGTCGCCGATCGTCAGCTCGAGCGGCTCGATTCGTGCGGGCCCGCCGCACTGCTGCACGACCTCGGCCCCCTGCACCACCATCAGGCACTGCCGCTGCTCGTCATCGACGCCGCTCCACACCGGGGTGTCGCCGTCGTAGCCGAGGATGTTCAGCATCTGGCCCGCGAACCCCGCGTCCTCCAGCACGCTGACCATGGCGAGCTCGGATGCCCCGTACATCGAACGCCAGTCGAATCCCTCGGTCATGTTCTGGCGCTGCATGACCACGGCGAGCTCGCCATCGATGTCCTCCACGACAGCCGCCCACACGGAGTACTGGATCCGCTTCTCGGTGTAGTCCAGGTTGGCCTGCAGCTGCTCGCCGTTCTCGCGCTGATCCGGGTTCAGGCAGCCCGCTGAGTAGCCGTCGTTCGGGTCGTCCGAACCGCCTTCGCGGGTCAGGATCAGGCACTCGAGCTCGGACGCGGCCTGGGTCCCCTTCCAGGCATCCACCCCGTATTCGCTGCCCACCAGTCGGAGGGAGCCGGGTTCGTACGTCCCTGATGCGTCGAGCTTCGCCCACGCGGCCTGCTGCGCCGCGGTCATCGGGCTGTGCTCGCCGAAGACGAGGCGGCCGGCGACGAGGCCCAGCACGACCGCGACGATCGCGATGACCGGGATCAGCAGGCGCTGAGGAAAGCGACGACGAGCGGATGCCTCGGGCGCACGCACAGGCTCCGGATCGGCCGCCGGCAGCTCAGGCTCCGCGTCCGAGGACGTCCGCCGCGGCTCCTCCGACGATCCCGCCCACAGTGCGGAGGCTCGGAACCCGTCCTCACGAGCCGACGTCGGCTCGGTGGTCGGGGGCGCGACCACGGGAGCCGTCAGATTGCGCGCGTCCAGATCCCGCAGCTCGGCGGCCTCGGCATCCGTCAGCGCGCCCCCGGGCGCGTAGGCCCGCAGCTGAAGCTCACGTCGTCGTGCAGCTTCCGCCCCCTCCAGCATCCGTCACCCCAGTCTCTCGAACTGCATCGTCGCCCAGATCAGCCAGCCCGCACTGAACAGAGTGGCACACAGTCCGAGAACCAGAGCCCACATCGCGATGGCGCGGCTCTCCAGCGGGCGGCGCAGCGACATGATGGCGGAGATCACGGCGACGATCGCCACCGGAATCCCCCAGCCCACGAACATCGACGTCGCCAGCGCGACGATCGCAGCGAACAGGGCCCACGGCGCGAGCCGGGCATCATCCACCGGCGCCGGGTCCGACTCCGCATGCGGCTCCCAGTCCGACCGGGCCGCGAACTCCTCGGCATCCGGCTCGTGATTCGTCCGCTCGACCGGGATCGGCGCCGTCGGCAGCTTGCCGTACCCCTTCGACGCACCGGGCAGCGCCGCGCTCCCCTCCGGTCGCTCGACCTCGGGAGTGGGCCCCTCGATGCGCGGATCGGTCATGCCGGGCTCACCTGGATCTCGGTCACGGGCAGCGTCGAGTCCGCCCCGAACGCCAGTGTCGACGCGCCACGGCCGCTCGAGATCAGCTCCGCGGCGAGACCCGCGATCATCGCGCCGTTGTCCGTGCACAGGCTCAGAGGAGGGATGCGCACGGTGACGCCCGCTGCGGCGGCACGCTCCAGCGTCACCTCGCGCAGACGCCGATTGGCGATCACGCCGCCGCCCAGCAGCAGGCGAGGGACTCCGCGGTCCTGGCAGGCGGCGAGCGCCTTGGTCACCAGCACGTCGACCACCGCTTCGCGGAAGCTGGCGGCGACATCGGCGACGGGGACCTCCTCGCCGTTCGCCTCGGCGCGCTCGATCCAGCGGGCGACCGCCGTCTTCAGCCCCGAGAACGAGAAGTCGTAGCGGTGCCTCTCCAGATCGGATGCCTTGGAAAGTCCGCGCGGGAAGCGGATCGCCTTCGGGTCGCCGCCGGCCGCGGCCCTGTCGATCTGCGGCCCGCCGGGGTACGGAAGCCCCAGCAGGCGCGCGACCTTGTCGAAAGCCTCGCCGGCCGCGTCGTCGACGGTCTCGCCGAGCAGCTCGACGTCGGTCGTGAGATCGCGCACGTGCAGCAGCGAGGTGTGGCCGCCGCTGACGAGCAGGGCGATCGTCGGGTACTCGATGGGCTCCGCGTCCCCGGCGACGATGTCGGCGGCGATGTGCCCGACCAGATGGTTCACGGCGTACAGCGGCTTGCCCAGCGACACGGCGAGCCCCTTGGCGGCGCCCACGCCGACCATGAGCGCGCCGGCCAGGCCCGGACCGCTGGTCACGGCGATGGCGTCCAGGTCGTCGAGGGTCACCTGCGCCTCGGCGAGGGCGCGCTCGATGGACGGCTGCAGGGCCTCCAGGTGCGCGCGTGCGGCGACCTCGGGCACGACCCCGCCGTAGCGGGCGTGCTCGTCCATGCTCGACGCGATCGTGTTCGAGAGCAGGGTGCGGCCGCGCACGATGCCGATGCCCGTCTCGTCGCAGCTGGTCTCGATGCCGAGCACCAGGGGTTCGGTGGTGGTCATGCGGAGGTCTCCTGCTCGGATGCTGCGCCGACGGTCCAGGCGTGCAGGTCGAGCCGCATCACCACGGCGTCCACGTCGTCGGGCTGGTAGTAGCGCGGGCGGCGGCCCAGCTCCGCGAAGCCCTCCGACCGGTACAGGCCCTCGGCCACGGGATTGTCGGCGCGCACTTCGAGGAACAGCTCGCGGGCGCCGCGGGCGGCCGCCTCGGAGATCAGCGCGCGCAGCAGGGCGCGGCCCCTCCCCTGCCCCCGGACCGATTCATCGAGCGCGATGGTCTGGATGTCGGCATCCGATCCGCCGCGCAGGGCGCGCAGCCCGCCGTAGCCCACGACGCGGCCGTCCTCCTCGTCGACGAGGTAGTGGTTGTGAGCGCTGGCGACCTCGGCGCGCATGGTGTCCTCGCTCCACGCGTCGGTGGGGAAGCTGCGGCGCTCGAGGTCCATGATCGCGGCGAGGTCGTCGCCGGTCGCGAGGCGGAGGGTCATGCGCTCACCCGCTTCGGAGCGCCGGGCAGCACGACATCCGGCGAGCGCAGATAGAGCGGCTCGGCATCGGCGAGGGTCCGTCCGGCGGCGATGGCGCGCGCGCCGACGAGGGCGAGGGCGGAGGCCGAGAGCTCGGTGACCTCGTGCACCGGCTCGGCGAGTTCGGTACCGCGCTTCTCCAGGCGGGTGGGGAGCACCAGGTGCGGGATGCCGTCGGCATCCGCTCCGTCGAAGACGCTCACGGCGATCTCACGACGGCGAGCGTCGGTGACGACCGCGAATCGGCTCTGGATGCCCGCCGCCTGCGCGATCGCGAAGTGGCTGGGGATCGGGATGACCGGGATGCCGCGACCGAGCGCGAACGTGCGCGCCGCCGCGATGCCGATGCGCAGGCCGGTGAAGGGTCCAGGGCCCATTCCCGCGACCACGTGCGTGATGCCCGGCTGCGCCACCTGGGCGAGCAGATCGCCGATCACCTCGGCGTGTCCGAGCGGGTCCGGCGTGGAGGCCTCGGCGACAGTGCGCCCGTCGGCGTCGATGACGGCGACGGCGGTGCCCAGGGAGGTGTCGACGGCGAGGATCACCCCTCCAGATTAGTCGGCGGCCGCTGGGCCTCGGCCGGGAGCCGTGCCCCGGCGGGTACGGTCATGGTGTGAGCTACGAGACCGCCTCCCGCCTCCTGATCGACCCCGACGCCACCGCCGAGCAGCTGTACGGAGCCGCGGTCGAGCTGCGCGGCTCGTTCGAACGCGCAGAGCACACGATCGGCCTGCTCCCTGGCGACGCCGACCAGGTGATGATCCGGGCGTACCGGGCCGCCGCAGACCGCGGCCTGGTGAGGGCGATGCTCGACCTCGGCGCGCTGTACGTGTCGGGCGAGGTCGCGCCGTGGGCGCCGTACCCGGGCAAGGATCTCGCACAGGGCATCGCACTCCTGCGCCGAGCCGATGACGCAGGCTCCGCCGCCGGCGCGCTCGGCTGGATCCGGGCCGCCTACTTCGCCCGGGACGAGTCGATGGCCCCCGCGGCCGTCGAGCGCCTGAGTGCGCTGTACTCCGCCGATCCCGAGGATGCCGGCGTGCAGCTCCTGCTGGGCTACTTCATCAGCCAGGGGTACGGGTACGCGCAGGACGTCGCCGCGGCCCTGCCGTTCTTCGACGCGGCGGCCGCGCGGGGAGACGCGGATGCCGCGTTCGAGCTCAGCATCCTCCGCCCCGAGTCCGCGGCGGACTGGACCCGCCGGGCGGCCGACCTGGGCAGTGCACGCGCGCAGGCGAATCTGGGCGGCATGTACGCGACCGGCCGGGGCGTCGAGCAGGACGCGCGGAAGGCCGTCGAGTGGTACAGCCGCGCGGGCGACAACGGCCACGCCCGCGCCGCGTTCATCGCCGGCGTCATGCTGCTGCGCGGGGACGACGGGCTCACCCCGGACCGGGATGCGGCCGAGGAGCAGTTCGCCACGGCCGAGGAGCTCGGCTTCGACGTGGACGGATCCCTCGACGACATGGGCATCACGCGCTGACGCGCGGCGCCCGCACGATCTCAGGCCTCGACGCGCTCGATCGTCACGAACCTCGGCGCATCGGCGTCCAGGTCCTCGTCCGCCAGGTCTGCGACGCCTCCGACCGGACGCTCCAGCTCGATGTCCCACCAGGCATCCGCCACCGACGAGGCCATCGGCCGCCCCCACTCGATCACCACCACTGAGCGGGCGAAGTCGATGTCCAGGTCGTCGAGTTCGGCGGCCGAGCCGAGACGGTAGGCGTCCACGTGCACGAGCGGCGCTCCCCCGACCAGCGAGGGATGCGTCCGGGCGATCACGAAGGTCGGGCTCTGCACGGGCCCGCGCACGCCGAGCCCCTCGGCGAGACCGCGTGTGAAGGTCGTCTTGCCGGCACCGAGCGGCCCGGTCAGCACGAGCAGGTCGCCGGCCTGCAGCTGCTCGCCGATGTGCAGGCCGAGCCGCTCCATGGCATCCGAAGTGGCGATCTCGTGCCGCCCCAGGAACGCGGGATCGATGCTCATGACACCGTCCGCCGGGGGACGCGGTCGCCGATGCGCGTGACGATCTCGTAGTTGATGGTGCCCGCGGCATCCGCCCAGTCCGTCGCCGACGGATGACCGAGGGTCGGGTCGCCGAACAGCACCACCTCGTCGCCCACCTCGACGGGCTCGTCGCCGACGTCGACGACGAACTGGTCCATGGCGATGCGGCCCGCGACGGTGTGCGGGCGGCCGTTGATCAGCACCGGGCCGAGGCCGGATGCCTGACGCGGCACGCCGTCGGCGTAGCCGAGCGGCACGAGCGCGAGCGTGGTGTCGCGGTCGCAGCGGTAAGCGTAGTCGTACGAGACGCCGGTGCCGGCGGCGACCCGGCGGACGTTCGCGACAGCCGCGCTGAGCTTCATCGCCGGACGCAGTCCCAGATCGGCCGAGGTGCGGTCGGCGAAGGGCGAGAGTCCGTAGATGCCGAGACCCACGCGCACCGCGTCGAGTCGCGCCTCGGGCAGCGAGATGGCGCCTGCGGTGGCGGCGAGGTGGCGGATCTCCGGACTGATGCCGAAGGACCCGGCCTGCGCGAGGATCTCCTGGTACCGGGCGAGCTGCGCCCGGTCATCGTCGGGGCTCGCGCCGGAGAGATGGCTGAAGATCCCGACGATGCGGATGCGTCCGATGCGCTCCAGCCGGGCGGCTTCGGCGAGCACCTGCTCGAGCTGCTCGGTGGGGATGCCGTTGCGGGAGAGCCCGGTGTCGACCTTGAGGTGGACGGATGCCTGGGATCCGGCCTCGGATGCGGCGTTGAGCTGCGCGAACGAGGAGACGCCGATCTCGATCTCGGCCTCGACCGCGTCGTCGAACCGCCGGCCGGGTTCGTGCAGCCAGGCGACCAGCGGCGCGGTGATGCCCGCGCGGCGCAGTGCGAAGGACTCCTCCAGGGTCGCCGTGCCGATTCGCGAGGCGCCCCCGGCGAGCGCCGCCGTGGCGACGGCGGCGGCACCGTGCCCGTAGCCGTTCGCCTTGACGACGCCGATCACCTGCACGCCCGTGAGGCTACGCAGGTGGCGGACGTTCTCGGCGATCGCGCCGAGGTCGATCGTGGCCTGACGGAACGGGAAGGTGCGGGTCATGCGGAGGTCCCTGTCTCGTGCGAGGCTGCTCATGCGGCGTCCGTCCTCTCGGCGATGACGTACGCCGCGGCGAGGCCGGCGTCGTGGGTGAGGCTCAGGTGCAGGGCGGTGATGCCGCGCTCGGCGACGACGGCCGCAGTGGAGCCGCTCAATACGAAGTGCGGACGGCCGGAGGCCTCGGAGGCGATCTCGATCTCGGTCCAGTACACGCCGTCGCTGCCGCCGAGCGCCTTGATCAGCGCCTCCTTGGCGGCGTACCGTGCGGCCAGCGAGCGCAGGCGCAGCTGCTGCTCGGACGGCGTGAAGAGACGGGCAAGGAGCCGGGGAGTGCGGGTCACCGAGCGCTCGAACCGCGCGACGTCGACGAGGTCGATTCCGGTGCCGATGATCACCCGTTCAGCCTACTCGGGGCGTCGGATGCCCGGCATCCGGGGCACCCTTCCGCTGCCGTGCTCTTCCGTCCGCAGGCCGGGTCGCACGTCCGGATGCCGAGAACGACCGAACCGGCATCCGGAACGTCACCCCGGCCTGCAGACGAAGGGACACGAGCTCAGAGCGACCCGAACCGCGCCTCGTACTCCGGCGAGAGCTCCGCGAACCGGGCATCCCATTCGTGGGCGAAGGCCTCGCCTGCGACGTGGGCGGCGAGGCGCTCGAGATAGGTCTGCCATCCAGCACCGTAGAAGATCGAACGGATGCCGGTGTGCACCAGGCGCATGCGGGTGCCGCCGGCGACCTCGTCGAGCGTGACGGTCAATTCGGTCGGCTCCTCCTCGACGGCATGCCAGGTGGTGGTGAACGAGAGCGGTGCGTCGCAGGAGGTGACGGTGCCGGTCGCCCAGGACGGCTCATCGCCCTCCGCGACGACCGCCCAGGTGCCGCCGAGCCGGAACTCGCCGGTCAGGTCGACCATCCAGCGCCCGAGGCGATCGGGCGTGGTGATCGCCTGCCAGAGGTCGTCGATGTCGGTGGCGTAGACGTCCTCGTAGACGAGCCGGAAGCCGGACGGATGCTTCTCGATGACGGGACGGGTGATGCTCATGATGCGTTCCTCTCCGTGATCTTCGTGCTGCTCTTTCCGGATACCGCGCGGCGTCCCCGCGCGACCTCGGTGTGCAGTGCGTCGAAGCGCTGACCGAGCGGACCGCTCAGCCGCGCGAGCGCGCGGGCGGCAGCATCCAGCCCCGCCTGATCCAGCGCGTAGACGCGACGTGTCCCCTCGGCCCGCACCGTCGCGAAGCCGTTCTCGCGCAGCACCTTCAGGTGCTGCGACACTGCAGGCTGCGAGATGCCGAACTCCTCGCGGGCGATGTCGGTCAGCATCCCCGCCGACTGCTCGCCCAGGGCGAGCACGCTCAGCAGCCGCCGACGGACAGCATCCGCGAGAACCTCGAATTCGTGCACGCCCTGACTATATAAGTCTTCTCTTATCTTTGCTACACCTTTTTCATCCGCAGGCCGATTCGCGCGTCTGGATGCAGACAACAACCGAACCGGCATCCGGGACGTCGCACCGACCTGCAGACGAAGGGATGCGACTCCCTGCACAGTCGGGGAATCCGACGAGTTGTCCCCATCCACTGGATTCGCGAACCCACGGCACTCGGATTCCCGCCAGCATCGCAGCATGCTCATCACGCCCCGCCAGCTTCTCGACCGCTTCGACGGCCTCGCCCGCGGCAGACAGCTCACGGCATTCGGGCTCAGCAGATATGAACTCGCTCGGGCGGCTGACCGAGGCGAGATCCGGCGGCTTCGACGCGGCGTGTACGCGAGCACGAAGGCGACAGACGCCGCCATCGCCGCCGCACGCCACGGCGGGGCGCTCACATGCGCCGGAGCGCTGCAGCACCATGAGGTCTGGACACTTGAGGACGATGACGAACCGCACGTGTGGCTCGGTTCCACCGGGCGGGTGCACCCGCATCCTGGATGCTCGTGCGTCGCCCACTACCACCCGGGCAGGATGTCGCTCGGGGTCGCCGATGTGCGAGATGCCCTCATCCACGGGTACTTCTGTCATGGCGAGGAGTTCTTCTTCTGCGCGCTCGAGTCGGCATGGCGAAAGCGACTGATCGGCGCCGGCGATCGCGCGCGCATCCGCGCGGCCCTGCCTCGCTCCGCACAGTGGCTGGTCGACTTCGCCCGACCCGACGCCGATAGCGGTCTGGAGTCTCTGATGCGCCTCCGCCTGCATCTGCAGGGCATCGACGATGTCCGGACGCAGGTCCATATCGACGGGGTAGGCCGGGTCGACTTCGTGATCGAGGGTCGACTGATCGTCGAAGCGGACGGCGAGGACAACCACACCGGTCCGCGGCGCCACAGGGATCTGCGGCGCGATGCGGCAGCATCCGCCCTGGGCTATGAGTCGCTGCGCTTTGATTACGTCCAGATCCTGAGGGCCTGGGACACCGTGCTCGAGGCGATCCTCGCGGCATTACGGCGCGCGCACGCTTGACTTCGCGTCGCCGACCAGTCCGGTCCCCGTCCTATCCGCTCCATCCGCTTCGTCCGCAGGCCGATTCACACGTCCGGATGCCGGGAACCGACGCTTCGGCATCCGCGATGTCACCTCGACCTGCGGACGAAAGCAGAAAGACCGAACACGAAAGCCCGGAGCTCCCAGCTCACTCCACCGTGACCGACTTCGCGAGGTTGCGGGGCTGGTCGACGTCCAGACCCTTGGCCGTGGCGAGCGCCATCGCGAAGATCTGCAGCGGGACGACCGCGAGGATCGGCTCGAACAGCGGCCCGGCGAGCGGGATGCGGATGACCTCGTCGGCGTAGGGCAGCACGGCGGCGTCACCCTCCTCCGCCACGACGATCACACGGGCGCCGCGGGCGCGGATCTCCTGGATGTTCGAGACCACCTTGGAGTGAATCAGCGCGGAGTGGCGCGGCGAGGGCACCAGCACGAACACGGGCTGACCGGGCTCGATCAGCGCGATCGGGCCGTGCTTGAGCTCGCCGGCGGCGAACCCCTCGGCGTGGATGTAGGAGATCTCCTTGAGCTTGAGCGCGCCCTCGAGCGCGATCGGGAACCCGACGTGACGGCCCAGGAACAGCACCGAGCGGGTGTCGGCCATCCAGCCGGCCAGCTGCGAGACGTGCTCGGTCTCCTCGGCCAGCACCTGCGCGACCTTCTCGGGAAGCGACTGCAGCTCGCCGACGGCCTCACGGACATCGGATGCCGAGGCGGTGCCGCGCACCCGCCCCATGTGCAGGCCGAGAAGGAGCAGCGCCGTGATCTGAGCGGAGAACGCCTTGGTCGACGCGACGGCGACCTCCGGGCCCGCGTGCGTGTAGACGACGGCATCCGACTCGCGCGGGATGGTCGCGCCCTGCGTGTTGCAGACCGACAGGGTCTTCGCACCGCGCTCGTTCGCGTACTTGACCGCCATCAGGGTGTCCATCGTCTCGCCGGACTGGCTGATCGAGACGACGAGCGTGTCGTCGCCGATCACCGGGTCGCGATAGCGGAACTCGTGCGCGAGCTCGACGTCGACGGGCACGCGCGCCCACTGCTCGATCGCGTACTTGCCGACCAGCGCCGCATACGACGCGGTGCCGCAGGCGGTGATGATCACGCGGTTGATGCCGGTGAACAGGTCGTCGAGCCCGTCGAGCTCGGGGATGACCACCGCGTCGCCCTGGATGCGGCCGCGGATGGTGTTCGCGACGGCCTCGGGCTGCTCGGCGACCTCCTTGGCCATGAACGAGGACCAGCCGCCCTTCTCGGCGGCCGCGGCGTCCCAGGAGACCTCGAAGGGCTGTGCCTCGACGGAGTTGCCGTCGAAATCGGTGACCGTCACCGAGTCGGGGGTGATCGCGACGATCTGGTCCTGCCCGATGGCGAGTGCGCTGCGGGTGTGCTCGACGAACGCGGCGACGTCCGAGCCGAGGAAGTTCTCGCCCTCGCCCAGGCCGATCACCAGCGGCGAGTTGCGGCGCGCGCCGACCACGAGACCGGGCTCGTCCTGGTGAACGGCCAGCAGCGTGAACGCGCCCTCCAGGCGGTTGACCACGTTGCGGAAGGCGGAGGCCAGGTCGCCGGTGCGACCGTACTCCCGGCCGACCAGGGCGGCGGCGACCTCGGTGTCGGTCTCGCTGAGGAAGGTGACACCCTCGGCGGTCAGCTCGTCCCGGAGGACTGCGAAGTTCTCGATGATGCCGTTGTGGATCAGCGCCAGCCTGCCGTCGTCGGCGAGGTGCGGGTGAGCGTTGCCGTCGGTCGGTCCGCCATGCGTCGCCCAGCGGGTGTGGCCGATGCCGGTCGTGCCGTCGGCGAGCGCGGCATCCGCCAGCGAGTCACGCAGCACCTTGAGCTTGCCTGCCTTCTTGCGCATCCCGAGGCGCCCGTCCTCGTCGATGACGGCGATGCCCGCCGAATCGTACCCGCGGTACTCGAGACGGGCCAGGCCCGCGAGAAGGATGTCCTGGCTGGGCCGCGGGCCCACGTATCCGACGATTCCACACATGGGATCCAGAATAATCGGGGGTTTTTGCGAGGCCTCTGAACGAAAGTCGGAGCCGCGGTCACACCTTGCGCAGCTGCACGCTCTCCACGGCGTGGTCGGCGCCCTTGCGCAGCACGAGCGTCGCGCGGTGCTTGGTGGGCATGACGTTCTCGAGCAGGTTCGGCATGTTGATCTCGTTCCAGTACCCGAGAGCCGTCGTCACCGCCTCGTCGTCGGTGAGGTGCGCGAACACGTTGAAGTACGACGACGGATTCGCGAACGCGCCCTTGCGCAGCGCGAGGAAGCGGTCGATGTACCAGCGCTCGATGTGCTTGGGGTCGGCGTCGACATAGATCGAGAAGTCGAACAGGTCGCTGACCGCCACGTCGTTCGGCGCGGGCGGCGGCTGCAGCACGTTCAGGCCTTCCACAATCACCACGTCGGGGCGGCGCACGACCACGTGCGCGTCGGGCACGATGTCGTACCGCATGTGCGAGTAGAACGGTGCGCGCACCTCGGATGCCCCGCTCTTCACCTCGGTGAGGAACTCGATCAGCGAGCGGCGGTCGTAGGACTCGGGGAAGCCCTTGCGGTCCATCAGCCCGCGGCGCTCGAGCTCGGCGTTCGGGTACAGGAACCCGTCGGTGGTGACCAGCTCGACCCGCGGCGTCCCCGGCCAGCGGCTCATCAGCTCGCGCAGCAGGCGGGCGATGGTCGACTTGCCGACAGCCACGGAGCCGGCGACGCCCACCACGAACGGCGTGGTGGAGTCGTCCTCCTGCAGGAACTCGCTGGTCGCGGCGCCCAGCTTGCGGATCGACGACGCGTACAGGCTGAGCAGGCGGCTCAGCGGCATGTAGACCTCGCGCACCTCGTCGAGGTTGAGCCGGTCGCCGATGCCGCGGATGCCGACGACCTCGGTCTCGCTGAGCGGCTGATCGAGGCCTGCCGACAGGCGCGCCCAATCGGCGCGGTCGATCTCGCGGTACTGGGACAGCGGCAGGTTGGTGGCGGCGGTCACGCGTTACATCGTATCCGTCGGGTGAACAGCGGATGTCGCGGCGATCTGCAAGGGATGTCGCGGCGTCCGCGCACGAGTAATCTCATGCCGTGCGCCTGGGAGTCCTCGACATCGGTTCCAACACCGTCCACATGCTGGCCGCCGACATCCACCCCGGTGGACGCCCGCTGGCGACGACGAGCGACCGGACGGTGCTGCGCCTGATGCGCTACCTCACGCCCGAGGGCGCGATCAGCCCCGAGGGGGTCGCGGCCCTGGAGGATGCCGTCGATCAGGCTCGCCGGGTCGCCGACGCAGACGACCTGCACACTCTGATCGCGACGGCCACGAGCGCGGTGCGTGAGGCCGCCAACGGCGCGGAGGTCATCTCCCGCATCGAGGCCCGGCTCGGCCAGCCGCTGCAGGTGCTGACCGGCGAGATGGAGGCCGAGCTCACCTTCCTCGCCGTGCGCCGCTGGTTCGGCTGGTCGGCGGGACGGCTGATGCTGCTCGACATCGGCGGTGGCTCGTTCGAGTTCGCAGCCGGCGAGGACGAGCTGCCCGAGGTCTCGGCATCCGCTCCCCTCGGCGCCGGGCGCATGACGCTGCAGTTCCTGCAGGACGATCCTCCCGGGGAGGAGCGCGTCGCCCTGCTTCGCGCGCACGCCGAGAGCACCCTGGCACCGATCGTCGAGAGCTTCCGCGTGCTCCCCGATCCCGACCACATCGTCGGAACGTCGAAGGCGATCCGATCACTGGCGCGGCTGGTCGGCTATCCGACGCGTGGCTGGTCCGGGTCGGAGCGGATGCTGCTCCCCCGCGCCTCGCTGGCCTCCTGGGTGCCGCGACTGGCCCGCATCCCGGCATCCGCTCGTCAGGAGCTCCCCGGGATCACACCTGACCGCACGTTCCAGATCACGGCCGCCGCGGTGTGCCTGCTCACCGCGATGGAGATGCTGGACATCGACGAACTCGAGGTGTGCCCGTGGGCGCTGCGCGAGGGGGTGCTGCTGCGGTACATCGAGCAGTCCGGAATGGGACCGACGGTCCCGCTGCGCTGACATCGGCCGCCTGCCGCGGACCCGCGAACGATCACGGATTCGATGGTGGCCCGGAAAGCAGCCACGGCTAGAGTGTGAGGATGCATCGATCTGAGGATCGCGGCCTTCTGGGGAGGCCAGGCAGCGGAATCGACGCACCCATGGCGAGGACTCGCCGTGAGCGTCGCCTGCTGCGTGCGGACCCCGAAACGCCGCTGCCGGCCCTCGACTCCGACGGGCGGTCGCCGAGACCCCCGGAGACGACCATGACCGCTGGATCCGAGTTCTCCCTGGCCGCCCTGTTCGCGAGCACCCATGAGGACGTCCCCGACGTGCAGCCGAACATCATGACGGTGTGCACCGGCAACATCTGCCGCTCGCCCCTCGCCGAGGCCGTGCTGGCCACGCGCCTCGCCGACCTCGATCTCCGCGTGCACAGCGCGGGGACGCAGGCCCTCGTCGGGCACGGGATGCCGAACGAGGCGCGCACCCTCGCCGAGCGGAACGGCGTCTCCCCGGAGCGCATCGCCGCCCATCGCGCGCGCCTGCTGTCGGAGACGCTGATGAACGACGCGGATCTGATCCTGACCATGACGGGTCAGCACAGCACCGCCGCCATGCAGCTCACCCCTCGCCGCATGCACAGCACGTTCACGGTGCGCGAGTTCGCGCGTCTGGCCGCCTCGCTCGACGACGGCGTGCTGCGGCGCATCGCCCGCAGCGCGGGCAACCCGCGGTCCCGCTTCGGCGTGCTGGTGCAGGCCGTCGCCGATCAGCGCGGCGTCGCACCGCGCGCCACCGGCGATGAGGACGTGATCGACCCGTACCGCCAGTCCCTCGAGGTGTACGAGCAGTCCGCCGCGCAGCTGCTTCCCGCACTGACCCAGGTGGAGCGGGTCGTCCGCATCGCCCTGGCCTGACGCCCGGATCCCTCAGCGCCGCCAGCGGGCGTAGTGCCAGAGGGCGATGCCACCGCGTCTCCAGCGCAGCATCCGATGCGCCCACGCCTCGCGCGCCGTGGGCAGGCGGTTCACGTCGTTGCGCGGGATCTCCTCGCGTGAGATCCACAGAGCGCGCGCGAGGACGGCCGGCTTGCGGTGCAGCGGCGCCGAGCGCAGCGTGCTCAGCCAGGAGACGGCCGCGCCGTCCTCGACGGTCGCCCGGTTGGTCTCCCACAACTGCATCTGGCGCGGTGTGGCGTCCATCTCGTACGGGCGCCCGACGAGGTCGAACAGCTCACGCAGCACCCACTGCGCTCTCCCGACGCATGCGACGTCGAGGAACTCCTCGCGCTCAGCATCCGAGAAGTCATCGATGAGCAGCTCCGCGACGCGCTCGAGCTCTCCGGCGTGGCGCATGGACTTCGTGTAGCGCACCGCGTGCAGTGCGGCGATGACGGCGCTCGCGGCCCGCGAGGGCACGGTCACCTCGCAGTGCGCCACCTCCATGGTCGAGCGCGTGCTCCACAGCCGCTCGAAGACGGTCTGGTCGTCGGCGAAGAATCCGGGGAACCGCACATGCGCGTCGATGTCGTTGGGCCAGTCGTCGCGGATGAGCGTGACGGAATGCGGTCCGAGCAGCGAGGGCACCTCGCGCTCCACGCGCAGATGCCAGCCATAGTCCCGCAGCAGCCGGCAGAACTCGTCGAAGCGGGCGGGGTCGACGATCACGTCGGCATCGGCGGCGACACGTGGCCGGCGCAGGCCGTAGCGGTCGGCCACCAGCCCCTTGATCGACAGGGTGCGGATGCCGTGGTCGCGGCCGATCCGCGCCATCATCGCGTGCGCGAGCTCGTTCGCCTCGCCCAGCGCGAAATTCATGACAGTCGCCACGTCACCCCCTTCCCTCTCCGACCATACCGACGCAGCGCGCCGCGTGTTCCCACTCAGCCGGCGAGCAGCCGACGGGATCGCAGTTCGGCGAGCAGGCTGTCGACGTCGGAGCGGATCTCGTCGACCCGCACATCGAAAGTCTGGGCGAGCAGTCCCAGCAGCTCGTCCACCTGGATCGGGCCGCGGATCGCGATCTCCTCCCAGATGACGGCGGAGGTCGACTCCAGCACGAGGGGACTCGCGCCCGGCTGTGCGAGGTCGAGTGCGACGACGCGGGACTCGTCCGCGGTCCAGGCCACATCGTCGCCGATGCGCACCGATGCGCTCCCCCACCCCGTCACGCTTGGTAGCCTAGCGCCTGTGCGCGTCACACCCCCGGTGGCGTGCACGGCAACCGGACTGCATCTTCCCCCCATGGCATCCTCCAGCGTCACCTCGTTGATCTCTGCGCACCTCGGCATCCCCACCCACGTCGCAGGGCTGGTCGCTGCGCGCTCGTTCCGGTCGATCACGATGACCTGGCATCGCGCCCGCGAGACGGCTTGGCGCTGGTCGCCGATCGAAGTGGGAACGCGACGCAGCACGGTGGTGCTCTTCCCCGGCGAGGGGCGGAAGGTTCCGACAGCGGATGCCGCTCCCTCGAGTCCCGCCCCACTCGGCCTGTTCCTTCCGCCTGACGCCGAGCAGAATCTGGAGTGGGAACCGGGCTCGGACGTGCTGGCGGTGTGGGTGCCGGAACGGCTGCTGCAGGAGTTCACGGAGGGCAGGACCCCGGATGCCGCTGTGCTGCACTCCTCGCCCCTCACGATCGGCTTCCGCACCTTCGCGCAGGCGGTCGTGCGCCACGGGGATGAGGGTTCGTCGATGTCGCAGTACGCGATCGAGCGCCTCGTGGCGGAGATGCTGTTCGGCGCGCTGGTGGAGCAGCAGTCGATCGAGACCGGCCCTCGCCCCAGCTCGCTCGTGGAGCGCGCCCGCTCGATCATGCTGATGCACCGCGAGGACCCGAACTTCTCCACGCCTCAGCTCGCCGCTGAGCTGCACATCTCCCCGAGGCAGCTGCAACGCGCCTTCGCGGGCGCGGGCCTCCGGCCCGGTGACATGCTGCGCCGGATGCGCATCGAGCTGGCGGAGTCGATGCTGCGCAACCCGCTGTACTCCGGCCTGACCGTCGAGGAGATCTCGCGATATGCGGGGTTCACCTCCGCCCTGCAGCTGCGCCGGGCGCTGCACGCCGAAGGGTCGCCTGCTCCGGTCGAGCTGCGCAACGCCGAGCGCGGCGCCTGAGCGCGCGAGTCGACGTCTTTCTGCCGCCGCGAAGGCGGATGCCGGAGGGCGACCGATCAGATGCGGCTGATCACGCCGGCGCGGACGAGCTCGTCCACGGCGTCTGTGACGATCTGCCGCGCCGAGCCGGCGGGAGGCTCACCATGCGCGTCCACGACGGCAGCGATGATGCCTTCGAGGTCGGCGCCGTCCGCAGCCGCCTGCCAGATGGTGGGCGCGATGCCGTCGAGCACCTTCAGCTCGGACTCCACCATGACGATGAGGTACTCGTCGGTCTGGATGGCGTCCCGCGCCTGCGCGACGCCATATGGACCGCTCGTCTCCGGCAGAGCCAGTGGATGCCATGCGGATGCTGCGGGTTCGGCGCCGAAGATCTCGGGCATGATCGCCGGAACGGTCTCGGCATCCGGATAGCGCAGCATCCGCACGCCTCCGACCGCATCGCACAGGCGGGCGATCGACTGCAGCGGAGCCGGATGGTCGCGCAGGTAGCTCATCTGCGTCACGAGCTCGGGCAGCGCCTCGGCGAGGGGCACGGTGCTCAGCTGCGGGGCGGCCAGCTCCGGATCACGATCGATCAGCACGAGCCCGCTGAGCCGCAGGGGGGCCGAGGGAACCGGGAGGAGCCCCGCGTCGACGGGCGAGACCTGCTCCTTGGGGAGATCCTTGCGCACCACGGACAGCGGCTTGCGGTACGGATGAACGGCGCGGGCCTCGTCCGCGGCGACGGTCTCGTCGGAGACGTAGCCGAACCGACGTCCGAGCGCCCGGCTGAGGGTCGTCTTGCCGCGGCCTGACGGGCCGACGAATGCGATGACGCGCCCCTCGGCATCCGCCACGCCCGCCGCGTGGAACATCAGCGCGCGCCCGCGGAGGGCTTCCAGGGCGGCGAGTGTCACGTCGACGGTGAGACGCTCCATCCCCTCGTCGAAGGACGCTTCGGCGTCGAAGGAGACGGTCAGGTCGGGCGTCGTCACGGCATCCGCGCTGATCGCGCCGCTCCATGCCGCGCGGAGTCGCTCGCACTGTGCCTCGTCGAGGGCATCCCCCGGCTCGATCAGGACGTGCAGGCCGAGCACGTCGACGACGAGGTCCGCCGTCATGACGCGCGATGCGTGCTTCTGCGCAGTGGGGCCCCGTCGTCTTCACGGGCCGCCGGCTCGCTGCGCACGGGTTCGCTGCTCGGCGTGCCCGCGAGCAGCTGAGCTGTCTCCTCCTCGGGCTTCTCCACGCGGTAGTAGTCGCCGTGGTACTGGTAGCCGTAATAGGCGGCACCGCTGCCCCGCCGCGGCACCCGGTTGAGCACGATGCCGAGGGCGCGTGCGCCGGCGCGCTCGAGGTTGCTGAGCGCCTTGCCGAGAACCTCGAAGGTGGTCTTGCCGACCGTGGCGACGACGATCGCGCCGTCGGTGCTGTGGGCGAGGACGGCGGCGTCGGTGACCGGGATCAGCGGCGGCGCGTCGATGATCACGATGGCCTCGCGGGAGATCGCCTCGAGCAGTTCCTTCATGCGGGCGGAGCCGAGCACCTCGCTCGGGTTCGGCGGGATCTTGCCCGCTCCGATGACCAACAGGCGCCCGTTGCCGCCGACGCGGTGGGCGACGTCGGCCAGCTCCGCACGCCCGGCCAGCACGTCGGAGAGGCCCGCGCCCTTGGGCAGGCCGAAGACCGTGTCGATCATGGGGCGGCGCAGGTCACCGTCGATCAGGACGACCTTCTGACCGCTCGAGGCGAGCGTGATCGCCAGGTTCGAGGCGGTGGTCGACTTGCCGTCTCCCGGAAGCGGACTGGTGATGACCATCACCCGCGGGGGATTGTCGACGTCCATGAACTGGATGTTGGTGCGCAGCTCGCGCATGGCCTCGGCGATCGCGAACAGGTGCGCCTTGGAGCTGTTGGCGGAATTGCCGCCGTCGAACGGGATGAGACGGTCGTCCGCGGTGAAGGTCTTCTCCTCCGGGACGGTGCCCACCACGGCGACGCCGGTCTCGCGCTCCACGGCCTCGACAGAGCGGATGCGGCGATCGAGGGTGTAGCGCAGCAGGCCGTAGCCGATCGCGAGCGCGAGGCCCACGAGGGCGCCGATCGCGAGAGCGAGCTTGGTGTTGGGCGAGGACGGGCTGCTGGGCAGGCGGGCCGAGTCGACGGCGCTGAGGAAGACCGAACCGGTCTTGTCGGGTTCCCCGGACTCGATCTTGTTGACCTCGGCGATCATCGCACGAACCCAGGCCTCTGCGAGATCGCGGGACTGCTCCGGGCTCGAGCCGTTCGCCGTGACCTTCAGCGAGGTCGTGTCGATCGGGTTCGTGATGCTGACCTGGTTGATCAGCGAGTCGGGCGACTTCGCGAGGTCGAGCTCCGTGATCACGCGGTCGGCGACCGAGCGGCTCTGGCCGATCTCGACATAGGTCTTGACGCGCTGCGAGGCGATGCTGTTGCCGAGGCTGACCGTCCCGAGCTCATCGCCGCCGGTCGTCCGCACGAGAGCTGTGGCGTCCGCCGTGTACACCTTGGGCTGCGTCAGCGTCCAGCCGAAGGCGAGCACCACGGCGCCCACGATGACGGCCAGCATGCCCAGCCAGTGTGCGCGGAAGATCCGCAGGTAGTCCCTCAACTCCATGCGCGCGTGCACCCCTCAGTCCGTACGACGCAATAATGCCTTCGAATCTAGCAGTCGGATGCCGCGGCGACAGGCGTTCCCTGGCGACATCCGGGCACGAAAGAGCGACGGGCCCCCTTCCGGAGAAGGAGTCCCGTCGCGTGATTGTGGATGCTCGGTCAGCAGCTGGTGGACAGCAGCTCCCAGTTCATCGTGTCAGACGCCTTGGTCACCGGCGGGTTTCCGGTCGGAACGGTGATGGAGGCGGACTGCTGAAGACCGGCCAGTCCGAGGAGGCCAAGTGCGTTGATCACGCCGGAGGCCACATTTGCCAGGATGCCCCAGCTCCGCGTCTCCCCAGCGGCGAGCGGGCCGGAGATCGTGACGGTGCGGGTCGCGACAGACTTGAACGGAGTGGTGATGCCGTTGCCAGAGTTCACGACGCCCCAATTGCCTCGGGTGACACCGGCGGTGTTACCACCAAGCACGCCCTGGACAAGGAGAATCAGCCAGACGGCGTCCCGCACGAGCGGAGCCGCGGCCGCGCCTGAGAGGGTGATCGTCTCAACGACCGTGATGTTGCCCGCGTAGTCGCCCGTGCCCGCGTTCTCGACGTAGAAGCCCTGCCCGATCTTGACGTCGAGGGCGTTGAGCAGGCAGTCGGCGTAGATACGGAGAGCAGGCGTCTTCGTCTCGCCCGATGCCGATGCCAGCGGCATCGCGACGGCGGCGGCGATGGCCGGAACCGACCAGGCGGCTCCCTTGACGACGGTGCGGCGGTCGATGGCGCGCGGTGCGCCCGCGGTGGCGTTCTCATTCATGTGCTGTGTTGTCCCCTCAGCAGACAGTTCCCAGTGGTGTCGAGCGGCTCCTCAATGCCGCACACCTCTGATGATCTGAATGCTCAAGCGAGCACTCAACGCGCTTGTCGCACTTTCTGCGAGTCCTGTCGCAAAACGGAGCAGGCCCACCCGAACGAGGCGTCAGCCCACCGGCATCCGCTCGCTCCGTGCCCGCGCTGGGAGCGTGAGTCCGCGACCGGCGAACGCTCGACGCAGCGCCGACGGCGTGCGGAGGCCCGCGTGCATGGCGATCTCGCTGATGCTGAGTGAGTCGTACGCCGGGTCGCCGAGCAGCTCGTTGGCGAGATCGATGCGCATGCCGCGCAGCTCATCGGCGGGCGAGCTGTTCTCGGCCGCGAACATGCGCTGCAGATGCCGGGTGGACATGTGCATCTCCTGCGCGAGTTCAGCGACGCCGAAGTCCCCCTCCGCTCGGCGCATGAGCATCAGCGATCGCGCTCGATCGATGGGCCTGTCGTCGCGGGCGCCGGCGATGTTCTTCGGCACCGACTCGAGCAGCGCTCCGAACGTCATCTCCGCAAGCACGCGCTCCACGAGATAGTCGGTGTACGGCGTCGCATCCGACGGCTGCACGAGCAGAGACGTGAGGAACGCACGAAGCCCCACGGTGAGCGGCGTCGGTGACAGGACCTGCCCCGGCGACTGCACGCCCGTCTCGACCTCGAGCAGCGAGTCCCACGGAAGCCACACGCCGATCGAGTTGCCACCGACGTCCGCCGAGAGGTGCAGGTCGCGGTGCGGATGCAGGAACACGGCGCTGCCGGGCTCGGCCCGCTCCTCGCCGAGGTCGCCGTCGATGCTGATCGGCACGTCGATGAACACCAGGCCCGCGAGTGCATCGCGACCCGGCGGCTGACGACGCCACGTCCATCGCATGTCCTCGTCGAAGACGTAGCTCGTCGTCAGCGTGCTGCGATGGCGGCACATCGCCGCAAGCTGTTCCGATCCCGGCCCCAGTTGCCGCATGACAGCGGCGACGTCGATCACATTCCCCAAGACGGACCTCCCCAGATCCACGAGACGCCCGGCCCCATCCGTCGGCGTTCGTTGGCGACAGCATAGCCCGTGGATGTCATTCCGCGACAGCGGGCGCACGAAGATGCGACCTCGCCGGCGATCGGCATCCGCTCCCCTGGTCGATCAGCAAGGTGCGGCATGCTGTATGCGTGACCTCCGCTGACGATGCTCCCTCTGCCCCGCGCCCGCTGTGGCGGCGCATCACGGGCAGCACCTGGTTCCACCTGATCCTGGCGTTCGTGGTGGTCGGGGCTGTGCTGTCGTTCGTCGCGAAGCCGTACGCCGTGCCGTCGGGTTCCATGGAGCAGACCCTCACGCCCGGTGATCGAGTGCTCGTCAACCGGCTCGCGTTCGTGGGTGGCGGCCCCCGCACGGGCGACATCGTCGTGTTCGACGCGGACGAGACCTGGGGTCCGGATGGCACCGCCGACGACGGTCCGCTCAAGGGCGTGCTGCGCTGGATCGGCGAGGTCACCGGGTTCGGCCCGTCGGGTCCGCACACCCTCATCAAGCGGGTCATCGCGGGACCCGGCCAGACGGTCTCCTGCTGTGACGCCGAGGGGCGCCTTCTGGTCGACGGCAAGCCTCTCGATGAGCCCTACGTGTTCGAGGACCTCCCTTTCACTCCCGGCTCCCTGGACTGCACCACGACCCCTGCATCACCTCGCTGCCTGCCCGAGGTGACGGTCCCCGCCGGCTCGTATCTGGTGCTCGGCGACCACCGCTCGAACTCGGCCGACGGCGCGTACTCGTGTCGCACGGCGGATGCCGACGCGACCACCTGCTATCGCTGGGCGAAGCGTCAGGACATCGTCGGCAAGGCCGTCGCGATCCTCTGGCCGGTCGGCCGATGGAGCGGTCTCTGAGGATTCGGCACAAACCGATATATGCGGGGCTGTACGTCAGGGGTTTGACGGCTTAGACTGCAGACAGTCCTCCTGTGGGAGGAGGATGACGTCGCTTGCTGGGGCAGCGATGAAGCGCTGGGTGCACGATCCGTCGTGTGCGCTGCGCGTGGGACGAAATCCTCTGGGGAGGGATCGTGGCCGTATCCGAGCCATGGGGTGCGCACTGGGGTGCAGCAGGGCAGGCGAGTCAGACGCCTGCAGTGGCGTTCGCGGCGCCCGAATCGACGAGCGCGGACTGGCAGACGGCATATCGTCGTCGCCTCGTCGTCACCGACGCGATCATCGTCGTGGTGGCGGTGTTCGGCGCGCAGTTCCTGCGCTTCGGTGAGGACTCCGCGAGTCTGTACATCCCGGGCTTCCGGGGCAGCAGCTTCACGCTGGCGTACACGCTGGTCTCAGCGGTGTTCGCCATCGCCTGGCTCGTGGGACTGCGCCTGCACGGCACCCGCGACGCGAAGACCATCGGCAACGGCACGCAGGAGTACCGGAGCATCGCGGATGCCAGCATCCGCACCTTCGGCATCCTGACGATCGCCGCGTTCCTGCTGCACATCGAGGTGGCGCGCGCGTATCTGCTGCTCGCGCTTCCGGCGGGACTTCTCCTGCTCATCGTGGGCCGCTGGATGTGGCGGGGCTGGCTCAGCGCGCAGCGCTCGCAGGGCCGTTTCCTCACGAGGATCGTCATCGTCGGCGAGCACGCCAAGTCCGCGCACATCGCGCGCGAGGTGCAGCGCGACCACACCGCGGGGTACGAGATCATCGGTGCCGTCACCGAGCGCGGCCACGGGCTGCTGCTTCCGGGCATCCCGGTGATCGGCGACCTCGACGGCATGCTCCCCGCACTGGAGTCGGTCGGCGCGGATGCCGTGGTCTACAGCGGCTCCGACCTGATCTCGCCGCCGCGGCTGCGTCAGTTCGGCTGGGAGCTGCAGACGCGCAGCATCGACCTGATCGTGGCTGCGGCGCTGACCGACATCGCCGGCCCCCGCATCCACGCGCGCCCGGTCGCCGGGCTCTCGCTCATCCATGTGGACTATCCGGAGTTCACCGGCATGCGGTACGCGACCAAGCGCGCGTTCGATGTGTGCGTCTCGGCGCTCGCGCTGCTGGTGCTCTCGCCGCTGCTGCTCGCGATCGCCCTCGCCGTCCGCACCGACGGTGGGCCTGCGCTGTTCATGCAGGAGCGCATCGGACTGGACGGACGACGCTTCCGACTGCTGAAGTTCCGCTCGATGGTGCCGGACGCCGAGGACATGCTCTCCAACCTGCTGGCGTTCTCTGACGGCAACGGCGTGCTGTTCAAGATGCACGACGACCCTCGGGTGACCCACGTCGGCAGCGTTCTCCGCCGGTTCAGCCTGGACGAGCTGCCGCAGCTGTGGAACGTGCTCCGCGGCGACATGTCGCTGATCGGACCCCGTCCGCCGCTGATGCGCGAGGTGCAGAACTACGAGGACTTCGCTCAGCGCCGACTGCTCGTCAAGCCGGGCATCACGGGCCTCTGGCAGGTCAGCGGTCGCTCCGATCTCTCCTGGGAGGACAGCGTCCGCCTCGACCTCTACTACGTGGAGAACTGGTCGCTCACCGGCGACCTCGTCATCCTCTGGCGCACGGTCCGCACCCTGCTGCGCCCCCACGGCGCGTACTGAATCCGGTCCTGGACGGGGTACCGCCGGGGGGGGTCAGGCGTCCGGGCGGGTGCCGTGCAGGGACTCGTAGATGTCGGCGACGAACTCCTCGATGTCAGGATGCCCGACCACGGGGCCGCCCGCGAGCAGGCCGTCCGCACCCAGCAGCACCGCGCTCGGCGTGCGCGGCATCTCCAGGGAATCGCGCACGTAGCCGTCGGGGTCGTGCAGGGTGAACGGCTCGGCGGCGCTGGCCATCGGGCTCGCCTCAGGCGTGCTGCGCACCAGCAGCTGCACGGATGCCTCGGGCAGCAGTTCGCGATAGGCATCAGCGCGCTCGATCACCGGCGTGCACGAGCCGCAGGTCTCCGACACCGAGAGCAGCAGGATCGGCTTCTCCATCGACAGTGCCCGCAGGTTCATGACGGCACCGTCGCCACGCGTGACCGGCACGGCCGGCGTGCGGGTGCGGAGGTACTCCCCCAGCTCCTCGTCGGCGACTCCCGTGGGAGCCGCGATCACGGGTGCCGCCGGCTGGTTCACCAGCACGAACGTCACGGCGACAGCGGCGAGGCCCAGGGTCCAGGGCCACATCCACGTCGCCACCGCGGCGACCCCGCCCAGCAGCGGCGTCGAGCCGACGCCCACGACCGCGAACGCAGCCATCAGCACCAGCCAGCCGTTGCGCAGCAGCGTGCGCGTGGTGATGGGCTTGCGCTCGCCGAAGCACGCGCACGACGCATCCGGCGTGCTCTGCTTCGCTCGCCACACCATCACCAGGTAGACGGCGAAGAGCACGGTCGCGGCGATCGCGGCGAGAACGCCCAGCACGCCGCCGAACACGAGCAGGACCGCAGCCAGCACGATCTCGGCGATCGGATGCAGCCGCATCAGCCAGGGCCGGCGCAGCACCGCCGGCACTCCGAGCTCGGCCCATCCGGCCTCATCATCGGGCGTGCGCAGCTTGGCGATGCCGCTGACGAGCAGCACCCCCACGACGATCAGCGCGGGCGCGAACGCGAAGTAGATCATGTGTCCCCATCGATCGTGAGCAGTTCAGCGGCGACGAGCGCCCTGACGTAGTCATTGTCCCGGACCTCGCGGCCCTCGAGGGCCGCACGCCAGACGTCGGCCGCCTCGTCGGCGAGCACGAGGATCGGCCCGTCCGGCAGCACGGCCGCGTAGTACACGCCGTCCTGCTCCACCGAGCCGACATCCGCTCCCAGGCTCACACGCATCGTCACCGCGCCCTCCCGCCCCGGCCCCGCTCGCCTCCGCGGCCCCGCTCGCCTCCGCGGCCGAGCGCCTCCCTCGCCGCGGACGCCGCACGTCGCACGCCGGCGACGAGTACGTCGCACGTAGTGGGCGTGCGGCCCAGCTCGTGCGCGAGGCGACTCCGGTTCACGCGAGGGGCACGCAGCATCACCTTCAGCGCGTCGGCCGGGGTGCGGGCCGCGCGGACCCGGCCCCACCACTCCTGCGTCCGCGAACCGCCTTCTGAGACGGCCTTCCAGAGGGCGTGGTCGCGGTGACGGCGCCACTCGTCGAGCGTGCCGGTCACCACGGATGCCGCGACATCGGCGTGCAGTTCGGTGATCAGCGCCGAGACGTCGGCGCGCGATGGGGGTGCGAGCCGCGAGAGGTACTCGAGTGCCTCCTCGCGTTCCGCGGCGTCTCCGCGTGCGGCGTTCAGCACGAACAGTGCGCCCTGCGCCACGAGACTCGGCACGACGATCGGCCGCTCGGCCACGGTGCGCGGCAGATGGCCGTCCCAGAGCCGGTCGAACGCGACGGCATCCGCGATGCCCACCCCGGGGAAGCGCCGGTGCAGGTCGACATAGCCCCAGTCCTGGTGCCAGTACGTCTGCGCGTGTCCGAACGGCGAGCCCTCGTCGAAGGTGCTGTAGACCTCCCAGCCGTGGCCGAGCAGAGCGCGGTGCACGTCGTCGATCCTGGCCGGGTCGACGATCACGTCGACGTCGCTGCCGCCGCGGACGTCAGGACGAATGCCGGGGTCGAGCACGGCGCCCTTGACGTGCAGCATCCGCACGCCCAGCCGGTCGGCGATCACCTGCAGACCGGCACGGCACAGCGAGATCCGCACGGGCAGCGGGATCGGCGTCTCCTGCAAGGCTCCCACGGCGTCAGCTTAGGCCAGCACGGGCGTCGCGCCCGCTCCGGCCGCCGAGCGCCTCGTGCGCGCCAGCGTCTCGCCGTACGCGTCCGCATGGGCGCGTGCGACGGCGGTATCGTCCATCAGACCGGGGGTGTGCTTGCCGGCATCCGCGAGCCGAGCGCGCAGCGCCGCGTCGCCGCCCAGCGTGCGCAGCGCGTCGGCGAGCTGCGGGATGCTGCGCGGGGGCACGCGCACGCCGTTGCGGCCGTCCTGCACCCACTCGACCGGACCGCCCTCGTCGGCGACGATCGCGGCCGTGCCGGCGGCGAGGTACTGCAGCACGTTCTGCCCGAGCGGCTCGGCGCGGGTGGAGTACTGCACGGCGATGTCCCAGCCCGCGATGCGCGTCGCGGTGTCGTCGACATGGCCGGGGAGCAGCACGCGAGCGCCCAGCCCGAGCTCGTCCGCACGCGCGCGCAGCGACTCGGCGAAGCCGTCATGTGCGAAGGGCGCGCCGCCAGCCAGATCGAGCTGCGCGTCGCCGTCACGGAAGGCGAGGGCGAAGGCCTCGAGCAGCTCGCGCTGTCCCTTCCACGGGTCGATGCGCGCCAGCATCCCGACCCGCAGGGGGCCGACATGCGGACGGACCGCAGCGACCGGGTGGATCCCCGAGGCGCTGGGGATGCTGACGGCCACCGCTCCGCGCCGCAGGAAGGGGCGGGCGCTCTCGAGGGTCGTGCGGGAGTTCGCGATCACGCCGTCTGCCCTCGGCAGCACCAGGTCCGTCATCAGCCGGTGGCCGAAGGCACCCAGGCTCTCCCGCTCGACGAGGTCCCGCAGGTGTACGACGAACGGCTTGCGCGAACCGCGCACAGCGAGCGCCCCGTAGGCGGCGGAGCGCGTGCTGTTGGCGACGACGATGTCGCTGCCCCGCACCGCGCGGTGCCAGCGGACGGCGGCGGCCTGCGCCGCGAGCCGCGCGCCCAGTTCCGCCAGGCGGAGCGGCGAGGAACCGCTGCCCCCGCTCGGCTGCCGCACACCCGCGAACATCAGCGGCACGTCGGAGGGCAGTTGGTCGAAGACGCCGGCTCCCTCCTTCGCCGGAAGCAGCACGGATGCCGCCCAGTCGGGCTGCGCGTTGAGCAGGCGCAGCAGAGCCAGCTCGGCCCCGCCGCGGACGGCTGTGTGGTCGAGGTGCACGACCCGTGGCCGCACGTCCCCAGTGCGTACGCTTACCATTCCCCTTCGATCCCCAGAATCGTTCCGCCGCGGACACTCCCCAGTGCCTTATCGCGACGGATATGGTTGCTGAGGACAGCATAACCCTGGGGAGGCATTGTGCGCGTGCTGCGTATCTCGCACAGCGCCACGATCGCCGCGTGGCGCGGCCGTGAGCGCGCCCTCCGCGATGCCGGGGACGACGTCACGCTGATCACCGCACCGCGCTGGCACGCGGGCGGAGTGTGGGTGGATCTGGATGCCCGCCCCGACGAGAACGTGCGGTCGGCGCGCACCTTCTTCGGCCGGCATCCGGCGCTGTTCCTGTACTCCCCCGGGCCGCTGTGGCGGGCTCTCGGCGAGCACTGGGACGTGATCGACATCCACGAGGAGCCCTTCGCTCTGAGCACCGCTCAGGTGCTGCTGATGCGCGCTCTGCGACGCGACCGAACACCGGTGGTGCTGTACACCGCGCAGAACATCGACAAGCGCTACCCGGTGCCGTTCCGCTGGCTGGAGCGGTGGGCGCTGCGCACGGCGTCGGGGATCTCGGCCTGCAACACTGAGGCGGCCCGCATCGTGGAGCGCAAGGGTTTCTCCGGGCGGGCTCGGGTGATCCCGCTGGGCGTGGACCCCGTGCCGGATGCGGCGTCCCCTGACGTCCCCGCCGAGCACGCGACGGACGGCGGGATCACGGTGGGACTGCTCGGCAGGATCGTGCGGGAGAAGGGCCTGGAGCCCCTCGTGCGCGCGATGCAGCAGGAGCCCCGGCTGCGGCTCCGCGTCGGCGGAGAGGGCGGGGACCGCGGATTCCTGGAAACGCTCGCCCGTGAGGCCGGGGTCGGCGACCGTCTCGAGGTCCTCGGACCGATCCGGCCCGATCGCATCGGCGAGTTCTACCGCTCCGTCGACGTGCTGGCCGTGCCCTCGATCCCCACGGACAGCTGGACGGAGCAATTCGGCCGGGTCGCCGTCGAGGCGATGGCGGCCGGTGTGCCGGTGGTCTCCAGCGACGCCGGCGCGCTGCCCGACGTCGTGGGCGGGGCGGGGATCGTCGTCCCGGCCGGCGATGCGGATGCCCTGGCGGCGGCGCTGGTGGATGCCGCCGGCCCTCGCCGAACCGAGCTGACCGCCGCCGGCCTGGTGAGGGCGCAGCAGTGCTCGTGGGAGTCCGTCGCGCGAGAGTATCGGGGCCTGTACCGCACCGTCTCGATCGCCCGGCCGTCGCACGGCGAGACAGAGGCGGCAGATGAGCGCGGAGTCGAGGTGATCGTCGTCGCCTACGGCGCCGTCGAGATGCTGCGTCGTGCGCTGGCGCCGGTCGCCGGACTGCCGGTCACCGTGATCGACAACTCGTCGATGCCGGAGATCGCCGCACTCTGCGAAGAGCTGGGCATCCGCTACATCGATTCGGGCGGCAACATCGGCTTCGGCGCGGCCGTCAACCGGGTGCTCGCCGACCGGCTCGTGCCGGACGGCGACGTGCTGCTGCTGAATCCGGATGCCGAGTTCTCGGCCGACGGCATCCGGCAGCTCCATGCGGCTCTCCGGGCGAGACCGGACCTCGCCAGCGTCGGACCCGCGCAGGTCGACCTGAACGGCCACGCGGCCCGCACCCTGTGGCCGTTTCCCACGCCGCTCGGCAGCTGGATGCAGGCGATCGGTCTCGGCCGCCTGATCCGCGGCCCCCGGTTCGTCATCGGCTCCGTGCTGCTGCTGCGTGCGGAGGCGCTGGATCAGGTCGGCGGTTTCGACGAGCGGTTCTTCCTCTATGCCGAGGAGACCGATTGGGCGTACCGCGCGCACCGTCTGGGCTGGCGGCATCAGGAGATCACAGGCCTGCACGCGGTGCACGCGGCGGGCGGCACGAGCACCGACCCGCGCCGCCGTGAGTCGTACTTCCACGCCTCGCAGGAGCGGTACTTCCGCAAGCACTTCGGCACACTCGGCTGGCAGAGCGCCCGCACGGCGGCCTTCCTCGGTGCGGCGGTGCGCGCCGTGATCCTTCCCGGCGAGCGCGGGCACGAGGCCCGCCGCCGGGCGGCGCTCTATCGTCTCGGCCCCGTGAAGGTCGAGCAGCGGTTCCGGAGCGCGGACTGATGCACATCGTGCAGATCGCATCGCGCATCGGCCCCGGAACGGGAATCGCCGCGGTCGCCTGGAACCTCGAACGCGAGTTCCTCGCGCTGGGCCATTCGACCGAGCGCCTGATCACCGAGCCGCGCACAGCCCGCACCCGCCTCGGGCATGTGCTGAGCCAGGCGTGGTCGACCGTGCATCAGACGTTCCGCGGCACGTCCGCCGCGCGACGGCTCCTCGCCGGGCGTCCTGGTGCCGTCGCCATCAGCCACAACGCCGTGATGGCGGGCGAGCTCCACGTCGATCACGGCATGCAGCTCGCGGCGATCGCGGCACGTGGCGGGATGTCCTGGCGCCTGCTGCGCAATCCGGTGGTCCTGTTCGGCTGGCTCCGCGATGGCATCCGCTTCCGTCGGCGTCTGCACCGTGCCGTCGTCGCACCCACGGCGTCGGAGGCCGCGACGCTGCGGCGCCTGCACCCGCGTTCCCGCACGGACGTGACGGTGATCCCGCACGGCGTCGATCTCGAGGGGTTCCGCCCGCCCACAGGTGACGAGAGACGCGCTGCTCGCGCTGCGCTCGGCCTGGATGACGAGCATCGGGTCGTGCTGTTCATCGGCCACGAGCTGCGCTGGAAGGGCGTCCCTCTGCTGATCGATGCTCTCGGGCACGCCACCACCGTCATGCTGCTGGTGGTCGGCGGTGACGCGAAGACGGTGCCGCAGATGCGGCGCCGGGCGGAGCGGCTCGGCGTGGCGGACAGAGTGCTCTTCGCGGGCATGCACGCCGACGTGCTCCCCTTCTACCGAGCCGCGGACATGTTCGCGCTGCCGAGCGACTACGAGTCGTTCGGGCTGGTGATCGCCGAGGCCCTGGCCTGCGGGCTCCCGGTGATCGCGACGCGGACCGGCTGTGCGCCCGACCTCGTCCTCGACGGCGAGACGGGCTTCCTCGTCGAGCCGGAGCCGATCATGATCGCCGAACGGCTGGAGCGCATCGCTGCGACCGACGTCGAGACGTGGCGTGACGCATGCCGGCGGTCCGTGGCGCACCTGTCCTGGCGCGCGGTGGCGGAGCAGTACGTGCGGCTGCTGTCCGATGTCACCGCCGCCGAGCGCAGCGGAGCGGTCCGATGAGGATCGTGCATCTGGTGTGCTCGGATCGCTTCGCCGGGGTGGAGCAGTTCGTGCTGCGGCTCGCCGTCGCCCAGCGGCAGGCAGGGCACGACGTCGACGTCCTCGGCGGGTCACCGGAGCGCATGCCCGGGCCGCTGCGCGAGTCCGGGGCGTCCTGGTCGCCCGCCGTCGGCCTGTGGGACGGTGTCCGTGCCCTGCGGGCGCGGCGTCGCACTGCCGAAGTCGTGAACACCCACATGACCAATGCGGATGCCTCCGCCGTGCTCGCTCTGGGCAGGCGGGGGCCCGCGCTCGTCTCGACCCGGCATTTCGCATCCCCTCGCGGCAGCGTGCTCGGAATCCCCGTCGACGCTCTCGTCCGCCGCCGCGTGGATGCCGAGATCGCCATCAGCTCGGCGGTCGCTGCGGCGATCGGCGTGCCCTCCGCCGTCGTGCACTCCGGCGTGCCCTCGGCGCAGGCGGATGCGGGCGCCCTGGCCGAGCGCGAACGGGTCGTCCTGATGGCGCAGCGGCTGCAGCCGGAGAAGCGCACCGACACGGGCATCCGCGCCTTCGCCGCCTCCGGGCTGGCTCAGGACGGCTGGCGGCTCGACATCGCCGGTGACGGCCCGCTGCGCGTCGACCTCGAAGCGCTGGTCGACGAACTCGGCGTCTCCGGCGCGGTGCGGCTGCTGGGCTTCCGCGAGGATCTGCCCGCACGTCTGGAGCGAGCATCCCTGTTCCTCGCGCCCTGCGAGGTGGAGGGCCTGGGACTCGCGGTCATCGAGGCGATGGCCGCGGGCGCGGCGCCGATCGCGGCATCCGCCGCCGGCCACCTCGACGTGCTCGCCGGGCTGGATGCGCGCAGCGGATACCGCCCGGGAGACGTCTCGGACGCCGCCGACGCGCTGCGCACCCTCGCCCACGACGAGGAGCGACGGATGCGTCTCGCAGTGCAGGCCCGGGAGCGCGCCCGCGCGGAGTTCTCCCTGACACAGCAGTCTGCTCGGACCGACGACGTCTACCGGCGTGCGATCGAGAGGCGGCGGCGATGACGGACCTCGTCGTGCTCTCCCTCGAACGGTGGGATGGCGTGTGGCGCCGCAATCAGTACCTGGTGGCGGGCCTGCTCGCTGCCGATCCCGATCTCCGCGTGCTGTTCGTGGAGCCGCCTGACGACCCGATCCACGACCTGCGCCACAGACGCCGGCCGAGCACGGGACGCGGCCTGACGCGCATCGACGATCGGCTGTGGACGCTGCGCCCTGTGAAGTGGCTCCCCCGCCGCATCGACCGCGGTGCCGACGATCGTCTCGCGAGCACCGTCCGCGCGGCGGTGGAGACGCTGCGGATGCCGCACCCGGCGCTCTGGATCAACGACCCCACGGCGGTGCAGCTCGCGCAGCGCACGGGCTGGCCGGTGCTGTACGACATGACCGACGACTGGCTGGCCGCAGAACGCCCGGAGTCGGCGCAGCAGCGCATCGCCGAGGGCGAGAACTGGCTGCTGCAGCACGCGGCCGCGGTGGTCGCGTGCTCACCGGAGCTGATCCGCCGCAAGCGCCCGCAGCGCGATGACATCGTGCTGGTGCGCAACGGCGTGGACACGGCGCGCTACCTCGCGCCCGCTCCGCGCCCCGCGGATGCCCCTGAGGGGCCGTACGCCCTATACCTCGGCACCCTGCACCGCGACCGCATCGACGTCGGCCTGTGCGTGGCGACCGCGACCGCGCTGCGCGGGAGCGGTCAGCTGGTGCTCGTCGGCCCCGAGGCCTGGTCGGCGGCCGACGGCGAGCGTGTCCGCGCCGCGGGTGCGATCGTGCTGGGCGCCCGCGACCGGGAAGATGTGCCGGGTTACCTGCAGCACGCGGACGTCCTGGTCGTGCCGCACCTCGTGACCTCGTTCACGGAGAGCCTCGACCCGATCAAGCTGTACGAGTATCAGGCCGTCGGGCGTCCGATCATCTCCACCCCCGTGGCGGGCTTCCGCGATGAGCCGGGTGTCACGATCGCGTCGGGGGCCGAATTCGCCTCGGCGGTGGCATCCGCTCTTCCCGTGGAGTCCGCCTTCCCCGACGGCGCGAACGCACGCGCCGCGGACTGGTCGGCGCGCGTCGCCGCATTCCGCGCCGCGCTTCCGCTGCGCTGACCGCCGCCTTTGTCGTCCGGAGGCTCGGCACCTCCCGCCGAACGCAGAACCACCACGCCGACCGCTGTGGTCGACGTGGTGGTTCGAGGACTTCGTGGTGGCCCGTGAGCGTGTCACGAGCCGGTGCGGCTCAGAGCCCGACGTAGCCGGGGTTCTGGCACTGGCTGTAGCCCTGCGACGTGGTGGTGGGCGTGCCGTTGACCTGCCACGTCTTCACGATCGGTGCGTGGTTGTCGGGGTCGGGACCCGGGTAGTTGTGGCCCCACGAGATCGTCGCCGTCGCCTGGAAGGTCAGGTTGCCGCTGCTGTTGCTGTTCGCCCACACCGACACGTCGGTCGACTGGTTCGGCGCCAGCGCCGTCCCGAGGCCGGGCGTCATGCCCACCGTGTTGAACGTGATGCCGCTCGTCGTGGTGATGTTGACGCTGTAGATGTAGATCGGCTTGTTCGACGTGTTGGTCACGCGGAAGGTGAACAGGTACGCCTTGTTGTTGTCCAGGCCGCTGGGCGTGTTGACGCAGCTGCCGCCAGGCCACTTGAACACCTTGCCCGGCAGGACTGTCGGCGGCTTGCCCGACGCGGCGAAGGCCGGGATCGGTGCGGCGACGGCGATAGCGGGCACGGACCATGCCATCGCCTTCGTGACGGTGCGGCGGCTGATGCCGTCGTTCGCGGTCTTCGTGTTCTCGCTCATGAGAGCATTCCCCAATGCTTTATCGCCCCGGCGCGACTCCCCCATAGAGCCACTGAACCGACGGGCATTGCCGCCAATGATAGTCGAATCGAGTCGGATGCGAAAGAGACCGATATTCCGATTCATCCGCTCTCTCGATCGGGGCCCGATCGGGACCGCGATGCTAGATTTCTCGGGACGCCGGGAGGCGATCGGGACCGTCGAGGGGACAGTGGGCAGATGACGCGTCAGACGAGGATGTCGCGGCTGCGCCTGCTCCTGGAGGTCACCGGAGCGGCACCCGCCCGGTGGGTCACGACGACGGTGCTGGTCTCTCTGGTGCTGGCCGGCCTCGACATGGTCGGCGTGCTCTCCATGCTCCCCCTGATGCAGTTGATCACGTCGGGAAGCATCGACGGGGCGTTCCTGACCTGGATCTCGAAGACCGCCGGGACCACGGATGTCAGCGTGCTGCTCCCCCTGATCGCCGGCCTGGTGCTGATCGCCTTCCTGATCAAGAGCATCGGCGCGCTGATGTTCCGGTGGTGGCTTCTCGGGCGGACCACCCGGGTCTCGGCGCTGGCCGCGGCCGCACTGATGCGTCGTTACGTGCTCGCCCCCTACGGCTCGCATCGTAAGCGGGCGTCGAGCGAGATCTACCGCAACATCAATGACGCCACGGGTCAGGCCGCCAGCGTGCTGCTGGCGCAGGTGAGCCTCGTCGCCGACGTGGTGACGATGACCGCGATCATACTGGTGCTCGCCTGGAGCTCCCTGCTGGCGACGGTGTTCGCCGGCTTCCTCTTCGGTGTGATCGTCTTCGGCGTGCAGCGCCTGCTGCGCCGTCGCCAGGTCAACCTCGGCGAGGAGGTCGCCGCCTCCTCGCTGCAGGCCTGGCAATCGCTGATGCCGGGCATCGAAGGCTTCCGCGACACGCGGCTGACGGCGAGCTCGGAGCTGTTCGTGAACCGTTTCCGCGCGGCGCGTCTTCGCGGCGCCCGCGCCCAGCAGCAGGCCGGCATCCTCGGCGACGTCCCGCGCTACCTGCTCGAGATCGCCTTCCTCGTCGCGATCGCCGGCATCGCCGTGATCCTCTCGGTCACCGGCGCACAGGACCAGATCCTCAGCGTGCTGGGCGTCTTCGCCGCAGCATCCATGCGTCTGCTCCCTGCACTCACGCGCGTGACGGCGAACGTCGCGACGACCCGCGCGGGCGACGCAGGGCTGCGGATCATGGTCTCCGCGCTCGACGAGCTCGACACCGAGGGCCAGCACGACGAGACCCCGCAGGCACCGACGCCGCCGACCGGTGACATCGTCGTGAACGAGGTCTCGTTCCACTTCCCGGATTCGACCCAGAACGTGCTCGACGGCGTCAGCGTGCGCATCCCCGAGAACCGCACGACGGCGTTCGTCGGAGCCAGCGGTGCGGGGAAGTCCACACTGCTCGACCTGCTGTTGGGGCTGCTGTCGCCGACGGCCGGCGACATCCGGTGCGGGGAGCAGATCATCGACGACGACCTCGCGGCCTGGCACGCCGGGCTCGGTGTCGTCCCGCAGGACGTGTTCATCTCGAACGCCACGCTGGCCGAGAACGTCGCCTTCGGACTCGAACGCAGCGCGATCGACGACGACCGCGTGCGCGAGGCCGTGCGCATGTCGCTGCTCGACGAGGTGGTGGCGGAGCTGCCCGACGGACTCGACACCCTGCTCGGCGATCGCGGCACGCGCCTCTCCGGCGGCCAGCGGCAGCGCGTGGGTCTCGCCCGGGCGCTGTACCGGCGGCCGAACGTGCTCGTGCTCGACGAGGCCACCTCCGCACTCGACAATGCGACCGAGCACGAGATCGCCCAGACCCTCCAGCGGCTGCAGGGCTCGATGACGATCATCGTGGTGGCGCATCGGCTCTCGACGGTCCGCCACGTGGATCAGCTCGTCTTCCTGCGCCGGGGCGAGGTCGCGGCCACCGGCACCTTCGAGCAGGTCAGGGCCGCGGATGCCGAGTTCGCCCGGCTCGTGGAGCTCGGATCGCTGCAGTAGCCCGCACGCCGCGCGCCCTCAGGACGCGCGGGATCCTCGCTCCAGCCTCCACATGACGCTGCGCACGGGACGAGGCATCCGGATGAAGATCCGGTCCCATCGCCGGGGGAGGATCTCGTCCGCGATGCGCAGCGCCTCTTCACGGCCTTCGGCGTCGCCGTTGCGACGGCACCCGGTGAGCGCGGTCATGACCTCATTGCGGTAGGCACGCCGGTACGCCTCGAGAGGGGCGTGCGGAGGCGATGGCTCCCCGGACCGCCAGAACGAGCGGATCGCACGCAGCGGGGCGAGGAGCTTCCCGCGCGATCGGCCGCTCATCGCATTGTCGCCGTGTGCGCGGAAGAACGCACGTCGCTCATCGAGCACCCGCCATTCGGTGAGCCGCGCGACGTTGACGTACATGGTCCAGTCCTCGGCGGCGATCAGGCCGACGGGGAACCCGCCGGCTTCGCGAAGCACAGCGGTCCTCACCGCCGCCGTGCTCATCGACCCTGCGAGCTTCTCGAGGAGGGCGTCGTAGCTGCGGCCCGTGATCTCGAGGTAGGACATGTCGTTGCGCGGCACAGCCGACTCGATCGCCGAGAGGCATTCATCGAGCGAGGTCGCCGAGAACTCCTCGTGCGGGCCCGCGACGGCCGCGAAGCTCCAGTACGGCGCGTTGAACGCCGAGGTCTCCGGATGTGCGGCGATGGCCGCCTCGAGGTCGGCGAGATAGGCCGGATGCAGCAGATCGTCGTCGTCGAGGAAGCACACCCAGTCCGTGTCGGCGAGTGCCAGGCCCGCGTTCCGCGCGGCCGAGACGCCGCCGTGGGCGATGGGATGCACGTCGACGGGAAGCCCCGCCAGCGCGTCCGGAGCCGGGTCATCCAGCCCGTCCGGGATCACGATGATCCGGTCGAACGCACGCTCCTGTCGGAGCCCGCTGTCCACGGCCTGGACCACGAACTCGGGACGCCCGTGCGTCGGGATGATCAGCGTGAAGGTCTGCACACCGCCGTCCTGGCCGACCGGGCGGCCGCCCGCGCCCTCCTCACGCGCCGAAGTCATCGACCGGACGCCTCTCGGGAGCGCCAGCGTCGCACGACGGCGGCCACCGAATGCAGGGGCACATGCCGCAGCCCCCACAGAGCCAGCTGGAGTGCATAACCGGACTCCCCTGCCCGCACCGCCGCGATCAGCTCGCCCGTGTTGCCCGACGCCGAGATGCGTCGCGCCGTCCTGCGGTGTCGCCTCAGCAGCGCGACGACCTCTTCGTCCTGGCGGCGGCGGGCGTCGCGAAGCAGGTCGTCGATGACGATCCGGCTCGCCTCCCGCCCCGCCAGCGAGCGCTGGGTGATGTTCCCCGTGTGCCGGCGGTAGCCCACCAGCTGGCGATCGACGCTCGCGAACTCACCGCGCTGCAGCAGGCGCTGGATCAGGTCGTTGTCCTCTGCGGGCTCCATCGCACGGCGGCATCCGCCGACAGCGAGGTACTCGCTCCGGCGGATGAGGAGGGTGGTGATGCGCGGCGGGACCGCCTCGTATGCGATGAACCGGGCCGAGGTGGCCGGGGGCGCTCCCCATCCGGTGCCGAACGGCTCCCCCTCGGCATCCATGTACCACCCGCCGGTGCTGACGGCGACGACATCGCCCGCGGCATCGAGGGCGCGCAGCTGCTCCTCGAGGCGCTCCGGATGCCAGACGTCGTCATCGTCGAGGAAGGCGATCCATTCCCCTTCGGCGCCCGCGACACCGGTGTTGCGGGCGACGGAGAGCCCCGAAGCCTGCTGCCGGAGGTAGCGGAGCCCGAGACGTGCGGCGACGTCGGCGAGGCCCGGTTCCGGGGAGCCGTCGTCCACCAGCAGGATCTCGTGCGCAGGCCGGGTCTGCGACCGCACCGACGCCACTGCGGCGTCCAGATACGCGCCGCCGCGGTTCGTCGGGATGATCACCGTCACCCTGCGCTCGGCCATGCCGCCTCCCGTCCCCGGGGTGAGCCTATCGCGACGATGCGCGCCACTAGGCTGAGGCGCATGTCCGACCCGCAGCTCACCGTGTGCATCGTCACCTACGAGCGCCCGGAGTTCCTCGCCCGCTGCCTGGCGTCACTGCAGCGGAATGCGCCGGACACCCCCGTGGTCGTCGTCGACGCGTCGCGGGTCGGCGCCTCTTCGGCGGCCGCCGCGCATCCCGGTGCGCTCTACGTGCACCGGCCGGAACTGGCGGGCTGGATGACCCGGTCGCGCAACGAGGCGCTGCTGCATGCGGGCGGCGACATCATCGCCTTTCTCGATGACGACGTGGTGGTCTCCGAAGGATGGCGACGGGGCCTGCTTGACGCCTTCGCGTCGGAGCTGCGTCCGGATGCCGTCGCCGGGCGCACGCGCAACCTGCAGCCGGGCGAGGACGAGTACGACCTGCCGATCGGACGGCTTCGCGATGACGGCACCCTCACCGCCGGCTTCGCCGCCGTGCGCGACGGCCTGGAGATCGTGGACCACGGCATCGGGGCCAACATGTCCTTCCGCCGCGAGATGCTGGCGCGTCTCGGCGGTTTCCGCGACGACTACCCCGGCACCGCCATGCGCGAGGACACCGACATGTTCTTGAGGGTCAAACGGGTCGGCGGCGTCACCGTGTTCGCGCCGCTGGCCGTGGTCGATCACCTTCCGGCGCCGCACGTGAAGGGACGGCGCTTCGACACCCGGTACAAGCTGTACGGGCGCCGGAACCACATGGTCATGCTGGCGCGCTACGCCGGACGGCGCTCGCCGCTGCTGCGCCGCTGGATCGCATCGGACCTGCGCGCCGTGCTCCGTGCGGGCGGTCCGCTGCGATGCCTGCAGCGCCTCGGCGTCTCGCTGATCGGCATCGCCTGGGGCACCGTCGCGGCCCTGCGCCAGGCCGCCGCTCGGCCGCTCCCGCCCGAGCGGCACGATGCCGACGCGCAAGCGATCCGCGCGGCCCTCGAGGCCTGATCGCCGGCTCGGATTCCGGTGCGCTGCGGCACCCCGAGTGCGCGCGGTCCCCGGCCTATCATGACAACGTGACCGAAGGTTCCCTGCCCGCCCGCGTCGTCCGCCACCTCGGCTGGCGCGCCCGGCGTCTGGGGACGGCGACGGCCGATCGGCTGCGGCGCGGGGATCGCACGATCACCATGACACCGCCCGTCGGGCCTCGTCTGGGCAACTGGCTGTACCTGTGGCTGCATGCGCACGCGGAGTCGCGGGAGGGGAATCCGTGGCGTGTGCTCGAGACACCGGGGATGCGGGAGTGGTTCACCCCCTTCCGCGGCCTGGAGGCTCTCACGATCGACCGCGGGCAGCTGCGATTCCACGATCGTCGGGTCTGGGACGAGACGGCGCGCAATCAGAGCTTCGGCGAGCAGTTCACCCGGGAGCAGTTGAACGACTTCGTGCGCGAGGTGCTCGCCCCGGGCATCCCCGCCCCGACCGACGACGACGTGATCGTCAATGTCCGGCGCGGCGACTACTACGCGCAGGCGGAGCTTCGCGAGCGCTACGGGTTCGACCAGATCGGATACCTGACGGACGCGCTGCAGCGGGTGGAGCGGAGCGAGCGCATCCGTGTGGTGTCCGACGACCCCCAGTGGTGTCGCATCAACCTCGAAGGGCTGCTCCTCGAGCACGCGGACCAGGTCGTGTACGAGCCTCCGGGCGCGGTCGGGAACTTCCTCGCCGTCTCGAGCCGTCGCACGCTCATCGGCACCAACTCGACGTTCTCGTACTGGGGCGGGTACATCGCAGGGGCGCTGCATGAGGATGCACGGGTCATCATGCCGCGATTCCACGCGCGTCTGGACACCGGGACGGATGCCTGGCAGCTCGACCCCGCCTGGACGATCATCGACGGACACCACTGATGGGGCAGACGGAGCGGGTGCGCGCGGTGTACGTCGTGCTCTCGCACCGCGATCAGCGTCAGGTCCTCCGGCTCGCCCGGGCCATCCTGCGCTCCAGCCCCTCGGCCCGGGTGCTCATCGCCCACGACGCGCGCGCCGAGCCGTTCTCGGAACCGGCCCACGACGAACGGATCGAGGTCTTCGTCCACGGTCTCGCGACCGACTGGGGCTCCTGGCAGATCGTCGAGGCCACGCTGCTCGCGCTCGATCGCGCCAGGGCGCGCTGGGATCCGCAGCTGGTCGTGGTGATCTCCGGTCAGGACTATCCGGTGCGACCGCTCGCGCAGTGGGAGACGGAGGCGCTCGCGTCGCCGAGCTGGACCGGCGAGGCGGATGCCGCGCACTTCCGGCTGTTCTGGGGCCGCCGCCATGGCGAGGGCGATGAGCGCTACACGCGCTACGCGTTCCGCTGGTTCCGCGCTCCCCTCGCCGGACGCGGGCGGCCGCTCCCCGCATCGCGCTTCCGCGCCCGGCTGCGGGGGGCGATAGCCGTGCGGCTCGCCCCGGTGTTCGGCATCCGAGTCCTCCCCCGCGGGCGCGGACGGCACTACGGATTCCGACGCGTGCCTCTGCCTTTCAGCGACGCCCGTCCGGTCTACGTCGGCTCGCAGTGGATCGCCGTGCGACGTGCGGAACTCGACGTGCTCCTCGACGAGAGCCTGGCGCCGGGGTCGCGCCTGCGGCGGATCTACCGACGCTCGATCATCCCGGACGAGTCCGCCCTCGTCACCCCGCTCAGCTGGCATGCCCCGCCCGGCCCGCTTCCTCCGGTGTCCAAATACCGCCTGCGCGCCGGCGACGACGGGGTGGGCTTCTGGACGATCGACGATCTGGACGAGCTCCGCGCCAGCGGATCTCCCTTCTGCCGGAAGGTGGATCCCGCCCGCAGCGCCGCACTGATGGATGCCCTGGACGAGGGTCTCGGCGGTTCATCGTCGCCTAGGGTGGGCTCGTGATGTCTCCCGACGTGAGCAGGCTCAGCATCGCGCGGATCGCGACCGAGACACCGATGGGCGCGCAGGCCTACGAGACTCAGGTCATCTCGCGGGCGGCCGAGGCGATGGGGCCGGCCTGGGAGGTGCGCGAGCTGGTCTTCCGCTCGATGCGCTCCGCGCTGCCCGGCAACCGGCGCCTGCCGATGGGCCGGGTGGCGACCGCCTCGCCCGCGCTGCGCCGGCAGATCGGGCGGATGCTGTTCGCCGGCGACGCCGTCTCGCACCGCACGTCGCTGGAGCTGCCGCCCGCGCCGCGCGGGGACGTGATCACTCTGCACGATGTGGTCGCATGGCGCTTCGCCGATGAGTCCGCACCGGTCCCCGCCGCGATGGAGGAGGCTCGCAGCGCGGATGCGGTGATCTGCGTCTCCGAGTTCACCGCCGGTGAGGCGGTGCGGTTCCTGGGGGTGCGCGACCCGCACGTGGTGCCGAACGGGGTGGACCCGCGCTACTTCGACGCGGAGCCTCTGGATGCCGGTGAGCGAGCAGTTCTCGGCATCCCGGGCCCTTATGTGCTGCACGCGGGCGGCGCGGCCGAGCGGAAGAACCTGGCGGCGCTCGCCGAAGCCTGGCCCACGGTGCACCGCGAGCATCCTGAGCTGACTCTCGCGCTGGCGGGCCCGCCGCATCCGCGACGCACCGACCTGTTCGACGGCTTGCCGGGCACGGTGCTGCTCGGACGGCTGCCGGATGCGGCGATGCCCGGCCTGGTGGCGGCCGCAGACGCGGTGGTGGTGCCGTCGCTGTACGAGGGCTTCGGCCTTCCCGCCCTGGAGGCGATGGCAGCAGGCACTCCCGTGGTCGCGGCCAGCACGAGCAGCCTCCCCGAGGTCGTCGGAGACGCCGGGATGCTGGTGCAGCCCACCGGCGCCGGGATCGCGGCAGGGCTGCGCGACCTGCTGGCGGATCCCGCCGCCGTGACCGAACTGATCGCCCGTGGCCGGGAGCGGTCGTCGGAGTACACCTGGGAGCGGTCCGCCGCCGGGCACGCCGAGGTCTGGAAGTCGCTGTGACCGCGACCGCACTGGCGTTCGTCACCTCCCTGCGGCATCCGCACAACAGTCGCGACTACCGCGCGGTCGAAGAGCAGTTCGCGGCCGGGCTGGCGTCGTGGATGCGGCAGACCTCGCCGCGGTTCGCGGTCATCGTCGTGGCCAACCGCCGGCCGCCGCTTGCAGACGACCCCCGGATCCGGTTCGTGCAGGTCGACTTCCCTCCCCCGAGCAACGTCGCCGGCCCCCGCACCGGGCTGGCCGCGGTGGTCCGCGACAAGGGCACGAAGCTCGCCGTCGGGCTCGCCGCCGCCCGCGATGCGGGCGCGCGGCACGTGATGTTCGTCGACGACGACGACTTCGTCTCGAACCGGCTCGCGGCGTTCGTGGCACAGCATCCGGATGCCGCGGGCTGGACCTTCACCGACGGCTGGCGCATCAATGTGGAGCGCCGCGCGCTGCGCGCGCACCACGGGGACTTCCACCTGCAGTGCGGCAGCTCGCACATCGTGCGCACCGATCTGCTGCCCGAGGTGCCGGCCGGCGCTCCGACGCAGGAGCAGCTCTACGCGGCGCTGGGCGATCGCCTGGAGCGGTGGCTCGGGTCGCACATGCACATCCACGACGACATCGAGCTGGCGCCGCTGCCGTTCCCCGGTGCCCTGTACCGCGTGGGTCAGGCGGAGGCGCATTCCGGGAACTCGTTGTCCGGCTGGTCGCGCCCCGTGAGCGCATCGGTCGCTCGCGAGTTCGGCGTTCCCGCGACGGGTCTGGCGCCCTGGTCGCTGGCGCGCGCCGTGCTCCCCTCGGCGCGCGCCGTCCGCGAGAGGCTCCGCCGACGCTGACCATCTGCCCTGACCTGCGTGCCGAGCCACCATCGAGATCTCGAACCACCAGGCGGATCACCGCGGTTTCGATGGTGGCTGGGCGGTACGTTGGTGGCTCGGCCGTCACACCTCGTGGGGCTGGCGGCGCAGCACCCCCAGCGGGTAACGCGGCAGAGCGGGGATCACGTCGGTGAGGCGGGCGAGCGAGCGCTCCAGCCCGTCGGCGAGCGCGGTCACGCGGGCAGCATCCGCCGAGCGAACAAGCCGCTGCACGTCGTCGAGCGTGCGCAGATCGCCGAAGTCGACGTACCGGGTGCGTCCAGGAGTGACAGCGGCCTCGTAGTCGCGGAATTTGAAGTCGCCGCCGGTCAGCGCGGGCTCGAGCACGGTCCAGACCGCGGGGATGCCGTACGCGTCCGCAGTGATCAGCCCATGCAATGACGTGGTGAGCACGGCTTCTCCCGACGCGATCTCGCGCACGGCAGCCCCGGCCCTCTGATGCACGTTCACGGTGCGCGCCCGCCCGGGCTCGCTCGCCAGCAGCGCCGCGAGCCCCTCGTGCCCACGGTGGTGGCCGTGGGGAACGGCGACCACTGCCGAGCGCCGCGCCGGCCGGCGCACGTGCCGCGCCACGAGCAGGCCCGGGTCGCCGTAGGGCACCTCGCCGGCCCCGATGCGCTCCGCCGTGAGCGGGCCGCGCAGCGCGAGCACGGATGCCGAGGGCATCCGCTGCTCGACGTCGGTCATCAACCCGGTGCCCCAGATCGCGCCGTCGTAGTCGGAGGAGAAGAACTCGAGCAGGCTGCCCACCCCCGCCAGGCGCGCCCGGCGCGGCTCCCGATACACGGGCACGATGCCGTAGCGCGGCAGCAGCCAAGGCGTGAGCGCGTCGCCGAAGTTCGGATGCCCGTCCCACCAGTACGCGGGCACAACCGCCGCTCCCCAGGCGGCACGGTGCCCGCCCGCGGCGATCAGGCGTCGCAGCTGGCGCGCGCGCCGGCGCAGCGCGCCCTCGTACTTGAGCGACGGCGTCATCGTCGACGCCCCACGATGGCCCGCAGCACCATGTCGTAGAGCAGCGCCACGCGCGGCCAGCTGAAGGCCTTCACGCGCTCGAGGCCCGCCGCAGCGAGCTGGTCGCGCAGCGGGGCATCCGAAAGCATCCGCCGCAGGGCTTCCGTCAGCGCCGAGGCGTCCTCCGGGTCCACCAGCAGCCCGTCCTCCCCGTCCCGGATGAACTCGGCGGCGCCCCCGCGGCTCGTCATCACCAGGGGCGCGCCGCCGCGCCAGGCCTCCAGCGCGACGATGCCGAACGACTCCGAACGGCTGGGGACGACCACCGCCGTCGCCGCCGCGATGCGCTCCGCGACCCCCGCCGCATCGCGCTCACCCAGTAGGCGCACGCGATCGCCCAGACCGAGTGCGCTGATCTGCTGCGTCAGCGCCTCGCGCTCCGGCCCGTCGCCGACGATCTCCAGTCGTCCGTGCTCCACCCCGGCGAACGCATCGATGAGCAGGTCGAAGCCCTTCATCCGCCCCAGCCGCCCGACCGCGACGAGCAGATCCTGCTCGCGCGCGGGCGCGTCGAACGATGGCATCCGGCCCACGCCGTTGGGGATGATCGTGCCCTCACCGGCGCCGAAGCGCGCGGTGAGGTCGTCGAGCACGTAACGGCTGGGGGCCGCGTGGGCGGACGAGGCGGCGAGCGCCGCGCGCAGCGAGTCTCGCAGCAGCCGCGATCGTGCGAAGGCGCCGTTGTCGTCGCCCAGCGTCTCGCCGTGCGAGACGACCATCAGCGGGATGCCGGTGGCCCGGTGCAGCCGCAGCGCGTACACGCCGTTGGGGCCGAAGCACTGCACGACCAGCGCGTCGGGTCGGAACTCGCGCGCCGCCGCACGCCACCGCCGCCAGGCCGCAGGACCCGCGAGCGCGTAGCGGAGCAGGGCCGCCGCGGTGCGCGCGGGCAGCGGCGTGGGCAGGTAGCGCACCGGAGGCGTCTCGAGAGCGGATGCGGCGGGGCGCCGCCCCCTGTCGACGGACCAGACCTCGACCTCGTGCCCCTGGGATCGCAGTGCGCGCGACACCTGCGCCACGTGCTCCTCGACGCCGCCGATGTGCGGGGCGTACGACGAGGCGATCAGTGCGATGCGCAGTCGCCGGCCCCCGTCAGCGGCCACTGTCGTCAGCAGAAGTCCTGCCGAACAGCTCGGTCATGACGTCCTCGTCCGTGCTCTTCCGGACGCCGCGACGGCGGCCCGGTTCGGGCGCGGTCACGACCTCGGCGGATGCCGCAGGAGCCGCGACCGGCTTGTCCTCCGCGCGTCCGGCGGCGGCATCCGAGCTCCGCGGCTGCTTCGCGTCGTAGGCGTAGGCGCCGTACGCTCCGGCATTGGGCACTGCCACGCGGTTCAGCACGACGCCGAGCACGTGGCCGTGGATCTTCTCCAGTACGGCGACCGCGTCGTCGACGGTGTCGTAGCTGGTGTGCCCGGCGGACACGACGATGAGGGCGCCGTCTGCGGCCCGTGTGAGCACGGCGCCGTCGGTGACGGCGAGCAGCGGAGGCGCGTCGATGATCACGATCGCGTGCTTCGCGAGGTCGGCCAGCAGCTTGTGCATCCGCTCCGACCCCGCCAGCTCGCTGGGGTTCGGCGGGAGGGTCCCGGCCGGCAGCACGAGCAGGTTCGGCACGCCCTGCACTCGTCGCAGAGCATCCGTGATCTCCAGCCGACCGGCGAGCACGTCGGTGAGACCGACCGCGCCGTCGATTCCGGTGCTCTCCGCCACGGTGGGGCGACGCAGATCGCCGTCCACGAGGATCACGTGAGCGCCGTTGGCGGCCAGTGTGCCGGCGAGGTTCGCCGCCACCGTCGACTTGCCCTCGCCCGGCAGCGCGCTGGTGACGACGATACGGCGCGGCGGGTTGTCGACGTTCATGAACTGCAGGTTGGTGCGCAGCATCCGCAGCGACTCGCGCACGGCGAAGTCCGCGCGCTGCGCCTTGGCGTCCTCGGCGACATCGCCGGGCCGGTACAGACGGTGTCCGTCGGCGAGGGAGCCCACATCGGGGAGGGTACCGGCGACGGGGATGTGCAGTCGCTGCTCCACGTCGGTCGCAGTCCGCAGCCGGCGATCGGCCATGGCACGCACCAGGGCGAAGGCGATGCCCCCGCCGAGGCCGAGCACGACCCCGACGATCATCGCGAGCCTGGTGTCGGGGAAGACGGGAGACGACGGGAGGGATGCCGACTCGCCGAGCTTGATGGTCAGTTCGGCGCTCTCGGGGTTGCCGTCGCCCTCGACGCGATCGATCTCGGCGGCGAGCGCAGTGACCCAGGCCGACGCGATGTCGCGGGCGGCTTCCGGCGTCGCTGCGCGCGCGGAGATCTTGAGGATCGCCGTGCCCTGCGGGTTCTCGACGGTGATCAGCTGTGCCAGCGCCTCGGGCGACAGTTTCGACCCGATCTCCTCGCCGGCGCGCTCGGCCACGGACCGCCAGGTGGCCATGTCGAGGTACGTCGGCACCTTCGCCTTGGCGAGCCCGTCGACCTGACCGGGAGAGAAGGTGGAGGTGTCGAACTTGCTGCCCGCGGTGATGTACCCGCTGGCGTCGGCCTGGTACACCGGTGTCTGCAGCTTGGCCCAGCCGAAGCCCACCCCCGCGCCGACCGCGATCATCAGCAGTATCGCCAGCCAGTAACGGCGGAACGCGTTGCCGTAGTCGCGAAGCCTCATCCCCGCACCCCTCTGTCTCGCTCGATCATATGTGCTGGGCCCTTCGTACGCCCGATCTGACCAGCACCCGCTCGGGCAGCTCGAGATCGCGGTCTCGTCGGCTCTTCTTCTCCCGTATCGCCCAGAACGGCTGGGTGGGATCGTGTTCGTGGGCGAGGGCCTGCGCGCCCAGGCAGACGCCCGCGACGAAGAACGGGACCGACACCTGCGCGGCGACCCAGAAGAGGTCGAACTGGGCCTGCGCGATACGCGCGAAGACGAGGCCGAAGGCCAGCATCCCGAACCTCGGAGCGACGCGCCACAATGCGATCAGCATCACCGCCCACATCGCGATGAAACCGATCAGGCCGACGATCCCCGTCGAGGCGAGCACCTCGACCTCGGCCTGCGGCGGCTGGAAGTTCGCCCCCGGCTGCACGTACCAGTACCGCAGTCCGTGGCCGAAGACCGGCGAGTGCTTCCAGAACGCGTACACCTCGCGCAGCCAGTCGACGCGCTGGTAGAAGGAGTTGAACCGGTTCTGCGAGTCGATCTGATCGAACACGCTCTGCACGACCAGATAGATGCCGGGGATGGCGAGCACGATGATGAGCACGATGTGCTTCGCAGCGCCTCGCCGCAGCGTGTGCACGAGCAGCGCGAGGGCCAGCCCGATGCCGGCCTGCCGGGACTGCGTCAGCAGCAGGGCGATCAGGAACACGACGAACGCCGCCCGGGCCCAGCGGCGGTCGATGCGGGCCCAGTCGGGGTTGACGTAGGCGATGAAGGCGGCGAAGCCGAGCATGCCGCCGGCGAAGTTCTTGTGCATCGGCCACGGCCAGGTGGGGTAGACGGCGCTGAACTCCCCGTGCAGGGCGTGTCCGATCGCGGTGCCGAAGGTGCCCGCCGCGATCACGCCGGTCGCGCCCAGGATGAGGATGAAGGCGAGGCGCGCCCGGCCCGCCCTTCCGATCACCCATCCCACGATCAGCGCGCCCGAGACCAGCAGCCACGCGTGCACCCACTCGACGGTGTTCTGCATGTAGGGGTTGACGATCACCGTGAGCAGGGAGGCGAACTGGTAGCCGAGGTTCGCCCAGAGCATCACCCGCATCGGCGGGCTGTAGTCGTGCTTGCCGAGCAGCACGGCGGCGCCGAGCGCCGCGGCGAGTGCCGCGTCGGAGACGGTGAGATCGGCTCCGCCCAGTCCGAGGCGCTCGGTGACGAGCAGGGCGGGTGTCGCCATCAGGGCGATGGCGAGGGGCTCGGATGCCGTGAGCACGACGCCCACGGTGAGGGCGGCGACGACGGATGCCGCGACGGCGCCGTTCGGGATGCCGCGGTCGAGCAGCAGGTAGACGGCGAACACGACTCCGAGCGCGAAAAGGCACCAGCGCCAGGCATCCGCCCAGAACTCACCCAACCGCGACCTCACGGTCCCCGTCCCCATCAGGCAAGTATCCCCCAGCGCCCGCCCATATGACCTTCGTCCACCCGCTCACCGGGCCGCCACGACGTCTCGGCGATCGTTTTCCGTCGCTCTTCGATCAGTAGGCGACACGGCCGGGTTCACTATGCGACATCTCCGCCATTGTCAGAACTGTCATCTGGCATCGGCCGCTCCCCCGAGCGGCACGGCGAGTTGACGTCTCGCCGCTCCCCCGGGCGGCACTGCTCTTCTTCACAGCGCCTTGCGTACGAATTCCAGGAGAAACATGACCATCGAAAACACCAACGTCTCGCGCCGCACCCTCGTCAAGGGCGCCGCCTGGTCGCTTCCCGTCGTCGCCGTCGCCGCCGCCACCCCGCTGGCTGCCGCTTCGACCGGCACGGCCAGCGCGCAGTGGACGCAGGCAAACACCCAGCTCCTGACTCTCGGCCTGCTCGACAACTCCGGCACGGTGTCCGCCAGCGTGCTCCCGTCCGCTCCGACGCAGTTCAGGATCACCAACGGCGCCACCGAGCTGCCCAACGTGACCGCGGTCTTCACCGCCGCACTGAGCACTGCCGGCCTGAACATCACCGTGCCGGTCGGCACGACCAAGCTGCGTGGTTTCGCTCCTTCCGCCGTCGCAGGTGGGACTCGCGTGGGCAACATCACCATCACCGATCGGGAGATCGCCTCGGTCGCGCTCCTCGGCACGACCTACGCGCAGGACACGGCTGCCACCTACAGCCTCGGTACCATCGCGCCCAACGCGGCCCTCGACTTCGACACGACGTGGGGTGCCACCGGGCGCGAGGGACTGAACATCAGCCTGGGTGTCGCCACCTCGGTGACCGTCGTCGTCTCGCTGCAGTCGAACGGTGTCGAGTTCGCCCAGCTCTCCGGCTCGAACATCAACATGCTCGCCAACGCCGGCGTTCTCTGAACGACTCCATCGAAAGGCGCGTCCCGTCCGGGGCGCGCCTTTCGCTTTCCCGCGGGACAACGCACGTCACTCCGATAGGGGATGATGGAGGCGTTGCTTTCTGGGGAGGAAAAGTACATGCGTCTTTCTGTGTTCGGCTGCGGCTATCTCGGTGCGGTGCACGCAGCCGCGATGGCATCCATCGGCCACGAGGTGGTCGGAGTCGACGTCGATCCCCGCAAGATCGAGTCGCTCACCAAGGGCGAGGCGCCGTTCTTCGAGCCCGGTCTGCAGCAGCTGCTCACCGAGGGCATCGCGTCCGGCCGCCTGTCGTTCACGACGGATGCCTCCGCCGCTGCGGGCGCGAAGGTCCATTTCGTCGGAGTCGGCACGCCCCAGCAGGCCGGCGGCCACGCCGCCGATCTCACCTACGTGAACACCGCGATCGACGACCTGCTCCCCCATCTGTCCGCGGGCGACATCGTCGCCGGCAAGTCGACGGTGCCCGTCGGCACGGCGGCCGAGCTGGCGCCGCGCATCTCCGCCGCCGGGGCGGTGCTCGTGTGGAACCCGGAGTTCCTGCGCGAGGGCTGGGCGGTGCAGGACACCATTGACCCGGACCGCCTCGTCGCCGGCGTCCCGTCGGGAGCGGAGGGAGAGCGCGCGGCCGAGGTGCTGCGCGAGGTGTACCACCCGGCGGTCGCGAAGGGCACTCCGTTCATCGTCACCGACTACGCCACCGCCGAACTGGTGAAGGTCTCGGCGAACGCGTTCCTCGCCACCAAGATCTCGTTCATCAACGCGATGGCCGAGATCGCCGAGGCGACCGGAGCCGATGTCACGCAGCTCGCCGACGCCATCGGCCACGACGCGCGGATCGGCCGCAAGTTCCTCGGGGCGGGAATCGGATTCGGCGGCGGGTGCCTGCCGAAGGACATCCGCGCTTTCGCCGCGCGAGCCGAGGAGCTCGGCCGGGGCGAGTCGGTGAACTTCCTGCGCGAGGTCGACGCGATCAACCTGCGCCGCCGTGACCGGGCGGTCCAGCTCGTCGTCGATGGCCTGGGCGGCAGCGTGTACGGCAAGAAGGTGGCCGTGCTGGGTGCGGCGTTCAAGCCCCACAGCGACGACGTGCGCGACTCCCCCGCCCTCGACGTGGCCGTCCGGCTCAACGGGCTGGGTGCGGACGTGGTCGTCACCGATCCGCAGGCGATCGAGAACGCGCGCAGGCTGCACCCGCAGCTGACCTTCGAGGCGGACCGCGACGAGACGATCCGCGGTGCCGCGGCCGTGGTGATGGTGACCGAGTGGGACGAGTACCGTCGTGAGCTGTCGCCGGAGCACGCCGCGTCGCTGACCGACGGACGCGTGGTGGTCGACGGCCGCAACGGCCTGGATGCCGCTGCATGGCGTGCCGCCGGCTGGTCGTACTTCGGGATGGGGCGGCCCTAGTGACGGGGCTGCTCGTCCACGAGTGGATCGAGTCCTCGGGTGGGGCGGAGAACGTGCTCGAGGCCATGGCGCGGGCCTTTCCCGACGCCGACATCCAGTGCCTCTGGGACGACGCTCCGCACCGTTTCGCTAACCGCGCTGTTCGCGAGACGTGGCTGGCGCGCACACCGCTGCGTCGACACAAGGCTCTGGCGCTGCCGTTCACGGTGAGCGCCTGGCGGGGTCTGCCGGCCTCGCGCGACTACGAGTGGATGCTGGTGAGCTCGCACCTGTTCGCCCACCATGCGACACTCGCCGGTCGTGACGTGCCGAAGTACGTCTATGCCCACACGCCGGCGAGGTACATCTGGAATCCCGAGTTGGATGAGCGCGGCAACAGCCTGGCCGTCAAGGCCGTCTCGCCGCTCTTCCAGCGCATCGACCGCCGGCGCGCGCAGGAGGCCGCGGCGATCGCGGCGAACAGCGCGTTCGTGCGCGACAGGATCGCCCAGGCCTGGGAGCGCGAGGCGATCGTGATCCACCCACCGGTCGCCGTGGAGCGGATCCTCTCGGAGAGCGACTGGCGCACGCAGGTGACGGATGCCGAGGAGCTGCGCCTGCTGGAGCAGCTGCCGACCCCGTTCATCCTCGGCGCCTCGCGGTTCATCCCCTATAAGCGGCTGGACCTTGTGATCGCCGCCGGTGAACGGACCGGTCTGCCCGTCGTCATCGCAGGTCGCGGCCCGGAGGAACAGCGCCTGCGCGCGATCGCCGCGGCCGCGAAGGTGCCTGTGCGGATCGTCGTCTCTCCCTCGGATGCGCTGCTCTACGCGCTCATGCAGCTCGCCAGTGTATTCGTCTTCCCCCCGGTGGAGGACTTCGGCATCGTCCCCGTCGAGGCGCAGGCCTCGGGCACTCCGGTCGTCACCGGCCCGGTGGGCGGGCAGGTGGAGACGTTCGTGGACGGCGTGAGCGGGATCGCAGCCGCATCGACGGATGCCGGGGACCTTGCGGATGCCGTGCGGCGAGCCGCGTCACTGCCGAGTTTCGATGCACACGAGACGACCGCACGATTCGACGAACCTGCGTTCCGCGAGCACATCGACCGGTTCGTCTCATGATCGCCATCAACTGCCGGTTTCTCACTCAGGACCTCACGGGCGTCCAACGCTTCGCTGAGGAGATCACGGCGGAGCTCGCGAGGACTCGCGAAGATGTGCGGCTGTTCGCACCGCCCGGCGCTCTCCGCCACACAGGTCTCGGCGGACGGGAGGTCGAGCAGATCGGGACAGCGAGTGGTCACAGGTGGGAGCAATGGGACCTGCCCCGCATGCTTCGCCGCGAGCACGGCTCACCGCTGCTCCTGTCGTTGATGAACACCGGCCCCGTGCTGTACCGGAACCAGGTGGTCACGCATCATGACGTGACGTACGTGCGGTTCCCGCAGACGTATACGAAGCGGTTCCGCGTCGCCTATCGGATGCTGTCATCATTGACGCTTCACCGCGCTCGACAGGTGATCACAGTGAGTGAGTTCTCCCGTCGGGAGATCGTAGACGTGTACGGCATCGACTTGGAGAAGATCAGAGTCGTACCGAACGCCGCCGGATCCGAGTTCCGCCGCCCGCACCAGGAAAGCGATCCCGCCTATTTCCTGGCCGTCGCCTCATTCCTCCCGCACAAGAACATCGACCGGATGGTGGACGCCTTCGAGCGCTATCGTGCGGAATCGGGAAGCACGACGACATTGCGGCTCGTAGGAAGTGCGCGCCCGGCGTCGATGGCACGGTCGGATGGTTCTCCCCGTGCGGCCTCGGGCGTGGAGCTCCTCGGCCGCGTAGACGACCGGCGGTTGCAGGAGCTCTATGCAGGCGCCCGCGGATTCATCTTCCCGTCGCTGTACGAGGGATTCGGCGTGCCTCCTCTTGAGGCGCAATCTGCGGGCGCCCCGGTCGCGGCTGCTGACATCCCGCCCGTGCGGGAGGCGCTCGGAGATTCTGCACTGTTCTTCGATCCAAGCGACACGAAGTCCATGTCTGACGCGTTCCTGACACTCGACGCTGATGCCGATGCGCGCCAACGGCTCCGCGCCGCAGGACATTCGAATGTTGGACGTCGGAGCTGGGAGCGCTCAGCGGGCGTCATCTCCTTGCACCTCGACGAGATGATCCGGAGCGACCGTCATTTGCGTAGCTGAGTCTCCCCATTTGGCTGTCATAGCAACGAAGATCATCGCGTAACTGAAGTCCCAAGTCATCACATCGTAACTTGCCATGAACACGCACATTGCGAGCAGGACGAGCTTCCCGCCAGCGTCGACTCGAACAAACCCATTGACCAAGGCGATCGCAAGCAAGACGATACCAATCACTCCCGCGAACGCAAGGATCCGAACATACTCATTGTCGAAGAAGTAGTATCCCGGGTAACCTTGCATGATCCCCGAATTGAAGAGCTCACCGCCCGAGGCGACGCCCGAGCCGAACATGACTGAAATCGGATCACGATCCAACAGTCGCGGAACCGATCCAATTACTCCGCTCCTATGCAGATAAGATGACGTTTGTTGAACGCCGCCGAATCCTAGAAGTTCGAGGACATCGACAGTGGTGACGGCAACCCCGACCCCCAGCGCCACAACAATGCGAAGCAGCAGCGCCCTTCCAGGCATAAATGCAAACATTGCAGCGACCACAAGAATCAACGCGACAGCCGCGCTCCTCGTCCCCGACAATGCGATGATCGGCGGCACGCAGAGTAGAAGCAGAAGGTACCTCTTCTGCTTCGTGTGTCGATAGAGAATCATGCACCCGATGAAGGCAACGACGGCGAACGTGCCCAGCAGGATCGGATGCCCCATGGTTCCGAGCGAACGGCCAGCCATTTGAGGCACAAGCTCATTCACACGTCGATGGATATCGTCAAATCCGGAGTCTCCACGCGGCCAGGCATTGGCCCATGAGAATCGCTGCTCCGCCACCGCGGTGATCAACTCGATCGGGAGCAACCATACGATGGACTTGAAGACGGTGCTCCGGCCAGACGAATGGTCGGCGAATGCAGCCATTGCGAGCGTAAGGAAGAACGCGAGGCGGACCCATTCACTGATGATGTGTCCAATACCCGAGCCCAGCGATTCAGAAATTGTGAGATAGACTGCGAAGATAACGGCGAAGGCCGGGAGTGCAACCTTTGCTCCCGGCGCAGATGTTCCGCGCGCAAGTGAGATCAGAAGCACGAGCGTAATCGACGCATTGATAGCAATGACGACTTCTGCTCGAACACCAAAGGTGGGGATGAGCACAAGCGCTACGATGGCCACCGTCAGCGAAGCCTCACGGACGCGATTCGCACGGGAGAAAAGTGCGCGCACAGCCAGCAACAGCACTACTCCAAAGATCAGGATCGCCAAAGGAGTCATGCAGAACCCAACCGTCCATAGAGCAAGATGTGCCTCCTACGAGTAGAAACAACGCCGACGATCTGAACCGTCAGCACCACAAGCTCCGCGGACAACTCGCCAATCGCCCCCCCAATCGGTCCGAGCAGGCGGGAGAAGATCAGGATCGCGGGAACACCGACTATTGCACCCGCCATCGCACTCCACATGATGATGCGTACTCGAGACAGGGCAACCAGAGCAAGATTCCCTGTCGCTCGAGAAGTGCTCACGATTACGACGACGAGGGCAAGTATCCAAGCAAGCTCGCTCGGGACTGTCGCGGCCCCGGAGAACATCAGGCTGGATGCCACCGGGGCAAGAAACCCGAAACACAATGCGGCCACCACTCCAAGCAAGACATTCAGGAATATCGCGCTTCGTACTCGGTTCCAACGTCGCATTCGATCCGGCTCTGAACCGACCCACCCCTGCATTCCGTTCGGAACAGACGCCATCGCTCCCAATCCGAGCCTCATCAGCCGCTCCCCTGCGGCAAATACTGCAACGCTCGCCGGACTCACGATGCTCACCAATGTCACGGGGAGCGCGATGTAGAGCGCACTCACGAGCCTTGCAGTAAAGGCACTCGACTGCGCGAATATCGCGTTGATGACTTGGCGCGGCCGATGCTGAACACAACGACGCGTCAATCCACTGCGCGCGACCAACAGGCCTAACACTGGGCCGACAACACAAGGTAGGAGAAGGCCGACAAGTGCGTACACCATCAACGGAGCGCCCGCCAGGAGCAAGCCCGCCGCGACGAGTACTCCGATCATTCGGGGAAGACCGTCAGTAACGATCGCGGTCCACGGCCGCGACTTTCCCAGATAGAACCACACAGCGTTGAGACCGGCAGCCAGAGATGCAATGGCGATGACGGCAGACTCACCGCGGTATTCCGGAGAGAGGATATATGCACTAGCGGAAACAACCACAGCCAACGGCGCGAAGACCACCAGTTTCGATTGAATTGACAGAACAAGTATCTGATACGAATTGGTGGCGGTAGCGCGCGCCACACGTTGAGGCCCGTTCAGCCCCCACCCGAGTTCTCCAACCGCGCTTGCCGCCATGCCGATGGACTGACCGATCGCTATTGCGGCCCATGCGGCCGCACCGTATTTGAAAGTTACCGCAGGCAGGGCAATGAGAGGGCTAAGCAGCCCCGTGAATGGCAAGACCAAGTAGCCCAGCATGCGCCATCCGCGGACCTTTCCAGAACGGGTCATGCTATGTATTGCCGATCAACATGGGGTGGAGCCTCCACTGCTCGCTGGAGGTCCCGCGCGACGGATACGGCACTGAAATCATCGACCTGAATCGCCGCTCTTTGAGTTAATGTCCTCATTTGCTCCGCGTCTCCGAGCATCTCCGAGACAACATGCGCCAATGCGCGCTCGTCCGCCGGCGGTACGACCCGGGCATCCACGCCGTCCTCGCAGAAGTCGTCAAAGCCGCTTCCGCTTGTGACAATCAGCGGTGTGCCGCTCGCCTTGACTTCGAGGGCGATGTTGCCGAAAGCTTCCCAGAGCGAAGGGACCATGCAGACTTCAGCCTCCGCCATGGCTCGATACAGCGCATCGCTACGAATATTTCCCAGGAAGACGACCCGATCTCGAAGGTCAGAATCGATCAGGGACAGGACCCCCTCGGTGCCCCATTCTGGGAGGGTATGACCTCTCGCACCGGCGAACACGAGCTGTAGGTCAGGATGTTTCCGCGCTATGAGATTGAAGGCGAGTGCTGATACATGTGCCCCTTTCCGCGCTTCCACCCTGCCAGCGTGCATGAGTACCGTGCCTTGTGTTGGCCACCCATCCGGCAATGGAGCGTTCGAAGCCCCCGCCCTGACGCGCTCAACATCGATACAGTTGCGCACAACCTGCGCGTCATGCGGCATCGTGAATCTTGCCTTGTACCAATTGGTGATAGCCACCGAACACCCGATGGTTCTTGACGAGCGCCGGACTTGCCGCCGCTCGAGCATACCCTGTATGCGCGTTTGAAGACTCCGTCGCCACGAACCGGCGACACCCGCAGAGTCTTCGACCTCAGTCATGAGCTCGATCCCGGTCACCAGATTGGTCACTAGCGGAATGCGCGATGGTGCGAAAGCTGCTGCTCCCAACCACTCGGGCGCGAAGATGAGGTCAGGTTTGATCTTGGCGATGCGACGCCGAAACATGACGGCACGAAGAACTGGTCGGACGAAGGCGGGCAACCAGGACCACCTACGATCGACATCCAGTTGGATTCCGAGGGGAAGCTCCGGGTTCTCGACCAGCCTCGTATCTGGGTAGAGGACAACGACCGGTTCGACTCCGAGAGCCGAGAGTTCTGCGAGAACTGCTGCGTACCTGCGTCCTACTCCTCCCGTGAGTTCGGTGACGCCCGCGAACTCTGATAGCGGAATCAGCCACTTCATCTGCTTTCCTCCCGTGCACCGGCTGAGCCCTTAACTGCGTCCTCGCAGATCTGAGCAAACCTCTTCGCGTTGACCGTCTCCCCGAACTCCGAAACAGCACGGGCGCGAGCTCGCTGCCCGAAATGAACACGCCGTTCGGGCGAAGCGAACTGCCTGATCACATCTACCAGTGCTCCGATGTTCCGAGAAGGGACGATCAGCCCACCGTCTCCGAGAGCCCAGCGCATCGGGCCCACGTCCGTCACCGCAATCGCACGACCAGCCATCATTGCGTCGATCAACTTGGCAGGCAACTGCCCTTCCGACCAGGGATCAGGATGGCTCGGCAACAAGACGACATCGCTGTGGGCAACAATTCTCCGTCCCTCTTCCAACGTTGTCCGGCCGTGCCATTCCTCCCAGGCCCGAGCATCGTCAGGCGCAGTATCGGTGACGACGAGCCGCGTGCCCAGGTTCTGAGTCGCTCGAACCGCCTCACGAACTTCGTGCAGCCCCTTGTGCGGATGGTTTGTCCCCACGAACGCAACAATGGGAGCGGTCCGAGCGTGCGCTTCACCCTGAATCTCTTCAGAGCGCGCATGTGGAATGATCACGCCGCCATGCCAGTTCTGGAGCACAGGGTTGCTGACGATATGCGGATACCGATCGACAGCGAGTCGAATCTTCGTATCTGCCCAGTACTTGCGGGGCTTGAGGACCTGGCGGGCTGTAAGACGGACGAATGGCAGCGGAGGGAGATCCGGATCATCAATGTCTACGACGAGTGGCTTATGAAGTCGACGCGCCACGGGCTCCACAATTCCCATGGAGGCAGGCACGGGCTTGACTGCGATCACCAGGTCGGAACCAGCGATCGTCTTCTCCAGCAGGGCGGTCCCGCCTGCCTCCCCGACTCCAACGCAGTCCGCAACCAGCTCGTCCGCAGCTAGGGGGGGCCAGATCTCCCCCCCTCCGGCTGATGCTACGACGACTTCCATCCCGCTGAGCCGCGCGAGACGCCATAGAACGTGAGTACGCCCCAGGGAATTGGATGAAAAGCTCGGCGTCACCAATGCCACCCGACGGATCAACCGTGCCTCATCTCAGGACGGAACTGTGTCTCGCGGATAGAATCGACCTTCTCCTGGTAGGTGGAACCCCGCTTGTCTGCCTCCGTCGGCCACTCCGCGACTCGGCTCATCAGATCATCACGTGAAGCGACGATTCGGGCCGGGTTGCCTGCCACCACGGATCCAGGCGGAACGGACTTGGTGACGACCGAACCCGCGCCGACGATGCTTCCGCTTCCGATGCGGACGCCCGGCATCAGCATGGCTCGCGCACCGATGAAGCAGTCGTCGCCAATTGCCACCGGCGCGTATCGATAACGTCGGCCTCGATCGTCCGAGTACAGCCAGCCGGTTCCATCATGTGTGAGTACAGTCACTCCAACACTGACAGTTGTTCGATCCCCCACGCTCACCAGCCACGGTTCGCTCGCCGCGAGATTCGAATATATCCGACAGCCGACGCCGATCGTGACCCCTGCGTCTCGTGACGCATACTCATCCCCCTTGAGTATCTTCAGTAGGCGATACCGAAGAAAATTCCAATCTGCCATCGTTCAGCCTCCGCCCATCCCCCCAGTGATTCGAAGGCACTCAATCAGCGATCTCTCCCCAGAGCATCCGGCCTTCGTGTTGTTTCTCGCATCGCAGCGATCAGTCCATCCAGCCTACCCAGTGCCGACTGGACCCCGACTCGCCACCTCAGTTGACGCCGCAGCGACAGGATGATCGGTCCGATGACGGCGCGTATGCGACGCCCAACAGGGAAACGCCAGTGTTGCAATATGTAGCCGTACCCGTATCCATAGCGTCGGGCTTTGCTTGCCTCTGCGCTTTGAGACAGCCCGTACCCTTGGGTCACTCCCGTGACTCGGAGTTCTGGAAGCCACCGGACACTTAGTGGGCCTCGCTGCATCATTCGCAGAAGGAGATCCGTGCCTTCGCCGCTCTGCCGCTTACCCGATGAGCCAGTGCCGATCATCTCGTCGAAACCTCCGACCTCAAGCAGCCGCCGCGCAGAGACAGCCATGCCAGCCTCGATGATCGAAAACACCTCGGCCAGTGTCAGATCGGGTGGGCGAGCAGCCGGTGCCGCGTTCCTGACACCAAGACTGTCCACGTAGCTCATCGCGCAGACATCAGCACCCCCCAGGTGTTCACCAAGCTCCTCAAGAAGTCGCTCTGGGTAGGTCGAGGTGTCATTCGGGAACAGGTAGTGGGTGATGTCTGACGGAGATGCATTGATCGCGTCGTTACGCCCGGCGGAGAGCCCACGACTTCCCGTCCTGGTTAGGTGGATAGGCAACCGGGACTCGAACTCCCTAACAACATCGGCGACAAGCGTAGAAGTCCCCTGGTCTGCGATTCCGACCGCGTGCGGGGGTTCGGTCTGTGTGGCGAGGCTCTGAAGCAGCTCGCGAAGTTCCGGGCGCGTACCCAAAGTCGAGATCATCACGCCGAATCGCGGGCGCGAAGCTCCGTCGGTCTGTTCTTGTCTCGCCGCTTCCTGGTTCATAGCAATCGATCAGATCGTACCGACGTTCACCTCACTCCAACGTCTCGTCGCGCGATCTTGTCACGCTCAGACGCAATCTAGTCGCTCGATTGCTCGTCAATCGCACTGCGCGAAGGAACTCAGCGGCTCAGTTACCCTGACATGATCCCTATTCGGACAACGACCATTGTGCAGAGGAGCTACTAGTAAAACGCGCTCTCGTCACGGGCATCACCGGCCAAGACGGCTCATATCTCGCAGAGTTGCTGCTTGCCAAGGGCTACGAGGTGCATGGGCTGATCCGTCGCGCATCGATGTTCAACACCTCTCGCATCGACCACCTCTATGTGGACCCGCACGACGCCAGTGCTCGACTCTTTCTTCACTACGGCGATCTGAGTGACGGGTCTCGACTGGTCACGCTCCTGTCTCAGATTCAGCCCGATTCCGATCGGCTACCACACGCACCGCGAGTAGCACGCAGACCAGGATCAGGGGCATCACCTGCAACCCAAACAGCGCCTCGTCGGCGTGGAACGCACCGGGAGCTGTCGGAAGCGCCCCGAGAATCAAAGCGATCGACGGCCAGATGATGACCACCGGAGGGACCCAGAACGCCAGCGACCGCCACTCTCGAAAGCCGACATCGCGGCATGCGAACACCGCCAAAATCGCAGCGATCGACGACAAACCGATCGAGATCCACGCGGTCAAACCGCTCTCCGTTTCCTGACCCTCAATTGGGCCCACCCTATCTTGATGGATTCTCGAATCCGTGTCGCCGCGGACCATGCTGTTGCGCGATATGCATGCCACCGGCCGACGTGCGAGAATGAGCGCGATGCCGAGCGCACCCGTTGCGCGGCGTCATCGCGAGGCCGGCCGAGGGGGTCGCCGCTTCGAACCACCGACGTGCGAGGGAAACGCGTTGTGCCTTGGGGACGGCTGAAGATGGGTGAGCAAACAGTATGAGCGTCATGTCACACGCGGCATCCGCGACGACACGCGTGGAGCGACAGCAGAGCCGGTACAGAACTCGCCTTGCGATGACCGACACCGCGGTCGTAATTCTTGCAGTCTTCGGAGCACACCTTCTGCGTTTCGGCTTCAACAATGAGCCGCTGACGATCGGCGATCGCACCTTCGATTTCGAGGTCGGCTATGTCGTCACATCACTCCTGTTCGTACTCGGGTGGCTGGTTGCGCTCCAGATGTTCGGCACGCGCGAGCCGTCCGTGCTCGACGGCGGCTCTACCGAGTATCGACGCATCGTCGATGCGACGATGCGAGTCTTCGGCGGCATCGCGATCCTGGCGCTTTTGTTCCAGATCCAGTTTGGCCGCTTCTATCTGCTGATCGCACTGCCGTCCGGCCTGCTGCTGCTCATCCTCACTCGATGGCTCTGGCGCAACTGGCTGCGTCACCAGCGAAATGCGGGTCACTTCCTTCAGCGCGCGATCGTGATCGGCGACCGTGAGAAGGCCACTCACATCGCGGACAAGATCGTCAGAGAGCCGCAGTCCGGCATCCGCATCGTCGGTGCCGTCACGACCCACGGGTCGCAGGAGCCACTGCTCGAGGACGTACCCGTTCTCGGCGACTTCGACGAGGTCCTCGACATCATCGACTCGCACAACGTCGACTCCGTGATTCTCTCCACGTCCGATGCGATCACGCCCAAGCGCACCCGAAAGTTCGGCTGGGCTCTCGACCAGAAGCGCATCGGACTGATCGTCGCCCCGGCACTCACCGACATCGCAGGGCCCCGCATCCACACCCGCCCCGTCGCCGGTCTCCCACTCATCCACGTGGAGTATCCGCGCTTCGAGGGCCGCCAGCGCATCGCCAAGCGCGCCTTCGACATCTTCGGCTCCCTCGGCCTGCTCATCCTGTTCTCCCCCGTGATGATCGCCGTCGCCCTCGCCGTGAAGTTCACCAGCAAGGGACCGATCTTCTACGCCCAGGAGCGCATCGGTCTGCACGGCAAGCCTTTCAAGATGTTCAAGTTCCGCTCCATGGTCGTCGGCGCAGACGACCAGTTGAAGTCACTGCTCGACCAGCAGGGCACCTCTGACAAGCCGCTGTTCAAGGTCAATGACGACCCGCGCATCACGCCCGTCGGACGGTTCATCCGCCGGTACTCGCTGGACGAGCTACCGCAGTTCGCGAACGCCCTGATCGGCACGATGAGCCTCGTCGGGCCGCGCCCGCAGCGCGAGGCCGAAGTCGCCCTCTACGACGAGGACGCCCACCGCCGGCTCTTCATGAAGCCCGGCATCACCGGCCTCTGGCAGGTCAGCGGCCGCTCGGACCTGAGCTGGGACGACGCCATCCGGCTCGACCTCTACTACGTCGAGAACTGGTCGATCACCACCGACATCGTCGTGGTCGCGCGTACGGCCGCAGCCGTGGTCAAGCCGTCCGGGGCCCACTGACATCCGACAGCACGGAAGCTGCCCGTGAAGATGGGGTGCCGACCATGGGATGGTCGGCACCCCATCAGGCGCTCGCTCCAGCGGACTTCCCCCCGAGGACCGTGCGAGTCTCCCTCTGGGATGGGAGGGTTCGAAGCTCCCCATGCATTCGATCGCCGAGCACCCACAGTAGAGACGCACAGGACCCGATTTCATCACGCCGAACGCAAGAGAGCGGGGCACCAGATCCCAGGGGGGTGATCTGATGCCCCGCAATGGTGTCCACCGTGCGGAGCACTCCCCACATGCCTCCGCCGCTCCCGCTGGGAGGGAGCGATTCGCAGTCCCCCGACTGCCGACCGTGGACACTCACCTCATGAGACGTGCATCTCACGTCTTCGTGACGCAATGTCGCAAAGATCACCCGATCCTGTCGCGCATCGGAACCGTCTCAGAGCGAGCATCCGCGTGATGAAACGCCAGCGGCGCACTCTCTTAAAGTATGACCATCGTCGACCGACGCATCGAGGCGCCGTCACACGCCCCGACTCGCGCGTCCATCGCCAGCCACCGCGCGAGCTTCGACGCCAGCATCGAACGCGAGCTGCGCCGCGGCGCGGCTCTAGGCATGAATCTGCCGAGCCCGATGTGGGACGTGCTGAACGTGCTTGTGGAACGCGAACTGCGCCTTGCGACCGCCACCACCGAGCAGACGCTCCTCACCGCCGTGCCGATCTTCGGGCTCTTCCGCAACGCACGCTTCGAGCGTCGCCTGAGCTGGCTCTTGCAGCGCGGCTTCGTGCGGCGCGAGCGGGGCACACTCCGCCCCACCGTGGCGGGCATCGCGGCGGTCCGGCCAGTCTCCTCCCTCCCGGGGTCGCAGCGCCCTTCACAGGAACTGCTGCGCCAGCTGCGCCGCGGGGAGATCGGCACCCTCTGACCCACGGCGATTGCGAGGGTCGGTCGGCAACCTCTCGAAGAGAGACGGGGCGCCGACTAAGGGATCGGCGCCCCGCCGGGCGCTCGCGGCGGAGTCCCCCGACTGGCCGCGGGTTCTCCCCTGGGATGGGAGTGGCTCGATGCTCCCCCGAGCTACGAGCACGCAGCACCCAGGGAAGAGACGCGACAGGGCGCGTTTCATTACGGGAGTCCTTGGTTCGAAGAGCGAATCACCGTCACCTGGCAGGATGAGAGCCATGACGACGCCCGATGCCCTCCTCGCCCGGCGCCGCATCGTCGGCATCGATCTCGCCCGCTTCGCGGCGATCCTCGGCATGATGGCCGCGCACCTCGTCCGCCCGGGAACCGGCGTCGGCGCGATCGATGACGCAGCGGCGAAGCTGATCGGGGCGACAGTCAGCAGCACATCGGCGACCACCTTCGCCGTGCTCGGCGGGTTCAGCCTGGTGCTGCTGTCCCGCAGCATGCGCGGCCGATCCACGGGACGGATGCTGCTCAGCATCCTGCTCCGCGGCATCCTCATCTCCCTGCTCGGGTTCGCGCTCGAGCAGCTGAACGGTCCGATCAGCGTGGTCCTCACCGCCTACGGCGTGGCGATGATCCTCTCCGCACCCGCATTGCTTATACCGTCGTGGGCCGTGGCGGGTGTCGTCGGCGCGCTCTGGCTGTTCGGCGGCGCGGTCAACGCCGGCATCCGGTCCGGGCTGGCGCCGCTGCCCGCCTCCCCCGGCCTCTCCGACGTCGTACCGAGATTCCTGCTCGACCTCGTGCTCACCGGACACTACCCCTCCATCACGTGGGTCGCGTACATGCTCACCGGCATCCTGCTGGCCCGGCTCATGCTTTCGATCACCGACCGGCATGCGCTGCGCCGGCTCTGCGTGCGGATGCTGGTCACCGGAGCGATCGTGTACACGGGAGTCACGGCTGCCGGGCGCATCGTGCGCATGCGACCCGCATGGTTCGGGCTCCCCGACCTCGGCGAGCGGATGCTGAGCTCGGGTTACGGCGCGCCGATCGGCACCGACCTCTGGATGCTCCTCATCCCCACACCGCACAGCGGGAACCCGGCTGACATGCTCCGCACGGTCGCCGGCGCCTGCCTGCTGATCGGACTGCTCGTGCTGCTGTTCGACGTGCTGGCGCTGCGCGGAGGCTTCCCGCTCGCGATGGTGCGCGCGGCCGGTGCGGCGCCGCTCACGATCTACACCGCGCACGTCGTCGTCACCGCAGCGCTGCAGGCACGGGCGATTCAGGCGGTGTCGGCCGGCGAGGCGACCTGGCCGGTCTGGTACGCGCAGGGGCTCGGCATCCTGCTCCTGCAGCTGGTCGGTGTGCTCGCGATCGGCGCCGTGCTGGCGCTGCTGCACCGACGCGGTCCGCTCGAGGCCCTGCTCGGCTGGCTGAGCGGGTCCAGCCGACGGCGCTCGGTGCAGGTCTCACCGGCTCCGGCCTGACGGTCGATCAGTCCTCTGACGGGCCCGTGACGCGCTTGCGCACCGCTTCGAACACGGCCAGCACGATGAGTCCGAGAGCCGCACCGGAGACGTTCGCGAGGATGTCGTAGAGACTCGGCGTGCGCTGGGCGAGGAAGATCGCCTGCCCCGACTCGATGGCCAGCGACACGAGCAGAGCGGACGGCAGCACGAGATACCGCAGCTTCGGCAGCAGCAGTGCCAGTCCGACGCCGAACGGCACGAACAGCAGGATGTTCGATCCGAACTCGATCCGTGCGTACGTGAGCAGCGGGAAGTGCGCGGTGACCCACCGCAGGAAGCCACCGGAGCCCGAGTCGACAGGGACCGGCCAGAACGCGATCAGCGCCAGCACGACGCCGTACACGGCCACCCACGTGGAGATCCGGTGCCACAGCGGAGCCGGTGGCCGGGGAGCATCCGCGTCGACCACGGACATCCCCGTCAGCCCGAGGGGGACCAGCTCGTCGTCCAGCGGCGGCGAGTCGGCCTGCGCTCCGTCAGGCCGTGCCGCGGATGCCGAGGGCAGGGGCGGCCTCGGCGGAATCGCCATCGGATGCACAGGAGGCAGGCCCGCCGGACGGGCCGGCGCGGCGGGAGGCGGCGGCGGGAAGGCGGCGCCATCGAAAGGCGGTGCGACCATCTGCTCCCCCTCCCCAGGTTCGTCATCCCCAGGATGAGCTTATGCGGCGGCCCTGTGAGCCGCCGCATAATGCATCAGAGTGCCAGGTGCTTCCGCACCACGTCGGCGAGGTTCTCGGCGTGGGCGTTCGCCGTCTCGGCATCCGCCGCCTCGACCATCACCCGCACGAGCGGCTCAGTGCCTGACTTGCGCAGCAGCACGCGGCCGGAGTCCCCCAGCTCGGTCTCGACGGCCTTCACGGCGTCCTGCACACCAGCGTGATCCGAGACGGCGTCCTTGTCGACGCCCTTCACGTTGATCATCACCTGCGGGTAGACCGTCATGATCGACGCCAGCTCGGCCAGGGACTTCTTCTGGCGCGCCATCTCGGCCACCAGGTGCAGACCGGTCAGCACGCCGTCGCCTGTGGTGGCGAACGCGCGCATGATGACGTGGCCCGACTGCTCGCCGCCCAGCGAGAAGCCGCCGGCGTTCATGTCCTCGAGCACGTAGCGGTCGCCGACGCTGGTCTGGCGCACGGTGATGCCGTGCTCGCGCATGGCGACGTGCAGGCCCAGGTTGCTCATCACGGTCGCGACCAGGGTGTCGTCGGCGAGCTTGCCGCGGCTCTTCATCGCCACCGCGAGGATCGCCATGATCTGGTCGCCGTCGACGACGTTGCCGTCGGCGTCGACCGCCAGGCAGCGGTCGGCGTCGCCGTCGTGCGCGATGCCCACGTCGGCCCCGACGCGCACGACCTCGGCGGCCAGCTTGTCGAGGTGGGTCGAGCCCACACCGTCGTTGATGTTGATGCCGTCGGGGTCGGCGCCGATGACCGTCACCTTCGCGCCGGCGGTGCGGAACGCCTCGGGAGATGCTCCGGATGCCGCGCCGTTGGCGCAGTCGAGCACAACGTGGATGCCGTCGAGCCGGTGCGGCAGCGAGCCCAGCAGGTGCAGGACGTAGCGGTCCTCGGCATCCGCGAACCGACGCACGCGACCCACGTCACCGGCGGTCGGCTGCAGCATGGGACCGGCCATCGCCGCTTCGATGCGCTGCTCGACCTCATCGGGCAGCTTCACTCCGCCGCGGGCGAAGATCTTGATGCCGTTGTCGGGAGCCGGGTTGTGGGATGCCGAGATCATCACGCCGAAGTCGGCGTCGATGTCCGAGATCAGGAAGGCGGCCGCCGGGGTCGGCAGAGTGCCAGCATCCAGCACGTCCACGCCGGAGGAGGCGAGACCCGCCTCGACAGCCGCGCTGAGGAAGTGACCGGAGATCCGCGGGTCGCGAGCGACGACCGCGGTGAGACGCTTGCCTGCGGCCTTGCGAGCCTCGGCAATACGGCCCTGGCCCAGGACGACGGCAGTCGCCTGGGCCAGGGTGAGCGCAAGTCCGGCGGTGAGGGTCTCGCCATTGGCGAGACCCCGCACGCCGTCCGTACCGAACAGTGCCATATGACGGACTGTGCGGATCAGCGCTTGGAGTACTGAGGAGCCTTGCGGGCCTTCTTGAGACCGGCCTTCTTGCGCTCGATGACGCGGGCGTCACGAGACAGGAAGCCTGCCTTCTTGAGGGTCGGGCGGTTGTTCTCGGCGTCGATGTTGTTCAGCGCGCGAGCGATGCCCAGGCGCAGGGCGCCGGCCTGACCCGAGTCGCCGCCACCCGAGATGCGGGCGATGACGTCGTACGCACCCACGAGGTTGAGGGCGGTGAACGGGTCGTTGATCAGCTGCTGGTGCAGCTTGTTCGGGAAGTAGTCCTCGATCGTGCGACCGTTGATCGTGATGGTGCCCGAACCGGGAACCAGGCGCACGCGGGCGATGGCCTGCTTGCGACGGCCCACGGCCGCACCCGGCACGGAGAGCACGGGGCGAGGAGCGGACTCCACGACCTCGGTCTCGGGGGTCTCGGTCGAGAAGTTCTGCGGGAATTCGGTGGTGTCCTGGATTTCAGCCACGAGTATGTCCTTTGAAATCTAAGGGGCGCTTACTGCGCGACCTGGTCGAGGGTGTACGGCGTGGGCTGCTGAGCGGCGTGCGGGTGCTCGGCACCGACGTACACCTTCAGCTTCGAGAGCTGCTGGCGGCCCAGGGTGTTCTTCGGGAGCATGCCGCGGACGGCCTTCTCCACGGCGCGAACCGGGTTCTTCTCGAGGAGCTCGGCGTAGGAGGTGGCCGTCAGACCGCCCGGGTAACCCGAGTGACGGTAGGCCTTCTTCTGCAGGAGCTTCTGACCGGTCAGGGCGACCTTGTCGGCGTTGACGATGACGACGAAGTCGCCGGTGTCGACGTGGGGAGCGAAGGTCGGCTTGTGCTTGCCACGCAGGATTGCGGCGGCGTGCGAAGCCAGGCGACCGAGAACGACGTCGGTGGCGTCGATGACGATCCAGTCACGCTGGACCTGCCCGGCCTTCGGGGTGTAAGTGCGCGTCACGATAGTGCTGCTTTCTTGAATCGAACGGAGAGGTTCGTGAATCCCACTCCGGGGTGGTTCCTGCCTCTGATCGAGACCGGGAACACGCCAGTGGAGGGCTCACGTTCGTCGTGCCGGTGTCTCGGCGAGCCGAAGCACAGGCACCAAAGGGTTAGCTTACAGCATCCGCCGCCGCTCCCCCAATTCAGGAGGCGGGGAACATCGACCCGCAGGAGCCGTCGATGGTGACGGGCGTCTCGCCCACGGTCGGCGAGTACCGCACCTGCAGGGGCTTGGTGGCGTCGTCCGGAACGGTCGACGTGAACGAGACCGTCTTGGAGCCGCCCATCGGCACGTTGATGAGCATGCTCTTCGCCTCGCGCCCCTTGTAGAGCCCGCTGCGCTCCTGGTCCTTGCGCGCGCCCTTCTCGGGCGAGGAGCCGACCAGCTTGCCCCCGGGCAGGGCGATGCCGACGACATCGAGCATCATGGTGGTGCGCGGCTGACCCCAGCGGCTGTTCCGCGCGCCGAGCGTGTAGTGACTCAGGTCTGCGGTGGGGACGGAGTTGTGCATCTCGATCGTCGTGGTCACCGTGCGGTTCTCCGCGGAGCAGGTCACCATGATCTTGCTGGACAGGTAGTACTCCAGCTTGGAGTGCGACGAGTCGTTCAGGTAGATGCCGGTCTGCGTCACCGTCTTGTTGTCGGTGGTGATCTTGCCGTCGATGCCGAGCTGCGTCGCCATCGCCTGCTGCTTCTCGTCGGCGAACCAGGCGTAGATGCGCTGCTCGTGCGTGGCCTTCTGCAGCTGCTCGACCATCTTCAGCGGATCCCATCCGCCGCTCATGACCTTGCTGAACACGGCCGCCGAGACCTTCGCGAAGTAGAGGTCGGCCAAGTCGCCCTTCGCCCCGAAGCGCTCGTAGGTGTCGCTGAGCAGCAGCTTCACGGCATTGTCCGCCGCCACGGGCGTGGTCTCGTCCGGCACCTGCACGGGGCCGGCGACCTGGAGCATGTAGGAGAGCGTGATGGGGTCGATGGAGATGACGCCGTCGAGCTTGCCGCCGACCGTCTGGTTCCACAGGCCGCCGACCAGGTGCGCGGTGTCCGCGAAGTCGGGCGTGCGCGTGTAGTTCTGCGAGTGTGCCCAGGTGTCGCCCTCGAACAGCTTCTCCTCCGCGGGATCCGCGAGGTGCTGCGGGAACTGACCCTTCGGGCCGAGCAGCACGAAGTTCAGCGCCGCCTGGTCCTGACGCATCGTGACCTTGCCGTTGTCGACGGTGAGGACAGCGCCCGCACCGGGGTTGCCGCCCGTCGCACGGATCTCGGCGTTGTTCTGGAACAGCAGCGCGTAGTTGCGCGGGCCGTCGGCACCGAGGGTCGACAGCAGCACGGGCAGGTTCTCCTGCGCGAACGAGAGGGTGGGTGCGGCCGTGTCGACGATGTCGACGATCTGGCTGATGTTCGACTTGATGTACGGGTGGATCGCCTTCATGTCGATCCTGTCGATGTGCGTCTTCGCGTTGTCGAAGATCGCGCTCAGCTGCGGCAGCTTCGGCTCGGCGGCGCGGAACGGCGCGAGGTTGATGCCGCCGCCCTCGACCTTGAAGTTCGCCGGGTCGGCCAGCGGGAGCAGTGAGGATGCCAGCGGCAGGGCGTCGCGCACCAGGATGTGCGTCGCCTTGGTGGTCTCGCTGACGGCGACGACGTTCGCACCGACGCCCGGCACGATGCTCGCGATGTCCCACAGCGGACCGGCCACGATCTTGTCGGCGTCGCTGGTGAGCTTGAGCACTTGCTTGCTGAGCGCCTCGACGCCCGCGGTGTCGCCCTTCTTCATGAGCGGCACGACCGCAGAGATCTTGCCCTTCGCAGCCTGCAGGTCGTCCTTGACCTTCAGCGCCTGGATCGCGAAAACGCCGCCGACCACGACGATCGCGATCAGCAACAGGAAGATGACCAGCACGATCCACGGCCAGACCCGCCGCTTGCGCGGGCCCTCGACGTACTCGTCCACCTCGAAGTCGGGATCGAGGTCGCTGATGGACCCGTCATAGCGTCGCTCGCGTCGGCTGCGCGGTGCGTTCGAATCGGTGATGGCAGCCCCCTCGGTCGCCTCGACGCGCGCCACCCAGTCGGCACGCACCCTCAGGATACTGAGTATGCCTGGGGCTTCGCCCCGGATCCTCCGATGGTCGGAACACAGTGCGAGGAACCGGCACTATGCCACGATGGACGCATGAAGGGGATCATTCTCGCTGGGGGTTCGGGGACGCGTCTGCATCCGATCACGCTGGGCGTGTCGAAGCAGCTCGTGCCGGTGTACGACAAGCCGATGGTGTACTACCCGTTGTCGACGCTGATGCTGGCGGGCATCGAAGACATCCTTGTGATCACCACACCGCACGATGCCGCTCATTTCGAGCGCCTGCTCGGCGACGGATCCCAGTTCGGCGTGCGGATCACGTTCGCGCAGCAGCCGTCGCCCGACGGCCTGGCACAGGCGTTCACGATCGGTGCGGACTTCATCGGCGACGACTCCGTTGCGCTGGTGCTCGGCGACAACCTGCTCTATGGTCCTGGGCTCGGCACGCAGCTGAAGCGGTTCGCCGACGTGGACGGCGGGGCGGTGTTCGCCTATTGGGTGTCGGAGCCGCAGGCGTACGGCGTGGTGGAGTTCGATGCCGCGGGACGGGCGGTGTCTCTGGAGGAGAAACCGACACAGCCGAAGAGCAACTACGCCGTGCCCGGCCTGTACTTCTACGACAACGACGTCGTCGAGATCGCCCGCAACCTGAAGCCATCCGCCCGCGGAGAGTACGAGATCACTGACGTGAACCGTGCGTATCTCGAGCGCGGAAAGCTCCAGGTGGAGGTGCTCCCGCGTGGCACCGCTTGGCTGGACACCGGGACCTTCGATCAGATGACGGATGCCACGGAGTATGTGCGCACGATGGAGCGCCGCACGGGCATGAAGATCGGTGCCCCGGAGGAGGTCGCCTGGCGGCAGGGATTCCTCTCGGACGTCGAACTGCGCGAGCGCGCCGAGAAGCTGGTCAAGTCGGGGTACGGGACGTACCTGCTCGAGATCCTGGAGAGGGGACGCTGATGTCGCGTCTGCTGGTTACCGGTGGCGCCGGATTCATCGGATCGAACTTCGTGCACCACGTCGTGGCGCACACCGATCATCACGTGACGGTGCTGGACAAGCTCACGTACGCGGGCAACCGCGCGTCCTTGGAGGGGCTGCCCGCCGACCGGGTGGAGTTCGTGCAGGGCGACATCGCGGATGCCGGTCTCGTCGACGGACTGTTCGCGGACGCGGATGCTGTGGTGCACTACGCCGCCGAGTCGCACAACGACAATTCGCTGCACGACCCTCGGCCTTTCTTGGACACGAACATCATCGGCACCTACACGCTGCTGGAGGCTGCGCGCCGGCATGGCACGAGGCTGCACCACATCTCGACCGACGAGGTGTACGGCGACCTGGAGCTCGATGATCCGGAGAAGTTCACCGAGAGCACCCCGTACAACCCTTCGTCGCCGTACTCGTCTACGAAGGCCGGTTCTGACCTGCTCGTGCGCGCCTGGGTGCGCTCCTTCGGCGTGCAGGCCACGATCTCGAACTGCTCCAACAACTACGGGCCCTACCAGCACGTGGAGAAGTTCATCCCACGTCAGATCACGAACGTCATTCGCGGCATCCGGCCCAAGCTCTACGGCGCAGGCCAGAACGTGCGCGACTGGATCCACGCCGATGACCACTCCTCGGCCGTGCTCACCATCCTCGAGAGGGGACGAATCGGCGAGACCTACCTGATCGGAGCGGACGGCGAGAAGGACAACAAGTCCGTCGTCGAGCTGATCCTGGAGTTGATGGGCCAGGATCCGGATGCCTACGACCACGTGACCGACCGTGCCGGGCACGACCTGCGTTACGCGATCGACTCCACCAAGCTCCGGACCGAGCTCGGCTGGATGCCGCAGTACGCCGACTTCGAAGCCGGCCTGGCCGCGACCATCGACTGGTACCGGGCCAACGAAGCCTGGTGGACCCCGTCCAAGGACAGCACGGAGGCGTTCTACGCGGGCAAGGGACAATGAGCATCGAGTTCGGCAAGAAGCTGGTCCGCACGGAGACGACGATTCCCGGGCTCGTGGTCTTCGACCTGCCTGTGCACGGCGACAGCCGGGGATGGTTCAAGGAGAACTGGCAGCGCGAGAAGATGATCGCCGCCGGACTTCCGGATCTCGGACCGGTGCAGAACAACATCTCCTTTAACGACGACGTCGGAACCACGCGCGGCATCCACGCAGAACCCTGGGACAAGTTCGTCTCCCTCGCGACCGGACGCATCTTCGGCGCCTGGGTCGACCTGCGCGAGGGCCCGACGTTCGGCGCGGTGTTCACCACGGAACTGGATCCTTCGAAGGCGATCTTCGTCCCTCGCGGCGTGGGCAACGCCTATCAGACGCTCGAGCCCGAAACCGCCTACGTCTACCTCGTCAACGACCACTGGTCGCCTGACGCGGAGTATGCCTTCCTGAACCTCGCCGACGAGACGGCCGCGATCGACTGGCCGATCCCTCTCGACAAGGCGGAGCTCTCCGACAAGGACCGTGCCCACCCCCGGCTGGCAGACGTCACCCCGATCCCGCCACGCCGGACCCTCATCCTGGGCGCGAATGGGCAACTCGGCCGGGCGCTGCGCGCAGAATACGGCGACGCCCCTCACGTGGAGTACGCCACCCGGGCTTCCCTCGACCTCACCTCGTCCGACCTCGGCACCGCACGCCGCTGGCGCGACTACGGCACCATCATCAACGCCGCCGCCTACACCGCCGTCGACGCAGCTGAGACCCCCGAAGGCAGAGCGGATGCCTGGGCCGTGAACGCCGCAGCACCCGCCGCACTTGCCCGCATCGCGACCGAGCATGGCATCACGATCGTGCATGTCTCCAGCGACTACGTCTTCGACGGGGCATCCGCTCTCCCCTACCTCGAGACGGACGCCCTCAGCCCCCTCAGCGTCTACGGGCAGACCAAAGCCGCCGGCGACCTCGCCATCGCCACCGCACCCCGGCACTACGTCATCCGCACGTCCTGGGTCATCGGCGACGGCGCCAACTTCGTCCGCACGATGGCCTCCTTGGCCGAGCGCGGGATCACCCCGAAGGTCGTCGACGACCAGACCGGTCGGCTCACCTTCACGGACGACATCGCCCGCGGCATCCGCCACCTGCTCGACTCCGGTGCGGCGTTCGGCACATACAACCTGACCGGCAGCGGTCCCGCGCGCACCTGGGCCGATATCGCCCGAGACGTCTACCGTCTGACAGGACACGATCCGGCGAGCATCACCCCCGTCAGCACGGCCGAGTACTTCGCATCCGCGACCGCCCCGGTGGCGCCGCGCCCACGCAACAGCGTGCTCGACCTCTCGAAGATCGAGGCGGCCGGCTTCATCCCACAGGACGGTGCAACCGGCCTGGCGCACTACCTCCGTTCACACGACTGAGACCCGCTACGCGGCCTCAGCCGTGATCAGGATCGGGCGGTGGTCGCTGGTGCCCTGCGGGAGCGTGGTGATGTCGGCGATGTCGAAGCCGTTCGATGTCGCGAAGTCGTAGTGCCCGCGGAACACGCGGTACCGCGTGTAGGTGCGGTCGTCGCTGAGGGTGAGTCGGTAGCCGTGCTCGCGCACCGTCTGCCCGAGGTTCTCCTTGAACACCGGGTAGTTGTAGTCGCCGACCATCAGCACGGGCTTGCCCGGGGCGAGTGCCTGCAGCGCGTCGAGCCCGGCGCGGATCTGGTTGCGGCGCAGCGAGTTCAGTGCGGTCAGCGGGGCCGCATGGAAGGATGCCACGATCAGCTGTCGCCCGGTGTCGATGTTCGTGAGGAGCGCCCCGAGCACCCGCTCCTCGGCGGGCTTGAGCACGCGGTCGTGCAGGGACTTCTTCAGGCCGATCGTGCGCACCCGCTCCACCCGGAACTGGTTGCTGCGCAGGTACATCGCCAGGCCCAGCCGGTTGCCGCTGGTGGCCCTCACCAGCGAGAGCCCGTCGATCGATTCGGGCAGCGCCGCCGTGTCGCACTCCTGCAGGCACAGGATGTCGGGGTCATGTCGGCCGACCAGCGCCACCAGCTCGGATGCCGCCCGATGCTTGCGCAGGTTGTACGAGATGAGCCTCATGCGATGAGGTTACCGCCGCACGCTGAACGCGTCGTGGGGTTGAAATGGCGTGAGCGGCCGGTTATGCGTGCTCGTCGTCCTCGCCCGAGACGTCGCCCGGCATGCGTCGCGGTTCACGCATCCTCCGCGTCGTCTCCGTCCCGATCGCGGCGGGCGCGGGTCTGCTCAGCCCGGGCCGCCAGCAGCTCATCGGCCGGATAGCCGACCTCGGCGAGCGTCAGGCCGCGTGCGGGGAGCACCTTGAACGCGCTCGTGCGGGTCAGCTCGTCGCGCAGCCGCACGACATCGTCGACGGACAGCTTGCCCTCCCCCACGGCCGCGCAGGCGCCGACGAGGGCGCGCACCATGCTGTGGCAGAACGCGTCGGCCTTCACATCGGCGACCAGCACGCCCTCTGCATCCCGGGCCCAGCGGTAGTCCAGCAGGGTGCGGATGGTCGTCGCCTCCTCGCGCGGCTTGCAGTACGCCGCGAAGTCATGCAGCCCGATCAGGGTGCGGGCGGCGGCATCCATGGCATCCGCGTCCAGCGCAGCGCGGATCGTGGTGGTGTCGTTGCGGCGCATCGGGTCGTAGCCGACGGTCGTGTCCGCGAGCCGGTACCGGTATCGGCGCCACACCGCCGAGAACCGGGCGTCGAAGCCCTCGGGCGCAAGGGTCGTGCGGGTGACGGTCACGTCGGGGTACTGACCCAGGACCCCGCGGATGCGATGCGCGAGCGACCCGGCCGGATCATCCGCCGCACGTCCGTGCCGCGCGGTGACCCGCGACCACTGCTCCTCGTCGAGATCGACGTGCGCCACCTGGTCGGAGGCGTGCACCCCGGCATCCGTCCGCCCGGCGACCACGAACTGCACGTCGGACCCGACGATGCGCGCCAGCGCCGCCTCGAGCACACCCTGCACGGTGCGCAGGCCGGGCTGCTTCGCCCACCCGCGGAAATGGGTGCCGTCGTAGGCGATGTCCAGGCGAATGCGCACCCGTCCAGCCTAAACTGGAGCCTCCCCCTCCTTCGAAATGCGCCCTCCTCAGCTGTGATGTCCCCGTCTTCGCCCCACCTGCCGCGGTACTCGGGGCTCGACGGGCTCCGCGCGATCGCCGTCGGACTGGTGCTGATCTACCACCTGTTCCCCGGGCTCGGTCTGCGCAATGGGCTGGTCGGCGTGGACGTCTTCTTCGTGGTGAGCGGATTCCTGATCACCTCGCTCACGCTGCGGCCGACGCGGCATCCCCTGCGGCACCGCCTGCTGGACTTCTGGCGCCGCAGGGCCCGCCGGCTGCTGCCCGCGCTGGCCGTGATGCTCACGGTGTGCGCGACCGTCGCCTGGATGATCGGCGGCGACGTGCTGGTCGGCATCGGTCGGCAGCTGCTGGGTGCCTCGACGTTCAGCTACAACTGGGTGGCTCTCGCGGGCGGCTCGGACTACTTCACCGCGACCGAGCCGGAGCTGTTCCGCAACGTGTGGTCGCTCGCCGTCGAGGAGCAGTTCTACCTGCTCTGGCCGCTGCTCCTCCCTCTGCTGCTGGTCGTGCTGCGGGTGCGCTGGGCGCTCGTCGCGTTCGCGGTGGTCGCGGCCGGCGCTTCCGCGTGGTGGATGTCGGTGCTGGTCTCGTCCGGGACCGTCACGCGCGCGTACTTCGGCACCGACTCGCACGCGTTCGGGCTGCTGCTCGGCATCGCTCTGGCGTTCGGCATCCGCGGCATGCCGGAGAGGGACTGGATGCTGCGCCGCAGCGTCCGCGCAGGTGGCGTGCTGCTCGGGCTGGTCGGGGTCGGTCTTGTCGTCTTCGCCGCGTTCCAGCCGTCGGAACCGGCAGGAGCAGGATTCCCGGGGACTCTCCTGCTGGCATCCGCGGGGACGGTGCTCGCCGTGTTCGCGGGCGTCATGCCCGGGTCGTGGTTCGGCCGCGCCATCGATGCGCAACCGCTGCGCTGGATCGGCGACCGTTCGTACGGCGTCTACCTGTGGCACTGGCCTGTGCTCGTGCTCGTCTCCGCCGCGAGCGACCTGGGTGTCTCCGGTCAGCTCGCCCGCGTGCCGGTCTGGGCGGGCTGCACTGCCCTGGTGCTGTCGGTGACGGCTGCGGCCGTGTCGTTCCGCGTCGTGGAGACGCCGCTGCGGCGGCTCGGATTCCGCCGCTCGCTGCGCGCCGTGCGGTCTCGCTTCGCACGCGGGCCGGTCAGCAGGCTCGCCATGCTGACGAACGTGCTGGTGGGTGTGCTCGCGCTGGGCGGCACGACTGCCGCGGTCGCGAGCGCACCGCCGATGACGAGCTCCGAGATGGCCATCCGCGCCGGTCAGGAGGCCCTGAATAAGGCCGCGCCGACTCCCGCGCCCACGACGCCCGCCGTGATCGCGGGCACCGATGTGACCGCCGTCGGCGACTCGGTGATGCTGGCATCCGCTCCGGCCCTGCAGCAGCAGTTCCCCGGCATAGAGGTGGATGCCAAGGTGTCGCGCTCGGTCTGGGCGGGGCCGCGGATCATCGACGCGCTCGAGGCCTCCGGGAATCTGCGCGAGCACGTGGTCGTGGCGCTCGGGACGAACGGCTCCGTCGACGAGGATGTGCTGCAGAAGATCGCCGACACCGTCGGGCGCAACCGTGACCTCGTGCTCGTGAACGCCTACGCCCCGCGCGACTGGATCCCCGGGGTGAACCATGAGCCGCAGGCCGCCCCGGCGTGGTCGTCGCCGATTGGGCCGGCGCCATCGCCCCGCACGAGGATCTGCTCGCCGGCGACCGCATCCACCCCGGCGACGACGGCGGGCGCATCTTCGCCGAGGTCGTCGAGAACGGCATCCGCGACGCCGAGGCCGAGCGCGCCGCCAGGCCGCGCATCACACCCGAACCGGTCCAGTAGCGGGCGGGTGCCGGGGAGCCCGTCTGAGCGCGCAATGGTCTCAGCCGACGTCGCCGCTGCGCTCCGGCAGGTGCAGGCGGGTGAGGTACCACTCGGCGCGGCCCGGGATCCGCCGCCGGTCCCACCGCGAGACCAGCACGATCACCACGACGACCAGCGGGATCGCCCACGCCGCGGGCTGCACGATCCAGGAAGCCGCGGCCCGCGCCTGCGGGTCCAGCGCGATCGACGCGATCAGCGACGCGCCCACGGTGAGCGCACCCACCAGCATCCCCGCGAGTGCTCCTCGAGCGGTCAGGCCGCGCCACCACACGCCGAGCAGGATGACCGGAGTCAGGCTGGTCGCCGCCACCAGGAACACCGTGCCGACGCTCGACACCAGGGCCTCCGGCCCGGTCAGCAGCGCCACGATCAGCGGCGCGACGACGCACAGCACGGCCGAAAGCCGGAACGACCGCACAGACCCGTCGAAGAGGTCCTGGCTGATCACGCCCGCAAGGGACACGACCAGGCCCGACGAGGTCGCCAGGAACGCCGCGAAGGCGCCGGCGACGACGATCGCCGTGACGATGGTGCCGAGCGGCTCGGGCAGCAGCCGGGCGGGCAGCGCCAGCACGACCGTGTCGGCCACCCCCGGCAGCGCCAGGTCGGGTGCCGCGACGCGCGCGATCAGCCCGAGCGTGCCCGACACCGCGTAGAACAGGCCGATCATCGCGACGACCAGCACCGTCGTCCGCCGAGCAGATGCCCCGTCGGGGCTGGTGTAGAAACGCACCAGCACGTGCGGGAGGCCGATCGTGCCGAGCAGCAGCGCGATCATGAGGGATGCCGTGGAATAGGGATCCGCCGCCACCGGCCCCAGCTCCGCGGGGAAGGCGACCATCGGGTCGGATGACGGCTCCCGCCCCGACAGCACGATCAGCATGAGCACCGCCGGAATGGCCAGTGCACTGAGCTTGACCCAGTAGTGCATGGCCTGCACGACCGTGATCGCGCGCATGCCACCGGCCGCGACGATGCCGGACACCACCACGGCGACGACGACGGCGCCGACCCAGGGCGGCAGATCCGCCACGACACCCAGCGTCAGTGACGCCCCGTGCAGCTGCGGAACGATGTACAGCCAGCCGATCACCAGCACCAGCAGACTCGTCACCCGGCGCACCGTGCGCGACTCCAGCCGAGCCTCCACGAAGTCCGGGATCGTGTACGCGCCGCTGCGCCGCAGCGGCGCCGCGACGAACAGCAGCAGCAGCAGATATCCGGCCGCGTACCCGATCGGGAACCAGAACCCGTCCGATCCGACCAGCAGCACGAGCCCCGCGAGCCCCAGGAACGTGCCCGCGCTGAGATACTCGCCGCTGATCGCGGATGCGTTCCACACCGGCCGGGCGCTGCGGGATGCCACGAAGAAGTCGCTCGTGGTGCGGCTCATCCGCACGCCCATCACCGCCAGCACGACGGTGGCCACGAGCACGAGCGCGAACGCCGAGAGGTCGAGGACCACACTCATCCGTCGGCACCGCCCTGCACGGAGTCCGAGTCCGCGAGCATCCGGAACCGGCGCTCGTTGCGCGCCGCGTTGCGGGCGAACACCACCGCGAAGCCCAGGATGATCGGATAGTACGCATAGGCCTGCAGCAGCCACGACAGCGGCACCCCGAAGACCGGCGGATCGATCGTGTTCGCGATGATCATGATCGCGACGGTGAGCGTGAGCGAGACCAGCACGAACCCGATCAGGCAGGCGCCGGCCAGGCGCAGCTGCGCGCGCATCAGGTCGGTGAGGAACACCGACTCGGCCTCGCGCACCGGACGCACCGCAGGTGCCGCGCCGCTGGACGCCCGCGCGGCCTCGGCAGAACTGGCCGGAGCCTGGAACGAGACCCGCACCCGTGCCGGACGACCGCCGTCGCTGTGGCTCATCTGCTGTCCGCCTTCACGAGTCGGCTCCGCACCGCGGGGATGAGGCGCCGGCTGACCGGCAGCTCGACCTCGGGCAGCTCCACCACCGGCAACGGGCCGGTCAGTCGCACTCCCGTGATCGCGTCCGCCTGGACGAGGTACGAGCGGTGGATGCGCACGAAGCCCGCGGCCTCCCAGCGCTCCTCGAGCTCGGAGATCGGGATGCGCACGAGGTGCGTGTCGCCCGTCTCCGTCCACAGTCGCGAGTAGTCGCCCTCCGCCTTCACCCAGCGTACGTCGGCACGGCGCACCAGCCGCACCGACTGCCCGACCGGGACCGCCACCGTCCCGGTGTCGACGTCGTCGGCGGCCTCCTTGGCTCGTGCGTCGGCGAACACCCGGTCGATCGCGCGACGCAGGCGTTCGGGACGGACGGGCTTGAGCACGTAGTCGAGCGCATCCAGATCGAAGGCCGTCACAGCCCCGGCGTCGTCGGCGGTGACGAACACGAGAGCAGGTCGCTGCGCGAACCGCCCCAGCGCCCGCGCGAGATCGAACCCGTCGACTCCGGGCATATGGATGTCGAGGAAGACGGCCTCGACCGCCTCGCTCGAGAGCATCCGCAGCGCATCGGCGCCGGTGGACGCCGCGTGGATGGCGCCGATCCTGGCATCCGCCTCCAGCAGCGCCACGAGCTCGGCGAGCGCCGGCGGCTCGTCGTCCGCGACCAGCACGTCGATGATCATCGCTCCTCCGTCTCGTGCAGCGGCTGCGACTTCGGGATCCGCATCCGCACCAGCGTCCCCGCGTCGAGATTCGTCTCGATGATCAGTCCGCCCTCGGGCCCGTACAGCCGGCGCAGTCGCGTGTCGACGTTGCGCAGCCCGACATGCGCGCCCTGCGCGCTGTCCTCGGCGAGCGCGCGCCGGACCGCGGCGGGATCCATGCCGGCTCCGTCGTCCTCGACCGAGACCTCGGTGTGCGTGCTCTCGTCGGCGGCGGCGATGATGATCCGGCCACCGGATGCGAGAGGCTCGAGCCCGTGCCGGACCGCGTTCTCGACCAGCGGCTGCACCGACAGGAACGGGATCACGGTCGAGAGGGTCTCCGGGGCGATGCGCAGCTGCACGTCCAGCCTGTCGCCGAACCGCGCCCGCTCGAGTTCGAGGTAGTTGCGGATGCTGCCCAGTTCCTGCGCGAGGGTCGCGAACTCGCCCTTCTTGCGGAACGAGTACCGGGTGAAGTCGGCGAAGTCGAGCACGAGCGTTCTGGCCCGTTCGGGATCGGTGGTGATGAACGAGGCGATCGCGGCCAGTGAGTTATAGATGAAATGCGGGCTGATCTGCGCGCGCAGGGCCCGCAGCTCGGCCTCGGCGAGGCTGGCCCGCGAGGCCTCCAGCTCCGTCAGCGCGATCTGAGCGGCGCACCACTCCGCGACCTGGCCTGTGGCCCGCACCAGCCGTCCGCGCACCTGGTCGGAGTAGGCGATCAGGATGCCGCGGCTCTCGCCGTCCACGGTCATCGGGGCGCCCACCGCCTCCAGCGACGTCCGATCCTGGGCTCCGGTCCCGGGGAACACCTGCCTCCGGCCGGTCTCCTGCACGCGTGCGGCGATCTCCCGTGACGCCGTCTCCAGCCCTGCGACGGCTCCGTCGGTGGCGACGGATCCGTCGGGCGCCACGAACGCGACGGCGTGCACACCGAGGAGATTCCGCAGATGCCGGGCCGCGCGCACGAGCTCAGGGCCCTGATCGGCGCGAAGCTCGGCGGCGGCGAGGCCCGCGAGGTGAAGCGTGCGGCTCGTGGCCCGCTCGGCCTCTCCGCCGAGATCTCGGGATCCTCGCGCGAAGCGTCGCGCCCACAGCAGTACGAGTGTCAGCAGCCCCCCGATCGCCGCTCCCAGCCCGCCCGAAAGCAGTACCTGGTCGGTCATGCCTTCACCATACGGTCGCCAGCGGGGTCCTGTCAGCAGCACCGCGCCCCGGGGTTGGCATCTTGCGCCGCCATCCGGTCTCGCCAGAACTCGCGTTCGGTGGGGATCGCGGCATCCGGATGCTGTGCCCGGCAGTGCCCGACGTAGGTGTCGTACGCACGGTCGCCCATCAGGGTCGTGAGATACCAGCGGATGCTGGAGGCCCACCCCCGCACCCGCCGCCAGAAGGCGACGGGTGCGGGGACGGTGTCCAGCCTGGTCACGGCCATCAGCGTCCCGGTCCGGTGCCGACGTCGCGCCACTGCGCTTCGAGCTCGCGCTCGGCGCGCGTGGTGATCAGACCCGCCGGCGCGAAGCGGCGGGACGGCTGAGGAGCGTCCTCTCCGTCGTCCTCGACCCCGCGACGGATCGCCGAGATCGCGACGACCGCCGCGACGATGATCACGATGATCGTGAGCACGACGAACACGATCGACAGCGTGCCCTGCACCGCCGTGTTGCGGATCACGGCCTCGACCACCTCGGGGGCGCCCAACGAGTCGTCACCGGCGGACTGCGCGGCGCGGTACTTCGCGTTGTTGGCCCAGTACCCGATGCTCGGCACCGGCGAGAAGATCTTGTACATCGAGGCCGTGATGGTGATCACCGCGGTGAACACCAGCGGCACGCCGATGATCCACAGCCAGCGCACGTAGTCCCGCCCGCGCTTCGCGACGATCGCGAACACCACGGCGAGCGCGATCGCGGCCAGCAGCTGGTTGGCGATGCCGAACAGCGGGAAGAACGTGTTGATCCCGCCCAGCGGGTCGGTGACTCCCAGGATCAGGATGTAGCCCCACCCGGCGACCATGATCGCGGTGCAGATCCAGACGCCCGGGCGCCAGCTGTTGTCGCGGAACCGCGGCGCCCAGGCACCGATCGAGTCCTGCAGCATGAAGCGCGCGACACGGGTGCCGGCGTCGACGGCGGTGAGGATGAACAGCGCCTCGAACATGATGGCGAAGTGGTACCAGAAGCCCATCATCGCCGTGCCGCCGCCGATCTGGTGCATGATGTGCGCCAATCCGAGCGCGAGTGTCGGCGCCCCGCCGGTGCGGGAGATGATGCTCTCCTCGCCCACAGCCGCGGCCGTCGAGGTGAGCACGTCCGGGGTCAGACTCGGACCGGTCAGGCCCAGCGAGTTGACGAAGGCCACCGCGCTCTCGGCCGTACCGCCGGTGAGGGCGGCCGGCGCGTTCATCGCGAAGTAGATCCCCTGGTCGATCGAGATCGCGGCCACCAGTGCCATGATCGCCACGAACGACTCCATCAGCATCCCGCCGTAGCCGATGAAGCGGGTCTGGCGCTCCTTCTCCACCAGCTTCGGAGTGGTTCCCGAGGAGATCAATGCGTGGAAGCCGGACAGCGCACCGCACGCGATCGTGACGAAGAGGAACGGGAACAGCGGTCCGGAGAACACCGGGCCGAGCCCGGTGAACGCGAAGTCCGTGAAGGCGGGGACCGTGATCTCGGGGCGGACCAGGACGATCGCTCCCGCGAGCATCACGATCACGCCGATCTTCATGAACGTGGACAGGTAGTCGCGGGGCGCGAGCAGCAGCCACACCGGGAGGATCGCGGCGATGAAGCCGTAGACGATGATGCCCCAGGCGATCACCGAGCGATCCAGGTGGAACATCGCCTGTCCCCACTCGGTGCCGGCCACTGCGCCCCCGCCGACGATCGCGGCGATGAGCAGCACGAAGCCGATCAGAGACACCTCGGTGATCCGTCCCGGACGCAGGAACCGCAGGTACAGGCCCATGAAGAGCGCGATCGGCAGGGTCATCGCGACGCTGAACACGCCCCACGGGCTCTCGCCGAGGGCGTTGACGACCACCAGCGCGAGGATGGCGATGATGATGATCATGATGAGCAGCGAGGCGATGATCGCGGCCGTTCCGCCGATCCTGCCGAGCACGTCGCGCGCCATCTGCCCGATGGAGCGGCCGCCGCGTCGCATGGAGAAGAACAGCACGGTGTAGTCCTGCACCGCCCCGGCGAGCACGACGCCGACGATGATCCAGATCGTGCCGGGCAGGAATCCCATCTGCGCGGCGAGCACGGGCCCGACCAGGGGGCCCGCCCCGGCGATGGCGGCGAAGTGGTGGCCGTAGAGCACCCGGCGGTCGGTCGGGACGTAGTCCTTGCCGTCCTCCCGGATCTCGGCGGGAGTGGCGCGACGGTCGTCGGGCCGCAGCAGGTGCCTCTCGATCACCTTGGAGTAGAAGCGATAGCCGATCAGGTACGTGCACACCGCGGCGAAAACGAACCAGATGGCGTTGACCGTCTCGCCGCGCACGAACGCGAGCATCGTCCAGGCGACGGCGCCGAGCAGGGCGATCGCCACCCAGATCAGGATCTTGGGCAGCGTCCAGCGGGAGTCCCGCCGCCGGTCCTCCTCGGTGACGGCCGTGGGCGGTGTGTCGAGCGCCTGTGCGGCGGAGCGGGTGCCGTCGCCGGCTGCGGAAGGTGTGGTCATGGTCTCCTCCTTGAGACGCGGGCAGGTCGGGTGCGCTGCGAGTGCGCGAGGTCGGGCGACGATCGCGGCCGGCTCACCCGCTGAGGGGATGAGCCGGCCGCGTCGCCGAGGTCAGGCCATCAGCTTGGAGAGCTTCCAGGCGGCATCGATCATGCGGTCGACATGCTCCTGCTGGTGGAACAGATGCGTCGAGACGCGCACGGGGCGGTGCAGGGCGGAATCCCCGATGACCGGCACCGCGGTGTTGCGGATCTCGACCCGGTACTCGTCCAGGAGCCGCGCGACGAACTCGGACGACTTGGTCGCGTCCTTCACGTCGGCCGGGTTCTGGAACGGGTTGAACCCGGTCAGTGCGCAGGTGAGACGCTGGTCGGACTTCGCCGAGTACAGCGCGTCGATCCCCCACCGCTCGATGATCTGCTCCTTCGCGTAGTCGCCGAGGCCCACGACGTGATCCTGGATGCGCTGACGCCCGATCTCGTTCCACACCTCGACCGCCTTCTGCACGCCGGCGTTGAGAGCCTTGGTGCCGTTGCCGACGGACTGGAGGTACTTGCCGATGTCCTGCGAGGGATCGCGGTGCCGCAGGTCGACCGACCCGTTCGTCGGGTACCCCGACGACACGATCGGCCAGAACTCCGGGAGCGGGTTCGGATTCGCTGCCGTGATGCGGTTGCGGATGTAGAGGATGCCGGTGCCGCCGGGCGCGCACTGCCACTTCGCGGCGGATGCCGCTAGGAAGTCGACCCCGAGCTCGCGGAAGTTGTAGTTCATCATCCCGGGGATGTGCGCGCCGTCGACGAGGGTCGTGATCCCGTGCTCCTGCGCCAGCACCGCCAGCTCCCTGATCGGCAGCATCGTGCCGGTGAGGTAGGTGGGCGCGGAGAACATGATCAGCTTCGTGCGGCTGGTGATGCCTGCGCGGAAGAGCTCTACATAGTCCTCGGCGGTCTGCTCGTCACCGATCGGCAGCTCCACGCGCTTGATGACGACGCCCTGCCTGTCCTGCAGCAGGGCCATCGGGGTGTTGCCGCCGCCGTGCTCGTGGTTGGTCGTCAGGATCTCGTCGTCCTCGCGCAGGTTCAGCCCGAGCAGTGCCTTGGACATGCCGTCCGAGGTGTTGTGCGTGATGACGATCTCATCCTTGTCGACGCCGTGCGCGGTGGCGATCACCTGGCGCACGTCCGCGAAGTCGCTGTACGAGGCCTCGGCGTCGCGGGCGACCTGACGGTGCACGGCATCCACGACGTCCAGCACCTGACGCGGCGGGGAGCCGACCGTGCCGACGTTCATGTAGAGGATCCTCTTGTCGAGCACGAACATCTGCTCGACCTTCTTCCAGAAGCCCGTGTCGTTCACTGCCGGGACCACTGCGGGAAGCGGCGCGGCCGTGGCGGGCTGTGCGAGTCCGAGCGCGCCGAGGCCCGCTGCGCCGACACCGGCGCCGAGCAGCCGGAGCGCACCGCGACGGGAGAAACCGCTGATCTGCGTGTCATTCGTTTCCATGGTGTTCATCTCCTAGTGGACGGCGATCGCACTGATCTCGACTTTTGCGCCCTGCGGCAGCGCGGCGACCTGGACGGTGGCGCGAGCCGGCGCGGCTTCGGTGCCGAAGTACTCGGCGTAGACCGTGTTGAAGGCGGCGAAGTCGTTCATGTCCGCGAGGTATACGGTCGTGCTCACGACATCGTCGAGGGTCAGCCTCGCCTCCTTGAGCACCGCCCTGATGTTCTTCACCGACAGCGCGGTCTGCTCGGCGATCGACTGGGAGTTGTCGATCTTGCCGACCTTCGGGTCGATGGGCAGCTGCCCCGACACGTACACCGTCCTGCCGGCGGCGATCCCCTGCGAGTACGGGCCGATGGCGGCCGGCGCGTCGGCGGTGTGCAGCACCCGCTTCGAGGAGCTGGAGGAATGATCGGATGGGGACGATGCGCCCTGCGCGGCACCGGCCAGCAGGCTGGTGGACGCGAGGCCCGTGACGAGGATGGTCCCGGCGACCAGGAGGGCCGTTCTTCGGGAGCGGGGGGCGAAGTTGAACATCTACTCTCCTTCGAGTCAGACGAGCACCCGGCGTTCTGTGCTCATGCGCGTCATCGCGTCCTGTCACGGTAGGAAGCGACGTCGGCGGACGGGAGAGTCGCCGACCGACTGTGCGCGTTCATGCGACGAACGGTGCGATGTGCGCGACCAACGGCATGGCCACGAGGGCGCTGAGCTCCCCCGGCCTTGCCTGTCGCCGCTTCGTGTCAGCCCTCGACGGCCACCTTCGGCTTCGCCCAGGAACGTCCGCGGGTGTCCTTGAGGATCGTGTACTCCACGTCCACGTGCGGCTCGATCGCGCTGTACTTGTCGTTCGGGGCGCCGATCACCAGCTGGAAGCCGAGGCCCCGCCAGGCTCCGATGGCGCGCTTGGTGAAGTGCGCGTCGGCCTTGATCAGCGCCTCGTCCATGAACACCGGCGCGTAGCGCGGGCGCTCGGCCCCGGCATCCCCCAGCTGGTAGCGCAGCGCGGCGCCGACGATGAACGCGACCAGCTCCTGCGACTCGCCACCGGACTTCTCGCCGATGTGGTCGTACAGGGCGACGTGCTCGCCCGTCGCCGCGACGACGCGCTCCGCCGACACCCGCACGTGGTTGCGCACGTCGATCAGCTCGGCGAAGTCGGGCGCGGTGCGCCGCATGCGGCCGATCAGCCTGCTCATGCGGCGGTACGCGTTCTCGCGTTCGTCGTCGGTGGAGGCCGCCTCGATCAGCCCGCGCACCTCGCGCAGGTCGCGACGGAAGCGCTTCCGCGCCTCGGACTGGTTCTCCCGCGGCGAGATCTGCAGCCGGTGGTCGTCGTCGTAGAACGGCAGCTCGCGCATGATGCTGTTGATCGGCTCGATGCGCTCCCGGATCTCGCGCACCGACCGGCTGAGCGTGGAGTCCAGGCTGGTCAGGTCGTTGCCGGAGAGACCGAGTAGGCTGTCGCGCCATTCGCTCTCCAGCTCGTGCAGGCCGCTGGTCTTCAGCGCCTCCAGGATGCCCTCGAACTCGGCGACGGACTCGTCGGGGTCGGGCAGCAGGTTCAGGTTCGGCCAGCGCTCCAGGAAGGACGCCATCAGCTGGCGCATCCGCTCGCGCTGCTCCTCGTACGCCTCGGATGCTGCTCGCCGGTCGCCCGCGAGCCGCGCCGCGGCCGTCTTCAACGCGACGTCGAGTCGTGCGAGGCGGTCGCTGGCGGCATCCTCGGACGCGCCTTCAAGGATGAACCGGTCGTCGAGGAACGCGGCCTGACCGGCATCCAGCTCCATGCCGTCCGCGGCATCGATCACGCGCTGGCAGTCGTCGACGTCGTCGGTCACGTCGCCCCAGCGCTCCGCGACCTGGTCGCGCTGCGCCGTCAGCGAGCCGATCTCGTCGCGAAGCACGGATGCCTTGAGTTTGAGCGTCTCGGCCTGCTCCTTCAGCTGCGCGATCTCGGGGTTCGCGCCGGTGACCTCGGCCTCGACCGATGCCCAGCGCTCGACCTCCTGCGCGAGGGCGTCGACGTCGATCTGCTCCCAGGTCACGTCCTGGATCTTCGCGAACGCGGTGAGCCGGTTTTCGATGGCATCCATCGCCTTCTCGGCCGCATCCGCGGCATCCGTCGCTGCGACGATCTGCGCGTCGAGCTGCTCCAGCTGCTGCTCGAGGTCGTGAAGCCGTCGCTCGTTCGAGAACCCGAGCACGTTGTCGCGCCCGTGTCCGCCGTGCGCCCCGCGGTTGCCCTGCGACATCTGACCGGTGATGGTGAGCGCCATGCTGTGGGCGGAGAGCTGCGCGGAGGAGTCCACGCACACGAAGCCGAAGCGCTCGTCGAGGCGCTGCTGCAGCCAGCCCGTGAACGCCGTGTCACGGAAGTCGAGACGGCCCGGAAGCGTGCGCCCGTCGGCCGATGGCGATGTCGCGAGGCCGGTGTGCACGCCCTCGTATCGCAGCCGGATCGGCGTGCGCACCTGGTCGATCGCCGCCCGGAATGCGGGGACGTGCTCCGCGTCGATGAGCAGGGTCGTGGCGAACCCGCCGAGCGCGAGGTTGAACGCCTCACGCCAGGGCTCGAACTCCGTGCGGACTTCGATCAGCTCGCCGACGAACGGCAGGTCGTCGGCGTCCAGCCCGGCCGCACGGGCCAGCAGCATCCGAGCCTCGTGCAGGGGCGAGGGGATGCTGCCGTGCACGGCATCCGCCTTCTGCCGCTCGGCGTCGAGCTCGCCGCGACGACGCATCAGCGAGCGCCGCGCGGTCTCGGCGTCGGCGAACGCCGCACGCGCGGATCGGCGGGCAGAGCCCTCTCCTTCGGCCTCGTGCGCGGATGCGAGCACCGCCGCGAACTCCTCGGACGTCGTGGCCGAAAGGCCGAGGTCGGCGAGCACGGCATCCAGGCGGGCGCGCTCGCGCTGCACCTCGGTCAGCCGCCGTTCGGCCGCCCGCAGCTCTCGCTGCGCGGTCTCGAGCCGGTCGCCGCCGGACTGGCGCAGCACGTCGAGCAGGCCGTCGCGCTCCACCTCGGCCGCGTCGACGAGCGCCTTCTTCTCGCGGATGCCGGCGTCCAGCGCGCGCTTCCGGTCGCCCAGCTCGCTCTCGACCTCGCGCAGCAGGTCGAGCCGGCGCTGCGCGCGCCACAGCGACGCCCGGGATTCCGGGTCCGAGAAATCGCCGATCTCGTCGATCAGGCGGGTCTGCTCCGCGGCATCCGCGATCCGCTCCCGGATGCCGGCGATCGGCTCCAGCGCGTTCACCTGCTGCCGCGCGGTGATCATGCTCGTGCGGGTGCTCTCCAGCTCGTCGAAGTGCGCGACCACGGCGTCCGCCGTCGCCATCGTCTCGGGCTCCTCGAGCACGAGGCGCTTGTACAGGTCGTCGACCGTGGTGATCTGCTGGCCAGCCTGGATGCGGGCGAGCAGGCTCATCGCCTTCGCGCCGGATCCCGCCGCGCCGATGCCGAGCACGGCGTGCAGGCGGGCGGAGAACTCGCGGTCGGTGCCGAGCGTCTCCAGACCGAGCTCTCGCAGGCTCGCGTCGCTGAGGCGCTGGGATGCCGCGGATTCGAGCCTCGCGAGGTCGAAGTCGCCGTCGATCGTGGCGCGCACGCGCACGGTGTCCTCGAGGATGCGGGCGCCCGCAGGAATGTACCAGGCGCGGATCGCGGTGAAGCGCGAGTCGTCATGGTCGCGCCAGGTCATCGCGATGGCGGTCCAGGTGTCCTCGCCGTCGCCGCGCAGCACGCGCAGCTTGGTGCCCTCCTCGGTGCGCGACTCGTCGATCTTGCCGCGGCCGTAGGAGAGGATGTTGCGCTGCTCGTCGCCGCGCGGGCGGCCGGTGACGCCGCCGTTGGACGCACCGTTGAAGGGCGTGGTGTGCGGCATCATCAGGGCGATGTAGGCGTCCATCAGCGTGGACTTGCCGGAGCCGGAGCCTCCGCACAGCAGGGTGGCGTTCGGCGAGAACCGCACCCGGTGCGGACCGCCGTCGTAGCCGCCCCAGTTCACGAGCTGCAGGTCCTCGGCGACCCACTGCTGGCCGCGGGACTCGGCGGGGATCAGGCCGAAGAGCGTGTCGAGCATGGTCATCAGGCGTTCTCCCTCTCCTGCTGCTCCTGCTGCTGGCGGCGCAGCCAGGCGCGCAGCTCGGCGAGCTTCTCGGCGCTGAGCACCACCTCGACCAGCGCGCTGATGCGGTAGCGGCCGGTGGTCTCCTCGTCGATCACGCCTTCGCGGTCGAGCCTTTCCAGTGCCGCGCGGATCGCCTTCTGCTGACGCGCCGGGCTGCCGTCGGCATCCGTCAGGTAGCTGAGCACGGTCTGCTCGACGTCCTCGATGTCGATACGAGGAGCGGACTCCCCCGCCGCCGACTCGCGCTGGAACACCGTGCGGAGGTGCACGAGGACCAGCGTCTCGGTGCGGTTGTACGGGGCGTCCTTCAGCAGGATCGGCACCTCGAACTCATCGGAGCGCACCTGCTGCTTGTACGCCAGCCCGCGGCCGAGGTCGACGACCAGCCGCAGGTACAGGTCGTGCATGCGCGACTCGATGATCTGCTGGTGCTCCAGCAGCAGCTTCCACTCCGCGCGGTTGCCCTCGGCGCTGAGGAAGCGGCGCTGCAGCACGTGCACGAGCACGCGGCGGACCTCGGCGTCGAGCGTGCCGCGGTCGCCGGGGAACAGCTCGTCGAGGTCGTCCTCCATGGCGACGGGCGCGATGAACGGGTCGTCGGGGAGGTCGGCGCCTTCGGTGTCGACGTGGTCGGGCTCGCTGCCCTCAGCGCGGGAGGAAACCGTCGGTTCTGAGGCATCAGAACCGACATTCTCCTCCTCGCCTGCGATCTCGCGGGTGAGGGTGGCGGATGCGGATGCGCCCCCCGCACCGGCATCGATGCCACCCGGATCGGTCGTCGTCTCAGGCATCCTGATCCTCCTTGGTCGCGTCGGGCGCAGCGGCCGCAGAGCGGGCCGTCACCGCCCCGAACGCGAATCGTCGCGTGGTGCCGTCCGGACGCAGGGTGTCGGCGGTGGAGATCGCATCGTGCTCGGTCATGCCGTTGCGGTGCGCGATCTCCAGCAGGCCGACCAGGTCGACGGGCCGGCGGGTGTCATCGGGGGCGTGGGCGAACGCCTCCCCGAGGTCGAACTCCGCGCCGAGCCCGGCGACGAACGCCTCCAGCTCGGCGTAGTGCGGGCCGCCCCAGGAGCGGGAATCGGCCTCTAGGTACTCCACGTCGTCCGCATCCGTGAGCGGGGCGGGCGCGCCCGGAGGACGCACGTCGCCGACGGTCTGCCGCAGCCGGCCGAGGTCGATCAGCGGGAGGCTGCGGACGGGGTCGACGGATGCCGATGACGGCGCGTCCTTGGACCACTCGTGGAGGCCGGCGATCACATCGCGCAGCAGCTCGTCGATCTGCCGGTCGCGCAGCGGGTCATGGGTCTTCACCTGGCCGGTGATGACGTGGGATGCCCGCCGCTGCGCCGCCAGCACCTCTTCGACGCCAAGCTCCACCCGGCGCCCGATCGCGTCGAACTCGATGCGCTGCGCGGGATCGAGGAAGCGGGCGAAGGGCTGCGCCAGCAGGCCGTGCAGCTGCTCGGTGAGGGCGTCGATGCGGTCGGCGTCACCGATCAGGCGCAGGGCGCCGGCGAAGGCGCGGCCCTCCGGCGTGGACTGCATGACGTCCTTGGCGCGCTGCAGGTACTCGCGCAGCACGTCACCGGTCGGTCGGTCGTCTCGGCGCAGGTGGGAGACGACATCGCGCTGCATCTGCTTGAGCGACTCCGCCACGCGCGTGAAGTCGGCAGGCAGCTCGCGGGCGAGGTGCAGCACGTTCTCGGCCTCTTCGTACAGCTCCTCGTCGTCGAGGGGCACGGCGCCGTTCGCCTGGATGTTGAGGATCTCCGCATCCAGGGCATCCCGCTCGGCGGTGAGCCGGGCGATGCGCTTGACCGGATCCGCCTCGGCGTCGTCCGAGAGCCGCTCGACGGCCTCGAGCAGCGTGCGCACCCGCGAGTTGGAGACGCGGGTGCGTCCGCCGCCGGTGCGCCCGGTGATCTCGAGCGCCTCGACGGCGTGGGCGGAGAGCCGGTAGACCTCCACGTCGTCGTCGATCTGCTGCACCAGCCAGCCCTGCTTGGCCCAGGTGCGGCACACCTCGCGGCCGGTGCCGGCGGGGATGCGGCGGTCGTCATCGTCATGACCCGCGGCCCGCAGCACGTCCAGCGCCTCGGCGACCTCGGCGTGGGCATCCGCGATCGGGACAGAAGGACGGTCGGCTGAGAAGAGCATCGACAGCGCCGCGATCACGAAGGGCGCCTGGCGCCCGTGGAGCAGCCCCAGGGTCGGCGTTCTGAACGCTGCCAGAGAGCGGGAATATGCCGCCTCAGCGCGCGTACCAGTCATCGGTTCCAGTTTATCGGGCGGGCGCGTGGCGACCCGCATCCGCGCCTGTCACCCGACGCCCGTCCCCGATCCGCTGCTCGGCGCTCCGTGCGGCAGCAGTCCCAGGACGACGTACATCAGCGCGCCGAGCGCCATCATGCTCCCGAACGCGAGCAGGAGACGGCTCCAGGCGGGTTGGCTCCGCCGCACGAGGACGCCGAGCACGCAGACGGCGGTCGCGATCAGCAGCGGGTAGTACGGACCGAACGCGGACTCGAGCAGTCCGACCGCCACACCCACTGCGCTAGTCAGGACGAGGACGAAGCCACCAAGCCCGACATGCCGCGTCTCCGGATTCACCGTGCCCATGTACTCATGATCCTCCCGTGAAACTGCTCCTTCCAGTGCCATCCATCGGGCGGGAGGCACAGCTCATAGACGTGCCTTCCAACCCCGATCGAGTGATTCATCCCAGCCTGCCCCGGCAACAAACGAAGCCGCACGGCAGCCGACATTCATGCCACCGTCTGCTGAGAGATGCGTCCAACGTGACTGCCCGTCCCCCACATCGACGATCCGTCGGCCGCAACGCGTGCACACGGTCTCAGCTTCAGGAATCATCTCCCAGTATTCGATGTACTCGTCGAGGAGCTTCGGCTCCTCCCAATAGTCCGGCACAAGCCTGTTCTGGAACTCGAGATACTTCAGAGCCGCCCGATGGCGCAGCGCGTTCGTCCGCGCATGAAGCGCGGTCGCGATCGCATCACGGACTATCGGATTCATCTGAGCCATTTGCTGGTCCGACAGGTGCTCGACGTGAAAGTCCTCCAGTGCGTTTCGAACGCTCATCGCGATCAGCACAGCCAACGTCTTATCCGGCTCGGACAGCGGAGGCATCCCGGCATTGGTCATGACATCACAGTAGGCGACAAGACCTCAGCCTCACCGGGGTCTTCTTCTGCACCATACGTGGGGCTGAACCCGCGACCTCACGAGTCGCACCCGGCTCTTTCCCCACTCTTCCCACGTCTCCTTGTTATGCGATCCGATCAGCCGTTTCTGAAGCTTGTTGTTTCCCGTTTCTGCCTTTGATAGGCGCTATCTCGCCATGATTCCGCTGGGTACTCGCTGGCTTCTTCGCCATGGCTTCGAGCTTGTCGCGCACGTCCGGCGCGAGCGTCGTCCGCGGCAGGTAGTGCGCCTTCGTGACCCGCGAATCAGCGTGCCCCAGCAGGCCGGCGGCAAGCTCAGGATCCGCGACGAGCGCAGCAGCGGTCTTCCTGAAGATATGCGGGTGCACCCACTCGTACCCGTTCTCCACCTTGAACGCGTCCCATCCTTTGCGGAAGTTGTTCGGGTCGCGGACCTTCCCGCGCGCGGAGGGGAACACGTACTCGGGATGCCGTGCGGCCTTCGCCCGCGCGCGCAGCATCCGCGCCACGAACTCCGGCAGTGGCACCACACGCCGCGACGCCGACGTCTTCGGATGGTCCTGGATCACCGTGCCCTGCCCCTTCTTGAACACGGTGGTCGCGCGGATCAGTGCGGTAGGTGGTGACGACTCGAGGTCGACGTCAGACCATCGGAGCGCCATCGCTTCGCCGATTCTGGCGGACGTGCCCAGCATGTAGTCCACGCCGTCGGGGATATCGCGCGACACAGCATCTTTGTCGGCGTACAGCAGCACCCGCAGCTGTTGCACCTGCGCGAGGTCCAGCGCTTCGACTTCGCCCTTCTCGATCCGCACGGATGCGACATCTCGGATCGGGTTCGCGTCGATCGCGCCCAGTCGTGTTGCCAGCCCGAGCACCCCGGACAGGACCGTCTTCGCGTGCTTCGCCGCCGACGGCCCGTGCGACCCCGTCGTGTCCTTCAGGAAACGGTCGCAGCGGGACACGCTCACTTCACGCAGGCGGAGCATCCCCATGCCGGGGAGCACCATCAGGTCGAGCACTTCACGGTATCGACGCTCGGTGTTGTACGCCTTCGCGTCCTTGATCTCGTCGGCGAACCATTGCTCGGCGACGACCTTCAATCGAGTGTCGGCCGTGATCTCATCCCCGTGCAGCTTCGCCCGATCCACGAGGGCTTCCTTCAGCAGGTTCTCCGCTTTGGCGCCAGTGCTGGCAGTGCGTTCCACCTGCCGGGTGGTGCCGTCGTAGTCTCTGAAACGGGCGTAGGCGACCCACACGCGAGGCTCCCGCTCAACGCGGTTGATCTTCCCCCACGTGCCGATAGGGAGCGGTGGTCGCGCCATGATCAGCCGATCTTCGTCCAGGTGCCGCAGCGGCTGGACGATTCGAACACGTCGCCCTGCTTGAGGGTGACCGTCGCGGTACCGTCCGCGATGTTGTTGTCGATGATGTCCGCGCCGGAGCCGGTGCCCCGCTTCCAGGCGTAGTAGCAGTCGCTCACGCCGCTGGTCCGGTACACACCCGGGGCGACGTCGGTGCCCACCATCAGCACGCCAGCAGAGAACGATGACGCTTCAACAATCGCCACCTTGTCTTCCCGCGCTTTGACGGCATCTTCGCGCGCCTGCACGGCAGCTTCATCGGTGGTGAGGTCGGCGAGCTTGTCGGTGTACTCGCTGATGACCTGATCCTGCTCTTCTGCGAGCTGGTCGTGCAGCTTCGTCATCTTCGCGAGATCGGAGGACACGTCCTTGTTGTCCTTCTGCAGCTCGGTGATCTGTGGCGCCATCTGAGATGCCGTGACACCCCAGCCGGCAACGCCGCCGACGAGTAGAGCGCCCACAGCCGTGGTCGCCAGAACCAGCATCCGCTTCTGCTTCGGGTTGGAGGCGCTGCTCGCCGGTGCGTCTTGGGCCGTCGGCTCCGCCGGCGGAGTGGGTATGGACATGGTGTTCTCCTTCGGGGGTAAGGATCTATCGGATGTGACCGAGACGAAGCATCCGCATGTAGACACGCATGATGCGCTCGGTGACGTTGAGCTCCAGGGCGACTACTGCCGGATCGTCGGTGATCGGGTGGAGTTCCTCAAGGCGCCATGGTCGGATGAGTCGGCGGGCGGCGATCCGGTTCGCGCGTTCCTCCTGCGCATCCGTGGTGCCGATGTCGCCGTGCTCGTAGTGCACGATCTCGTGCGCGAGGGCGCAACGCTCGACGTCACCGTGCAGGTTGGTCCGCATGAAGACAGCGCGGTGTGCATGCGAGTAGGCAGCGACCATTTCAGGGTCGGGGAGATCATCGCGGAAGACGACAGGCAGGTCGAGCATTTCGGCGTGTGCCCAGGGGTCATAGTCGCTCGCGCACGGGCTGTCGTAGAAGTCGGTGACACCGAACATGTAGCCGGTGGTTGCTCCTGAGTCCCAGGTCTCAACAGCAAGGGTCATGGCGTTATGCGCCTCCTCGTTCGGGGTCGATGGGGGTGTTATCGGTGGAAGCTGCAAGCCCCTCAGCGTCGAGCTTCACCGTTGCCAGGTCATCCTGCCGCGCACCTCGGACACGCGCCTCACGGCGAGAATCGAGCGACACCGGAGTTGAAGTTGGTACCGCTACGCCGGCGATGAAAGACCCCGCGTTGAGGCCGAGCGCCGAGCAGATCTCGTCCACATCGGTGAGCGTGAAGGCCGCCTCGTAGCGGAACCTCATCGCGATGTAGTTGTTCGACCTGCCGACCAGCCGTGCGAGTTCGCGCTTCGAGATCCCGCGGTCTTCGATCACATGGGCGAACGCGTCCGCAACAGCACGCGCGAAGCCCGTGGCTTCCGGTTCCCGTTCCTTGGGTGACATGGAGGCGAGTGTACCGAAATCGGGTCGGTTTTGTCTATATCAAGGTTTTCCTACGTCAAACGTGAACCGATTTCGGCTCAGATCGAGTTGACAGTGAACCGAAATAGGTTCACTATGGGGGCATGACATCCACACTCCCCCTCCCCCAGCGGGTCGCCGCCGAGGTCCGGGCAGAGATGGGCTGGCAGCACAAGAGCGTCCGGGACCTGGCCGGAGCGCTCGGGATCGAGTACCGGGCCGCGAAAGCCCGGTATGACGGCACCCGCGAGTATCCACTCGACGAAGTGCCTGCGGTCGCTGCGTGGCTCGGCGTCTCTGTGGGACAGCTCACGACGGGCATCCGCGACCGAGACCGTGAAGCGCTGGTCGCCTGATGGCCACCGTCGTGGTCGATCCCCTGCTGACTCCCGATGAGGTCGCGTCGATCCTGGGCGTCGAGGTGCAGACCCTCTACAAGTGGCGCACGCTCAAGCCCGCTTACGGGCCCGCCGCGATCAAGGTCGGAAAGTACCTCCGCTGGAAGTCGTCCACCGTGCAGGCGTGGATCGACGCGCAGGGTCCGGCCTCGAACGTCACACCGATCAAGCGCACTGCCTGACGCAAAGAAGAAACGCTCCCCGCGGGAACGGGGAGCGAATCAAGAGATGGAAGGAGGCCGACCAATGGCCACCAACACTGAGAATTCTACCGGCCCGCTGGCCCTCGTCTTGGAGAAGGACGGGAACCTGGGCGGGCGTCGGATGCTGACGGACGACTTCGAGGTCGCCGCGGAGCGCGCCGATCAGATCGACGGCCGCGTGTTCGCGCTCGAACCCGTCGAGCCGGCTGCACCGTTCGCGCCCGTCACGCTGCTGCACGTTCGCGCGGCGTTCGGGATCGCTGATCTGGGACCGGAGGCCGCGTGATGAGCCTCCTCATTGACCAGCCGACGGGGGTCGGCTCGCTGGCTGGGGATTCCAGCGCCTCCGGTCAGGGCATCGCTGGGGAGCGTGCCCTGACCGTCGAGGGGAACACCGCATGGCCGGATGCCCTCCCCGAGATCACGGACCTCCCTCACGCGTCGGACTGCACCGAGTGCATCGAAGCCGGCGACAGTCTGATCGACATCGAGTGCGACAGCGGCCTGTGCGTCTACAGCGGAGACGCACCCATCGTGGACCGGTCGTACACGTACGTCTACGCGCACTGCCCGAACTGCGGCGCGGGGCACACCTTCGCCCGCGAGCGCGACTGGGACGACTGATGGTCCTCCTCCGCTGGGCGCTGTTCGTGCTCGCCGCCGAGTGCCTCGTGCTCCTGGCCATCACTCCCCGCAGCGTCGCAACTGCGATCCTCGCTGCCGACTTCGCCCTCTACTTCACCCTCTACTGCTGGACGTTCCGCGGCCAGTACACCACCGAATCGGAGAACCACTCATGAGCACCACCGCCCGCAAGGTCCGCAAGCGCGCCGGCATCCCGTTCACCAAGCCCGCCAAGACCGGGACGCCCGTCTCCGAGCGGTCGTTCGTCACCGAGCCCGTGATGCGCGGCCGTGGCGACGCGATGCCCGCAGGCATGAAGTACTCCCCGCTCGCCCCGCGGTCGCCGCGGCGTGCGCAGGCGTTCATCGCCTCCGGTGGCCGCCCGAACGTCGCCCTCCCGAAGGGTCGTGCATGATGAACCAGACCTTCACCGTGACGGACTACAAGGGCGTCCGGAACATCGAGCTCTCCCCCACCGGCCGACTGGTCGTCATCGCCGGCGGGAACGGCGCGGGCAAGTCGTCGTTCATCGACGCGATCACTGAGCTGTTCGACCCGAAGGGCACCAAGCTCACCCCGAAGCCGATCCGGGAGGGCGCCGCCGAGGCGCGCGCCGAGTACGTCGACCACGACCTCGACCTGCGGATCTCGCGCGTGTGGAAGAAGGATGGCACCGCGGGCACCCTGACCGTGGAGGCGCTGGACGGCGCGAAGTACTCCACCCCGTCGAAGATCGTCGCTGACCTCCTCGGCGGTGCGATCTTCGACCCGGTCGCGTTCCTGAACCTCGACGAGAAGAAGCAGCGCGACGCACTGCTCGAGAAGGTCGATCTCCCATTCGACCTGGATGCGCTCGCGCGGGAGAAGGCGGGCGCGGAAGAGCGCCGCCTGATCGCGGGTCGCGAGGTGAAGCGGCTTGAGGGCGCGCTCGCGTCGCTGCCGAAGCCGACTGCTGGCACCCCGGATGAGGAGGTGTCCGGGCAGGACATCCTCGTCGAGATCGAGGAGGCCCAGGACATCGAGCGTCGGCGCGTCCAGACGCAGAGCCGGTACGACGAGGCCGCGAACCTCGTCGCCGACTACGACCAGCAGATCGAAGACCTCAAGCGGAAGCGCGAGGAGGCTGCGGATCGGCAGGAGGTCGCGTGGGGCCAGCTGAGGGAGCTGCCCGATCCGATCGACATCGCACCGCTCCGCGAGCGCCTCGCGGCCGTCGACGACACGAACCGCGCCGTGCGCGCCGCCCGCCAGTACTTCGAGGTGTCGGGGGAACTGCAGGTCGCGGATGCGGACCATGCCGCCGCCCAGGCCGAACTCGACCGCATCGCCGCGCGGAAGGCTGAGGGCCTCGCCGCCGCGAAGTTCCCCGTCGACGGCCTCTCGGTCGATGACGACGGCGTGACGTTCAATGGCATCCCGTTCTCGCAGGTGAACTCGGCCATGCGCCGCCGCGTCGCGTTCGCGATCGCCACAGCCGGTGATCCGAAGCTCAAGCTCGTCATCATCAAGGACGGCGACCTGCTCGACGCCGACTCCCTCGCCGGGATCGCGGAACTCGCCGAAGAGCGCGGCTACACCGTGCTCGTGGAGCGCGACCGCGATGAGTCCCGCCGGATCGGGTTCACCGTCCGCGACGGCGCCCTCGATGCGGGCCTCACACCGATCGAGGACGTCGCTGCCGCGGCCGGCCTGAACATCATCCCGTTCGGAGGTGCGCGATGAGGATCGCCGTCACCGTGATCGGGCTTGGCGGGCAGTCCGCCAAGCGCCGCAAGCCGACCCTGCGGGAGATCGCTACCGCCGTGCAGATGCTGCAGCTCGCCGAAGGCGCGATGCTCCACGCGAACCGTGACGGATGCTTCATGCACGGGATCGCAGCGGCCACCGCCCGGCGCATGTTCATCAAGGACATCCCGAAGCGGCTCCGCGACAACCCCGACTGGATGCACCGGCATGTCGAGTCCCCGGGCATGCGCATCCAGGCCCGTGTGGACGACGAGGCGCACTCGTGAGCGCCCTCGCCGTTCTGGACCGCACCCTCGCGGACACCGCGGATCCGTCGTCGTGGGATCGTGCGCATGGCCGCGTGATCGGCTCTTACCAGGCCGGGGCGTTCGCGAAGCCCGGCAGCGTGGAGACCTACATCCGACAGATGCTCGCCCCGCGCGACTTCAAGGGCAATGAGGCCACCCGCTCAGGGAACCGGTGGGAGCCGATGCTTCTCGCGTGGGCAGGCGCCGAACCGAACTCGCTGCTGATCCACCACCCGGACGAGAAGCAGTTCGGGGCCACGGTCGACGGCACCCGCGGTGCGGAGATCTTCGAGACCAAGGCCAAGCACAACAAGGTCGTCACGGGACCGACGCCGCGCGAGATCCGCCAGATGGCGTGGCAGCTGTTCGTGCTCCCGGAATTCGAGGCCGTCAACTTCACCTGGGGCGAGCTCGTGCGCGCGTTCGGCGCCGAAGGTTGGGAGCTTCGCCGCGACCCGCAGACCATCCACTTCGACCGCGACCACCCCAAGATCGTGGCCGCTCTCAACCTCATCGTGCCGATCGCGCACGAAGTACTCGCCGGCGTGAATGCCGCCCGCCTCGAACGGAGCCCCTTCTGATGTCCACCGCTGTAGTCGCCTACGAGTCCGCGTCGCTCAACGACCGGATGAAGTACGCCCAGACACTCGCCGCCGCCGGCGACCTGATCCCGCGCGGCTTGTGGAACTCCGCGTCGAACGTGAATGGCGTGCTCGTGCCCGCCGCGCCGTCGCCGGGGAAGGTGCTCCTGGTCATGGAGACCGGCGCGATGCTCGGTCTCATGCCGGCCGCCGCCCTGCAGTCCATCGACGTCGTCGAGGGCAAGGCCACCCTGTCGGCCCGCCTCATGGGGGCACTCATCCGCAAGGCCGGACACAAGCTCGAGGTCGTCAAGACCGGATCGATCCCCGGCGGCGACTACTCCGTGACCGTGACCGGCACCCGCGCCGACGACGGATCGGTGTTCACGTCGACCTGGGACATCCCCCGCGCGATCCGCGCCGGCCTGGTGCAGAGCTACGAGCCGAACGCGCAGGGTGTGTTCGAGGTCCGGGCTCGATCCGACAAGGGCGGCATCAAGCCCTGGGAGGCGTACGCCGAGACGATGCCCGTCTGGCGCGGCATGTCCGAGGTTGGCCGGGAGGGCTTCGCGGATGTCCTGTTCGGCCTGTACTCCACCGAGGAGATCACCGACGGCGGCATCCCGGTCGCTGATCCGGATCCGGAACCGAGCGAGGACTGGCCCGCGCTGATCGCCGCCGCGACGACGCGCGCCGAGCTCGACGACATCAAGGACCGGATCGCGGCGAAGGACGAGGGCACCGACAAGCTCCGCGCCGCGTGGCTGGCCCGCGCCGGCGTGCTCTCCCGCGAGGAGAACACCGAGGATGCCGACGTCGTCCCCGATGACCCTGAGACTCCCTCCGATGGTGAGGTGGCGTATCCCAGCGCTCCCCTTCCCTCACCGTCGGAGGGCCTGACCGAGGAGGAGTTCGAGGCCGCCGAGGCTGCGCGCTTCGACGCCGCCATGGATGCCGGGGAGGTGGACCGTGACTGAGATCGTGGACGGCCGCACGGGCGAGCTGCGCCTCTCCGCTGCCGAGCAGGCTGTGACCGAGATGCTCGCGATCCCCTCCGGGATCTACGGCATGCCGATCGGGCCGAGCGAGATCGATCGGATGATCGTCGAGGTCGCCGACGCGATCGAGCACATCGCGCAGGTGATCATCGTCCTCGTCGAGGACCGGGACCGCGCCGAGGAGAAGTACCTCGCGGCGTTCGCGGACTTCATGATCATGCACGAGAGCTCGGGCACGCAGATGGCACGCCAGTACGCGCATGCGAAGACCAAGGACGAGCTGCACCAGCTGAACCTCAAGAAGGAGATGCTCCGCTACGCCGAGGAACGGCAGAAAGCGGTCCAGAACCGATCCTTCGCCCTCATGAACATCGGCAAGCGCATCACCGCCGGATTCTTCGGGAGCACACGATGAGCGCGTTCACCACCGCCGCGCCTGGCTCGCGGCACGACGCCACCCCGCCCTGGGAGAAGACGGATGCAGGCTTCATGGCCGCGCTCCCCGGCGCCGGCGCGTGGTTGGCGACCGTCGCGGACGGCGAACTGCACGTGATCCGCACGCAGGACGTCGGCCTGTGGCACCTATCGGTATCGCACACCACCCGCCTCCCGTCGTGGGACGAGATCGCCGATGCCCGGTATCGGTTCGTCCCGGACCGCGCGCGCATGGCGATGCTGCTCCCGCCGCGCGCCGAGTGGATCGACGTGCACCCACGGACCTTGCATCTGTGGGAGATCGACGAGCCCGGGAGCACCCGATGAAGCCGTGGGTGCACCGACTGCCGTTGTGGCTGCATTTCGACCGTCCGTGGATGGTCATCAGCCCCGGATCGATCGGCTGGTTCGCCACGTGGGCCGAGGCCCAGCACCACGCGACACGGATCGCATAGACCACCACGAGAAAGGACATCCAGGTGGATGAGAAGAAGAAGGACGAGAAGCCGCCGAGCTTCGCGGCGATGCTCGCGCAGGTCCGCCCCGGCACCGACATCGAGGCCGCCGAGACGCTCCGCAAGGTCGCCGCAGCAGTCAAGGAGACGGGAAAGACCGGCTCGCTCGTGATCCGCATCGACGTGAAGGCCGCCGACGGCGGCCTGGATGCGGTCGTCGTGACGGACAAGATCAGCCAGAAGATCCCGGAGAAGACCCGGGTCGGAGCGATGGCGTTCATCACTCCCTCGGGCGACCTGTCGCGCACGGACCCGTCCGCGATGCCGCTGTTCACCGACGAGGACATCCGCGACGCCGGCGGAGTCCCCGATCCCCGCACCGGCGAGATCAAGGAGGCCCCTGGGGCATGACCACCATCGAGGAAACCAAGACCGAGGCAGCAGTCGTCGCCGAACTGCAGCGTCAAGCTGACGGCGAGATGCACGTTCCGCTCAAGGCAGGCGAGGTCTACCTCGTCGCCAAGAGCATGGAGGCGAGCATGGCCACGATCGACACCGACGAGTATGCCGAGTCCCCGCGCCGTAAGACCGGGGCACGCAGCGTCACCGACGCGGCGTCGTTCGTTGCCTACGTGAACCGGCACGCCGACTCGCGCACAGAGGTCTACGCGCACGCCAACTCGTCCAAGGTCGTCGGCATCATCGACTCCCACGACGAAGCGGGCACACCCGGCGGTTGGCAGAAACACCGCGTCACCCTCGACTTGGAGCACTCCAAGGCGTGGGCAGCGTGGGCCGAGGCCGACGGGCAGCTGTTCCAGCAGGACGTGTTCGCGGACTTCATCGACGACCGCTACCTCGACGTCATCGACCCGACCGCGGCGCGCATGATCGACATCGCGCGATCCTTCCAGGCGCACACGAAGGTCACCTTCGAGTCCACCATCCGCGAGACGAGTGGCGACGTGAAGCTGAACTTCACGGAGGACACGGCCGCGAGGGCCGGACAGAAGGGCGACATCGAGATCCCCGCCCGCATCCAGCTGGCGCTGCGCCCGTACGTCGGCGGTCCGATCTACAGCATCTGGGCCCACTTCCGATACCGGCTCCGCGGCGGGGCTGTCCTCCTCGGCTTCAAGCTCGAACGCCCGGAGAACATCCTCGAGGCGGCGTTCGCGGACATCGTGACCGAGATCCGCGACGGCCGCACTGACAAGCGCGACGGGGAAGAGACCCGCGTGCACGACGGCATCGGCGGCGTCCCCATCTTCATGGGACGGCCGTCCGCCTGACCGGTCGCTGCACGTAGCAGGTGCAGCGCCCACAAGAACGGGGACCGGCCGAGTAGCAGTCGGCCGGTCCCCACCCACACATCGCATTCCCTAGCAGGAGACTCAGCGTGAGCGTACCCATCATCCCCGAAACCAAGCCCCGACGAAACCGCGCCAGCGCGCGCAAGGCTGGCACCACGTTCGAACGCCGTCAGGCCGACTGGCTCGCCACCGAGCTCCACGACGACCGCATCGACCGTCGCGTGAAGACCGGCGCCGCCGACAAGGGCGACATCGCCGGCGTCCGCACACTCAACGGCGCCCGCGTCGTCATCGAGTGCAAAGACACCGCGACGATGAGCCTCCCCGCATGGCTGCGCGAGGCCGAAGCCGAGCGCATCAACGACGGCGCCCGAATCGGTGTCGTCATGCACAAGCGCCGCGGCACCGCCGATCCGGCCGAGCAGTACGTCACCATGACGGCCGCCACCTTCGCCCTCCTCCTGAACGGGGGTGCCCGATGAACTCCCTCGCTCTGAGCGCGGAGCTCGACGACCTCAAGATCATCACCCTCACCGACGGTGAGATCTGGTCTGCCCGCGACCTCATGCCGTTCGCCGGGTACACCGACTGGCGGAACTGGTCGCAGGCGATCAACCGTGCGATCGCGTCCGTGAACGCCTCGGGACTGAACGCCGCCGATCATTTCGTCGGATCCACCAAGATGATCCAGATCGGCAAGGGCGCACGCCGCGAGGTCGAAGACGTCCAGCTGACCCGATACGCCGCGTACGTTCTCTTCCAGAACGCGGACGGTTCGAAGCCGGAGATCGCTGCTCTGCAGCAGTACTTCGCCGTCCAGACCCGGAAGCAGGAAGTCGCCGCAGCGCCGAAGGGCGCCGAGCTGCTCGCTCTGGCGGTCATCGAGGCGCAGCAGATGCTCGCCGACCGGGACCAGCACATCGCCGAGCTCACACCGCGCGCGGAAGCGTGGGACGACCTCGCGTCCGCCGAGGGTGACTACGCCGTCGCGGATGCCGCGAACATCCTCAAGCGCGCCGGCATCAGCACGGGCCCGCAGCGCCTGTTCGACACCCTCGGGGAGCTCGGCTGGATCTACCGCGGCGAGGAGCGCCGCTGGCGCCCGTACGCGCGCGCACTCGACGCCGGCTACCTGACGGAGCGCGCGATGCCGCCACGCGTCAAGGACGGCGAGCTGCTCCCCGTGGCCCCGCAGGTGCGTGTCACCGCGCGCGGGCTCGAACGGCTCCGCGTGCGTCTGGGAGGTGCAGCGTGATGCGCCTAGAGACCGCGTGCGCGACGCAGCGCGATCTCCCGCGCCTTCGCCTGGCCCGCCGCAACACCGATTTCGTCCGCCTGGTCCTCAAGCCCATCGACAAAGCGGGCCTTGTACGCCGCATCAAAACCTGCCTTGAGTGCCTCTGCCCACTCAGCATCGGTCAACGCGATCGTGATCTCAGTCATGCCCGCACTCTATCGGTGGTGACGGCATGAGCGCCTGGCCTGACCGGATGAAGGTCGGCCCGATCGGCGAGTGGCCAGGCGAACTGACGCGCGAGCGGCACGCGTCGAAGTTCAGTGCGACGCTGAACGACACCCTGCGTCTGCTCGATCGCGAGATCTGGCACCTCGCCGACACCCGAGCGCACCAGGACTCCGCCGAGCTGCTGATCGCCGTCCCGGCGGGCGCGTTCCGCATCGACGGACGCCCCTACGCGAACGCCAAAGCCGAGCACCCCGGTGTGATCTTCTCGATGGAGTCCCGCCATGGTCAACTGTCGTACCCGTGCGACACGTTCACGACCTGGCACGACAACCTGCGTGCGATCGCTCTCGCGCTCGAGGCGCTGCGCAAGGTCGACAGGTACGGCGTCACCCGTCACGGCGAGCAGTACCGCGGGTTCCTCGCGATCGAAGCGACTGCGGCGCCGGCCGGCTTCGCTTCGAGCAAGGACGCGCTGTTCTTCCTGGCCAATGTCTCAGGCGAAGTCCGGCAGGACTGGACGCCCGCCACTGCTCTGCGGGCTGCACAGCGCGCGACCCACCCCGATCGAGGCGGCGACGCCGCGGTATTCCAGCGCGTAACTCTCGCCGAGGCGAAGCTCCGAGCGGAGGGTCTGCTGTGATCGGCTCAGTCGGCGTCGATGTTGCGCGTGACGTAGAAGGTCGCGCCGCCACCAATAGCTACTGCGACCTCTTCGTCGCTGTCGGCCGGGGTGAATCGCCACAGGCTAGGACGCCCCTCCGCGCGGTCATAGAGCCCCTTGAGCATCTCGTAATCGGTGTGCGTGATGCGGAACTCGGCGTCGGCGTAGTGAAGCGTGTACGTGATCGTAGGCATGCCCGCACTCTAGCGGGATTTGGCTGCCACCAGCGGTCAGTGCTTCGGGCCCCTGGATCTCCGTCTTCGCCGCTGCCAGCTGACGTCCTGGCTGCTGCGCCCTGCGGTGCCGATCGAGACCACTCCGACGAAGAACTGTCCGATACCTTCGACGATTCGGACGACATTTGCCGCAACGTCATATGGCAGTGTCGCGAGAGCGCGAGCGAGGGCGCTTGGAAACTCCACCGCTCCTTCAACAAGGCCCTCTTGCAGCGCGAGCGCAGCGCGCGCCTGAGATCGGACCACTTGGGTGAAGGCAGACGAAAGAGGCGTGGCCAGGAAGAGCCACCGAAGAATCACCAGAAGGATCAGTGTGATCGTGGTCGTCCAGAGGACATTCGCGAACGTTCCCTCGTAGCCCTTCGCCTGAATGCCCAGGAGCGCGGAGATGGTGATGAACGCGCTCAGCGCGGCAAGCAGCAAATCAACCGTGATCTGAGCTATGCCAAGCCAGAAGCTGTCGCTCTCGAGTGCGTCCTCGTCCCCAGAGCGCTTGAATACGACGCGCTCGGCGACGAGCAAGACCATGAAGACGGGGGCGAGCTGCGAGAGCGCGGTGCACACATCAGCATTCATCGCATCGAGCGAGGTCATGCCGGAACTCTATCGGCGGTGACGTCATGAGCGCGTGCGAGGTCTGCAGCGCGACGACGTTCAAGTCGCGCGAGCCATTCGCCCTGACATGTCACACGTGCGGGAAGGAGCTCTGCTCCGCGCACGCGCACTACTACGTCGACGAGTCGAACGTCGCGATCACCCAAAGCGCGCGCCCGACGTGCGCGACGTGTAACGGCATGGTCACGGTGCACTGCTTCTGGTCGAAGTGCTCGCACATCGTCGAGCACCGCGGCCCGGAGAAGGCTGCCCGGATCATGCAGGAGCACTACGACACCTCGCACGCTGCCGACCTCACTGCCCTCGGATTCCCGACCGACGACAAGCCTCCTGCTCGCTTCGAGGTGCGAATCAAGGGCGACCGTGCGCTCTCCTGCGAAGACCGCGCCGAGGCGGAGCGCTGGGCAGAAGTCCTTGGAACGGATTACGCGCCCGCGACCGTCCACGACGCGCATGCCACTCCGGGCGGCTGCAAGAAGACACCTGAGGCGAACGCACCCACGCTGTTCGACCTCCTCGACATCGAAGGGAGCGCGGCATGAGGTCGCCATTCCAGACCATGACCAAGCGGTTCAAGATCGAAGCGTACGCGGACGACGTGTCGGAGCTCACGGTCGACCTGAGCCACGACGATTTCCAGGCCGTCGTGAAGGTGCTGCACGCGCTCAATCAGAGCAGCGTGCCGTACACGCCGCGGTTCCGTGTCTCCGAGGTAGACGCTGAAGGCGCCGAACGCCGCGAGCTGCTCGCCCCGACCGAGGCTGTCCGATGACGCCGTCGGCAGCGACCATCGATCAGTCGCACGACGCCGCCCTGTCGGCCGCGTTCGACGCCGCCCACCAGGTCGCCAAGGTCAAGGGCTACGTGCACCCCGTGGTGCCGTGGAACGGCCTCACCGTCACGGATCTGTTCTGCGGTGCCGGCGGTTCGTCCTCCGGTCTCGTGGAGGCCGGATACCGCGTCGTCATCGCGGCGAACCACTGGGCGCTGGCGATCGAATCGCACCAGGTGAACCACCCCGACACCGACCACTCGCAGGCGGACATCTCGCAGGTCGACCCGCGGTACTTCCCGACCACGGACATCCTGTGGGCGTCGCCGGAGTGCACGAACCACTCGATCGCGAAGGGCGTGAAGCGGCAGCGGGCGATGAACGAGGCGCTGTTCGAACTGGACGGTACCCGCCCGCTGGTCGATGAGGCCGCGAACCGCTCACGCGCGACCATGTGGGACGTGCCGCGGTTCGCCGAGCACCACATGTACCGGGCGATCATCATCGAGAACGTCGTCGATGCGGCCCGCTGGGTGCAGTTCCCGGCCTGGCTGATGGCCATGGAGCTGCTCGGCTACCGGCACGAGACAGTCTGGCTGAACTCGATGCACGCGCAGCAGGGTGGCCTGCCCGCGCCGCAGTCCCGCGACCGGATGTACATCGTCTTCTGGCGGCAGGATCAGGCGTCCAAGAAGAACCCCGCGCCGCGCCTGGGCCGGTGGACGCAGCCGCTCGCCCTGTGCCTGGAGCACGGCGAGATCCGCGCGACGCGCGCGTTCAAGAAGAAGGAGCCGTGGGGTCGCTACCGTGCGCAGTACGTCTATCGGTGCCCCGAGTGCTGGCAGGTTGTGGAGCCGGGCTGGCTGGCCGCGGACACGATCATCGACTGGTCGCTGCCGGCGCCGAGGATCGGTGACCGGGAGAAGCCGCTGGCGGAGAAGACCCGCGAGCGGATCCGCCGTGGCATCGAGCGCTACTGGGCACCGCTGGTCGTCAAGGCCGCCGGGAACACCTACGACGGCGTCAACACCGGTTCGAACTACCTGCGGGTGAGCGAGCTCGACACGCCCCTGCCGGTGCAGACCGGCACCGCTGAGCATGGCGTGGCCGTCCCTCCGGCGTTCCTGGCGCAGTTCCGGGAGCGGGACCGCACGCAGACCCTCGACGAGGCCCTGCCGACGGTCGTCGCGGACGGCGCCAACCACGCGCTGATCGTGAACAACCTCAGTGGGGCGGATGCGTCGCGGTCTCAGCCGGTCAGCGCCGCGCTGCCGTCGCTCGTCGCCGGTGGCAACCATGCGTCGCTGCTCGTGCCCGTGGAGGGCCGCGAGGGGAAGTCCGCCGCGCCGATGTCGGGACCGATGCGCACGCAGTCGACCCGCAACGAGACCGGCATCCTCGTGCCGTACTACAGCACGGGGACGCCGCGGCCGTCGACCGAGCCGATGGGCGCGGTGACCACCGTGGACCGCGAGGGCATCGTGATCCCTCTGCGGAACCACGGCGTCGCGAAGCCGACCGATCAGCCGATCGACACGGTCGCGGCGAACGGCAACCACCACGCCCTGATAATGCGCAACAACCTCGGCGGCGCGGAGATGTCCACGCCCGTCACCGAGCCGCTGCGCACGCTGACCACAGGCGGCCATCAGTCCCTGCTCGAGCCGTTCGTACCGATCAGCCTCGACGTCGACGACGCCGGCTTCCGGATGCTCGAACCGCACGAGATCCAGGCGGGGATGGGCTTCGCGCGCGACTACCTCCTGCTCGGGACGAAGCGGGACAAGGTCAAGCAGGCCGGGAACGCGGTCACCCCGCCGTGCGCGCGCGACCTCGGTTTCGCCGTCGCCGAGTTCCTGAACTGGACGGAGGCGATGGCCGCGTGAAGACCATCTCGCCCCGCCCAGCGCCGGAGACGCTCGCGCACGACGCACCCCAGGCGCGGTGTCGTCGCTCGTGCTGCTGGACGCCCTACGGGCACTCGAACGCCGCGCCGCGGTCCTGCACCTGCCACTGGAAGGAGAACCATCGTGGGTAGCCACGTCCCCGCACGGATGCTCCGCGACCTGGACCGCCGGGACTCTGCCGCCGGCCGCACGTGCGTCCTCACCGCCGTCCAGTCCGAGCGGATCATCCCCCAGCACCGTCAGGGCGGCATGGGCGGCAGGAAGGACAAGCACCGCCTCCCGAACCTGTTGTGGCTCGATTCCCTGATCAACAGCTTCATCGAGGACGACGCCGAGTGGGCGGCGATCGCTCAGGCGTACGGCGTCAAGGTGCCGATCTGGGTGAAGGACGTCACACGCGTGCCCGTGTGGTTCGCGAACGAGGGACGCTGGTTCGTCCTCGAAGGCGACGGCCGCCGCCAGATCGACGCCGTCGAGGCCCTGGCCATGATGCTCGACGTCTACGGCGACGACTACCTCCTCTGGAAGGCGATCGCCGACGACACGGATCGTGCCCGTGCGCTCTACCTGAGGAGCGTGCGCTGATGGCCACGGGACTGCCCTGGGTGCGGATGGACAGCGACATCTACGCGAATCCCAAGGTCGCGACCTTCATCGATGAGCACGGTCAGCGCGGCCTGGCTGCGATGGCCGTGTGGCACTTCGCGATCGAGTACTCCGGCGCGCACGCCACAGACGGAGTGATCGCGAAGTCCGCGCTGCGGTTCATCCATGCGACCGCGGCCACCGCCCGGCTCTTGGTGGAGGGCGGATTCTTCGAGCCCCATGAGAAGGGCTGGGCCGTCACAGGGTACGCAAACCATCAGCCGACGAAGGAGATCACCGAAGCGCTCCGACAGCAGTTGTCGGAGGCGGGGAAGAAGGGCGCGGCTGCGCGCTGGGGAGGAAAGGAGACCTCATGACTACCCCAATGGCCTCGGCTATGGCCTACCCCATCGAGCCACCCCATGGCCTGGCCGGATGCTACGGAACGGAACGGGACGGGACGGAACGTAAGAGCTACCAAGACACCGGTGAAAATCCTTCTGTTCCTGATGCGCGAACCCCTGTGGATAACCGGTATCCGTCGCTCGATCCTGAGTGGGAGGCCGCGTTCCTGGGATGCGAACAGGAGCGTCTGAGCACCACCGAGATCGCGGTCCGGTTCGGCGTCTCGACGCGGACGGTCACCCGGTGGCGGACCGCTCTGAATCGAAACCGGAAGCCCGCCGCGGTGCGCCGCCCGGAATCGGATCACGTGCTCGCGAAGCGCCTCCTCGATGACGGATGCTCGCTCGCCGAGGTCGGACGGACGGTCGGCGTCGCCCCGACCACGATCCACGCATGGTTCCCCGGCGTGCAGGGCTGGACGCGCGTCCAGTCCGGCGAGTACGCGGCGATGGTGCGTCTCGGAGGGATGGCGGCATGAGCGAGCGCACGATCTGCCCGCCGGAACACAGTCACGGCGAGAACACCGTCTGCCGCGCAAAGCACGGATGCCAGTGCGACGACTGCCGACGCGCCGCCGCCGAATACGAGTTCTGGCGCTACCACCAGCACCGTACCGGCCGGAAGCTGCGCATCGACTCGACCGGCACCATCCGCAGGATCCGTGCGCTGCAGGCGCTCGGATGGTCGCACGAAGCGATCAGTGCCCAGGCGGGATTCGGTCACGGCTGGTCAGCCGCGATCTGCCGCCGCGGCATGGTCTCCCCCACGACTGCAGCAACCATCGTCCGCGTCTACGACGCCATGTCGATGCGGCTACCGCCGGCTCAGACGATCGAGCAGGTGAATGCCGCGCGCCGTGCCCGGAACCATGCCGCCCGCATGGGGTGGCCTCCCCCGCTCGCCCTTGACGACGACACCATCGACCTCCCCGACAACGACGAAACGAACGAACGAAAGGCAGCAGCATGACCACCACGAAGACCGCCCTCGAGCTCACCCCGGGCGACGTCGTCCAGACCGAGCAGGGACCGAGCCGCGTCACCAGCACCACCCCGGACGGCGACGCCGTCGCGATCGACTTCAAGACCGTCGCCAAGCGGATCGGATGGGGCGACTCGTTCCCCGCCGAGTACACCTTCGAGCTCATCGAGGAGAACTGACCATGAGCATGACCGGAGCAGACCTGATCGCCGCCGAGCGAGCACGGCAGGTCACCGACGAGGGGTACACCGCCGAGCACGATGAGGGCCACGCGTACCAGCTGACGTACGCCGCGCGCGTCTATGCGGCGCAGGCGACTGTCAACATCGCCGAAGGCACGTCCGACGCCATGCCGCACAGATGGGCGCGATTCGAGGGGTGGCCTTGGGCCGAGCGCTACTGGAAGCCCACCGGCGACCCGGTGCGCGACCTGGTGAAGGCGGGCGCCCTGATCGCAGCTGCGATCGACAGCCTGACCGCGGAGGTGACGAACTGATGGCCGGCGAAACCGTGATCACCGTCGTCGGGAACCTCACCGCGGACCCCGAGCTGCGATACACGCAGAACGGCCTTCCGGTGGCGAACTTCACCATCGCCAGTACGCCGCGCACGTTCGACGCCCGGGCGAACGAGTGGAAGGACGGCGAAGCGCTGTTCCTCCGCGCATCGGTGTGGCGTGAGTTCGCCGAGCACGTCGCCGGCAGCCTCACGAAGGGCATGCGCGTCATCGTGCAGGGCCGACTCCGCCAGCGCTCCTACCAGGACCGCGACGGCAACAGCCGCACGGCCATCGAGCTCGAGGTCGATGAGATCGGCCCGTCGCTCCGGTACGCGACCGCACAGGTGACCCGCGCGCAGGCGCCGCAGGGTGGCCAGGCGGGCCGGCCGGGCGCTCCCGCGGCTGATGAGCCATGGGCGACCCCGGGAAGCGCGCAGAGCGACGCGTGGAGCACGACGGGAGGGTTCGGCGATGACACTCCGTTCTGAGCTCCGACCCTGGACGCTCGACCAGAAGACCGAGACCGGCGGACGTCGCATCAGCGTGAAGCGCTGCTGCGAGTCGTGCGGCGCGCCGATCGGTGACGCGACGCCCACCGAAATGGATGCCGCGATCAACGGCCGCCTGCCGGACATCGCCGAAGAGTGCGGCTGCGCGGCCATCGCTGAACAGCTGGCGATGCTGAACCAGCGCGCCGACGCCCACCAGAACGGCACCTGGCCCGACGGCGAGATGCACCCCACATGGGAAGAACTCGGCCCGGCCGGGCAGGAGTCCTACCGCACCGAGGCGCTCCGCTCCATGCGCGCGCTCATCCACCTCGGCTGGGGGCCGCTGCAGCGCGTGCTCAAGCAGATCGAGGAGACGCCATGACCTACTTCCACGACAGCGAAGCACCACCGCGGCCGTTCACTGCCCGCTACAACGGCGCGTGCGCCGCGGAGTGCGGGCACCGCATCCACGAGGGCGACATGGTCCAGTACGTCGACGGGCAGCTGGTGCACGTCGGCTGCATCCCCGACGAGAAGCCGGAACCAGCACCCCGCCCGACCTGCCCGAACTGCTTCACAGAGATCGCACTGAACGGAGCATGCTCATGCTGACCACCATCACACTCCCCCGGCCACACGTCCCGACCGGCCCGCAGGGCGTTCCCGAGGATCACGCCGACGCCGACTACCTGCGAGCCGTCGTCATGAAGATCGACAGCGGATTCACGCGAGTCGGCGGATCAGGGGTCACCGCGATGATCCGCAACCTGATCGCCGACGCCGCCGAAGTGCTCGAAGCACCACCGAGCACACCGGGCCGCGATATCCAGCAGCTCGTGCGCGACCTGATCGACCGCGACGACTGCGAGTTCGATCATCACGGCGGATGCCAGGCGCACGGCTACCTGTCGCTGCAGCCGGGCGAGATGTGCCCGCACGCTGAGGCGAAGGCGTGGCTCGCGAAGGTCGGTGCCTGATGGCTGACGAGCTCCCCGGCTTCGACCCGCCTCCCCCGCCGAAGGACGCGCCGAAGGACGCGCCGAAGGGCGAGCGTCTGCCACAGCGGGAGCGCGACCAGCTCGCGATCGCCGCCGACATCCACCCCGCCACGAGGATGCCGCTCGCCAACAACGGCAAGACGTGCGGAGACTGCGCGTTCCTCCGCGTCAAGGGGCATCCGAGCGGGAAGCACTGGTGGAAGTGCGGCACCCCTGACCCGAGATCGAAGAACCACCGTGGCGACGGCCGCGACATGACCAAGCGGTGGCCCGCGTGCGCCGCATTCCAGGAGAGGAGCGACTCATGAGGATCCTGACCGTGCGTCAGCCGTGGGCTCACGCGATCGTCCACGGTGGGAAGGACGTCGAGAACCGCGTACGGAATGTCGCGGGAGCTTATCGCGGGCCCGTCGCAATTCACGCCGCCCAGGCATGGGACGACCAAGCATCGTGGAACGCCGCGATGAGCACGCTCGCCGAAGCGATGGAAGAGCACGCCGATGGGTGGGATGACGTGCGCGGCGCGATCATCGGCGTCGTCGACCTCGTCGGTGCGCATGTCGTACAGCAGTCGCACGCGGGCACGAACGTCTGCTTCGACTCCACGACCCCGACTGGCGAGATCTGCTCCCCGTGGGCGAACGCCTACGACGAGTTCCCCGCTCACCGCGGATACCACCTGGTTCTCGCGAACCCGCGCCCGCTCGACGAGCCGATCCCGTACCGCGGCGCGCTCGGTCTCCGGAACCTCGCCGTCCACGACCCCGTCACGACCGCGCAGATCCTCGCGCAGATCGGAGCAGCTGCATGACCGTCTGCATCACGAACACGGACCTGCCCGGCATCCGCCGCTGCACCATCCTCGGCCAGCACCGTGTGACCTGCCCGGATCACGAGGGTTGGGCGGAGCGTCCCGGCACCTGCCGCGGGTGCCTCCCCCGCCTCGCCGAAGTCGGCCACCTCTGCAAGGGCTGCTACGAGCGCGTCGTGGCGGCCGTCGCCGCCTGGCCGTCGTTCCGCGAGAAGCTCGAAGCGACCGAGGGCCGCGCCGTCGCCTCGTTCGGCGGCGGCGGATCCGCGCTCGGATTCGCGAACCTCACGCTCGTGTTCCTCGCCCTCGACGAGTGCGAACGCCACCTGCAGTCGCGGTTCGGCACCGTCGACAACTGGGTGCAGACCGAGGCGTGCGCAGCCGACGCGATCCAGTTCTCGCACGCCGCCGAGCGCGCCTGGAACGCCCTCCCCGTCGAACCGACCGACGAGCGCACCCCGGCACCGCACCGCTGCCACAACTGTGGGTTCCTCCCCACCTGGGGCAACGACACCCGCAAGGAGCGCGGCGCGGACGTCGTCACCTGCAGGAACTGCGGCACCGAGCTCGCCCGCATCCGACCCGACATCGAACGGTGGGCTGGATCCGCGACGTGCGCGGACCAGCTGCACGCCGACTGCGACAACCTCGCGTGCACCTGCCGGTGCCACGACCTCGGCGCCCGCTCCCGTCCCGCCGGCGCGCAAGCGCTCTGGGACGCCGACCAGCACACCATCAGCCCGGACGCCTCGGGCCGCGCCGACTGGACCATCAGCGACGCACTCACCATCACACCCACCACCAAGGAGAAGGCCGCATGACGACCCGAGACCATCTGCGCGGCACGCTCACCAACGTGCTGAGCAACGCAGGGAACTACCCCGAGGAGGCGCAATCGCGCATCCCGTCACGCCAAGGAGGCCGTTGCTCAGGCGCTACGATCCAGTCAACAAGAAATGGGAGGTCAGCATGAGCAGCCTGAGGAGCTTCCTCTATCTCAACGAGACGACACTGTCGGACTACGTGAGCGCGATGGAGGGCGGCGTGCGTAGCACCGTCGACGACCGACGTCGAGAGACTAAAGGGCTACAGGCAAAGGCTGGGCTGGGCCCGATCGGGGGTAGCGGAGATTCGTCGAAGGAGAGTGAGTTGACGATCTCCCTTACGGACTCCCCTCCAGCGCAATTCGATCGCCTGATGAAGCTCGCGGCTGCGGACCCAGAACTGGCCGGGTGGGTCGAAGTCATTGACCCCGACACCGACCTTCCTGATCTCCTGACAGGCGCACTGGTCGAGATCGAGGTGGACATCGAGGTACCAACCTTCGTAAAGATGCTCAACAAGAGCACCGGCATCATCAACACTATGAAGTCGCTTTCAGAGATGTCGGCATTCCTCCCCACATCTACTGACTCACCCGCGATCGATCCAGAGCAAGTCACCCTCGTCGAGTCCATCAGCGGGCTGCTTGGAGACAAACTGATGATCATCGGACTTCCGGACAGCGACGACTGGCGGGTAGCGGGACAGCTATTGCCCCAGCACACGCGTGTTTCGGTCGACGATCTTGAGGGTGAGGTGCGGATCGTCGGCAAGATAACGCGCAAGATCCGGCCGGGGGAACGTCACCCACTACTCGCGCTGCCAGGATCAAGCATCCTCAGCAGGGAGAAGCGGCGGGAGCTGGCTCGCAAGGGCCCGTCGAGTGAATCGGACGATAGCTGGGTCACGGGCCCCGCAGTGATCCTCGACATTCTGGCGATCTACCGCTAGGCAGCGAGGGTCCGATCGGCGACGCTCGAGGATTCTTTAGGTTCTTTTCACGTCGCCTTGTCTCGAACGGTCATCGCCCTGCGAGCTCGGGCTCGTTCAAGTGCGAGTTGGAGTCCTCGCGGCGAGAGACCCGCGACCGCCTGCATCTGTACCCAGGTAGCAGCCTTCGCGTCCGCGAGCTCAAGCAACTGCCTATCCCTGTATTCGATGAGGTTCGCTCGGCGCTCCTCGACGGCCGTGAGCTTCGCGACCGTTGCTCTCAATTCAGCGAGCCCCTCATCCACGCACCCACTATACCGGGTAGCACTATATCGAGTATAGTGAGCGTATGGAGACGTGCCCCCTTGTCCAGGACAGCGGCCTCCCGTGCACGAACCAGCCGGACCCTCGATCGTTCTACGGCATCTGCTCGGAGCATTGGGCCAAGATCATCGACGACCAGAAGCGTTCCGACACGCACCGGCACCTACTCGCCGAGGTGTCGTGCCCGATTTGCAAGCGTCTGATCCTCGCCGGCCCTGGCGTCCCGGTAGCCTGCTCGAACCCAGGCTGCTGGGAAGACGCCTGGTGGGAACAGCCCTCCTCCGCCCCTGAGATCCTGACTCGGCGCGGCACCAGCTGGTGCTACTACATACGCTTCGGCGACCGGATCAAGATCGGCACATCGGCCAGCCTCAAGGGTCGGCTTTCGACGCTGCCCTACGACGAGATCCTGGCGCTGGAACCAGGAACAGTGGAGCTCGAGCGCCGGCGGCACCAGGAGTTCACGAATCACCTAGTCCCGGGGCAGCGCGAGTGGTTCCACGACCACGTGGAACTTCGGGAGCACATCGCACAACTCCGCGAAGTTCACGGCGATCCGGTCGCACTGATGGAGCAGCCCGAATGAGCCAGCGCATGAAGCCATGGCTGACCACAGCCGAGGCGTCCGCCCTGTTCGACCGCTCCAAACGCACGATTCGACTCTGGGTCCACGATGGCCGCGACGCCAAGAACCCGCTGCTCCGCATCCGTACCGAGACCGCCGGCCGACGAACCGTGCTCAATAGCGAGGATCTACGACGGGTGGCTGACTTCAAGGACGCGTACCTCGACGCGCCGACGTTCGGACGCCAGCGAGTTTGAATGTTGCCAATGTTGCCGCGCTACTGTGAAAGAGTCGGCGTACTGCCACGATCGGAAGCCCCCGGAACGATCTGACCTGCGGTCACATCGCCGGGGGCTTCGTCACGATACCCATTCGGTGGTTGGTGGTCGGAGCGATGCGATAAGCCGGTAGCCGGTCGCGGGCTCGTCGGTCTCCTCGCTCGGCTGGCTCATGAGGTGATCCATCTCGTACGCGAGCTTGAGCAGCTGTTCCGTGAAGCTCGCCACATCTGAGGCCTCGGCCTCGGTGATCGCTGGCAGTTCATGCGTCGCGGAGTTCCCCACCTGGCGGATCCGATCCACCCACGGCTTCATCCTCCTGGTGATCAAACCCTCTGTCTCCAGGTGGGCGATCGCCTCAGCGAAGTCAGGGGCGCGTCCTCGCTCGTTCTTCGCTGCGAGCCCGAACCCAACCGCGACGTGCAGCAGAATCTTTCGCGCCACCAACACCGCACTGGTGTTGGCGCCAACACCCAGACATGAGCGCACCTCATCCCACGCCGCCGCCACGTCCTCCGGTAGGCCCTGAGGTTCAGCCAACGGCTTGGTTCCTGGGTACACAGTCCGATCAACCTCGACCAGCCCACGGCCGCAGTTGGAACAGCGAAGCCAGTACACACGGCCAGGGGTTGTCCGTGCGACGACGAGCGCTTGATTCCGCCCGCACCGCGGACAAGTCGACAGCCTGAATGCTTCAGAGCTTCCCGCCTGGATCCGCCCGAACATCCTGTCGGTGACCATCAGATCAAGGTGCATATCTCCCATACCGCGACTCTAGCCACTTGCGACGACGCTGCTGATACCGGGCACGAGGCCCTGAAGCGGAGGACCACATGTCACGCATCACCGACGCCCAACGCGCCGAGGTCCTCCGCCTCCACACCGAGCGCAAATCCCGCAACGACATCGCCCGCGCGGTCGGCATCAGCGCCGGATCCGTCACCAACATCTGCCGCGAAGCCGGGCTGTCCTTTGACCGGTCAGCGACGAAACACGCGACTGAGGCGCGGCAGGTGGATCTGGCGGCGGCGCGGATCCGGCTGGCGGAGAAGATGCTGCACCGGTCGGAGCGGATGCTCGATGACCTGGATGGTTCGTACCTGGTGTACAACTTCGGTGGCAAGGACAACACGTACGAGGAGCACACCCTCGATCGGCCTCCGGTTGAGGTGCAGCGGAATGCTGTGGTGACGGCGGGGATCACGTTCGACAAGCTGACGCGGATCGTGGAGCGGGATGCTGGCGGTTCAGAGGAGGCAGTCGGGATGCTCGATACTCTGGCCGAGGGCTTCAAGGCCGCCGCCGAGCGGTACCGCGCCGGCGAGGCCGAGACCGATGAGGCTCGATGAGCTTGAGCGGATGGTGTCGCGAGCGCAGCTGCTGAGCATCGTGGATGCGATGTCGTGGAAGCTGGCGCTCTGGTACGGGTCGGTGTCGGCGGGTAAGACCGTGGCGACGCTGTTCGCGTTCCTGATCGCGGTTGCCCGGGCGCCGCGGAACGGCATCATCCTGATCGTCGGGAAGACGATGACGACGGTCTACCAGAACGTGTTCGTGCTGTTCCAGGACACGAGCATCTTCGGTGCGAAGCTGGCCGCGCAGGTCCAGTACACGCCCGGCGCGTCGTCGGCGAGGATCCTCGGCCGTGAGGTCATGATCGTCGGCGCGAACGACGCGAAGTCTGTCGGCCGCATTCAGGGTGCAACGGTGGCGCTCGCGTACGTCGATGAGGCGGCGCTGCTGCCTGAAGAGTTCTGGAACATGCTGGTGTCGCGTCTGCGCGTCCCCGGCGCCCGGCTCCTCGCGACGATGAACCCCGCGTCGATGAACCACTGGATGCGGAAGAAGTGGATCCTCGCTGGCGCGGCGAAGAACCTCATCAGCTTCCACTTCACGATGAAGGACAACCCGAACCTGCCCGCCGACTACATCGCGGACATGGAAGCGTCGTTCGCCGGCGTGTTCTACGACCGGATGATCAAGGGCGAGTGGACGAACGCCGCCGGCGCGATCTTCCCGATGTGGGATCCTGCCCGGCATGTCGTCCCGTGGGAGTCGGTGGGACGCGTGTTCCGAGTCCCCGGCGTGGGCATCGACTTCGGTACGTCGAACGCATCGGCCGGCCTGATGCTCGGCGTCAGCGCGGAGCCGAAGGCACGCTTGATCCTGCTGGACGAGTTCCGGTACGACCCGCGCGACCACAACGGCGCCCGCCTCGCACCATCCGACCAGGCCCAGCGATACCGCACATGGCTGAGCGGGCAGCACGCCCCGCAGCCGTCGCTCCCGGACCCGGAGTTCCAGATCATCGACCCGGCCGCCGCGCACTTCCAGGAAGAGCTGTTCAAGATCGGCATCACCACGTGGCACGCCGACAACGATGTGCTCGGCGGCATCGCGACGATTGCCCGACTCCTCGACACGGGGAAGCTCGCCGTCACCGACCGGTGCGAAGGCTTCCTGTCCGAGGTCACCGAGTACCGGTGGTCCGACAAGGCCACTGCTGAGGGTCACGACGAGCCGATCAAGGAAGACGACCACAGCCTCGACGCCGCGCGGTATGTCCTCCACTCCACCCGCCAGTCATACGAGTACGACATCGCCGCCTGATCCGGAGGGAGTCCAGCATGCCGCTTCCCGCTGACGGATCCATCTTCCCGCCCAAGCAGCTCGCGCCCGGCTTCGCCCGGATGCGTGAGCACGGCGCCTGGTACACGGGCGACGTGGACGAGCTCCGCGCCATCTACGGTGGGGCGCAGTCTGCGACGCACCAGCGCGGCGGCCGTCCGATGCAGGGCGGTGTGACCGGGTTCTTCTCCAAGATGTGGTGGGGTCGGCCCCTCTCGTCTGGTGAGGAGCGCACGTCGCTGCACATCCCGATGGCGGCGAGCATCTGCACCCTGTCGAGCGACCTGATCAACGCTGAAGCACCCGTGTACGGCATCGCTGGCGACCGAGACAAGGGCACCCGCGACGTCACCGAGCAGCGCCTTGACGTGATCATGAACTCCCCGCAGTCGCACATGACGCAGAACGAGGCCGGCGAACTCGAGGCGGCCCTCGGCGGTGTCTACTGGGTCGCGGACTGGGACGTCGAGACCGCCGACCACGTGTTCTACCGAGCGGTCGACGCGGACGCCGCCGTGCCGACGTTCCGCGGCGGGCAGCTCACCGAGGTGTCGTTCTGGACCCGCATCGACGCCGACCGGAAGGTGTGGCGGCACATCGAGCACCACCAGCCCGGCGCGATCATCCACGCCCTGTACGTCTCCGACGACGCCGAGCGGATCGGTGTGCGCGTTCCGCTGGCCATGCGCCCCGAGACCGCGCACCTCGCCGAGCTCCCCGGCTCGATCAACGACGGCCTGCAGACCGTCATCCCCACGTACATCGACCGCCTCACCGCGGTGTACGAGCCGAACATCCGCAAGCCGCGGAAGCTGCGCCGCAAGGGACAGTTCTCCGCGTGGGGTCGCTCCGACTTCGAGGGCGTGGAGCCGCTGCTGAACGCGTTCGACGAGACGTGGTCGTCATGGATGCGCGACCTGAAGGTCGGCCGCGCCCGCATCTTCGTCCCCGAGGCGATGGTCCAGTCCCAGGGCCGCGGCCAGGGCGGGTTCTTCGACAGCGAGCGCGAGGTCTACGCGATGCTGAACGCCCTCCCGAACCAGGCCGAGGGCAAGGCGATCGTCGCGCAGCAGTTCGACATCCGTGTCGAGCAGCACGAGCGCACCGCGTTCAACCTCAAGAAGGAGATCCTGCAGGCGACCGGCTACTCGCTGTCCAGCTACGGCGAGCACACCGCCGACGTCGCCATGACCGCGACCGAGGTGAACGACCGCCGGTCGGACACGGAACGCACCCGCGACAAGAAGATCCGGTACGCGTCCCTCGCCCGCACCCGCATCGCGTCGATCTGCTTGGAGCTCGACGGGATCATCTTCCGCAACCGCGGCGGCCGTCCCGGCGTCGAGGTCGTGGCCGAGTTCCCCGAGGTGTCGCAGATCGACCCGGAGAAGGAAGTCCGGATCGTGTCGCTGTTGGACGCTGCGTCCGCGATCTCCACGGAGACGAAGGTGCGCCGTGCCAACCCGGCATGGTCGGACGACCAGGTGTCGGAGGAGGTCGCACGCATCCAGCAGGAGAAGGGGCTGACCGCTCCCGACCCGGCGACGTTCCGCGGCTGATCTGTCGCGAGCGCGAGGTTACTGGTCCAACAGGCGGTCGATCCAACCACGCGTGTCGGACAGGACCACTTCGCGCGGGGTCTCCGTCGCGGTCGAGAGTTCATCTACCAGTCGCTGGACGAGCAGATGGACGCCTGTCAAGAGTCCGGTGTAGTCGGGGATCACTCGGCCATCCGGCTGCTGTCGAAGTTCAATGGCGCCAGGGATCGACATGAGATCCATCGTGACGATGTCGATTGCGCTCTCGGACGCTTCGTCTGGCATTTCCGGGTCGAACGCCATCTGGACGTCGAGCAACACCTGAATGACGCGGCGGACGGTAACTGACATCGCTTCGTGGTCTCCCATGCGCCCACCGTAGCGCCCTCGCTTCCCGGCGCGATGCCGGGCAGGCCCCGTGATGGGGCATCACAGGAAGGCGAGGCTCATGGCCCGCGAACAGATCACCCACAACCACATCGTCAGCCGCCCCCTGCCGGAGTACAACCCGGCGACCCCTGGCCCTCACGAGGCGTCGCCCGTGTCGGTCGAGGTTCCCCGCCGCAACGTCCACGTCCAGTGGAACCGCACCGGTACGACGGACGCCGCGGGGCTCGAGACGGGCTGGCTGCAGCTCGGCATCGACATCACCATCGCAGAGATCCGCGACCTGCTGAAGTACGCCGAAGATGAAGCCGCCGCCGCCAAGCTCGGCAACGCGGCCTTCGGCGACTACGACACCGAGCAGCACCAGGTGCGCGTGTACTCCTCGGAGCTGTCCCGCCCCGAGATCAACAAGGCGATCACCGCGCTGCGCCGCGGCCGTGACGTCGCCTATGGGAAGGACGCCTGATGACGAACACCGCACTGCCCACACCCACGGCCGAGGACCGCGCACGCGCCCGGTTCATCACCGCCTCGACCGGACAGCCGCCGACCGATGAGCAGCGTGAGGCTGTCCGCCAGCTTGGCAACCTCGTCGTCGAGCTCGCTGTCGCGATCGAGGAGCTCACCCCGCGGTCCAGGAACCAGTCCCTCGCGCTGACGGCGCTCGAGGATGTGCAGATGCGCGCGAACCGCGCCATCTTCGCGACGGGACCGAACGCGTGAGGCTCGCGCCGGCCTTGCGCGCCCGCATCTCGGCGGAGGGCGAGCGGATCCTCGCGGAGGCTCTCACGGTCTCTCCGCGCGAGGTTGGCGCGCTCACGGCCTCCGCACCGCGACCGCCGTTCGTCGCACGTCGCCGGTCGCTCCGCTGCTGGCTCGGATTCCATCAGTGGAAGTACTTCACGCTCGTGCTGTTCGGCGTGATCGACATGGGCGTGCAGCGTCGCAGCTGCGAGCTCTGCGGGAAGTGGGCCCGCGCATGACCCTCTACCTCCCCGCCGAAGGCGAGAAGGTCACCGCGATGCTCGGCGCCGAGCTCGATGGCATGGTCACCGGCATGTACGGCGTGGTGCAGTGGATCGACGACACGGGAGAGCAGCGCATCGGCGTGATGGTCGCTCCGGGGCAGACGCAGGTCGTGTCGCAGGGTCTGCTCACGGTCGCGAACGCGATCGCGGACACCGAGTTGACGACGTTCGTCATGGAAGGTCTCGACATGGCCGACGACGACGACGGCGACTGACGACGTCCACGTCACCCCGATCGGTGATCTGATCGAGCACGACGTCGACGGCGGCGACTGCCCGTGCGGCCCGACCACCGAACCGGTCCGCCGGGACGACGGCTCGATGGGCTGGGTGATCCTCCATCACGCGCTCGACGGACGAGAGTTCGCCGAGCACGACTACACCGGCCCCGCGATGCCGCGGGAGTCGTAGAGCGTCCAGGGGCCCTCCTCCCCGGTTGCGGGCACGCGTCGCCCAAGAAGACGAGAAGAGCGCACCCGAGCGCGCGCCAGGTAACTCAACCCTGCCGGCTGGTATCCGCGGTGAGCGGGCCGAGTCAGCCCGCGCGCTTCACAACTGAACACGCCAGAGCCGGATTCCCCAGGTCCGCGGCTGGCTTCCGCATCCGTAGCTCAGCGGTAGAGAGAGCCGTTCCCAACGGTTTGGTCGCGGGTTCGAATCCCGCCGGATGCTCACACCCACGCCCGGGAGGGGCGTCAACGCGCGCGTTGCCATTCGCAGCGAAGGGCGCCCGCTCTGCAAGGGCTGCGACTCCCAGCCTGGCGTACCTGCGTCCCTCCCCACATTCGTCCGTGCATGCCCGGTGCTGCACGGCCCATCCCCTGAAACCCCGTCCCGGAGGCGGAGAAGGAGAACCAACCATGTTCAAGATCAGCCAGCGCCCGCACCTGCTGTCCTTCGCCCCGGAGGCGGAGCCCGGCGGTGCCCCGGCGCCCGTGACGGATCCGGCACCTGAGCCGGTCGAGACCCTGGAACCGGCACCTGCCGCCCCCGAGGCGACCGACCCGCCCGCCGAGCCGTCCGGCGACGCGCCCGAGACCTTCTCGCGCGAGTACGTCGAGAAGCTGCGCCGAGAGAACGCGGCAACCAGGGAGAAGGCGAAGACCGACGCGGCAGCTGCCGCAGACGCCGCCCGCTCCGAGGTCGCCCAGCAGATCGGCAAGGCGCTCGGGCTGGTCAAGGACGACGAACCGGTCGACCCTGACGCCCTGCTGAAGCAGGCACAGGCCGAACGGCAGACAGCGATCGACGAGGCCAACGCCACCAAGCGCGACCTCGCCGTCCTCCGCAACGCCGAGAAGCACGACGCGAACGTGGAGGAGCTCCTCGAGTCGGTCAGCTTCGGCCGCAAGCTCGCCGCTCTCGACCCGACCGCCGACGACTTCGCATCCCAGGTGGACGCGCTGATCAAGGACACGGTCGACGGGAACCCCACCAAGTTCAAGCGCGTCCAGGTGGCGCAGCGGACCGGCGGCGGCGACCACTCCGGCGAGGGAGCATCCCAGCTCTCCCGCGAACAGCTCGCCGCGCTCCCGCCGGCCGAGCGTCTCAAGGCAGCAAGGGAGGGGCGACTCTCGTCCCTCCTCAAGAACTAAAGAAATGAGGGCCTGACATGGCCGGAATTGCCAACTTCATCCCTGAGCTCTGGGAGGCCGCCGTCCAGGTGCCCTTCGAGAAGGCGCTCGTGTACGGTCAGGAGACCGTCGCGAACCGCGACTACGAGGGCGAGATCCAGCAGCAGGGTGACACGGTCAACGTGACCACCATCGCTGATCCCACGATCCGCACCTACGACAAGAACGCCGACATCGAGATCGAGGACGTCTCCGACGGCAACGTCAAGATGGTCATCGACCAGGGCGACTACTACGCCTTCCGTGTCAACGACATCGACAAGGTGCAGGCTGCCGGCGACTTCCAGTCGCCCGCGCTCGCCCGCGCCGCGTTCGGTCTCCGCGACAAGGTCGACAAGTACATCGCCGGTCTCGCCTACGCGGGCGCCGATGCCGCCAACAAGGTCGGCCGCATCGCTGTGGTGGACGCCGAGCCGGAGTACGCCGGCACCGGCCAGACCTCGGCGTACGCCGTGCTGGTGAAGCTCCGCGAGAAGCTCGACGACCAGTCGGTGCCGATCGAGGGCCGCTTCGTCGTCGTCAACCCGGCGTTCATCTCCGCGCTGTCCTACGACCCGCGCTTCACGAACGCGTCGGCGAGCGGCACCACGGAGACGCTCCGCAACGGCTTCGTCAAGCAGGTGCAGGGCTTCGACGTCCTCGTGTCGAACAACGTCCCCGCCGTCGGCGGCGCCGGCGCGGACAAGGACGACAAGGTCATCGTCGCCGGTGTTCCGGCGGCATGGTCGTTCGCCAACCAGCTGGCGGAGACCGAGGCCATCCGCCAGGAGAAGCGGTTCGCGAACCTCGTCCGCGGCCTGAACATCTACGGCGCGAAGGTCTTCGAGCCGAAGGGCCTGGCCACCGCGACCGTCACGTTCGCGGCACCCGCCGTCTGAGCAACCGGTGGGGCGAGGCACGTTGCCTCGCCCCACCACCTGACCTGAGAGGTTCATGATGGACGACACCACCGAGACCCCGGCCGAGACGCCGGAACCCGTCACGCCTGATGACCCGAGCGGCGAGGCCGCCGAGAGCGAGAGCGCGGACGACACCACCGAGACCCCGGCCGAGGTGGCGCCGCTCGTCGAGATCACTCTCCCCCGCCGGATGAACGTCGTTCTCACTGGCGTCCGGTTTCGCTTCGGCACCGCTCGTGCACGGCTCACCCCGCTGCAGCGCCTCTACCTGACCCGCCGCGGCGCTCGCTTCGAGGAGATCCCCGAAGAGCCCCCGGCGCCCGACGATGACGAGGAACAGGCAGCCATCGACGCCCGCAACCAGGCCGAGGATGCCGCCGAACAAGCAGCCGGTCTGCGCGACGAGAACAGCGACCCTGCCACTCCGGATGCCGTCGACGAGACCACGCAGCCGGAAGAACCACTCGTCCCTGACGAGTCGTGGACGGACGAAGCCCTCGACGCTCTCGGCAAGGAGCGCGGCATCACGTGGCGCTCCAACGCTTCGAAGGCGACGAAGGTCGCGAAGCTCACAGAGGGCTGAGGGAAGCGGGGGGGGGGGGGGGGGGACAGTTTCGCCGC